>JBJKYL010000009.1:0-20764 GCA_045561055.1 Candidatus Rariloculaceae bacterium | reverse complement strand
AGTCGGCAGCGGGTCGGATAAGTTTATTGTTTGCACGCTGTTCGATGATGTGCGCTGCCCAGCCAGCTATTCGAGAACACACGAAAATTGGTGTGAAGAGAGAGGTCGGAATTCCCATGAAGCGGTAGGCGGATGCGCTGTAAAAGTCGAGGTTCGGGAATAGCCGCTTCTCCTCCCACATTACCGTGTCGATGGCTTCGGAGACAGCATAGAGCAAATCATCGCCGGCTTCGTCAGCGAGCTTCTGTGACCAAGCCTTAATCACCTGATTGCGTGGGTCGGATTCTCTATAGACAGCGTGACCAAATCCCATGATCTTAGCTTTTCGGTCGAGCATTTTCTTAACGCCGGTGCGGGCCGCTTCCGCAGAGTCGAACTGTTCGATTAACTCCATCGCTGCCTCGTTCGCTCCCCCATGTAGCGGACCACGCAAAGTTCCAATAGCGCCTGTTACGGCTGAGTGAAGATCAGATAGAGTGGCCGTACATACCCTAGCCGTAAAGGTCGAGGCGTTAAATTCGTGTTCAGCATAAAGAATCAATGATACGTCCATCGCTCGACGATGTAGTTCGCTGGGCGTCTCTCCATGTAGTAGATGAAGGAAATGTCCCGCTAAAGTTTCCTCGTTTGACTGCGTTTCGATTCGTGCGCCATTGGTTACGAAGTGATGCCAATACAGGAGCATGCCAGGAAATGTCGCGATCAGTCGATTAGAGGCATCGAGCTGCTGCGAGAAATCGAGCTCGGGCTCGAGCGTGCCGAGCATGGAGCAGCCCGTCCGTAACACATCCATCGGGTGAGTTTCGGCTGGAATCTGCTCAAGAACTTCACGGAGTGGAGCCGGTAGTTCGCGAAGAGATCGCAGGTCACTCAAGTATGAAGTCAGCTCAGTGGTATTGGGCAGCTCACCGTACAGTAGTAACCACGCTACCTCTTCAAAACTTGCATTATCGGACAACTCTAGGATGTCGTAACCTCGGTAACTGAGTCCGTGGCCTTCTTTTCCGACCGTAGCGATAGCTGTCTCGCCGGCAGATATGCCACGCAGGCCCGCTTGGTCTGATTTTTTATCCTTCATTTTTTTTCTCCCGCGTTGCAGAAAGTTCGTCGAGCTTTCGCTCGTAGTCGTGATAACCGAGCATCTCATACAGCTCTTCTCGTGTTTGCATCGAATCTAGAACCGACTTCTGTGTTCCTTCGTGAAGTATGGTCTGATAGATAGTGAGTGCGGCTTTGCTCATCGCCCGGAACGCCGAAAGTGGATAGAGCGCCATCGCTACGCCGACATCTGCGAGCTCTTTAGTCGAGAAAGACGGTGTCAGTCCGAACTCCGTAATATTGGCAAGCACAGGTACGTTGATCGTGCTTGTAAACGACCGATAGTCGTCGAGTGTGTATAGCGCTTCTGCGAAGATCATGTCTGCGCCCGCTTCGATATAGGCGCGCACGCGATCTAAAGAAGCTTGCTGACCTTCATGGGCGAATGCATCAGTGCGTGCCATGATGGTAAATTGATCATCTGTTCGAGCATCGACAGCCGCTCTGATGCGATCGCACATTTCTTCAGTCGATACTGTTGCCTTGTTAGGACGGTGCCCACAGCGCTTCGCTTGTTCTTGATCTTCGATATGCATCCCCGAAGCCCCCGCTCTGATCAACTCGCGGGTCGTACGGGCTATATTGAATGCTGTACCCCAACCTGTATCTGCATCAACGAGTAACGGCAAACGAGTAGCGCCTGTAATTCGGCGAGTATCTTCCAGAACGTCGTTAAGTGTGGTCATTGCTAAATCCGGCATGCCGAATGAGGCGTTGGCGACTCCTGCACCGGAAAGATAAAGGGCGCGAAACCCCGCTCGTTCCGCAAGCAGGGCAGAATATGCATTGATCGTACCTGCAATCTGCAGGGGGGCTTGAGTATGGATGGCCTCCTGGAGTGTTTGACGTCGCTGTTCAGTCATTCGGTTTCTCCAGTTGGGTTGAGATACTTTGGCGCGCTCTACTGAGATGGCGACGCATAAGGAGTTCGCTGAGCTCTCCGTCGCGTTCGGCGATGGCATCGAGAATACGACGATGTTCTTCCAGAGCTTGCTGCGGTCGAGATACCGTGCGGCTCGATCGGTAGCGATACATGCGTACGAGGTGATAGAGCTCACCACAGAGTAGGTCTGTGAGTTTTTTATTGCCACTCGCCACCACTATGCGATAGTGAAAGTCTAGATCGCCCTCCTGCTGGAAGTAATCACGACCTTTGCTTTTTTGCACGGCCGCCTCATGCTCGTCGAGTAGTTTACGAACAGATTTGATTTCCGTTTCACTCATATTTTCGGCTGCAAGCCTAGCGGCCATACCTTCTAGAACTTCGCGAATTGCGTAGAGTTCGACGACTTCATTGTGCTCAAGTGTCACGACACGGACCCCAGCGTGAGGAATGTGTCTTACGAGGCCGCGCCCCTCGAGCCGTCGGATAGCTTCGCGGAGTGGCCCACGACTGACCTCGTAACGGCCTGCTAGATCCGGCTCGCTTATCTTCTCGCCGGCCGCGATTCCGCCACCAGTAACAATTGCGTGAGTTAGTTCCTCAGTGAGTCGCGAAGCGATCGTCGTAGGGTGTTTGTGAAGTTCAGCTATCATTCGGTCGTTATCCACAGATCCATAAAGCTGCTGACGCTCATATTCTCCAAACCAGGAAGATCGGAACATGCTGCAAGGATCGTATTAGCTTGGTTGTCGCTGTAGAAGCTTCGAAGGTTTCGCTCAAATTTTTCCCGTAGTACGGGGATGCCTTCTGCACGTCTTCGCCGATGTCCAATCGGATAATCGACGGCGATACGATCTGTCGAGGTACCGTCTTCAAATCTAATTGTAATTGCGTTTCCGATTGCGCGTTTCTCGGGATCGAGATAGTCGGTACTGAATTGTTGATTCTCTCTCACAACCATTTTTTTACGCAGTTCATCGATACGAGGGTCTTGTGCTACATCCTCCTCGTAGTCGTCTGCCGTGAGTCTCCCGAATATCAGCGCTACTGAAACCATGTATTGAATGCAATGATCACGATCCGCAGGATTCGCGAGCGGTCCCGATTTGTCGATGATGCGGACACCGGCTTCCTGTGTTTCGATCTCGATTTCGGCAATAGCGTCGAGCCGTTTCGATACTTTTGGATGAAGCGTCATTGCAGCTTCGACGGCTGTTTGCGCATGAAACTCGGCAGGGAACGATAGCTTGAACAGTATATTTTCCATGACGTAAGAGCTGAGCGTTCGCTCGAGCTCAATCGGTGTCGAGCCGAATAACACGTCCTGAAATCCCCACGTCTGCGCGGACAGTGCAGAGGGGTAACCCATTTCGCCACGCAGTGTTAACAGAGCAAGCCTTACCCCACGGCTTGTTGCATCGCCCGCTGCCCAGCTTTTTCGTGATCCCGTATTCGGAGCGTGGCGATAGGTTCTTAGTGCGCCGCCATCGACCCAGGCATTTGAGATAGCATCGATGATCTGTTCGCGAGTACCACCAAGCATGCGCGTAGCAACAGCCGTAGTTGCAATCCGAACAAGCAGAACGTGGTCTAGGCCTACACGATTGAATGCATGGTTGAGTGCTAGTACGCCCTGAATTTCGTGGGCCTGAATCATGGCAGTAAGGACGTCGCCGATAGTCAGCGTCGGTTTTTTTTCTTGACGGTCGAGATAGTCCGCGACTGCAAGTATGCCGCCAAGGTTGTCGGACGGATGCCCCCACTCGGCCGCAAGCCACGTATCGTTGAAGTCGAGCCAGCGAATCATGGCTCCAATATTGAAAGCCGCCGTTATGGGATCGAGTTCGAACGCAGTACCAGGAACTCTTGCTCCTCCAGTGAGCCCAGCGTTAGGGACGACCGGGCCGAGTAGTTTCTGACAGGCGGGATAGTTGAGTGCGAGGATGCCACAACCCAGCGTATCGAGTAGGCAGTGGGTGGCTGTGCTACGGGCTTCAGCACTACCCGGTTCTCGCTCTAGTACGTATTCCGCGACGTCTAGAAATAGCTTGTCGGCCGACGGGCGGAGACTGTCTCGTGTGCCACGATAAGTTGTCATTAAACGGATCCTGATTAAATTGTCGACAATATTGTAGATATTTTAACAATATAGCAAAATTATTTCCCGTTTTTGGGTAATATTGTAGACATTAATTGTGATGGCCAACATTCTGTGGCCTGTCTCATGAGTGAGAACTGCTGTAGTTTCTCCTCCGACTAGATCTGAATCGCTGCGGCTGAACGCTCAGGTACTACGAGCCTCTCGAGCCACAGCGATAGGGATCAGTTCTAGATGTTGAAATGGACTACTGGAAAACTTATCTTCAGGTTGCGATATCGCTGTTAGCTGAGGAAATCGAGAATGCGTAATAAATTTCGAGCTGCGTTGTCCATCGCAACGATGGCAGTGTGCGCAAACTTTGCCGATGCACACCACAGCAACGTGTCCTATCGTATGGACGAACCAGTGATACTGCAGGGAACCGTCACCCGATGGCAGTGGATAAATCCACATACCTGGCTCTCTATTTCAGTGCAGGACGAGAACGGCAAATCGGTCGAATGGCTCGTCGAAGGTAGGTCACCAGGGGTTCTTGCACGAGCTGGCTGGAACCGAGATATTTTACAACCTGGTGAAGTCGTCACCGTTCTCGTTAGACCGTCAAAGGATGTCAGTAACGTCGGCAACTTTGCCCGGATTACTAAATCGGACGGAACGATACTCGGTAATCGCCCGGAAGCAGCGGCAACGGTCGATGCGGATATCGCGCGAGCGGCTGCAGAAAATCGAATTGTCGGCAAGCCGAATTTCTCAGGCGTTTATTTTCCGTTTGCTCCGGAGGGCGCAGCGCGGCGACCACTCAGTAACGGGACACAGGGACGTCTGCCGCATCAACCAAAACTGACGCCGGATTACATAGCGCAGTGGGAGATTGTTGGTGCTTCGCGCATCAGTGGCTCTTACCAGTATGACAACAGTGCAAACTGTCTACCACCTGGCATGCCGGAAATGATGGTAATGCCGTACGGTATGGAAATAATGCAAAACGAGGCCAAGATTACCTTTCTAAGCGAACATCTGGATGCGTTGCGGCGTGTTTATCTCGATGGCCGTGAAGCCAGCCAGTCAGTGTTGGACGACCCAACCTATGCTGGTTATTCCACCGGTCGTTGGGAAGGTGACACGCTCGTCGTTGATACCATCGCTATCTCGACGAAGTCATATATCGACGACGATTCGCCACATAGTGATCGGATGACGGTTCATGAGCGAATCAGATTTATCGAGCCTGATATCATCGAGGACCAGATTACAGTCAGTGATCCGCTTGCATTGGAAGAGCCGTGGCAGATTACACACACATATAGAAAAGCCGCTTACCCCGATGATGAATTACGCGAGTTTGCATGCGCAGAAGGATTGCGTGATGCACCCCATTAGCTGATCATTACTCAAAAGATGAATCATTCTTGCCTTGATAGCCCTCGAAACGACTAAGAACGTATGGCTGGTGATAGTTAGCGATGAAAGTGATGAAAGTCAGTAGCTCACTTAGAAGCCTACGCCCGTTCGGCTGGTGTGTTTTTCTGCTCCAAATCTCGACTCAGAGTTGGGGGCAAGAGGTAGGTTGTATTAGTGGTAATTGTGTTGATGGCCTAGGTACCTTTACCTATCTTGATGGAAGCCAGTATGTTGGTGAGTACAAGGATGGCGAGTCCAATGGCGAAGGCATCTATACTTGGCAGAGCGGAAGCCAGTACAAGGGCGAGTGGAGGGATGACCAGCGAAATGGCCAAGGCACCCAGACCTACACCAGTGGAAACGTATACGTTGGTGAGTGGAGGGATGGCTTAATGGATGGTCGGGGCACCTTTACATGGGTCAATGGAAACCGGTATGCCGGTGAGTGGATACGTGCCAAGATTAACGGCCGAGGCACCTATATCTGGGCTGATGGACGAAAATACGTTGGTGCTTTTAGGAATAACCTTCTCAACGGGCAAGGCACCATGACCTATGCTAATGGAGACGAATACGTCGGTGGGTGGAAGGATGGTGAACGCAACGGCCGAGGTACTCTGACCAAAGCAGATGGTTCTGTTCTGAGAGGTCTATGGGAAAAAGGTGTGTCCCAAGAATTGGAAATGAGGACTAGCTGCACTAACTCTGGTTTCATTCCTAATACAGACGCCTATGCGTCATGCGTCATGCGGCTTGCTATTTCTGAAGAAACACAAAAAATTCAGTATCCGAAAGATTAATACGCTGAGAAAACTAATCAGTCATAGAAAAAGTTCTATGCTGAGTACGAGATCGTACTCGCACTTCAAAGCGCCGGCAGCTGCGCGTTAAGATAAGACTGGTCCTGTTATGAATATAGGGTTTCTCGCTTCGCACAACGGTAGCAATATGCAGGCTGTCGTTGATGCCTGCAAAATGGCGGCGCTCGATGGCGTGCCAGCAGTCGTGGTGAGCAATAACGCTCGGTCGAAGGTGCTCGAGCGAGCGAAGACAGAAGGCATCCCAGGCTACCATCTGAGCAGCGTCACTCACCCTGATGTTCAGGCACTTGATCGTGCAATAGCCGACGTGATGAAGAAACACGCAGTCGACGTAATTCTCCTCGCTGGTTACACGAAGCGACTGGGCCCCGAAACGATCGCAGAATTCGAAGGCAGAATACTGAACATCCATCCGGCGCTACTCCCGAAGTTCGCCGGAAAAGGCATGTATGGTATGAGCGTTCACGATGCCGTTATAGCGTCAGGAGATACCGAAAGCGGCGTGACTGTTCACGTCGTAGATACCGAATACGACTCTGGGCCGATTGTTGCGGAGAGCCGCGTAAGCGTCAAACCGACCGACACGCCACAAGCTCTAGCAGAAAGAGTTCTTGCTCGAGAGCATGAGTTTGTCCCGCAGGTACTGCAGCGAATCGCTGCGGGAGAAATCGAGCTTCGGAAACCCTTAGAACCGTGAGCAGCTACCCTAGTCTTTGCTGAGTTATGCTGGCTAGAGATTTACGTTCTAATTAATTGTATGTTTATTAGGTATTTCTATAAAAAAATGTGATAGTTAACATTACAGATCTGGTTTCAAAAATGGCTGAAGGTAATGAAATTAATGACTCGCTGCTCGTTTCTTTTTTTATTTCTACTGGGATTAAATGGTTGCGGAACCAGTGATGATATTTCAGGTGTATACACTGAAATAGACCCGGAAGAGTTCCCCATAGAGATCGTGTTATTGGAGGATGGTACTGGATCATTCACTTATGGGGGCGCGCAAATAGGACCTGAAGAAACACTGTTATGGGAGTATCAAGATAATGGCGTTTACGAAGTAAATTATTTCAATGACGAAGGAGTCGTTATCGCCGTTGAGGAGTTTATTGTTGAGGACGGAATTCTAGTCTTTGTGGTGAATGGCGAAACCTACAGGTATCGGAAGTCGAACGATGAGCTCTGATCTGGCCGCATCAATTAGCATGATCAGTAGACTTAAGCGCTATCTCGGGATAGTGGTTGCGGCATTCTTTGCTACGGCTACTATTTCAGGGGCGACGCAAGCCGCGCCGAACATCTTATTGATTATCGGCGACGATATGGGTGTTGAGACCCTTGCGTCCTATGGTCTTGGGGAGAATCCGCCGAAGACGGCGACCCTAGACGAGATGGCTCGGCAGGGCATGCGCTTCACGAATTTTTGGACGCAACCGTTATGCTCGCCAACGCGGGCTGCGATTCTCACCGGCCGTTACGGTTTTCGGACGGGTATTGGTAGGGCGATCATTTCTGGGCCGGGGGGAGGGGGCGTTCTACCGGAAAACCCTGAAATCCCCGAATGGGCTTCTCCCGCTCCCAGCGGAATGGCTGGCGGAATGGCTGGCGGAATATTTGCTCGATTAGGCCACATACCAGGATTTGTTTTGCCGCGCCACGGGTTACTTCCCGATGAATACACATTGCCGATGGCCTTTAATGCTAATCCCGACCTGGGTTATGCCACCGCGGCTATCGGTAAGTGGCATCTTGCTGGGACAATCAACGGTTGGATAGAGCATCCAAATCGCGTCGGCTTCGACCACTTTTCGGGATTGATGAATGGTGCCCCCGCCCATTTTTTCTCATGGAATAAAGTTATTAATGGTGTGGTGAGCGGTGAAATTGGTTATACACCGGTTGACAAGGCTGACGATGCGATTGATTGGATAGCAGAGCAGGGCGATGAACCTTGGTTCTTATGGTTTGCGTTCAACTTGGCGCATACACCAATACACCTGCCGCCTGAAGAGAACTGGCAGTCTGATCACTCGAACTTGGATTCGAAAGAAATCTCTGCTTCGGATAGCGATGCTTATTTTGATGCGATGATCGAAGCGATGGACACGCAGATTGGTAGGCTACTGGGATCAATGGACGCCCCTGTTCGAGACAATACCTACGTGATTTTTCTCGGCGATAATGGAACTACAGACGGTAATGTGCGGGCGCCATTCCGAGAAGGCCGGGCTAAAAGTACGATTTATGAAGGTGGCGTGAATACGCCACTGATCATTACCGGTCCGGGGATTGAGCCTGGCACGGTGCCGGATGCGCTTGTTAATGCTTCGGACCTTTTTGTAACGATCATGGAGATGGCTAGAATCGACGTGCAAGCAACCGTACCCGAAGAGGTTATCCATGACTCCGTTAGTTTTATGCCGGTGCTTGCTGATGCAGACACGCCGTCGCCACGTGATTGGCTATATGCTGACATGTTCTTAGGTGGTTTTGCGGGAGTTGAGTCGGCGGATTATGCGATGCGTAACGAGCGTTACAAGCTATTACGTTTTGATGGCGAGGAAGAATTTTACGATCTTCAGAATGATCCTTACGAATACGAAAATCTCTTAAGCGGTGACCTGACAACTGCCGAGCGTATTGAGTACGAAACGCTACGAGACCAGATCACGGAATTGCGGGCTGAGGCGAAATGGCCGTTCGGACGCTAGTAGTCATAATGCATTACTTTTGGTTTGATAGCCTTCGATACGACTAAAGACGTATGACTGATGATAGTTAGCAATGAAATCCATCACCTCACATAGCAGCCTACGCCCTCTCGTTTCTCATGGTCGAGCGCAGAGACGGATGACCCGTTAGGGAGACTAGGCGCAGTACCCGGGCACAAAGTTCTCGAGAGCGGGCACAAGTACCTCAGTCCGCTGGTATCCGCGCATATGGGTTACTAACGCTCCTGTGTCGTCCGCCAGGAGCATCAGCGGCGTCGCTTCCACTTCTCCAATGTCCTCTTGCAGGGTTCTGCTGATCTGGTAAGCAGGGAACTCGGCTCGCAGTCGTCGCAGAGTATCCTGAAGCGCGCGCCTGGTACCGTTAACGCCAATGGCTATTGCCTGAAAATTGTCGCAGCTGGCGACGAGTTCATTGAGCACCCGCGTCTGCCTGAGACACCAGGAGCATTCAGGCTCAAAGAACATCAGTATCGTCGGCTTGCCTGTGTACTGATCTAGATCGTTTTCCATTGCGATCCCGTCTAGGTTCTGAAGGGTGTACTTCAACAGATCGACGGACTGCGCCGGCACCACTACTGGCACCGCCCACAAGATCAGGGCCGGCAGGCAGAGCCAGCGCTTTGCCACCGCTCGGCTAGAAGGAGTGCATGAATCCAGCATAAACCTCACGACCTCTGAGCAAGCCATAGATGTAGGCAACATCGTATCCGCCATCTGCATCAAACATCAACGGAGTATCTTCGTCACCCGCCTGAGTGTTGTCAAAGACATTGTTGGCGCCGACGTAGAACGTTGTCCTGTCGCCCAGATCTCGGGCTACACGCAGATCGGCCCAGTAGAAGCTCGGCGCGTCTGTGGATTTCGGAATAGTCAGCGCCGCGTCGTTATAGCCCTCGTAGCCGTAAGCGAGCAGGTTTCGGCTGCCGACCCAACTCAGAGACGCATACACTTCCCAACCCTCCGGATCCCAGTCAAGGACCAGGTTCGCCTGCTCCTCCATCGTCGCGACGCCGAAAGACGACTTGAACGCGTCGTCATGATTGAATTTGCTCGCGGTGAAATTCACTAGGAAATTGTCGGCGATCTGATACCCGACGGCAAGATCCACCGCCAGTACCGATGCGTCACCCGATAGCTGTGTCAAAAGAGGCACCCCGTCCTCCGTCTCATCCAGCGCCGAAAGATTCTCGACGTTGGTTTGCGTAATTGAAAACGATGAAGTTAACGCATTGCTCTCGTGTGCCAATGAATAGCTGGTCGATAGCGAGCGCTCGAGTTCGTTTACGTCGATATCGAAACCGACCCCGGCGTCTAGAATGCCGTGGTCCGTTTCGAAAAACGACAAGGGAGCGCGGTAGCCCCGGCCAACAGAGAAGCGTGAAGTCCATTCGTCATTATGGAAGTAGCGCATGTCGAGACGCGGACTAACTATACCCCGATCGATCTCGACACCAGGTTTCGTGGGATCTACGAAATCCGCCTCGACCTGATCGATTCTCAACGCCATCTGCACCTCAACCGAATCCGAAACTGTCCAGCTATCCTGAAGGTAGAGCCCGAGAACATCGTAGTTGAAGCTGTCGGATACGTAGTTAGTCGACGGATCGCCATCGTTATTTACCAGCTCTCCGGCTTTGGAACGAGAGCGCATTTCTTCAGTACGCGAGTCTACCCCGTAGGTCAGGTGATGATTGTCGTTGAGCGAATAGTTAAAGCGCGCGTCGAGGTACAACATGTCGTTGTCGGCGTTGTAATCGAAACCCTCATAGAAGGAATCCTGCTCGTGGGACGATGCGCTAGCGGACAGTGACACATTCCAGTCATTCGAAAGCTCACGAAGCCAGCTTGCGGATGTCTCCAGTCGCTGAGTATCGACCCATTCGGTCGTTTCCCAGGCATTGCCGATGTAACGATTACGAACGTTATCGCCAACGAATAGCTGAGCTGCTTCACCTAGAGATTCGCTGGCAATCGCTGCACTGATGTTCGGTGTCTGGCTACCAAGCATGGGCCCGCCAAACATTTCCTGATGAACGTTGCTGAGGCGAAAGCTCAGATTGTCGCGATTCGTCGCATCCCACGAGATGCGGGCTGTCGCAACACCATTATCCAACAGGGGATTCTCGCTGACGCCATTGTCGTCAGCATCGAACTGCTCCCGCTCGTCGAACTGACCGATAAACGTAGCGCGCAAATTGCCCGATTCGCTTGCTAGGGTGCCCAGTAGGCCGATTTGCTGAAACCCATCTTCGCCTGCCCCGAGATCGATATCGAATCCATTTTCCAGTGACTCGAACGTCACGACGTTCACAACACCGCCAATTGCCTCGGGTGCCGTCAACGATGCACCGGCACCGCGCGCTATTTCTATACGCTCAACCCCTGTTGTCGCTATCGCATCGACGGCGTAAAAACCCGAAAGAATCGTATGGGCGGGCAGTCCATCAATCATGATGTTCGTATGTTCGGCTTTGAGGCCATTGAGCTGAATGCGTTTGTAACCGCACATCGAGCACTCGTTGGAAACGATGACACCTGGCTTATCCTGCATTGCTTCCGTCAGGTTCACCGAGCGCGTCGAGTCCAGCGTCTCGGCGCTGATTTCCTCCGTGCGAACGATAGCATTCTTCAGGTTTCCGGCCTGCTCAAGCCGGCCGCGTACGCCGATCACGACCACCTCTTCTTCTGTCGCCGCTGAAGGGACCGCCTCATTCTGGGCTCCGGCCGAGACCGACGCGGCCAATAGTGCGAGTAGCGACGCTATATGCGTAGAGTTGATCAACGGCTGTTTCATTTGCTTCACGTTTCAAGCCTCTGGGTGTACTTAGAAAATCAGCGTAAATCGTGCAGCCGTCCAAATGCGAATGTAAGTCAATAACGGTTGTTAACTGTTAAAGGTTAAACAAAAATTATTAATCGTTTGCAAAACAAATAGTTGCGTGTCTGTATTAAAACGGCTATAAAATCTCTGATAGCTGATTTATTGCGTTGATAAATGTGCCATAACGGAATCAACAAACTCCATAACGGCTAGACCGACCTCATCGTCCGCGGAGTTAAGGCTCATGATATGGGAGACATGATTATGTCCCTGGAACTGGGTAAAGCGCGGACAGTCTTCGTACTTGGCGCACAGCTTCGCATACATAGACCCTATCGGTGCCTCGATGCCCACGACATCGAACTCGGCGCTCCACAGGAAGACCGGGATTTCCGGTCCCTCATAGGAGTCCACGAGACCCAGAGGTACTCGGCTGGCGCGCACGTCTACATCTTCGCCGTAGTAGGCGAGCTGTGCTTCAGAGTCGGAGGCACGGTAGGATGCGGAGCTGAGCATCGCGCCAATTACACCGGGGCCGTCGTCGAAGTGCGAAGCCTCATGATAGAGATAACTTGCAACATGGCGCCCGCCCGCCGAGTTGCCCATAAGGAAAATGGTATTGGGATCGCCACCGTATTCCTCAATGTTCTCACGGATCCAGGTCAGTATTGAGCGGAGATCATCCGGACCTGCCGGCCACTGCACCTCCGGCACGAGTCTGTAATTAGCATTGATACCAATCATCCCGTGGCGCGCGAAAAACGTGGGAATGTTGCTAGATATCAAGTCCTCGGAGTTGGCATTGATTTTGTTGCCCCGGACCATCCCGCCGCCGTGGATATAGACGACAACAGGGAATAATTCGGCTGAGGCTGCTTCCGGCACGAAGATGTCCATGCCCTGCAGCTCGTGAGGCCCGTAACTGACGTTCATTGTCGCTTTGACGCCTGAGCGATCCGCGGAACGCTGCAGATCCATATAAAGCGCTTGGGTAGCGATGTTGACTTCGCCATTCCAGTTCTTGCCGAGGTCACGAATGCCTGCTCTCGCGGTTGCGATAGATTCCGGATCTGCGGACTGAGCCGGGAAAGCAGTTAATAACAGTGAGCTACCAATGAGTATCGGCAATGAGAGAAGCTCTCTCAGGTTAGAAGGGGAAATCATGATTGGACTCCAGTTTATTTTTTCTTAAGTTAGTCAATTTCGAGTTTATTCCGGTGCCGAGCCTTAGTCTACGTGTGTATATGACTACCCGAAAGCAGCTTCGTCGCGAATATAACGCCCGGACTATGTTTGGCATTCAACATGAGACGGGCTCCTTGCTCCCTCCCGACGCGATTGGGCATTCAGGGGGGTTGGTCCCTATTGCTTCGCGCGGCTTTTTTGAGCGACACTTGGCATTCAGCACTTGAGCAACGTGAGTTTCGTGACAGATCTAACTCGGCGTTAGAGTTCCACGAGAAAATTTAAGGAGAAAAATATGAGTTTTGGAAGATTAACCGGATTTGCAATAGCTTTATTAGCCCTGACGATCGTCCCCGGTCTGTCACAGCTGCAGGCGCAGGAGACAGCTGCCGCCCGGATTACCAACGCGGAAGCTAAAGTCGCGGTGGACGCCGCCGAGGCTGAGGCCAGCAGTAACGGATGGAATCTCGCTTTCGTCATCACAGATGCCGAGGGCGCACCGATCTACGTGCGGCGAATGGATGGCGTGCCTACCCGCAACTACAACATCGCGATGAACAAGGTGAACACGGTTATCACGTCAGGCATGGACACCCCTGATTATGTAGCTGCAGTCGAGGAGGGCCGAGTCGAGGAGATCGAGGGAGCGCTTCCCTACGACGGCGGGCTGATCCTGCGCAGAGGTGGCCAGGTCGTGGGCGCATTCAGCGCGAGCGGTGCCCGGGGTCACGAGGATGCCCAGACTGTGCGCACCGGTATGGCGGCAATCGGACTCTAATCCCAGCTACGACTGCGGGTGATGGCATGATGAACGGTGCATGCTGATGCCTATATGTTATATTAAGTATATTATGTAAATTATTGTTTTATTAAGATAAATATCTGACACTTGGACGGCTTTGGACCTTACCTAGAAGTTGTCCTACTGAGGGCTTCTTGGCATGAGACTGGCTAGAGACGGCGAATTTGCGTGCCTTGCTAAAAAGGCCTATAAAAATCTCTGAAAGCTGGCCTTGGGGTGGTTTAGCGATGAAATTCAGTGCTTCACATAGCAGCCTACGCGCATTCAGGTGGTGCGTTGTTTTGCTTCCTCTAGTCCTTGTTGCTGGGTGTGGCGGAGACTGAAGGTTTTGTTTTACTCCCAGACGGTACACCCATGCTCTGCGATCTGCCGTTCCGGCCGCCAGGTAAAACTTCCGGGACGAGATTGTGGACCGACGAGATAGATTGGATCGATGGTGGCCAGGTCGTAGTCCATCGTGCTGCCGTCGGCCGCGGGCGTAAACCGCTCGATATGCATTACCTCCGCGCTCTGTGGAACGCCGTCGCTATTGGAAAAGGGCTCGTCGATGCGTGTCGTCGTCACCACCAGGGAGTCGTTATCCCATTTTCCAACGGAGTATCCAAGAGGCGAAAGTGGCTGCGTTTCAGGGTCGACATCGGAATTCATATGGATGGTGCGTACTACATCGTATAACTGGACGCGGAGTACGATTCGATCGCCTTCGTCCACGAACTGAAACACGCTCGGATTCATCATGCTGGTAGGCATACCCGGCGGAATGCAATCCAGTTTTCGGAGATCGGTCATCACGTCGTATTCCATTTTCGCTGCCAGGGCAGCCGCGGTCAGAGCATTTTCGTCCAGGCCCCCAAAGGCACCGCGGTCACGTTGCCAGACTCTGAAGATTCCATTCGCCTCACGCCTGGCAGCCTCGACGTCGATGCCACTGGGCGCATCATCGGGTTCACTATTACGCGCTTGCGTTTGCTCGAGGTTCAGATTTCGGTCTAGGCGTTGATTAGAGTACCGAAGAGGGTTGGGTCGTGGGATATCTGCGAACTCGAGTCCGTTAGGGAGTAATAAGTTGAAGAGGCCCATCTCACGCGGTTTACGCCTCGATACCGCACCCGCTACCGTGACCGTGGACCCAATCGGGAGCAGCTCAGGCGGAAAGCCGTTGCGTCGCAAACTTGCCGGCGTATTCGTCTCGATTTGCCAGATCTCGCCCGTCTCGGGACCGGAGGTAACCCGGATGCGAAAACGCGCATGGGGATTTCGCCAGAAGACCCCGGTCACCTCTCCGTGAAGTTCGATGAGTTCGCTTGTGTTATACAACGGCTCGGCAATCGGCCCGTGGTGAGCAATGCTTTCGGCTGTAAATCCAAGCCAGATGAACGATATCGCCGTGGTTACGGTCGCGTAACGCTTCTGCATCATTCAGCCACCTTCGTGATTTTGTCTCCGAAATTGTGCCTTATTCAACCGTAAAAAACATTAGGTGGGACGTTCAATCAACCACATTGGTGCATACCTATGCGCGACAAAACAAAAGTAAAAGTGGAAAGACCGGAAGAGCACGTTCAGAAGAAATTGTTTTATCACCTTTACGGCATTTTTAGCAATCCAGTTACATTGGAAATCCAAACTAGCTTAAGATGTATTTATCTTTGAAACAGCTTTTAAGAATATAGATAAAACTTTAGGGAAATAGTCATGAAGAACTTAGCCATATTCTCTTTAGTCGCTATAGTTTTGCTGGGTTCGGCAACTAGTGCAGTTGCGCATCATTCCAGCACGCCACATTTTCACCGCGATGTCAGCATTACGTTGGACGCCACCGTTACGGATTGGAAATTTGTAAATCCCCATGCCTACGTCTATTTCGACGTTATAGAAGAAAATGGCGAATCCAATAATTGGCGTTGCGAAGTATCCGCAGCAGCGAGTATGGCCAGAAACGGTTGGACAGATGAATCTTTCTTTCCAGGGCAAAAATTAACTATCGATGGTAGTCCGGCGATACGAGAAGATCATGTCTGCTTTCTAAATAGCGTTACGTTTGCTGACGGAGTTGTCGTGACTAGAGGGGGCGAATTACCTGAGAGTTATCGTCCCCAAGACGCTCAGCAACAACTCGCAGTCGATTTAGCGGATCGACCTGAATACCTTGAAAACGGGCAGCCCAACATCAGTGGCCATTGGGTGCGATTCCGAGGCCCCGGTGGCGGCCAGGCCACCGAAGAACTCGGACTGACTGCTGCGGCTAAAGCGGTTCAAGCGGAATATGAATTTATATACGACGTACCCTCCATCCATTGTGATATCGGTAATATCTATTTTGGTTGGACTCACGACGGCCACGTCAATGAAATCAAACAATTCGATGATCGTGTTGAATTACAGTATGGCTATATGGATTATCTTCGTGTCATTCACCTAGATATGGAATCTCATCCGGACGACATTGTTCCCACACGTGGCGGCCATTCCATCGGTCATTGGGATGGTGACACTTTGGTGGTCGATACCAAAGGATTTTTACCGGGATTCTTGGGTTTCCGAACTTCTGTCGTTCCTCACAGTGATCAGATGCACAGCGTAGAAAGATTCTGGATCGACGACGAAACCGGAATCCTTGTTCAGCGCTATGTTGCAGAAGATCCGACGTTTCTAAATAACGCCTACACTGGACAAAACTTAATGCAGCTTTCGGCCGCTCCTTATCAACTGTACGACTGCGTAGAATTGAGCGGCGACAACAATATTCGCCCGCAGTGAAGAGGTGCTGTTAAGAAAAATCCTCTTTCAGGGATTGTAGACGCAACACGACCCTCTCGGTGCGGTTACGCGGCGTCGAAATCAGCTTGGAGTTTTGTTAGACGTCTTCGTATAGTGTGCCATCGCTCGTATGTTTCGCCATCGTACGTGTCGGCTCGCCGCCGCGGAGATTCTTTCCGGTAGGCTCCCACGCGCAGCGGGTACTCTCATTTACCCAGACGGTGTCGTACTGGCCGGGGATAAAGAACTCGACGAACGCCATCTCATCATTACCGTCGTTCGTGCAGTAGTGACGCTCAAGATCGTATTTGTAGACCAAATCACCGGCGCGAATGCGCGTCGGCTGCTCATCTAGAAAGACGGTTGCCTGCCCTCGAAGCATGTATTGGAAATGCTCTGCTCCCGTGTGGTGATGGTTTGAGCTCGTTGTTCCCGGTGGAAACGCAACCAACTCGCCAACGAGCGCTGAGGTACCGAATAGTTTTTTCGTCGCGACGTAGATACGTGTCCTGGCATCGTGCTCCGACTGAAGTACAGGCTCTTCCTCGAGATCCACGCATTGGACATCGAGTGCGTTACCAGCAATCGAACTGTCGAATCGTTCCGCATCAGGCACAGTCAGCGTAATCAGTATTGCACCCTTAGAGGAATACAGGCTGCCCTCAAATCCAGGCGGCAAAAAGACGACATGAGATGCCGATAACTCGTAGCTTCGGTCGGGCCCGTTCAGTGTTACCGTACCCTCGAGCATCTGGCCCCAGACGATCTCGGAGTCGCCGAGCCTAAACTCAGCCCCGCCACCGGCCTCAACCGTCAGTCTATCGAACCGGCAAACGGCACCCTCGACGCGATCGGCATCTATCAGGCGCTGTCTTCTGATGCCACCGGGGAGCTCTTCAGCAGAAACGCCTTTTTCATTGAATATCACCGACATATAAAGATTCCACGAAGTCTGAACAGGAACCCCTAGTGTATCGCCTCGCTCAGGTTGCGCGCCAATGAAGGGTATTGGATCCTAGTGGTGTTCAGCTATTATTAGGCTATGAATAATCGGATATTTACCCTTTCTTGGCGCCTGTGCTCAATTGTCCTTTGTGCCGTTACCGCGGCGCTGTACCTGCCAGTCACCGCGCACAGTCAGGATGCCGGATTCTTCGACGGCAAAACCGTGAATGTCTATATCGGGCGTGGCCCCGGATCGGGGACCGACATCGCGCTGCGGACGTTTATTGACCACTGGCAGAAACACATTCCTGGAGAGCCAACGTTTGTCATTCGTAATATTCCCGGTGGCGGTGGAACACGCGTTTGGAACTACGGCTACGAAGTCGCAAAGCCGGATGGACTCACATTGATGTTTTCACCTTTTTCCGGTGCCTCGGAAATTCTGCGGCTGCCAGGACTGCGCGCTGATTTCTCGATAATGCCACTTATCGGCGGTCTGAAGAGTCCGAACCTCGTTTACATCCGCCGTCCGGACGTTCGCGAACCCGCCGATATCATGACTATCAGCGGCCTGAAATATGCCGGACAAAATCCAGCGCATCACTACGATATCCTCGGCCGCCTCGCGATGGATATGCTCGGCATTGATTACGTCTATATCACGGGTTTCGCGGGAGCCGATGCAGTCTTCAATGCGGTACGGCGCGGTGAAGTCGAGATGCAGACCGCCGGATTAACGCTCTATCGGTTTTCTATTGAGCCTACGTTGATCGAAAGCGGTGAGGCGATTCCGCTCTGGCATAATCCGCGCGTCGACGGCGATGGCAATATTGTTCCGGAAGAAGCGGCCGAGGGAATTCCGACATTCGTGGAAGTCTATGAAGAGTTGAAAGGGGTGGCTCCTTCGGGCGAAGAATTCGAAGGCTATAAATGGCTACAGCCTACCATTAATACTTTCGGTCACGCCGCGTTCATGCCGCCCGACTCACCAGTCGCTGCGGTGGAGATTCTTAGAGAGAGCTTCCGAGCTACGACTGAAGACTCGGCATTCAGGGAAGAGGAAGCCAAGCTATTCGGTGTCCGTATGCCATTGATTGAGCACGCAGAAGGAACACGTATTGTTCAGCGGATGTCGAAACCGCCCGCTTACGTACGCGAGTTGTTGGAACGCTACGCCGGGCAGGGGGGCGGATCTCAGTAGCGTGCTTTTTAGTGCTTGAATTGAACCAGTGGTAAAAAAGGTCTATAAAAAGTATGTGATATCTGTCTTTGGGGGGGGCGGTGAACAACGAATTGCCGAAAATTATTTCTGTTTTTAGGCGATGCTTCCTTCTCTCTAGTGTTATTTTTTTACTAAGCTGCGATGGAGGAGATGGGAATTCTCTCTCGACTCCGGCGGCCACCGTCACTATTTCTTCTTCGGCCTCTTCGGCTTCTGTTAACTCTGCAGTCACGATTTCTTGGTCTTCGACAAACGCTTCCAGTTGTTCAGCCTCAGGAGCGTGGTCGGGACCCAAGGCTACTAGTGGTAGTGAAAAGTTTACGCCTGCTTCTGCGGAGTCCTTCAGCTTAATATTAACCTGCTTAGGACCGGGCGGTAGTGGTTCAGCTTCTGTCACGGTGAGCGGGTACCAAACTTTCGGCGGGGTTACCGTGGATGGTTACATCAGGCTTGCGGATATCTTTATTGATGAAAATAATAATTTCATACGCGATAGCAGTGAAAATAACACTACTTCAGATTCTGGGGGTAAATTCACCTCTTTAAAGTACACTTCTGGCAACCTAATGAGCGTAGGCGGGGTTGATGTCGATTCTGGTAATCCCTTAGATCAACTCCTTTTAATCAACAAACTGTCCGAACATAATGATCTACTGGTAATCACTCCGGTTACCTCGGTGGCTGCCCTGATGGCCACTCCCAACAATATAAAGACAGCCTTGGGGATTGATAGCTCCATCGATATTGCGAGCACTGATCCCATTGCCACCATGGCCGATGGGAATAAATACGCATATCTTTACGAGAAGGGGTCCCAAATAACAGCGCTAGTCTTCAGCATGCAATCGGCTTTGAATGAGATTAATTCTTTACAGGAAACCTCAGAGACGTATTTCTTAGAGTTAGCGAAAACATTGGAGGCCCAATACGCAGAGACGAGTGAAGTCGTAGATATCGAGACCGAGGCATTCATCAATGCTTATGTAGATGCTGTCCTTGTAGTAAAACAGACCGTTATACGGGACGATCGAAAAACGGACATTAAGAATGCGCTGCATTCTATGGTGTCGGTTATCTCTGTGAGATCTAAAGCGGCTGTAACAACCGCACTTTCAAATTTTACGACTGGTAAATTTATTGCCGATTTCAAAGCCCTGGCCCAAGGCACGGCTTCCAGTAGCCTGTCCGCTTCCTATGCCAACGATATCAATGCCCTGATTTCTGCCGATCAAAATATCGAGCTGGATGATTTAGTTATTAAAATTAGTGTGGCCGATGACAGCGCAACGGTGGACGAGGACTCCAGCGTTGTTATTGCAGTTTTGTCTAATGATACGTACATAGCGCCTGTGTATGGTTTCTCTATCGCTACCTCAGCGCCGTCCAATGGACAGGTGCTATTAAATGCGGATAACACTCTCAGTTATGTACCAAACACTAACTTTAACGGCACCGACGCCTTCACCTATACCGTCACTGTGGATAACCAATCCGCTACCGCTAATGTCAGTATTATTGTTTTGCCTATTAATGATGCCCCAACAATCAATGGCTTATCTTCTTCTATCTCGGTAGCTGAGAACTTGATATCGGTTGGGACCGTTTCAGCATCTGATGTGGATGGCGACACCCTGACTTACACCTTGACCGGCACCGATGCCAGCTCGTTGAGCATTAATAGCTCCTCTGGTGTGATTACCTTCAACACGGCTCCGGACTACGAGACCAAGGCTAGTTACTCAGTGACGGTAAATGTCAGTGACGGAACTACCACCACTACCCAGGCGATCGTTATTAGTGTTACCGATGTCGACGAAATTGGTAATGCGCCGGTCATCACCTCATCGTCTATTTTTAGTGCAGCTGAGAACCAGACTGTGGTGGGTACAGTGATTGCTACCGATGCGGATACGAGCGATACCCTGACTTACACCTTGACCGGCACCGATGCCAGCTCGTTGAGCATTAATAACTCCTCTGGTGTGATTACCTT
>JBJKYL010000008.1:0-21791 GCA_045561055.1 Candidatus Rariloculaceae bacterium | reverse complement strand
TCATTAGTTTCATTCAGGCACCTCTGGTAAGTAATTCTTGTTGAATTAATCTGTATCGGCGTACTTTTTAAAATTTTTTACAAGTATTTATTAAGTATCGCCCTATTCCCACTCGATAGTCGCCGGTGGCTTCGTAGAAATATCGTAGGTAACCCTAGAGATACCAGGGATCTCGTTTATTATCCTGTTTGATACTCGATCGAGGAATTCGTACGGCAAGCGCGCCCATCGAGCAGTCATAAAATCCACCGTCTCTACTGCTCGTAATGCAATAACATAATCATAACGCCTACCGTCGCCCATCACGCCAACGGATTTGACGGGCAGGAATACAGCGAATGCCTGGCTCACCTCATCGTACAACCCCTGCCTCCTTAATTCACCGACAAAAATATCATCTGCCCTGCGAAGCAAATTGGCATATTCTTTTTTCACCTCTCCGAGAATACGAACTCCAAGTCCAGGCCCCGGAAAGGGGTGACGCTCAATCAACTGGTTAGGCAGACCCAAGTTTTTTCCAATCTCACGAACCTCGTCTTTGAAAAGATCACGAAGCGGCTCAACGAGCTTGAGCTTCATTCGTTCCGGCAACCCCCCCACGTTATGATGCGACTTAATCACATGCGCTTTTCCGGTCGCCGCACCGGCCGATTCAATAACATCCGGATAAATGGTGCCCTGCGCGAGCCAATGCACATTCGTAAGTTTTTCAGCCTCACGCTCAAAGACGTCGATGAAGGTCTTACCAATAATCTTGCGTTTTTCCTCAGGATCAGCGGTACCGGCAAGTGCACTTAGGAATTCTGTCTCGGCATCGACGCGTATAACACGTAACCCCATATCCGAGTCGAAAGCACCCATCACTTGATCACCCTCGTTCAAGCGCAATAAGCCATTGTCGACAAAAACACAGATGAGCTGATCACCGATTGCCTCATGGAGTAATGCCGCAACAACCGAAGAATCGACACCACCAGACAATCCCAATAGTACTGACTGCGATCCAACCTCAGCGCGAATACGGTCAATGTGGTCTTCGATGATATTTGCCGGTGTCCAGTCGCTAGGGCAAGCACATACACCATGCACAAAATGTTCGATAATCTTCTGACCGTTCTCGGTGTGCGTCACTTCCGGGTGAAACTGTAGGCCATAATAATTACGCGTCATGTCGGCCATGCCGGCCAACGGAGCATTTACCGAAGACGCAATTACCTGAAATTCGTCGGGGAGTTTATCGACGCGGTCTCCATGGCTCATCCATACTTTGAGTTTCTTTTGCGAAGATGCAACACCATCGAGTAACTGGTTACTACCGTTTAATGTGACCTCAGCATATCCGAATTCCCGATGTTCGGCCGATTCCACACTACCGCCGAGTTTTGTTGCTAGCGCCTGCATGCCGTAACAGATCCCTAGAAGAGGGACACCAGACTCGATGATAGCGTCACTGACGCCTGGCGCATCGTCCTCAGCTACCGATTCCGGTCCACCGGACAGGATGATCCCAGCGGCATTGAATGCGTTCAGCTCTTCTGCGGACAAATCGTAAGGATGAATCTCGCTATATACCCCAGCCTCTCGCACACGACGCGCGATCAGATGCGTATATTGCGAACCAAAATCGACAATCAATATCCGAGCGCTGTCGGGGGCTCGTGAGTCCTCGGCACGACGTCGTGTTTTCATTAATTTACTCCGCCATACGGTAGTTCGGCGGTTCCTTCGTTATAGTCACATCGTGGACGTGACTCTCTTTTCGACCAGCGCCGGTAATACGGACGAATGATGGTTTAGTGCGAAGCTCATTGATGCTTCGACTACCCGTATAACCCATCGCAGCCTGTACCCCGCCGATCAACTGCTGAACAATAGCCGTCAAATTTCCCTTATAGGGTACCCGTCCCTCTATTCCTTCAGGAACAAGCTTTTCCAACTCTTCGCTCGCGTCCTGAAAATATCGATCGGACGAACCATGCCGCTGAGTCATTGCCGCAATAGAGCCCATACCGCGATATGACTTGTAGGACCGTCCCTGATACAACTCAACTTCGCCGGGTGATTCTTCCGTTCCGGCGAACAATCCACCAATCATCGTGCAGTGGGCGCCGGCAACGATAGCTTTAGCAATATCGCCCGAATAACGAATTCCACCATCTGAGATGACCGGAATACCTGTGCCGGAAAGGGCCTCCGTTACCTCGGCTACGGCAGAAATCTGCGGGACGCCAACTCCAGCTACGACACGAGTGGTACAGATCGAACCAGGCCCAATCCCTACTTTAACACCATCGGCACCCGCATCAACTAGCGCCTTAGCGGCTTCTGCCGTGACAATATTACCGACGATGAGTTGTGCATCCTTGTGCTCATGCTTGATCTGTCTAACACGCTCGATAACGCTTTTCGTGTGACCATGTGCGGTATCGACGACGACCACATCAACACCCGCGGTAAGCAGTGCGTCTACTCTCTCGGGGGTATCGACACCAGTACCAACTGCTGCACCTACACGTAGCGCACCCTTTGCGTCCTTCGATGCGCGAGGATAATCAGTAGCCTTCTGGAAATCCTTAGCTGTAATCATGCCGCGGAGTTGAAAGCTGCCATCGACAACGAGAACTTTCTCGATTCTGTGACGATGCAACAACGTCAGCACCTCATCCTTACCGGCACCTTCCTGAACCGTAACAAGCTTTTCTTTCGGCGTCATAACTGAAACTACGGATGCTTCCAACTGAGTTTCGAAACGCAGATCCCTATTTGTTACGATGCCGACCAGATCCGATCCCGCTACGACCGGAACACCAGAAATTTTGTTTGCCTCAGTCAACGCGTTAACTTCCCGAATGGTCGCGTTAGGCGCTACTGTGATCGGGTCACTAATTATTCCACTCTCGAACTTCTTGACGCGTGATACATGCCATGCCTGTTCATCCGAGGACATATTTTTGTGGATAATCCCGATACCGCCTTCCTGAGCTAGCGCGATCGCCAAACGGGCTTCGGTAACCGAATCCATAGCCGCCGATACGATCGGTATATTGAGAGACAGGGATTCCGTTAAATGCGTCGTGAGATCGACTTCCCGAGGTAGAACCTCGGAATAAGCTGGCCGCAGTAGCACGTCGTCGAAGGTTAGCGCTTCATGGGTGATTCGCATGGACAGCTCCGAGATACGCCTAGCGCGTGTAATCGATCCATTCTACGCCCCCGTCACCCACATTGCATGCATCAATGTTGGAATGACAGCTTACTTAGCGACGCGCAGCGACAATAGCTAGCTATCGTATCCTTAGGTTAACGTCTCCGAGCACACAAATTCATCACTACTTATACTACCCTTATGGAACTCCACAGCGACGCTCTGAATCTGGTACCTCAGCGGGAGGTGTTTACGGTATCCGAGCTAAATCGAGAAGCACGGCGCCTGATCGAGAAATGCTTTGGCGTGATATGGGTCGAGGGCGAGGTCTCAAATCTCGCGAGGCCGTCTTCCGGACATATGTACTGGAGCCTCAAAGATGATAGCGCGCAGATCCGGTGTGCGATGTTCCGTCAGCACAATCGTACCCTACAATTCTCGCCCGAGAACGGCAAACAAATACTTGCGCGCGGACGCATCAGCCTTTACGAAACTAGGGGCGAGTTCCAAATGGTCGTCGATTTCCTCGAGGAGGCTGGCGAGGGCCAGTTACGCCGGCAATTCGAAGAACTTAAGCGCAAACTAGCAACGGAGGGTTTGTTCGATACCGAGCGTAAAAAACCACTCCCCGTCTTTCCAAGACGTGTCGGTGTAATTACCTCTCCAAGCGGTGCTGCCGTTCGCGACATCCTGACGATATTGCGAAGACGATTTCCAGCCGTAAAAGTTCTCGTGTACCCAACGCCCGTCCAGGGTGAAGGAGCGGCCGAGCAGATTGCTGAGATGCTGAAGCTCGCAGATGGCCGAGGTGATTGTGACCTATTAATCCTCGCACGCGGTGGCGGATCTCTCGAGGATTTGTGGTCATTCAACCAAGAGGTGGTAGCCCGAGCGTTGGCCGCAATAGAGACACCGGTAATTTCGGCTGTAGGCCACGAGGTAGACTTTACGATTGCAGATTTCGTCGCAGATGTTCGTGCACCTACACCCTCGGCGGCAGCTGAGCTTGCGGCACCTGAACAGTCTGAGTGGCTCACTTCGCTTAACCGCTTATCTCAACGCTTGTCGCGAGCTGCTACTCATCAGCTCGCTATAGCAAAAGCGCTATCGATAAACCTAGGCCATCGTCTGTCTCGCAGTCACCCCGGGGTCCAACTGCGTGAATCGACGCAGCGGCTCGATGATCTCGAAGTTCGGCTTCAACTCAGTTCGCAGCGGCTACTATCAGGACACAAGACGCGTCTCGGCAAACTTGCCGCGGCACTTAGAGGGATAACACCCCAGCGACGACTTATAGACCTGAACAGTCGCTACCGATGGAGCGCCCATAACCTCGAGCACGCAATGCTCAAGCGTATCGGACACAAGAAAGCACGACTGGAACTTGCGGCGCGAGCCTTACAGACGGTCAGTCCGCTCGGAACACTCGATCGCGGCTATGCCATAGTCACGCTCGCTACGCACGGCGGAATCGTTACCGACACTTCAGCTGTGGAAATCGGAAGCAGCATAATAGTCCGCCTTTCACGCGGAGAACTCATCGCCACGGTAGATGAATCACGTCCGGCAAAAGACGAAACGAAAAAACCTTAGCTATAACCAAAATTTTCAAGCCATAAAACGAGCAATGGTTGGCCTAAACCGATCCATATCAACGAGAAACGAGTCGTGACCCTGGATTGACTCCAGCTCAATGTATTCTGTCTCACTTCCGGCGACCGATAGCTGCGTTGCAAGTTCTTGCTGCTGGTGCGGAGGAAATAAAAAGTCGCTCTGTACACCGACGATCATGACACGCTTTGCCTCGATCTTTGCCAATCCAGCCTCTATAGTTGAACCATGATCCGCAACATCGAATAGATCGCTAGCGCGCGATAGATAGAGGTAGCAATTTGGATCAAACTGGCCCGTAAACTTGTTCGCGTGATGATCAAGATAGGCCTCAATCTCAAAATCAATACCAAACGGATCATCTGGCTCACATTCTTCCGAAGCTCGCTCTCTACTAAAACGCGCTCGCCATTCCTCTGCGGAACGATACGTGATCATGCCGAGCTTCCGAGCCAATCGCATTCCAACAAGGGGCATCGTATCAGCGCCGTAGTCTCCCTCCTGCCAATTCGGGTCGCGGCGAATCATCTCACGCTGTAGCGACCGCAGAGCTATCGCAAACGGCAATGACCGCGCTCCTGATGAAATCACGAGCAGTCCGTCAGACCGGCCCGGAAACAAAATTTCAAAAGCAATCGCGCTCATGCCCCCCATCGATGGACCAATTGTAAACTTGACACGCTCTATACCTAGATGCTGTAGAACTTCCCAGCTGCCTCTCGCTACATCCTCTAACGAGAGAACTGGGAAGGTCAGTCGATACGGTTTCCCAGTTTCTGGATTGACTGAAGCAGCACCAGTGGAGCCGAAGCAGCTACCGAGCGAGTTCACACAAACTACGAAGTATCGCCGGGTATCGATCGAACGGCCAGGACCAATCATCTCCTCCCACCAACCCGGCGAAGGGTCCGCCGGGGACGAAGCAGCGTGTGCCGAGGGTGACAACCCGGTAAACAATAGCACTGCATTGTCACGGCGATCGTTGAGCTCTCCCCATATCTCATACGCGAGCGTCGGACGAACTAGACTACCACCGCGATGAAGCGGAAATTCACCTTCTAATGTTACATGTTGGCGGGCTCTACTCACCGTCATCACCTCCACTCAAAATTGAACGAAGTGTAAACTGATCCGACGCGGATCTAGTAACTTCTCGTCATTAGAATAGAGCGACGAGTAAGGATCCATTTATCGAAACTTGCAGGTGAGTTTACGCGGCAGTATCTACATGCCACAAAGAAATACTAGCGCCGCGAGTGGCGCGTAACGCGCTGACGCCGCTTGATCTGCCTACGGGTTAACACGTTACGCCTACCGGCATAAGGATTCTCACCGCTCTTAAATTCGAGCCTGAGAGAGGCGCCCTCTATTTTCAGAGCCCTCCTAAATAGATTGAGCAGATAACGTTGATAATGCCCCGGCAAACGCTCGGCTCTATTACCATGAATTACGATAATTGGCGGATGCCTCCCTCCCTGATGTGCGTAGCGTAAACGGGGTACGGCGACCCGCAACAACCGGTGGTGGATGCGCAATCATCGCGCGTTCCAAAATATCGTTAAGCTTCGGCGTTGAGAACTCTCGACCTGCCGCGGAATAGGCGGCTAGCGCTGCAGCGAGTAGCCCATCTATTCCACTACCGTGTAGTGCTGAGATGTGCGCGATTCGGGCGAAAAGGACAAACTCGAGCTTACGGCTGATCTGAGCATCAACATTGCGGCGCTTCGAAACCTCAAGGTTGTCCCATTTATTAACGCCGATCGTGATTGCGCGGCCACGTTCCAATACTAAACCAATGAGGTGTAGATCCTGATCGGTAATGCCTTCTTGGGCATCGACGAGAACAATCACAACACCAGCATCTTCGATCGCTCGGAGACTCTGAACCACGCTGAATTTTTCTATCGACTCGTTTACCCTCGCCCGGCGCCGGATACCGGCTGTGTCGACGAGCACAAATTTCTCGCCACCCCGTTCGCAAGGTACAAGTACGCTATCACGCGTTGTACCCGGCTCAGCAGAGGTAATAAGACGCGCAGAACCTAAGAGGCGGTTAATTAAGGTCGACTTGCCAACATTCGGCCGACCGACAACTGCAACGTGTGGTCTACCTGCGAAGTCCTCGGAATCACTATCAATAATTTCGTCAAAGGGCTCTAGCACTCTGGTCATAAGCTCACCGAGACGGCGACTATGTAAGGCAGCGATGCTAATAGGTGCTGTCAGACCTAGACCATGAAACTCAGCTTCAGCTAGCTCAGGAGCTAACCCTTCGGATTTATTTACGGCGACGGTGACCGGCTTACCCGCCGTCCGAAGCTGAACCGCGACGCGTTCGTCTGCTATGGTCAAGCCCTCTTTATAATCCACGACTAAGACGACAGCATCGGCCTCTTCGATCGCAATCGCGGTCTGTTGCGCAGCTAACGCCGCTAGCTCCCCAGCATCACCCCCTAATCCACCAGTGTCGACAACTAGAAAAGATGCACCATCGTGCTTACCAAAACCGTAGCGCCGATCGCGAGTGAGGCCAGGGAAATCGGCGACGAGGGCATCTCGCGATCCGGTCAGTTGATTAAAGAGTGTCGATTTACCAACATTAGGCCGACCAACCAAAGCGATTGCGGGTAGCATTGCAAAATCAACCTTCAGTCAACCCGTATCTTCGACAGTAGTATAGGCGGCGAGCGTACCATCTTCCGACTGAACAAAAACGTTCTGTCCGACGACTAGCGGCGCTGCGGTAATTCGCTGCGAGCCCACGCGTTCTCGCGCAAGGAACGTGCCATCATCAGGACTAAGCCAATGCAGATAGCCCTCCAAATCACCAACAACAATCGTATTACCAAAGCGAGCTGGCGCGGTTAGATCACGAAGCCGCAGTGCACCCTGGCTCCAACGCGGCGTGCCAGCTGCACGATCCAAAGCGACAACTTCGCTCATATCATTGGTGACGTAGACATTATTGAAATCGGCACCGAGACCAGCATAGCTCGATAATTCCTGCTGCCAAAGAACGAGTCCGGTCTCCAGTGCAATACTGACCGCACGGCCAAGCGCTACAGCATAAACATCTCTACCCACCACCTGAAGACCCGCGCTCATATCCACGAGACGGTCAAGCTCAGTACGACCCGCCGGAATAGCCACAGCAACTTCCCATATGGGATCACCGCTACTGATGTCATAAGCGCCGAGCCGACCGTTATCGAAACCTGTCACTACTGCGGTCCCCGCAATATAAGGCGAGGTATTGCCGCGTGTAGTTAGCGCAGGAACTGTCTGTTCTACGGACCACAACACTCGACCATCTGCTGTAGAGAAACCTCTAAGGCGACCGTCCACGCTGCGCACGACCACCACCTCTAACCCGATAGCAGGCGAAGCGAGCACCTCACTACCAACGGTCTGTCGCCACAACTCCTCGCCGGTCTCAGCATCTAAAGCGATCAAATCACCATCGGTCGTACCGAAAGCGAGAATACCATCACCGTAACCTGGTCCCGCCGCAAGCGACAACTCGGTATCAGTCCGCCATATTCGATCGCCCTCTATAGCGCCAAACGCGCTAGCTTCACCACTAAAGCTCCCAGCATAAATTCGCGCACCGTCACTTGCCGGCGAAAGACCTAACCGCAGCCGTTCAGAGTTGCCACCAAGTCTCACTGACCATAGTTGACGTACCTCTAGTGCCTCATCAAAATCGAAAAGCTCGGCCGGTGGCTCAATAGGATCTTCATCATCGCTGCCAAACATCGCGCAACCGCTGCTAACCAGCCCCAGTAGCATAGCGCTGGTAACAATCCAGGACTTCATCTCCCAGTGTCCTCCGTGAGGACCTCCTCGTCAGAAGTCAGGGTTATACTCTCTGCCAAATCATCTAGTTTCATCTGGATCAGATTACGATCTACGAGATCAGACTGTTGACTGTTAAGTGCCTCCTGATAGGCTCTCCTGGAATTTTCCGTATCGTTTTCTGCATAGTAGATATCACCTCGAATCTCGCTAAATCTCGCTGCGAAACTACCAGGATCAACACTATCTAGTAGCGTAATGGCCTCATCGAAACGATCGGCAGATACCAATAATCTCACTAAACGCAGCCGCACGATCATCGCAAGATGCTCGTCGGAAGTATTATCAAGCGTATAGTGCAGCGTATCTATCGCCTGGCGCGTACTCTGATTCTGCATGTGCATTATCACAGCAAGCATGCCTGCCTGATCGGTATACGGGCTGTCCGGAAACTCCTCCCGTAGTTCCTCCAGTAGCGTCAGAACCTCTGCATCAGCGTCATCAGCAATTGAAAGTCGCAGTTCCTGATAAATCGACGCAGCTAACTCAGCTTCATTGTCTTGATAACTCTGAAGTTGGCGCATCCCAAATAAGATTGCTACTCCCAAAACAACGCCACCTGCTAAATACCAGCCATACTCTCGCCACCACTCGCGGATAGCTGCCAACTGTTCTTTTTCTGAAAGATAATCGTCCACACAAGCCTCCCGGCTCTACACCATCCAAACTATTTTACGCTCAATGTGCGCTTTCACTGATCAGTCGAGCAATCAGCTCCTCTAGCTTCAACGACTCCTGCGGGATTTGCTTACGCAATGCTTTGACACTAATCCGGCCGGCCGCCAATTCATCATCACCCAGAATAAGTGCGAGACGAGCACCGCTGCGATCAGCTCGCTTAAGCTGAGCCTTTATACTCCCTGCTACACAATCGAAGGAAAGAAGCAGACCAGGCACAGCTGACCTTAGTTTTTCCGCAATTCCAAATCCTCTGCGACGCGCATCGTCACCCGCCATCACTAGGTAGGCATCCGGTAGCTGGGCAGCGGCTTGACAACCTTCGGCAGCCATCAATTCCACCACTCTTTCCATCCCTAGAGCCCAGCCAACCGCTGGCGTGTCGCGACCACCCAGTTGCGCTACGAGCCCATCGTAACGGCCACCCGAACAAATCGCACTCTGTGCTCCCAGACGGTCAGTGACCCATTCGAACACTGTCCGAGAATAATAATCCAGTCCTCTCACAAGATGCGGATTCAGCACATACTTAACCTTAACATCATCCAATAGATGCTGGACGCGTTCGAAATGATTACTCGATTCCACATCTAGATAATCGCTTAGCTCCGGTGCTCCCGAAATCAGTTCCTCAAGCTGAGGATTTTTACTATCCAAAATACGTAGCGGATTAGTCTCTAAGCGGCGCAGGCTATCTCCGTCCAGTAATTGGCGGAACGAATCGAAATAGGAAACGAGGGCATCACGATATTTGCTTCTCGACGCGAGCGTTCCAAGGGAATTTATCTCGAGAATCGGACTCTCTAGACCAAGTCGCTCCCAGAGCCGGGCCGACATGACGATGAGTTCCGCATCAACCTCGGGGTTTTCAAAGCCTATGGCCTCTAGACTGAGTTGATTGAACTGCCTATAGCGTGCTTTCTGAGGTCTTTCGTGACGAAACATCGGGCCACTGCACCAAAGTTTTTGTTGCTGATTGTGGAACATCCCATGGCTTAGTCCGGCACGGACGATGCCGGCTGTTGCTTCCGGACGAAGGGTAAGACTATCGCCATTACGGTCATCGAAAGTGTACATCTCCTTTTCCACAATGTCGGTCTTCTCACCAATCGAGCGACGATAGAGATCGGTCCTCTCGACGATAGGAATACGGATACGGTAATAACCGTAAGCATCGAAGATAGCTGTTGCTACCGATTCAATAGTCTCCCAACCAGCATTCTGCTCTGGAAGAATATCGTTCATTCCGCGAACGGGCTGAATAAGCTGTGCCACCGCGTTTTAATCTCCAGACCCGAGGATCATGAATCTTGCTAGATTACCTTGACGGTTCTCACCAGAGATCTCATAAGGTATACCATCAACCGAAATATCAACACCACTGGCATTTCCGAGGAATAATGATAACGGTGGCGCAGCAGCGAATCGTGACCGGGCCCCTGCGCGGCCCAGTCCGTAGAACAACCGCTCACCGAGCACATCGATCACTTCCGTCCAACAATCCTCACGAAAAATTATTTCCACCTGCAGCTCAGAAGCAATAACCTCAGGAAGAGCTTCAATCGGCTCCGAAACGATCTCATCAACCGTACCGGAATTTATAGGAGCTGTCACAATCACAATCGGCTGCTCTAAGAGGGTCATAGCTTGTCCTGGCTCCCTCTCACTAGTACTCTCAACCGTTGTAACAACTGGAATCTCAGTCTCGAGTGTATTGAACTGCCAGATCGACACGCTAGCAACCACGAGCACAATCACCGAGCCAGCGACCAACCAGCGTGCCTGACGCCGATCTTCACCCATTTCAATTGTCTGGACCTTCAACTTCGGCATCTGTACAGCACCTACTTGTCGATAGTAGAGCGTTAGCAATTCTTTATCATCTAGTCCGAGACGCAGCGCATACTGCCTCAGATAGCCCTTTGCAAAAACGGGCGCTGAAAACTTGTCAAAATCATTATCCTCCATCGCAATGAGATACGAGCCATCAATGCGAAGATCACCAGCTACTTGGTCGATTTCGAAATTTAATGCTTCTCGAGCATTCCGCAACATCTCTCCGACAGACGGATACTCCCCGCTAGGTCTTTCAGCGTTGGCACTTTGGTTCTCATGGCGTCGCATTAGGCTATATCTCAAATATCTGTGACTTTTCCGGAATCCCTAACTGATCGCAGATTGCGGCAAACAACATTTCAACTTCAACACGCATGGACACGAACTTCTTCATAGACGTACCGAGCTGAATTTTTTATCTCCAAGCCGTACTCGAGTGCGATCCTTTACCTGGCCGGCTAGCTGCCCGCAGGCAGCAGCGATGTCTTCACCCCGGGTACGACGTATTGTAGACACAATTCCGGCCGACCTCAGTTCGTTACAGAATTGCTTAATAATCGCTGGCGTCGAGCAGTCATAGCGCGCCCCGGGAAAAGTATTAAACGGAATAAGGTTAACCTTAGCGGGTCGGTTCTTTAAAAGCCCTACAAGTTTGCGAGCATCGCGAATAGTGTCATTGACATCACGAAGCATTACGTACTCGAACGTAACCTGGCGCGATGCTAGGCAGGCAGCGTAATGCCAACATGCGTTGAGAAGTTCGTGAATCGGGTAACGACGATTTATCGGCACAAGTTCGTCACGCAACAAATTCGATGGAGCATGTAAAGAAACCGCCAGCGCGACATTGCATTCCTCAGCGAGGCGATGAAGCTGCGGAACTAATCCGGCCGTGCTGATTGTAACGCGGCGACGGGAAAGACCAAACGCGTTATTGTTGACAAGCAGTTTAGCGACGGGAACGACGTTACGATAGTTCGCGAGAGGCTCGCCCATCCCCATGAACACGACGTTACTCAGGACAACGTCAGGCCCTAGCGCTTGTTTAACAATAAGAACCTGGCTGATTATCTCCGCGGCGCTAAGATTTCTATTAAACCCCTGCTGACCCGTCGCGCAAAACGCACAATCCAGCACGCAACCGGCCTGAGATGAAATACACAGCGTATTACGATTCGGTTCAGGTATGAAAACTGTCTCGACAACCTGTCCAGCACCTACATCGAGCAGCCATTTACGCGTGCCATCGGCAGAATCCTCGATCCGAATAACTTTCGGCACAGATAAGGTGGCTATTAATTCTAAACGTTGCCGGAGACGCAGACTGATATCCGTCATGTCATGGAATGATAGTGCACCGCGTTGATACAGCCAGCCCATGACCTGTTTCGACCGATAGGGTTTCTCGCCAATACCTTCGAAAAATTCGGCGAGCGCGTCCGGCGCTAACCCAATCAGGTTAAGCTTAACCGGAATCTCGTTCCCGACAGTTATCGCGTACGTGGGCAAATCTCTGCCCCACCGAAAAAGAAATTAATCTCCACGGCTGCCGTATCTGGCCCATCGGAACCGTGCACGACGTTTTGTTCGATCGACTCAGCAAAATCGCGCCGGATCGTCCCTGGGTCCGCTTCACTGGGATTAGTCGCGCCCATGAGTTCGCGATTCGTAGCGATCGCGTTCTCTCCTTCAAGCACTTGAACCATCACCGGGCCAGAAGTCATATAATTGATAAGATCCGCGAAGAATGGCCGCTCGCGATGAATATCGTAGAACTGTTCAGCCTGATCCTTACGCAGGCGCAACATTTTTGCAGCGAGGATCTGGAGTCCAGCTTCCTCAAAACGCCGGTAGATTTCACCGATCAAATTTTTTTCTACTCCGTCGGGTTTAACGATAGAGAAAGTCCGTTGTTGAGCCATTAATTACCACCTATTCAAAATTATACGGAGCAATGTTTTAGACACTAAAGCTTTCACCACAGCCACATTCGCCCTTTATATTTGGGTTTCGGAATTTAAACGCTTCGTTAATTCCCTGCTGCACAAAATCGACTTCGGTTCCATCAATGAGTTCCAAACTATCATTATCGACGATGACCTTGATTCCCTGTTCGTCGAAAACGACGTCGTTTGGATTAATAGAGTCGGCATAGTCAATCGTGTAGGCATATCCCGAGCAACCCGTCTTGCGGACGCCCAAACGCAAACCGAGACCATGACCACGTTTCTCGAGATGATTCTGAACGCGTTCAACCGCGCTGGATGTTAGGGAAATTGACATCTTTAGCTTCCATTCTTTTCTGTTGGCGCTGCGTTGCTGGCTCGCCAGCAAGCGTGCAGCGCATCCTCAAGTACCAACAACTTACCTAGTTTTTCCAGCGGAGCGTCGAGTGTATCCCGTATTTCATGCATATCCAGTTCTCGCAGCGCATCTCGTAATTGCCCTTGCAGCGCTTCCGCTACCCATCCGGCCGCTGCCACCATATGTGGGCAGCCAAAAACCTGATATCGAACTGAGCGTATGATTGATTCAACGAGGCTAACCTGAAATCGTACCCAGACATTCAGGGTACGATCTTCCGCTTCGCCTACGACTAGTCCCGGCGTATCTTTGGTATGCTCGCCAGCTCCCTCAGGCGAGTGAAACCGCTGCTGAACCTCCAAACTGTAATCCATACACAGCTCGTTATTTTAACGTAAATTGGCATCTAACATCAGTTACTGCCCCCAATCCGGCATGCCATTCGCTAGACCCCTTAAGCGTGCTACTTCCGCCGTAACCCTCCGAATCACATAGTCAATCTCGATTTCCGAGGTAAAACGGCCGACACTGAAACGCTGCGAGCTTGCGGCTAGCGTATTACTAAGACCCAAAGCACTTAGCACATGAGAAGCCTCCGGTGTAGCTGAGTCGCAGGCGGCTCCCGCTGAAACCGCGATATCAGCAATACCGAGACGCAAACTCTCACCGTCTACGCCAGAAAAAGCCACATTGAGCAGGTGCGGCGAACACTCGGTCGGGTGCCCATTGAGACGAACGCCGTCGATTGCGCTCAAGCCTGACCAAAGTCGGTCACGAAGAGCTGCAAGCTTCGGTGCCTCGGTTGCTGTATCCGCCAATTCGTAGGCACGCCCCATACCTACAATCTGATGTGTCGCAAGAGTTCCCGCACGGTCCCCTCCAACCTGAGCACCGCCATGGAGAAGTGGCATGAGTTTCGTGCCCGGTCGCGCATACAGTGCGCCTATACCTTTAGGCCCGTAGACTTTATGCGCCGTTAAAGCAACAACATCAACCTCCCACTCATCTAATGGCACCGGTACCTTACCGATGCTCTGAGCTGCGTCGACATGAACCAATACGCCCCGGGACCGGCATAGTTCACCGATAGCACCAATATCCTGGAGGACCCCGGTTTCATTATTAACGTGCATTAACGACACCAACGTTGTGTCATTCCTGATCGCATCCGCCACCTGATCCAAGGAGATACGACCATCATCACCACAAGTCAGATAGGTAACGTCGAACCCCTGTTTTTCGAGAGCGATAGCTGTATCCAGCACCGCCTTGTGTTCTGTAATCGACGTAATCAAATGCTGACCCTTATGACGATTAGCTAACATCGTACCCTGAATAGCAAGGTTGTCTGATTCCGTTGCACCTGAAGTAAACGAAATCGTTTCCGTCGCCGCACCTACTCGTGCCGCAATCATCGCTCGAGCTTCTTCGACCCGCGTACGCGCGCGTTTACCTAACGCATGAGACGACGAAGGGTTCGCGAAGACTCCATCAGATTCGAGACATTCTCGCATCACAGCCGCCACATTGGGGTCAACGGGTGTGGTAGCAGCATAATCCAGGTAAATGCGGCGTTCAGTCATTTGCGGGTTCCTTCCTCGCGCGGTGACCGAGGATCTAATGCCGAAAGCGCGCCGCGCAGAATATTCATTTCAACCTGATCTAACCCTGCGCGATGAAGAATCCGCCTGAGCCTGAGTTTAAGCTGTTTGGAATGGTTAGTTTTTAAAAAACCAACTTCCGTCAACAAATCTTCTAGATACATATGGAAACTATTGAGCTCGTCGGCTGTGGCCGGCGGCACGACATCGGGGTCGGGTGCGTTTGGAGCCCCTATACCACCGCCGTCATTACCGACCATTCTAAGCTCGTAACAAAGGACCTGTACTGCCATCGCTAGATTCAGCGACGAGTAATGTGCGGTCGTCGGAATCTTTACAAGTTGTTGGCAACGTCCAAGATCCTCGTTCGTGAGTCCAGAATGCTCGGGGCCAAAAACGATTGCCACCGTCGTCTCAACCGCTTTCCTCACAACGATTCTTGCACAGGCACGCGGATCAACTGTGGGCCAGGGCAGACTCCGTGAACGGGCACTAGCCCCGACCACAAAACCGCAATCAGCTACCGCTTCACCCAATGTCCCGACAACACGTGCGCGCGATAATATGTCGTCGGCTCCCGAAGCACGAGTTGTCGCTTCTGCGCACGGGAATTTCCCTGGCGCTACCAACACGAGATCTTCGAAACCCATTGTCTTCATCGCGCGAGCACTAGCGCCAATGTTACCTGGATGAGAAGTCTCAACGAGAACGATACGTATTTTTAATAACATGACTACAATTGCGGTAATGACAATTTGTTCCGAATAAAGGAGTATTCTACCCTCACGTAGCAGACTCTCCTGCTTAACCTAAGGCTCAACGGTAAAAAGAACACCAATATGCACGGTATGGTTAATATCGCAGTACGTGCTGCCCGGCGGGCAGGCGAGCTCATGATTCGGCGACTTAATCAGCTCGAGGCGCTAGAAGTCACAGAAAAAAGCCGCAACGAGTACGTGACTGAGGTCGATTATCAAGCCGAGGAAGCTATCATCGAGGTAATTCAGGATCATTATCCCGAGCACTCTATACTGGCTGAAGAGCGAGGTCAGCAAGGCTCTCACGAGTATCAATGGATCATCGATCCTCTCGACGGCACAACTAACTTCATGCATGGTTTTCCGGTGTTCTCGGTTTCGATCGCTGTCGCTTATAAAGGTCAGCTAGAACACGGCGTTGTTTACGATCCGTTACGACAGGAAATATTTTCAGCAAGCCGTGGCCAGGGGGCACAACTAGACGGCCGGAAAATTCGTGTTAGCCGGCGCGTGAACATGCAGCATTCGCTGATCGCGACCGGATTTCCTTACAGCAAGAATATGGAGCACCTCGAAGAATATCTTGCAATGCTGAAGTCCGTCATCACGGCCTCCTCAGGCATCAGACGGCCAGGATCTGCGGCGCTAGACTTATGCTATCTAGCCTCCGGACGTGTTGATGGCTTTTGGGAAATTGGTTTGAATATCTGGGATATCGCAGCTGGTGCCCTACTGATTAAGGAGGCCGGCGGTCGAATCAGCGACTTTCAGGGAAGCGATGGGTATCTCCAGACCGGTAACGTTATTGCAGGAACCCCGAAAATCTATGCCGCATTATCGAAGCTACTTGCCCCGCATGCCGGTAACCTCATCAAGCGCTAATAAACACCTAGTCTCGAGAAGAAATTGTGAAAGACCTATCACTTATTCCTAGTGGAACCAGCACCTGACCACGATCAAGCCTAAAAATTAAGGCATCTCGTCGACTTCTTCACGTTTCGGTGGCATGAGATCGATGGGTGAAACGTCGAGCGCAAGCGCTGTAGCGCTGGCAATATAGATCGAGGAGTAAGTTCCGACTAATACACCAACAATTAACGCTAACGCAAATCCTGCCACTGCTTCACCGCCGAGAACGTACAGTGAAGTCAAAACAATCAGCGTGGTCATACTCGTGATCACGGTACGGCCCAGCATCTGATTTATCGACGCGTTAATGATTTCCTCAGCGCTACCACGACGCATGGTACGAAAATTTTCACGAATGCGATCGAATACTACGATCGTATCGTTAAGCGAGTAACCGATCGTCGCAAGCACAGCAGCCAAGACTGCTAGATCGAAACCAAGACCGAATATCGAGAAAAAACCGAACACAATAATCACATCATGCGCTAGAGCGGAAACCGTACCCGCCGCAAACTTCCATCGAAATCGAAGCATGACGTATATAAAAATCAAAATCAGAGCGATCAGCATCGCGAGGCCGCCCTGCTCGGTAAGATCCTCACCAACTTGTGGCCCGACAAACTCAATTCGCCGCAACTCAACGGTAGGATCACGTTCGGCAAGAGCTGTTAAGACGCGGTCTCGGATTACCCCGCCATCCTGCTCTTCCTGAGGCGGTAGACGAATCAACGCGTCGGAGATCGAACCGAAGTTCTGTACTTGAGGGCTCTCAAAACCATTCTCAGCTAACGCAAGTCGTATCTCCGCAAGATCGGCAATTTCCTCGTAACCAACTTCAAGAAGAAGTCCACCCTCAAAATCGATACCTAAATTGAGCCCCCGGACAATGAAAGAGCCTAAAGACAAAACGAGGACTATCGCTGAGATAATAACTGCGACTCGGCGACCAGCCATAAAATTAATAACCGGCATATTGGCAAAGAGAGCCATATCAGTGTTGCCTACCGATTGCTAACACGGGCACCTGACGATAACCGTAAATTAAGTTAATCAACGCACGCGTACCAAGTATCGCAGTAAACATCGAGGTTATTATTCCCAATGCCAGCGTAACCGCGAAACCCTTAACCGGCCCAGTACCGAACGAGAACAAAACCATGGCCGCGATCAAAGTTGTAATATTGGCATCAGCGATCGTCGAGAAAGCTTTTTCGTAACCGCCGCGAATACTGGCCTGTGGAGAGTTACCGTTCGCCAATTCTTCTTTTATACGCTCAAATATCAGCACATTAGCATCAACCGCCATACCAACGGTCAAGACGATACCGGCGATACCTGGCAGCGTTAATGAAGCTTGCAGCAGCGAGAGCAGCGCAATAATCAGCACCAGGTTAGCAAACAGAGCCACGTCTGCAACCAAACCGAATACGCGATAGTGAAACGCCATAAAGATGACTACCAAAACGAAACCGATCAGAACAGCCGCACGACCCTTCTCGATATTATCTTGGCCGAGACTTGGGCCAATAGTTCGCTCTTCCACCTTAATTATCGGCGTTGCCAGCGCACCCGCGCGCAGCAGCAGCGCCAAATCCTGACCTTCGAACGGCGTAAGACCGGTAATCTCGAAACTACTAGAGAACACGCCGCGGATAGTCGCAGTATTAATGACCGTCTCTTCCCGAGTAGTGGTAATCATCTCTTCACCGTTACGGACAACTATCTCAGGTTTCTCTTCGATATAGAGGATTCCCATCGGCCGATTCAAGTTCGCCTGCGTGGTATCGAGCATGCGGCTCGCGCCCTGAGCGTTCAACCGCACGTTTACGGCTGGAAGACCCTGGGAATAAACAAACCTGGCGTCGGTCAGTTGATCACCCGACACGATGAGGTCCCGACGCAACAAAACGGGGGACCCATCGGTTCGCTCTCGCAAAAGCGAATTTAAAGGCGGCCGACCGTTCGCCTGTGCCGCAAAGGCATCGTTCTCAGTGTCCACGAGACGGAACTCCAGCGTCGCCGTTGCCCCGAGGATCCGCTCCGCCTGAGCGGGATCCTGAACACCAGGGAGTTGCACAACAATGCGATTCAATCCCTGGCGCTGCACAACCGGCTCGGCCACCCCAAGCTCGTTGACGCGGTTGCGTAACGTAACCGTATTCTGCTCGATGGCGAAGTTCTGCCGCTCCGTAACTTGGACGTCAGATAATTGAATCTGGAAACCCGACTCGCCGTTGCGCGCACCCGACGTGACAATCAGCATAGGGTCCAATCTGCGGATTAATTCCTCAGCCGCACCAACTTTCTCGGGCTCGAGAATCGGAACATCGAGCGTGTCACCAATAAGCGTTATACGGTTGCGAATATCAGCCTCTCTGAGACTTGTACGCAATGAAGCCTCTGTACTCTCGAGGTATTGCTGAAGTGCCGTCTCAAGATCAACCTGATAAAGGAAATGTACGCCTCCACGCAAATCGAGCCCAAGACTCATTGGCTGCAGACCCATCGTACGCAGCAACGCTGGCGTTCTCGGTGCTAACGTCAGCGCGACGACATGAATCGGCAATACGTCGTCCAAAGATCCACTCGCAAGTAGCTGTTGACTAACGTCGGGAAATCTAACAACGGTAGCGTCACCGTCGATCTCCGCTGATAGGAACTCGATATTTTGCTCATCGAGTGCCGATCGGATCGCCGACACCGTCAGCTCTGACATTGGGCTACCATCTTCACGGGTGATCTGTAGTGCAGGGTCGTCACCGAATAAATTTGGGATGGCGAGAAAAATTCCAGCAAAGACAACGCAAGCGACGAGAAGATTTTTCCAAGTGGGATAACGATTCATACTGCGTACCTTTTCAGGCGTTTTTTATAGTGTCTTTAGGCATTAGCGCTGTAATCGTACTTTTCTGAACTTTAAGCTCGACTCCATTAGCAACTACTACCGTCACCCAAAGTTCACTGACCTCTGCCACCTTACCGAGAACACCACCACCGGTAACAACTTCCTGACCTTTCTCTAGTGCTGCAACCATCTCACGATGTTCTTTCTGACGCTTGTTCTGCGGCCGAATCAGCATAAAGTAGAACAACGCAAAAATGATGATGAGAGGCAGAAAACTCATGAACGGATCGGATTGCGCGCCACCTTGGGCCCAGGCTGTACTGATAAATAAATCCATATCTCAATCGTTTAACGCGCGGTTCGCGCTACAAAGCGGGCTATTATGGCATAGCTTAATACTATTTCGTGCCCCGAGTCCTAGCTATCGACGGACTCGAATGTGTTTAGCCTCGCCGCCATAAACGCGTGAAACTGCTCGGCCGCAATCGCACAGCGAATATCAGCCATAAGCGTTTGGTAATAGTGCAGATTGTGTAGGGTCGCTAACCGCGCGCCGAGAATCTCGTTACAGCGATGCAGATGGCTGAGATAGGCACGACTATAATGCTGGCAGGTATTGCATTCACAGTTAGGATCCGCTGGCCGAGTATCGTCCCGGAAGCAGCTATTGCGCAGATTAATCTTGCCAACGCTTGTAAATAGCTGCCCATTTCGGGCATGCCGTGTCGGTATCACACAATCGAACAAATCCATACCCCGTGCCACAGCCTTTATTAGGTCGCCAGGCGTACCGACACCCATTAGATAGCGTGGTTGATTTACCGGCATAGCTGGTTCGATTCCTTCGAGCACCTCCAGTCGCTCTTCTTCAGACTCACCTACAGCCAAACCGCCCAGCGCATAGCCATCGAAACCGATCTCGGTCAGTCCGTGCAGGGATGCCTGCCGAAGATCCGCGTAGATTCCCCCTTGTACGATACCGAACAACGCCGTATCAGCGTCGCCGCCGTCCTTAATCCGGTCGAATGCGTCGCGACTGCGCCGCGCCCATCGTATCGACAGCTCCATGGAAAGTTTCGCGGAATTTGCATTGACCGGATACGGTGTACATTCGTCAAATACCATCACGACATCAGCATCGAGTGCGTGCTGTACTTGGATAGATCGTTCCGGTGTTAATTTTACGAGGTCACCGTTAATCGGCGATCTAAACTCTACCCCCTCTTCAGTGATTTCGCGCAGAGATTTGAGGCTGAAAACCTGAAATCCGCCAGAATCGGTCAATATGGGCCCATCCCAGTTCATGAAACTGTGCAATCCGCCGTGAGCGACAATGACGTCAGTACCAGGCCTTAGCATGAGATGAAACGTGTTACCGAGAATAATTTGACTACCGACTCCGCGCAGCTCCTCTGGCATCATCGCTTTGACACTACCGTAGGTACCCACAGGCATGAACGCCGGCGTTTCAACTACGCCGCGCCGGAAGATCAATCGTCCGCGGCGGGCAATGCTATCGTTGTTCAACCGCTCGAATTTCACTTAGTGCTTTGCCCCGGGCGGGTCAGAAACATGGCGTCACCATAGCTAAAAAAACGGTAACGCTCATCGATAGCATGCGCGTAGGCGGCAAGAACATACTCACGGTTAGCAAAAGCGCTTACAAGCATAAGTAGCGACGACTCGGGCAGATGAAAATTGGTCACAATCGCATCGACAACCTGAAACTGGAAACCAGGATAAATGAACAAGTCAGTCTCCGCATCGAATGGAGCTAGGCGTCCACCAAGCGCTGCACTCTCCAACGCACGCACACTCGTCGTCCCGACCGCGATAACTCGGCCACCCGCTGCGTGGGTCTCCTCTATTCGGTCGCATAGATTCTGAGTCACCGCAACGCGCTCCCGATGCATTCGGTGATCTTCTATTCGCTTCGCGCGCACAGGCATGAACGTTCCAGCACCGACATGCAACGTAATAAAGGCATGATCTACTCCTTTTTCACCAAGTTGTGTTAGGAGTGCAGTATCGAAGTGCAATCCCGCTGTAGGAGCCGCGACAGCACCTAGCTCACGTGCAAAGATCGTCTGATAGCGCGAGACATCCGCAGATGTCGACGCGCGGTCTATATACGGGGGTAATGGTACCTCACCGAACTCCGACAGATAGGGCTCTAAGTCACGATCAAAATTCAGCTCGAAAAACTCGCCCGAACGACGCTTTACAAACGCAACAGCGTCGGCGGGCAG
>JBJKYL010000007.1:0-10565 GCA_045561055.1 Candidatus Rariloculaceae bacterium | reverse complement strand
AGGAGATCATATGATCGGAGTCATTGGCGGTAGTGGTTTATATGAAATAGACGAGCTTGATCAGAAAACAACAGTTCTCCTTGAATCAATATATGGTGCGCCTTCAGCTCCGGCTGTTATAGGTTCTATTGGCAACTTAGAATTTGCCTTTTTACCGAGACATGGCTTAAACCATCAACTCAACCCATCTGAAATAAATTATAGGGCCAATATAGAAGGTCTTAAGAGAATAGGCGTAGATAAGATTGTTTCTATCTCTGCTGTTGGAAGCCTGAAAGAAGAGCATGAGCCAGGCAAGTTTATTGTTATAGATCAATATATAGATAGGACCTTTAAAAGGAAGAGCACTTTTTTCCAAGGTGGTTGTGTTGCCCATGTCCCATTTGGTGACCCTGTTTGTAGAGCTCTTTCAAATTCTATAATCACGGCCTTAGAAAAAAATAAGTTTGGTCACTCCAACAAGGGAACATATCTATGTATTGAGGGACCGCAGTTTAGTACTAGAGCAGAATCACTTCTATATAGATCATGGGGTTGCGATGTTATAGGAATGACTAATATGCCTGAAGCCAAATTAGCTAGAGAAGCAGGTATTTGTTATGCATCGTTGGCAATGGTTACTGACTATGATTGTTGGCACCCGGAACACGACGATGTATCAATTGAGGCAATCTATAAAGTGATGAAGGCCAATACTTCTAATGCTCATACACTAATAAAATCTTTGTCAGCATTAACTAACATGAATGAAAAAAGTTGTAGCCATTGTAGTTCAGACGTATCTGATATTGTAATAACGACTTCTGTTGATAACGATCAAAGTTTTTTAGATTTAATTAAGACTACAAAATTTAATAATGAAAGTTAATGGCGAAAACTTCAGATCGATTTGGCGAGACAAGTCGTCACAAGAGGTAAAAATTATTGATCAAAGATATCTCCCGCATTCGTTGAACGTAATAAAATTGGTTTCATTGAATGATTATTGTGTAGCTATATCAGACATGAAAGTGAGAGGAGCGCCATTAATTGGTGTAACAGCAGCTTTTGCTATAGCTGAATCAATGAAAAAAGACCCAAGTGATAAAGGCTTACAAATAACTTGCAATTTATTGTCTAAGACCAGACCAACTGCAGTTAACTTATTCTGGGCATTAAATTTATTTAAAGATAAACTCTCTAAAATAACTGGTAACAGAAGAGCAGAAGAAGCTCACAAATTAGCTAACTCATTAGCAGAGGAAGATATTCAAAAAAATAGATCTATCGGACAAGAAGGACTTAGAATTTTGTCTGAACTCGCTAATAAAAAAAATCATAAGGTCGTAAATGTCTTAACACATTGCAATGCGGGTTGGTTAGCAACTGTGGATTGGGGTACAGCGCTTGCACCAATTTTTAGAGCAAACAGAGAAGGCATCAGCATTCACGTGTGGGTTGATGAAACTCGTCCAAGGAATCAGGGAGGACTGACTGCTTGGGAATTAGCAAATGAAGATATAGATCATACTTTGGTTGTCGATAACTGTGGCGGGCATCTAATGCAAAGAGGTTTGGTTGACCTTGTAATAGTTGGCTCCGACAGAACGACTTCAGCCGGTGATGTCTGCAATAAGATAGGAACATACCTAAAGGCTCTGGCCGCTAAAGAAAATGATATACCGTTTTATGCGGCACTGCCTAGCAGCACGATAGATTGGAATATACAAAATGGTTTAAATGATATCCCCATAGAGGATAGACCTTCCGAAGAAATAGATCATATAAATGGACTAGATAGTGATGGGGTTTTAAAAACAATTAGACTATACCCAGAGGAAATAAAGTCATTGAATCCTGCATTTGATGTCACCCCTTCAAAATTTATTACAGGTATTATTACTGAGAAAGGGATTTTTAATCCAAATGAAAAAACCCTAAGAAAAGCATTTGATAAATTATAGAGGCAAAAACATGGTTGTCTTCTATATAGGAATTATAGTCAGGGGCGGTTTTCATAAGGTCGCTAACAATTCTATAACCTATAGCTCCGTTATCTTTATCAAACCAAGAGGGATTATTTCCTAAAATCATAATTTCTGTTTTGTATCTAACTTGCGTATATAAAATCGCAAAAGTGCCTAAAACATGTTCTTTTCTTTCTAGATTATTTTTTGAGTTATGGTTTTTTAATTAATTCAAAGACAGCAGGAAAATTACCCTGATTCAAATCTTTTCTAAACTCGTCATAGTATTTTTGTATCTGTGTGTTTAATTCATTACAATCACGAGCGATACCATGAGTCATTGGACAACGTGACGCCCGCAGGTGTCTATGAAGGCAAGCGAAACGAAATACTGGATCAGCGTGCGGCGGCGAAATACCGGACACTGACCCAGAGAAAAATACACAACCTGCAATTAGCAGGTTAGACTGGAGAAGTCACCGGCAGAAAAGTGTCGCTTAGAAATAGGGTCAAATGGTTCCACAGGGTCTGACGACGCACAGTTAGTTGAGCCCAACTCGGTAGTGGCTTATTAAAGTTTATTATGTTCAATGGTGAAGAAATTGAAATCTGATTTGATTTATATGGCAGATTTGACGCACGACGGAATGTTGCTTTCCTCAAATGTTTTCCCTCTGTCCATTGGCCTTATTGCCTCATATTTGAATCAGGAGAGGCCCGGTAAGGCTAAAGTTGAGCTCTTTAAGTACCCACATGATCTAAGCGAAGCTCTGATGTTATCCGTCCCAAGAATTGTTGCTTTTGCCAATTACTCATGGAATTTTTCTATTTCCAGGGCTTATGCTGAAAATATTAAAAAAATATGGCCGGATACCATAATAGTTTTTGGTGGCCCTAACTACGGCTTAACTGATGAAGAGTTGGAAACTTTTTGGGATAGATTCGGAGGCATTATTGATTTTTATGTAGCCAGAGAGGGTGAGGAGGCATTTGTCCAGCTCTATGATACTTTACATGAATTAGATTTTAATGTTGAACGTTTAAAGGCAGATCAACGGCTGATCGGCAATGTTCATTATTCAAATGACGGAGAAGTAATCCAGGGGCCAATCTTGCCACGGGTGACCCTAAGTAACGTACCATCACCTTATTTGAATGGTCTTATGGATAAATTTTTTGATGAAAAACTTTGCCCTCTTGTTCACACCACGCGTGGTTGCCCTTTTAAATGTGCATTCTGCACAGAAGGTGCAGCTTATTACAACAAAGTTGAACAGAGGCTGGATCCTCTTGAAGACGAAATACGATATATTTCTGAACGTGTGAAGGGACCACCTGACTTGTTTATTTCAGATGCAAATTTTGGGATGTTTAAGCAGGATCAAGACAAAGCTCGTATTATTGCAGATTGTCAGAGAGAATTTGGCTATCCAAAATATATCCATGTTTCGACTGGTAAAAACCAAAAAGAACGAGTTGTGGATATTATCCAATCATTGAATGGCGCAGTTTCTATGGCAGCATCTCTGCAATCGACAGATGAAACTGTTTTAGCGAATGTAGACCGATCAAACATCTCTGTCGAAAAGCTTGTAGAAGTTGGTCAAAAGGCCACCACGTTAAATATGGGCACATATTCAGAATTAATCTTGGGACTCCCAGGGGATACGCTAGAAAAACATATACAATCGTTACGTGATACTGTTGGGATGGAATTTGATAATATCCGCATGTACCAGTTGATAATGCTACCACAGACTAAACTAAGTACTCCCGAAAGCCGTTTAGAGTTTGGAATGCAGGCCCGGTTTAGGATTATGCCAAGGTCATTTGGCATGTATAGTATCGGGGATACCAAGTTCGCGGCTGTTGAAAGTGAAGAAATTTTAATTGGAAGTGATAGTTTACCGCATAAGGATTACATCAGCGCTCGAGAGATGGATTTAACTGTTGAAATATTGCACAACGGACGGGTTCACTCAGAAGTTTCTGGTGTTTGCAAGGCCTATGGATTGTCTTGGTTTGACGATATTATAATGCCATTCTTTGAAAAAAGGCGGGACTTTTCAAACGGTATAACTGAAATGTATGATGCCTTTGTAAGGGGAACTTCTGATAGGCTTTGGCAAACTGATCAAGAGCTATTTGAATACGTCGAAGCCAATATTGAAAGCCTTCTGATTGATGAGAGCGGCACCAATGAAATGTCAACTGGTAAAGCTACGGCATTTTTTAGACTATTTGAGGAAATTAACGAGGCCCTATTTGCTTTACTAGCTAAAAAAAATGGCCACAATTGACAGTCGAAGCCCCAACATTGAAGAGTATTTGAATGAACTTAAACGATATAGTTTACTGCGTAAAAAATCTTTACTTAATCTAAGTGAAGAAATTTCTGGAACATTTTCAATTGATTTAGAATTAATACAGAAACATGAATATGCTTTGAATAGCAATGAAACTTGCCTAGCGGACAAGAGGCGTTTTAATTTCATCCACGATGACAAACAAAAATCCTTAATTCAGCAATATTCAAACGAATTTGGCGATGGTTTAGATGGGCTTGGAAAAATGCTGATGCGTTATCCCCATATTCACCGTTTATTTCGCGTAGGCCAGGCTGTGGCGTGAGTTCTCTACTCTCCGGTCGACGAATATTGGTCGCGGGAGGAACTTCTGGAATTGGCCTAGCAACATCGCAATATTGTATTGAGAAAAACGCTTCAGTCTTCATTCTAGGGAAAAATCACAATAAATTGGAGTCTGCTTTAGGGTATTTAAAAACTGCAGACGGTTCGGCCTGTGACGTTAGGTTACCTTCAGATTGTAACAATAGCGTTGAAGAGGCTACACGTTCGATGGGTGGTGTCGATACGCTTATTTTTTGTGCAGGCGTTGGTACAATATCGCCGATTAGCGAGCTTGAGTTCGAGGAATATCGAGCTATGATCGAAGTAAATTTGCTCGGGGCATTCAACATGTGTAAAGCACTCCTACCAGAGCTTAAAAAATCCAAACGCGCAGATATTTTTTTAATTGGTAGCCGTGCTGGGAGGTACTCTTTTGAAGGTGGGACTGGGTACTGTGCTGCTAAGTCTGGAATACAAGGTTTTGCTGAAGCGCTATATCTAGACGTTATTTCAGATGATATATCTGTAACTTTAATAGCTCCCGGAACCGTGGACACCGGATTTGCAAAAGTTAAAGGACAGAGCTGGCACCTTCAAGCTGAGGATGTTGCTAAGGCTATTGGAGATTGTTTAACAAGTCACGCTAGGGCAAATATAAATTGGATTGAAATGCGTCCATCACGAAGTGGTTAAATATTGAATAAACTATTAATTGGTAAATGCGCTATTGTTACTGGAGGAGCTCAGGGGATAGGACGCGGTATAGTTGCAACCTTAATTGAGCATGGCGCAACAGTAGCGATTGTAGATATTCAAAAGGAAGAAATAGAAAAAACAGCCACACAACTTAATGCTTTGTGGTTTGTTTCTGATATTAGTAGCCCCAAGAAGTGCCGTGTCGTTATTAACAGTGTTGTTGAGCGGCTTGGTGGCTTGGATATCCTAGTTAATAATGCTGCTCCCAGCCGTAATCGTGAGATGATTGGCAAGCTTTCAGCTTCAACTGATTGGAGTGCCCACTCTGAACTTGTAATTGGAAGTATATCGTATTTGGTTGAGGCGGCAGAAAATTTTTTACCGCCTGGCTCGAGTATAATTAATATCTCTTCTTGTAATTCAAGTGCAATCGCACTTGAGCAATGTAGTTGGGCCTATCATGTATCTAAATCTGGGCTCGATCAGCTAACTCGTTGGTTAGCCTGTCGGCTTGGCCCTCAAGGCATTCGGGTTAATGCTGTTGCACCAGCTTTGGTTGATCGGGGAAAAGGCCCTAGACTAAGTGATAATTCGGAAAATAAAAAAATTATAGAGGAAATTGTACCTTTGGGGAGGGCGGGTAGAGCCAGAGATGTTGGTGAAGCCGTGGTATTTCTTGCCTCCCCTATGGCTAGCTATATCACCGGACAGATTTTAACTGTGGATGGTGGGCTTGGCGCTAGAGAGCCTTTTGGTGTAGCTTTAAAGACAGCAAAGCGACATCAACTGACAGAAAAGAGATAAATTGGAGGGTCCCGTCCGGCTTATGGAAGGTGGCGCAGAATATATGGCGTCTGCCAGCTACGCCAAATTGATTTCAGAAAAAACTAAAGCGGATCTTCTCCTCGGCATTGTATTGCTTACGCGTCTTGCGCCTAATGTCACGAATGATCCGTTCTGACGATGCGGGTCGTTTTGCTGGTTTCTGTTTTATCTCAACTCCTTACGTTAGGATGAACAAAAACGCTCCTTTAAACCAGTGCTATATCTGTTCCATAGGTGTTGACGGGGTACACCGGTAGGCATCGGCCTGACTCTTACCGAGCACGATCTCCCGGGCGAATTGGAAAGATAGATGTTCTCCTTGAAAAGGCGATTGTAAAATAATAATGACAATAAAATCTAAAATAAGAACAGTGCTAGATTACCCTGTTAAGGGAATTGAATTTAGAGATATTTCGACATTAATTGGCGATCCTGAAGGATTGCAACTTGTTGTCAAAGGCTTAAAAGAGAGATACGAGAGAAACAATGAATTTGATATTATTGTAGGAATTGAAGCCAGAGGATTCATTGTCGGCTCAGCTTTAGCATACGCACTCAGAAAAGGATTTGTAATGATAAGAAAGCCAGGGAAACTCCCAGGAAAAGTAATATCTCAAGAATATCAGCTGGAGTATGGTTCAGATAAGATGGAAATCCACGCTGATGCGTTTATTTCCGGAACAAAGGTACTGATTGTTGACGACCTTCTAGCAACTGGTGGTACAGTAATGTCAGCTATTGCTTTAGTAGAAAAACTGGGTGGTGTGGTTACTGAAGCAGCATTTATTGTAGATTTACCAGACATTGGAGGAAGTAAGAAACTTCACGATAATGGTTATAATATGTTTTCTTTAACTGAGTTTGAAGGAGCGTAATTAGGAACAATTAACATAGTGATACGTTGCCCCTTTTTTTGGGTAATTGATCTCATTGTTTGCCGTAGTCTATTTTTTATAGTTGATTTTTATTTCTTTGAATCCTTCAGAAAAAGCATCAACTATTAACACCTCTGAGGCTATTAAAGCTCCGACCAGACCTAGCGACCGATGCTAATCAAGCAAAGATTATGTTGCACAATAGCGTTATTGGGGATGAGAAAAGACTCAAAGTCTTACCTGGCCTCCAGCGTAAAGGATTATTCAATGTTAAATTCGAAGCTGATAATAATGGTCGAACGAACGCACATCAACATCTTTTTATGCTGAAAGAAGAGTTGCTCACTGATGAAAAGGCGTTTCCATCCCAGCCACTGTATCTAAATTTCCTATAACGGATTGCGTCGCTCTGCTTGAGGCTGGCTGGGGCACTATCGAAGAAACCCAGTTCTCTTACGCTTAAGGTGTCAACATCTTATAAGTATTCTATAGGATCCTTACACCATAGTCGGTCTATATAGCCAGCAAAATTAATTGACTACTTAGTAATCTTTTAAAACCTTGAAAAATACATCATCTATTTGAAAAGTCTCCAAAATCCCCAACAACTTTACAACCTTAAAAGACATCAAAATATTTGACTACCTCTATAAGTGTCCAAGGGGTGGCATGGTCACCTGCATACCCCACGCTTAAAGTTTTAGAGCCTTTAAAGCTTGTGCCGGGATTGAACCGCTTTTAACAGTCACAGTAGGCAAAACAGTAGACAAAAGGATACCTTTGACAATGAACTGAGCAACTGTAAGCTATTGATATAGGTACCTGACCTAGGAGTTGGTGCTGGGAGACGGAAGTGATTCCACCTCTGGCCACCACTTTAGACTGTTAAAACCTTCCAACTCCTTGATCAGATTATGAATTTCCTAAACCTGGCCATTGGGAGTAGACAAGAAGTCTTTAAGATTGACGAGGTACTATTTTTCCCATCCAGTACCAAGATACTGTTAACGCAAACTTTTTAACCCAAAAATCCCGAAAAGCGAGATTTTGGGAAAATGCGGTTTATAGTTCTTGTTCTCGCGTTTTCCATTGTTCAGGGCATGTTAATTCCGGGATATATAAATGATAAGTTTATGGGATGATCAGGAAGCACAAAACTTTATGGGTTCTGACCTGGCGATGCGGGTTTATACTTCACGCTTGCTTGGTCAAAATGCTGATCTTGTTCTGCATGGTGGGGGAAATACCTCGGTAAAATCTGTTGAAAAGAATATTTTTGGTGAACCTGAAGAAATCCTGTTTGTTAAAGGTTCAGGCTGGGATTTGAAAACTATAGAGGCAGAAGGTTTTTCACCTTCAAGGCAGGATGTTCTAAAACGGCTCGGTGGATTAGCGAGTATGACTGATACTGAAATGACTCGGGAATTAAGAGCCTCTATGATAAATCCCGGAGCACCTTCGCCTTCTGTTGAGGCGATCTTGCATGCCCTGATACCACTTAAATTTGTAGACCATACCCATACTGATGCAGTAGTGGCTATCAGTAATACGGAAAGTGGTGAGAAGGCCTTGAGGGAGATTTTTGGTGACAGTGTCTTGATACTGCCTTATGTGATGCCAGGATTTATTCTGTCGCAGCAGGTATATGAGGCAACCAAAAACACTAATTGGGATGAGCTTGAGGGAATTATCTTGCTACATCACGGATTATTTACTTTTCATGATGATGCAAAAACCAGCTATGACAATATGATTAAGCTGGTGACGAAAGCAGAAGAGTACCTGGCTTCAAAAGAAGCATTGGATGCATCGGCAAAAAGTTCTTATGTCGCTAAGAAAAATGATTATTTACAGCTAGCAGAAGCCCGAAAAAAAGTATCAGAATATTTTGGTTATCCCATGTTGGCACATTGGAAAATTGATGACCTGTCAGTGGGTTATTCTTCTCTCGATAATATTGAAAATATCAGTACTCGGGGGCCTATCACTCCTGACCATACATTACATACAAAGCGAGTTGCAGCAATTTTTGACAGTGATCCGGTTGAGGGGGTTGATCAATTTTCCAAAGATTACCTGCAGTATTTTGAGAATAACACCGATGGTGATTTAACCTGTCTTGATTCTGCACCGCGTTATGCCGTTTGGAAAGACAAGGGTTGTGTGGTGTTTGGTCAAAATGCCAAACGGGCTGGAGTTATATCAGATATTCTCGATCATACAATGAAGGCCGTGCAGTGGGCAGAGGTTCTGGGTGGTTGGAAGGCACTTTCTGAAAAGGAAATATTTGATCTTGAATATTGGGAGTTGGAACAGGCCAAGTTAAAAAATTCACCATCACGAAATGAGTATGACGGTAAGGTTGTTATTATTACAGGTGCGGCTTCAGGTATTGGTGAAGCCTGTGTGACTGCCTATATAGCAAAAGGAGCAGTTGTTGCTGCTCTTGATATTAATCCAGAGGTGGAGGAAAAATATGACACCTCTAATGCCAGGGGTATTGTATGTGATATTACAAATGAAGTTTCTATCAGGCAGGCTGTAGAAAAATGTGTGGCAAATTTTGGTGGTATTGATGTGCTGGTTTGTAATGCAGGGGCTTTTCCTCCCAGTGTAAAAATTGAAGAGTTGAGTGCTGAAGCCTTGCAGAAATCCATGGACCTGAATTTTCAAGGGCATATAGCCATGCTGCGCCTATGCACGCCATTTCTGAAGTTGGGCTTTGATGCTTCTGTTATTTTAATGGCATCTAAAAATGTACCTGCTCCCGGGCCAGGAGCGGGAGCTTATTCAGCGGCAAAGGCAGCCCTAACGCAAATGGGACGTGTTGCTTCAATGGAGCTGGGTGAATTTGGTATCAGGGTGAATATGTTGCACCCAAATGCTGTGTTTGATACCGGTGTATGGAATGAAGAGGTATTGAAAAAAAGAGCCGGGCATTACAAGTTAACCGTAGAGGAATACAAAACCAGCAATATGCTGGCGACAGAGATTACATCGAAAGATGTCGCAGCTCTTGTTGTGGCGATGACTAGCGAGGCTTTTTCAAAAACAACAGGTTCGCAGATTCCTATTGATGGTGGTAATGACAGGGTAATTTAATGAATGATATGCAGGTGTCCAAGTAATCATTATGTATAAATGTTTTATTGTTTTACCCTGCGACAGCTATTCTTATTGCGCCAACCAACTTCCTTGGAAGCAATGAGCTGTTCGGCGCAGTGCTGGAAAGTCGCTCTAGAAAACAAGGGATCGTCGTCTCGGTCCACAACGCTGGCGGGATCTTCGCCATCCGCATTGAGCGAGCGCATCTCTGCCGCTATCCTCCGGGCGTCAGCTAATGCACGCGTGTGGGTGGGCCCCAGACCAATCTCTCGGGTCCTACCGTTTACGGGTATAGCGGAACACCCATGCTCTGGAACCACCATCTCGCACTCTAAGGTAGAGACCACCACCATCCGCATGAAAGCCCGTAGAAAGCGTCTCGACTATACGAACGGAGAGCCGATTGATGCGTATCGCCATTACAGTAATCCTGCCAGAAAAGTGCCAAATCCGGTCTTACTCTCGGTCTTACTCTCGGTCTTACTGAG
>JBJKYL010000006.1:0-53169 GCA_045561055.1 Candidatus Rariloculaceae bacterium | reverse complement strand
CGCTCGGTTTTTCCATTGCGCCGACTACATCGGTTCAGGCTCAGAACGTTGGTGCCCCCCTCGAGGAGATTGTCGTCACAGCCCGAAGACGCGAAGAAAGTCTTCAGGATGTGCCGGTTGCGATATCCGTGTTGAACAACGACTTTATTTCCGAGTCGAACATCCTTGATCACTACGATCTGTACGCGGAGACGCCGGGTATAGAGTACACCCAATCCCGGGACCGGTTGGGTAGCCGCCCCTCTATTCGCGGCGTGTCGACCACCGCTCAAAATATTCTCCAGCAGAAGATGGGCGCCTTCATCGATGGTGCGCCGCTGTTGGGTAACACGGGATCGCTGCAGTTTACCGACCTCGAGCGGATCGAAGTGCTGCGTGGACCGCAAGGCTCCGCCTTTGGTCGGGCGACTTTCTCGGGTGCATTCAATTACGTCACCCGCGATCCTGGCAACGAACATACCAGTACGATTAAGATGGCGACCTCGGATCTGAGTCGCAATGTGCTTGGCGTTTCCCTGGACGGCCCGATCACCGAAACACTGGGCTACACGCTCGACCTCTTTATGGACGAGTTTGAAGGCCCCGATCACTGGGTGGCCACCGATGGCAGTCAGACCGGCAGCACGAATACCGATTACTTCGCGGGCAAGCTGAAGTGGGCGCCCAGCGATCGCTTCGACATGGAGGTCCGTGTGTCGTGGATGAATCCACACGACGCGCCCTCCAACGAAGTTCATCTGACCAAAGAGTCGCGGGATGCCTGCACTAATATAACGCTACCGAACGGTGAACCGTATATTGACGGCAAGTTCAATTGCGCGCTCCGTACCGACAACGTCCCGAGGAACACAAACCTTACGCTGGGGTATACGCCGGGAACCCTGGAATACAATATCGCGCTAGCCAACAGTGTGCTCGATCCGAGAAGTGCGGTGACGCGAGAGCGGTTTCAAGCGGAGTTTAACTTCCCACAGGAGAATGGGAGCCTATTTCAGGTGATCACCTCCTATAACGAAGAGTCGGGGGACCGCTGGCATGATCAGGATCAGGGTAATGCTCCCGTGACTGTCGATACCAAGAAGAAAAATGTCGGTAAGACTACCCAAAACAACGGCGGGGCAAGATACCAAGACGAGACCTATCTGGACGTGCGCTGGGTCTCGCCGGGAGACCAGTCTTTTCGCTGGCTAGTTGGCGCGTCGTACTTCGACTTTATCCGCAGAGACGATTCCTACAGACAGTTCGCCGCCATTGTGCATCCAGAGTTCGATCTGGCGAATTTGATAAACGGGGGCAATGCGTTCAGGCCTAATCGTCGACAGTTCGCCGAGAACACTGCTATCGGTCTCTACGGTAACGCGACTTATGATATCTCGGATCGGACGACAGTCTCGTTCGAGGGGCGCCTCCAGGAAGACGAACGCCTCACCATCGAGCCCATCTCGGGCCGAACAGTTCTGCAGATGACGGAGTCATTTCAACCTCGTTTTGCGATAAACCACGCGCTGAATGATAGTTGGTCTGTCTATGGCCAGTTCTCCCGTGGGACTAATCCGGCGCATAGCAACCCGGTGTTTGCGGATGATGTAATCATCGCTTCTCTCGCGGCGGCTAGAAAGGCCGGGACGATTACTTACAACGAGGAGACGTTCCGCTCGGCGGTGGAAGAGGAGTTGACTAACTTCGAGGTCGGTATCAAGGGGACCGGACTGGACGGTCGGCTGCAGCTAGCGGCTGCCATCTATACCATGGATTGGAAGGATCAGCTCATGGGCGCCGACTTCGACTGGGAAGGCGCTGCCGTTGACTCCGTCACCGGCACCTGCAAAGACCAAAGTGGCATGGCGATAACCGACTGCTGGAACGACGGCTCCTTCGACCCCAACGGCGTTGTCTATGGTGACACCGACGCCCAGAGTGGCATGGTCTTCATAAACAGGGGCGACGGGGATCTCAAAGGTATCGAGCTAGAGGCGAACTGGGCTGCTACCGATAACTTGAGCATCAGGGGCACCCTGACGGTAATGGATAACATCTACGCCAGAAACTGTGACCAGGAACCGGTCGATGACATGGGGTACACCCCCACAGCCACGATTGTTGACGATGGTGTGCTGTTCGATTGTTTCGACGTATCGGGTAACAAGATTGAGCAACAGGCGGACCAACATTATTCGCTGTCGGCTACCTACCGAGCGCCTTTGGCTGGTACCGGGTGGGAGTGGATGGCGCGCCTCGGAGCTCGTCATGAAGGTGATCAGTTCATCGAATTGGCTAACGTAACGGAGCTGCCGGCCGTCACGACTTACTCGGGCTCGGTTGGCTTCTACAATGACAACTGGCAGGTCATCCTCTTCGGTAATAATCTGTCCAACGAAGACGCACCGAGAGAGGTCAGGGGGCTGCGCAACGACCGTGAGTTGAAAAAGCCCACTCGGAACTACAACTTTCTGCAGCGAATACCGCGAGAGCTCGGAGTGCGAGTAGATTTCTCCTTCTGATCTGTTAGATGTAGTTTGTTTTGCGTGCTTAAATAGCCCCGGTAGACGCCAAGTCGGCCGGGGTTTTTCTATTAGATAGAGGTTACAGGCGAGGTATACGAGTTTTATTCCTCAATTTAACGTTACCAATCGTTGGTGGGACGGGTTCTTCTGTTCGCCCTGTCGCCGTACTCTGAATAATTTATTAAGCGTGGGGAGATGCAATGTTTAACCGAATTTTGTTGGCAGTTTATGCGTTTTTTTTAGGGCTTAGTGCGAACGCTCATCACGCTGCTGCGGGAATCTACGACAGAAACGACATCGGCGAGATTCAGGGAGAAATTTCGTCGGTCTTCTGGAGAAATCCACATGTGCGTTTAAATGTTGCGCGTATAGGTGAAAGCGGCGAAGAAGAGATCTGGGAAATAGAGTTTGGTTCGGTCAATACCGTCGAGCGGCTTGGTGTCAGCCGTGATAACGTCAATGTGGGAGATCAGATAACGGTTTCCGGTAGCAGGGGGCGAAATGGTCGGCACGTAATGTTTGCCGGATCGGTTATGTTATCGACCGGAGAAGAACTGCTGCTTCAGGCGCCTTCTGCGCTTCGCTATGGGATCACCGAGCGTGCGTTGGCTGAGTCGCGTAATGTCGATGCAGCCCTGCGTACGGACATCTTCCGTGTCTGGCTTCCGGGCGCCCGGCCACAAACCGGCGAAGGTGCAACGCAGTATCCGTTGACGGATATCGGACGGGCTGGACAGATGGGCTGGGATGCGGCAGATGACCCCGCATTACAGTGTATCCCGCCTGGTATACCGACAGCGATGGATAACCCCTATCCAATCGAGTTCATTGATCATGGTGACACGATAGTCATGCGGCTTGAAGAATGGGATGGAATTCGAACTATTTTTATGACCGACCGCGGTTCTCGGGAGCCGGAGCAGCCGAGGATGGGTTATTCGGTTGGTCGACAGGAAGGCAACACCTTGATTGTGGAGACTACCAATATCGGCTGGCGCTACGTTGATGATCTCGGTACTCCTATGAGTGAGGATGCAGTCATCCTCGAACAATTTACGCTGACTGAAGACGGAACGCGCTTGGAGTGGGAGGCGCAAATAACAGACCCGATAAATTTCACGGAACCGGTAGTCATGAATGCCGAGTGGATTTGGCTACCGGGCAAAGAAATAAAACCGTTTGATTGTGCGTTGCCCGAGGACGGCGCGTAGTAGTATGAGATATTCAACGATAAGAGTTGTCTCTACAGCTATTTCGCTACTTGCTATAGGTCTTCCCACTTCTGTTCATGCTCAGACGGTCGCGCTCGAGCGCCTTATGGAATACATCGAGATTGATACGATTAATCCTCCGGGTAACGAGATCCGCGGTGCTCGGTTTTTCGCAGAAATATTCGATGCGGCCGACATCGCTTACGAAATTGCTGAGTCCGCACCAGGTCGAGGTAATATCTGGGCACGCCTCGAGGGCGGTAACGAACCCGCACTCGTTTTGCTACACCATATCGATGTTGTGCCTGCGACAGTTTCTGCCTGGGACAGCGATCCGCTGGTCGCGACGGTTCGCGACGGCATACTATTCGGTCGCGGTGCACTTGATACAAAATCCTTAGGCATAATGCATCTTGAGGCGTTCCTCGAACTGCACGAGAGTGACCGCCGGCTGAATCGTGACGTGATATTTATGGCGACTGCGGACGAGGAGGCAGGCGGATACTTCGGTGCGGGTTGGCTCGTCGAGAATCGGCCAGAGGTTTTCGAGGATGTCGGCTATCTATTGAACGAAGGTGGTCGTGGTGTGGAGTCTAGTGGTCAGATCTCGTTTCAGATTGAAATTGCCCAAAAGCGGCCTTACTGGTTGCGTCTAACGGCAACGGATGAGCCTGGTCACGGTTCTAGACCCCTATCGACCTCTGCGCCGACACGTTTGATAGCGGCTCTGCAGAGAATTCAAGAAACACCGTTCGAACCGCGGATCGTTCCACCAGTGCGGGAGATGTTCGCTCGGATTGCAGACTCCGTGAATCCGGTCTGGCAGACGTCGCTTGCGGATATCGATACGGCTATTGAGGATCCCGAGTTTGCGGCTAGGTTTCAGGATGCCGAGCCTGGTCTGCATGCCCTTATACGTAATACATGTTCGATAACTATGTTGACGGGTAGCCAGAAAATCAACGTTGTTCCACCGACGTCGAGTGCAGAGCTCGATTGTCGAATTTTACCTGATCAGGATGAAGCGGAATTTCTCGAAGGAATTCGATCCCGGATTGCAGACGATCATATTGAAATAGAACAAATTATGCTGTTTAGTGCGGCCGCGTCGAGCGCTGACACAAACCTTTACTCAATTTTGGAAGAATCTATTCGGAAAAACTTCCCGTCGGCTGGGATCGCGCCTGGTGTAACAACAGGGTTTACGGACAGTCATTTCTTCCGCGATATAGGTATCGAGAGTTATGGTTATAATCCGGCCGTTCGTCCCGCTGCTGCAGCTAGCAGTGTTCATGGGAACAATGAACGTATCGGTATAGCGACATTCAACCGGGGTGTGGAGATTATGGTTGAGACGGTTAGGACATTTGTAACCAATTAGTACATATCCATTGACTAATGTTACACACGGTTGCGGCTTATCTGGCTTAGATAGGTTGCCGAGACAGGGTGCGAAGACAATATATGAAGTGATAGTAGTGATCCCCGGGATCTGAGGATCGGTAGCTAGCGTTATGCGGATTGTAATGATGGGCGCCGGTGGAGTTGGTGGTTACTTCGGTGGGCGGATGGCAGCCGGTGGTATTGATGTGACGTTTATAGCGCGTGGCGGGCATCTTGAGGCAATCCGGACGAAAGGATTGAAGATCGATAGCCGCGATCTCCGCAATGTGCATATTGATCCCGCTAATGCAACTGACGACCCGGCCGATGTGGGTATCGTAGATTACGTCATCGTCGGCGTGAAACTTTGGGATACGGAAGAGGTAGCGCGTGCCATCTTACCGATGGTGGGACCGAATACTACCGTGTTATCACTGCAGAATGGCGTTGAGTGTGACGAGAAGCTAGCAAATGTTGTTGGTAAGGAACGTTTGATAGGCGGAGCTGCTTTCATTGCAAGCTCGATCGGCGAACCAGGTATTATCAAGCATATCGGTAAAATGCAGCGAGTAGTTCTTGGTGAGTATGCGGGTGGCTCATCGCCGCGTGTCTGCGTTCTGATTGAGGCGATGCTTGCGGGTGGTATCAACGCGGAGATCAGTGATGATATTGAGCGTACTATCTGGGAAAAATTCGTGTTTCTGGTCGGATTGAGTGCGACGACTACAAGCTTTCGTGCCACACTTGGTCCAGTTCGCGAAGCTCCCCATAGTAGGTCGGTGTTGCTTAATGTCATGCGCGAAACAGTTGCCGTTGGCCGTGCTAAGGGGATCGAGTTGTCTAAGGATTATGCTGACGATCGGCTCGTGTTTGCCGATGGGTTACCCGTCGATATGACATCTTCTATGCATCACGATCTAGAAGCCGGTAATCCGCTAGAGTTAGAATGGCTTAGCGGTGCTGTGGTTCGATTTGGTCGCGCGCTTGGCATTAAGACGCCTGTTAATCAATCCATTTTTAATCAACTTGAAAAGTTTTCTGAGTCCTAGATTTGATGCGAACTGGTAGTGTTAGTGGCTGGTCACAGGAGGCTAATCTCCCCGACAAAACTGGGATGCCACTATCCGCGCATTTTTCAATCCGGAGGTAAGTACCCATTTGCGCCCGGCTTCGCCTACTGCGTACTGGTTAGAATATGTCGACTGGGTGAAACCATTAATTACTAGTCTCGTTGAGGTTTCGGCCGGTCTAATAATAGTCTCCGCAGAGTTTGGGACTGGTGTGATTTAGGACGATTTTACTGTTTCGCTTTGCTCTGTTGATTAAAATTCTCGCTGGACGATCATGTTCGAATATTTTGCAGAAATCTTTCTGTCGGCCGTTAGGTCGATCGTTCTAATGTATATTTAGTAAGTAGTAGAAGTTAGGGATGGTTATTTAATGTCTAGATTTGTACTGATACTGATCGCTGCATTTTTTTTGCCAATAGTTCCGCAGGCTCATCATTCAACTACCCACTTCTCGCCCGACCTCACCGAAATGGAAGGCACACTCGTAGATTTGCGTTGGCGGAACCCGCATATTTATTTCTTTCTTGAAGTTGAAGAGGAAGGCGGTTCGACTAGGATATGGGAGATGGAGGCCGGTACGATCTACATGATCGGGCGCGCCGGCGTGACACGTGACATGTTCACGGTTGGTGATAGAGTCCGGGTTGCGGGCAATATGTCGACTGTCTATGACGATAAGTTTTGGTTGACTAATGTTCTCCTGCCGGAGGGGCGAGAGGTTCTCGTTGTAGCGAACGGTAGACCTCGCTGGAGCGATGAGCTCGTCGGCGGCCGTAACCAGTGGACAAATGTAGCGTTACATACTGACGAAGATCGAGAGCAGGAAGGGGGATTTTTTCGTGTGTGGAGCCCGCCTTCGAGTGATGTAGTGCCGTTTCTACCGCTTACAGAAGCTCCCAGCCTAAGAGAAATCGTTACTACTGCGGCGATAGAAGCTGGTAAGAGCTGGGATGCTTACGCGTTCGATGATGCTTGTAGTTTGCCTGGCCTGCCGCGCGTCAACTTTGGCCCGCACCCTCATCAGTTCGTCGATGAAGGTGACCGTATTTTGCTGCGTAGTGATGAGTTTAACGTTACACGTACGATCCATATGAACACGGACATAAACCCAGATGGGCAGCCATACTCGGACTTGGGATTCTCAATCGGTTATTGGGAGAACGATAGTACGCTTGTCGTTGATACTTCCCGAGTCAGTTTCCCCTATATGGCTCTAGGAGCTATAGGCCAGAGTAGGCAGATGATAATGCATGAGGTCTACACTCTTAGTAGTGATGAGACACAGATGCACTACGAGGTTACGATCCGTGACCCGGTAATGTTGACCGAGCCGTTCATCCAAACAGGTATCTGGATTGATCTCGGTGAGGGGATCGGCGAGTACGATTGTATTGTCGTGGAACGTAACGATTAGAAGAGTTACTGGGGGATAACAATCAAAGACGCGCGAAAGCGTCAGCGGGGCGATATGATGTGTATGTATCCCCTCGCTAAACTTGTCTCGGGTGTGGTTGGCTCTTCATGCGCGAAGGGAAGGTTTCAGGGGTATCTCGCATAACGTATAGATATACTTAGATATCTGTTGGTAAGGATAGGGCTTGAGAGCTCTCGAAATGATGAGTACGGGCAAACAGAAACGAATCTTGATCATGGACACGACGCTTCGGGACGGGGAGCAGACGCCGGATATTGCTTACACGGCTTCCGAAAAGCTGCATGTCGCCCGGATGTTACTTGCCGACATTGGGGTTGATCGTATTGAGATCGCGTCTGCACGGGTATCGCGAGGCGAGCTTGAGGCGGCGCGGCGTATAACGGACTGGGCTCGCGAGGTAAAGTTAATTGACCGTGTTGAGATGCTTGGGTTCTGTGATGGGAAGCGTTCGGTCGACTGGATCCTGCAGGCTGGCGGTTGTGCGATGAATCTTCTTGCGAAGGGTTCCGAGCACCACTGTCGCACGCATCTTCAGATGACGCCGGATGATCACATCGCACTTATTGTCGACACGGTAGCCTACGCCCGCAAGAACGATGTTCACGTCGGTGTCTATCTCGAAGATTGGTCTAACGGTGTACGTGATAGCTTCGAGTATGTGACGAGCATCATGAACGCTATTGAGGAGCTTGAAATCGAGCGGGTCTATCTCGCCGATACGCTCGGCGTGCTTTCACCAGATGAGGTACGGCACTTTATCAGTGTTATGGCTGTCACCTGGCCAGATACGTGTTTCGAATTTCACGGCCATAACGATTACGGTCTAGCAACCGCGAACGCCATGGCGGCGATACAGGCGGGTGCTGATGGTATACATGTCAGTGTGAACGGTCTCGGTGAGCGTGCCGGTAACACGTCGCTGGCTGAGATCGTCGCAGCAATTTCTGATCATACGGACTGTATGACGGGGGTGAATGAGTCGCGTCTTGCGATAATCTCAAGTCTTGTTGAGACATTCAGTGGTAAGAACGTTGCTGCTAATGCGCCAATACTCGGCAGCGACGTTTTTACGCAAACCGCAGGAGTGCATGCTGACGGTGACGCAAAAGGTGATCTTTATGCGACGCGGCTAGCGCCGCAGCGATTCGGTCGTGAACGCCGCTACGCACTCGGAAAATTATCTGGTAAGGCGTCCTTAGATCATAACTTAGAGCGACTGGGGATTGCGTTATCAGCGGGGAACCGCCAGAAGGTGCTCGATCGCATCATTGAGCTCGGCGATAAAAAACATACTGTGGTTCCAGAAGATTTGTTGATGATAATCGCGGACGTTCTGAAGACGCCTGTGGAACACGTCGTGCGAATCGAAAACTATACGATCAGTGTTGCTTCAGAAGAGGAACCCCAAGCCTTCGTGTCTGTGTCTTTTGGAGGTAAGACGGTGAAAGCTTCAGCCAATGGCGATGGTGGATACGACGCGTTCATGCGTGCGCTTAAGGAAGCGGTGTCTCAATATGGGATAACAGTACCGCGGTTAACTGACTATCGGGTACGTATCCCACCAGGCGGACGCACGGAGGCACTTGTCGAGACACTGATCAGCTGGGGCGATGAATCAGAAGGCCAAAATTTCTCAACGATCGGCGTCGATTCGGACCAGACGGCGGCGGCTGTTATCGCGACTGAGAAGATGCTTAATATTATCGCGCATGAAAAATTTTCTACCGATGAATTGCGCGTAATTTCCTAGTAACGTTACAAATTGTACATGTAGTGGATAGGGATAATTTGAGACCACCAGCGTTATTTCTGGCAAAATTGAATAATAAAAAGAGATTTTCAAAAGGTTGACTAGCTATGAATCTAATGCGGCCGTTTCTCGCGATAATTGGTTTTGGTCTGTCGGGACCTTTGGTTGCTCAGGGCTGGTTTGAATATCTCAGTCAGGTCGATAAATTCACAGTGAATTTTCCAGCTGAACCGGTGATAACGGAAATTGACTATCCGTCTGAGTATGGTGCGGTGTTTCCAAGTCGCATATATACAGCGAAGACCGGCGAGAATGTTTATAAAGTGACCGTCGTCGATTATCGCGATTCTGAGGCGATTCACCTGGCACGTGAGAACTCGACTGAAGCGGACTCTCCCGATAGTTACCAATACTGGAGGATTGATGTTTTAGCGTCGATCGCGTATGCGGCGGCTGCTTATCGTCAGAGAGACGGCGAGGTAACCTTCGACGCGTGGGCGCACATTGATCGCGTACCTGGACATCAACTACAGCTGACATATGATGATGGCTCACGTAGCTATGTCGGCATCTATCTTCACGAGCGCCAACTGTACATTGTCGATGCGACCGTGCCCGTATCGTCACCGCCACAGGGCCATTTCCAGCAGTCGCTCGGATTTATCGACGATGAGGGACAACGCATTCGCTATAATTTTGATGAGAATGCGTATGCTGTGACAGGTGTTGGAAACCATGTGCGAGTTATGCTTACTAGGTCCCGAAACTAAGTTTCGATGACCTTCGGTAAACGTAAATTAAACCACTATGAAGAGTTGGTTTTTAGTGTCGATCTAGGGATAAATGCATGAGATTAAAAAATTCTTTCATTGCGGCCTGTGCTATTTTATGGATGCCAGCGTTAGCGCATCATTCTCACGGCAATTATAACTTGACCGAGTACACTCATCTCGAGGGCGTTGTGACAGAATTTGTTTTCATGAACCCGCATTCGTGGGTGTATATGTCAGTTTTGGACGAAGAGGGCACGTCTATGGTTTGGGCGCTAGAAAGTGGTAGTGTAGGAGCGCTCGAACGTGCTGGCGTATCAGCTGATTCGATTGTGCCTGGTGATAAGATTTCCGTTCGCTGTCATCAATTGAAAGATGGCGCTAGCGGGTGTCTTCTCGGGTTTTTGACGCCACCAGGCGGGGTAGAAAAAGAATGGGATTGAAATGTCGTTTAGATGATCGTTAGCGATAAAAAACAATAGTTTCTAATACAGGGAAATTTAAATGTTTTTACAGAGAGTTTTATTTTCTTTTCTTATGAGCGTGTTTGTCTGGGTAGTTCCTGCCAGTGGGCATCACTCGCATGGTAATTATTTTATTAACGACTACACTCTCCTAGAGGGTACGGTGCGCGAAGTGCACTGGATTAACCCGCATACCTGGATCTATCTTGAGGTCCAAGGCGAGAACGGTGAGTCGACCATGTGGGCGCTCGAAGGTGGTAGTGTTGCCGCGGTAAGCAACCGTGGTTGGGAGAGCGACGATATTGTGGCTGGCGATAGGATAAAGGTCCGCTGCCATGCGCTCCGAGATCTATCTCCAGGATGTCTATTAGGGTTTGTGACGACCGAAGATGGCATTGTAGACCGAGAATTTGATTGAAAATTTCGTTTCCATTAATTCACAATAAAGAAACGAAGGAGCTGAATATGAACAGTTTAATAAAAGGCCTATCAACGTTGCTGTTATTGGTCTCGACCCAGGTTGCCGCGCAGTTACAGTGGGCAGAATATACTGACGAGTCAGAGTTGTTCTCTGTTAATTTTCCTGCGGATCCTGTGGTCGTCGAGGGGATCTATCATTCGGAATACGGTGCAATTTTTCCTTTGAAGACTTATACCGTAGAGATTGATGACTACTTTTATCAGGCTACTGTTATCAATTATTCGGAGGCGCAACAGACCTATCTAGAGATGACGGACCGGACCGATGAGGGTACCTCTCCAAGGCTTTGGATATACGACCAGCTTGGCGCTACGGCATTTATGGCGCAGAAGTTCAGGAATCGTGGTGGCGAAGTAACATTCGATGCATGGCACCACATCGACATGATTGAGGGTCACCAGCTGCAGATTACTAATCCAGATAAATCACGTACGTTTGCCGGGATCTATCTACATAATAGCCGCCTTTATGTTACCGAAGCGACTGTGCCGCCTGATGCGTTACCTCAGGGATTATTTCAGCAGTCATTAGGTTTTTTAGATGAGGATGGGGTACAGATTCGTTATAACCTTGCGGCGGATCGAAGTCGGACTTTTGCCCGAAGCTACCTGCAGAGACGGGATGGCGGAATGGGACCCTAGAGAATAGGCACTGATCATGATTTGGTGATGCTTAGTACTAGGAACAAACTTTATTCGGTGAACGGCGTCTGTGGGGTATTATTTGGTTCAGACGCTAGGTTAGAAAAATAAAATGAAGATAGCTGACCACTCTGGTCAAATATTTTAATTTAGCGACAATAAACTTAAGGAAAACTGATATGAAAATTTTTAAACCTCTGTTGGGACTGATTGCTCTTGCTGCGATCACAATTCCAGTGCTTTCACAGGATCAGCAGCCGATGAGTTTCTTTATTACTAGTGTTGGTTCGGGTGATGGCGGCAATCTGGGTGGACTTGCCGGTGCTGACGCGCATTGTCAGGCGCTCGCTTCGGCTGCAGGCCGAGGGGACGCTACGTGGCGCGCCTATCTAAGTCAGGCGCCTGGTATGGGTGCGGGGCTCGTTCATGCACGTGACCGTATCGGCGATGGGCCGTGGTATAACGCGAACGGTGTCTATGTTGCTTGGGACATCGACGGACTACATGAGGACCGTAACAATGTTCGTAAGCCTGTCGCGTTGGATGAGAATGGGGATGAGGTAAATGGGGCCGGCGATTCGCCGAATCGCCATGACATTCTCACGGGATCTGATTCGTCGGGGCGCTTGCCGGCTGGAAGCGGCGCTCTTACCACGTGTAGTAACTGGACAAGCAACGACACCGGTAATGCCGTTGTTGGCCATCACGATCGTCTCGGTGGACCGAGTGCTTCGTGGAACGCCGTGCACAGTTCTCGTAACTGTAGTCAGGAAGGCTTGGTTGCCACGGGCGGTGACGGTTTGTTCTACTGCTTTGCGGCGGACTGATATGCGCTATCTTGGCATAGTGGTCGCGGCATTCTTCGCTGCGGCTACTATTTCGGGGGCGGCGCAAGCCGCGCCAAACATCTTATTGATCATCGGCGACGATATGGGTGTTGAGACCCTTGCATCCTATGGTCTTGGGGAGAATCCGCCGAAGACGGCGACCCTAGACGAGATGGCTCGGCAGGGTATGCGTTTCACGAATTTTTGGGCGCAACCGGTATGCTCGCCAACGCGGGCTGCGATTATCACCGGCCGTTACAGTTTTCGGACGGGTATCGGCAGGCCCGCCGGTGGTAGTGGGGATTTGCCGGAAATCCCTGAGATCCCTGAATGGGCTTCTCCGGCTCCCGGCGGAATGGCTGGCGGAATGGCTCGTCGGCCCGCGGGATTTGATTTGCCGCGCCACGGGTTACTTCCCGATGAGTACACATTGCCAATGGCCTTTAATGCTAATTCCGACCTGGGTTATGCCACCGCGGCTATCGGTAAGTGGCATCTTGCTGATAGATCCAACGGTTGGATAGAGCATCCAAATCGCGTCGGCTTTGACCACTATTCCGGGTTAATTACTGGTACCACTAGTTCGTTTTTCTCGTGGAATAAAGTTATTAATGGTGTGGTGAGCGGTGAAATTGGTTATACACCGGTTGACAAGGCTGACGATGCGATTGATTGGATAGCAGAGCAGGGCGATGAACCTTGGTTTATGTGGTTTGCGTTCAACTTGCCGCATACACCAATACACCTGCCGCCTGAAGAGAACTGGCAGTCTGATCACTCGAACTTGGATTCGAAAGAAATCTCTGCTTCGGATAGCGATGCTTATTTTGATGCGATGATCGAAGCGATGGATACGCAGATTGGTAGGCTACTGGGATCAATGGACGCCCCTGTTCGAGATAATACCTACGTGATTTTTCTCGGCGATAATGGAACTACAGGCGGTAATGTGACAGGCGGTAATGTGCGTGCGCCATTCCGGAACGGTCGGGCTAAAGGTACGATTTATGAAGGTGGCGTGAATACGCCACTGATCATTACCGGTCCGGGGATTGAGCCTGGCACAGTACCGGATGCGCTTGTTAATGCTTCGGACCTTTTTGTAACGATCATGGAGATGGCCGGGATCGACGTGCAAGCAACCGTACCCGACGAGGTTACCTATGACTCCGTTAGTTTTATGCCGGTGCTTGCTGATGCAGACACGCCATCGCCACGTGATTGGCTATATGTTGACGAATTCTTTGGTGGTTTTGCGGGAGTTGAGTCGGCGGATTATGCGATGCGTAACGAGCGTTACAAGCTGCTACGTTTTAATGGTGAGGAAGAATTTTACGATCTTCAGAATGATCCTTACGAATACGAAAATCTCTTAAGCGGCGACCTGACAACTGCCGAGCGTATTGAGTACGAAACGCTACGAGACCAGATCACGGAATTGCGGGCTAGCGAATAGTCATAGGTGTATTATCGCCGTGAGGTAATCGTTTTTTCTTCCATTTTTAAGTGCGGTAGATTCGTGTAATAACAATAGTTAGCTGGAGACTGCTCAATGACTAATAGAGCTTATAGAGAAGTCATGTTCTGTACGACCGCGTTGAGCGTGTTTGTACTGTTAATGGCTCTTGGTTCAGTGCGAGTCGCTGCGCAGAATCTAGCTGGGCTCGAGCAGGAGCGTGGCTTGCGCGTCAATACGAACCTCGCTTCGCCTGGTTACTTGTTGTTCAACCCGATCATCAGTGGTAGGAGCTACCTCATCGACAACGAAGGCCTAGTCGTTAATACATGGCAGTCAGAGTATGGGACAGGACACAGCCTATATCTTTTAGACAATGGCAATTTGATTCGTGAGGGTATAGTCGTCGAGAACGGCAAGTATGCTGGCGGTCAAGGTGGTCAGATTCAGGAGTTCACTTGGGATGGCGAACTCGTTTGGGATTATCGACTGGCTAACGATGAGTACTTGCTGCATCACGATGCGGCAATTTTGCCGAATGGAAATATTCTCGCAATTGCATGGGAGTTTAAGACAGCAGAGGAAGCGCGTGCGGCGGGACGACGACCCGATATCCTAGGTGATATTGGATTGTGGCCCGAGGTGATTCTAGAGCTCGAGCGCCGCGGTTCTGATGGCGCTGAAATCGTATGGGCATGGCGTGCTTGGGATCATTATACTCAGGATTTCGACCCCGATGCAGATAACTACGGCGTGATTTCAGAACATCCGGAGCTCTTCGACATCAATGCCGACTCAATCGCTGATGAATTGTCCGATCAACAGCTTGCCCAGCTACGAACAAGAGCTGATATTACAATGCTTGACGGAGAAGGAGCCGCAAGGCGTGCTGCCGACACGATGCATTTCAACAGCATTGCTTATAACGCTGAACTAGATCAGATCGTTATCAGTGCTAATAGGTATCAAGAATTTTTTATTCTGGATCGCAGTACCACTACGGAAGAGGCTGCAGGTAGTAGTGGCGGCCGCTATGGAATGGGTGGCGATATACTTTATCGTTGGGGCAAGGCCAGTAACTATGATCGTGGCGGTCGCCGCCCGCAAATTTTACACAATCAGCATGATGTGCGATGGATTGATCCGGGTCTACCGGGTGCTGGCAACATCACGCTATTCAGCAATCAGAACCCGGGCGTTTCTGGTGTTCACTCGGTAATCTTGGAGCTCGAGCTGCCTATCGATAGTAATGGTGGCTATTCGTTGGGTGAGGACGGACAATATGGGCCGGAATTTCCTGTATGGTCCTATCAAGCGCCCGACAGTAGGTCGTTCTTTTCGCCGTTTCTCTCGGGTGCCCAGCGCTTAGAAACCGGTCATACGCTTATCACCTCTGGACCGCAGGGACGTTTCTTTGAGGTTACGCCGAAGGGTGAAATCGTTTGGGAATATTGGACGCCCTATTCGGGTGAGGCCAGCCTGCCGCATCATGAATGGCTAGTCGAGGATAACGCTCCAAACCTTTATGCTACGTTCCGGACGACCAAGATTCCGCCTGATCATCCTGGGCTTGTAGGCCGAGATCTGAGTCCGTTGAATCCTCAGCCGCCGGCGGTCCCGCACGTAGTACTGGAAGACTAAGTACCGTCGGGCTTGGGCCTCTATTCGCGGAGGTATTTATTGCCGCGAGAAGCTTTGTGGTAACCCTTGTGTAGTCGGCTGCTGGTTACCTGCCGTTACTATACTGGTGGCGTGTCTTCTCTTAGTTGCTCGAGCCTGAGAATAATATTAGCGAGTTCCTGATCTAGGTTTTCCGTCTTGTAGAGTGGAATACCTTGCTCCTGCCTGGCTTGTTCGACAACCTGGCGCACTGCCTCTATCTGACGTAGTTTGACATCGATTACGGGACGCGTTGGCGTGAACGTACCGTCGATAGCGCTATCAACCTCCCTATCGAAAATGAAGAACAATCGCCGGGCGGTTTCGATTACATCGATGGCATCGTTTGCTACGAATGCCGCAGCTACACGCATACTATAAAAATCTGGGTCCTGAAAAATCGCAATTGCGTTGTCGATTAGCCGTACCGCCTCCCTAGCTAGGCGTGGCTGATACTCCGGTGTCGTTACCTTGATTCTCCAATCAACACGTAGTTTGACCGACTCGAGATACCACTGGTCCGTTGGTCTTACCTGCGCGAGATCCGAGTCTAGTTCCACGAGCCTTTGCCAGTCCTGATTAGTGGCCGCAGCCCACGCTTCAAGCACAGCCGCCTGTGACCCAAAGGCCATACCTGCAATTTCCTTAACGTAGTCCGGCGTGTCGTTATTTTCGAGCCTACCCAGCCAGGGTCTCAATAGCGCGAAGCGCGCCTGATGATCTTGCGGATTCGCTGCTAAAATCGCGCGAAGGATACGTTGCGCTTCCTCTTCTTCATCCTGACGCCTGAGTCCCATAGCGATTAGTAAGTACGATTCCGGTGATCCTAATCCCTCAAGCGTCCCCGCAAGTTCCACCGCGTGTTTCTTGAATCCTTGTCTCTCAAGGCGCTCCGAAATGTAGCCAAAATTCAGGTCAACTGGGAAATTTCTGTGTATCAGACTGTCGGTTTGCAATCGTGGATCGTAGACTACCGACAGGTCTACGAGTTCTCTGAATGAAAGCGTTTCATCGCGCTCCATTGCTGTTGCTGATTCCGTTGCCATGCGATTAAAGTTGTCGGTAAGCGGTTGCGCATTGCGCGCGAATCTCTCGATGTTTTCCTGATCCATTGTCAAAGCGACCACGACGTCTTCTATAGAACCAATGCCGCTTTGTAGGTAATGGGTCGGATCATCTATCAAGGGTCGCCCGGTACGGCTCAACTCACGCTCGATATCGAGTGGCTGGTCAGAACCGAGAAAGAATAAGACTTGCGTATCCCACTGGTAAATCCGTACGTATTCGTAAACGTCCAGGATAGTCGCGCAGAGACTTCTCAATAGCGATTCTGTGACGAACTGCGTGTTCATCCATTGTAGGAAAACTCCGCCGGGATTCAGGTGGTCTTGCGCTAGCGAGATGAATTCGCGTGTATAGAGGTGCGACGCGCCGGCCGTCCACGGATGCGATGGCTGAGAAACTATGGTGTCGTAGCGTTTCGACGTTAGCGATAACGCACTTCTTGCGTCGTTGATGTAGATATTGACGCGGTCATCTGTCAGCGGATCGATCTTACGTTCTTCGCTAATAAAGCGGCTGGCATCGATAACCTTGGGTTCGAGTTCGATGACGTCGATCGATTCGACCGAAGGCGGGACACCTTCTACGGCAACTCCCGCGCCATACCCAACGATGAGCATGTCTTTTGTGTCTGGCCGGGCCAATACAGGCATGGTGGAGAGAAGCTGTTGACTGTGTTGAGCTGGCGGTGCGCCTTTGAGATTCGTGGAGGCTTCCGGCAAACCGTTAGTTCTTAGGTTCAGATAACCGTCTTGCTCGACCAAGAGAACCGTAGCCGATCGGCCTACTTCATAGAATCTGATCTCGCCTACAGCATTTTCGGTCATTGGAGACACACGAAGAATTTCGTAGGGTGGATCAGGCCGGAAGGCTAATGCAACGGCTATGAGTCCGATTCCTGTAGAGATCGCCATACGGAAACGATTTCTCGTTATGAGAAGGCAAGCGGCTAGAGCTAACCCAACATTCAATATTACCGCTAGCCGGATCGCGCCCTCATACTTCAGAAGGGGGATCAGGATGAAACCCGCAATGGCCGCACCAACAATCGCACCAGAGGTATTCCATGCGTAGACGCGTGCGGAGGCCGGAGCTGCATCGGCTTCGTTTATAGCGAGAATTCGTACGGCAAAGGGGAACGTTGCTCCAACGAACAAAGTGGCCGGAAGTAGTATCAGCATTGCAAGAGCGACATTACCGCGCAACCCCATCGTCTCTGGTATTACGATGTGCATGAATTGATAGATGAAGATTGAGGTGAGTGCGACCCCGCCTTGTGTTAGAACGAAGCCCGTGAGCGCGCTCCGGGAATCCTTGGCGAATCGGGAGGCGACCGCACTGCCGATTGCGATTCCGCCGAGAAAACTCGCGAGCATTGTGGAGAAAGCGGTGATACTGCCCCCGAGAATATGTCCGAGTAGCCGCGTCCACAGTACCTCGTACATGAAAGTGTTGGCGCCCGAGATCAGCATCAGCGGTAAAATCCAAAAAGACCCGATAAGCCCGAAGTTTGGAGTCTTTTTAGCGTTAGGTTCTGAGACGACGCTAGGAGTATCGTTTTGGGGCTGGGTCGTCGTTGCTATCGAGCGTGCGATCATCGCTGCAATAACGAACACGATGCCATTGACGAAAACGCCTACCCAGACTGTTCCGCTGAGTCCGAGTGCTGGCAGAAGCAGAAAACCCGCGGTTACCGTTCCAGCAACAGCGCCTACTGTGTTCATTGCATAGAGGAGGCCGACACGCGGCCCGATCTGTTCCTCCGAGCAAACGACATACTTCGTTAGCATTGGCAAAGTCGCGCCCATACAGCCGGTAGGAATAGCGAGAACAATAAATGCTACGACGAGATAAAACATTGACTGACCAATACCTGTCGCATCGGCGGGTTCGGGCTGTCCGCCAAGCAGGCCGATATAGAGTAGGTTGGCGAGCGCTAGTAACAGCGGCACGGCCAGCGCCGATATCGCTACGCCGGCTTCCAGTAGCCCATAAACGAGGACTGGCCGCGTGATGCGGTCAACGAATCGTCCAGCCACAGCTGCGCCCATCGCTAGGCCTGCCATGTAGGCCGATAGCACGGTAGCGATCGCTAGTTCCGATGTTCCGAACACGACTGAGAACTGCCTCATCCAGGCCGTCTGATAGAGAAGCGCTGCGAAGCCAGAAAGGATGAAACAGGCGATGACGCCGATAAGGACGCTGGCGCTGACCGCAGGAGTTATAGTCGGCATGTTTGCCGAAGTCTGAGCTTGTGGCGATCCCGACTGAAGTCTATTGTGCTGTTTTTTAACCATTACTTCTTACGTGTTTTATCGAAACTCAGACGCGTGACTAGAACCTAGCGAAGTCGACTGGTTTTGTCGCTATGAATACGCGTAAATCTCAGCCCATTTAATCTTCTATAAATCTCTAGAGTACATATTAACGTATTGAGTAGGTCCGATGGTGTAGTAGGGGATCGCCAAGCAATGGGAATATGTTATAGGCTTTAGATATTGCCATCTCGGGACGGCTGCATATGCATTATAGGTTGGGACGAGTTTTTCATAGGGGGAAGTATTGGCTAGTTTTGCTGGTTTGGCCATTTTACGTTGTAGCGCAGCCCGATCTCGAGGGTGTATGGATGCTCGACGGCTCCTTCGGCTCAGTTAGTGATAGTTTTGGTGCCGGTGCGGGTTATACCTATACTGAGGCGCGCTATACAGCTGAAGGTCGTCGTCGTCATGACGCGTTCGATATTTTGACGGATGATCCGAGCCTCGAGTGTGTCCCGTCTGGTATATCACGAATCTGGGATAATCCCGGCTCGCCTATCCAGTTTCAACAGTTTCATGATCGGGTCACCATCAACTACGAGATGTTTGATCTGCGCAGGACCATTGAACTTGGCCAACAGGGCCATGGGCTACAACCTGAACCTAGCACAGTCAATATTAACGGCCAGGCTATGCCGACAATGGGTCATTCGATCGGTTGGTACGAAGATGATGCGTTCGTCGTCGAAACCCTGGAGTTTGCGCCTGGTTTCTTGACGACGATTCGGCGGTATGTGCCCCAGTCTGCCGCGTTACGCAGTATCGAACGATTCTATCGGGACGGGGATAGGCTAGCGCTTCAAATTACCTATATAGATCCGATCGTTTTGATTGAACCTGTTGAAATTGAGTATCGTTTTAGACGATCCAACTACGATGTCGTTGAATACGGCTGTGTCCCCGAAAATGCTGGTTACGATAGGCGATAATTGGGAGAGTAAGATTGTGAACATACTAAGAATATTAATCGCATCAAGTTTTCTGATGTCGAATTATGTAAGCGCACACCATAATTGGTCAGCGATTTACGATGTTGATTCAGATATAGAGATTGAAGGGGTGATCAGCTCGATTGAGTGGAGAAATCCGCATGTTCGAGTTAGCTTCATTGTTGATGAGGGGAGCGACAACGAAAGGGTCTACACCACTGAAAGTAACTCGGTAGCCTCTCTAACGCGGATGGAAGTGACTGAAGATGTGCTCGCCGTTGGTACGAAAGTGCGAGTAGCGGGTTACCGGTCGCGTAGCCGCGATGACGATATTTTTATGAACCATCTGCTGCTACCAGATAATCGCGAAGTTATATTTCAGCGCACAGCCGAGTCTCGATGGCCTGAAGCAAGCCGCATAGGCAATGCTGATCGGCTTCATGGACGTGTGGTCGAACGGGATTTCTCTAAACGACCGACGTCAATTTTTGCTGTCTGGAACACCGTTTATGGCGCTGAAGGGAGTCATCAGGCTCTGAGGTTTCCACGTGGAGAATTTCTTATCGATTATTTAGATGAGCGGGGTTCAGGCGGTTGTGCCAGCAAAGACGTATGGGCTCAGATAGCGGCGCCCTATCCGATACAACTGATCGATAACGGTGATGTCGTCGTTATTCATTTAGAGGAGTTCGACACCATACGTGAAGTGTATATGGGGATTGACCATAACGAGCCGCCCGGCATTATCAGAAATAACCTCGGCTATTCAACCGGTCGTATGGATGGAGAGAGGCTCCTGGTTACCACCACTTTTGAGGGTAGCGATTCTCCGATTCAGTTATATGAAACATTTCAGCTGAGCGCTGACCACAATCGACTTTTATATACATCGACCCTGGTCAATCCGGAATCGAACAATGCCCCGACTGTGAATAGCAAATGGTGGGAGTATCAGCCTGGTGCGTTTGTGCAGCCCTATGACTGCACGCCCTGATGCAATCCGGAGGCGATTATGAGAACAAAACATACTGCCTCACAGCGTATTCTGATAGTTTTTGTAGGCGCTTTTGGGTTTTGCTATGCCACTTTTGCCCATCATAGCGACGCTGGGATCGATGACAAGTCCGTAGTCTCTCTACAAGGCAAAGTAACCGAATTTAGTTGGCGACAGCCTCATGTCTATCTATCGGTTGAAGTCATGGAAAATAATGAATCGGTGATCTGGGCTGTTCAGCTTAGCTCGCTAAACGGCTTGGCAAGAAGAGGCTGGCACGATAATTCTCTCGTGCCGGGCGATGAAGTCGTGGTCAGAGTTAATCCCGCGACGAATGGAAGGAAATACGGCAAGCTTTCTTCCATTGCAAAAGCTGACGGTAATTCGATCGTTGTTGCTCCCAGCGTGCCCGAAATTAGTACTGTCCGAACTGATTCTTTAGCTGGAATATGGACCAGTAGACGTAGCGGAGCCGTGCCTCAACCCGAAGATGAACTCGACGCAGGGCTACCGTGTAATACTGGTTTTGACTGTTTTTTTAGGAGTCATCTCGTTCTGACCGAAGCGGGTAAGATGGCGGCTGATTCTTACGACCCACTTTCTGTCGAGAATCCCGAAGCAACTTGTGTCGGCCGGCCAACGCCTTCGGCGCTGGTTTCAGCTGGGGGATATCTGTTGGAATTCGATTTGAGTGATGCTGAAGAGAAGATAGTTATCCGCAGTGAGTGGTTTAACGAGGAACGCACTATCTGGATGGATGGAAGAGCCCACCCAGATGTCTCCGAAACACTCGTTACTGGTCACTCGATAGGGTATTGGGAAGGAGACACGCTCGTTGTCGATACCCGAAATTTTGATGACCATCGCTCCCCTTACCAAATAGGAGTTCCTTCAGGATCGGAGAAACACGTAGTCGAAAGATATCGATTGAACGATGATGGCGTGTCGATGCAGGCTGAATTCACGCTGGAAGACCCAGAATTCCTTGCTGAACCATTCACTAATAGAAAAAATTTGTATTTCTCCCCGCATCTGGAAATGCTGGCTACTGATTGTGACATTAATAATACGAGCCGTTTCTTGAACTAATTACTTCGAATCCATAACTAATATTTAGTATACTAAGAGCATTAAACATGCACTCAATTTACGCGGAATTCGGGATTATCCGGTAGACGATTACATTGCGGATTCCTGTTCGTCGTTGGTTATTTACTAGTTAACGTGAGCGCTAAGATAAATTGGGCTGGCTGCACTGATCAATAAACAGGGATTTATAAATTATGAAAGTCACATTTAATCTGATTATGTTGGTAATCGCTGCCGCCCTTTCTCTGCAGGCCTCCGCGCACCATTCAATGGCGGAATGGGATAGAAGTACCATCACTGAGGTCGAAGGTGAGATCGTCAATGTCGTATTCGCAAACCCGCACATTCGCTGGACGATGCAGGTTACTAACGACGAGGGCGAAGAAGAACTCTGGACGATGGCCGGAACCTCACCGAATCATCTTACGCGTCGTGGTGTCACAGCCGATTTGCTAAACGTAGGCGAGGCCATCAGTGTAGTGGGCCATCTGTCCAATCGCCGTCCGTTGAATCTTGTCGTTAACAGCGCCCTCATGGCGGACGGAGCCGAGGTACTGTTTAGAGGACTCGGTCCTGCTGTCGATCCCCACTGGCCCAATGCGCGGGTCGTCATCGGCACTGGGGAATGGGGTATGGCCGAGATGGCGAACGCCGAGGCGAGAGGGCTCTTTACCGTATGGAGGGTAGGGGGTTTTGAGCGTTGCACTAATCGAGATTGTGATAGTGAACCTCTATCTTTAACGCCGGAAGCTGAATCTGTACTCGCGACCTGGGACATAGCCGACAACTGGGTCGTCGTTTGCGAGCGGCGCGGAATGCCCTCGATCATGGTGAATCCCTATCCCATGGAGTTCGTCGATCAGGGCGACACGATCCTTCTCCGGATAGAGTTCGAGGACAACGAGCGCGTCATTCACATGGCGGATGGTATCGATCCGTCGACACAGCCTACGAGCCATATGGGATTCTCCGTTGGCCGCTGGGAGAACGACAGCACCCTCGTCGTTGAGACGAGCCGCATGAACTTTCCATGGCAAGATTCCTCAGGTGTTCCCATGAGCGAGGATGCATTCGCGGTTGAGCGGTTTACGCTTAGCGAGAACGAGCTTCGGCTCAGTTATGAGATTACGCTGACGGATCCGGCGACGCTAACGGCACCTTCAATAAAGTATCTCACGTGGATGGCTGTTCCGGGCCTTGAGATACAAAATATCCCCCAGGACTGCTCGGACGACCCGTATCGGTAAGAGTGCCCGGTAAGGCTGCTACTGCCGCCGAAAATTCGCGTCGAGGTCGTCGCTCCTACGTCCTTTGTTCAGTTGCTACCCGTTCTACGGGAGGGTTCGACCACCGATCTGCTCTCTCATTTGCAGCGCGCGACCGTCTGCCATAACAATCTGATTGACGTGCATCGCCTGCGCATTGTTCCAGCCGCGACGGCCGCTGAGTTCGATTTCATCTCCGGGTTTCAGTGTTGATTTGGTCCAGCCAGCCCTGGCTAGTTTGTTTGGTGCAGTCACCGCACCCATCCAGTGTTGTACCTCGCCGGAATAGGTAACGACGTCGAATGCGATCTGGGCAAGAGGATAATCCGTCCCACCTAAATTAAGGATTAACCCAGCGTCTCGTCGCGAGCGGATCACATTCGCCGTACGACATTTGCAGATGCGGTGAGTGAATTAATTGCCTGTTATGCACCATCGGCTCTGCTAGAAATTCAGGGTCCTCCAGTGTGAATTCCAGGTCAATGTGGGTACCGTCCTCGGTCAGGCGAAAGGTTTCTATTACATGCTTTTGTTCGCCTGACGGCACACCGATTTGGTAAGGCGAGCGGTGATCTTCGAAGTTCGCGGTATCAATAATGAGCGTGTCTCCTTCCCAGCGACCAATCGAATGACCGGTAACAAAACGCTCGCTGGGGTTCGGATGTCCGCGGCCGTCCATATAGATCGTTCGCACCTCGTCGAACCATTCGCTTCGGAATATGATCACTTCATCCTGCTGGTTCAGGTCAATTTCCATTAAATATAGACCCGTGGAAACCAGTGCCGCAGGTGTCGGTCGTCCGATACAGGTCGCTTCGGGATTCTCCTCGGATAGGGGATCGTATGCTGCCTGGGCCGTCTTACCCTTGTCGTTCAATGTGAGTAGGGCGTGGAAGAAACCGTCGAAGCCGCCAGGGTATGACTGAACTGTCGAGCGGTCTGTCAGCCATTTGCCAGCTAGGTTTGATGCGGGTGGAGTGACTTCTGGTGTTTGGGTTTCTGCAGCGAGGGAAAAACCTTCTTTATCGACTGACCGTAGGAGACCGTAAGGTCGGCCGTTATTCATCGGAACTGCTCGTATTGTGACCTGGTCTCCAGGCGCTAAAGAGTCGCTAGACCAGCCCCGTCTTGAGCTGACATTGACCGGTCCCATTTGTAGCTCCCAGTCAATGGGTTCACCGCTTTGTTCGGTTTCAACGATCACATAGACGTGCGGGTTTCGCCAAACAAACTCCTTAACAGTTCCTTCAAAGGCGATGATTGAGTCCATGTCCATTCCTGCATCGCTGTGATGGGCTAACACGGGCAGGACCAATATGTTTCCTATAAAAACTATTGCGTATCGAAGCTTGTTCATCTCGTTATATCTCCATGGTCTATTGTTTTTTTTGTCTGTCGCAGTTACAAAACATTAAGTTGTTCTAATGCGAACGACGTTCATGACTTCCACTTCAATACCCGCAACCATCTCGGTATTTGGGTAGTACGTCAAGTTAACAAACATTCCTTTAAGGTTTTTGTATGAAGTTTTACGTTTAAACCTAAAGGGAACAGAGCAATCTTCTAGCATTAACGTGTTGATTATCCAATTCCCATTCTTCCTTTGAGCATGGGAAGTTACACGCTTATGTTCGGAATGAACGAGTAGCTTATGCCTATTTAGTAACTTGTCTACCTCGTTTTTCATGATCAGACGGTGTTTTTATAGACCTAAGTACAGCGTTAGCACGTCGATTAACATGCTATCCCTTAGTTTAGAGTAATAAGCCCTCATTAATTTCATGAAATTCGTCAGCAGCATAAATAAGTGTATTGGCGGTTAGTGATCGCACGCCATAAACTTCGGTATGAACAGCATAATCCTTCTTTATTTTTTTCAATAATAGGTCGAAGTCACCATCTCCGGACAATAAGACTACGGTATCGACGTCCTTCACGGTATCTAGAACGTCAATCGCGATGCCTACGTCCCAATCGCCTTTTGCCGAACCGTCACTGCGCTGAATATAGGGTTTGAGCTTTACAACAAACCCGATTTTTTTGAGCGCGTTCTGGAACTTGATTTGTTTGTCGTCCCCGCGATCTATTGCATAGGCAATTGCGGTAACTACTTCACCCTTTTCACCAATGTGTTGCAATAGTTTCTGGTAACTAAACTGACGCTTAAAGGCCTCTCGAGTTGTGTAATATATATTCTGGACATCAGCAAACACAGCGATTTTTTTCACGTTCACACCTTTATTTTGGCTACTTCAGACTACCTTTCCTGCCGCTTGGGCAGATGCCCAAGCCCACTGGAAATTAAACCCCCCTAGATGCCCTGTGACGTCTACCACCTCGCCTATGCAGTACAGCCCTGGTTGACGCTTGCTTTCCATTGTCTGTGACGAGAGTTCATTGGTATCGATACCGCCCAGTGTGACCTCTGCCGTGCGGTACCCTTCGGTGCTAGCAGGCCTGATTTCCCAGTTGTGTAACTGCGAGGCCACCTGCCGTAGAAACATATCGGAAATTTCAGCTAAAACATTTTCCGCCTCTGGCTGCCACCACAGTCGCTCCAACTCAAGCACTAATGCTCGGGGCAATACTTTAGATAAGGCGGACCGTAGTCTTACTCTAGGTTGTTCGATTTTAGCGTTCAGTAAAAACGAGTCGGCCTTACGCTGAGGTAACAGATTGAGACGAATTTCACTACCAGGTGTCCAATAGCTAGAAAGTTGTAACGCAGCTGGACCGCTGAGCCCACGATGTGTAAACAAAACATTCTCTATAAAAGTTATATCCGAGGAGCTAAGGGCGACGCACAAACTGACACCAGATAGACGTTCCATCAATCCTTGCATCGCACCGGTGAATGTAAACGGAACTAGACCTGCACGGGTCTCATGCACCTTTAGTCCGAATTGTTTGGCCAGCCGATAGCCAAAATCTGTCGCTCCCATCTTTGGAATAGACAGTCCGCCGGTAGCTATTACCAGAGATTCTGAAGAAAGCTCATTCGTGTTGCACGTTACTTTGTAGCACCCCTTATACCGAACTGCAGTAGTGTCACAGTGCGTCAATATTGATACGTCTGCCTGTTGGCATTCCGTCATCAACATAGTAACAATATCTTTCGAAGATCGATCGCAGAAGAGTTGTCCGGTCTTTTTTTCGTGATAGGGAATACCATGCTTTTCTGCCAGCGCAATGAAGTCCCATTGTGTATACCGACTCAGGGCGGAAACACAAAATTTAGTATTAGTAGAAATAAACTGGGAAGGGTCACAGTTCAGGTTAGTGAAATTGCAGCGCCCTCCACCCGACATAAGAATTTTTTTTCCGATTCTGTTTGAGCCCTCTAGTACAACAACATGACGGCCACGACCAGCTGCGGCGATGGCGCACATAAGTCCCGCGGCGCCACCGCCCAGAATTATTACATCATAATTTTTCAAGGCTATAAGATAGTAGGAAATTCACAAAATGGTTATTAAAATCATGGTCCGCTTGGTGAGATCGCTGACACTGCTTAGTCCACTCTATAGGAATAATTCACCTCCCCGTGTTGGCGAGTGCCCACGACATCTTCCGCGAGGTAAGAACGGATGTAGTCGACCCGTACATTTTCGGGCAAGACGGTGACGTTTAGATATCCCGAATTGTCCAGGACGCCTCCGGACAGGTAGGCATTTCTGTTGCGAGCCGTATAGGTGTCGTCGGCTGGGTTAGGCACAGACTGATAAACGACGCCATCGAGCTCCTGGTGAGCGAAGATATGGTCGTGAGCCTGGAAGAAGATGGTCACTCCGTACTTGACCATTGTCTGATGTACCGGTAGCTCCCAACCTGGGCGCTGCTCATCAAACTCCCAGTTACCGTCAGCGCCATGGCCACCCCACTCGTAGTTTCTCGCAAGCTCGATACCCCCACGCCCCACACCCAGGACGTGATGAGTGAAGACGAACTTATATTTGGCGTCGCTACCGGCAAGTGTTTCTCTAAACCACTGATACTGCGCATCGCCCATCGTCGAGGCCCAACGGTCAGGCGCCCGAGTCGTAAGCCGGTCCCACTCTTCTCCAAAACCAGGACCCATTCCGCCCATGCCACCGGAATTGCCTATAGGAACAGGAGAGCTCCAGTAGGGATCAATCATAACGAATAGGGCGTCGCCCCATTCGAAGGCGTAGTAATCTCTGAGCAAACCGATGCCCGGTACGGATTCCGAACTCCCCGAATAGAAACTATCCGGTGCGGGTAGAGGGAAGAAGCGCGTGCGCGCAGAGCCTGCGAAAATGGAAACGTCGTGCAGCGGCGTGCTCAGAAAATGCCCGCGGGCCTCTTCATGATTGCCGTTAACCATAAACAGCGCCGTCGAGTGAGCCATGGTGCTGAGAAAGTTTCGTTGATTCAAATAGACGTTGTCGACAACTTGCTGGTTCAGAGCATTTCTATCGCCCTGATAGAAGTCGGGCATCAGGTTCGAGATACTGAAGTCATCTCCGAGCATGAAGTAAAGATCAGGTTGTGCATCCGCAACCAGCTGCATCGTCCGTGCATAGAGGTCTGGATGGTACATGATGGTTAGACGCTCGGGATGCGAATCTCCTTGGACTCCGAAAGAAAACGAGCTGCCTGTCGACCGTTGTGTACGGAATGAATGCTGCTCGCCCATTCGGAATTCTGACTCATTGCCTCCACTATAACTAACGCGATAGAAGTATCTGCTATTTGGCTCGAGATTCTCGATCATGATGTCACCGAGACCATCAACGGAGGCATCGGTGATTGCCGAACGATTCGGGTGCTCACCAGACGTTTGCCCGTAATCAGCGAATACCCGTGACCCTTCGGCTGCCGCCACCTGTATGACGATGGAGTTAGTGGTCGGCCGTCCGAGAATAATACTTTCAGAGTCGACGATCTGTGCGCCGAGTAGTTGGAATCCGCCGATAGCGGCGAATGTCAGACCGAGGGCTACGGTCCAGTGTAGTGCTCTTATTGTCATGCTGTTGCTCCCCCCCAAGCGTAGCTTGCTCAGGCGCGGGCCTCATTGCGCCTCACTATTGAACGGTATACGAGTAATTCACGTCTCCGTGTCGGCGAGTGCCCACCTCTTGAAGGCCATGGGTAGCGTGTATTCGTTAACGCTTAATCCATTACGTGGTGCTGACCGAGGCCCAACGCCACCCATTGCCGTTTGGACTGCCCCGGCCATGCCACCGCTTATATTCCCTGTCGTTACGTTGGCGAGAGCCCAGTCGGGCACGGCTGGGGGTTCCGGTAGCGGCCCAAGAGCATTAACGGGTGCCCCGATTCCCGTCCGGAATCCGTAGCGGCCGGTCATGATCGTCGCCCGGGTTGGCGAACAGGCAGGCTGCGACCAAAAATTGTTAAAACGCACACCTTCGCGAGCCATCTCATCTAAATGGGGGGTGGCGGGCGGGTCCTCGCCTAGGCCGTAGGAACGCAGAGTTTCGACGCCCATGTCATCGCCGATTATCAGCAGGATGTTGGCGGCGGACACGGGTGTCGCCGAAACGAACACCGCAAGAGCTAACGAGGCCGGGAGTAGTCGAAAGGCATGTTTTCCCATAATCGTAGATTCTTGATCTTCCCAAACCAGACTATGGCACTACAATAACTAGTGAGACACTAGTACCTGCAATCTGCGCGACGCCTATCGACGAGAAAAATTCATCTCTCTCACGGTAGGTATCTGGTAAATTTTCATCCGCAGTTTTCGCACGCTAGGTTGACTGATATGCTGACTATATCAAATTAGAGAATTCTAGATGAATACTAAAGCTATGCTGTCGGTGGGTATTTTCCTCCTTATTACTATGTGCAGCGTGACACTTGGGTATGCGGAGACCATTCGAACAGTTACCGGTCTCAACTATGTCGATAAAGAGCGGGCATTTGACGGTTACACGGTGTTCTCATCACAGGGAAATGTGACCACCTATGCCCTCGATATGGACGGTAACGTGGTCCATAGCTGGCCGATCGGCGGTAATCCGCGGTTGCTGGATAACGGCAACTTGTTTGCGCGCGACAGCGAAGGATTTCACGAGGTCGATTGGGACGGTAACATCGTCTGGAGTTATCAGGACACGCGGCCGAATTACACGCCTCACCATGACTACGTCCGCCGCTACAATCCTAAGCTTGGCGAGATGACGACGTTCTATATTGCTAATAGAGATGTGAGCCAGGAGGAATGTGTCGCTATGGGCTGCGACCCGGCGAATGACTATACCGGGGCTTCGATCGATACCATCGTCGAGATCAATATGGACGGTGAGATTATCTGGGAGTGGCGTTTTGTTGACCATATGGTTCAGGACAGATACCCAGACAAGGCTAACTACGTAGGAGAGGGTAAGACGATCGCCGATTATCCTGGCCGCTTGAACGTCAACCTTCCCGGGAAACCCGTACGCCGCGACTGGCTACATCTCAACGCGATGGACTATAACTCGGAACTGGACCAGGTGATGTTCGATTCCGTCCACGGTGAGGTCTACATCATCGATCATGGTGCTACGTTTGTGCCGGGCGACCCTGAACAGAGCATCGCGTTAGCGGCTGGGCCGGCAGGGGATTTTCTTTGGCGTTTCGGTGATCCGGCCCGTTACGAACAGGGTGATCCGCCGTCGATCAACGAGGATTGGAACGGTTCGAGTCCTGGGCACAAACAGATCGGTGGCGTTCACGACATTCAGTGGATCGCTGATGGATTACCAGGCGCAGGTAATATCCTCCTGTTTAACAATGCGCAGTATTTGCATGAGCGTATGCCGCAGTCCTATGTCTACGAGATCAATCCTTATCTTGATGCTAACGGCAATGACACTGGGCGTTATGTGAATCCGCCCGACGCGGGTTACTACGTATGGGAATCCGCAGATCTACGGAATACTCACAAGCTGCCAAGGAATGTATCCAATCAGATCGTGTGGATGTACGGCTCGCGTAGCGGCCAGAACTTCTTCAGTCACATCGGATCCGGCGCTCAGCGTCTGCCGAACGGTAACACGTTAATATGCGCTGATACCGAGGGGCATATCTTCGAGGTGACCGCCAACGGCGATCTCGTCTGGGAATACATCAACCCTGTGACAACCGATGGGCAGATCGTCGACGAGTTTATCGACGCGCCGCCGATGTTCAACCCCGTTTTCAGGGCCTTTCGTTACAGTGCGTCGCATCCGACTTTCGCCGGTCGAGATCTGGCATCGCTAGGGCCGATCGGTGCGCAGTAGCGAGTAACGGTTTCCGGTTACGGGTTTTTGCGGATATAGTCCTGGGTTCCAAACCCAAGTTGAGCGACCGGTCGGCGTGTTCAAAGGGGTTGCTTGCTAATGTGTCAAGGAGTGGGGATGAGCCGTTATAGCTTCAATGTATTCGCGCTGGTTGTGTTAGGTGGCCTTTACGGTTGTTCGGGGAGCGATCCTGTCGGTGCACGACCCAACATTCTCTATATCGTCGCCGATGATCTGGGTTACACAGATACTGGGCCGTTTGGTAGTGAGATTCCGACGCCGAATTTGGATGAGCTAGCGTTCGCGGGCGTGCGGCTGACCAACTTTCACACGGATGCTAACTGTCAGAAGACCCGCGTCATGTTGATGGCGAGTGCCGGTTCTAGTGCCGCGTTAGAAATCATCGGCAACCCGATGTCTGGGCGGCGGGGCAACCGGCTCAGTCGGGAATGGGTCATTTTGCCCGAGTTAATGCGCGACGCGGGTTATACGACTTATATGGCTGGAAAATGGGACTTGGGCGATGGTGATGGCTATACGCCGGCAACTCGTGGTTTCGACCGCTCCTTCGTTGCCGTCGACGCGTCCGCTAGCCATTTTGCTGAAAAGTTCTGGGACGATCCGCTGCCTTACGAGGAGGATGGTCGTCCTTTAGGTGTCGATGAGTTGCCCGAGGACTTCTATGCTACCGAGTATTACACGGACAAGATGCTCCAGTTCCTGCGCTCGAACGATGGTGAACAGCCCTGGTTCGCGTTTGTGCCTTATACGGTACCGCACTGGCCGTTGCAGCTACCCGATGACTGGATCGACCGTTACGCTGGTCGCTACGACACCGGCCATGACGTATTGCGCGAAGCACGCTTTGCGAAGGCTCAGGAACTGGGTGTTATTCCAGAAGGTGGCAGACTGGAGTCATACAAGCCGACGGCGGCTCCTTGGGCAAGCTTGACCCCGGATGAGCAGCGCCGTAGAGCCCGTGCCCAGGAGATCTATGCGGGCATGATCGAATATCTCGATATGAGTGTTGGCCGATTGATCGATTACCTTGAGGAGAGCGGTGAGTTAGATAACACCATCGTCATGTTCTCGTCCGACCACGGTGGTTCTGGCAGCTCCGCTGGTCTAGATGAGAGCCGCGTCGATCCGCGCAGTGTGGCCAATCGAGATAATCGGCTTGAAAATTTTGGCCGTCGTGGATCGTTCATTGACCACGGTCCCGGATTCGCTGAGGCGGCTACGGCACCTCTTAAGGGTGGAAAGGGTGGAATCTACGAAGGTGGTCTTCGGGCTGCGGCGTTCGTCCACTACCCGGCGGCTATCGAAGGCGGTGAGGTTAATCACAGCTTCATGACCATCATGGATGTCCTACCAACCTTTCTCGAGATCGCTGGTACTGAACATCCTGGCGCCGGCCCTTACCGTGACGGGCGCGAGATCAGGGCAATTGAGGGGCGATCATTTTGGCCGCACCTCACAGGTGCCGCTCCCACAGTACATTCACCTGATGACACTGCGGGCTGGTCAGCCGGTGGTGGCCAAGGTGCGTTAATCCGCGGTGAATATAAACTCATCAACGATGAGATGCCGAGTGGTACGGGCGTGACCGTCTGGCGACTCTACAACATCGCCGAAGACCCCGGCGAGACCCGGGACCTCGCGGCGCTGTTCCCGCGTCTGACCGCCGAGCTTGTTGAGGAATGGGAGAACGACTGGCGTTAAGCCACTAAAAAGTTGGTAGTTGCCTAGGCCGACTTACTTTTCAGCTAGGCGAATCTAGCGGTACTTATTCAGCGCCAGTTGGTTGCCCATTCTGCGACGAGTTCTGCTGTGAGTTCGGGATTTTCGGCAGAGATATCGTGCCTCTCCCCGGGATCGGTGGCCAAGTCGTAGAGCCGCCACGGTGTTGGACCCATACCGCCGCCTGGAGGTGGCCGGTTAATGATCTTGTAGTCGCCACGGATTAACGCGCCTGTCTCTCTCCCGGCCGCCCAACCTGCTGAGTCTGTCGGTAAATGTATAGTCGACGCCTGTCCGGTTACATGCGGCCACGCCGAACGGCCGACGATATCGTTAATCTCCCGGCCGTCACGGTAAGGGCCGGCGCCAGGATGTTCAGTACCAGCGATCTCGAGAAAGGTTGGTAGGAAATCCATCATCGTCATGAACGCATTGCTGACGCCACCCGCCTCGATAGCCGCCGGGTAGTGGACGAACGCCGCAGCCCGAAGACCGCCTTCGTCTAATGCTCCTTTCTGATGCTTGAACGGTGCCGTTGCAGCTTCTCCAAATCCGCGGCCATGGTCAATGAACGATCCGGGCCTGCCGAAATTCTCCAAGCTGTTGTCGATGAAATCCGGCATCGGAGGCCCTCCGCCCGAAACTGGATTTTGATCTGTTTCCACACCGTGCTCACCACCCGACGCACCGTGATCTGCCGTGAAGACGATGACTGTATTGTCTAATTGCCCGCTTTCTTCGAGGTAATCGATGATGCGTCCGATGCTCATATCGAGATATTCAACCATACCCGCATAAATTTCCTGAGCGCGCGAGTAGCGGCGTTGCTCATCCGGGCTTAAGTTCGACCAGGGTGCTGCTACTGGTTGAAAGCCGTCTAGGTTTGAGCCCGGAGGCAACACACCTACCTCAGAGGCTTGTTCGAAACGCCGATTCCGCAGAGTGTCGTAGCCGTCGTCGTAACGGCCGGCGTAGCGGTTAAGCCATTCGTCGTTTGGGAGATGCAACGGCCAATGCGGTGCCGTATAAGGCATATATGCGAACCAGGGCTTTCCGTCCTCTGTTGATTGCAGATACTCGAGCATCTTGTCCGTGTAGTGCTTGGTAACGTAGAAATCGTCTGGTAGCTCGGCTTGTTCCACCATACGGCCGTTGTCCTCGTAGCCGAGGTCCTCCGCAGTCCTTCCCCTCCATCCAAAATCCTCGGCAAAGTAGCTGGCAGAAGCACCCAGGTGCATCCAGGACTGATCGAATCCGCGATCTGCCGGAGTGTAGCCCGACACATTACCGAGGTCCCATTTACCTGCTCCGTAAGTTGCATAGCCTGCGTCCTGAAGCAGTTCAGGAATCGTCGCGTAGCTCCGGCTGAGCACCCCGCCGCGTGCTGCTTCCGGTAAAGGGTGATTAGCTGCGACAGTCCCAGCACTCGACATCAGCATAAGCCGCGTGGTCCGGCAAGCGGGTGCCGCGTGAAGATTGTTGAGTCTCAATCCACCGAACGCGAGTTCGTCAAGGTTGGGTGTCGAGATTTCGCTACCGAATGCGCCGAGGTCCGTGAAGCCGATGTCGTCAGCGATAACAAATAGAATATTCGGACGAGAGGTGGCGGTGGTTGTAGCCATAGCTACTTCGCTCGCCGCATCCTCGTTAGGTGTCGAGTTATCTGGCGAACAGCCGAGGAGTCCAGCGACTAGAAATAATATCAACAGATTGATCTTAACTCTCATCTCATTTCTATCCTTATTTACCATTTTTATTAGGAGGCACTAACGAGTTTTCAGTACAATGAAGGAAAATCCACTAACTGATTTTTTGCAATCACTCCGGAAAATATAGTCGTTTAACATCTCTTGCCGCGTTATGCGGGAAAAACCGATTAGGATCACGTCGATTTCCGGTGAATCCAGTCGGTTTTGAGGGATCATAGTCTGGGTTAATGATTGGTATATCGGCGTTCACGGATGCGAGGTACGCATCCAGTCGCGTTTCGAGATCCGCAACTTTCTCCGGCATCTTCATGGCAAGATTGTGTTTCTCACCGATGTCGACGGACAAATCAAACAGTGCCGTCTTGTTTCCCTCGTAATATTTGATCAGCTTGTAATCGCCAAGCCGAATCGCGGTCTGTGGGCTACCGACCTGGTAGTGGGGAAAATGAAAGATCAATTCTTCTGTCGAACGCTCAACTTCACCGTCGCCACCGTTAGCAAGAATTGAGGCGATACTTCCACCCTCAATTCCGGCGGGAAGATCGGATGAATCTATCTCTGCCCATTCCGCATAGGTGGGAAATAGATCGTATCCAACTATTGGGACGCGTGACCAGGAGCTAGGCTCGATACCAGGTCCCCTGATGATGAACGGCACCCTGATACCGCCCTCAGACACATTGCCTTTGTCACCAACTAGCGGAGCCGGATTGTCCGCTCGATTATTAGCCATGTTGTTGTCGCCCGAACGGTGTCCGTTATCGCCTATATAAATGAGGTACGTATTGTCGCTAAGCCCTAACTCATCGAGGCCATCCATAAGGACGCCTACTCCAGTATCTAGATCTTCGGTAATAGCTGCGATGAGAACATTGGAATGGACCTCACCCTTCGGCCGCGCTTCTACGCGCGCAATAGTCTCGGGCGATGCGTTTTGTTGGACATGCAGCGGGTAGTAGGAAATCTGTGCGAAGAACGGTTCATTCGCTTCGTCGGCACGGCGCATAAAATCTAGTGCGCGTTCTGACATACCGATAACATCTAATGGGTTGTCCGGGTCGTTCAGCGGGTCGGCGTTTGCGTTACCAGTTTCCCCGTCGCTCTCATCGTACCCGTGCATCGCCGGGCCTCCACCGAGGAGATGCCATTTACCGTAGTGCGCAGTTCTATAGCCTGCAGTCTGTAGCACTTCGCCTATGGTGATTTCCTCTGTAGACAGCGCTTTACGGTGCTGTATGGGGATCAATGGGAAATTATTACTAGCTGTTGCGATTGGCGCTGCTTTTGTCCAATGATTTTTAGCCGGAGTCATACCGGTTTGTAGGCTCGCTCTAGTCGCCGAGCACACGGTTGCCGGGGCATAGGCGTCTGTAAATCTCATCCCCTGACTTGCCAGTTCTTCCAGACGCGGTGTGCGGTAAAAGTCGCTCTTAGAGTTTGGCATATCGGGATGCATCTGTACGGAGGTTCCATACCAGGCCTGATCGTCAGAGATCATCAAAACGATATTGGGCCGATCGGCGGCAAGGCTAACGGTCGACATCATTAAGATTATCGTCAACAGCCCGGAATAACGTGGTTTCGTCATGAATTTTTCTCCCTCCGAATTTAGAGTTGCATTAGATCCTCGGTATTAACTATGGTTTTATGCCGTAAGATCTAGAATCTTTTTAGTATGAGAAAACCTACAAAAGGAACTATAGACAAGGCAAACAACTAATAAAACCTATAGTTCGACAGGCAAGATTCCTAGAGCGAAGCAGTGTACAGTCATAAGATCCACTTTCTCGAGTAACTGTTTCTGTATGTCCCGATGGTGAGTGAGTCTTTCAGCAAACCAATCATCGAACTTAGTTGGAGTAATGTTGATGTATAAAACTTTGATTATACTATGTTTTATTGGGTTATTTCAGTTGATAGGGCCACCCATTTTTGCGCAAAGTGGAGTATCGGAAAAGGGTGGACAAGACCCTTTTGGACCGTACGAACCCGCTCTCGATTGGCCGAAGGATATTTCTACCTTGCCTGGGAACGAGGACTGGACGTGGGGCGCTATCCAGGGAATTTTCGCAGAGAGTGCGGATCGGATATTTGTTATTCAGAGAGGGGTGCTACCTAAGATTGATCGACCCGAGATTCGTTTTGTCGAAGATCAGGGTACCCGCCTGCTATTTCCAGTCGGTCGCAACTACGCGTGGCGAGACAACACTATGCCATGGCGAGACGCTACTCAGGCTAGTCCTGATCATAACAATGACCACGGATGGGATCTGTGGGAGAGCGCGGGTTATGTGCGCGGTGTGGATGCGCGTTGGGAACATTGTGTAGTTGTTATCGATCGCGAAGGGAATATTGTTGAGACATGGGATCAATGGGATTCGATGTGGGTTAAGCCGCACGCTGTGCATGTAAATCCCTATGATCCAGATAAGCATATCTGGATCGTTGACGATTTCGCTCACGCTATTTACAAATTTACCAACGACGGCACAGAGATAGTGCAGACGCTCGGTGTGCCAAACGAGCCTGGGCAAGATGAAAACCATTTCGCAAGACCAACCTTTATGGCGTTTTCAGAGGACGCGATATTTGTCACTGACGGTTATGTGAATTCTCGGGTAATGAAGTTCGACCACGATGGTAACTATCTGTTGCAGTGGGGCCAGGAAGGCACATTGCCGGACGATATACGTCCGGGATACTTCAATGCTTTACACGGAATAGATATCGATCTGGAGTCAGGTCGGGTTTACGTTAGTGATCGAATGAACAATCGAATACAGGTCTTCGATCAGAACGGTAATTTTCTTGATCAATGGCGAGTAGGTGAACCTCCGTCGGATGTCCAATACTTAATCGTGGCAAATAGTGCAGTGTGGATTATGGATGCTGGGACAACGAAGCTTCTTAAGTACGATCTCGACGGGAATTTCTTAGACTCCTGGGGTACTTGGGGGACTTTCCCCGGCGGTATGTGGGGTGTCCACGGTATGACTGTTGACGAAGAAGGAAACTTCTACATTTCAGAAGTCAATACAGGTCGCGTACAGAAATTTGTTCCTAAAGCTGGAGTCAACCCGGACCGTGTTATTAGCCGCGTTCACCCGACCTACTAGAGGGTTCCTGGGAGATATTTATGCGTATCGCAATATTTCTGAGTCTCGCGCTATCTGCGCTACCTGTAGCCGTGAATTCCCATCATTCCACCACGCTCAATTTTTCCGACGAGACTATTACCATCGAGGGCCAGATCAAGTCGGTTCTCTGGGTTAATCCGCATTGTTCCTTCATTCTAGAAGTTACGAATGAGGCTGGTATAGTCGAGGAATGGCTGATCGAAATGTTGGCTCGTATTGCGCTCGAACGACAAGGCTTTGATTTTGAGGCCTTAGAGGTTGGTGAGGTTGTCACGGTAACGGGTCGTGTTGGTTATCGGCCCAACAGCCTGTATTTAGAAGAGGCAGCGCTACAAGATGGAATGCGATTAACTAATCCGGGACCGATTCGCTAACTAGGCTTCCCGATGTCACTCAAGGTGGTTCTTTCGCAATGGGAGCAATGATGTTCGAGCGCATGAAAAAATTAGTTTTTTTCTCTAGCATGGTCGTTGTAGGTGGCCAAGTTACATTTGCTCATCACTCCGTAACCGCTAACTTTGATAGAAGCCTCAGAGTCGAAATTACTGGTACGCTAACGGCGTTTCACCTCAGAAATCCGCACACTCACCTAGAAGTGGATGTCGTTGAGGAGGATGGGAGCGTATCGAATTGGCTTGTCGAATGGGGCACTAGAAACGATTTAATACGCCGAGGAGTCAATGTCGAGAGCATTAAGGAGGGGGAGGAAGTTACGGTTACGATGATTCCGAGTCGCCGACTCGAGAACGTTGGTTACGCAAGGAGCCTTGTTCTTGCTGATGGTTCGACGCTTCGCGATTGCGGCTACGCTGCTTTTCGTGAGGCTTTGAACAGCTCAGATGGCCGCGAGTGTGAAGCGCCGGAGCGATAGGAAAATGTCTCTAACTAACTATGTACGCGTTGTCATTATTGCGCTCACACCGGCGTTATTACTCGTACTACCGATCAGTGCTGTAGCGCAACGTAGCGCGCTGGATGGCGCATGGATGCAGCTGTCGGCGTCACGCCCTGATGTTGAACTGACAACAATCGGGAAGGAAGCCGTCGCTGACTATGTGCCACTTCGCGATGATCCTGATCTGCAGTGCAAGCCGGGTAGCTTGACTAATGTCATTGGTATTCCTGATCCGCCGTTCGAAATTCGTCCTCACGAAAGTCATGTAGAGATCAATTTCGAGTATATGGATGTTAAACGACGGATCCCACTAGACCCAGAGTTACATTTGGATGACGCGCCCTTTACTGCGGCTGATTACCCACATCTTGGGCGGTCAATTGGTCGTTACGAGGGTGATACGCTCGTGATCGAAACCGCCGGTTCAGAGGTAGGTTTTTTAGAGACGCGCGGTGCAGCTGAAGGCTACCCGCAGTCAACTCAGATGCGTATGGAGGAGCGATTCCGGGCGGAGGGCGATTTGCTTTATGTCGATATTCTGCACACCGATCCTGTCAATTACACCGATTCCTTTACCATGAGCTTTGAGTTTTTCCGTGTGGACTTCGAGATACTCGAGTTCGGTTGTACTGTCGATGCAGCGAATTACGATCACCGTCTTTAAATGCGGATTCAGTAAATATTGTCGAATTAGTAATTAGGATTGTGTAATTGAAGCGTTTACCGTTGTCGGATACGGTGAAGCGATCTTCTAGTAGCCCATGCTACTTTGGGATTCGTTAGCATGCCTTCAAAAAGAACAACGTAATCATACGGGGATAATCAGGATGCGAAATAAAAAAAGCCTTAAAAGTTTTGGGCTATCACTAGCAATTTTCTCGGCTACGGTGCTTGGTTCTGCAGCTGCCTATGAGTCGTTTCACGGTCCTACAGAGGTGATTTACTCAGATCCGTCAAGGGTTTCTCCAGGGTATCTATTGTTCTCGTCTTGGCCACATCTAGAGGAGTACGAATATACCTACCTCGTAGATATCGAAGGTAACGTTGTCAACAAGTGGAAAACGGTCCCCCCTGTTTACGAGGGCCAAGGTTATATACTGGAGAAGACTGCACGAATGACTGAGACTGGTAGTATCATTCAGGGACTGAGTAACGCTGCTCATCGCTATGAGGGTGAACGCGTAATCCAGGAGCTTGATTGGGACGGTAACCTGGTCTGGGAATTTGCTGACCCACGCGAGGGATACAGGTATCACCATAATTTTAAGCGAATCTGGAACAATCATCTAAATGATTGGACGATTATCTATACTGCTCAGTTTCCAATGACCCAAGAGCAGGCCGTGGCTGCTGGCGCTGACCCTTCGGTAGAGTGGGACGCTGCGCCTGACGGCATAGTTGAAGTCGACAGAAATGGCAACGTCGTCTGGGAATGGTGGTCGTTGGATCACGTGATCCAAGATAAAAATCCCGAGTGGCCTAACTACGGCGTGCTCGCCGAGCACCCGGAGCGATTTGATATGAACTGGGGTTTTGGCCTAAGGGGCGACTTCATTCATCAGAACGCTTTGGATTATAACCAGACGCTCGATCAGATCGTCCTCAACAACGATCGGATGGGAGAGCTTTATGTGATTGATCATGGCGGTACGTTCGTGGTTGGTGACTTTGAGGCGAGTAAGGCGGCGGCGGCGGGGCCCGGAGGAGACATTATTTTTCGCTGGGGAAATCCTGGTCTCTACGATTCCGGTGAAGCTCCTAGCTATAACGCAGATGGCAACATTGCGTCAGAAGGTGACCAAATGCTCTTCCATCATCATGATACGCAGTGGATAAAAGAAGGCTTACCAGGCGCGGGAAATTTTTTGATTTTCAATAATGGTTCTCGAAATGCTGGCGCATACCGTTCGGAGCTTATCGAGGTTAATCCTTACGACGGGGCTTACCCGAACGCGCCCTACCTTCCGGAGATGGAAGCTGGTGGACCCGCTGAACAGGTGGTATGGCTTTTTGCTTCTCGTCAACCCAACAGTTTTTTTAGCCGCAATATCTCAGGCGTTCAGCGTTTAGCTAATGGTAATACGTTAGGAATCGCCGGTCGGCAGGGGCATGTGTTTCAGGTAACAGCTGATGGAGATGTTGTGTGGGAATACATTGTTCCGGTTATGGCATCCTTGCCAGAAGGGGCTACGCCTGATCAAGTGTTCAGAAAGACCATGTCAGATGCTGATGACAACGCAATTTTTACAGCACACTGGATCGCACCGGATCATCCGGGTCTGGTTGGCAAAGACCTTACACCGCAAGGCAAGATCACAGATATCATGACGCAATAATAGCGGCCATGAAAGGTCGTATGTGAGCTATAACTTAGGCTGTTGCGCCTCGGTTACCTTACATTGTCGTGATGAATGTTTTCGACAATATGATCGAGATCCCGGTCGATACAGGGTGGTGCTTCAAGGATTTCGTCGTCGGTTAACCGCGCAATACGGGGTCGTAGCTGCCAGGGTTCTGCCAGAATCTCAGGGTCGTGCGCAGTTGCAAGCCACTGAAGCGTATCGCCGTCGCGGCTGATGCGCTCGATAACTTTCAGGTCAGTGGTGTGGAATGAGCCGTCGTCGGTGAGCCAGGTATCGTCATTGAAGTTTATTGTCTCGACGACCAGCGTATCGTCTTCCCACCAACCGATGGCATCGCCAAGGAAACCAGGCTCGACATCAGTTCGATGCGGGCGACCATCCATAGGCACAATTCGAAAATAGTTGCCGGAAAAATCGTCGTAGAGAAAAACAATCTCGTTCGGCGTTTGCACAATTTTATCCGGAGGCCCGATTCGGGGTAGGCCGGGGTAGAAACAACGCAATACCGTATCTTCCTCAATCTGTCGTTCGTCCAAATCTGCTACTTTCTCCATGTACTCGGGCTTGTAGTTTGGTCGGTCCCCGCTCTGGGTTGGCCGTGGACCTGTTGCGCAACCGCGAAGACACACGGAGTCACCGTCCACTACTGCCTCAACAAAGTCGATACCTGACCCATTATCCCAAGTGCCTGATAAATCCGGATGTCCGTCGGATGTACGGGGTGCTTCGGCTGCTGTTGTGGGGGCGACCCATAGGGTGGCTACCATTGCGATCAAATATCTTGAGACGATTTTGTTCATTCTGATTCCCCTGGCTTTTTGAGCAGTAGGACGCTAATCCTCCGCGCTCAGCACGTAATAGTGCCCATCGGCATAGGTGATCTTTTTCATGTAGGCGCGATACGGCGTTCGGGCTTCAGGACGTGCGGGCTGAATTCGAACCGTTACCGGCCGCCCGTCTCCGATGATCTTAGCTTTCGTCAGGCCGCCTTTGCGGAGCATCGCGGTCGGTGAGGACTCAAGTTCCCAAGTCACAACATTGCCGTCTTCGTCAGTGACATCGAGGTAAATGTGAGTATGTGGATTAATCCAGTCCATGTCCGTAATAATGCCGGTTAATTCAATGATTTCATCGCCAAACACAGCAGACACGGAGTGATGAGCAGAAGCCCAGCTAGCTGCCAGAAGCAGCGCCATAGATAAAGTTAACCGATTGTAATACATGATATTTATCCTTTTCCGAGCCTACCATAAGACTTTATCCATTTGAACTTGGTTTCGGGCATATTAGGCGTAATATACTTAGGAAATTCTAGTCCGTGACCGGCTAAAATGAAAAAAATAAAGGCCTACTCCCTCGGAGATTACAGGTCGCATCATAAACGCAGGAGTGTGAATTATGAAAGGTGGAATTTTGAGTCTTTCAGTAGGGGCCGTTTCCGGGTTTTTCTTATTGGCGGTAACTAGTCTGTCCGCTTATGAATCTTCGCGGGGACCTACGGAGCTAATCTACTGGGATAAAGAGAAGACCCAGCCTGGTTACTCATTTGTTAGGACTCGGGTACGTGGGATCGCTGGCGCCTATCTGATCGATATGGCCGGGGAGGTAGTGAATTATTGGCCTGGATTCACTGACGCCTATCTACTCGAAGATGGTTCAATGATAGGGGCGAAAGGGCCATCGCATTTCGTTCAGGCCGACTGGGACGGTAATGTGATATGGGAATACATTGAAACGCGACCCTCTTATCACCCACACCACGATTTTCTAAGAATTTACAACTCTGAGCTACAGGATCATACGGTTCTTTTTATAGCTAACGTTGATCTGACACACGAGGAAGTCATCGCGCTCGGTGCCGATCCAGAAGTAGTAGATAGGTACGAAGGGGCACAAATAGATGCCATCGTGGAGGTAGATCGCAATGGCGACGTTGTCTGGGAATATCACTTCACGGATCACTTGGTACAGGATATCTCGCCTAGCGCACTCAACTATGTCGGCTCTAATAATACTGTTGCCGATTATCCTGGCCGGCTTGATGTTAATTGGGGCGTCGTGTCGCGCGATTATATCCATCTGAATGCCATTGATTACAATCCCGCGAGCGGTCATCTTGCCATCAGTTCAAATAGAACAAACGAGATCTATATTGTTGATCATGACAGCACGTTCGTTGCTGGTAATCCCGAGGAAAGCTTGCGACTCGCAGCTAGCGAAGCGGGCGATTTTCTCTATCGTTTTGGGAACCCAGCGATCTATGGCCAAGGAGACAGTCCGTACTATGCGAAGAAAAACTGGTCCCTCGAGGAATTTTCAGGACACATGCAAATGGGCGGTAACCACGATATCCAATGGATCAAAGATGGGCTTCCCGGTGCCGGCAATCTCTTGTTATTCAATAACGGCATTTCGGTTCCTCGTGGGGCGGGTGACCCCGACCCACAGGCAGAGCTAATAGAAATAAATCCTTACCTTGATGCAAACGGCGTTGATCAGGGCCGCTACGTTAACCCGCCCGAAGCAGGTTATACGACCACCATGCCAGGTGCTGACGGTCCTGGAAGAGGTATCGCGCCGCCTACAAGACAGTTCTCCGAGCAGATTATCTGGATGTATCACACGACCGATGGTTTTAGTAGTTATCATGGCTCAGCTTTGCAACGTATGCCGAACGGTAACACGATGGCGCAGTTAGCTCGTGTTGGTCGTTTGCTGGAAATTACCCCAGAGGGTGAGGTCGTTTGGGAGTACGTGAACCCATTAACCAACGCCGGTATACAAAAGACATTGATCACTTCTGAGCATGAAAATGTTTTTGGTGGCTGGTCGCCACTACGTTATCTTGCAGATTTTCCAGGTCTTATCGGAAAAGAGCTTTCACCGAAAGGTCTTATTACTGACTTTCACAATGCAGACAATCCTCGTGCTGGCGGTGAATTAGAGTTAGCAGATGAAGAGGAGGACTACTAATGGTTTTCGCTAGCACTGAAGTGGTTTGATGAGTAGGTTCATCAATATTTTACTAGCCTTTTTTCTGGTCATCAGTTCAGGAGTTGCCTTCAGCCAAATGGGTACCCCGGGATTTTCTGGAAACTGGGATCCTCGTGAACACTGGCAAGGTTGGTCAGTAGATCAGCCCTTTACTCCTGAGGGTCAGGTGTTACAGGATAATTGGGGCCCTGACGACGATACCGGTCTTCAGTGCCATTATCCCTTAGGACGTATTTTGTCCAGTATGTGGATGCTAGAGACTTTTCAGACGGAAGATCGGGTCTTGTTGGTCTACGAGTTCGATAATACGGTCAGACGGATCTATATGGATGGCCGAGAACATGAGGATTCATTTCCAACGTTGCTGGGACGTTCGATCGGTCATTGGGAGGGAGAAACGCTTGTTGTTGAAACGCGAAATCTGGAAGCTGGGTTCACTCGTTTTCAAGGTCTACCCTATACGTCAGATCTCACGCTGACCGAGCGCTTCAGTTTGTCTGAAGATGAATCGCAGTTGACTATAGAATTCACCTTCGATGACTCTAACTACTATCGCGAACCGTGGACTGTTTCTACGTTGTACGATCGTAGCAATTATGAGGTTCGTGACTCTGCTTGTACTTTAAGAGAACACATAGCGACGGTTCCGGAATAATTGAGAAAAATGCTTAGGTCAACCGTCTTTTTTCTGCTTTTTATGGGCTTGCTGTCGCTTGGGCAAGGTCATCACAACAACCGCGCGTTGTACGACTATGACAAGATAATTGATATTGAGGGCATCGTCACAGAAGTCTGGTATGTCAATCCGCATTCACGTGTCTACATTGAGGTTACGAATGAAAACGGCGAAACGGAACTCTGGGAAGGCGATTTGCTCGACAGAGGGACGTTAGATAGACGTGGTTGGAAGTATAACGATCTAGTTGCAGGCGATTATGTTGTGGCATCCGGTCGGCCAGCCCGCAATAGGGGTTTTGGACTCATGCTGACAAAGGTTTTCAGGCCTTCTGACGGTTGGGTAGGTGAAGGCTACAGGGACAACACGGGCGGATAGATCAAGTTTACAGTGCTGACTACTCGCCATCAGTTGTTTTTATCGTTGAGGGGAATAAAAAAATGCGAGTGAGAACAGCAGGTTTCTTGATTAGTGCCGTTTCCGGATTGTGCTTCATTATTGCTGGCACTGCGTCTGCCTATGAGTCATCTCGTGGACCCACTGAACTACTGTATTGGGATCCGGAGAAAGCCTACGACGGTTACACGTTTATCAGGCCGGGCCGCGTCAATGGTATATATCTCATCGACATGGCCGGAGAGGTTGTCAACTATTGGCCTGATTTGACCGACGCTTATCTCACGGACGACGGTACACTCGTCGGCAGCAAACACGGCGTCGACTTTATCGAGGTCGATTGGGACGGGAATGTCTTATGGGAATACAGTGAGTCTCGTGATACGCATCACCCACACCATGACGATCTCCGAATCTATAACAAGGCGCTAGGCGAATACACGAGACTCTATATCGCCAACGTTGACATGACACATGACGAAGTCATCGTATTAGGTGCCGATCCCAGCCGTGCCGAGCGTTATGACGAAGTACAGATGGATGCGATCGTCGAGGTCGACCGAGCCGGGAACGTTGTCTGGGAATGGCGGTTCAGCGATCATCTCGTTCAGGATATGTTTCCCGAGAAGGAGGGCTACGTCGGTACCGGAAAGACCATCGCCGATTACCCGGGAAAACTTGACATCAATTGGGGCACGCCGTCGATCGATTACGCGCACAGCAATAGCATCGATTACAACTCGGAGCTAGGGCAGGTTGCCATCAGCTCCAACCGTTTCTTCGAGATTTTCATCGTCGATCATGACGGCACATTCGTAGCCGGAGACCCCGAGGAGAGTCTTCGGTTGGCTGCCAGCGACGCCGGAGATTTTGTCTATCGTTTCGGTAACCCTGCCAACTATGGGCAGGGCGATTTTCCTTACTATTCGGATAAAGAGTGGTTCATTCTGCCGTACGCGGGTCACCGGCAGATCGGCGGCAATCACGACATACAGTGGATCAAGGAAGGGCTGCCGGGGGCGGGGAATCTTCTCTTGTTCAACAATGGTATGTCCGTTCCGCGTGCGCAACGCGACCGCGATGCGCAATCCGAAGTTGTCGAGATCAATCCCTACCTCGGCGCCGATGGCGTTGTCGCGAATCACTACGTGAATCCGCCGGAGGCCGGCTACACTTTCATCCCCGAGACGGATGCGACCGGTCGGCATCCGCCTGTAACACGGCTAGTCTCGAATCAGGTCGTAGCCGCCAATCGGCCGCTTGATGCGTTCGTCAGCTACCACAGTTCGGGCGTGCAGCGCATGCCGAACGGCAACAACCTCGTCAGTCTCGCACGGTCTGGTCGGCTCGTTGAATTGACGCCGGACGACGAAGTAGTTTGGGAGTACGTTATTCCGGTAACGGCGAATCACGGCATCGTTACCAGTGTAATTACTAGTCTGCACACGAACACCGGCGGAGGTTATTCGCCGTATCGTTATACAGCTGATCATCCTGGTTTGGTCGGAAGGGATCTGACGCCGAAGGGGCTGATCACCGAATATCATGATCGCGGAAATTTCGGTGCCGATGAACGGCAGGAATTACCTTCCGAGGAGAATTACTGAAGTCCTGCTCTTTTTGAGGAGAGGGAAGGTTGCATCGAAAGCTATTGTTTAGATTTCCTCGTAGTGACGGAGCGTGGCCAGCGATAGATGTGAGTGGTATCCGGGGGGGGGGTGGATCTACGATCGTACGAGTGCGACCTTTAGGAGAATCGAGAATGACGAACAAAAGGACCTTCATCAGTATTATCTTGTTGCTGGTTTTTGGTATTGGTCTAGCAAACGCACAAATAGTGCCAGCTACGCCGAATTTCCTTTTTACCGAGTACGTTGTCGGCGCTGCACCTCGACAGCAAGCTTGTCAGCTATCAGTGGATCGATTATTTCCGTTCCATCCGGCATGATAATTTTTTCTAGTTAGATTGAGTTATTACTCTCGAACGAGGGGTTACCGATTTAGGCTATACAGACCGATCTCCATACTGCCACTTCCACTACAACCAGTAGTATCACCATAGAGAGCGAATTTTTGGATTCTCTGGCCGGTATCTACTTCTCCGGTATACACATTTCCCTGTGAGTCAACATCCAAGGTATGTATCCAATGGAACTCGCCAACCTGACGGCCCGATCTACCAATTCTGTCCAGTTCCTGGAAGTTTTCCCTGTTAACGATGTAAAAAGTACCATTGGCTAGATCCCCTACGTAGAGGCAACTTTGGTCCGGATCAGTGGATAGTGTCGCTGACACGGCGGTTCCGCTCGCGGTATGCGGAGCGACGTAGATGTCTTTAACGAATCCGCATACGCCCGTCTCTGCATTTGGGTTGGAACATGGTCCACCTATTTCACTGATATTGAATACCTGAACGCGGTTATTACCGCGATCGCAGGCATACAACATCCCATCAGTACTAACGATCGCACAGTGCAGTGGGCTACGGAAGAACATCGGTTTGAGGTTACCAGCCTGGAAGTCGCCGGCCCACGGTCCGGCGTCGTAAGGGTTAATCTCAGTGCCATCCGGATCGTCCACCGGGTTTTGTCCATAGGCGCCGAAGTGACCTACATATAGGCCGGTTTCGGCATCTGCGATCAGTATCCGCCGGTTGCCGTAACCATCGGCGATATAAAGCCTGTTAGTACTTGGGTCGACGCTGAAATCGGCGACGAGGTAGGGCTGTGGAGTTCCATTGGGGCCGCGGTCAATGTTCTCGCTATCAGGACTTTCCATACCTGCGTAGCCCATTTGCCAGATGAATTCGCCGTCAGCCGTGAATTTCAGAATATGTGAATCATCCCCGTACGTAGCTGCCCATGGAAACTGGCCCGTGAAGTTTGTGCCGTTGCCTGAGATATAGACGAAATCATTGTGATCGACGAACAGACCATGCTCACGGCCCGGCCAGTCGCAACCATCTTCTACGCGGCAGTTATTTTCAAGGAAGCCCGCGTCCTGTGGACCGCCCCAGCTATCCAGTAGAGTGCCTTCCTGGTTAAATTTAAGCACCGATGGGGCAGGAACACAGCAACCGGCAGTCTGGTCAGAGAAGGGGCGTGGATTACCGAGACCATCCACTGGTACACCGTCGGCGTTGGTGCCTGCTATTCCGAGCCCGGCAGATGCACTCTGGCTCAATGACCGAGGTCTATGATAGACCCAGATATTGTCGTGGGAGTCAACGGCGATACCCCCAATCTGTCCGATGCGCCAGTTATTTGGCAACGGTTTCGGCCAAGTCGGATCGACGATCAAGCTCGGCGCAGTCGCGCCGTCCGACAACCTTGGTGCAGATCGTTCGGAAAGGCGATCTATCACGCCGCCGCTACCGCGTCCTAAAGTTGCCGAAGCTTCAAGTGTCTGACGAGCACTATCAGAACACCCGGTTAAACCTAGTAAGCAGACACAGAGGCCGTTGAAGCTAAATCGTTTTAGATTAGTAATGATCCTGCCCCCAAGTGTTATCAGAATGTTAGGTAGAACTATGTCTAGCATAAACGCTTAGAGAATTATTCAAAAGACTTGTCAGGCCTTCATAATAGCCAAGGGGGCAATTAGCGAAACGTTTAAAAACTTGCCTGGCTATCTCTGCCCTAGAGCGCGAGCGTCGGGTTCGTTGTGTTCTGGTAACCATTCGATGAGTGAAGTTTTTACTCCGGTTAATGAAGGATCATCAGCGCGGTTCGTCCATTCATTTGGGTCTGTTTGAATGTCGTAAAGCTCCTCTGAACCATCCGAATACGTCAGATAGCGATACCGGTTACCAGTGACCGCATGATTACGGTAGCCAAATGTGGTTACCACTGCCTCCCGTTCCCAGAGGGCTTGCGGATCACTTATTAAGGGTAGCAGGCTCTTGCCTTCCACGTGAGCCGGGGTTGCGATACCGGCTAGTTCGGTCAGTGTTGGGTAGATATCCATGAGCGAGACCGGGACGTTACTGCGACTCCCCGGCCGTGTGACACCCGGTGCGACAACGATCAATGGTACATGGGTTGAATCGTGCCAAAGCGTATGTTTTCGCCAGCGAGCTTTCTCGCCGAGGTGCCAACCGTGATCAGACCACAGCACGATGATGGTATTGTCGACGCGGCCGCTATCTTCTAACGTGTCGAGTAATTGGCCGAGCATCGCGTCGGCAAAGCTGATACTTGCCAGATAGGCTCTTACGCCTTCTTTCCAGGTCCCTGCAGCTAGTACCCACTTGTGGAGTTCCAGGGGTAGCAGGTCCCGGGAGCGGCCTTGCAACTTAGCTACTTCAGAGATGTCGTCGATATCATTCTCTATGGTATCTGGAAGTCGTATGTCCTCTAGCGGATGCATATCAAAGTATTTCTGAGGCAAATACCAGGGTAGGTGGGGTCGATAGATGCCCACTGCGTTAAATCGTGGGTTACCTGTTTCTGCCAGAAGCTGTAGCTGCGACCAGGCGACAACCTGTCCATCGCCCATGGCTCTGTCATCCGCGGCCACCGGTCCCCAGTCGAAATTGACCGATTGAGGATTACCGTTCGCAGGGCGCACATGTGGGCGGATTTCGTCCGGCACTTGCCGGTCTAAGGACGGATAGAACGCATCCCAGGCTGTTGTGTCGTTAAATCCGAAATAACTGTTCGGATTGAACGTGCCGGCGTGGAAGAGTTTGCCAGCACCGTAGGTCCGGTAACCCGCATCTTGAAAGTGTCCTGGCAGTGTTCGGATATCTTCGAACATTTCGAGCGTACGCCAGTCCGGTGCGTTTTGATAGACACCGGAAGTGGACGGGCGTAGGCCACTCATTAAAGCGGTTCGAGATGGGTTGCACAATGGGGCTGCTGTATGCGCATTGGTGAATAACATGCCGCGCGCGGCGAGTGCGTCGATGTTCGGGGTCTTAGCTTGGGGATGTCCGCCGAGAACGCCGACCCAGTCGTTGAGGTCATCGACAGCGATGAAAAGAATGTCCGGCCGCGTATCCTGTTGGCTAAATACGGTTACCGGAACGATTCCTAAAGTGAATGCGATAGCAGTGAATAGACCTCTCATTAATTCACCCAGCCGAGATCAGTGACGAACTGAAGGAGCCTCTCGCTTACAGCATCTTTCTCGCGTTCTTCCCGAAAAAAATGATCTACACCTTCTACCATAAAAAGTGTCGAATCGGTTCCGGCCGCGAGTAGCGCATCATGATAGGCCTTGGAAATGGGTTGGGGCGACCAGTGTGTCGGCATCACCCTGAATGATTAGGGTAGGCGGCATCCGGCGGCCGATATTTTGTCGCGGCTCAAAATCAGCGATGTTTGAGCCTGGCGGCAGAAAATCGGCTGCTGTTTCTATCGTGGCAGGAAAAGGCGCGATGAGTGCAAGCGCATTTGGCCGCGGACTGGCTCGCGTATAGTCGTCCTCTTCGTCGAAGCTCCTGAGCGTCGCGGTAGAAGCGGCTAGATGTCCGCCTGCAGAATGCCCAAAAGCGACGATTTTTCCTGGGTCGATCCCAATTCTGCGTGCGCGTTCCCGGGTAGAGCGAACGGAGGCTGCGGCGTCTTTGATAATTTCGTCCAGCGTAACAGTATCAGTAAAGCGATACTCGACTGCTAGCATTACGATACCGTGCTCAGCTAGGGTTTCACCATAACCAAATCCCGTTTCGGGAGACCCTCTCCGCCAACCGCCGCCATGAAAGTAAACGATGGCTGGTGCGCGGTTACTAGCGGTGTGTCCATCCGGTTGAACGATGTGTATCTGGAGTTCCCTATCATCAACAGTCTTGTACGTCATGCTACTGTACTCGGCAGCGCTTACGGTCGCCGCGACGATGAACATAAAAATGCCGGATAGAGTTCTCATAGGTTTATCTTCCTGTTTGATGGTCGAAAGGCTAAGAGTACCTTAATTCTAGGGTGTGCCGATTGAGGTATTTGCGATAATGAATGCTTCCAAAGAGGGATAAGTGAATATTCTTCCAACGGGGCCATCACCTATTCAGTTAGAATAGATATTTATGTTTATAACTATTTATGAGGCAGTTAAAAAAATGCGCTTAACCGCTACATCTATATTGTTTTTTATATATATGGTCACTGTGCAGGCACAAGAGCGGCCTGACGTGCTTTTCATCGCTGTCGATGACCTCAACGACTGGGTCGGTGTTCTCGGTGGGCATCCGCAGGCAATTACGCCCAATATCGACGCGTTAGCGGAGCGCGGCATCCTTTTTACGAACGCGCACTCCCCCGCAGCGCTTTGCAATCCTTCACGGACCGCTCTGATGCTCGGCAAGTTCCCGTCTTCGACGGGGATATACCGTAATGGTCCGAGTTGGATGGATATCCCTCATCTTGCGGAATTGCCAAATCTGCCCCGATACCTGAGGGAGAATGGCTATACCACGATCGGTGCCGGTAAGCTTTTTCACGCACACACATTTAATACGGGCGGTTACTATGGATATAACGATCTTTCTGCCTGGGACGCGTTCTATCCTTCCTTGGGTAGGCAGTTGCCAGACGAGATTCGCCCACATGTGCGACCGGCTAACGGAAATACGGTGTCGCTCTTCCTTGACTGGTCTGGAGTCGCCGCTGATGACAGAGCTATGGCGGACGGTCAGGTCGTGGCTTGGTCGCAGCAACAACTTAGGGCAGAGATTGGTGCTCCGCGATTCAATGCCGTTGGAATTTATCGACCGCACCTACCTTGGTATGTCCCACAAAAATATCTGGACATGTATCCGCTAGAAGAAATAATCCTCCCGGAAGTTCCGGCCGATGATCTGGACGATCTGCCATTGGTTGGTCAGCAATTTGCATCACAAACATCTATGGCCCCGATGGAATTTCATCAGTGGGTGTTGGAATCAGGGATGTGGCGAGAAGGCGTGCGTGCTTATCTAGCTAGTGTAACGTTTGCTGATGCGATGGTTGGGCTATTACTTGATACCTTGGAGAGAACTGGCCGCGCCGATGATACGATCATTGTATTTTGGTCGGATCATGGTTGGCACTTAGGTGAAAAGCATCGCTGGCGTAAACATACGCTGTGGGAGGAGTCTACACGTGTGCCGTTAATCGTTGTGGCTCCCGGAGTTACTATGCCGGGAACGCGCAGTACCCGAACTGTGTCGCTCGTCGATGTATTTCCGACGCTTTTGGAGCTGACAGGTTTTGATGTCCTCGACGGTCTCGACGGCGTGAGCCTGGTGCCGTTGCTAAATAACCCTGATGCATCTTGGGATCGTCCGGCGCTATCTACGTTTGAGGAGGGCAATCATGCCGTTCGCAGCGAACGTTATCGTTACATTCGTTATTTTGATGGTAGCGAGGAACTGTACGATCATGAGAATGATCCTGGTGAATGGGTAAACTTGGCCGATGATCCGCAGTATGCGAGCACGAAGACAGAACTTGCGCTGTGGCTACCAATGGAAGATACGCCGGATGCCGCTTCTCTGCAGTGAAGTACTTGTTGCTCGTTAGTTGTATATGAGATTACTTGGGGTAGATTTCTAAATCGAATTGATATGGATGGGGGCGACGCTTAGCCAATGCGAAGTAGGCTAATTTATCTGTGTTCCCTCCCGCTTTTTTGTGGGATTTTTCAGTCCCCTATTGTTGATGCGCAAATAACGACAAACAACCCAGGAACCATGTCTCGCTCAGTAGTTGTGGGGAATTGCGGTTCCGTTATTTGCAAACAGACGGGCGAAGCGAATTGGAAATACGTGGCCTCTGATTACTGTGATTCTGAGGTTTGTTTGCAAGATAGTTTTGAGAGTTTGGTATCCCTTAGATGGGATCGTATAACCGCTGGATGGGAAGGTCTGGTCGCTGCCGATGCGAATCCATTTGTAGGCCTCAGCGATGAGATGTATCAGCAACTAAAAGATTACGGTGAGGATAGTCTTGCAGAACGTTTACAGCTTCTCGCCGTAGCTGGGGTTACCTGCGAGGCCAGTAGCTTTTCACTACGCCTCAATATTCCTGGGCGCGACATTGTTGTCGTAACCTTCGGAGTTGCCGCGGGAAGTGTTGGTGGTAGTCAGGAATTTCAAGTTGTAAGCATTGATCGGACATTCCGAGATTTACCCGGTGGCAGCATGGGCTGGTGGATTCGGCTAGTCACGCATCGGTATCCGGGAATAGTAAGACTTTTAGATGTGCCAACCGAATTCGCAAGTTATGAAACTGGGCTATACGTGGCTCGCCTACTATTGCTCGATACTGGATTCGAATACGGCACCGCTGAAGAGTACAGAGCTCATCCGGTTTGTGCGGCGCGCTAGTGCTTTCCAGCATTACATGATTTAGATAACTGTATGGGGGCGCTGGTTATGTTTGTATCCTGTTTTTGGGTTCCTGGTCTCTGAAATATGTTCCAACTACCGTGCGATAGGGTAGACGTGGCAAGCGAAGCTAATCCAGAATGTGAGGGATTCAGACAAGAGCTTTTATTTATTATGGATAAGAATCTTTTCGTTGTTCGTGTTTTGGCAGTCTGGATTTTTTCGGTCTGTGTTGTAAGCCCTAGTCAAGCCCATCATGGTTTCGCATTCGAGTTTGACCCGGAACAGCAGGGCAGCTTGATTGGGGAAATAACCGAAGTCCGCTTTACGAACCCTCACGTGGTCTACTTGATGGACGTTGACACTGCAGACGGGGGTAAGGAGGAGTGGCTGTTG
>JBJKYL010000005.1:0-43540 GCA_045561055.1 Candidatus Rariloculaceae bacterium | reverse complement strand
AATAGAGATAAATCAATGCCACTAGCATGAATACGGAACCGAGGAAGGTGTATAGGAAGAACTTGACGGTCGCATAGATCCGGCGCTCCCCTCCCCAGACGCCGATAATAATAAACATCGGCACCAACATTGCTTCCCAGAACACGTAAAACAGTAATGCGTCCAGTGCTGCGAAAACGCCAATCATGAGCCCTTCGAGAATGAGAAACGCCGCGAAGTATTGAGCAGGGCGCACTTTGATTATTGACCAACCAGCTATGACAACGAGCGGCATAAGAAACGTCGTCAGCAAAATCAACGGCAACGATATTCCATCGATCCCTAAATAGTATTCAGCGTTAAAACGGCCTATCCACGGCAACCTTTCAACAAATTGCATCTGAGCTGTCGAGATATCGAATCCCAAATAGAGTTGGACGCTTAAAGCAAATGCGAGCACGGACACCACTAACGCAATCTTCTTACCAAGCTCCGACTGCTCATTCGATCCCAGTACAAGCACAACAACACCACCTAGGATTGGCAGCCAGACGAGCACGCTAAGTAAAGGAAGACCCGCCATAAACTAAATTTCCAGTACCAGCCAGCCAATCACTACAGCGAGACCGATAATCATCGCGAAAGCGTAGTGATATAAATAGCCGGATTGTATTCGGCGTACGATACCAGCCATCTGTGCCAACACATGAGCACTACCGTTCACTAGGACACCATCGATAATGCGTTGATCCCCAACAGCCGATAGCGTCACGCCGAGACGGCGCACCGAAGGTGCCAGAATGCGTTCGATAAACCAATCGAAGTAATATTTATTAATGAGCACACGATGCAGAATTAAAAAGCGTTTCTCAATCTGCGCCGGCAGCTCCGGCCGAAACAAATAAAGAAACCAAGCGACGAAACCACCCGCTGCGGCCAAATAGAGAGCTGGAGATGAAAAATTCACAAAAGCGTGCATCACGAAAGCTAACGGACCATGAAAACCTGCTGCCAGCTCAGCGACAACGTCCTGCTGTTCGAGAACGAAAATTGAATCAGCAAAAAAGTTGCCGAACAAAACTGGACCTATCGTAAACCAGCCGATAAATACCGACGGTATAGCTAATGCAATTAATGGCCCAGTCACAACATACGCGGTTTCGTGCAAATGCTCCTTCACATGTGGGTCAAGTCGCTCTTGCCCATGAAAAACGAGAAACAGCATCCGGAAGCTATAAAGCGCGGTTACAAACACCCCTAAAAGAACGCACCAAAAAGCATAGCCTGCCCCCCAGGTACTAGAGGCATGGACCGCCTCTATCAATACATCTTTGGAAAAGAAACCTGAAAATCCTGGAAATCCAATAAGCGCTAGCGTACCGATGACCGAGGTCCAATAGGTAATCGGCATGTACTTTCGGAGACCTCCCATTTTGCGCATATCCTGTTCATGATGCAGCGCAATAATTACGGATCCAGCTGCGAGGAACAGTAGCGCTTTAAAAAAAGCATGTGTCGCGAGATGGAATATTCCGGCAGCATAAGCGGAAGCGCCCAACGCTACGGTCATATAGCCGAGCTGGGAAAGCGTCGAATAAGCTACGACACGCTTAATGTCGTTCTGCACAATACCAAGCAAGCCAGTGAACAGCGCTGTTGTTGCCCCAACGATAATCACCACACTAAGCGCTGTCGTCGAATACTCGAATAGCGGCGACATTCTTGCCACCATAAAGATACCAGCCGTCACCATCGTCGCTGCATGAATCAATGCCGAGATTGGCGTTGGCCCCTCCATCGAGTCTGGTAGCCAGACATGTAACGGAACCTGTGCTGACTTACCCATTGCACCCACAAATAGGCAGATGCATGCCAAGGTCAGTACCGACCACTGTTGCCCTGAAAAAATCTCGATAGAACTCCCGCTCAGACGATTTGCCTGCCCGAAAACTTCGACGTAGTCCAATGACCCAGTGAACATCACGAGCGCCGCAATACCCAGCAAGAACCCAAAGTCACCAACACGGTTGACGAGAAACGCCTTCATGTTTGCGAATATCGCCGTCTCTTTCTTAAACCAGAACCCTATTAAAAGATAGGACACAACGCCGACCGCTTCCCAGCCGAAGAATAACTGCAGGAAGTTGTTAGACATCACGAGCATAAGCATCGCAAATGTAAAAAGGGAGATATAGCTAAAGAACCGCTGATAACCGTCGTCGTCAGACATATAACCAATCGTATAGACGTGTACAGCTAGCGACACGAACGTCACAACCGTTATCATTAATGCCGTCAGATGATCGATTAGAAATCCGACTTCCATACGAATACCGCCGACACTGGCCCAGCGATAGATAGTTTCGTTATAAACCTCCGCGCCATCTAGAACCATATCTTTAAGCACTAACAAAGACAGTAGAAAGGAAACGGTAACACCAACAATCGTAATCCAGTGCGCTCCGGCTCTCCCTATCTGCGCTCCGAATAAGCCGGCCACGAGTGCCGCAAACAACGGCGCAAGCACGATTGTTAGATAAACTTCTTCCACTATCAGCCCTTTAAAGCACCTAACTCTTCAACATTTATGCTCTGTCTTACACGGAAAAGAACGACGAGGATTGCAAGCCCGATCGCAGCCTCTGCTGCAGCAACGGTCAGGATAAAGAAGACGAACACCTGCCCAAGTTCATCGTTGAGCATTCGGGAGAATGCAATGAAATTAAAGTTAACAGCCAACAGCATGAGCTCGATGCACATGAGGAGCAAGATAACGTTTTTCCGGTTGATAAAGATGCCTGCAACGCTAAGACTAAATAGTATCGCCGCGAGCACGAGATAATGAGCAACGGTAATCAATGTCGTACCCTCATTCGTTTGCTTCCCGAGTAGGATCGATTTTGGCTAGACGCACGCGGTCGTCCCTGCTAACGGCGACTTGCTCTGAGATATTTTGAGTTTTAAGCCCTGGCCGGCGACGCATCGTCAATGTGATGGCCGCTACGATGGCTAATAACAAAACGACAGCAGCAAGCTCGAACGCGAAAACGTGCTCTGTGTAAAGAACGCTTCCGAGTTCCTTCGTGTTGCTGTAACCCTCGGAATGGGGTTCTGGCACGGTCAAGAAAGGCAAACCCTGACTGCGGAACCAGATGACATGAACAATTTCGAGGATCACGACGATCGCGACGCCGATACCAAGTGGCAAATAACCAGTGAAACCTTCACGAACCTTCTCAACGTTAATGTCTAGCATCATTACGACGAACAGAAACAGCACCATAACTGCGCCAACGTAGACAAGAACTAATACGATCGCCAGAAACTCCGCCTCCATAAGCAACCACAGCATCGCACTCTCAAAGAAGGCAAGTACTAGAAATAGCGCTGAATGCACGGGATTCCGGCTCGTTATTACGCCCAGGGAAGCAATCACGAGAATTGCGGAAAATCCATAGAATAAGAATGTCGTAATCAACGATAGAGCCTATACTTTATCTGTATGGTGCATCTGCTGCCTTATCGGCAGAAATCATCGTTGCGTATTTATCGCCGACGGCAAGTAGCATGTCTTTCGTCATTATATTCTCGCCACGCGTCTCCATATGATATTCGTGGATACGTGTCTCCACGATTGCATCTACAGGGCAGGCTTCTTCGCAAAAGCCGCAATAGATACACTTGAATAAATCAATATCGTAGCGAGTCGTGCGACGAGTCCCATCCTCACCGACATCCGAGTCAATAGTTATAGCAAGCGCAGGGCAAACAGCCTCACATAGCTTACAGGCAATACAACGTTCTTCCCCATTTGGATACCGACGCAAGGCATGTAGACCGCGGAAACGTGGCGATTGGGGAGCCTTCTCTTCGGGATATTGGACTGTGATCTTTCTAAGAAAAAGATTCTTCAGAGTTAAACGTAATCCTTTGCCCAGTTCGGTCAAAAGGAATGTCTTAATCAATTTTTTTAACATGCCTTCAACGCCTATCCTAAACAGCCCATGGACCTACCTCTGCTGCAACCATAACGCCTTCTACCACAATCCAGATTATCGTAACGGGCAGAAACACCTTCCAGCCTAGTCGCATAATCTGATCGTATCGATAACGTGGGAAAGTCGCTCTAGCCCACAGAAAACAGAACATAAAAAACGCCATCTTCAAAGCTAACCAGAGGAAGCCGGACTGCGCGAAAAAACTCGTCTCCAAACCGGGCACTGCAGCCAGCGGGGACAACCAACCACCAAAAAAGAAAATAACGGTCAAAGCCGTAATTAAAATCATGTTGGCGTATTCGGCCAAAAAGAATAGACCAAATGCGATTCCGGAGTATTCAACATGAAAGCCAGCAACGATCTCCGATTCTCCCTCTGCAACATCAAACGGCGCGCGATTCGTCTCGGCTAGACCAGAAATAAAGTAGACAAGAAATAACGGGAAAAGTGGCCACACAAACCAGTTGAGTACGCTTGTACCTTCTTGTGCCATAACGATAGCACCAAGGTTAAGACTTCCTCCTGCCATAAGAACACCAACAAGCGCGAACCCCATAGCGATCTCATAAGCGACAATCTGCGCCGCACAACGCATAGCTCCAAGAAAAGCATACTTAGAGTTCGAAGCCCAACCAGCAATGATAACGCCGTACACGCCCATTGAAGTGAGCGCCAACACATACAAAAGCCCCGCATCAATATCGGCAATCACGAAATCCTCACTAAACGGAATAACAGCCCAAACGGCAAACGCGACAATGAGAGATAACAAGGGAGCAAGATAGAACAGAACCGGATTCGAATTGCTTGGAAGGACGATCTCTTTTAGTAACATCTTTAGCGTATCGGCGAATGGCTGCAACAAGCCAAACCAACCAACGCGATTTGGACCAAGCCGATTCTGCATGTATCCGATAATTTTTCGTTCTGCATACGTAAAATAGGCAACAGTGATAATCAACGGTAGCAGCACCATCGCAATCTTAATGGTCGTTAAGAGAACGTAATGCACCATCTCAGGCAAGCCGATCAAACCTAGCAAGCTATCGAGATAAGTAATGAAACCCATCATCTTCTACCTGCTCGCTAGATCTTGAGCTTCAAGAGAAACAGCTGTTTTCTGTAAAGCGCTACCGCGACGAACAACCGGATCGACCGCGTACATGGGCACATCCAGCTCCATACCAGCGAGGTCGACTGGCTGCAAGTTCGCAGCAACGTTACCTCTGTAGGAATTATCGGGCTCAACTTTCCCGATTTCGTTCAAAAGCTCATCACTAATCTCGGCAGCGTTTTGATAATCACAACCAGGCATTTCAAGTTCGTTACCAAGCACCCGAAGCACACGCCAACCGGGTCGAGCATCGCCAACGGGCTCGGCTGCCGCCGCGAAGCTTTGCCAGTTCCCTTCGATGTTAACGAATGTCCCGGCGGTCTCTGCAAAAGTACCGATTGGCAGTAAAATATCCGCGCATTCGAGAAGCCGTTCCGTGACATAAGGCGTAAAACAAATAACCGTATCAGCAGTTTTCAACGCCTGTTCTGCTAGATTGGGGTCGGCAAGATCGTAATCCGGTTCTAATCCGAATAAGACATATACCCTGCGCGGAGCAGTTAACATTCCTTGAGCATCAAGTCCTCCATATTGTAGTGGCTTACCACCGGGACCACGATGCGGAAGTACGCCAGCGAGCGCAGCACCCGCAGCGTTAGCACCTTCTGGCAGATAACCTAGTCGCGCCCCGGTTGTAGATGCGAGGGCTGCTGCCAGACAGCGAATAGCCGCACAGCATGGATGGCGCAACGCAAGCTGCCCAAGCAAAACAAGCGCACGCTCTTTATTGATCAATACCCGCGCAGCTTCCCGATCGACATCGTTCACCTTAACGCCTTTAAGGGTTTCAACAAGCGCAGCAGGAGTTTCCTGCCCCGTCAGTTCCACCGCCGCTGCAACTACCCTGGCAAGCGATTCTGCAAACCGCGACAGAGGCGCCTCAATATAGGCCGCCTGAGAAAAATGAACTTCATACTCTACCGGATTTACGAAACCAACTGCTGCACCATTAACTGCAGCCGTCCGAATACGATGTGCAATGATAGGTACTTCGCGTCGCAGATGAGAACCAACAACGAGAATACCGTCCTGTTTATCGAGTTCCTCGATTGATACACCGAGCGAGAACCATGGCGGATCCGCATCCTGGTCGCTGAAGTCTCGGGCACGTAGACGGTGATCCAAATTCTGACTACCGAGATGACGGGCAATCCGATGCAGTAGATAAAATTCTTCGAGAGTTGAGTTAGGCGAAGCGAGAACACCCATCGCTTCCCCTTCCCCAGCAAGTCCTTCTCGAACAACTTTAACCACTTTTTCGAGCGCTTCCATCCATGACACGTTGAGCCATTCTTGATCTTTTTTAATCAGTGGCGACGTGAGACGGTCCTCCGCATAAACCCCCTCGAAGCTAAACCGGTCCCGGTCCGATATCCAACTCTCGTTTATCGACTCATTATCGTGCGGAACCACCCGTTTTAACGTCCCACGAAGAACATGACCAGATAAATTCGAACCAGCACAATCGTGCGGCGAGACAAGCGGCTTCGCAAGCATTTCCCACGCGCGAGCACCGAACCGATAGGGCTTATTATTCAACGCGCCAACCGGACAAAGATCGATAATGTTACCCGACAATTCGTGATCCACGCTGCGCTCAATATAGGTGCCAATTTCCATGTGCTCGCTACGCCCCGTTGTACCAAGCTCCTGAATACCTGCAATCTCCTCGCCGAATCGAACACAACGAGTACAGTGGATACAACGTGTCATATCCGTTGACACCAAAGGTCCAAGGTCTTTATCTCTAACGACCCGTTTTTGATCGGCATAACGCGAAACATCGCGGCCAAAGCCCATCGCGAGGTCCTGTAGTTCACACTCACCTCCCTGATCGCAAATCGGGCAATCCAATGGATGGTTAATCAGCAAGAACTCCATCGTAGCCTTCTGCGCTGCGATCGCAGCCGGCGAACGCGTGAACACCTTCATTCCTTCAACAACAGGCGTCGCGCAAGCAGGTAGTGGCTTCGGTGCTTTCTCTACCTCTACAAGACACATTCGGCAGTTAGCCGCGACCGACAATTTTTTGTGATAGCAAAACCGCGGCACATAAGCCTCATGCTGATCGGTCACTTCGATGAGCATCTGACCTCGGCGCGCGATGACAGATTCGTCATTTATTTCGAGACTAACTGTGTCTTCACTCATAGATGTCGCTCATAACTATTAAGCGGCTACTGACTGCAAATCTGCGACGATACTCCGACCATCATTTTCGATCATATACTCGAATTCGTGCCGGTAGTGCTTGATGAAACTTTGAACTGGCCATGCAGCGGCATCACCAAATGCACATATCGTATGACCCTCAATCTTATTCGCCACATCCACAAGCAGATCAATATCTTCTTTTATCCCATCACCCTGCTGAATTCGCGTAAGCATACGATAGAGCCAGCCCGTACCTTCCCGGCACGGCGTACATTGCCCACAAGACTCAGCATGGTAAAAACGAGAAATTCGCCGCAGAACACTAACCATACACGTGGTCTCATCCATTATGATCATCGCGCAGGTACCTAAACCTGATCCGATACCACGAATCGTATCGAAATCCATAGTCAGGTCCATGATTGTTTCAGCAGGAACAACGGGAACAGAGGAACCACCGGGAATTATGGCTTTTAGCGCTCTGCCAGCGCGTACACCGCCAGCGATTTGAAGGATCTCGTTAAATGGTTTACCCAAGGAAAGCTCATAATTACCCGGTTTCTCAACGTGACCGGAAACCGAAAAAATTCCTGTGCCTCCAGATCCCTCACAACCCAGATCCGCAAACCATTTTGCACCATTACGAATAATTGCCGGAACAGATGCTAGGCTCTGCGTATTGTTAATAGTCGTCGGCGCTCCATATAGGCCGTAGTTTGCAGGAAACGGTGGCTTAAACCGTGGCTTACCCTGCTTGCCTTCTAATGACTCTAATAGTGCTGTTTCTTCCCCGCAGATATAGGCGCCGGCCCCAACAAAGGTATGTAGATCAAAATCGACCCCAGAATCCTTAATGTTTTTTCCGAGCCAACCTGCCTCATAAGCCTCTTTCAACGCAGCCTCGAATATCGGCACAGGCTCACCCAAAAACTCACCTCGAATATAGTTGTAAGCGACCGTCGCATCCATCGCATAACCCGCAATCGCCATACCCTCAATAAGTGAGTGCGGGTTGCATCTTAAAATCTCGCGATCGTGGCAAGTTCCTGGCTCACTTTCGTCCGAGTTACAAACCAGATATTTCTGGATGCTCTTATCCTTTGGCATAAAACTCCACTTCAGACCCGTTGGGAATCCAGCTCCACCACGTCCACGTAATCCAGATGCCTTGACCTCCTCGATAACGGTCGCCCGGTCGAGATGACCATCAAGAATCTTTTGCCAGGCTACATATCCGCCAACGGACATATAATTCGCTAGCGACCAACAGTCTCCGTCGAGGTCTATTGTATTAAGACAAACTTTTGTATTAACTGACATCAGCGCCTACTCGAGCTTATCTAAGATCTCATCGACCTTTTCGACCGTGAGGTTCTCGTGGTAGACATGATCAACCATCATCATCGGAGCCCCACAACACGCCGCAAGACATTCTTCTTCTTGCTTAAGATAGAACTTTCCATCCGCGGTGCTTTCACCCGTTTTGATTCCAAGTTTATCCTCGAGATGGTCAACGATCATATCCGACCCGCGCAACATACATGAGATGTTCGTGCAAACGGAGATGCTATGGCGACCGACAGGCTCAGTTTCAAACATCGAATAAAATGTCCCTACCTCATAGACCTGGATAGGTGGCAAATTAAGGTACTCCGCAACCGCATCCATAATCCCAGGAGTTAGGTATCCGCTATTCTCATGTTGCGCGGCCTGTAAGGCCCCAATAATTGCTGACCGCTGCTGTCCCTCGGGAAATTTCTTTACCCAATGATCGATTTCCTCTTGCACATGATCGGATAGCGCGTCAACACTCATCGATCTATTTCTCCGAAGACGATGTCCTGTGTTCCAATCACGGCAACGACATCGGCTAACATATGGCCCACGACCATCTCGTTCATCGCCGACAAGTGCGCGAATCCAGGCGCCCGAACCTTCACTCGATATGGCTTATTCGCACCATCCGATACGAGGTAAACACCGAACTCCCCTTTCGGATGTTCCACGGCAGCGTATGCCTCACCTTCAGGAACACTATAACCCTCAGTGAATAGCTTAAAATGATGAATAAGAGATTCCATGTCATCCTTCATCTCAATACGGTCGGGTGGCGAAAGTTTATGATCGTCAAGCATGACGGGGCCCACATTATCCCGTAACCAATCGACACACTGCTCGATGATCCGATTCGACTGACGCATCTCCTCGATACGGACGAGATACCGGTCATAACAATCGCCCGTCTTCCCAACCGGAATATCGAAATCGACTTCGTCGTACACCTCGTATGGCTGAGTCTTACGAAGATCCCAGGGCAACCCAGAACCCCGAAGCATCGGCCCGGAAAAACCTAGTTGCAGGGCTCTTTCCGGAGAAACCACACCAATATTGACTGTACGCTGCTTCCAGATCCGATTATCGGTTAACAACGTCTCATAGTCGTCGACGCAACCTGGGAAACGATCTGTGAAATGAGCAATAAAGTCTAGTAACGATCCACTCCGTGCCTTATTTAGCCGTTTAAGATCCTTTTTGCTACGGTGTTTTGACGCCTGGTATTTCGGCATTCTGTCTGGCAGATCACGGTAAACCCCGCCGGGGCGATAATAAGTCGCGTGCATCCGAGTCCCTGAGACCGCTTCATAGATATCCATCAGGTCCTCACGTTCCCTAAAGCAGTACAGGAACATCGTCATGGCGCCAACGTCTAAACCGTGAGCACCAAGCCATAAAAGGTGGTTCAGGATGCGTGTAATTTCGTCAAACATCACACGGATATATTGAGCCCTCCGCGGCGGAGTTATACCTAGCAACTTCTCAATAGCTAGCACGTAACCATGTTCGTTACACATCATGGATACGTAGTCGAGCCTATCCATATAACCGATATTCTGGTTGAATGGCTTCGACTCGGCCAGCTTCTCAGTAGCCCGGTGCAGCAACCCGATATGCGGATCGGCCTTCTGAATAACCTCTCCATCCATCTCTAGCACTAAACGCAATACACCATGCGCCGCAGGATGCTGCGGACCAAAATTTAGGGTGAAATTTTGGATCTCAGGCATCGCTTTGATCCTTCAGATCGGCCGCGTAACGATTATCCTCCCGAATAGTCTTAGGCACGAGAGTCCGCGGCTCGATGCTAACAGGCTCGTAAACGACGCGGCCCTTCGCTGGATCGTAACGCATCTCAACATTACCGATAAGAGGAAAATCCTTACGGAACGGATGCCCAATAAAACCGTAATCCGTGAGGATACGACGCAGATCTGGGTTACCGTCGAACACAATACCGAACAAATCAAACGCCTCGCGTTCATACCAACACGCAGATGACCAAACAGAGACGACCGAGTCGACCATCGGCCGTTCATCCTCATCGCAAAAAATTTTAAGGCGGAGACGGTGATTATGCGTTACGGACAGTAGGTGGTAAACAACAGCAAACCGTCCCGCTGGTCGATATGTCGTATCCGCTAACTGCTCGCCAGATTCCCCCTGGCTACGACAAACCCCTCGGCTGAATCCTGTATTAGTAGCAGACGCAGTATCCCACTCCGCTCGACCGTAGCTCAGATAGTCAACGCCACAAAGATCTATTAGCAACTCGAACTTAAAGGTCTCGTCGTCACGCAATATCATCGCCGTGTCTACAAGATCCGTAACATCCAATTCATAAGAAAGTTCGCCGTGCGGATTTTTCTGGCGCGTAAGCTTCCTGCCAAATTGAGTCTCTAAGGCCTTAGCTAACGTAGCATTTTTTAATGAGAGCTCCGTCACGCTATTACTCCTCTCATACCTTCAAGACTACCGCTGATGACAACAATATTAGCGGGCAATTGTGTGAGTACGACGAATTTTTTGTTGCAACTGCACGATGCCATACAACAGCGCCTCCGAAGTTGGCGGACAGCCAGGAACGTACACATCGACTGGGACGATGCGGTCGCAGCCTCGCACAACGGAGTAGGAGTAATGGTAATACCCTCCTCCGTTAGCACATGACCCCATCGAAATAACCCAGCGGGGCTCAGCCATCTGATCGTAAACTTTCCTCAGTGCTGGAGCCATCTTATTACAGAGTGTACCCGCAACAATCATGACATCGGACTGCCTTGGACTCCCACGAAAAACAACCCCAAAGCGATCCAAATCATAGCGTGAGGCGCCAGCATGCATCATCTCGATCGAACAACAGGCGAGACCAAAGGTCATCGGCCACAGGGAACCGGTCCTGGCCCAGTTAATCAATCCGTCAAGCTTCGTAACCACGAAACCACGCTGCACAATCTCGGGGACATCTATAGGCTTTTCTTGAGTTAATCCCATTCCAACGCGCCTTTACGCCACTCATACACAAAACCTACGACCAGGATAGCGATAAAAACTCCCATCGCAACAAGTCCAAACAACCCTACTTCGTCCAGCGACACGGCCCAGGGAAAGAGAAATGCTATCTCCAAGTCAAAAATAATGAACAGGATCGCAACGAGATAATAGCGAACATCGAACCGCATCCGGGTATCTTCGAAAGCCTCGAAGCCACACTCGTAAGGCGATCTTTTATCCGAGTCTTTTTCTCCCTTACCAAGGGCAAGGCCGATCAAAAGCAGCACTATCCCAAGACCACCTGAGATAATCATGAAGATCAGAGCGGGAGCGTAGTTTGCAAGCATCTAGTTACCGGGACATGACGGAACGGCGCGGATTGTAACAGCCACAGAAGCTCTTGTCGGCTCGATTTCGAGCATTAATGACATCGATCATCAAGCTCCACATTTTGCAAAGAGAATATTCAGCTATTCGACGTCGAGATGCCGGCTACTAGCATGGGGATCACAGTTATATTCCTGCCACTGATAACCCGAATCCAAGACGAAAGAACTAACAAATTCGACCGGATCGGTCATATAGACAGGATCTTCGAACATAGTCTCTATTTGTAAGCCATTACCTTCCCCGACTAAAGAATAGCGCTCTACGACATGTTTCTCTGTGCTAGAAGGAACACCGGCACCAATACCCCACTCGACTGGTTCGAAAAGTGCTGTGTCAACAACAAGTGTCTCATCTTCGAACCAACCGATAGAATGACCCAAACGTGACCGACCAAGCTGCGGAGGATGCTCAGTAATGTTAAGGTGAACTGTTCTATGAATATCAAGCAACTCGTAGCGAATAAGGATCTCCTGCTCATTCTGCCGCACGATTTCCTGTGTCCCATTAATGACTCCAGGTAGCCCTCGAGCTTCGCAACGAAACCAGGGATTTTCCCGAACATCAAATGCAGCCAGTGCAGTCTGACCTAGCTCAGTAAGCGGTAATCCACGTGCCGGCGTCTGGTTACCTAAATCAAGCGCGCTCATACCCATGCCCATGCCCTGCTGCCGCCACATACCACTGAAATCCGCAGATCGAGCATTCGTATCGATTTCACGGGTAGCCGGACGAGTGATAGGCACACCACGGGAGTAACGCGGCGCCGAAACCATACGACTACCGTCAGGAAGCACAAAATAATTGGCAAAAAAGAAATTCGAAGTGTGGTTTTTCTCCAGATTACCGACAACCATAACTTCGTCACCGACTTTAAGTGTGTCGCGGTCCCAGCCTGTGCCTGTGAGCACTGCAATCGAGTTGAGCTCAAGCAACCATTCTTCCGCTGCGCCTTCCTCGTTCTCGACCGCAAGCGTCGCGAACGTATGCGGGTTACGCCATGTAAACTCCGTAATAATACCGTTCAGTTCGATCGTATTCTCAAGATCAAAGTTACCACGAGAATGATGAGCCCAAGCTGTCCCGAATAGATAACAACCTAGAAAAATTATTGTTAGAAGCAACCTCAAATTTCGCATTTCTATTCTGTCCCCACTCACTGAAAGGTAGAACTATACAATCTCTACAAACAAAGCGTGATGTCACTCAATAGAATGGTGCCGACGGCCGGACTCGAACCGGCACGGCTTGCGCCACTGCCCCCTCAAGACAGCGTGTCTACCAGTTCCACCACGTCGGCATCGTTGAGAGTGCTACTCGGTATTTTCGCCACCCGCAGATTCGAGCAGTTCCACTTCTTCCGACTCTAGCCCCGGGAGCTCAGGCAGGTCAGGCAATTCAATTGTCTCAAACCGAGGCGGAGCTGTTGTCGACTCATCTTGTTCGATAACCTGTTCCAAAAGACTTGTCGGCGCCGTCTGCTGCCCGGCTAGATATGCCAGCGTAAGACTGGTACAAAAGAACAAGGTTGCTAGTACGGCGGTCGCACGAGAAAGAAAACTCGCCGAACCACGGGAACCGAAGACCGTTCCCGACGCACCACCGCCAAATCCGGTACCGGCACTCGCGCCTTTACCACGTTGTAGCAAAACCAGCACGACGATCAGTAACGCCACGCCGACGTGGAACATTAATAGGATTGATTGCAGAACCATGTTACCAATCTCGGTCTAATCTTGGGCGGCGCTGTAAATAGCAAGAAAATCCTGCGCCGTCAATGACGCACCCCCTACCAAACCACCATCTATATCATCCATGCCAAACAGGTCCCGGGCATTAGCACCCTTAACACTGCCACCGTATAGAATTCTTAGTCCGGCCGCGATTGTAGCATCTCGGGCGCTCACCATCGCGCGAATCAAGCTGTGAACCTCCTGGGCCTGATCTGGCGAAGCGGTAAGTCCGGTACCGATCGCCCAAATCGGCTCGTAGGCGAGCACCGCATTACCGAAAGCGTCAATACCAGCTTCATCAAGTACCGTCTCTACTTGCCTCCTTACGACTTCTTCAGTACGACCTGTTTCGCGCTCTTCCTGAGATTCCCCAACACACAAAATAGGAATTAGAGACTGCCTCTGCGCAGCACAAAACTTCCTCGCAACGAAAGCATCAGCTTCACCGTAAAGCGTCCGACGTTCTGAGTGACCTACGATGACGTAATCGCAACCAACATCCGAAAGCATCGTACCTGCAACCTCCCCCGTAAAAGCCCCAGGTACAGATTCTACTGAAAGGTCCTGAGCTCCCAACGCAATCGAACCTCCCGAAATGAGGGTCGCAACCTGGTCAAGATATACGTAAGGAGGACATACCAGCATTTCTACTTCACCGTCGCCAGAAACGCCCTCAAGAAGACCTGCTACAAGGTCACGGTTCCTATCCTTAGAGCCGTTCAACTTCCAGTTACCAGCGATTATTAAATTTCTTGACGATTCGGTCATATATAACTCAATGTGAACAGACTCTGATGGCTACGCGCCGAGAGCTTAAGGGCCTACGCGTCTCAACGCAACGGTTACGTGGTCGTTGAAGCACGAACCGAATCGGCAAGAGAATTCGCCATCTCGACCGCCGTATGTCTGTCCTCACTTTCCACCATGACACGGATGATTGGCTCGGTACCCGAAGCACGCACGACAACACGACCCTGCTCACCAAGCTTCGACTTAACTTTCGTGATTGCCTTTTGGATTCCCGGGTCAAACTGCGGATCTATCGCACCCACCATCTCGACGCTCAACATCACCTGCGGCATCTTTACCATACCCGCGACGAGTTCCTTCAGGCTACGACCGCTGCGCTGCATCATTGCGAGGACCTGCAATGCTGCGATCAGCCCATCGCCAGTCGTCGTCTTATCGAGAGAAATGAGATGCCCCGACGTCTCTCCTCCCAGTATTCCGCCGTATTCTTTGAGCAACACCATAACGTGTCGGTCACCTACGCTGGCCCGCCGAAAATCGATTCCCATATCGTTTAACGCAAGCTCCAAGCCAAGGTTACTCATCACGGTACCAACAACCGGCCCTTCCAAGGTCTGCTGCTCTACATGATCTACTGCAAGCGCATACAGCAACTGGTCACCGTCAACTAAATCACCATCCTCATCAACCATAATGACTCGATCACCGTCACCATCAAGCGCAACACCAACATCCGCGCAGACTCCTTTCACAGTCAGCTTCAGTAAGTCAGGTCGCGTCGATCCACAGCCGTCATTAATATTGAGACCGTTAGGAGAACATCCAACTGGAATAACTTCAGCTCCAAGCTCGGAAATTACACGCGGTGCCACCTTATACGCCGCACCATGCGATGTATCAACGACAATCTTCAAATTGGAAAGATCTATGCCTTCCGGAATTATAGCCTTACAAAATTCTTGGTAATCCGTTCGGGCGGAACCGACATGCGTGGTCTTTCCCAGTGCCTTGGACTCACGCGTCTTTGGGTCGTCCTCAAGCTGTTTTTCTATAGATTCTTCAATTTCGTCAGAGAGTTTCTCTCCTTCACTATCGAAAAACTTGATACCATTATCGTAATAAGGATTATGGGATCCACTAATCACAATTCCAAAATCAGCGCCAAGTTGCTTTGTCAGATAAGCGATACCAGGAGTTGGTAGCGGGCCCGTTAGAAGCACGTCGACACCAGACGCAACAAAACCAGCTTCAAGCGCAGCCTCAAACATATATCCGGAGACACGCGTATCTTTTCCGACTAGAAGCGAGCCACCATCAGGAGCAAGAACACGCGCGGAAGCAAAAGCAAGCCGCAATGCAAAATCGGCGGTCATTGGGTCTGTCCCTACCAGACCGCGTATACCGTCAGTTCCAAAATAGCGCCTCGCCACGATTTCCTCTTTAGCCGCGACCAGGGGTCGCTCGGGTTAAATCCGGAACGCTAGATTACCAACACCGATATCTAGCCCGCTTTCAGTCACTGGAGATAGTTTATGAACCGTGCTGACCGGCAGGCCCACCCAAGGGTGGCTTAGGTTTCTCCGCCTTTGACTCAGACTCAGAATCAAGCTCGACGGGCTCCCCACCTCCCGGCTCAGAATCGTCCCAGTCCTCCGGCGACCTGGGTTCCCGCCCATCCATAATATCGCTAAGCTGATGCTCGTCGATAGTCTCGTACTTCATAAGCGCATCGGCCATCAAGTGAAGTTTATCGGTATTTTCTTCCAGAATGCGTTTCGCTTCGGTGTAACAAACATCGACAAGCGTCCGTATCTCCTCATCGATTACGTGCGCAGTAACATCCGAGACCTGCTTATGACGTGTAACGCTACGACCAAGAAAAATCTCACCATCGTCCTCGCTGTAGGTCAGCGGACCAAGTCGATCGGAAAGCCCCCATTTAGTGACCATATTCCGGGCGATCTCGGTCGCTCGCTCAATATCATTCGATGCGCCTGTAGTGACGTATGCGGGACCAAAGATGAGCTCTTCGGCGAGCCGACCACCGAACAAGCTCTTCATCGAGCTCATGAGACGCTGTTTCGAGTAGCTGTATCGATCCTCTTCAGGAAGGAACATCGTGACACCTAGAGCTCGACCACGCGGAATGATTGTGACTTTATAAACTGGATCATGGTCCGGCACAGATAGCCCCACGATGGCGTGTCCCGACTCATGATAGGCCGTGAGTTTTTTCTCGTCTTCGCTCATGACCATGGAACGCCGCTCAGCTCCCATCATTATTTTATCCTTTGCCTTATCGAACTCATCCATATTTACAGTTCGTCGGTTAGCGCGCGCGGCAAGCAGAGCCGCCTCGTTAACGAGATTAGCAAGGTCAGCGCCAGAGAATCCGGGTGTCCCTCGGGCTATTACAGACGGTTTTACGTTTGTTCCGATAGGCACCTTACGCATATGAACCTTAAGAATCTGCTCGCGCCCCCGAACATCGGGCAATGGAACAACAACCTGTCGATCGAAACGTCCGGGTCTCAACAATGCTGGGTCGAGAACGTCAGGCCGGTTAGTCGCTGAAATGACGATGACACCTTCATTTCCTTCGAAACCGTCCATCTCCACCAGGAGTTGGTTCAGAGTCTGCTCACGTTCATCATGGCCACCACCGAGACCGGCACCGCGGTGTCGGCCAACAGCATCAATCTCGTCAATAAAAATAATACATGGCGCATGCTTCTTAGCCTGCTCGAACATATCCCGTACGCGCGATGCACCCACACCAACAAACATCTCGACAAAATCAGAACCCGAGATTGTAAAAAACGGAACCTTAGCCTCTCCAGCAATCGCTCTCGCGAGGAGCGTCTTTCCCGTACCAGGAGAGCCAACCATAAGCACACCCTTAGGAATTTTACCCCCCAGCTTCTGGAATTTTGCAGGATCTTTTAGGAAATCAACGATCTCGACTACTTCTTCTTTAGCCTCTTCGATACCAGCGACATCAGCAAACGTCACGCTGACCTGGTCTTCGCCCAATAATCGAGCCTTGCTCTTACCAAACGACATTGCCCCACGGCCAGCTCCGCCCCCCTGCATTTGTCTCATGAAGTAGACCCAAACGGCGATCAGCAACAAGATGGGAAACGAAGAAATAAATAGCTGTAGCAGAAACGACTGCTGCTCAGGCGGGCTTGCTTGAATAATAACGTTGTTTTGGTCTAGGGTACCGATCAGCGCCGTGTTGTCAGTTTCTGGATTATAAGTAATGAACTGCTCTCCATGACGTACGGCGCGGATGGCGTCACCGTCAAATACCACTTCCTCCACAGAGCCGTCTGCAACATAGGACAAAAATTCCGAATAGGGAACGGTGTTAGTTTGCTGATTTGACGTGCCAAAACTATTAAACACTGACAAAAGCACGACAGCGATTACTACCCAAAGAAGGACATTCTTTGCTAGGTCATTCAATACGTTACCCTCACATCCTAAATATACTCGTCTTAAGAGTCAGACCCTACTACATCCTAAAGCTTCTCGCCAGCAAGTACATTTCACGACTCTCAGCGCGGGATGCCTTTGGTTTCAGTAATCGAACAGTCTGAAAACGTACTTGAACCAGCTTAACGAAGTCCTCAAACCCTTCACCCTGAAATAGTTTTACGAGGAAACAACCACCTCGCCTCAGTGCGATCTCCGAAAACCATAATGCTTGCTCAGCCAGAAGCATTGAACGCGGCTGATCAACAGCACGATTACCTGTCATATTGGGGGCCATATCCGACATTACAAGGTCTAGAGCCGCGTCAGCCAACGCATCTTTGAAAGCATACTGAATCTGTTGGCAACTGAAGTCACCTTGCATAAATACCACACCTTGTAGTGGCTCCATAGGCACAATATCTATAGCCCAAACAGTACCACGGTCGCCCACAATCCGAGCAGCGTATTGACTCCAACCACCCGGGCTTGCTCCTAGATCTGCACAGTTCATTCCGGCTTTCAGGATACGTTCTTTAACCTGTATCTGCTCTAATTTGAAATATGCCCGGGAACGAAGATTTTGCTGGGTCGCCTTTTCTACGAATGGATCTAGCCGTTCGCGTTGACGCCAGTGGAAGGAAGAGCCAAACTTTCGACCCAACGGAATACTCCAAGAATCAAATATAATTACTTACCATGTCGCTCACCGAATCCCAATGCAAGCATCTCAGACGACTCGGTCACCATCTTAAACCCATCGTACTAGTTGGCTCAGCCGGTTTGTCAGAGGGAGTCCTGACGGAAATTAATAGCTCCCTAGATCATCACGAACTTATTAAAGTGCGTGTGCGTACTAGCAGGCGCAAAGAACGGGACGAGCTGATTAGAGAGTTGACTACCCGCTCATTGGCTCAGTTAATTCAGCGAACCGGTAATGTTGCATTGATCTATCGTGCGGCAGAGGAACCGACTATAGTTATTCCTAACCATAATCGACAAACGTAATTTCATAACTCACAATACCGCTCGGAGTTTTTACGTCGACTACATCGCCCTCTTCCTTCCCCACGAGTGCTCGGGCAATCGGCGAGGCAATCGATAGCAGCCCATTTTTTACATCAGCTTCATCTTCGCCAACGAGCTGATAATGCGTTTCCTGATTACTATCGACATCCACCAAATTGACTGTCGCCCCAAAAACGACTTTCCCTCTCCCATCAACCTCAGCTAACTCAATGACCTGTGCGTTTGATAATTTGCCTTCGATATCACGAATTCGGGCTTCTGCGAGGCCCTGTTGTTCCTTAGCTGCATGGTACTCCGCGTTCTCTTTGATATCACCATGCTCACGCGCCGTAGCAATCGCCGCCGAGATAGCCGTGCGGCCACTCTTAAGCCGTTTTAACTCTTCCTGAAGTAAATTCGCACCGCGTGCTGTTAAGGGGACTCTGCTCACCCCGCAACTCTATCGTTGTGCAAATCCTGAAGACAATTTACTACTACGTTATCCAAATGCTCCAATGCTTCGCAAGTCGCCTTCGCCGCCTGAATCGTCGTGTAGTAAGTAACCTTGTGGTGCACAGCCGCCGCGCGAATCGAATGAGACTCGCGAATTGCCTGTTTACCTTCGGTCGTATTAACGATTAAGCTGATCTCGTCGCTCTTAATCATATCTACTATATGTGGGCGACCTTCACGAACCTTGTTTGTTCGCCGACATGATATCCCCGCATCCGCTAAGGCTATTGCTGTCCCTCCAGTAGCGATAATCTCGAAGCCATGACTAACTAATACCTGCGCCAAGCCAACAGCCGCGAGTTTGTCGCAGTCACGAACGCTCAACAACGCCGTGCCTTTGTCTGGCAGGAGAACTCCAGAAGCAAGTTGTGCCTTAGCATAAGCCTCTCCAAAGGTTTGCCCCGTTCCCATTACCTCACCCGTAGATTTCATCTCCGGTCCAAGTATCGGATCAGCATCAGGAAATTTGATAAACGGAAATACTGATTCTTTAACTGCATAATAAGCACACGAATTCGGTACAGTTATCTTCTGCTCTTTCAATGTTATTCCCGCCATAGCCTTTGCCGCGATCTTCGCTAAAGGTTGACCGATAGCCTTAGAAACAAACGGGACCGTCCTTGAGGCACGCGGATTTACCTCAAGCACGTAGATCTCTTCATTATGAATCGCGAACTGGGTATTCATAAGACCGACAACACCTAATGCCATCGCCATCTGTGTAACCTGCTTACCTAATTCTTCCTGTAATTGTTTAGTCAGCGAAAATGGCGGCAGCGAACAACCGGAGTCACCGGAGTGCACTCCAGCCTGTTCGACATGCTCCATGATGCCACCGATGATTACCTCGCGCCCGTCAGAGATTGCATCAACATCAACCTCTACCGCCTGATCTAAAAATCGGTCGAGCAATACCGGACTTTCATTAGACACACTCACAGCAGCGGCCATATATTGCTTCAGTTCGCCTTCCGAATGAACGATTTCCATCGCTCGACCGCCCAACACATAGGACGGCCGAACAACCAAGGGATAACCAACTTCAACGGCTACGGCTATAGCTTCTTCTAAATCACGCGCGGTACCATTGGCGGGCTGCTTCAAGCTTAGGTCATAAAGCACCTGCTGGAAACGCTCGCGATCCTCAGCTAAATCAATGGATTCCGGCGACGTGCCAATGATAGGTACGCCTTCGTTCTCAAGAGCCCGCGCAAGTTTCAGTGGCGTTTGACCACCGTATTGAACAATGACGCCCTTTGGCTTTTCCTTAGCGACAATCTCTAAAACGTCCTCAAGTGTCAGCGACTCAAAATACAAACGGTCCGAAGTATCGTAATCGGTTGAAACAGTCTCGGGATTACAATTAACCATAATCGTCTCGAAACCGGCCTCCTTCAGCGCAAAGGAAGCATGGACACAGCAATAATCAAACTCAATACCTTGCCCTATCCGATTAGGCCCACCACCGAGAATCATAATTTTTCTAGAGTCGCTCGGATTCGCCTCACACTCTTCTTCATAGGTTGAATAAAGATATGCCGTGTGAGTCGCAAATTCAGCGGCACACGTATCCACTCTTTTAAAAACGGGGCGTAAGTTATATTTGTGACGCATTGTTCTTATAGATGACTCTGTCAACCCGAGCAGCTCAGCCAGACGACTGTCACTAAAACCCTTCCGTTTCAGACGAAATAGGGTCTCGGCCTCAAGATTTTCAAGCTGCCTACCCTGAATCGCTTTCTCCTCATCGACTAGGTCTTTTATTTGGCCCAGGAACCAAGGATCAATGCCCGTCAGATCAGCAATATCGTCGAATGACATACCTAGCCTAAACGCGTCTGCAGTATGCCAAAGCCGTTTTTCCCCGGGCATTCGCAGCTCAAACTCTAACGCCAAGCGCTCCTCATCACTATTGATCTCACGACAAATTGGGGTCAAACCATCGACGCCCGTCTCGAGACCGCGTAAGGCCTTCTGTAATGATTCCTGGAATGTCCGACCGATCGCCATAACTTCGCCAACGGATTTCATCTGGGTCGTCAATCGATCATTAGCCAACGGGAACTTCTCGAATGTAAATCGGGGTACTTTCGTGACGACATAGTCAATCGAGGGCTCAAATGAAGCCGGAATCGCACCGCCCGTAATATCGTTACGTAGCTCGTCGAGCGTATAACCGACAGCAAGTTTGGCGGCAACCTTTGCGATCGGGAATCCGGTTGCCTTTGATGCTAGCGCTGACGAGCGAGAAACTCGCGGATTCATCTCGATGATGATTAAACGACCATCTTCGGGATTAACAGCAAACTGAACATTGGACCCCCCTGTCTCAACGCCAATCTTCCTTAACACGGCGATCGACGCATCCCGCATCGTCTGGTATTCCTTATCCGTTAACGTCTGGGCAGGGGCGACGGTGATGGAGTCACCCGTGTGAACACCCATAGGATCCAGGTTCTCGATGGAACAGACGATAATGCAATTGTCCTTTCTATCTCGGACAACCTCCATCTCAAATTCTTTCCAACCTAGAACCGATTCCTCAAGCAAAACCTCGGTCACTGGAGACTGCTCCAGGCCATTCGAGACGATCAACTCGAATTCCTCGCGGTTGTATGCGATACCACTCCCACTTCCACCCAACGTGAAACTCGGCCTCACGATCGTCGGAAAGCCCACGGTCTCTTGGATCTTCCAGGCATCAGCCAGCGTATTCGCAATACCGGCAACCGGAACCTCTAGTCCTATTTCCTGCATAGCCGCACGAAATTGCTCGCGATCTTCGGCCATATTGATTGCTTCCCGCGACGCCGCAATGAGTTCGACATTAAACTTTTCCAGGACCCCCTCGGAAGCAAGGTCTAGCGCACAATTCAGTCCGGTCTGACCCCCCATCGTCGGTAGCAAGGCTGAGGGACGCTCCTTCTCAATAATACGTTCTAACGTTTGCCACTTAATGGGTTCAATATAAATCGCATCGGCACTCGCGGGATCGGTCATAATCGTCGCCGGATTGGAATTAACGAGAATGACCCTATAACCCTCTTCTTTCAGTGCCTTGCACGCCTGCGTACCAGAATAATCAAACTCGCAGGCTTGGCCGATAATAATCGGACCGGCGCCTATGATAAGAACGCTTTCAATGTCGTCGCGACGTGGCATTAATATAAAGTCATTTATAGATTAAACATATAATTAATTGTTTTATAAGTTATTTTAATTTATCTCGGTGCTTTCTCATCTCAGCGACAAAACGTTCAAATAATGGCAACAAATCATGAGGGCCAGGGCTTGCCTCTGGATGCCCCTGAAACGAGAACGCGGGGCGATCTAGCCGCTCAATCCCTTGTAGTGAACCATCAAACAGCGACCGGTGCGTGGCTCGCAAACTGTCTGGAAGGGTTTTTTCCTCAACCGCAAAACCATGATTTTGACTTGTAATCATAACTTGTTCGCTATCTAGGTCGACAACCGGATGATTCGCGCCGTGATGGCCGAACTTCATTTTCTTACTCTTCGCTCCGCTCGCCAGTGCCAATAACTGATGCCCAAGACAGATACCAAACGTCGGCAACCCTGAATCTACCAGCTCAGCGATGGTAGCAATAGCATAATCGCAAGGTTCAGGGTCACCGGGCCCATTAGACAGAAAAACACCATCCGGCATTAGCGAAATTACTTCTTCCGACGTTGTCTTTGCCGGGACGACGGTCAAATGGCAACCCCGATCGGTAAGCAAACGAAGAATATTGTGTTTTATACCGAAATCAAACGCGACAACGTTAAACTCAGGGGTAAACTTCTGTAGTGCTTTATGCGAGTCTGGCCAAACACTACCTTGCGTCCATTGATAAGGCTCTGCAGTTGTTACTAACTGCGCTAGATCCATTCCCTTGAGCCCCGGAAAACCTCTTGCTAAGTCGATAGCTTCTTCGTGATCCGGTTTTTCTTCCGCGATAATACAGCCCGCTTGAGCCCCTTTGTCCCGAATTAGGCGCGTTAACTTACGCGTATCAATCTCTGCGATGGAAACGATTTGACCACGCTCGAGAAACGACGTGAGTGACGACTCCGAGCGCCAGTTGCTGACCGTGCGCGATAAATCACGAATTATTAGTCCAGCTAAAAAAGTTTTACTTGACTCAAAGTCTTCTGTAGTTGTTCCAACATTGCCGATATGTGGGTATGTGAGCGTAACAAGCTGCTTATAATAGGATGGATCCGTCAGGATCTCCTGGTACCCTGTCATGGCGGTATTGAATACAACTTCGCCTAACGCGCGCCCTGAAACGCCAACAGATACGCCTCGGAAGACCGTCCCGTCTTCAAGCGCTAATATCGCCGGGTCTGCCAAGCTGAGCTCCTGAAAGATTTAGAACCTTGCATACAATAAGCGGGAAGGCCGCAAGGTGCTTAGCTTATCCCGAAAGAGATCATTCGCTAGGGAGTCTCAGGCAGCTATTGTAGCCAGTCGCCATCGCGAAGCAATCAATTAATCACTATCCTGACTCAATCCGAGCACATCTGCCATCGAATAAATGCCCGGCGCCTGGCTAGCCGTCCATCGGGCTGCCTTGATCGCACCGCGAGCAAAGCTTTTTCGCTCAACAGCATGATGGGAAAACTCAATTGACTCTTCAGATGCCGCAAACAATACGCTGTGCGTCCCCACAATATTACCGCCGCGAACAACCGAAAAACCGATAGTTCCAGGAACGCGCGGCCCAGTTTTACCGTGCCGTTCATGAATTGCAATATCTTCTAGCTTCAGTCCTTGTGCCTTAGCAACCTCTTCTCCAAGCGCGAGAGCTGTACCTGAAGGCGCATCGACTTTATCACGGTGATGTGCTTCGGAAATTTCAACGTCATAGTCAGGCCCAAGCCCCCGAGCCGCGCGACCTATAAGATTCATGAAGACACTCATCCCAACACTCATGTTACGGCTATACACGAGCGGAATCTCCAACGACGCATTATTCATCACACTCAGATGCTTTTCTTCAAGGCCGGTAGTACCGATTACAAGGGCCGTCCGACTATCCACACATGCTTGTACATTAGCTATCATCGCACTGGGTAATGTGAAATCAATGGCGACTTCCGCATCATCTAGTCCCAGCTTACGATCGTCAGTCAACCGTACACCCAAAGTCTCCAAGCCAATATTTTCTCCAGCATCCTTTCCGAGCGCGGGGTCAGCAGTCTCTGTAACCGCACCAACAACGGCAAGGTCATCAACCTCAGATATGCATTCTAGAACCGCTTGCCCCATTCTTCCCGAGGCACCTAGCACAGCTATTTTAAGCATGATCTACGCTCCCATACGCTCGAAGAATTTCTTAACCCCATCTAGCCAAGAACGCGCCTGCGGACTATGACGAGAACCATCAGCCTGTACCAACGAGTCGAACCGATACAGTAAATCCTTCTGTTCATCCGTCAAGTTGATGGGCGTCTCAATCTGAACGCGGCAAAACAAATCACCAACACCGTTAACGCGAACCGACTTTACACCTTTTCCACGCAAACGAAACACCCGCCCCGATTGGGTCTCCGGCGGAATTTTCAGCGCGACCTGGCCTTCAAGCGTCGGCACTTCAACCGAACTACCCAATACGGCTGACGCAAAACCCACTGGCACATCACAACTCAAATCGCGACCGTCGCGGTTAAAAATGGGATGCGGTTTCACGCTAATATCGACATAGAGATCACCCGTAGGGCCCCCATTGCGGCCAGCCTCACCCTCTTGTGCCAGACGTATACGATCCCCAGAATCTACGCCCGCAGGAATTTTGACCGAGAGTGTCTTAACTTTGCGCACCCGGCCACGACCACTACATGGACTGCATGCATTCTCAATAACGCTTCCGGAACCTTTACAGACCGGGCAGGTCTGCTGAATAGAGAAAAAGCCCTGCTGGACCCTAACCTGCCCCACGCCCGAACAGGTCTTACATGATGCCGGTTCAGTTCCGGGCGCTGAACCCGAACCTTGACAGGGCGAGCATTCCACCTGTGTCGGAACGTCAATATTAATCGAATCACCAGAAATGGCCTGCTCGAGAGACAACTCGAGGTCATAGCGAAGATCTGCGCCGCGAAAAACCTGGCTACGCCCGCGCCGACCGCCACCGAAAATATCCCCGAAAACATCACCAAAAATATCGCCGAACGCCTCACCGCCACCTCCGCCAGCCTGCCCCGCTTCCACACCGGCATGCCCAAACTGATCATAAGCAGCCCGTTTCTCAGAATCCGACAATATCTCGTATGCGCTTTTAATCTCCTTAAATTTATTTTCTGCTTCCGGATTATCCTGATTGCGATCCGGATGATATTTCATAGCCAACCGCCGGTAGGCTTTCTTCAGCTCTGCTTCTTGAGCATCCTTACCGCAACCCAGTACTTCGTAGAAATCCCGTTTGGCCATTACCGTCCTATAACGCAACCAGAGCGCGCAGCTACCTGCGCCCTCCCGCCCAATCGCAGTGTTACCTGACTAACGAAATCTCAAGCACTTTTTTGTTCGTTATCATCGGTATCGTCTTTGACTTCCTCAAACTCAGCGTCGACAATATTTTCATCCGCCTCATCTGAGCTCGCCTCTCCACCGCCGGCCTGAGCACCCTGAGCTTCCGCCTGCTCGGCATACAACTTCTCTGCCATTCCCGCCGCTGCTTCACTAAGCGATTTTACTTTAGCTTCGATGACATCTTTGCTATCACCCTTCACTGCTTCCTTAAGATCGGAAATCGCGGCTTCGATAGTCGCTCTCTCGGTTGCCTCAACTTTTTCACCAAGTTCTCCCAATGACTTTTGAGTTGCATGAACAAGTGCATCACCCTGATTGCGCACTTCGACAAGTTCACGAAACTTCTCATCCTCAGCAGCGTGTGCTTCAGCGTCATTGACCATGCGTTCAATTTCGTCCTCGCTCAACCCCGATGAGGCCTTGATGACGATTTTCTGCTCTTTACCGGTCGCCTTATCTTTGGCCGACACATTAAGAATACCGTTGGCGTCAATATCGAACGTAACCTCAACCTGGGGCATACCGCGCGGTGCCGGCGGTATATCACTTAAGTCGAATCGACCTAGAGATTTATTATCGCCCGCTCGTTCACGCTCCCCCTGAAGTACATGGATAGTAACGGCCGTCTGGTTATCTTCAGCTGTCGAAAACACCTGATTCGCTTTAGTCGGAATCGTAGTATTCTTATCAATAAGCTTCGTCATAACGCTACCGAGCGTCTCAATACCCAGTGATAACGGTGTAACATCCAAAAGCAATACGTCTTTTACATCACCTGCAAGCACACCGCCCTGAATAGCCGCTCCTACGGCAACAGCCTCGTCAGGATTCACATCCCGGCGCGGCTCTTTCCCAAAAAAGTTCTCGACCGCCTCTTGCACTTTAGGCATTCGGGTCTGCCCACCGACGAGAATCACATCGTCGACATCGGAAACTTTAAGACCTGCGTCAGCGAGCGCGGTCTTGCAAGGCACTATCGTACGTTCGACAAGATCTTCGCTTAGCGACTCAACCTTGGCACGACTCAGATTAATGTTTAGGTGCTTAGGTCCATCCGAATCCGCTGTAATATAGGGCAAATTCACTTCCGTCTGCTGCCGCGAGGACAATTCGATCTTAGCTTTCTCAGAGGCTTCTTTCAGTCGTTGCATTGCGAGTGGATCCCTACAAATATCGATACCACTCTCCTTCTCGAATTCGGAGGAAAGATAGTCGACTATCCGCCTATCGAAATCTTCACCTCCAAGGAACGTATCACCATTTGTTGCTAGAACCTCAAACTGATGCTCACCGTCCACTTCAGCTATTTCGATAATAGAGATATCGAATGTACCGCCGCCGAGATCAAAAACCGCGATTTTGCGATCGCCACGCTTTTTATCAAGACCATAGGCTAAGGCAGCGGCCGTCGGCTCATTAATAATTCGCTTGACTTCAAGACCAGCGATTCGGCCAGCGTCCTTTGTAGCTTGACGCTGTGAGTCGTTAAAATAAGCAGGAACGGTAATAACTGCCTCGGTAACAGATTCGCCGAGATAATCTTCAGCTGTCTGCTTCATCTTGCCAAGAACTCTCGCCGCTATTTCTGGCGGCGCCATCTGACCACTCGACGTCTCGACCCAAGCATCTCCGTTATCGGCACCGATGATGTTATAGGGCACCATCCCCATATCCTTTTGTACTACATCATCTTTAAACCGCCGTCCGATCAATCGCTTTATCGCAAACAATGTGTTGGTCGGGTTCGTCACCGCCTGTCTCTTAGCTGTCTGACCAACCAAAACCTCATCATCCTTCGTAAAAGCGACGATAGACGGCGTTGTGCGATCGCCCTCACTGTTCTCAATTACCTTGGCCTTGTCGCCATCCATAACGGCGACACATGAGTTTGTCGTACCTAAATCGACACCAATTACTCGTCCCATGACTAATCACTCCAAAACCAATACTAGAATCTTGTCCCTCTAAATGGGGCATATTCTCAATTTTTCAAGCCTCTCAGCCTGATCAGATCCCCTCTGTTATTTTTCTGTAGCGGGCTCCTCCTGAGCCACAATCACACGTGCGGGACGAAGCAATCGATCATGAATAGCGTAGCCAGTCTGAACTACTGTCAAGACCGTGTTCGGCTCCGAAGTAGTCGAAGGCTGCATTGTTATAGCCTCGTGCCGAGCCGGATCAAAGGGCTCGCCTTCCGGGTCTAGTTCGACAATCCCTACCTGCTCAAGGGCAGCATCTAGTAAGCGCAAAGTCGCGCGTTTGCCTTCGAGTAATACATCAACGTCAGCATTCTCAGCATTAGCCACACCCGCTGAAAGACTATCTCTGACGGGTAATAGCGATTGCGCTAAACGCTCCAAACCATATTTACGCGCATTTTCTAGTTCCCTAGCACTACGCTTACGCAGATTCTCCAGCTCAGCAGCCAGACGCAAATAGCGTTCGAGATTCTCGTTTGCCTCCTGCCGAGCTACATCGAGTTCCGTGGGTGGTGGTGTCTGCTCCTCCCCCTCTTTTTCGGCGTCGGGCGAATCTGCAGCATCAGCCAAATCCTTATTCTTTAGTTTCTCGCCATCGGGTGTGGCCAGCGGATCATCTTCCTCCTGGAAGTCGTTTGCCATACAGGTATGCCTCTCAATGCTAGCTCTAAAACCTAGAATATCAGCCAACCCGCAGTTAAACAGGTCGCGTTTAACTATGGGGCCTAGTTTTTAGACTTCAAGGCTCCGGCTAACAGCTTAGCTGTAACATCTACGATCGGAATTACACGCTCGTAAGCCATCCGCGTAGGTCCAATCACACCGAGCACCCCCATTGTCTCATCCTCGGTAGTATACGGAGCGGTAATGACACTACATTCGTCCAATAGCTGGTAACCAGACTCCTGACCAATGAAGATCTGCACACCGTGAGAATGCAAACTCTGATCGAGCAAATGTAGCATCTCCTGTTGACGACCAAAGGCCTCGAATAAGCGCTTAAGCTTCTCCATGTCTCCGATCCCTTCGACCCCCCCCATGAGATTAGTACGACCTGCGACAACAAATTCAGGCCCAGGAGCATTAGCAGGAATCGCCTGATGTGCCATCTCAATTGCGTCAATCATCAAGGCGTTCATACTTGCTCTAGTCTCGCGTAATTCAGTAAGCAACTGTTTTCTAGCCTGCTTCAGATCGCGTCCGCCAAACTGCTCAGTCAGGTAGTTACCGGCTTGGCGAAGCTCATCTTCAGTGTAGTCACGATTGACGTGAATTATCTTATTCTGAACATCACGATCATTGAGTACCAAAATGACTAGCACGCGTCGGTCTGATAGCGGCAAAAACTCAATTTGACGCAGTGCCGTATGTGGCCGCCTGGGAACAGTAACAACACCCGCTAGCCTTGTGACTGCAGAGAGCAGATTCGACGCGGACAGTGCCAGTGCCTGTGGATCAGAATCCTGCAGTGCGTCTTGAAACGTCTGTAACTCTTCGCCTTTTGGCGGATCTAGCTTGACAAGCGTATCGACAAAAAAACGGTATCCCTTGATCGTCGGAACCCGCCCAGCAGAGGTGTGTGGCGCAGTCACAAAACCCATCTCTTCCAAATCAGTCATAACATTACGAATGGTCGCTGGACTGACGTCGAGGCCGGAATCCTTGGAGAGTGTTTTCGACCCAACCGGCTGTCCATCGCGGATATAGCGATCGACGAGAACCTTCAATAATCGCTGGGCACGATCGCTCGGCCTTTCTGACAGTTTACTATCCGGCATGTTCGTCGGCCTGTGTTAAATTAGCTTTGACTATACGCGCGAACACGCTAGCAACCGTATCCCGCTACTGTCAAGACAAGAAAGCTCGCTCGCTGATAGTATTGATTAAGGTCGCTAACCCGTAATATTCAGTACAATGCATTTGTGTATTTGGACCGGTTCCGTATGACACTACAATTTACAAACATCGGCTTATGGGGACATCTCGCTGATGCAAAAGTCGCCGAGCCCGCAGCTGCTATGGTAGAACATCTGCGCAACCTAGGCATAAATGTCTTTTTCCTGAAACAATCAGGCATTCCCGCCGAACTTAGCGATGTTCCTTCCCTGTCTGCCGCCAAGCTATCAGCATCAGTAGATCTTATGGTCGCTATAGGCGGCGATGGCACAATGTTACATACCGCACGAATAGTTGCTAAACAAAACGTCCCCCTTGTGGGAATCAATCTCGGACGGCTCGGATTTCTGGCCGATGTATCACCAGAACTCATGCTACAAACTATCGATTCCATCCTAGATGGCGACTTCGAAGAAGAGAGTCGGCTGATGCTCAAAGCGGAAACAATCCGCACTGACGATAGCTCAGAGGAAATGCTTGCACTGAACGATGTTGTACTAAAAACCGGCCAAACTGGTCATATGCAGGACTTCACCACTTTCGTCGATGGCCAGTATGTTAATACTCATGGCGGCGACGGACTAATTGTCGCGACCGCGACAGGATCAACCGCATATGCACTGTCGTGTGGCGGGCCGATCATTCAACCCAACGTCGATGCATTGGTAATCGTACCTATCTGCCCGCATACACTTAGCGATCGTCCCCTCGTCGTCAAGGCCACAAGCCAGATTGAAGTTCAAGTCGATTCGCGCCTCAATGACCGGCCACAAATAGCATGTGATGGAGATGCATTCGGCGAACTCGGTAATAAAGACACCCTCAGAATTCAGCTCGCGAAAGAAACTGTTAAATTGCTACACCCGTGTGATCTCAACTACTACGAGCAACTGCGATCGAAGCTTAACTGGGGTCGTACTAATCGTGTATCGGCGGATCCGGTCGGCGACTGATCGGTGCTAAATCTGATCCGAATCAAAAACTACGCCGTCATCGACGAGGTTGAACTAGAATTTAGTAGCGGTTTTAGTGTCATGACAGGAGAAACTGGCGCAGGAAAATCGATTCTCGTCGACGCACTCGGGCTCGCGTTGGGCAATCGAGCTGATACCACAACGGTGCGAGGAGATGCCGAGCGAGCAGAAATTAGTGTTTCTTTTGATACACCTAACGGGGAAGCAGCAGCAATTTGGCTGCGTGAACACGGTCTAGATGAAGATCAAAACTGCTTTATTCGGCGTTTGATTGGCGCGGACGGTCGTTCGCGAGCCTTTATTAACTCTCACCCAGTACCGTTATCGGACCTCCGAGCTCTCGGAAAGTTACTCGTCGATATTCACGGACAACACAGCCACCAGTCATTAGTCCATCAAAATGCACAACGACAGATTTTAGATTTCCACGGTGGCCTTGAGGATCTTGCCGCTACCGTCTCTGAACGGTTCGCTACGTGGCAATCCTTTGAGCACAACCTCAAAGCTAACCGCATAGGAGGCGAGAATCGTAAAGCTCAGCTTGAGTTACAGCGTTTTCAGCTCGCTGAGTTAGAGACCCTCGCGCCTGAAAAGGATGAACTCAAACCCCTCAATGCAGAACGCATCAGACTAGCAAACATAGATCGTCTAATAACTGGACTGAACACCGTATTGAGCCAGCTTTACGAAGCAGAGACCTACTCAGCGTATGCGCTGGCATCTAAAGCCGCAAAAGAACTAAAGGACCTTGGAACGTTGGATAACACGCTTCATCCTCCAACCGACTTGATTACCGAAGCTGGGATCCAGATCAGCGAGGCAACTGCTGATCTCGTACGTTATCGCGATTGTCTCGAGCCCGATCCGGAGCGACTAGAGTTAATCGAAACACGTCTTAATAGAATCCGTGAGCTTGCTCGCAAGCATGGGGTAGAAGAGCAGGACTTAGCGAGTGTTCATAAAACTCTTCAACATTCTGTTGAGCAATTAAAAGATACGGGTGATTCGCTCGACACACTTACGAAAAACGCAAAGCTAGCTTCCGACGAATATTTTTCTATCGCTTCAGATTTATCCCACGCACGCGCAAAAAGCTGCGAGGAATTTTCGGAACTTGTCTCAGCTCAACTCCGCGAATTGGGGCTACCACACGCACGCTTCCGTACAAAGCTAACACGAAAAGAGCCTGAAGCCGCCGACGCAAAGGGCCTAGATAGAATCGAGTTTCAAGTCTCTTTGAACCCAGGCCAAGATTTCGGCCCACTGTCGCGCGTTGCTTCTGGCGGGGAACTTTCTCGCATCAGTCTTGCAATAGAAGTTGTAGGCAATGGCGCATCGTCGGTTCCTACGATGGTATTCGACGAAGTGGACGCCGGTATCGGTGGCGGTGTAGCCGAAATTGTGGGAAAGCGGCTAACCGATATCGCCGCAAAAAGACAAGTACTTTGCGTAACGCATCTCGCACAAGTTGCCAGTCAAGGCCACCAACATTACCGTGTCGTCAAACTAACCGACGGAAAAACCTCTCGAACGAATGTTCGTGCATTAAGTCAAACGGACCGGGTGGAAGAACTATCTAGGATGCTCGGAGGCGTCGAAATAACTAAACGAACACGAGCTCATGCCCAGGAAATGATAGCCCGCGCCACCGAATAGACGATTACGATCAACCCCAATTTTATTTAGGCCGAACGTACAAGACGAGGCTATGGTCTTCGATCTGATAACCGTGTTTATCGGCGATCTCTTCTTGTAGCTTCTCGATCTGTTCATCATAGAACTCAATGACATCTCCAGTTTTCAAACAAACCATGTGATCGTGATGAGTCCCATCAGCCAATTCAAATACGGCGGTCCCACTCTCAAAATTATGGCGGATAACAAGGCCAGCGCGTTCAAACTGACCCAATACCCGATAAACAGTCGCGAGCCCCAGTTCTTCACCTGTTGCCAATAATTTTTTATAAATGTTCTCGGCACTGAGATGGTGGACCGCCTCAGTCTCAAGAATCTCCAGCACCTTGAGCCTAGCCGAAGTAATCTTTAAACCTGCATTACGAAGATCCTGGCGTTCCACGTCCTAATACCCTCCCGTGTGAGGTATGATACGTTCCCTCATTATTACCTACTTCACTCGCATCCTCCACCGTGAATAATCCCACCCTGAAAACCATATACAAACTAAACATCCTGACAATAGCGCTGTGGCTCAGTGCTTGTATCTATCGGATCGATATTCAGCAAGGCAATCTACTTGAAGAGGACATTATCGAGCAGGTAGAGATCGGTATGACGCGCAGCCAGGTAGAATTTCTATTAGGCTCGCCAATGATTGAGGATAGCTTCCACCCCGACCGTTGGGATTACACGTATTATTTTCAGCAAGGGCGCAGTCAGGATATCGAGCAACGTTGGTTTATTGTCTATTTTCAAGGTGACCGAGTCGTCAACTTGGAAAAGAACGCAATAATCGAACCGGCATCCTGATTAGTCTACGAGTGTATCCTTCGTCCGCCCCATAACACCGCCGAGCGCCACAACACTAGAGCGCATATTGCGTGGATCTTGTTGCAGCGGTCTACAGATTTCTACACGGTCACCCGGCGCAAGCTTTCGGTGCGGCTCTACACGCTCTCCGAACATACCAAGAACAAGAGGATTCAAGCATACATCCGAAAACTCTTTTAAAAGATTAGAACGTTCGACCGCTTGAAGTGCCGTCAAACCGTCTGAAAAGGGGATTTCCACAACCCGCTGGGTCTCGGGTGTTGCATAGATGACTTGTACAGAGCTAACTTTCTCAGCCATATAGTGCCTCCGCCCTGTCAATAAACGCTGTTATCTGTGACCGGACAACCTCCTCGAAGAGCAATGCAAATACCATGTTCAATGGAGAATGCGTAACGTCAAATTCCAGCACAAGCGCAACATCGGTTCCTCCATTCTCATGTTCCTCAAATGTCCACGTCCCCTCCAGCGATTTGAATGGCCCCTTCAGTAGCTCAATACCGATCTGCTTGGGTTGCATCAAATGATTACGTGTCGAAAACTGTTTGTTAACACCACCTAATCCAATATCAAGTGTTGCTTCTACGAACTCGCTGGATCGCGATTCCACAGATGCCCGTTTGCACCACGGGAGAAATTTAGGATAACTCTCGATATCATCAACGAGATCAAACATTTGAGCCGTACTGTACTTGACTCGCGCGCTTCGCCTAACCGTGCGCATCTATTTTTACAAAAGCCCGATCGCGTTCAGAAAAATCACCACAACAGCAACCGGCGCTATGTACCTGGCAGCAAAACGCCATGCCAAATAGCTCATGCCAGCCTCCGTATCAAGTTCGTCGGCACTAGAATTACTACGCATGACCCACCCGGCAAAAAAGACGATCAGGAGTCCACCAAGCGGGAGCATGATATTGCTCGTAAGAAAATCTAAATTATCGAACAGCGTTCGACCAAATGGCTGGAAGTCCTCAAGCAAACCAAACGAAAAAACACTAAGGAAACCTAACAGCCAAATCGTACCGCCCACAAAAACTGCGGCTTTCCCACGGCTTAATTTATGCACTTCAATTAGCCACGCAACAGCGGGCTCCATAAGACTAATCGCCGAGGTCCACGCTGCGAAAGTAAGGAGGAGAAAGAAAAGCCCCGCGATAATGATTCCACCGGGTAACTGACCAAAAGCTAACGGTAATGATTGAAAGATCAGTCCTGGGCCCGCAGCCGGATCGAGTCCATTCGCGAAAACAATCGGAAAAATGACGAGACCGGCGAGGATCGCTATAACCGTATCCGCAGACACGACGGCAATAGAAATACGTACGATAGATGTCTCTGAAGGCAAATAGGCCCCGTAAGCCATAACAGCCCCCATTCCGACACTAAGCGTAAAAAATGCGTGTCCCAGCGCAGATAAAACTCCCGCCTGCGTAAGGTCACCGAACTTTGGTTCGAACATGAACCTTAAACCTGCCGCAAAATCTCCAGCAATCACACTGTAGAACAACAACACTAATAACAACGTGAGTAGTGCTGGCATCAGCACGCGAACAGCACGTTCCAGGCCCTGCTCGACACCTTTTGATACAACCACCGTGGTCATCACCATGAACAAGGTGTGCCAGAATCCGGTAAGAGCCCAACTACCAGAAATACTGGAGAAAATCGCGCCAACACCCTCGGTATCGATGGAAGTGAATGCACCTGAAATACCTTGGAAAATATAAGCTATAGCCCATCCCGCAATAACACTGTAATACGAAAGAATCAGAAAACCGGCAATAACACCAACAGCTCCCACGATCGCCCAGCGGCGGCTCCCGCCCTCCTCCTCACCAAGAAGTCGCATGGTAGCGATCGGATTGCGCCTACCGCGGCGACCCATGAGTATCTCCGCCATCATGATCGGAAGACCAATAATGAATACGCAGAGCAAGTAAACCAACACGAACGCACCGCCACCGTTAACGCCAGCGATATAGGGAAATTTCCAGATATTTCCCAAACCAACCGCTGACCCAGCAACAGCTAATATAAAGGCAAAGCGCGACGACCAGTGACCGTGTAGGGAGGTCCGTTTCTCAGCGGCGAGGTCAACCAACGTTGATTCTCCTTAGAGATATTTTCTAATGGGTGTTATTTGTGCCGGATTCTAGGATCATTACGTCACCATGGCCAGAAAATCCGGAAAACAATCTCCGTCCTCAATCGCGATCAACAAGAAAGCGCGTTTCAACTATTTCATCGAGGAACAATTCGAGGCTGGGCTCGCACTCGAGGGTTGGGAGGTAAAGAGCCTCAGAGCAGGAAAGGCACAACTCACTGAAAGCTATGTCATCGTGCGTGACGGGGAAATCTGGCTACTTGGCACCAACATTACACCGCTAAATTCCGTGTCAAGCCACGTCAAAGCAGACCCGACTAGAACACGGAAATTATTATTCAACCGTAAAGAAATCGATCGACTCACCGGGCTGGTCGATCGCAAGGGTTATACGCTGGTACCACTAGAGCTCTATTGGGCGCGTGGCCGAACGAAACTGGCGGTGGGACTCGCCAAAGGTAAGAAGCAGTTCGACAAGCGGGCAACCGAAAAAGACCGCGACTGGAAAAGAGACAAGGCGCGAACGATGAAGGCGGTAAATCGGTAGAGAACCAACCCCTGTACATTGGTCAGCTTAACCTTGCCAATCGTCACCAACACAATTAAACGGCGGAATCTCTATCCCTGGCGCCCATTCCCGCCTAGTCTCCAAAGTAATTGGCACTGTGTACATAATCGGATCTATAGCCGTTAACGAATAGTTCATCATCGTAAAATCGTCCGATAGTTCGAAACGCTCTACATACTCAATCTGGTCTGACTGCGGCGTACCGTAAGGATCGAGATATGGCCAGTCTAAATGCGTCGTTGTGACAACAAGCGTATTGTCTTCCCAGTGACCAACTGAGAAACCGAACTGTGTGCCTTCCTGCGACTCAGGCTCCGCATTTTCACTGAGATGGATCGTGCGGGTTATATCGTATTCCTCGAGAATCAATGTCATCCGATCGCCGTCGTCAACAAACAGCATTGGATTGGGATCGAACATAGTCGCAGCTACGCCTGACTCGCATGCAAGCTCTGGGTTATCTATGGGATTATCATATTCGGCGGCGAGTTCACGCCCTCTCTCTGTCAATAAATGCACGTAGGTTTCGAGCCTGGGGCGAGGTCCGATCCGTGTGCTCCACATCCGAAAGATACCATCCGCGGATAACCTCTCTTCAGCTTCTCTTATGGGATCAGGTACCTGCAAAACAATTTTTTCCCCCGTATCTGACCACATCGGGTCTACGTTGTTCGCAGTGTACTCACGCCCGCTGGGCATTAGTAAGTTTACAACGCCGAGCGAATCCGGATTTCGTCTTGATCGATAACCAGCCACTCTGACACGTCCATACAGATCTTCTTCAACAATACCCATGCGCCCGAATTCCACTGGGCCAGGTTGGGTCTCAATTTCCCAAACCGTTTCCTCACCATCATCACCCACGACAAGCATTCGGGCGCGAGCGTGAGGATTTCGCCATAGAACTTCGGTAATCTCGCCTTCTAGCTCAATAAAATTATCCGCGTCGTACAGAGCACTATTTCTTAAATTGCCATGGTGAGCGAACACCAACGAAGAAGCAGTTAGTGAAAACGATAAAAGCATCATCCGGCTATATTTCGGAAAAAAAATCATTTACTTAATCTCCAGTAACCTAGCAGCAAGGCCTACGCAAAATAACAATCACACCTTACCACTATAAGATTACCCACAATCAACAAAAAAACGTTAACAAAAGTTACCTCCCAAGAATAAATCGAATGATTAGTCGGTGCTAACCTATTGAAATCCTGCGAAACTAACTTAAACTTAGGCTCTTGGGGGCGATCGGCTTCGACGCGGGTTGCGAACCCTGAAGTGCATGTCGAGGGGCAGCTTACCTCGTAAATCCATCTGCAAACCTTTTAGTTGCCAACGACGACAACTACGCCCTAGCTGCTTAAAAACCAGTCTAGTGCCTTCTGCCCGGTTCGTGCTTGTGCGTCCGGTTCCAGGAGTCATCCACACAAGATCGCGCAATGGACCGTCTGGGGCCTGAACGCTAAAACCTAACCAGACTGGCCGTGAGTCTTCCCTGTCCGTCGGGTAGCTCTCGGTAAGATTAAAGGCGGACTAAGCATGTAGACCTTGAGGCGGAGTGCTTGCGGACGCGGGTTCGATTCCCGCCGCCTCCACCATTCAACGTCCAGTGAGATCCAAAGCCGTCCTAGTGACGGCTTTTTCTTGCTATAAAACATTAACTTACCTATCCTATTGCTACCAGAGCTGTTCAACAGCTTCCGTTTATTACGAGGGTATTGTTGGGGGTATTATGAAAGAACGTACTACTGAAGAATCTATCGTTGGGGGTATCAGAGGAAAACTTACGGATAAAGCCGTCAAAGCCTTCGTCGCAAAATCGAAGCCCGGCAAGAAACTGGCTGACGGTGGGGGTTACACCTATTCATAACTCCGGCAGGCCGTATCACTTGGCGCGTGAAATATCGTATCGAAGGCAAGGAAAGGCTCTATTCTGTCGGGCCCTACCCTCTTGTCAGCCTGGCTGCAGCGAGGGTTGAGCTAGCAGAGGTAAAAGCTCTACTTCTCGAAAACAAAGACCCTGTAGCTGAACGACGCGTCAACCGGGCAGCGACGGCTACTGAATCAGATAACACCTTTAAGGTGGTCTCCCAAAAATGGCTGGCGATGAAAAAACAAGAATGGAGCACCGTCCACTACGTTAAGTCGCAGCGGGCGCTTGAACGAGACATATACCCTGCGCTTGGTAATCTTCCCATCGCGAACATTACCCCTGCGATCGCTGCCAAGGCTATCGAGGACATCCACAAGCGCGGTGTACTGGAGACAGCCACTCGCGTCCTCCAACATCTGAACGGCGTGTTCCGGTATGCCCAAGCCAAGGGGCTATGTCGCGACAATCCGGCTAGCGCCGTACGTGAAATCCTGCCACGCAGGAAAGCCAATGGACGCATGCCGGCACTGCTGGATTGGCCGTCACTGGGAGATGTCTTAAGGCGAGCCGAAATCGCCCGTTTGTCGCCGTCCATACGAATTGCACATCGTCTATGTGCCTTTTCAGCCGCACGTATTGAAAATATTGTTACTGCTGAATGGAAAGAATTTGATCTCACTGATGAACAAGCCCTATGGATAATCCCACGGTCAAAAATGAAGGTACGCACTCGGTTCACTGATCACCGCATTCCGCTCTGTTCGGTAATGGCGACTGAGCTACGTCATTGGAAGAAAATAGTCGGTGGGCGCGGCCCTGTATTCCCCTCCCCAGCTAATGAGAAACCCATTACCCGAGAGGGCGTCGAGAAAGCTTACCGCGTGACCTTGAACCTTCGAGGTAAACATGTTCCGCACGGCTGGCGTAGCGCCTTCTCGACCCTAGCTCGCGACCAAGGCTTCGCCCGCGAAGTAGTGGAGCTGGCTCTGGATCACGCCCATGACAACGAGGTGGCTCGTGCCTATGACCGAGGCGAACGATTTACCCAGCGAGTGGAACTATTCAACTGGTGGGGCGAACAACTTGCCGCCGCACAGACGGGGCAAAAATAATCACGCTATCAGGAAAAAATTACAGTACGTCTTAACTAATCAAAGATACCTACATAAATCTCTCTCCCCTTTACGTAGTAAAGGAGAGAGATTTGTGTAATCCCCCGCAAAGGGTTGTCACTGTCTCTCCGTCACACACAAGAGGAGAAACATATGACAACGAAAGAACTAAGAAAGATCGCCTCTGAAATGGGCAGACCTGCCATTATTAAGGCTCTGAGGAAGAAAGCGGCTCAAATGAGCAAGGAGAAAGGCAAGGAACGGGCTACCGAGCTGGTGGAAGAGTTTATCGCTATGACTGACGGGAAGCGTGGCGAGTGAAGTTCTTCATTAGGCGCTCCGACGACCGTCTGTCTCGTCCTCCGGCAGATAGGATCGGATTCCGTACCCCAGACCTCACTCGCTAGCCGGACTATCATAAGCGGACACAGAATCCTCAAATTCTTCGCGTAACTTATTCAAAAACACTTGTGCAAGTTGAACGCTTACATCTTGCATCGAATTATCTAACACCCAGTTATGTCCTGGGCATAGTTCTTTACGTGGCTTGTATTTAGCACATTTAGTAATGGACCGAAATGTTGCTACTCCGATTTCCCTATTAACGATCAGTACTTTCCTCCAATCTTCATTTGGATCCTTTAAAACCAGCAAAAAAGGATTATTTCCCCAGTCTTCATCTACCATAGTCACGTCTTCTAAGGTCTCTGATGCAACAAAACTAGTATCAGGCTCCACTCTTAAGTCAAAGTACTTTTCATTAAAGCCACCCTTTTCTTCGAGCTTCTCCAACATATGTATCGCCTCTTTTAGAGGTAAGCTCCATATTTTTCCATTCGTTATATAAAACCGCCGATTTACAGATTTATTGCTATCCGCAGAACCAAGTCTTGTGCGCCAACTTACTGCATAAAAGCTTGTTTTATCAGGCTGGGTTCGATGTTGAAGCGCCAGAGTGATCTCTGTCCCATCTAATTGCGTCCCGCGAACAGAGCAAATGCGCTTATAGCGTGTAGGAGTATCAGGGTTCTTTTGTATATATGGCTTAGCAGCACTTCGTGTCGCGATCCAATATTCCTTGTAAAGTTCAGCACCATCTACCAACGCCTCAAAATTTTCTTTACTAGGTGTATCTTTGTAGGCTGTAAAATTCTCTTCTAATTTAACGTCAGCATTGTCTTCAGTATTCACTGGATACCCCTTTAGGCATTAACTAAGTGTATACTGCTACATACTGCTTATTACTGCAAGTATCAGTATAATACAGTATTGTACTGTAATTTTTAAACCGTCTTCTCAAGACTCATCGTTCATTTCTAGTCAGCTATAGGCGTGGACCAGGGCATGTACGGAAAACTTGATAGGGAAATTTTTCTGACACAGTGAATAACAGTTATAAACAAAACTTTTTACTAACAATGTTTAATAACTTTGAAAAAAACAGAGGCGATTATTGTATTTGGCGGTGGTGTACGACTTGTGGGTGCATGAAAATAAGAGACGAACTGTTTTCTAACTGCATTCAGGAATTAAAAATTAAATTTGATGATACGGGAATGGAGAAAGGTTTCTGCTCTATTAGGAATATAAGAGACATGAATTTACTGAAAAACATAATAGAACTACTCTGTCAAAAACTCACCACTCTGAAATCAACCGATATAAATCGAATGTTAGGCAATCGGCCGTTCTATCTAGAAAAAGGTAATAAGGACGATTTTCTTAAATTTATCATTATGGAAATATGGTATTCACTTGAAAGAGGAACTGTCGAAAGAGAAAAGCTATTAGGTTATTTAAAGTCCAAGATCAGAAATCATGAAATCAATAGGATCATTACCCATATGAATGTACGTTATGAAAGGAATGTTCTAGCTAAAGCTAATTAGACAGTCTCAGGCAGCAAGAACTACTGCAACCTTGCCTCTAGTTCAAGCTGTATTTTCTCTGAGGAACGGGTTACCGAGCTGGTGAAAGAATGGATCGCTCTGACTGAGGAGAAATAAAGGGAACTGCAGATCAACTCAAAGGCCGCAATCTTCAGGGTATATAGTCACAGACAGCTCACTCTCATCCTGTGCAATATATATAGCGGTAAGCTCGTTTGTAGGGTTTCCAAGATACTCTGTTTCAAATGGACAATAAGTAGCTATAAATTCTGCCTTCCACTGTACTGCTCTTTCCGAATTGTTATCTTTGAAACTATCCGAATTCGTGTCCGGTAGCCGGTACCGAAACAATAATGAGTGCGCTTCGTCATTGGTCTCTATTTCTTCCAGAATAAGTCCAGTCTCATTCATAGTTTGAGGCAAAGTAGCTCTTTGAATCACCATCCGAGCAACCACTTGATCCCATGTGGGAGTGCTGAAATTTGCCACATATTGAGTATAAATCGCGTTACAGCTCATCAAAAAAACAACCGAGAGTGCTAACCACCCCCAACCACTGGGCCTACCATGAAGAAAAGCAGCGCGAACAGTAGAATATGCCGCAAATGCGAACCAGGCGATGCTTAACCCGTTAGCGTACGTTGCAATCCTTATGCCTTGAGTAAAAGCGATAGGGCTAATTACCAAGTAAAGAATTACATTCAGCCCTACTCCGACACCTATAACCAAAATCCAAAAAGACTTAGCAACGCCAAGCTCGCCAGAAAGAGATTTTTTTAAAAAACCAACCATTTGTATGTCCCCTCAGCTGCCTTCATTATGACTGATGGCAGACTTAGTTCATCGTACCGGCAAAAACGAAATTAAATGATGTCCTCTTGCCATTCATCCGAATTAAGTTCCCTAACGCGCGGCCGAAAAACAGAATCAAACTTTTCAAGTTTTTCTTTCATCCATCGATGGTATATAGGCCATGCATCCTGATTTAAAGGATCCTTGTCATTCCAATTGAGAAGCAGTCGAGAAGCTTTTTTCTCAGGCAGTTCCATCCACTCCAAACCAAATCCTAGATTTTCTTCTATTTCTTGCTTTTGTTCAGACAGCAACCAAAAATAAGCCTTCGCCTTTTCATTGCCTATATACAGTTCGATGCCAATTTTTTGTTGTCGTGAGTTTAATAAACATGCCAACATAAAACCTGCGCGCCCAATTGAGAAATTAGTCCAATGCTGAGGTAACGGCTTCTGTGGTTTCATTTTGCTGTTCTCTTTAATCAGAAAATTCCTGAATGAAATCCAATATTCAAGCTGTGCCGCCTTCGTTTTAGTCATCCCTTCAGTAGCTATTCTCTTAGCTGCTTTGCTAACCGAGCGGCTCCAATCATTTGGTTTTGAAACCACGTTGAACTTTGGTGCGGCAGGCGAATTACCAATCTTCCAGAGCTCTACTTCTAAACCAAAAAACTGAAACGTGTCATCTGTAATTTCATTTAGCCAGTCAAGTGAAGCACGGTGCTCGTCTGTAAACCTTGCGGCTACCCATACAATTGTCACCGCCTGTAGACCTGAGGCATAAGTCAAAAGTTGCCCTAAGTGAGTGTGGTCTGTCCGTTCAATTTGGTTCTCAATCAAAACCCAACTACCGTCATCCACATTTTTGCAAAGAATATCAGCGCGAAATGGGCCGACATTTCTTTCTTGTGCTTCTAACTCCAACTCCAATTCAAGCGTAGAAGCTAAAACTTTTAGATTTTCCTCTTGTGCGAGCCACGGCGTGAAATCTTGTGCCTCTGTCTGCCATATATCGCGTAACTCTACGCGCTCTAGTTTTCCAAGATCCGCCATTACGTTGCCTCTCCCGCCCGCTAATTCTTAATCCTGAAATATTCTCGACATTTTCAATATTTTTAACCAGACAAATCCGGCTTGGATCTCAAGTTTGGACGTAACTTGACACTTCTTATGCTCTCGAATTCCTCGGGTTTGCCGATAAAGGACATTTTAGCTTCGATCGCTTTCTCAGGTTTTTTTAGAAAAGTGCATCGACTTAAAAAGAACACCCCTAAACACAATGAAATAATCACGATCAATGTATAAAGGATTAAAATCCACAACAAAAATTGGGGATAAATCGCTATCAGTGCTGTTTCCCATTTTTCATATAAAACATTAACGATAAAAATAACAAGCAAACAAGCCCCGATTCTGATGAGATTTCTGGCGTTTACAATGAGCCAGGCGTAGATGGATAAGCTTTTAATCAATCGCAGCATTAGATTGATACACCAAATAACAATAGGACTGCACTAAAGGATTTACCCTTGATGCCATTCCATATTTTTCTCTCTTCTTCTTTTACACAATGCTCGTAGTCTGAAGGAGTAACCTCATGCAGTGGTTTTCCGTAAATAATGAAGTTTTTTTCAGTTCGCTCTACCGCCTTATCCCTAATCTTTTGTTTAATATGGTCTGGATAATCACTGAATGGAAGCTTCGATAATTCCTTAATTGGAGAGAATCGCATCATAAAATTTTTCATCGCTAACTTTTCCCCAAGGAAGATCTCAGAGGTTTTTATAGACTTTTCTAGAAAGGCACGCAAACTCGGTGCCTCTAGCCAGCATCGGGCAGTAAGAACTGCTGCAGTTTTACCGTCAG
>JBJKYL010000004.1:0-15361 GCA_045561055.1 Candidatus Rariloculaceae bacterium | reverse complement strand
GTGAGGTGATCTTCGACCCACCGCAAACGAAGGTCTGGGAAGATGTTAGACTCGCCTCGAATTCTCCCTGGGGAAGACTCTGGTTACCGCCAGAAATCCCGGACGATGGCATGATCGAGACAACGGCAACGTTCGATACACCGGGTGCGTATGTCTTATGGGCCAGGGTAGATGACGGTAATGTCCCAGCCGACGGTTATATCACCGTCACCGTCACCGAATAGCGTGCTAGCCGCTTCGTCGTTCTGTGAACAGTAATCCTGTCAGGCATCTGCTAGCGGATTTATCTGTTTAGACTTTTGTGTGATTATAGTTTTTGGTATAACTGTTGTTATATATTATGGTAAGACCGATGTGGTAGGACCAAATATTCCCCATAATACGATTGATAGATGCTTTTAAAGCTTGAGATTATTCAAGGATAAACCGATGCAATCATTGCCTAGAGTGCCTTTCATCTCTCTGTTTGCTCTTCTAAGTCTGCCTTCCGTGTTGCTGGCGCAGTCCGAGGAAATCACATTCCACAAGGATATCGAACCGATCCTACAGGCCAATTGCCAGGGCTGCCATCGACCCGGTGGAGCTGGTCCTATGCCGATGCTGACTTATGAGCAGGTCGCTCCTTTTGCTGGGCTGATTGAGTATAAAACTGGCTTGAGAGATCAGGCGGGAGCGATGCCGCCGTGGTATATCGAGAAGGATATCGGCATCCAGGATTACAAAGACGACATGTCGTTGAGCGAGGAAGAGATCCTCACCATTTCCGCCTGGGCGCGAAGTGGCTCGCCACAAGGTGATCCCGCTGATGCCCCAGGTCTGCTGGAATGGGATGACAGCGTTAAGTGGACCTTAGGCGAACCCGACCTGATTGTCGCATTGCCTGAAGTCAGCATGAAGGCTGATGCACCTGACTGGTGGGGTTCTTTGCCCGCAGTACCGACCGGGTTAACCGAGGATCGCCACGTAAAATCCCTGGAAATGGTAGAAGTTAACGATCTTGATATGTCGCAGGTGGTCGGCACGTGTAGGCGGGCGTTGGATCGTCCATCATATGGCTGTCGGGAGCGCTGGTAGTAACTGAGGAAAGAGGTAGCGAGTCTTTTGAGTGCCTTGCCATGCGCCTGGCCCCTGCACGAAGTCGGCCGTAACGGCGACACATTCGATCCGCTGGCTGGACCCCTACTACAAGCGAATACGGTCATCTTCTCCCCTACGTTACATATGCACTCGACCGGCAAGGATACGACAGGCCATCTGGAGCTCGGCTTTCGGTTCCATGAGAAGGGTTATGAGCCGGAACACAGGGAGAGGCTTTCTGCACGTTGGCGACAGCCGGGATATCAGCATAATACCAAACCAAGACGGTCAGATAATTCATGCTTACGAGTATCTATCGAGGCACACGAAGATTGTCCGCTTTGAGCCGCACCTGCATGGGCACGGAAAGCGTATGTGTCTGGAAGCCATCTTTGGGGGAGATATAGAAACCCTGATCTTGTGCAGGCTATGACCACAACTGGGTCCGCAGCTATGTGTACGAAGACCATGCAGCACCGCTACTGCCAGCAGGAACTATTCTTCATCTCTATGGTGAAAACGATAATTCAACAAACAATATCAACGTTATAGACCCACGTAACTGGGCGGGCTCAGGTAGTCGGTCTGCCGCCAATATGTTTGTCGATATTGGTAGCCGGGTGTATTTGACAGATGATCAGTTTCAGCAAGCGATGGCCGCGCGACGTGAAGCGTTGAATATGGGGCCAAATGACTATGCGGTGGGTTGCCCACTATGTACCGCGACATTGGTTGTACCGATTAATGAAGAGGGGACTAACTCATGGAGGACGCTAGCCCGCGTGCTATATGAAATCAACCAGTCTCCGAATGACGAACAGAAAGCTGAGTTGATGACGATTGCCGAGGATCCTAATTCCGACCGGATAGAGACCGTCCTTGCTCGCGTAATAGCAACTATTGACGGCACGGTAACTGTTCAAAACGCTGAGCGCCTGGTTGCTATCACTGGCGAACCTTCAAGATGGCAAAACGAAGCCGTAGTAATGGCCAACGCTCTGATCGAATTTAATGGAACGGCAAGCGAAGATTTCAAGGACCAGCTATTAGAGATGGCATGTCCAAACGGCCTTGGGGCGGCAAGTGGGCTAGATACTGGTTTTTGTACGGGGTGATTGATTAAAGGATAGTGTCATAGAAATGAAACAATACGCATCCCAACTTTTCGCAAGAGAGGTACTACTTAGTCTAGTTTTATTACTGTCTCCGGCGCTGGGCAGTACCGAGACCTACAGGTACGGTGCGCCGCTGTGGGCGGCGTATGAGGGCTGGACTGAAAATCCGGATGGTTCAACGAACTACGTATTCGGCTACATGAACGACAACTGGGAAGAAGAGCTTCGAGTGCCGATCGGGGAGAATAATTCTTTTTCGCCAGGCGAGGCCGACCGCGGTCAGCCGACTTTCTTTATGCCGCGACGTAATCGCTATACCTTTACCGTCACCGTGCCGGCTGATTGGGGTGATCGTGAACTGGTGTGGACACTGAACGGCAACGGTAGTGAATCCAAGGCTTATACCAATAAGCACCGAGATTTTTTCCTCAACAACGTGGTCATGGCTTCAGATAGTGGTGCGCTGGGTGGCGGTAGAACCACGCCGGAAACTTATATCAATGTAGAGCCTACGGTCACCGTTGAGGGTGACAATGAGCAGCGCTCAGTGGCTGTGGGCGAGCGGCGTCCTCCGGGCTTCATTGGTAGGTCCGGACCTGAGTTTCCGGCCGAGTTCTCGGTACGTGTGGGCGAGCCGCTCAGACTGCGTGCGCACCTGGCAGACGATGGCTTGCCGAGCCGCAGAACTGAGGGCGGCCCAGTGGTTACCAGAAAACACTCACGCGGCAAGGACGAGTGGCAGCGATTGATTGCACTGATTAACAATCCGGCCTCGGTACAAAAAACTATTGGGTTGTTTCTGAGCTGGAATCTGTATCGCGGTGAAGGTGAGGTGATCTTCGACCCACCGCAAACGAAGGTCTGGGAAGATGTTAGACTCGCCTCGAATTCTCCCTGGGGAAGACTCTGGTTACCGCCAGAAATCCCGGACGATGGCATGATCGAGACAACGGCAACGTTCGATACACCGGGTGCGTATGTCTTATGGGCCAGGGTAGATGACGGTAATGTCCCAGCCGACGGTTATATCACCGTCACCGTCACCGAATAAGGCGCGCGGTTGATTTTATCGGCGGTGCCGATGTTTATTTGTCTATAGGAAACCCATTATGAAACGTTTTATGGTAGTGCCGTCAGGTATCGTTGGTATGTTTTTGTGCCTAATGTTGTCAGCGGTCACCGCTCAGGAACTAAGGTCGGATGCCCATCGGACCCCTGAGGCCCGTTTTGCGGAGCTTGAAGATTTTCCGTTCGAGCCGCACTACATAGAGATCGATGGGCTGCGGATGCACTACGTCGACGAAGGACCGGGCGACGCAGGCACGTTCCTGCTTCTGCACGGCGAGCCCACCTGGAGTTACCTCTATCGCGACTGGATTCAAGCGTTGACCGCCGCCGGGTATCGGGCGATAGCCCCCGACATGATCGGGTTCGGCAAAAGCGACAAAGTGATCGATCTCGAGTGGTACACGGTCGATCGTCATGTGTTTATGCTGAAGGAGTTCGTCAAACGTCTTGATCTCGAGAACATCACCGTTGTCGTGCAGGACTGGGGTGGACCGACCGGGCTGATCACCGCGGTCGACCTTCCAGACCGGTTTGCGCGCCTGATCATTCTGAATACCTGGCTTCATAATGACGGTATCGACTACACGAGATTTCGGAGATGGAACGAGCGTTCACAAAGCGTCGATTTCACCGACTGGAGCGAAGGACTGCGGTATCCCTCCTTGCCGGCAGGGCATGGACAGGACGGCGTATGGCGCGCCGTTCGATAGTGAGGACGCTACTGCGGGTGCATTACGCTGGCCGTGGATGTTGCCGTTCGCGCAACCCGAGGCCGGCGCCGCCGAGCGACAGGCGGCCGCCTTTGCGGCACTTGCCTCCTGGGATAAGCCCGCGCACGTCATTTTCGGTGACCGGGATCAAGGATTCACCCCGGAGTGGGGACGCCAGTTCGCGGCGCACATTCCTGGCGCGACCTTCGACACCGTTGAGGGTGCCGGGCACTTTGTCCAGGAGACCGGTGCGCCGCTGGCGGAGTTGATACTTCGACGTATCAGCGAGGAGTAAGCTTTGCATTTAGGAAACCCATTATGAAACGTTTTATGGTAGTGCCGTCAGGTATCGTTGGTATGTTTTTGTGCCTAATGTTGTCAGCGGTCACCGCTCAGGAACTAAGGTCGGATGCCCATCGGACCCCTGAGGCCCGTTTTGCGGAGCTTGAAGATTTTCCGTTCGAGCCGCACTACATAGAGATCGATGGGCTGCGGATGCACTACGTCGACGAAGGACCGGGCGACGCAGGCACGTTCCTGCTTCTGCACGGCGAGCCCACCTGGAGTTACCTCTATCGCGACTGGATTCAAGCGTTGACCGCCGCCGGGTATCGGGCGATAGCCCCCGACATGATCGGGTTCGGCAAAAGCGACAAAGTGATCGATCTCGAGTGGTACACGGTCGATCGTCATGTGTTTATGCTGAAGGAGTTCGTCAAACGTCTTGATCTCGAGAACATCACCGTTGTCGTGCAGGACTGGGGTGGACCGACCGGGCTGATCACCGCGGTCGACCTTCCAGACCGGTTTGCGCGCCTGATCATTCTGAATACCTGGCTTCATAATGACGGTTACGTCTACACCACGAATCTTCGTAGGTGGTACGAGCGTTCACAACGCGTTAATTGGGTCGAAGCGGGGGACGACCAAAATAGCCCGCTGGCCCGCCAGCTAGACCCTACGGCGTATGGCGCGCCGTTCGATAGTGAGGATGCTACTGCGGGTGCATCACGCTGGCCGTGGATGTTGCCGTTCGCGCAACCCGAGGCCGGCGCCGCCGAGCGACAGGCGGCCGCCTTTGCGGCACTTGCCTCCTGGGATAAGCCCGCGCACGTCATTTTCGGTGACCGGGACACTACCTTCACCCCGGAGTGGGGACGCCAGTTCGCGGCACACATTCCTGGCGCGACCTTCGACACCGTTGAGGGTGCCGGGCACTGGGTCCAGGAGACCGGTGCGCCGCTGGCGGAGTTGATACTTCGACGTATCAGCGAGGAGTAAGCTTTGCATTATCGTAGTCTAGCCAACGCCAGCATATGGTGTGTTCACGCATAGCATGTCAGCAGAATGATTACTCTGCACATCAACGGCCAGACACACGAACTGGATATCGAGCCCGATACACCGCTGCTCTGGGCGATTCGCGAACAGACCGGCCTGACGGGCACGAAGTTCGGCTGTGGCATCGCCCAGTGTGGCGCTTGCACGGTACACCTCAATGGCACGCCGATCCGTTCCTGCGTCACGCCGGTTCAAGCCGCTGAAGGCCAACAGGTCACCACGATCGAGGGTATCGGCCAGGGCAACGATAGCTTGCACGCCGTGCAGCAGGCATGGATCGACGAGCAGGTGCCCCAATGTGGCTATTGCCAGTCCGGGCAGATCATGTCCGCGGTCGCGTTGCTCGAGTCCAACCCGGCGCCGAGCGATGCGGACATCGACACCGCAATGAGCGGCAACATCTGCCGCTGCGGTACGTACTCGCGAATCAGGCGCGGTATCAAGCGAGCTGCAACGGCTTTAGCAAGCACGGTCGAGCCGGAGGAGCCGCCTCATGGGTAAATGGACGAGACGCGCTTTCATTACGACCGGCGTACTCGCGGGTGGCGCCGTCGTCATTGGCGTTGCAGTTCGTCCAGGTAACCGTGCCGATAAGGTTGCGCCCCTAGTCGCTAGCGAGGGCGAAACCGTCTTTAATGTGTGGCTAAAAATCTCGCCCGACAATACGGTGACAGCGATCGTACCGCATGCGGAAATGGGGCAGGGCGTGCATACCACGCTCTCGATGATGCTCGCCGATGAAATGGACGCGGATTGGGATGGGGTTTCCATGATGGAGGCACCGGCTCGCGAGGAGTATGCGAATTACGCGCTGGCAAAGGGCTTCGCGGTTGGTGACGCAGACCTTCCTGCTTTTCTTGTTGATACCATCGATGGTGCATTCCTGACCGTGACGAAAATGCTAAGCCTGCAACTGACCGGCGGCAGCTCTTCCGTGCTAGCTACCGGGCAGCAAGCGATGCGAGTGGCCGGCGCGGCGGCGAAGGCGATGTTGCTACAGGCGGCAGCCGAGACTTGGGACGTACCCATTGAAACACTCTCTGCGGAGAAGAGTTTCATTGTCGAGAACAACGGCAATCGCCACGCACCGTTTGCGGATTTCGCGGTAGCTGCGGCCGAGTTGTCACAGCCGGCCAAACCGGTGCTTAAGACAACGGACGAATTCACCATCCTCGGCACAGACGTGCAAAAGCTCGACGTGCCGGCGAAAGTCGATGGTAGTGCGCTATTTGGTATTGACGCGCAATTACCAGGAATGAAATACGCAACAGTCAAGGCTGCACCGGTATTTGGCGCAACCGTGCAATCGGTCGATGAAACGTCCGTGCAGAATTCGTCCGGTGTTCGCAGGGTGGTGAATCTCGGCGATGCGGTAGCGGTGGTTGCGGACGGTTACTGGCAAGCTAAAAAGGCGCTCGACGGGCTAGACATCGTGTTTGCGGAAACTATCAATGACGCAGTCGAGCAAAGCGATATTTTCAGCCAATTCTCTGCTGCCCTTGATACAGCGACCGCGGACGGCGACGAGATCACCGATTTCGAAACGGGCGATGCTGCCGCAGCGATGGCGTCGGCTACCAGAGTCATCGAAGCCGAATATCGCGTTCCGTACTTGTCACACGCGCCAATGGAACCCATGAATTGCACCGCATGGGTGCACGATGGCATTTGTGAATTATGGACCGGTACGCAAAACCCGCTGGGCTTCGCAGCAGAGGTTGCGGACTTGCTCGACATGGATCTCGACGATGTAATCCTGCACAACCAGTACCTCGGCGGTGGATTCGGCCGCCGCATTTTTTCCGACTATGTGCTGCAAGCGGCGCGAATTGCCAGTGAAGTCCCCTTTCCGGTGAAGCTGATTTGGTCTCGCGAGGAAGACATGCGTCACGATCACTATCGTCAGGCGAGTATCAGCCGTTTCAAGGCGGCGCTGGATGAGACTGGACAACCAACCGCCTGGGTTAATCAGTACGTCGAAAAACACGACCCGAAGGAAGCACCATACATTCCCTACGGTATAGATAATCAGTACATACACTACGCCGAATCGCGGTCACACGTTCCATGGGGATTCTGGCGCAGTGTCGATCACTCATTGCACGCTTTTTTCACGGAATCGTTTATTGACGAAGTTGCGTTTGCTGCCGATGCGGACCCCTATCAGTATCGCCACGATCTACTCGCCAATGCGCCGCGGTTTCAGAAAGTCCTAGACCTGGCAGCCGAAAAATCGGACTGGGGTACACCGCTACCCGAGAACTGGGGTCGGGGTATAGCAATCCACAAATCGTTCGGCACCATCGTGGCGCAGGTTGTTGAAGTAGAAGTGACAGACGGTAAGGTACGACCACGCCGTGCTATTTGTGCAGTCGATGCGGGTTTCACTATGCATCCCGACGGTATGAAAGCGCAGATGGAAAGCGGCATTATTTACGGACTGACAGCGGCGTTGTACAGCAACATTTCGATTCATCGCGGCGCTGTGGAGCAAAGCAACTTCCACGACTATCAGATGCTGCGCATGAATGAGTCGCCGGAAATAGAAACCTACATTATCAACAGCGGCGAAAAAATTGGCGGGGCAGGTGAACCCGGCACACCGGCTATCGGTCCTGCGCTAGTCAATGCGATATTCAATGCAACCGGTAACCGCATTCGTGAATTACCGGTGCAAATGCACGATATGTCAGAGTCGTAGACGCCCTCATTCAGGAGGCGGCTTCCGATACCTAACCCTCACTACAGAACGATGGGGACGTTCACTGAATCGGACCTGTTTCTCGCTTCGTCATCGTTACTGACAGGGACCTTCAGTAGCACGCGTGCGCCAAACATCTCCTCAGTGCTATCCATCGCGCCCCAGACTACCGTTACATTGGGATCGGGGTTATTCGGATTCATTGCTGAATTATCGTAAGCACCTTCGACCAGGAAGGTCGTTCCAGCGGGAATGAACTCGGGCTCCGTCAAATCGTAAATGGGTTGCCAATTAAAGTCGTAGTTCGGCACCGAAAACAGTACTTTCTCAGTTCCATCGGGATACTGTGCGGTCCACTTCACCCGCTTGCCCCGGTAGTGCATATGTATCATGAAGGTCACCGCATAAGCATCCTGCGGTACGGGCGCGCTTGTCCGAACGATGTCGTAATTCTCATCATGCGGAGGAACTTCAAAGCCACCCCGGAGTGTGACACCACCGAGAATGAGCTCATGGGTGGGCTTAAAGCCGTCTTCATGAAAATACATGCCGTACTCCGTGGCATCGACTGTGGCGGTCCCGTTTGGGGTGTAGTGCATATTCAAAAACAATCTATGTCCCTCGGGTATGAATACCCCGATGCCCTCTCCGAGGAAGCGCGCGTTCATACCCGGACCCCAAGCCGGCATACTGCTGCCACCAGCCATATCTGGTGATTCGCCATTGGGTACCACTCTCGCGGCAGTATGATGCACCACGCTACGAGCGCCTGGGATTGTGGTGGCCCCTTTGAGCCAGGTGCCTTTTTCAAACACATATCCGGTATCCACCCAGATAAGACCCAGGTGTCCAGTTGCCGGGATTTCCTGTGGCGGTATTTTTACCACAACGTCCGGCTCACCCAGTGGCCACCCACTTGCCGGCCATTCAAGAGCAGCCAGTGGATCAGCATCGGTGTCTTTTACAGCACCGTCATCGATCCAGTGCACCAGCTGCTGACGCTGATCGCGGGACAGGAAGCGATTATCTAGCAAAGCATTACCGATATGAGGATCGGTCTGAGCCGGCGGCATGCGTTGGGTCAAAATCGCATTCTTCATCAACGGTGCCCAAGCCCGAATCATCTGATGGCTGTCCATGGCAAAAAGCCCTATACCCCCGTCACGATGACAACGGGCGCAGTTCTCTTCGAGTAATGGTGCAATGTCCTGGCTGTAGGAAACAGGGTTACTGGCATGGTGATCGCGTGCGGCGAAACTTAGGTTGCAGCCCGGACTTGCAGTGTGCGCTTCTGAAACTGCATTCCCCGACGCGATCTCGCCAAGGGCGCGGTCGAGATTCGACACAGAACCACGGTACAGTACCGCCAAGCTCCGGGGGTCAAGTACCACCACCTCGCCGATCGTGCTGACACCGAGCATTTCGGAAACAAGTTGGCTTTCATCCATCAGCACAGGCAGGTCGCCATAGGCTTCAGACTGCGACTGTAGCACCGCACGATTCTGCTCGCCGGTAGCATTGATCAGCAAAAACTCAAAGCCATCAGCGCCATCAGTGTATTGGCTGTCGATGCTCTCGAATTGGGCGACTGTACCGGAAAAACTACTGCAGTTAGCCCCTTCCGCCAGCAACACCACAGCCTGTCGATTGCGATGGCGGCTGAGTTGAAAATAAGTGCCGTCCTGATCCAATAAGGAGAAGTCGCCAGCTATATCCTGCGCATGCAAAGAGGGCATCAGCAGTAATGATAGAAACAGCAGGCCTATTTTCTTCATTGATATTGATATCCAGATCCTTAGTTGAATTGATTATAGTTCGTTTAGTTGGCAAATTGTTCGCTAACTGACGTCAAAACCGAAAAAGTTTGCTCGGATATTGTATCTATTTCATTATTCAATTCAGTCAAGCTTAACGAGTATCCGGAATTCCCCCTGATCATGAAACTATCCAACGAAGTCAGGTTCGAAACATCCCGTGGCGTCATGGCTGGCTTGCGTAGCGAAGATGCAACCGGGCCGCGGGTGCTGTGCCTACACGGCTGGATGGATAATGCGGCGACTTTCTTTCCCCTGTCGATGCGGTTGCCTGGATTAGATCTAGTTGCGCTGGACCTTATAGGCCATGGCCACTCCGATCACCGTCACCCTTCGGCCAATTACTACTTCATGGAAAACCTGCCCGACGTTGATGTGGCGTTGGATGCGCTCGGTTGGGAAAGTTGCCATCTTGTGGGTCACTCCATGGGAGGAGCCATTGCGTCTCTTTACGCGGCGGCAGCGCCCGAAAGGGTCCGTAGCCTGGTTATGCTGGATGCTCTGGGTCCGTTCAATGAGCCCGCGAATAAATGCGTGACCCGCCTACGAAAAGCCCTGCGTAGCAGTCGCGCCGACGTGCGTCGCAAACGCTCCTATGCCTCCATTGACGAGATGATCAAGCATCGCCAGACCAATACCGATCTGGCCGATGAACCGACGCGGATGATTTGCGAGCGCTCGGCGAAACGGGTTGATAATCACTACGAATGGACCAATGATCCGGCGTTGCACTGGGTCTCGCCGATCCTGATGACAGAGGAGCAGGCCCTTGAGTATTTGGCAGGTATCACAGTCCCGGCGCTGTCACTAATTGCAACGCCTTTCGCATCCGTTATCAGCGAAACGCGATACCATGCGCGTACCGCCGCTATGCCGAACGGCCGCCATGAACTGCTGGCGGGAGACCACTTTTTTCACATAAACCAGGCAGAAAAGACCGCCGGGATAATCCTTCCTTTTATTCTCGAACAGGAACGAAACTTCGAGCGTCGCAATGACTAAAAATAGCCCGTCGCACCAGGATTCCGTGCTCCAGACCTCACTCGCTAGCCGGGCTGGGGGTGGGCGCAGTTGATTTCCAAAACTCATAGTCGAGATCGGCTTCCGGCAGATTGTCAGAACCGGTCCGGATAGTGAAATAACTTTCGTTCCTTTCCCCCATATAGATCTTGTAACTATGTTTCACCGGAATGCAGAAGGTAATCGCATCGTCGCAAACGAAGTAAAACAGATCGAGATCCAGCGGCTGCGTAACGTCTTCCATAGCAACTTCCACAAGGAACTCGCGTGGGTCGGCATCGGCAGCTTGATCCACATCGGGTCCCACGCCGCTGCTTGGTGTGACTGTCGCACCGGCTGCCGGCGTTATCGAGAACCTCACCGGTCCGGCCTCGTTATTCCAGTGCATTTCGTAGAGCGGGTCGAGGTGGAAGCCGATATACAGTTGTCCCTTTCCGGTCCTTAGCAGGCTGGGATCGGCTTCAGCCCGGAGTTTCGCGTAGAACGGAACGCCGTTATCGTCTACTACCGGCTCGGTTGTGAGCGCAAACATACGAGATGGTTTTTCGATACGCGGCACGATGCCCTTGGCAGCCGTCGGAGGCGGCGGCTGCGTCGGTAGATCGAGGTCCGCGATCGTGGTCGGATTATCCACGGGACCGACGAATTGCTCGAGGTCCGCTCGAAGTGCAATGGGATCGCTCCAGGTTCGCCGCGATAGAACGCGGCCGTCCGGGCCGACTACAATCTCGCTGTTGGGCGCATTTCCCGTGGAGTTGTAATAACGGCTATCCATCGTATCGGCCAACCACGAGATACTCGAGCCTAACCGCCGTTTCGCTTCCGCAACGTGCATCAGCCGCTCTTCAATCGTCACCGGGTTGACGTAGTTGTAGTACTCGGGATGAGCCAGAGGCTTGTAGATATAGTAAAAATCCACGCCTTTGGGTGCGTAGTCTCTTTGAACCGTCTCCAAACTGGGGACGTTATAGAGGAAAGGGGGTCACGTGAGGCAGCCGGTCACCAGTACCGTGTACTGCCCGGTCGCGATCTCCCTGATATTCACTGGGTTACCTTCGCCATCGACGATGTCGACGTCCTGGACCAGCTCTCCGATAGCTGGTGCCGCGGCATAGAAGCGGTTATCCATCCCGGCCGCGGAAGCTACGGAACGACCAGCATTCACGAGCTCTGACACGGTTAAAGACCTTCCGGGACCTTCTTGCGCCATAGCCACTTGTAACATGCCAACGAGGAGCATAGTCAATAAAAATATCGTGTGTTTCATAGCAGCCCTACTAGTTTCCCGAAATTACTGGCCAGTTAAACGAATAGCATGGCCCGATGAGAATATCAAATACGAATCAGGGCAGCGCCGGGCACTGCGCCATCCTCGACGCGCTGATGTAGCATCGCTACCTCGTCGAGCGATACTTCTGCGCCGACTCGAAACTCGAATCCCGGAGCGACTGCCACCCGATTGACTTGTTCGAACAGCGTCGCCAGACGCTTCCGGCTCAGCACGAAAATTCCGACAAATCGGCAGCTCGCGTTTTTCATCATCAACCGGCGCGCCGGGATCTCCGGCGTGGGCGCGTCGTCGACACCGTAGGCGGATATCGTGCCGCCGCGTGCGAGTACGCGCGAATTGAGACCTGCATTGCTGCCAAAGCGTGATTCGACAACGAGGTCGAAGCCCCGTTTTCCGGCGCACTCACGCAATTGACTCTGCAGTTCAGGGTCGCGGTAATCGAAACATCGTTCGGCGCCTAGACTTTCGACCTCTGTACATTTTTCGCTCGACGCCGTCGCAATTACGCTTGCGCCCGCCGCGTTTGCGATCTGCACCGAACACGCACCGACACGACCCGCGCCGCCCGCAACGAGCACACGCTTGTCCGCCAGAGAATCGACAACCGACAGCGATTCGAGTGCGGTGACAACCGGGGCCGCGAGGCACGCACCATGCTGCAGTGACACCGCCTCGGGAAGCGCCACCGCTTTCCATTCGGGTAAAACGCAGTATTCAGCACAGCTACCCATGGCTTGCCCGACTTGCGCGCCAAATAACCAGACGCGTTCACCGACGCGCGATTCAGAAACACCGCTGCCCACGCTTTCGATTTCTCCGCTACCGTCTACGTGAGGTACGATCCGGCGCCAGTTTGCGAGCTCCGCACCGTGAACACGCTTTTTAATATCGTGATGATGAACCGACGAATACGCGATTTTTACTCGTACCTCGCCCTCGCCGGGTTGCGGCGCTTCCAGGTCTCCGATTTGCAAGACTTCGGTCGCTGGGCCACCGCTTTCGTACCAAGCTGCCCTCATGTCTGCAGCACCGTCTCGCTTGTATCGAGTTCGCATGCATGTTCAAGCTCGGCGGAAAAAGCTTTCTCGTTCATGTTTATCCTCGTTTCCGGTCGGGCGATGACAATGCTTGTGACATCTCTTTTGATGTCCATTTCGATCGGTGGGTTCATGTTCGTGGTTTCGCTGGTGCCGAAATTAACGCTAATATTTTAACTGATGAGATAGAAAGCCCCGCAATCATAGGCACAAAACAATCCGTTAGTGTAATGGTAACGCCGGAGGAAGGGTCTATGTTCAAGAGATGACTAAATGCTAAAATGATGCCAGAATTAATAATGATTACTATCCATTATCGGAGTTTTAAAATGCAAATACGCAGGCGGTCAGCCAAAAGCATGTTACGTGCGGTTACGCTAATAGCAGTCTCTGTCATGGGGCTACAAACAGTTTACGCGCAACAACCGCAAGAAGAACATGAGATGCGTGTGATCGACCCGTCGAGAGGTGTGTCGGCAGAAAGAAATGAAGTCTCGATGCGTCAAATGCATGGTATTACATTCGGTATCAGCGCCGCTGAGGCGGGGCTTACAGTGGAATCTGCACCGATTGATGATTCGGTGCTAGCTAATGCCCCGAATCAGTTGGGATTGGGATTCGAGATGCCAGTACGGTTGGTTAAATGGGTTCTATACGATGAGGATAGGGAATGGGTTGATATTAATTTTCGATACGATCCAAGAGTGAATGCTCAGTTTTCCTTGTCCCTACCTTCACTGCAACAGACGGAATATTACTCTGTTGAGTGGGCTATCCTTGATGACGTCGAACAACTCATAAAGGGCGTTTATAACTTTTCCTTCGGGCCCGGTGCGGAAGTTGCTTCGGTCATAAGAGCACGGGAAGGTCAGATGGACCACTCGATGCATGAGATGTAGTAAATGACGGAAGACCATTCTTCCCTTATTGCCGTTCTATAGAAAACTCTTTAGATCATCGAGCACCTGCTCAGGGTGCTCTGCTGCTTTCACTGTCTTATATGCTTTCAGGATGTTGCCATCGGTACCGATCAGGTAGCTGATTCGTTTCGCCTTACCTGCCTCCGCATCTTCTGCTGCGCCATAGGCAATGGAGATAGCAAGGTCTTCGTCACATAGCAGATCAAACGGAAAAGCGTGCTTTTCATGAAATTTCTTATTCTTGGGTGGCGGATCATTGCTGATACCAAGAACAATCGTATTGTTGTCACCTAGTTGTTGGATTCGATCACGGAACCCTTTACCTTCGCGAGTTCATCCAGGCGTGCTGGCACGCGGATAAAACCAGAAAATGATGTTTTTACCTACGTGATCGGTGAGCGACACGATGTCGCCATCCTGATTTTGCACACTGAACTCAGGTGCTTTGTCACCGGCTTCTAACATAGTCTTGCTCCTCTTCGAGGGGATATTATTCAGATGAAAATAGTAGAGGTATTGAGGGCAGAGTAACATCATTCTGCGGCCGAATGTTTAAGTGGCGCATTTTGTACCTTAGGCTTTTTTAACTTCATAAAACCTTCTATCATTTGAAGGCAAGGCATTGGCACCAGCCACCGACCAGTAGATAGTGAACCGTAACGGAGAGCAACTTAGATGATAAAAACAAAGATAACCGAAATGTTCGGAATAGAGCATCCAATTATCCAGGGTGGTATGCACTTCGTTGGATTTGCCGAGTTAGCGGCGGCTGTATCTAATGCGGGTGGTCTCGGAATTATTACCGGGCTGACACAGAAAACTCCGGCAGATCTTGCGAACGAAATTGCCCGGTGTAAGGATATGACCGACAAGCCGTTTGGCGTCAACGTCACGTTTCTAGCCAGCCTTCACACAGCGGACTATCCGGCCATCATCAAAGCCATTATCGATGGCAATGTGCCGGTAGTGGAAACGGCCGGGAACAACCCCTCACAGGTGCTGCCTTACCTGAAAGGACGCCGGTATCAAAGTCATTCACAAATGTACTTCAGTACGTCATGCGCTCAAGGCACAGTCTATCGGCTGCGATGCAGCCAGCATTGATGGCTTCGAATGTGGTGGTCACCCCGGTGAGGACGACGTACCCAATATGATTTTGCTGTTGCGTGCCGCCGATGAGCTGGAAATTCCGTTTGTTTCTTCGGGCGGACAGGCGGATGGGCGCTCTCTTGTTGCATCGCTCGCGATGGGCGCCGAAGGCATGAAT
>JBJKYL010000003.1:0-80182 GCA_045561055.1 Candidatus Rariloculaceae bacterium | reverse complement strand
CAAAATAACCGCGCTCATCACCATGAACCTTAAGCTCAATAACCAATACATCCGGAATAGCTTGGGGTAAAAACTCTACGCCTAAAAATTCTCTTCAGCGCATTTTAATAAATATTGACCATATTGATTTTTGATTAGGGGTTGAGCTAGCTCTACTAGTTGTTGTTTGGAAATATAGCCTTGCTGAAAAGCAATTTCTTCAATACAGGCCACTTTTAAGCCTTGGCGCCTTTCTACAATTTCGATAAATTGGGAGGCTTCGAGCAGACTTTCATGAGTGCCTATATCTAGCCAAGCATAACCACGCCCCATTAACACTACTTCAAGACGTTGCTCAGAAAGATAAGCCTGATTAACTGAGGTTATTTCTAGCTCGCCACGATGTGAAGGAGTGACATCTTTGGCTTTTTGAATAACGTCATTGGGATAAAAATACAGGCCAGTAACAGCATAGTTACTTTTAGGCTTTGAAGGTTTTTCTTCAATACTGATAATGTTACCTTGAGCGTCAAAGTCAACAACACCATAACGTTCTGGATCGGTCACGTGATAACCAAATACGGTCGCTTTATTCTCTGTTTGAACATTAGTGACAGCTGCAGCCAATAATGAGGTTAAATCATGGCCATAATAGATATTATCGCCAAGCACCAAACAAACATCAGCATCACCAATGAAGTTTTCACCTAATATAAAAGCTTCGGCAATGCCATCAGGAGATGGTTGTATTGCATAGCTAAAGGTCATGCCTACTTCAGAGCCATCACCTAGTAAACGTTGGAAGCCAGCTTGATCTTCTGGTGTGGTAATAATTAATACATCTTCAATCCCTGCCAACATGAGGACAGATAAAGGATAATACACCATGGGTTTATCGTAGATAGGAACAAGCGGTTTGGAAACGCCGCGAGTGATGGGGTACAAGCGTGTGCCGCTTCCTCCAGCCAAAATTATTCCTTTCATAAACGATTCCACCACTGCTCTGGATAGCCCAGCGACAGCATCCAGCCTTCTATCCCTGCAGAACCCATCCTCGTCTTAACTCGCAGCCTTTCGCAAACTCGTTGCAACGCCTGCGCAACGACAGAATCCAGGTCCACGATGGTTGCATTATCTACAGCCGCATCTATGTTGCTCCAGGCTAAAGGCCAGGTTGTAACCGGCACCTGTAAAACGCCACTATCCGCAAGTAGCTGGATATCGCTTCGAAGTACTGTATCGCCAGGCGGAAGCCAAGGCTCGCTAATAACTGTCCCTTGCATCAGACAGACTGAGGCAACAATTGCCGTTACACGGCGCCGCCTCGGTACGTTGGGAAAAATCAATGAGTAATTCATTACCATCAGGACAATCCTAGTGCGCGATTATACTTACTCTGAAGGGTCGCTACTCTGAAGTGTCGCTATATTAAGGCCGCCAAGCACGCAACCGACCGAGTGCCGCTGCTAGGGCCGCTGGTGATTCCTCATTCGCTCCTACGATTGTATCCAACACCTCAGTAGCTAAACGCTTACCAAGCTGCACACCCCACTGATCGAAGCTATTAACGTCCCAAATTAGCCCCTGTATATAGACTTTGTGCTCGTACAACGCAATGAGACGGCCGAGCGTCATCGGATCGAGCCGCTCAAACAGGAGCAGTGAGCTCGGATGATTTGCAGCATAGTACTTATGCGAATCCGCGGCTTCCTCACACGGATCGCCCTGAGCTAGTGCCCAGGTCTGTGCCAGAGCGTTAGCCGCCGCAAAGTCCTGCTGTTCCTGCCGTCCTACACCCGACTTCGCGGGCAGCAGAAAGTCCATCGAGACCCTCTCTGTACCCTGGTGTAGCAACTGGTAGAACGAGTGCTGAGCATTGGAACCAGACCCTCCCCAGATCACCGGGCAAGTGTCACATTGCACCGGCTGGCCATTACGCCGGACCGATTTGCCGTTGCTTTCCATTTCAAGTTGCTGGAGATACGCGGGTAAGCCTCGAAGATGCTCATCGTAGGGCAGAACCGCATGACTATTCGCACCAAGAAAATTTCGGTTCCAGATCCCGATCAACGCGAGCAGCACCGGTAGATTCCGCTCGAGCGGTGCATCAACAAAATGCTGATCCATCTCATGGGCGCCCGCGAGGAACTCCTCGAAGTACTCCCAGCCGATAGCCAGTGCCAACATCAATCCAACCGCCGACCAGATCGAGTAGCGCCCTCCGACCCAGTCCCACAACGCAAACCGTCTGTCCGAGGCGATGCCGAACGCGTCCATCGCGCTATGATTGATCGACACCGCAATGAATTGCGCCGCGACCGCTTCTCCTCCACCGCTCGCAAACAACCACTCGCGGGCGACCTTAGCGTTGGTCAGTGTCTCAAGGGTCGTAAAGCTCTTGGAGCAGACGACGAACAGCGTCGTTTCGGGGTTGACTTGCTTAAGCACATGCGAAACCTGGCCGCCGTCGATATTCGAGACGAAATGCAAACGGAAATTTGGATTGCAATAAGGCGCCAGCGCCTCGGTCGTCAAGACGAGTCCCAAATCCGAGCCGCCGATGCCAATATTGACGATGTCGGATATACGCCTCCCTGTATATCCCTTGAGTAGACCTGCCTGTATTTGATCAGCCAATACCTTGATTTTTGCGCGTTCAGCATCTACCAGCGGCATCACGTCTTCGCCGTCGAGCGTCAACTGCTGATCGGTTGGCCGGCGCAACGCCACGTGCAAGGCCGCACGATCTTCCGTGTTGTTGATACGCTCGGCGGTGAACATCCGATCGATTCCAGCTCGAATGTCTACTTGCTGAGCAAGTTCATACAACAGTCCTAGCGCATCTTTATCGAGACGCTGGCGGCTAAAGTCGAGAAATAAGCCTGCTGCTTCGAGGTTAAAAAAACTGGCTCGATCCGGATCTGCATCGAACAAGGAACGGATGCTCGTCACATCGAGCCCGGCAGCCTTATCGTTAAGTGCCGTCCAGGCCGACGTCAGCGGACCGTAGGATTCCTCATGCATCCCTATAGTGTGACCGTGTAATACTCCACATACCACTCGAAGAGGTACTTGATACCCTCTTCAACCACCAGCTCCAATATCCGTAAAACATTTCTACGTCCACCGGGCCATCTGACACATCACCAAAAACTGCAAACCACCTATATATTTTAAAACTAGCTACCTTAAGAGCTAGTTAACAGGCTGAGCATAAAAATCTAAGAATACCCAGAAAAGAAAAGTGGATACACAAAGCGTTACCAGCATCACAGGGAAACCTTTCCTAAACAAGAGACCAGGGGTAATCGCGAGACTTGGATCGTTTTGATCACGTGCTAAACGCTCCTTATATTTTCAATTGCTAGCGTTCCAAAATATCTGCAAGCGGCGGGAGAAGCTTAGCCGCTTCATGCTATATCTGCAAAATTCTCGATCCGTAGCCTCTCATGACAAAATAGAGCTGAGTCTATTTAATTTTCGGGTTATCTGCTGAGGTCTCACGCGTATGCCGTACAGCCGGCGCACCTGAATGTTCCTCTATTTGAGCTAGAAAGTCCTCGTGGGCCTCCTGCGCTTTCGCGGAGGCCCGCGGTACCGTTAAATTAAGTCCATCGCGATCGATCGGGTCAATCTTGAACTCGTGACTCGCAACCTCTACCGCCTCTGCAGGCTGACCGTCTAATAAAAGGCTCACTTGGCCACCGGTCATCGCCAGATAAACGTCTGCCAAGATCTGAGCGTCAAGAAGAGCGCCGTGCAACTCACGCTTTGAGATATCTACGCTATAGCGTTTCGCGAGTGCGTCCAGACTATTACGCTGCCCTGGGTGAAGTTTTCTTGCGAGGGCTAGCGTATCGAGAATCTCACAACGCCCGCGTATGTCTATCAGAGGTTCGTTGAGTCGCGAAAACTCATGATTGATGAAGCCTATATCGAACTCGGCATTGTGTATAACAAGCTGCGCTCCATCAACGAAATCAAGAAACTCATCCGCAACTTCTGCGAAGAGAGGCTGCGAGACGAGGAATTCATCACCTATACCGTGCACAGCTAGAGCCCCTTTATCAACCGCACGCTGAGGATTAATGTAGCGGTGGAACGAGTTCTGCGTCACGCGACGATTCACGAGTTCAATGCAGCCGATCTCAATGATTCGATGGCCCGCCTTAGTCTCTAGCCCTGTTGTCTCTGTGTCGAGAATTACTTGTCGCATTGGACGTCCCCTAACCGCATCTATACGGTTACGTATTCCACTAGCTGATACTCTCGTGGCCTTCGAAGAAATTCAACCATTGCGCAAAACCGACTATGACATCAGCTCATCGAGCCCCCGGTTAGCGAGCGCATCAGCGCGCTCATTTTCGACATGACCAGCATGTCCTTTAACCCAATGCCAATCGACCTTGTGAAGCTCTTCTAGTGACGATAGCTGCAGCCAGAGGTCTTGGTTCTTTACCGGCTTGCGGTTGGCTGTCCGCCAGCCGCGAACGCGCCAACCTGCTAACCATTTCGTAATCCCGTCTTTAACATAGATAGAGTCAGTATAAAGCTTAACGTGGCAAGGAGTCGTCAGTGCCGCAAGTCCCTTGATAGCTGCGGTCAGTTCCATGCGGTTATTAGTAGTAGCGGGTTCTCCGCCGCACAATTCTTTTTCTTGTCCGTTAAAAAGTAGAAGCACACCCCAACCACCCGGGCCCGGATTTCCACGGCATGCCCCATCCGTATATATAGCGATTTCCTTCATCCTGACTGGCCCCACTGCGAGACACCTACCGTCGGTTCAGCAACTCCTCCCGCCATCTTCAAGTGACGCTGCCACCACGGCCGGCGAATCGGTGTTAGGGGATTAACGCGCTTCTGCGCACAAAACAGGTAACCATCATTCAGACCAAGGAACCCTAGTACCCTCCGGCCATCTTCTAGTAGCCTCCAAAGTCTTCGCGGCATGTCTAACGTTAGTGTGTAACAGTAACGCTGGCTCAGCTCAATCTCAAAACTCAGCAGCTCTAGCCAATCGCGAAGACGACCCTCCCGAATTAGGCGCTGATGACCGGGCGGATAACCGTAGCGGGAGAGAAGATGCCGTAGTCCCCACACACCGTTGGGCGTGAAACTCAAAATCACGAGATAACCATTAGGAAGTAGAACACGATCGACCTCACGCAACAGGGCGTGCGGAGAAGGTATTAGCTCCAACGTGTGCGGCAATAGCACAACATCGACGGAGTCGCTAGCAACAGCAAGCTTGTCCGTATTACTCACAAAATCGGCGGCTACTGCGCCTCGCCATTCCAGGACCGCTGCACGCTGTGTCCTCGCATCAGGCAGAAACGTGTCAGCGCCACCCCAAATGCCAATCTGCAACATCTGCTCGCCGAACATCCGTTCCATCGCAAGTTTGACAATACGTTGCTCCGTAGCCAAACAGCGCTTACCTAGCACTGTCCTAAACCAACCCGTTGTTAAAAAATCCTCTTGCACAATAGCGCCAACTCTGTAACAGGTTCATTAGAGTCAATTATACCTTGACACGTTACGAAGGCCGCCTAGGCTTGCACATGCGACCCCAATCGGTAGCATATCAAGGATGCAGCAAATACAGATAGCCGGTCTCACGCACAATCGCCACCAGCAACTAAAGCGCTACAAATCGGCAGCGCGCTCGAATCATTTGGCTAACCTAACAGCCTTGGTCGCGGCAATTGCAATGGCGGGCTGCCAGACACACATCCCTAACATGCCCGAGCCGATCTCGACTAGTATCCCGGTACTCCTCGAGTCCCCAAAGACTGTTGAGGTCGAGTTGCTACCAGAACGCTCGGCCGACAATGCTCGATATAAGACTAAAGTCATCGACGAATCATCGTCAACGCCTCCGGTCGATCTTCTGAGACGAATACGCTCAGATTTCTCGCTCCCAACAAGCGAACAAAAGGCAGTCCAACAAGAACTCAGTTGGTATTTATCACAAAAAGAATATCTCAACCGTGTTTTCACTCGAGCCAACCGTTACCTCTATTACATTTTCAATGAACTCCAGCGACGCGGCATGCCTACCGATTTAGCACTGTTACCTATCGTGGAGAGCGCCTATGACCCTTTTGCCTATTCGCATGGACGGGCAGCCGGACTCTGGCAAATAATTCCCGGTACAGCTACGCATCTCGGCATAAAACAGAACTGGTGGTATGACGGGCGACGTGACGTTATCGATTCGACTCAAGGCGCTCTAGATTATCTAGAATACCTTCACGATATGTTCAACGGCGACTGGCTGTTAGCGCTTGCGGGCTATAACGCGGGAGAGGGCAATGTCACGCGTGCCATAGCGCGTGCGTTAAATGCTGGAGATCCTATTGATTTCTGGCATATCACTCCCTATCTCCCGGTCGAAACTCGGGCCTATGTGCCGCGCCTACTCGCTATCACTAATATAATAAAGAACGCGGAGGCCAATGGACTCGTTCTACCCAGTCTAGCTAACGAACCACAATTTGAGAGTATCCCAACAAATTCCCAAATTGATATGGCGCTTGCAGCTGAACTTGCCGGTATCTCAATAGAACAACTTTATGAGTTCAATCCAGGAGTCAACCGCTGGGCTACAGATCCTACAGGACCTCATCGTTTACTCGTACCAGTTAATAACGCCACCCAACTAAGATTAGCTCTCGCATCTCTCGGCGCACGAGATAGGGTCGAGTGGTTGCGTCATGAGGTAGAAACTGGCGAAACTCTTAGTCACCTAGCGGAACGCCACCAGACAACACTAGCGGTTCTACGAGATGTAAACAATATCGAGGGAAACCTCATACGCGTTGGCCAGTCTCTGATGATTCCCCGTGCCACCAGTGATCTCAGCGCCTATACCTTGAGTGTCGATGCAAGGCTAGAGAGGAATAACAATCAGGCGCGTAGTGGGCAAAGAAGCACCCACGAAGTTCGGCCCGGAGAATCTTTGTGGTCGATCGCCCGCAACTATGGAGTCGACCTGCGGGACCTAGCAAACTGGAACGCGATGGCACCTGCCGATATTCTCAGTGTCGGTCGAAAGCTCGTGATCTGGAGCAATGAAACAGTGATCAAACGAGTATCGAACGAGCGTATCAGACGAATAACCTATACCGTTCGCCGCGGCGATTCCTTATCACGAATCTCGACACGTTTTCGTGTTAGCGTCAGCGAACTACTGGAATGGAACGATATTTCATCGGAAGAATATCTACAACCCGGGCAGCAACTATTGCTGTTTGTAGATGTTACCGAACAAACTACTGGATAGAGGATAGAAAATGGGATTTCTAACTGGAAAACGAGCAGTTATAGTTGGACTAGCAAGCAATCGGTCTATTGCATGGGGGATTGCCAAAGCACTGAAAAAACAAGGCGCTGATCTCGCGTTCAACTATCAGGGAGAAAAACTCCAAGGGCGCGTACAGAAGATGGCTGCCGAGCTCGATAGCGATATATCGCTACCTCTTGACGTAACCAGCGACAGTCAAATCGAAGCATTCATCGATGGAATTTCCACCCACTGGGACGGGTTCGACATACTGGTCCACTCGGTCGCATACGCACCGGCCGATCAACTGGAGGGTCGCTATATCGACTCTATCAGCCGGGAAGGCTTTCGTATCGCACACGACGTTTCAAGCTACAGTTTCGCTGCACTGGCGAAAGCTGCACAACCACTTATGTCTAATCGTCAAGGTGCGATGCTTACGCTTAGCTACCTTGGCGCAGCGCGGGCGCTACCGAGCTATAACGTTATGGGACTAGCGAAGGCTAGCCTAGAAGCTAACACTCGCTTCCTGGCCTACGATCTCGGCGCGGAGGGAACTCGCGTTAATGCTATCTCAGCTGGCCCTATTAAGACCTTGGCTTCCGCTGGAATTAAAGGAATGCGGCAGATGCTCTCTACCGTTGCGGAAACGACTCCGCTGAAACGCAATGTAACTATCGAGGACGTCGGAAACTCAGCCGCATTCCTGTGCTCTGATCTTGCCGCTGGAATAACGGGACAAGTGGTATACGTCGACGCAGGCTATAGTATCGTGGGAATGCAACTCAACTAACCGAAACCAGACAAATTCAGGCATCAACGCGTTTTGCAAATCAGAAAACAGGGTCCAATACGATATCGGGAATACGAACCGTCGCTTCCTCACGAACCTGGGAAGCGTATCCCGTGATTTCAAACATAGTCGCCTGCTCTGCCAATTGTCTGATCTGCAGGTCACGTTCTTCGCGAGAAATCGTATCCACGAGCCCAAGCTCCACGGTATACAGTAACAATACAGCCTGATCACCGCTCGCAAGCGAAACGAGCTCTCTGATCACCGAGCCCGGCAAAGGCTTAGGCGAACGAAATGCACTCGCGAGCACCTGTGTCGGAATATCTGCATTCGTACGCTCGACGAAGGCTGGCGGCACCCACGTACCACCATTCTCGGAAGCCAAAACCTCAAGATCTTCCGCTCGGGGAGTCGCCGAAAGAAAAGCTGCCGACGCCACTTCCGCTAGCCGCCGTGCCTCAACACGCAGCAACTCTTGTTCTACTTCCTCGCGAACGATTTCCAAAGATTGCTCTGCTGGCACCTGATGGTCTGTGACGCGGACAACCAGCACATGATCCGGGCTAAGCTCAATCGGAAGACTATTTTCACGCTGTTCTAGAACCTCGAAGCTATAGGCAGCCTGAACTACCGGCGTGCTCAGTAGAAAAGGACTTGAGGTACCATTTCGCGTAAAGCCTTCGAACGTTTGTAACGGCACGTCCATCTGAGTTGCTACAGTAGCGAGCTCATCGAAGGCTTCGAACGACAGATCCGCTAGCTGACTGGCGCGATCGTAGAACAATTGCTCGGAACGCTGTGCCTGCATATCGAGAACAAGTTCATCTCGCACGTCCTCCAGTGTCTGGAGCTCCTCCGCCCTGATCTCATCCAAGCGAATGATGTGATAACCAAAATCTGTCTCAACCGGTCCCTCTATATCACCGACAACCATCGAGAACAGTGCGTCCTCGAACGGACCAACCAAAAGCCCCCTGCTCACCCAACCAAGATCACCACCCTGACCCATCGTACCAGCGTCTTCGGAAAATTCCTCAGCCAGTGCCGAAAATTCCTCACCATCATTTAATCGGTCGAGTATCGCAGCGACAACCGCACCAGGATCCCCGGTATCCTTATCAATAAGAATGTGGGCAGCACGCCGTTCCTCCTCAGTCTGAAAGCGGTAACGCTCATCCTCGTAGTAAGCAGCGATATCTTCTTCCGTTAATTCAACATCGGCAGCGAGATCAGCGCCTAGAATTTCGATATATTCGAGATTGACGCTCTCATCGCTGTAATAAGCGGCTTGGTTTGCCTCATAATGAGACAAAACAGCCTCTTCTTCGACAATCGCTTCAGCCAGAAAATCGTCTACCGAAAACAACGCATAAGCGATCTCACGCCGTTGGTTATAAAGCTCAACGTAACGGGTATATTCCTCTTCGGTATAGAATCCCGACGTCATTATTCCACCCTGCAATTCCAGAAGAGAGAGATTCTCTCGCTGCATCGCCTCGAACGTAGGCTGAGCCATGCCGAGATTCAGAAGCGTCGCACGGTATACATCGATGGAAAACTCATCGCCAATCTGAAACTCCGGCCGCTCCCGGATAGAACTGATCAAACGCTCATCGGATACCCGGTAACCGGCAGACTCAACGTTCTGTAACAGCGCTTCATTTCGGATCAGCTGTTCCAAAACCGCGAGTCGAAGTTCACGCTGTAGATCATCCGTAATTTCTGTTCTGTAGAGCTCCTGATATTCGGCCTGTTGCGCCTGCAAACCCCGCTCGAACTCGAGAATTGGAATGTCGGTACCGTTAACTTTCGCAGCGAAAGGTGAGCCCGTCAAAGTGAAGTCTACCCCCCAGAAAATAAACGCGACTGACAGCAGTCCAAGAATAACGACTGCAACCCATCGACCTACACCTTCACGCATTGCTTGCAACATGATACTTCTACTTCGCTAACGACCTGTCAGAGCCAAGAAAAAGGGCAGACCTATCTTCACAAGAAAATAAATCTGCCCCGTCTATATGGCGGAGTGGACGGGACTCGAACCCGCGACCCCCGGCGTGACAGGCCGGTATTCTAACCAGCTGAACTACCACTCCGGCTCTAGTTTCTTGGTGGGTGCTGAGGGGATCGAACCCCCGACCTTCGCCGTGTAAAGGCGACGCTCTCCCAGCTGAGCTAAGCACCCCCCTGGGAAAGAGCCGACTAGTTTACGGCTTCTTTTAAAGCCTTACCAGCTTTAAACCCAGGCACATTACTAGCAGCAATTTGAATTGATTCGCCCGTTCTCGGGTTGCGTCCCGCGCGTGCCGCACGATGTTTCACGCTAAATGTTCCGAATCCAACAATTGCGACCTGCTGACCATTGCTCAAAGATCCCGAAATGCTACTGAGCATAGCATCTACGGCACGACCCGCATCAGCTTTGGAAAGGTTAGCACTGCTTGCTACTGAATCGACGAGTTCCGCTTTGTTCATTCTATTACCTTTTGCAAGTTAACTTAACAATACTAAGACATCGGATGACGCCCGCCCAACTAATATATTGCTAGAAGTATTCAAGCCGTGTCGCCTAACTCAACCGAACGAAAGGAAACCTCTAGACCGGGCTTCTTATACCAAGGCGTATTTTACGGTGTCAAATTAAGAGTTGCTGAACTAGTGAGGCAGCACGGCCTCGCTCTTCTTAGAATCCTCTGATTCGACCTCATGCTGAGTGCTCCCGGATTCCACCTCAGCAGCAGGAGAAGGCATGCACTGTAGTGAGAATTCTAAAACTTCATCTATCCATTTGACCGGAAGAATTGTCAGCTTGTCCTTGATGTTCTTCGGTATTTCTACCAGATCTTTTTCGTTATCGGCAGGAATCAACACAGTATCGATTCCACCTCTATGTGCAGCGAGCAACTTCTCTCTAAGACCACCGATTGGCAACACTTCACCTCGTAAAGTGATCTCACCCGTCATCGCAACATCTGAACGCACTGGAATCTCGGTCAGCGCAGACACTAATGCTGCGCACATTCCTATCCCCGCAGAAGGCCCATCTTTCGGTGTAGAACCTTCGGGTACATGGATATGCACATCGGTATTTTGATAAAAATCCTCAGCGATTCCAAGCACGGCAGCACGGCTTCTCACGACTGTCATCGCAGCCTGGATAGATTCCTTCATCACATCACCGAGCTGTCCTGTATGGATGAGCTTCCCCTTGCCTGGCACAATCTCACCCTCGATTGTGAGTAACTCACCACCAACTTCGGTCCAGGCTAAGCCAGTTACCTGTCCGATCTTATCGCTGTCATCGGCACGACCATAGCGATGACGCTGGACACCAAGAAAATTGTTTAAATTTTGATGTGTCACGCGCACCATGCTTTTACGCGGTTTTAGAAGAAGTTTCTTAACTACTTTACGACAAATATTTGCGATTTCCCGCTCGAGATTCCGAACTCCAGCCTCACGCGTATAGTAACGAATCGAATCCATTATGGCTGAGTCCGAAATCCGTAGCTCACCGTCCTCTATACCATTATGCTTAACCTGCTTCGGAATCAGATAGCGCTTAGCGATATTAAGTTTTTCATGCTCTGTGTAACCAGGCAAACGAATGACCTCCATGCGATCGAGCAATGGTGGAGGTATATTTAAACTATTCGCGGTACAGATGAACATAACCTCAGATAGATCGAAATCGACTTCCAAATAATGATCCGCAAAAGTAGAGTTCTGCTCCGGGTCGAGCACTTCCAATAACGCAGATGACGGATCGCCACGGAAATCCATCGACATCTTGTCAACCTCGTCTAATAAAAAAAGAGGATTGCGAACTTTTACCTTGCTCATATTCTGAACAATCTTACCGGGCATAGAGCCGATATAGGTCCGCCTGTGACCCCGAATCTCAGCTTCATCCCGAACGCCTCCCAGCGACATACGAATGAATTTACGATTCGTTGCTCGCGCAACGCTCTGTCCCAACGAGGTCTTGCCTACGCCCGGCGGACCGACAAGGCAAAGTATGGGGCCCTTAAGTTTCTTGACGCGCTGCTGCACCGCAAGATACTCGAGAATTCGCTCTTTGACTTTCTCGAGTCCGTAATGATCTTCCTCAAGAACCTGTTCCGCTTCCTCCAAATTTTTCAAAACTTTAGTTCGCTTCTTCCACGGAACTTTTACGAGCCAATCGACGTAGTTTCTCACCACGGTGGCTTCCGCCGACATCGGCGACATGAGTTTCAGCTTGTTTATCTCTGAGATTGCTTTCTCTTTACACTCCTTGCTCATCCCAATCGTCTTAATTTTATTCTCAAGGTCAGCGAGATCGTTCGGTGCATCCTCTAAATCACCAAGCTCTTTCTGAATAGCTTTCATTTGCTCGTTCAGATAGTACTCATGCTGGCTCTTCTCCATCTGCTGTTTTACACGCCCACGAATACGCTTTTCCATTCGAAGGACATCGATCTCACCGTCTACCAAGCCCAGAACGTGTTCAAGGCGGGGCTGCACGTCGGTCATCTCGAGAATTTTCTGTTTGTCCGACAGTTTCAAAGCCATATTAGCGGCAACGGTATCAGCCAACCTTCCTGGCTGTTCAATCCCAGCCAAAGAGGTAAGAATTTCGGGCGGAATTTTTTTGTGTAGCTTTACATACTGCTCGAACCGCGAGATGACGGACCTCATCAACACTTCCATCTCCCGCTCGTCACAATCAGCCTTCTCTACTAGATCTTTAGACTCTGCCGAAAAACACTCGGCAATCTCTAAATTTCGGATTCGTGCACGCCGCACGCCTTCGACCAGCACCTTGACAGTACCGTCCGGGAGCTTTAGCAATTGCAAGATTGTCGCAATCGTCCCAATCTCGTAAATATCCTTTTCGCCAGGATCATCAATATCGGCCTTCGTCTGAGGAACTAGGAAGATCTCTTTTCCAGCGGACATCGCCAAATCTAATGCCGCGACAGATTTCTCCCGGCCTACGAAAAGCGGAATAACCATGTGCGGGAACACCACCACGTCGCGTAGAGGCAGTATAGGTAATCTTTCTTGACTTTCCGTCGCTGGATTATCTGCGTCCACTCTGTAAACCCCTAACCGATAGCCTCCGATCGGAGGACCTAAACCCTACGTGGGGGCATCTCACAAAATCTCAAGCTTTAAAAAAACACTTTCCGATAAAGATTCTCAGTGACGATCATCTCCCACGGCCGCGGGCTCTTCCGTCGAATAAATAATGTAAGGCTCAGTTTCCCCTGTTACGGTAGTCTCATCCACAACGATCTTTGTCGCGTTCGTCATAGAAGGCAGATCGTACATTGTATCTAGTAGAACGTTCTCGAGTATGGTTCTTAAGCCTCGAGCCCCAGTCTTACGTGCCATAGCCCGTCTCGCAACAGCCCGAAGCGCATCTTCACGCAGTTCCAGTTCAGCACCCTCCATGTCAAAGAGTTTCTTATACTGCTTGGTCAAAGCGTTTTTAGGCTCAACGAGAATTTTTACCAGTGCGTCCTCGTCCAGTTCCTCTAACGTTGCCACAACTGGCAAACGACCGACAAACTCGGGAATGAGACCATACTTGATCAAATCTCCAGGCTCGACCTCTTTCAAAAGTTCGCCCAAATATTCATCACTATCATGACCCTTCACATCTGCGACAAAGCCGATTCCGCTTTTCGATGAACGATTCAAAATAATCTTATCGAGCCCGGAAAATGCGCCACCACAGATAAAAAGGATATTGGCAGTATCTACCTGTAGGAATTCCTGCTGCGGGTGCTTGCGGCCACCCTGAGGAGGTACCGAAGCGACTGTGCCCTCTATAAGCTTAAGCAGAGCCTGCTGCACGCCCTCACCTGAAACGTCACGCGTGATCGAAGGATTATCAGACTTGCGTGAAATTTTATCGATCTCGTCAATGTACACAATCCCGGTCTGGGCCCTATCCACATCATAATCGCACTTCTGAAGAAGTTTCTGAATGATATTTTCGACGTCTTCACCGACATAACCAGCCTCGGTCAATGTCGTCGCATCTGCAATAGTGAAAGGCACATTCAGGAGCCGCGCTAACGTCTCCGCGAGCAAAGTTTTACCACAACCAGTTGGCCCAATGAGGAGGATGTTACTCTTAGCGAGCTCGATATCATCCTTACCACGTTCCCCAGTACGCGTTTCCAAGCGCTTATAGTGGTTATACACCGCAACCGCCAGCACTTTCTTTGCGCCCTGTTGGCCGATTACATATTCGTCGAGAACCGCCTTGATCTCATGAGGTTTCGGAAGTTTTTCGCCCCCGCTATCCGTACGATCATCAAGTTCTTCACTAATAATATCGTTACAAAGCTCTACGCACTCGTCACAGACGAATACCGACGGACCCGCAATAAGCTTGCGAACCTCATGTTGGCTCTTTCCACAAAACGAACAGTACAGAAGCTTGCCATCTTCCGGTTTGCCACGGGAATCTTCGCTCATACTTGACCTGCTCACCTACATATTAGAAAGTAAATTTAGCCTTATAGCATTTGTCTAATAGCTATGCCAAGACCTACCTGGTAGTTTCTAATATCTTAACCCAAGTTAGGGTTATAATTTATAACCATATGAATCATAAGATATTATCTTGACTATCAATACGCCTATCAAGTACCGTATCGATTAAGCCGTATTCGGCAGCAGTTTTCCCGTCCATGAAATTATCGCGGTCACTATCGCGGGCGATGGTTTCCAGCGCCTGGCCTGTATGTCTTGCCAGAATATCGTTAAGACGTGCTTTAAGCTTCAATACTTCACGCGCCTGAATATCGATATCCGATGCCTGCCCCTGGAAACCGCCGCTTGGCTGATGAATCATTATCCGCGAGTGAGGTAAACAATAACGCTTACCTTTCGCACCCCCAGCGAGTAAAAGGGAACCCATACTTGCAGCCTGACCGACGCATATAGTGCTCACGTCGGGTTTAATGAACTGCATCGTATCGTATATAGACAAGCCCGAAGTTACGACACCCCCGGGAGAGTTAATATAGAGATGGATATCCTTATCTGGATTCTCCGACTCCAGATATAGCAACTGCGCAACCACAACATTCGCTACGATGTCGTCAATACCCCCAACGATAAAAACGACACGATCCTTTAAAAGCCTCGAGTAAATATCGAAGGCACGTTCCCCGCGCGATGTTTGCTCTACCACCATAGGCACTAGATTCAATCCGTTGACGCTCACTGTCTCACTCCTCTCATAATCGTCTATGGCGTTACAGTTAAACTGCCATAAATTCTTTAAAGTTTATGGATTTCTCCGCAGTCTTAGCGTTTTCGAGAATAAAATCCACCACCTGTTCCTCTAAAATACCGGCTTCAAGTTGAGCCATTAGATCCTGATTACTTCGATAAAGTCGAGCCGCTTCCTCAGGCTTATCATGCTGCGAAACCAGTTCCGTCAATCGTTCATTTAAACGAGACCTATCGAGCTCAATCTCATTCGCCTGAATAAGTTCCTGCACGAGCAAGCCAAGGGCAGCACGACGCTGAGCCGGCTCCGTAAAATTCTCCCTAGGCGGCGCCTTTTCAGGGTCTTCGATGTTCAACTGCCGCATCGCATTTGCCTGCATGGAAGATATCTCATTGTCTATCAGCACCTTGGGAACGTCTATTTGGTTTGCTGACAGCAATCCATCGAATGCACGCCGGCGAATTTCCGTCCGCGATCGCTGCTCTAGCTCACGTTCCATGTTGCTTCGAAGCTGGCCTTTTAGAGCTTCTATCCCACCTTCAGAAATCCCAAATACTTGCAGAAACTCATCGTCAATCTCCGGCAGTTCTTTTTCCTCGACACGCTGCACCTTTATGTCGAAGACGGCTTTTTTACCTGCTAACGTATCTACCGGATAATCCTTCGGAAATTTCACCTTAGCACTCTTCGACTGATCGGCAGTTAACTCATACAATGCCTTGTCGAGGTCTTCGATGACCTGACCTTCTCCAACTACGATCGGCACATCCTTACCCTCACCACCCTCAAATGCCTCCTTACCTATCTTCCCAGAGAAATCCACAACAACCCGATCACCGCTACTAGATTTACGCTGAACGGTTTTCCAGGTCGCACGCTGATCGCGCAGGCGCTCCAGCATCTCCTCCGTGTCGGCATCGGTGATCTCAACGCTAGGTTTCTCGATTGAAATCGTCTCCAAAGACGACAGCGTAATCTCTGGGTAAACTTCGAATGTCGCGCGAAACGAGAATTGTTCATCATCCTCACCGCTCACTCGCTCGATACTAGGACCGCCAGCCGGCCTCAACTCTTCTTGAACAAGGGCGCGCGAATAACTTGAGCGGATGAGATCAGTAATAACTTCCTGGCGGACCTGGTCACCATAACGCTGCTGGACAATCTTGCTCGGGATCTTACCGGGCCGAAATCCTTTTATCTTTGCCGTACGTCCGACACGCATCAACCGCAGACTAACCTCCTGCTCGATTTCAGTATTCGGTACACGCACGGTCATACAGCGCTCTAGGCCGCCCGGCATCTCAACCGACACGTCTACGGGATTATCAGTAATTGCGTTCACAAATTTCAGCTGGTGCTTTCAGCCACTCCTTAACTAGTTTAGTACAACGATATTGACGCTGTGGTGCGAAAGGGGAGACTCGAACTCCCACGGGTTGCCCCACTGGATCCTAAATCCAGCGCGTCTACCAATTCCGCCACTTTCGCTCACTACAGCCCGAGACAGACATTATAGCGGATCGAGGTGCGTCTCATCGGTCATTGAGACCGAGCTGCCAGGCCATAAAAGAGACCTCGTCTGCCATCTCTGCAACACGACTCTCAAGCGGTTTCCCGTGACCGTGGCCTGCCGAACGGTCAACCCAAAGCAAGATCGGATCTTCGTGTGGATCACCATTCGTTGCATTCTGTAGGGCGGCTGCCATCTTTCGCGCGTGAACGCGTGAATCGTTCTCGCCGGCCGTAAGCAAAGCTGCAGGATAACGCCTTTTGGCCACCATGTTTTGTAAGGCGAGAGGGAGGCACACTAGTCGTCAAGACCTCGCGAATTAACTTCCCATACTTCGACTTCAATGGCACACCTCAGAGCGAGGATCAGACCCGCTTGGATCACGAGATAACGATCACAGATCTACTGGCGTTCACGGTACCCATTACCCGAGAACAGTACTGGCTCGCGCTCAGCGAATCCCTACCCCGCTATGAATGCGAAACTCAGTAGGACATTTTCACTTTAACTCAGCATAAAATGACTATTGAGTCAGCCTTTTCAGAGACCCCATTTCAGTATAGATCAGTTGTCACCCTATCGACCGACCGCCATCACAGGCGCGAACTTCTGAATCCGTTTCCCGGTTTGAACTTCTCCGGTGTAGATATTTCCCTTGGAATCCATAGCAATAGCATTCGGGAAGTTCAGCTGACCGGCCAATCGACCAGGGCTACCGAAGTGACCTAGCGTCTCACCACTACGACGATCGACGGACCAGATCACGTTATTCATGGCATCAGCAACAAATAGGTACTTCTGCTCCGGATCAACAGAAATAACCATTTTGTACATCGTGCCGCAAGGGTTTGGCATAAAGGCGACGCCGTTAATCTCTTTATTTTCGTCACTACCGCAGGCGCGTTGGCCCGGTGTTTCAGGACTGACATAAATATCCTGCTGCCAATCACCATCGGTCGTAAACACCTGAATCCGGTTCTGGCCCCGCTCACCGATGTAGACCAACCGGTCATTTGAAATCTCAACGAAGTGCAAAGCCGGAACGAAGTTTGGCTCCTCGGGCGGCGGCCCGCCATCCCATTTGTAGCCAGGAATCGGGTCGTTCGTGATCTCACTTAACGGCATCCCGTGGCCGCCCCAGCCACGCTTAAACTCGCCGGTCGAGGCATCGAAGACAACCACGCGCTTCTGGTCAATGATGTAGATCTCGTTGGCGACCTCGTCGATCTGGAACCGCCCCTTCTGGGCGAATTCGTCGACTTCCTGGTTGTTCTCGACCCACTGTACGCCTTCCGGCACACGATGACCGAAGTCCCATATAAGTTCACCGTCGCGAGTGAACTTCTGGATGCTTTCCCGCGGCCTGGTACCACCAACCCAGACGTAACCCTGGCTGTCCGCAATTACCGTCTGGAGCCCGCCCGGCCAGCCGGGATAGTGCGGTCTGTCCCACGCGTGCACGACATCGCCGTCCTGATCCAGCGCGATGATCTCGGGGCCGATTACACAACACAGCACCGCCCGCGGATCATGTTCGGCGATGATCTCGAGGGCATCGGGTGCGTTCGGACGATTCAGAAACCAGACGATGTCCATGTCGTCGACACCGATCCCGGTGACCTGTTGCATGCTCCACTTGTTGGGAAGCGTTTTCGGCCAGAAGGGATCGACTTGGTAGGCAGGCGCTCCGTTCGCGTCGACAACCTGCCCCTCGACAACCTGTGCATGCACAGTCGAGTTTGTAACGAACACCTGCAGACCATTGATGACTAAGACCGCAGCACACGCGGATAACCATTGTTTTCTTATTGCTAGATGCTTCTCACTCATGTGTAAGGCTCCCTTCTTACGAGGTTCAATCAAAGCGTTTATCTGCTACAGAGTTGGAGCATTAGCGCTGCTATATTCTCACTATAACAAATGATTAATGCTTGTTCAGTCGATTGCGAAACAATACAGTTTGCCGACACCATGAGTGATGGCCAACGCTGTCTGGCTACAACCGCGTGTGCCATGGGATGAATTCCAAGAACCATCGCCACCCCCATTTCGATCTGGGAAACCAATCTGTGCATTCGGGCGACCTGGATAAAGCCCTCTGCCCATGACGCCGTGAACACGGGGAGCACCTTCCACTGGGTCAACGCTACTTGTCCAGTTGTCGCAAGTGTAGTCAAGCTCCGGTGGGTAAGCCGTACCGTCAAGCTGCGAACCCGTCAGAACCTCGTGACGGTTCGTATAGGGCGTCGTTCGCACATACTCCCAATCGTCGTCCCGTGGGTGTTTGTAATCGTTCATTCCAGGAACTATCTGGCCTTTCTCGGTAAGCCCTGTCCGCTTCGTCAGATTATTACCTAGCCGCGCAAGGTCGATCGTATCGCCGTGGAGATGAGCAACATCACGGGCGATCATCACACCCTCAAAATTATGCCACGGCCCCGTGCCAATACGATCGCGCGCATTGACCGCTAGCACGCCAGGCCGTGCCTGTGTGCTCAGATAAGCCTGCCATGTCCGGCCACCAGCACCCACATTTTCAGCAAGCGCCTGGCAATGCACATCAGCACCGGTCAATCCACCGAGATTACCACCGTCACCGATTGGCTTACTTGTCACAAAAAACGTCATCGGAGTCGCACCTTCTAGGCCGTGCTGGGCGAACGCGGTGATAGCTGCGACAGTTGACAGTAACGCTGAAGCCGCAATTGTTCGAATTTTTTTAACCATTCAAGCAATCCCCCATACAAGCCCGAAATAAGACCTGAAATTCTAATGTAATACTAGTTTAGTATAAAAATGGGGATCTACAAGCAAGTCAATGAATTGAGCTTGCGCGTTTCGGAAACCGTTAAAGCGGTTATTCGGGAACGATCGTGAGACAGGCGGGAACGATGCTAGTGATAGGGTAGCAGGGGCCGGTCCTGCGTCAGCACTCGAGCCGACGCAGGACCGCTCCAGAATTAATTATTAAAATAATATCCGAAGTTGATTGCGAACTGCCGTGGCGCAGCAATTTCCCAGCGGTTGAAACCGACGCCTGCGCCTCCACCACCGATCGAGCCATCAGGCAAAATACGTGTCCCTGACATATCTGTGGCTCCTCGCACGATTTCGTCATTTGCGCAGTTGGAACACGAAACGGTGATACTCCAATCACCACTTGGAGTCCAATATTCGCCGCGCATTGTCATTACCGTATAGGAGTCTATGTGAACCTGATGATTCGATGAACTGCCATTATAAAAATCATCTGTGTAGGCGGCGTTAGCAGAGGTCACGAACTCCCCACCATTCGCGAGGTTCGCCGTGTGGCGAAAACCGAGTGTCCCGCTGAGCGCCGGCATCCGCTCTCTCGGCGTCGAATTAAAAACGCCCCCGGTTGCGGATGGGTCTATACCAGAGTACGCCGAATTCAACGTACCAAGCGCGGCAGTGACTCTGACGCTATCGGTAGCAGCATATATCGCATCTATTTCGATACCGTCGACATCGAGATTACTCGCGTTAGCCGTAAACGGCGGATTCTGGAAGAACCGATCCTGAGAACGGATATGTCGATCCGTAAAGGCCATGTCGAATAGCGACACGTTTAATCGCAGTCGTTGGTCTAACCACTCCGATCGCATCCCAATCTCAAACCCTTTTACCCACTCGGGATCGTAAGGAATCAGACCGAATCGAGGCTGGCCTTCATCGCCGGTACCCGCGACGCCATCCCGGCCCACGGTTACATTATTCGAACCCGTGTCATCACCTAGGAAGTCTGCGAATCCGCCCGCTTTGTAGGCCGTGCTATAGGAAAGGTAAGTAAATAGATCGTCGTTCCACTCATAATCGAGCACTACCCGGTGGTCATCCGACGTCCATGAATTGCCCCTGAAAATCCTAGCATCGTTTGTGGCAGCTCTAACCTCTGTAATTATGTCGCTCTTACCAAAATACGCCACCACATCCGGTTCATTTAGCAACCAACCACCCGCACCCTTGGTGTCCTCGGTTGAACGGAGACCGACCGTGATACCGAGCCTATCTGTTATATCGTAGCTAACCTGGGCGAATATCCCACTTGCGTCGCTATCAATAAACTCGGTACCTTCCCCTATGTCGACTACGCAGCTATCGAGATCAATATCCATTCCCATGGGGCTACAGTCATAGCCGTCTGTTTTGTTCCATGAGTTAGCTGTTTCCGTGAAGGTGTAGAGGCCGGCGGTCCAATTTAGCCGGTCGTGCTCACCCGCGAAACGCAACTCGACGCTTGACGAATCCCAGGTATCAATAGTCTTATTCGCGAGGATGGGTAAAGGACTCATATCCCCGTCGTAAATGTCATCCCGTTCACCTGAAATGGAGCCGGCAACCAATGTGGCCGTAATGTTGTCCGTCATATCCCAGTTCGCATTGAGGGTCGTGAAATCGTTTGAGGACGACCGCGAATCGTGGGTACCACCGAGGTAGTCATAGAAACCGTCTTGGACCAAGTACGCGTCTGAGTAATAGGTCGACGGATCATTCTCATTAAATGTCGACGTCACGCAGGGTCCGTTCAAGGAGCCCCCCGCCCAGTAACAGCCAAACGTTGGCTCCTCGTATATCAATCGAGGAACGTGGCCAGCGATCTCCCTTCCGCTCATTCCGGCCATTCCATCAGCCTTTATGCTGGGATCGAAGTCGTCTACACCCTTGGGGGTGCCGGTCCGGCCATTGTCCTTAGAGGAATCTGTAGCGTAGGAGAGATTGATATCCAAGCTGTCGGTGGGCTGAAACCGCAATTGAGCGCGGATTGCGGTCACATCAAGGTTTCCCTTAGTTTGACCGTTTTCTCCCTTTAGGTAACCGTCCCGGACCATGGAGGCACCCGTAATCCTGGCAGCGGCTCTGTCACCGAGCGGAATATTCACATGACCTTTCAAGTCTTTCCGCGCGAAGGTGCCACCGGTCAAATTCACGGTTGCATTGAATTCATCTTCTGGTTGCTGCGAAATATAGCGGATTGCTCCGCCGGTGCTGTTGCGGCCGAAAAGCGTGCCCTGTGGACCTCTGAGCACCTCAACGCGCTCAACGTCCAGTATTCTCAGGATTGCACCAGAATTTCGCGGGTAATACATATCATCGATATAGAGTCCGACACCACGGTCGAAAAACGTGGTATTACGAAACTGACCCGCGCCGCGGATAGAGAATGTGGCGTTCTGATCTCCGGAACCGAACGCCGTACCCACGCTCACGTTGGGTATGAAATTCGCTATATCCTCCGTGGTCTCAAGCCCCAGTCGATCGAGCTCGAGCTGATTGAAAGCAGACATAGAAATAGGTGTCTGCTGCAGATTGAGCTCACGGCGTTCGGCCGTGACAATTATTTCTTCCAGGGCCTGGCCAAAAGCCGCACCGGAATATAACTGCAACCCAGAAAGGACGGTGACAACCCAAATAGAACCATAGCTTCCAAAGCTTCGAAAGCTTCCATAGGCTTTTAAATAACATGAACTGTTGCTCCTCCTAAACCATGCATACCTGTGAGAGTACACTCTGACTCCGTCTAGCCGAATCTATAGCGTTCTTCGAGGCGCGTCAACTAGGGCAAACAGCCACACAGTGCCCGTTAAACCAATTTGGTAATGAATGTGGGATATTTCCCCTAGTTATGGTGGGCCGTGTAGGAATCGAACCTACAACCAACAGATTAAGAGTCTGCTGCTCTGCCTGATTGAGCTAACGGCCCATTAGACCACGATGAGTAAAAAGAAATGGGGTGGACGATGGGACTCGAACCCACGACGACCGGGATCACAACCCGGGGCTCTACCAGCTGAGCTACGCCCACCACAAATTTTCCAAAATACTCAATTCTTTACTGGCGCGCCCGGCAGGACTCGAACCTGCAACCCCCGGCTTAGAAGGCCGGTGCTCTATCCGGTTGAGCTACAGGCGCTTAGTTAAGAATCCTACCAACTGCAACCGAGATTACCTAGGCTGTGATGGTCGGGGCAGACGGATTCGAACCGCCGACCCTCTGCTCCCAAAGCAGATGCGCTACCAGACTGCGCCATGCCCCGCCGAATCCCGAGCGCTAACTTCGTGCCAAACGACGATGGTAATCGTGCACAGTGAAAGGCGTCAAACATAAAAGATTTTAATAAAGGGCCTTGAGGACATCCGAACCGCCATGCGAGAATCCGCATCCCCCTCGAGGAGCGCTGTATGGCCGCAACAATTATTGACGGCAAAGCAATCGCCCAACAGGTTGAAGCTGAAGTCGCGACAACCATAAAGGCGCGAATAAGCGACGGGATACGTCCGCCTGGGCTGGCCGTCATTCTCATTGGAGACGACGAAGGATCTCGTATCTACGTACGTAACAAGCGTCGCGCCTGTAACATAGCGGGTGTTCGTTCCTTCGACCTCGATCTCCCGTCAGATACAGAACAATTTGTAGTCCTGGACCTCATTGATGAACTCAATGCCAGAGACGAAATCGATGGCATCCTCGTCCAACTCCCACTACCTAGTCATATCGACGAAACTCAGGTCATCGAGCGAATCTTGCCGCTTAAAGACGTTGACGGATTCCATCCCTATACCATCGGACGATTAACTCAACGAATTCCAGTGCTGAGGCCATGTACGCCTCATGGCATTATGGTTTTACTCGAGCGGTCCGGCGTAGACGTCATCGGCCTACACACCGTCATCGTGGGCGCGTCTAATCATGTTGGACGCCCATTGGCACTGGAAATGCTGCTAGCCGGCGCAACCACGACCATCTGCCACCGTTTCAGCGCAGATCTGGAAGCCCACGTCAGACGGGCTGACCTACTGTGCGTCGCTGTCGGCAAGCCTGGACTGATTCCCGGAGATTGGGTTAAAGAAGGCGCCGTCGTTGTCGACGTTGGTATCACACGGCTAGATAGCGGCCGATTAGCTGGAGATGTCGACTTCAACGGCGCGAAAAAACACGCCCGGCTGATTACGCCCGTACCTGGAGGCGTTGGCCCAATGACCGTCGCCATGCTGCTGAGCAATACACTAGCCGCCCAGCAACTTCGCAAAAACTAAAGAAACGGTGCCGGCTGTAGTTTGATTCGTTATCATTCAAGGAATCGCCACGCTCAGTTGAGAACAGGCCAATGAAATTGTCCAAAGTTTTTGTCTATATGTTCTTCGTAGCTTCCAGTATAGGAGCACAGGAAATTCCATCGACCAGTGACAGCCCGCGTGTCCATATCACTACCACGCTTGGAAGCTTCGTAATTGAACTCAATCCAAATCGAGCACCATTTACGGTTGAAAGTTTTCTTCAGTATGCCGAAGAGGGTCATTACGAAGGCACGATCTTCCATCGCGTAATTCCAGGTTTTCTTGCGCAGGCAGGTGGCTACACCGAAGACCTCCAAGTGAAATTAAGGGAGCGTTCAGTCGTCAACGAGTCTGGAAATGGATTGAGTAATTTACGTGGCACTATCGGCCTGGCTCGCACGAACGACCCCCACTCAGGAAACGCCCAGTTCTATATCAATCTAGACGACAATCTAGATCTGAACCCCCGCCCAACCCGATGGGGTTACGCGGTCTTCGGTACTGTCGTCGAAGGTATGGAAGTCGTGGATGAGATCGGCCACCGTCCGACTGGACCTCAAGGCCATCTCGCTCGCGACGTTCCAACGACTGCGATTGTGATCGAGCAGGTCGAAATCCTGACTCAATAATTTTCCCATGACTACGCTGTTTATATCCGATCTGCACCTGGATGCCGAGCGGCCTGACGGTATTGACCGTTTCCTACGTTTTATAGAAACTGAAGCACGAGAGGCAAGCGCGCTTTATATTCTCGGTGATTTATTTGAAGTCTGGATCGGAGACGACGACACAAATCCAAGTAACGCCCCAATTATTAAGGCGCTAGCAGCCCTAAGACTGCACAACATTCCATGCTACTTCATGCATGGAAATCGCGATTTTTTGATCGGTCACCGTTTCGCGGCGGCCACTGGCTGCGAGCTACTCTCAGAAACAGAAATCCTGGAACTCGAGGGCAATCGAGTGTTGCTCATGCACGGTGATTTACTATGCACCGATGATAAACCGTATATGCAGTTTCGACGCGTCGTGCGCGACCCAACCTGGCAGAGTGAGTTTCTAGCGAAATCATCCGCTGAACGCCAACGCATTGCTGATGACCTCCGGGCACAAAGCCAGACCGCAATTTCCGAGAAGGCTGAGGAAATTATGGACGTCAACCAAAGGGCAGTTGAAACGGCCATGCGTAAACATAGCGTAACAACGCTGTTGCATGGCCATACCCACCAGCCGGCCATCCACCACTTCGAACTTGATGGTAATGATGCGACCCGCATAGTACTCGGGTCATGGTACGACCAAGCGAGCGTAGTTCGCTGGAATGAAAGTGGCTTCGAGCTGACGGAGCTCGATCTATAACCAATCAGCGGATAGCTGAAATGCTTTCGCTCACCCCCAACGCTGCTTGATGAACCAGGTCCAATCATAAAATGATGGGGCAGTCCTATTGTGTATAGATGATTAAGACGTCAATCAACAATCCAAATCGATACTGGCGATGAGCGCTTGCGCACTTAGCTAGACAACGCTAGCAACCTGTATCTGAGTATCGTCATTATCCTCATCTTCCTCGTCCCGGATACTGCCACCACGTTTTACTTTGACCGAATCGGATCTTTCAAGTTCCAGCGCATCTAAATAATTGCGGCTTACGTCACCCGTAACATACTCACCAGAGAAGCAGGATGTATCGAAGGATTCGATCTCAGAATTCTCGTGGTGAACTGCTTGCACTAGTGAATTTAGGTCCTGATAGACTAGCCAGTCCGCGCCGATGATCTCCTGTACGTCATCTACAGAACGACCGTTGGCAACAAGCTCACTGGAGGCAGGCATATCTATTCCATAAACGTTCGGATGTCTAACCGGCGGCGCAGCCGAGGCAAAGAAAACCTTATTGGCACCGGAATCACGGGCCATCTGAATGATCTGCTTAGAGGTAGTACCGCGAACAATCGAGTCATCCACGAGGAGAACGTTCTTACTGCGAAATTCTAACTTGATAGCATTAAGCTTGCGGCGCACCGATGCCTTACGTTCCGCTTGTCCCGGCATAATGAAGGTTCGTCCTATATAGCGATTTTTGATAAACCCTTCGCGATACTTAACACCTAGTTCGTGCGCCACCTGCACCGCAGCGGTACGAGACGTATCCGGCACAGGAATCACCACATCGATACCGTGATCTGGCCTCAGAGAGATTATTTTAGCTGCAAGCTGCTCACCCATTCGAAGCCGGGCTTTGTAGACGGACAGGCTATCGATAATCGAATCGGGACGCGCAAAATAAACAAACTCGAATATGCATGGTGAGTACTGGACGGACTTAGAGTATTCGTGGCTATAAACCTCACCGGTAGTATCGACAAAAACCGCCTCTCCTGGCCGGATATCACGCTCAACCTCGAAGCCCAATGCATCCAAAGCCACACTTTCCGACGCCACGATACGCTCGACACCGCGCTCAGAGTTGCGTAACCCGAGCACCAAGGGCCGGATTCCATACGGATCTCGAAATGCGACAATTCCGTAGCCGATAATCATCGCTACCACAGCGTAACCGCCAGAGCACCTTTGATGAACATTCTCTACTGCCGCGAGAATGGCATCAGGAGTTAAGCCATTCTCCGACACTTGACCCAATTCGTGGGCGAAAACGTTGAGCAGGGCTTCGGTATCGGAAGCCGTATTGAGATGCCGGCGGTCGCTGCCGGTTACGAGCTTTTTTAATTCACCGGCATTAACAAGATTACCGTTATGCGCAAGGCAAATACCGTATGGGGAGTTCACATAGAACGGTTGCGCTTCGGTCAGGCTATCGCTCCCAGCTGTTGGATACCGAACGTGGCCGATCCCCATATTCCCGAGTAACTTGCTCATATGCCGCCGATGGAATACGTCGCGGACCAGGCCATTGTTTTTGCGCAAATAGAGACGACTATCTTCGGCCGTCATGATACCGGCGGCATCCTGACCGCGATGCTGCAAGTTCGTTAACGCGTCGTAAAGAGCCTGGTTAACAGCGCTCTGACCAACAATCCCAACAATTCCACACATTAAATAAACCTCTAAACGATTACATGTTTGCACTCAGCCTTCGAGAGCGTACTGATGTTGTTAGACTGTTCTTCAAACGTCCTTACTTACTAGATAACTGCCGCCCAATGCGAGGTAGTAACGAACTCCATCAGCGATGCGCTCGCCTAACGGGCTTAGCATTGCTTCCTGCCACCACGGATTTTGATCGAGACCAAACCACTGCAGCATAACGACGACCAAACCGATGATGAGTAATCCCCACGCAAACCCAAATACCGAGCCTAGGATTCTATCCGTACCGCCGAGCGCCGAGCGCCGAACAAGTCCACGAACCGACCGGGCAATCAAACCTCCGACGATCAAAAAAAACAGAAAAACTAACGCTCGTGCCACCCAAATTTTAAGTTCGGGCGCGAATGTCCAATCGCCGAGAAAGGACTCAACCAACCAAGCGAAGCGCCAAGCAAACCAGATCGCCGCGAGCCAGGTAACAGTCGAAAGAGCCTCGTGTGCAAAGCCACGCAAGAACCCAAGCCCCGCGGGAACTATGCAAACAGCGATCATCAACAAATCTACCCAGGACACAATGGTTGAATCCAACTAAATGTTATTCCTCTAGAACTACCTGTGCCACAAAACCATGCACCAACAATGACGAAACGACCAACTCCGCAGCCTCCCGTGACGATTGCGGACCTACTCGGACGCGCTGCATAGAACCGAAACTCGAGACGCTTGCCTCAAATCCATAACTCGAAACTCGGTCGGCCTGTCTACGCGCATTTTCCTCGTCCGCGTAACTACCTACCTGAACGAACCAACCAACTTCGTCTGTGGCATTTAAGGAAGCGCCTGGTTCCAGATTAGAAGCGGCGCTCACAGGCGGTATTACCGGCTCGCGAAGTGAGCTTTGCACATCGGCACCACCCGCGAGCGCTGTCTCAGGATTTGTTTGTGCTACCGAAACCGGTAAATCACGGTCACTATTCAGAGTAATTATTTGATGTCGCAACGCAGAGGCATCTGTCTGTCTCGGCAACTCGAGAACGTCTGGTTCCGTACCCACTGATTGCTCGGGCCCATCCAGAAACCAAGGGATCAGCCACACACCAAGGCCTACGAGCACCGCCGCACCAACTACTCTTTCCTTTAAGTCCCGGTCCATCTGAATGGATCAATCGTCCGGTAATGACGGATCGCAGTATAGCCCAAGCCAAGTCATTGCGGGACCAACAATATAAAACGACCCAAATACCAGTACCCTGTCGCCCTCCTCCGCAAGATTTTTTGCGCAACCACAAGCGTCAGCAACTTCAGTACGCGCATCCATAGGCACGACGCAACGCTCCGCTAGCACATCGATCAATGTATTTTCAGTTGCGCCTCTTTCTAGGTCAGCCCTCGTCACAAGCCAATGGTCAATAAACGGCAGTAACGGGTCAATAAGTCCGAAAATATCCTTATCAGCCATCGCCGCGAATATCGCAATAGTTTTACCTGGCTGTTTGCGGCGCTGTAGTTCTTCAGCAAGAATCCGGGCAGCAGCCGGATTGTGGGCAACATCGAAAATCCATTCAACACCGTTCAGGTATCGTCGCTCTATCCTTCCTGCGATTTGTGTCCGGATAATTCCACGCGCTAACGCGAAATTTTCGAAGGGTATTTTATCCTGGAGCGAGTGAACGAGAGCTATACACGCCGCGGCATTAGCAAACCGCACACTACCGCCGAACGACGGCACAGGCAAATTGCTAACTTCTGCGCTTACTGAAGTATACCGCCAGGCTTCTTCCGATGGGACATCGTAGTCGAAGTCCCTACCGAGCAGTTGCAGTTCGATAGCATGATCGGAGGCATAATCGAAGAGCGAATTAGGAGGCGCTCGATCCGCAATTACAGCAGGTCTACCCGGACGCAAAATTCCAGCTTTCTCGATACCGATGGCTTCACGCGTATCGCCAAGCCACTTCTCGTGATCGAGATCGATGCTGACTATCATGCTTGCATCGGGATTCAGCGCATTGACCGCATCTAGGCGACCACCTAGACCCACCTCGAGTATCGCAACGTCGACTCCCGATGTAGCAAAAAAAACAATTGCGACCAGCGTAGAATATTCGAAATAGGACAGAGTCACATCTCCACGCACCGAATCGATCGCGCGGAATGCGGCAATCAGTTCGTCATCGGTCGCATCGCGGCGATTCACGCGCACCCTCTCGTTAAACTTCCACAGATGCGGCGAAGTAAATGCTCCAACCCGGTATCCTGACTCCACGTAGATACTTTCGAGTATCGCAACACAGGATCCCTTGCCGTTCGTTCCGCCTATCGTGATAATTCCATAGGGAGGCTGCTCAAGATCCATAGCAGACAGTACGGCTTTAACCCGGCCCAGACTGAGATCAATCTTCCTATGGTGGAGATTCTCAAGCCAGCTCAGCCATTCGCCGAGGGTAGTAAATTGTTCCAGCGCTGGATTTCGGTTCGCCTTCAAACTGGCCGCAAACGATCCATCATTTTCGCTAACAACGCGGCAATGGTGTCCCGAGTCTCACGGCGGTCGACAATCATATCTAGAGCTCCCTTTTCCAACAGAAACTCGGATCGCTGGAATCCCTCGGGTAGTTTCTCCCCGACGGTCTGTTCAATAACCCGCGGACCCGCAAAGCCAATCAATGCGCCTGGCTCCGCAAGATTGATATCACCGAGCAAGGCCAAACTCGCCGACACACCACCAGTCGTAGGGTCAGTCATGACCGAAATGTAGGGTAACCCTGCCTCCGCCAGATCCGTCAAAGCAGAGCTTGTCTTTGCCATCTGTAACAATGAGAACAAAGCTTCCTGCATACGCGCACCACCGCTAGCGACAAAACATATAAACGGTCGTTGATGCTCGACGCTATAGCGCACACCGCGAACAAAGCGCTCCCCGACGACCGAGCCCATCGATCCCGCCATAAAACCAAATTCAAAGACCCCGACTACAACAGGAATAGCTTTCACGCTCCCAGCACATACAACAAGCGCCTCCTGTTCGCCTGTATCCGTCTGCGCCTTTCTTAGACGATCGCGATAGCGCTTGCTGTCTCGAAATTTCAGAGGATCCTTGGGTTCCAATTTGGCAGCAATCTCGTGCCCCGAGTCCGCATCAAGAAACATATCCAAACGATCTCGCGCACTAATACGCATATGATATTTGCACTTTGGACAAACTAATAGATTGCGCTTGAGTTCAGCTCGGTAAAGTTGCGCATCGCAACCATCGCATTTAACCCACAATCCCTCGGGCACCGAGCGTTTCCGCCTCGCGGTTGTTATCCGAGAGGGTATTAATTTTTCAAACCAGCTCATAAAAACATTTTTAACCGCGGATGAGAGGGAGAATAATAACTAAAACACCACATCGGCACAGTTCGGACTCTCTAACGCTAAAGTTAGTTTAACCAGGAATCAGGGGCCGTTGGAATCTCGAAACGCTTTGGGTATGCTACCTCTAGTAGAGTTAATCCCTGCGGCGGAGCAGCCACCCCCCCCTGAGTCCGATCTCGACTAGCAAGGACCTGAGCGGCCCATTCTGGCGGTTCTCGGCCACTCCCGATAGCGACAAGCACACCAACAAAATTTCGCACCATGTGTTGCAGAAAAGCGTTCGCCGTGAAATCTAAAGCAATTATCGAATTATTTTCCTCAATCTCCACAGCTAAAAGACGGCGCATCGGAGTAGAGGATTGACAACCGGCAGCTCTGAATGCAGAGAAGTCATTTTCACCTAACCAAGCCGTAGCTGCCGCTGTCATCAAACTGCAATCGAGAGGATCCCGCAACCACCAAACCCCTCTTCGCGACAATGCGGATCGTACGAGGCGTTGCTGAATCTGATAACGATAGCGCCGCCACATTGCCGATCGGCGGGCGTCAAAATCAGGCGCAACTTCCTTTACCCACTGAACGGCAATATCGGGAGGAAGATTAGAGTTAATGCCAAGCAGCCACTGCCGTGCCTGGCGATTGGCTTGAGTGTCAAAATGCGCAACCTGTTGGGCGGCATGGACACCTGCGTCAGTGCGACCGGAACCAGCCACAGTTAAAGGGTGATCAGCAACCGCGATTACTGCCTCAGTTACAAGCTCTTGAACACTGCGGCAATCCCGTTGTGACTGCCAGCCGACAAAGTCTGTCCCGTCATACTCGAGACCAAGAGCTATACGCACAGTAGACTTCACTTAAAACAGCTTAGAGATTGTCGATGATATCTTTCGCTTCCGCCTGCTGATCATCGTCTCCTTCCTTCAGGACCTCATCCAGAATGCTGCGAGCGTCTTCGGCATTACCCATGTCTGCGTAGGCTCGAGCCAAATCGAGTCTCGTCCCTACTTCCATCGTAGTAATAGAATCAGCATATGGTGATTCGTCCACGACGACATCCTCTCCGTCTTCATTGAATACTTTTTCCTGGACGATATTGCTTGAGACACCGTCATCATCCAAATCCGCTCCCAGCGCCTGCCAGCGACTAGTCACATCGTCCGCATCTTGCTCTCTATGACGTAAATACCACATAGTTGACCCGGTCAACGTGACCAGTCCGAGCCCGATCAACACTATCGGACTAAAAATCCAACTCAAGCCCCTTAGCATCAGTAATGGTTGGACCATCGGCGTTATTGCGCTGGTCGAAGCGGCTGGCGGAACAATGACGGAGCCCATCTCTGCCATTTGCTTAGCTTCATCAACCAACGCCGGCTCAAACTCGTTGTCTAAGGCCGTCCAAAACGCTTGTGTAGCCACAAGCTGCGCCTGCAAAGCTTTTAGTTGTTGATCCCGATCCTCAAGCAGCAGCCGGCTACTCTCTATCTCGCTAAGGAATCTTTCGCGTTCGACTTCGAACTCAGCGATCACAGATAACGTAGCGTTGTCGGCCACCGCAGGCACTGCACGTTCTACAATGTTGTCCAATTCCGCAAACTGCGGACTTAGCGCATCTTCCCCATCTCCGCGCCACAGAACGCCCTCTCGATTAGCGCCCTGGCTCGCAACCGTTGAACTAACTGAGTCCAACTGCGGTATCCGCAAGACCGCGCCCTGATGCAGCGTATTCATATTCCCGCTGAAGGATTGCGGGTTTTCCTGGTAGATAGCAACCATCATCTGATTAAGAGTGACGCCCATCGGTCGGGACTGGGAAGCGATCGACGACAAGGTCTCCGAGGGTTGAACAGGACCATAGTTCAGGGTCTTGAGCTGCGGTTCCGATACAGGCAACTGTGCCGGGGAATCCAATAAAACCGTATATCCTCGAAGGAATCTCCCACCCTCCCAGGTTGCGTCTACCAGCATCGTGACGAAAAAGTCTTCGATAGGTTCTCGCGAAGACACGGAAACAACTGCACTACCCAGATTGTCGACGTCGACCTGAAACAAAATCCCGGTAAGGAAATCAGGGCGATCAATACCATAGCGCTCGAAGGTTTCAAAACTCGCAAGTTTAACGCTCAGCGTGGTAAGTTCATCCTCAGTGACCGAAACAAGCTCGATTTTCGCATCGAGTGGCTGATTACGTGCCGAAACAAGCCCAATATCCCCTAACTCGAGCGCCCAAGACCCGAAAGGAGTAAGTAGAAATGCTAGCGCACCCCAACGTATAGTTGGTTTCATGGACTATTCTCTCCCGAATACAACCTTAGCCGACACAGTAAGGTCTTCCAATACGCAATCCCCAAGCTCTAACGACACTGGGTAAAACGATACATCACATAAATTGACTTACCAATATCTCCGCGATCTGAATGCTATTCAACGCCGCACCTTTTCGGACATTGTCAGCAACTACCCACAAATCCAAGCCCCGAGGATGGGACAAATCTTCGCGAATACGTCCAACGAAGACAGCATCTCGATGTGCAGCATCAGTCATGGCCGTAGGATAAGCGCCCGGCTCGAGACCATCTAGAAGCTCGATACCCGGCGCCGAATTTAGTAATTGCTGCGTTTCCCTAACCGTGATTTTAGTTCGTGTTTCGATATGCACCGCCTCGGAATGACCAAAATAAACGGGTATCCGGACACAGGTAGGATTTACCATAATATCTGGATCTTCCAGAATCTTACGGGTTTCCCAGACCATCTTCATTTCCTCTACGGTATAGCCTGTCTTTGTAATATCCGAGATCTTCGGCACAGCATTAAATGCAACAGGCTTCTCCCCGCCTATTCCAACGGCTTTAGATCCAGCCAAGTGTGCCCGAGTTTGCTCTGTCAACGCATCCATTGCGATACGCCCGGCCCCCGACATAGCCTGATAGGTCGCCACATTAACTCGCTCAATACCAACGGCACTGTGAATCGGCTGAAGTGCTACCAGCATCTGGATTGTAGAACAATTTGGATTAGCAATGATGCCGCGGTTAGAGTATTCGGCAATCCGCTGAGGATTACACTCTGGTACGACAAGTGGAACATCCTCCTCATAACGAAAATGTGACGTGTTATCGATCACAACCGTACCCGCAGATGCCGCTCGCGGAGCATGTTTTTCGGATACGGATCCACCAGCCGAGAAAAAGGCGAGCTGGGTTTTAGAGAAATCAAAATCGTCCAGTGCCTCTATCTCATACGTCTCACCACAAAACTCGAGAGTACGGCCGGCAGACTGCTGGCTCGCTAACGGGTAAAAATTACCTATCGGAAAATTTCGTTCCTCAAGGATCCGTATCATGGCATCACCCACTAACCCGGTCGCCCCCGCAACGGCAATATCATACTTCTTCAACATTAGGGCCCCTGTACTAGAAATGTAAGGTGCTTCAGGCTTCCCGCTCAGCGCCGATCGCTGGCGTTTCTGAAATAACATCGGCATTCTGAGCTCTATGCCTAAGATAATGGTCGATCAACGTCAGAGCTAACATAGCCTCCGCGATAGGTGTTGCCCGCAAACCCACACAAGGATCGTGACGACCGGTAGTAACAATCTCGGTTGCACGACCTTTGCGATCAACAGTCCCTCCCGGCACCTGAATACTTGAGGTAGGCTTCAAAGCAATGCTCACGAGAATATCCTGACCTGAAGAAATACCGCCTAAGGTACCGCCTGATGAATTCTTGGTGAATCCGTCCGGTGTCATCTCATCTCTATGCTCACTACCGCGCTGCTCCACACACTTAAAACCGTCACCAAATTCAACGCCTTTTACCGCATTAATGCTCATTAGGGCATGGGCGATCGATGCTTCAAGCTTATCGAACACCGGTTCCCCTAAACCTGGCGGGACACCACTTGCAACAATATTGATACGTGCACCGATCGAATCTCCTGCCTTACGCAAAGCATCCATGAAGCTTTCGAGTTCATCGAGTTTGTCCGGCTCAGCACAAAAAAACGGATTATCGTTAACAATACTTAAGTCCTGTGCAGCAAGACAATGCGGCCCTAGTTGCGCAAGATAGCCTGTTATCTTGACGCCTAAATGGTCAGTTAAATACTTACGAGCAATACCTCCCGCGGCCACCCTCATTACAGTCTCGCGCGCAGATGCCCGACCTCCACCGCGATAATCGCGGATCCCATATTTCTGCTGATAGCTATAGTCGGCATGCCCTGGCCGGAAACTATCTTTAATCTTACTGTAGTCACGCGACCGTTGATCGACGTTCTCAACAGCTAGTCCAATCGCGGTACCCGTCGTAACCCCTTCGAAAACCCCGGAGAGAATCTTGACCTGATCGGGTTCTTTACGCTGAGTAACGTGCCGCGAGCGACCTGGCCGACGGCGGTCGAGGTCTGCTTGAATATCTGCCTCAGTTAACCTAACGCCAGGCGGACAGCCATCAACTACGCAACCCATACTGGGCCCGTGGCTCTCGCCGAAGGTCGTTACGGTGAATAGACGTCCAAATGTGTCGCCAGCCATAGTCTAAATATCCCTTGCCACAAGCAAGTCACGTTATCGCAGACTACCATTCCCTGCTGCTAACTGTTTAAGTATCCAGTCAATTCGTCACGCGTCAATACGAAGACGCCATCGCCACCGTGTTCGAACTCGAGCCAGATGGCAGGTAGGTCAGGATATTCACTGACGAATGCTTCCCGGGATTCTCCTACCTCGACTACGAGGATACCGTTGGAAACTAGGTATCGCGACGATTGAACAAGGATTTCCGCGACTAGCGACAGCCCGCACACACCACCAACCAATGCTGAGTCAGGTTCATGGCTATACTCAGGCGGCAGCTCGCCAATACGGGATTCGGGCACATAGGGTGGATTTGAGATGATGACTTGATAGCAATCCTCAAGCGCATCGAACAAATTTGACTCTATAACGCGCACGCGTTCACCCAGATTGTGTTCTGCTACATTCACACGCGCCACTTCAAGAGCCTCCGGAGAGACGTCGACTGCATCCACTAGGACGCCCGGACAATAATGGGCGGCGGCAACAGCTAGGCAACCACTACCCGTACCGAGATCGAGAATGCGATCGCCATTTTGCAGCCGACACCATGGCGAGAATTGTCCACTGATAAGCTCTGATAACGGAGAACGCGGAACGAGCACGCGTTCATCGATGATAAAACGTAACCCCGCGAACCACGCTTCACCCAGAAGATAAGCTAACGGTTTCCGCTCATTGACGCGTCGGCTTACAAGGTCAACTATCGACGCTATCAGTGCTGGGTCGGGTGCGCCTTCCCATACAGCGTCATCCCAATTCTGCTTGCTACGGAGGAGCCAGTACGCTTCATCTCTGGAGTTTTCGGTTCCATGTCCGAAACTCAAGTCATACGCATCAAAGCATTGGGAAATCAAACTAACCCAATCATCGCCAGTCATGGCTTGAAGTAGTGCGCTCTCAAGTTCAGCGAGGGTCATATACAGTCGATAATACTCTTTGTGAGATAATGTCCGGCGTGATGGGACCGATGGTCAGAATACTTATAGTAGGGCTCGTACTGTTAGCGGCCATAACAGTATGGCTATCGGATGTCCGCCAGCTTTCACAGCCGCCTACCGTCGCCACTATCCTACCAAAACCGCTCGTACTTCCCCAGGTACAACTGATAGATCAAATTGGGAATGAATTCAAGACATCAGATCTGAATGATACATTTACATTTCTTTTTTTCGGTTTTACCAACTGTCCCGACATCTGCCCGCTGACGCTACATAAACTAGCTAATGTCGAGGCCGAGTTGATTGACAGAGGAATTGACAGACCAGGCGTGCTCTTCGTGAGCGTCGACTCTGAGCGGGATACGCCGACACAGATTCAACGCTATCTGAATAATTTCAGCCCGGCGTTCGACGGCGTCACCGGAAGCCGGGAACAACTCCAACCCTTGCTCGCCACAATGGGTATCGTCGTAGAACGACACGAGCATACAAGCTCTGATGCCTACAGTGTCACCCACAACTCTACGATCTTTCTCATCGGTCCTGATATGGACCTGATAGCAATCTTCAGCGCCCCTCACGATGCAAACGTTATTGCAACTGATTACTTACGGGTTCTCGATATTTACCGAACGCGACGGACAAATAACCGTACCTCCCTATGAGGGTAGTCCTCGCCGTGTGGGCGCAATATCTCCTTCCGCAGCGCGTTCTAGCCCGTCTCGTCTATCGGGCCGCGCGTTGTACCTGGCCGCTAATCAAAAACCCATTGATCTATTGGTTCGCGAACTACTATGGAGTAAATCTCATCGAAGCTGAGCAATCGAAGCTGAGCGCATACCCAACCTTCAACGATTTTTTCACGCGTGCTTTGCGATCGAACTTACGCCCGCTGAGTGGAGATGAACATACCGTAGTGTCGCCAGTTGATGGCCAAATAACCGAGTTCGGTAATGCAGAATCCGGAAAGCTTATCCAGGCAAAGGGTTTGGACTACTCTCTAAACGAACTCGTCGGAGAGAAAGAACAGGACGACTTGCCGATTACACTAGGTTGTTTCGCTACAATTTATCTCGGGCCTAAAGACTACCACCGTGTCCACATGCCGCTGGCGGGCACGCTGAAACGGACGCATTACCTGCCGGGAACGCGCTTCAGCGTTAACCGCTGGACCACTAACCGAATCCCAAATATCTTTGTCCGCAACGAGCGCGTCATATGCTGGTTCGATACCGCAATCGGTTCTATGGTAGTGGTCCTAGTCGGCGCGTTGAACGTTTCCAGTATCACTACGCAATGGCTGGGTGAGATCGAGAGCGGTAAACAACGTCTCTGGCAGGCAGAAGGTGGCTCACTGAAACGATGCTATCGCCGCGGTGAAGAGATTGGCCGGTTTAACCTCGGATCAACGGTAATAGTCTTGCTTCCACCAGGAACCATTACTTGGAACCCCCATCTATCCGCACAGCAGCCCCTGCTTATGGGCCATTCCCTTGGGCGGATAGTTGGCGCCACAGCAGATTCCTAAATGGGTTCTCCGTCATGGCGATCAAACGCATCGCAAGAAATGCTGCAACTACGCGCCAAATCGTTGGCAGCCATCCGGGAGTTTTTCACCACTCGAAAAGTACTCGAGGTCGAAACGCCTGCGCTGTCGACGGCCGGGACATCCGATTTGGGGCTTGAACCGATGTTAGCTAGAGATTCAATCAATGGCACTGTCCTCCGTTATCTGCATACGTCACCGGAATACGCAATGAAACGACTGCTCGCTGGAGGTAGCGGCGATATTTATCAAATCTGTCGTGTCTTTCGCGCCGCCGAACAAGGGCGCTGGCACGAACCCGAGTTCACTCTGCTTGAATGGTATCGACTTGGCTGGAACGAAACACAACTTATGGAGGAGGTAGAGTCCTTGCTTCACAGGCTACTGCATTCAACTCGTAGCCTCGCGCCAGCAGGACGAATGAGTTACAGACAGGTTTTTCGCGATTTTCTCCATACGGACCGGTTCGAGAATACCGAAGAGGTTCGAGCAGCAGTGTCGAAAGCAGGGATCGACCTTCCACCGAACATTAGTGAAGACGGCATACTCGATCTCGCGCTGAGCGAAGTGATCGTCCCGCAGCTGGACCCGGACGCCATCACCTTTATATACGATTTTCCTGCCAACCAGGCTGCACTCGCACGAATCAAAGCAGAAAAACCACCGGTCGCTGCACGTTTCGAAGCATTCTGTAGCGGTATAGAACTTGCAAATGGTTTCGCCGAGCTAACGGACGCCGCCGAGCAACGGCAACGCTTCGAACTTGATCTTACACGACGCCGGAGGGACGGCCGTCACGAACCGCTGCTGGACGAGCACTTCCTAGCCGCGCTGGAGCACGGGTTGCCGCCTTGTGCGGGCGTTGCAATCGGCCTGGATCGAGTCCTTGCGTTAGCAGCTGGTGTTTCTAGCGTCGCCGCAACAATGAGCTTCCCCCACGGACCGAGTGAGTGATAGAAGCAATGTTATTTAGATTTAGCTCTTGAGACGTATTCACCGGTGCGCGTATCGGCCCGGATCAACTCTCCCTCCTCTACGAACAGCGGAACTCTCACAACAGCCCCAGTCTCTAGAGTTGCCGGTTTGACTCCGCCCTGAGCTGTATCGCCGCGGACACCAGGATCGGTCTCCACAACGCTGAGCTCGACAAAGTTCGGAGGTGTAACCAGCAGCGGCACTCCATTCCAGATAGTGACGGTACACACATCTTCCTCTCGGAGCCAGAGTTTCGACTCGGCAACCGCTCGCCCGTCCGCCGGTAGTTGCTCAAATGTATCTGGAAACATGAAATACCAGAACTCGCCGTCGGAATAGAGGTACTGCATATCCTGCTCTACGACATCAGCCACCTCAACCGACTCCCCAGATTTGAACGTTTTCTCAACAACCCGGCCTGATTTCAAGTTTCGAATCTTCACACGATTGAACGCCTGCCCTTTCCCCGGCTTAACAAACTCGTTTTCGAGAATCGTGCAAGGATCGCCATCTAGGATAATTTTCAAACCGCCACGAAACTCGTTAGTGCTATAACTTGCCATTAATATTTCACTCTCTCTGCCAAAACCTGATCAAGGGAACCTATGTGACTACAATCTTTACTTTAAGCTAAGCGATAATACCGCCAAGCATCCTTGAAACGAACTAATATTAATGCGCAGCTCAGACGCTAGTCACCAAACCAAAGCCTTACCAACTACACCGAATTGGCAACAGTCACTCAATGAGGCCGTAAGAAGCGCGTCGGAATTGCTCGCGATCCTCGATATTGACCCAGAGGATTTAGGCTGGTTTCAACCTGTTAAAGATGAGTTTCCGTTGCTGGTACCAAAAGCGTTCGTTTCGCGAATGCAGCCCGGCAACACGAACGATCCGCTACTCCGTCAGATACTGCCTATGACGGAAGAACAGAACGAGCACCCGGAATTCATTACTGATCCGCTTGGCGAACTCGCGCTGGCGAACGATGGAGTAATGCAGAAATATCCTGGACGAGCATTGATTGTCACAACGGCGGCGTGCCCAATCCATTGCCGATATTGCTTTCGCCGCCACTTTCCTTATGAGGCACAAACGGCTTCCCGCGGTAATTGGAGCGTAGCGCTCGCGGAACTACGAAAGCGACCGGCAATCAGCGAGGTCATCCTATCGGGCGGCGATCCACTCTCACTTTCGAACCGACGGCTACAGGAACTAGTATCCGAGCTGGAACGGTTCTCGTCGATCACGACGCTTCGTATTCACAGTCGGTTCCCTATCATCCTACCCACAAGAATCGATCAAGACTTGTTGGATATCCTGAGGGAAAGTAGCCTTAAGACTGTTCTGGTCGTGCATAGTAATCACGCGAACGAGATTGATGAGTCAGTGAGAAGTGCGATGAAGCAGGTTCATGCTACCGGGACACTTATTCTAAACCAGTCGGTTTTGCTCCGCGGAATAAACGACGATATAACTAGCCTGGAGGCCCTGAGCCATAGTCTTTTCGACGCAAGTATCGTTCCTTATTATCTACATCAGCTCGACCACGTTGCGGGGGCCATGCATTTCAAAGTAAGAGATGCGACAGCACTAGAACTCCTAGCTGGACTCAGACAGCGCCTACCTGGCTATCTTGTGCCAAGGCTCGTCCAGGAAATTCCTGGCGAGCTAAGCAAAACACCACTACACGAGAGTCTTCGATGATCAATACCTGTTCACAGACCGAACCGAATATATAGTGTTTTTATCTCTTATCCCACGAGTAACCGTTCTACCTTACGCCAACCGCGTGGCAACGCATGTCCCCGCCTCCCCCTAACACCTACATAGTGCTCGAGGTCCTTCGGCTTCAAGGTCATATAACGCTGACCGGAGATTATCTTGAGAGACTGCCCTGTTTCGAGCACACAGATCGCGGCCATCTCAATTCCACTCTTTGAGGGTAGATTGAGAATCTTGTTTCCCTTGCCGCGCGCAAGCTCTGGCAATTCGCCAAGCTCGAACAATAACAACCGACCGTCCGTAGATACCGAAGCTAATAGAGATCGACCGGAAGGCGCATCCTCAGGACGGTCTCGTTCACTAACTGCAGCGGCAGGAATGACAGACATTCCCTTCGGTACCGTCAATGCAGCTTTTCCAGCCTTATTACGCGAGTAAAGATCACCAAGCTTAACGACGAAACCATAGCCCGCAGAGGACGCAAGCACCCACTTTTCCTCTGCTAACCCAAGTAGCACCGCACGAAACGATGAGCCGTCGGGCGGCTTCAGCCGGCCAGATAGCGGTTCTCCCTGTCCGCGGCTCGACGGTAGAGTATGTGCAGCAAGACTGTAAGCCCGTCCTGTACTATCCACAAAAATAGCAAGCTGATTGCTGCGCCCGATGGCGGCTGCTAGATATTGATCTCCAGAACGATAGTTCAGTTTTTCTGCATCGACCTCATGCCCTTTCGCAGCCCGTGCCCAGCCGCGCTCTGACAATATGACAGTAACCGGATCGCTTGCAACGAGTTCAGACTCATCCAGTGCCTGTGCAGCGTTTCGCTCTATGAGAATCGTACGACGATCATCTCCATGGGTTTCCGCAAGTTCCAGTAACTCACCTTTGACAAGCTTAGTTAAACGCGCTTTGGATCGTAGTAGGTTTTCCAATTCGATTTTTTCGGCTCCGATCTCTTCTTGTTCTGCACGAATACGAATCTCCTCCAAACGAGCGAGATGCCGGAGTTTCAGTTCGAGAATTGCTTCTGACTGAATATCAGTAAATTTAAATCGTCTCTTTAGAACGGGCTTCGGTTCGTCTTCCGTTCGAATGATCTTGATCACAGCGTCGATATTTAGAAACGCAGTTAACAAGCCGTCGAGAATATGTAAACGATGAGTTACATGATCCAATCTATACTGGAGACGACGTTTAACAGTCTCCAGACGAAAAGTCAGCCACTCCTCCAGTAGCGATTTCAATCCGTAGACAGCTGGCCGACCGTCGAGACCAATCACGTTTAAATTAACCCTAACCGTGCGTTCTAGATCAGTAGTGGCAAACAGATGGCGCATCGTCGCATCGATGTCGACGCGCGACGATCGCGGCGTGAGCACAAGACGCGTCGGGCACTCATGATCCGATTCATCTCGTAAGTCTTCAAGCATCGGTAACTTCTTAGCACGCATCTGGGTCGCAATCTGCTCGAGGATTTTCGATCCAGAAACCTGGTGTGGAAGTTCTGTAATAATAATTTCATCACCCTGGACTTCGTAGCGAGCACGATGACGGAGCGTTCCAGAACCAGTCTTGTAGATTTCCACTATCTCCTTAGGTGGCGAGATCAATTCTCCGCCTGTCGGAAAATCTGGGCCCTTAATATGCTTCGTTAGTTGGCTTAGAGTCGTCCTGGGCTGCTCTAGCAAACGAATCAAAGCCGTGATCACTTCACGCGCATTGTGAGGCGGTACATCCGTTGACATCCCCACTGCAATCCCACTGGAACCGTTCAACAGGAGATTGGGTAGCTGCGCGGGCAATACCAACGGTTCCTGTAGTGTCCCGTCAAAGTTCGGCTGCCACTCAACCGTTCCCTGGCCGAGTTCGGCTAGAAGAACCTGGGCATAGCGAGTCAATCGAGCTTCTGTATAGCGCATAGCCGCGAACGACTTTGGGTCGTCCTGAGATCCCCAATTACCATGACCGTCCACGATCGGATAACGATAACTGAACGGTTGAGCCATATGTACCATCGCCTCATAGCAGGCGGAATCACCGTGCGGATGGAACTTTCCAATGACGTCGCCAACAGCCCGCGCAGCCTTCTTCGGCTTGGCTACAGCTGACATTCCTAAATCGCTCATCGCATAAACGATCCGGCGCTGCACGGGCTTCAAACCGTCTCCGATAAATGGCAGCGCTCGGTCGAGAATGACGTACATCGAGTAATCTAGGTAGGCCCTCTCGGTAAACGTCGCCAGTGGTACTCGTTCAATACCCTCGAAATTAAGTTGTTGTTCCTTCATTAGCTTTCCCTTGGTTAACACAGCCTAGATAACCGGAGCTAAATGTCCGCTAAATTACCTTTTTCCTGGAGCCACTCCCGACGATCCGATGCGCGTTTTTTCGCCAACAGCATATCGAGAATCTGATCCGGTTTATCTTCCTCCTTGATCGTAAGCTGAATGAGCCGTCGCGTTGCCTCAGCCATCGTCGTCTCACGAAGTTGCGAAGGATTCATTTCTCCAAGCCCTTTGAACCGCGTGACGGAAACCTTGCCTTTCTTTTTTTTTCCCTCGATTCGATCAATAATCATCTCCCGCTCGGCATCGTCCAGCGCGTAGAAAACTTCCCTGCCCACATCGATGCGGTAAAGAGGCGGCATCGCTACAAAAACGTGCCCCGCTGAGACAAGCGGCCGGAAGTGTCGCAAAAACAATGCACAGAGGAGAGTTGCGATGTGCAGGCCATCGGAATCAGCATCCGCGAGGATACAGATTTTGTGGTAGCGCAAATTATCTAGTCGCTCTGAACCTGGATCTACGCCCAGCGCGATACTAATGTTGTGAACCTCTTGCGAAGCCAACAGTTCTCCGGGTTCGACTTCCCAGGTATTAAGAATCTTACCGCGCAGCGGCATTACAGCCTGCGTCTCACGCGATCGCGCTTGCTTAGCAGAACCGCCAGCGGAATCGCCTTCAACGAGGAAAAGTTCCGCGATACTCGGTTCCTGAATCGTACAATCGGCCAGTTTGCCAGGCAGTGCCGGGCCCGAGACAATACGCTTTCGAACGATTTTTTTTGCGGCTTTTAGTCTCTTTTGCGCATTAGCGATTGCCTGCTGGCCTATTTCATCACCCGTCTCGGGATGCTGATTCAGCCATAGCGCAAACATGTCCTTAACTACACCACTTACAAATCCCGCGCACTCACGAGACCCGAGCCGCTCCTTTGTCTGGCCTGAAAACTGAGGTTCCTCCATCTTCACAGACAAAATATAGGCAACGCCCTCCCATACATCGTCGGGAGCAAGTTTGATTCCGCGCGGCAGCAAGTTCCTGAAATCGCAGAACTCGCGTAAAGCCTCGGTCAGTCCTACCCGTAGCCCGTTCACATGCGTTCCACCCTGCGGGGTCGGAATCAAATTTACATAACTCTCACTGACCGGGACCGCCTCATCGGTTCGCCAGACTAGAGCCCATTCAACAGCCTCGTGCTTCGCGTCGAGCCTTCCGATGAATGGCTCTTCTGGTAACCACAACGATTCCCCACCAAGAGTTGTCTTAAGGTACTCCTCCAAGCCACCCTCATACTGCCACCGTTTTTTCTCCTTTGGTTCTTCCACCTCCAGCCGCACATCTAGACCGGGACAAAGCACCGCTTTAGCTCTCAAGACATGTTTGAGCCGAGAAACGGAGAAGGCCGCACTATCGAAATATTTAGGATCGGGCCAGAAACGAAGCGTTGTACCTGTATTGGCTTTACCGACCTTACCAACAACGTCGAGTTTTCCGCAGCGCTTACCATTGACGAAGCTCATGTTGTATTCCTTGCCGTCACGACGTATCCAAACCTCTAGGTTCTTCGACAATGCATTGACGACGGAAACACCCACACCGTGTAGGCCGCCGGAGAAGCGGTACTGTTCGTTAGAAAACTTACCTCCGGCGTGCAACTTCGTAAGGATTAGCTCGACGCCGGGAATTTTCTCTTTGGGATGGATATCGACCGGCATCCCACGGCCGTCATCGGCAACCTCGAACGAACCGTCCTTCGCAACCTTAACGTCGAGGCGTTTTGCATGTCCCTCAATCGCTTCATCGATGCTGTTGTCGATTACTTCGTGAGCTAAATGGTTGGGCCGAGTAGTATCTGTATACATACCCGGGCGTCGACGGACGGGCTCAAGACCACTCAAGACCTCAATGTCAGCAGCGAGATAGCTTTTAGTCATGCACTCATCCGCTCGACTCTAACCTGGCCGCATTGCTTGGCTAGAGGAAAGCACATAGATTGTAACGCTAGTTGCGGATGCTAATCGAGATCCGCGGCCAGCGAGTCTCGCACAACTGACTGAACCGCCAAGACTGATTCGGTGTAGTTCGGGTGATCGATCCCAAATCCGAGCGCGGCACCGTCTTTAAATGCGGCGCACATTGCCTCATCAAGCTCGAACCGCATGAAGTGGACTGCAGAAGTTTTCTCTTCTGTGCTGCGATCGAGATCCTCGTCGGAAATAGCAGTAATCTTCGCATACCCTTCAACTTGTGCGTAAACCGTTTCCTCGATTCCAGTAAGACGCGTAAGTTTGTAACGTCGCTCCTCCGCATCCGGAAATTCGACCATAAACGTCGCCTTGAAATTTGAACCATCCGGAATCAACGGATTATAGGCTGCTAGTTCTTCTTCGATAGCTTCCAGTTCAAAAATCCTTTCGATCCGCAACATCTCCTGGACCTGATACTTGATAGTCAGTTGATCTTCAAAGTAAAGAGTCGCGTTTCCTCCAATAGCCACCCGCCGATTTTTTTTATGCGCCAACACCTGCTTACGAAAATCCCGACGATTCCGATGGTACTCCTCGAGACTCATAAGATCGTTAGCTGTAAGTTTCGTCATTCTAAATCCCGTAGGCTCGGCGCATTAACTGTAACGGATTAGTAGCCTCAGCTGACTCGGCTACTGACGCGATCTGTGCTGCAGCCATCGGGCAATCACTCGTAAACTCGTCAGCAGCGGCCTTATTAACAGCATTTGCAACCGGACGAGCTATCTTGCGGGAAATTGCATTGTATTCCTTCTTAACTGCGTAGGTACCATCGTGACCCGAACAGCGTTCTATAACCTGTACTTTCGTGTCGGGAATCAATTCCAACGCCTCCCGGGTTTTAAGTCCAAAGTTCTGCACGCGGAGGTGACAAGGCACCTGGTAACTCACTTTGCCTAGGCTAGCCTGAAAGTCGAGACGTAACTTATCGCCTCGGTGCCGTAACATCAGATACTCGAACGGGTCGAAGAACGCGCGCGCGACCACGCCCACTTTCTCGTCCTCAGGAAATAAAAGCGGCAACTCCTGCTTGAACATCAATACGCACGACGGAATAGGACCAACCAAATCCCAGCCCTCCGATACCCACTGATATAGCTCATCAATATTATCGTTTTTGAATCGCTCGACGCTCTTCAAGTCACCTAGTTCTAGTTTTGGCATCCCGCAACAGCGCTCTTGGCGCGCCAACGCAGTGGGAATGTCGTTGTGCTCCAGCACTGCTACTAAATCTTCCACAAGCGTTGGCTCGTTACGATTACCGTAGCAGGTCGAGAAGACAACGACTTTTCCCTGAGTACAACCAGTCGCTTCAGCCTCCGCGTCGGGACGCCCGACACGATCTGCAAGTCGGCTGCGCGCACTTCGACCGTGATATTTAGGCATCGGCGCGTCGACATGCACGCCAAGTACTCCCTGTAGCGCCTGCCGGCCAGCCTTCGAGGCGTTGATTGCATTGATCGTCTGAGAGATCACGGGAATACCTGCTAATTTACCGACAGTATCAGTCGCACTCAATATTTTGTCGCGCAACCGTGCACCGCCGTCCTGGAACTGCTTGACCTTGCCACGCAACATCAAATGCGGAAAGTCTACAGCCCATTCATGCGGTGGTACGTAAGGACACTTGGTCATATAGCACATGTCGCAGAGATAACAATTCTCTACAACCTCCCAGTAGGCTTTCTTCGGCACTGAATCAATTTCGCCCGTCTCCGAATCGTCGACAGCGTCGAACAAAGTGGGAAAAGAGTTACATAGATTAAAGCAGCGACGGCAACCATGGCAGATATCGAAAACTCGTTCGAGCTCCGAAAAGAGAGGTGCTTCCTCCGTATATTCAGGCTCGCGCCACTTAATCGCATGACGCGTCGGTGACTCGAGACTACCTTCTCTAACCGTTACCTTTGGATGGCTCATCTATAAGGGCGGCCGAAACCGATATTGGCTATGAGTCGTCGAGTCCGTCAAGCGCTTTCTGAAAACGGTTGGCGTGAGACCGCTCAGCCTTCGCTAACGTTTCGAACCAATCGGAAATTTCTTCGAAACCTTCATCTCGGGCAGACTTCGCCATACCTGGATACATGTCTGTGTACTCGTGCGTTTCACCCGCAATCGCAGCCTTTAAATTTTCGTCCGTCGGACCAATCGGTAATCCAGTCGCGGGATCACCAACGGCTTCTAAATACTCCAGATGACCATGCGCGTGACCAGTCTCGCCCTCTGCTGTAGAACGGAAGACTGTAGCGACATCGTTGTAACCTTCTACATCCGCTTTCGCGGCAAAATAGAGATAACGTCGGTTCGCCTGCGATTCGCCTGCAAAAGCATCCTTGAGATTCTGTTCTGTACTACTACCCTTAAGGTCCATTTGTCGCTCTCCTTACAACCAATGATTAGTGATAATCAGTCCTACACAGATTCTAGCAAAGAATCTTGTTTAGACTCAGTCTAATTCATATTAGGATAATGTAATGCGACACCTTAAAAGTGTCAATACATACATCTATTAAAGGTTTGACCGTCCCGGTTATGCTGTGTAGGGTTGCGCAGCAGCTGTGACGGCAGGAACAATGACTCCAAAACAAAAAACGGGCGTAAGCGGTCTTGAAAAATCGCTCGAAGAACTCGAGATATTAGTCGAACGGCTTGAGAACGAGGAGTTACCGCTTGCGGAAGCTCTCAAGGAATTTGAACGGGGAGTGAAAATCACGCGCGAGTGCCAGACGGCACTCAAGGAAGCCGAGCAGACAGTCGAAATCCTACTTAAGAAAACCGTCGACGCTGATCCAGAAGCGTTCGAACCCGACGACGATTAGAAAATTAGAATTAATTTCGCTAACTCCATACAGATTACTGCAAAAACGGCTGCCACGATATCATCCAGCATTATGCCAATTCCACCGTGCAATCTTTGATCCAGAGCTCGGATCGGCCATGGCTTAGTAATATCAAAAATACGGAACAAAACGAAAGCTACTGTAAACCATAGCGGGTCAGGCGGGAGCAAGAGGCATGTCGCAAGAAAACCCACGATTTCATCCCAAACTATCGCGGGATGGTCATGAGATTGGAGTCGGCGCGCACTCTCATCGCAGACCCACACACCGATAGCGAACAATATCGCGATCAGAGCTGCCTTCGCCGCCACAGACCAAGTCGCAAGCAGCCACGCTGGTAGCACCGCCAAAGCTGTTCCTGCCGTGCCCGGAACCTTCGGCATGAGCCCCGAACCAAACCCGAATGCAAGTAGGTGAACGGGTTGGCGAAGTAGGGTTGTTGGCGGCCTGTTCGTATGCATGCTCAGAAGTGTTGGTGTCCCGTGTCAGTCTGATTGAAGGGTGCTCCATCACGGCGAGATTCGACGCCTTCCCCAGCTACTAGCTCACCGATGCGGTGTACTGTCGTCTCGGCAACGCCTAATACAGCTTTAACCTCATCAGCTTTCTCCGCAGGGGCAGTGAAACAAAGCTCGTAATCATCACCTCCGTTAAGTGCATAGGCCTGAGCCGTCTGCGGCGGAAAAAGCGCCAGCATCTCAATAGAGAAAGGCAAGTTTTCTACATCAATTACCGCACCGCAACCACTGGACTTACAAAGATGTCCAAGATCGGCGAGTAACCCATCGGAAACGTCGATCGCTGCGCTCGCAAGACCTACCAAGGCCCGTCCGGCGGCGATCCGCGGCAAAGGGCGACTAAACCGCTCAGCTAACGCCCGATGAGCATCGCTCTCATCCGCTACGCCATTATCAATAAGCACCAAGCCTGCCGCAGCGTCACCAAGAGAGCCGGTAACATAAATGTCGTCACCAACTTGTCCACCACCGCGCGTCAAAAAAGCGCCATCACCCACGGCACCAATCAGGTGCAACGTTGTACTCAGCGGACCGCGCGTTAGATCGCCCCCAACGAGACTAACACCGTATATCTTAGCGAGTCGGAAAAATCCTGAGGTGAAGCCCTCTAGCCAGCCTTCATTAGAATCGGGAATAGTCAGCGCAAGTGTGCACCAACGCGGCTGGGCACCCATCGCTGCGAGATCACTAAGGTTTACCGCTAGCGTCCTATAACCTACTACGTCAGCAGCTGTCTGGCTGGAAAAATGCACTCCCTCGACCAGGGTATCTGTGACTAGTGCCAGCGGCCCAGATGGCTGAACGACGGCTGCATCGTCACCGATATCCAAAAGAACATCGGGATCGTCGTTTCCAAGCGCAAAAAATCGCTGAATTATCTGGAACTCACCGAGGCTCACTTCAGCCTCTGGCGTCGCATTGACGTTGTGGGGGCATCGCCTTAGCTGCCTTATCCAGAACAGCATTGACGAAACGATAGCAATCGGGCGAACCATAGCGCTTCGCAAGTTCTACAGCTTCGTTGATAACAACCTTAACTGGAACGTCGCAACGACTTTCGAATTCTGCAAACCCCAATAAAAGTATAGCTCGACCGATCGCATCTACCGTCGCCACTTCCCTACCCGCATGCATCGCTATGAGCTTGTCAAACTTATCAACATCTGAGATAACAGTACTAAGTAGATCTTTGAAATAACTAAGATCAGCTCGTGTGTTCTCTGGTGTCACCATGAACTGCTCTTCGAGTTGACTTAGATCGTGCCCGCCCAGCTGCCACTGATAAAGCGCTTTAACCAACATATCGCGAGCACCCTGTCGAGCGCGTACCGAACTATTGTCTGGGGCCAGCATATTGCGAGACGTGGTTAACGCTCCAACTGCCGGAATAGGGACGTCATTTCAATCACGGAGAGTGCTGCATCTATACCCTTATTGCCTGCTTTTGTCCCTGCACGTTCAATCGCTTGTTCGATGGTATCCACAGTCAACACACCGTATCCAATAGGAATCTCATGCTCCATAGCCACCCGGGATACTCCGCTAGTAGCCTCACCCGCAACGTAGTCGAAGTGAGGGGTAGCGCCACGAATAACGCAACCCAACGCAATCAAGGCATCGTATCGCCGCGACGCAGCAAGCTTTTTCAATGCGAGCGGAACCTCGAAAGCGCCCGGAACTCGAACAATTTCTATATCGTCTGCGCTGGCGCCATGTTTGAGCAGGGCTCCTGTTGCTCCGCTCAATAACCGTTCGACGATGAAATCGTTAAAACGTGACGCAACAATTACGAAACGCAAACCACGTACGTCATCGAGACTCCCTTCCACAGTTTTAATTATCGTATCCATAAGTATTAATCCGACGAGACGTACTCCACAACTTCGAGGCCAAATCCTGACAGCGCATGCATTTGTTTTGGTGCACTCAGTACCCGCATCCGCTTCACACCTAGAGCTCTGAGAATCTGAGCACCGGTACCATAGGTACGTAGCTCGGTCGAATCATCTCTTCGAGCAAAAATCTCATTCTCGGGCCGCTGTAAGTCACTTATCGCGTTAATGATGTCACGCGGTTGCTCGTCCTGCCGAAGAATTACGATAACGCCACGGCCTTCCGCAGCGATGAGTTTCATAGCATCGCGCAATGGCCAGCCCAGTCGGCTATCTAATACGCCGGCAACATCACTCAGCGTATCTTGGATATGCACACGCACCATAGAGGGCTCTTGCGTATCGAGTTCTCCGCGCACGAGTGCTAGATGGACCCAACGATTAACGTGATCTTCGAACGAGATGAGTCGGAATGGTCCAAACTCAGTCTGCACCTCAAGCTCTTTGATCGCCTCAACAGAATCCTCATGTTCTAGTCGATAGCTTATCAAATCGGCGATCGTGCCTATCTTAACGCCATGGTGGCGCGCGAACACGAGCAGATCGTCGCGACGAGCCATCGTACCGTCTTCGTTCAGAATCTCGACAATGACAGCAGCTGGCTCTAGCCCCGCAAGTCGAACTAAGTCGCAACCTGCTTCCGTATGTCCAGCTCTTGTGAGTACACCACCAGGCTGAGCCATAACGGGGAAAATGTGCCCAGGCTGACTCAAGTGCTCCGGTCGTGCGTCAGGCGCAACAGCAGAACGGATAGTGCGCGCCCTATCATGCGCCGAAATACCTGTCGTAATCCCATCCGCTGCCTCGATAGATAGGGTGAAATTCGTTGCCCTACGCCTATCCGTATCGCTAACCATAAGCGGCAACCGAAGTTGCCCACATCGCGCCCGTGTCAAAGTTAAACAGATCAGGCCACGACCGTATCGCGCCATAAAATTGATGTCGTCGGGTGTTACTGTAGTAGCGGCCTTAATCAGGTCGCCCTCGTTCTCCCGATTCTCATCGTCAAGAATAACGACCATTTTACCGTCGCGTAGATCCGCGATAATTTCTTCGGTGCTGTTGAGTCCCGACCAGGCACCATCAGTCTGTACTGGTGTAACCATGTTTTTTCAGCAACTCCAGGTTGATCCCGGCCGAGACATCCCGACTCGGAGCCAGCCTCTCAAGGTAACGTGCGATGATATCGACCTCAATATTAACAGCGGTACCAGCCTTGTACCCGAGAATGATAGTTTTTTCCTGCGTGTGCGGCACAATGTTGACTGAGAAATTGACTGCAAACATCGTATTCTCGACGTGATTTACTGTCAGACTAACACCATCGACCGCAATCGCACCCTTCCGGGCTATATAAGGGGCGAGCTCCGCCTCTGCCGCAAGATGGATCGTCGCGGATCGCGCAGATTCCTTAACCTCAAGCACCCGACCGACGCCGTCAACATGCCCCGTCAACAAGTGCCCACCCAACGGCTCTCCGACACACAGGGCCGGCTCGAGATTTACTTCGGAGCTTGTTGACAGCTCACCGAAAGTCGTTAAACCAAGTGTCTCCAGGGAGATATCCGCGCTAAATCCTGCCGCCGTGGTCTCAACAACCGTCAGACACACCCCGTTTACCGCCACGCTATCACCGTTATTTAGTGAAGGCAGGTTGGCTCCCTGATTGTCAATTGTGACACGGCGATCACCACCGATATTAGTTTGCTCGGCGATTCGCCCCACGCCCCTAATGATGCCGGTGAACACGCCTATAAAGTATCGAGCTGCGGGCCAGACACGTTACTGGGACTCGCGATAATGCGCAAGTCATCACCAACCCGTCGAACATCCTTGAATTCAAACGAGACACTCTGTTCTAGACTAAATAGCTCATCGATAACGAACATTCCACGAGCTGTGTCGCCAAAAATTTGTGGCGCTATATAGACGATGAGCTCATCTATGAGGCCCTGACGAATTAGCGCGCCATTCAGGATTGCGCCAGCTTCCACCCAGACCTCGTTAATCTGTAGCTGGCTAAGGCGGCTAAATACCTCTTCAAGATCACAACCGCGGGAGCGACCAACCTGCTCGATACTTACCTCCTGCTTCCGCAGTGCGCTTGCAGCGGGAGAGTCTTCATCGGTCGTAAAAATGCTGACCTCACCGCCCTTCATCACAACATTCGCGCTAGTCGGTGTACGTAAATCAGAATCCAAAACAACTATTAGCGGTTGCTTAATTGGAGGTGCCGGCGCCTCTAGCCGCGCATCAAGCGAAGGATCGTCCGCTAGCACTGTACTAACGCTGGTCAGAATAGCGCTAGACCTAGCCCGCCAACGATGCACATCTACCCGAGCCAAATCACCTGTAATCCACTGGCTCTCGCCGTTTGCGAGCGCTGTGCGGCCATCAAGACTCACCGCTATCTTGCTACGAACGAATGGCCTACCACGCGTTAAGCGCGAAAAAAAACCAGCATTCAATTCCGTTATCGTATCGTCGACGATCCCGACATCGACCTTAATCCCAGCCTCGCGTAGGCTTGCTATACCTTTGCCGGCTACCTCTGGCGTTGGATCGATACCCGAGCAAACAACCCTAGCAACCTTCGCTTCAATTAGTGCCTCTGTGCACGCGCCGGTACGTCCTTCGAAATTACAAGGCTCAAGCGTGACATATGCCGTGGCTCCAAACGCCGCCTCACCCGCCTGGGATAGCGCAATGCGTTCAGCGTGAGGCCCACCTGCCAGTTCATGCCATCCCTCGCCCACTACGTTACCGTCCTTAGTTAAGATACAACCGACGCGGGGGTTTGGGTCTGTAGTGTATAGCCCGCGTGCTGCAATCTTCGCCGCACGCATCAGGAACTCAGTGTCGTCAACCGTAGTCATTTCTTGCCGTCGTCAGGCAAGAGCGACATCTGCTCGCGCTTTTCCACAGGACTAGGCCGCGATCTTAATCTCTGAATCTCCTCCTGAAACTCAGTGATATCCTGGAAGCTACGATATATGGAAGCAAAACGGATATAGGCGATTTCGTCCAAGCCATGCAACTCCTCCATGACCATACCACCAACTAACTGCCCGGTTACCTCTCGCTCTCCGACGGTCTGGAGACGATGTATGATGCGGCCGACACTCTCCTCCACGTCTTCGCTCTTCACCGGACGCTTCTCGAGCGCGCGCATGATGCCAGCCCGGAGTTTTATTTCATCGAACGGCTCCCGCCGTCCGTCACGTTTAACGACATGCGGCATGACTAGCTCTGCTGTTTCGAAAGTAGTGAAGCGTTCGTTACAGGACTGGCATTCACGCCGACGCCGCACCTGTAATCCTTCGCCGGCCAGGCGTGAGTCAATCACCTTGGTTTCTTCGTTACTACAAAACGGACAGTGCACAGGCCACCCCGACAACGTTGCTCGGTGCTACACGTAAACTGGATAGCGTTCGCAAAGCTCGAACACTTCTTTCCGAACTCGACTAATGACCCCACCCAATTCTTCCGGACTGCTAAATCCATCGAGAATATCTGCTATCCAACCGGTCAACTGCGCCGTTTCCGCTTCCTTGAAGCCACGAGTCGTAATTGCCGGCGTACCGATACGCAGACCGCTTGTTATCCGCGGCGGCCGCGGATCATTAGGTACAGCGTTCTTATTAACCGTAATATTGGCACGACTCAATGCATCCTCTGCGTCCTGACCGGTAACTTCCTGTTTAATGAGATCAACGAGCATAAGGTGGTTGTCGGTGCCACCGGAAACAATCTTATAGTTACGATCAATGAGTGTCTCAGACATGCAGCGCGCATTTGCTAGCACTTGCTGTTGATAGTCCTTGAACTCCGGCTCTAGCGCCTCGGCAAACGCAACTGCCTTGGCTGCAATCACATGCATGAGAGGTCCACCCTGAGTTCCCGGAAATACGAGAGAATTGAATCGCTTCGTAAGGCTAGGATTTTCCCGCGCAAGTATCAACCCGCCACGTGGTCCTCGCAAAGTTTTATGGGTCGTCGTCGTAGTAACGTCAGCGATCGGCACAGGATTTGGATAAAAACCAGCCGCTATAAGTCCGGCCACGTGAGCCATATCGACCATAAAAAATGCATCAACCTCATCGGCTACATCACGAAATCGTTGCCAGTCAACGACGCGCGAATACGCGGAGAAACCCGCAACGATGACCTTTGGCTTGTGTTCGCGCGCCAGCGCTGCCATTGCTGCATAGTCAATCTCACCGGTGTTCTCATCGATACCATACTGGTAAACATTGAACAGCTTGCCTGAAAAATTCACCTTGGCCCCATGCGTCAAATGGCCGCCGTGCGGCAGACTCATACCCAGTAGCGTATCACCCGGATCCATTAGCGCAAGATAGGCAGCTGCATTAGCCTGCGAACCCGAATGTGGCTGAACATTCACATAGGCGGCACCAAAAAGTTTCTTGGCACGATCGATTGCCAGCGTCTCTGCAATATCAACGTGCTCACAACCCACCATAGTATCGCCTGCCGGGGTAACCCTCAGCGTATTTGTTCGTCAATACCGAACCCTGTGCCTCGAGAACTCTCGGGGAGGCATAGTTTTCCGAAGCGATCAACTCTATATGATTTTCTTGCCGCGTTTCCTCGGCCTGAATCGCACGAAAGAGCTCGTCGTCAAATCCCTTAATTTGATAGTCATTGGTAAACATAGTCAGTATCGGATACCCAAGAGGCTAGCGGTGCACGGTTGGAGGAAGCGCATTGTACATCTGTTACAATAACGCGGAAGTGGCGTCTACGAAACCTTCAACCGAACGTGTCCAGGCACGTGCAAGATTCGTTCGATCGTAACCGCCACCACCCATTCCCAGCACGCGTCCTTCACAATATTCTTCTGCCAGCTCGCGCAACCGCGTTGCCGCATGCCCATGCGCGTTCTCACTATATGCAAGGTGAGTGATCGGATCCCCAGCCAGAGAATCGGCGCCGCAGTTCAGTAACAGCAGTTGAGGCGGATTTTCTGCCAAGTAGGCCTCAACCTCTGCCCAAGCGGCAAGAAATGCCGTGTCGTCGGAAGAGGGGGGCATGGGGATATTTAGCTTGGTTCCCTGGGCTACTCCGCGTCCGGTTTCGCTTCGGCTACCGGTACCCGGGTATAGATAACGTCCGTCCTCATGAATATCTGCAAACATTACTCTCGGATCATCTTCGAATCCGTAAAACACACCGTCACCATGGTGCGCGTCGATATCAACATAAGCGAGCCTCTCAATACCGTAAAGATTCATAGCCGCTTCAATCGCAACACCACAATCATTAAATACACAAAATCCTGCCGCCCTTCCTCTGGCTGCATGATGTAGGCCACCGATCGGAACGAACGCGCATCGGATAGAGCCCTCCATGATCTCGGCCAGTGCCTCTAATGTTCCGCCGACTACATAGGACGCAGCCTCGAAGACACCAGGATAGGCAGGCGTATCGCCACCGTCTAAATAACCATGGCCTTGTTCCGAGTAGGAGCGGACGAATTCGACATACTCGCGCGTATGAAAGTACTCGACCTCCTCCGGAGTCGCCAAACGTGGAGGACGGCGAACAATTTCGGCGGATTTGGCCGATTGATCGAGTTCTGCAAGGAAAGCGTCGTGCCGATCAGGCCCAAACGGATGGCCGTCCGGAAAGCCGTAGGTGGCGAGGTCATCCCCGCAGATTACGAGTACTTGTTCAGTCACTAATTACTCCTTCGTATGGCAACGCCAAGCGCTTTGCTTGATAATCCCGCCTCCGCCAAAAGGATCCAGGGCTCCGTGGCTCAATATATCTATACCACGAACCAACTTTCCAAGGTTGTATCACCAAAACGATTCATTCTCCGCGATATCAGCCTAAGTTTCTTCCCTGGCGCTAAAATCGGGGTCCTCGGGCTAAACGGCGCGGGAAAATCTACCCTACTGCGGATCATGGCAGGAGTGGATCCTGAATTCGACGGACAAGCTCGACCGCAACCAGGAATCAAAATCGGCTTTTTGTCGCAGGAACCGGAACTCGACGCTAACAAGGACGTGCGCGGCAACGTCGAAGATGGCATCCGCGAAATAATCGCGCTAGTAGATAGATTCAATGCCATCAGCGACCGGTTCTCGGAACCTCTTGAAGACGAAGAGATGTCTGCCCTCCTAACTGAACAGGGAAAATTACAAGACGCCCTTGACTCTTCCGGTGGCTGGGAAATCGACAGAAAGCTGGAAATCGCTGCCGACGCCCTACGCCTTCCTCCCTGGGACGCAGATGTGAAGTCTTTATCAGGGGGCGAGCGCCGTCGAGTCGCACTTTGCCGTCTTCTGCTTGCGGAACCGGATATGCTTTTGCTTGACGAACCAACTAATCATCTTGACGCAGAGTCCGTAGCCTGGCTCGAGCGTTTTCTTGCCGAATACTCCGGGACCGTCATGGCGGTCACCCACGACAGGTACTTTCTGGATAACGTAGCCGGCTGGATTCTCGAATTGGATCGCGGATACGGCATACCGTGGGAAGGCAACTACTCGTCCTGGCTAGAACAAAAAGATGCCCGATTTAAAATTGAGGAAAAACGCGAAGCCGCCCATCAAAAGACAGTCAAAGCGGAACTCGAATGGGTTCGGACGAATCCGAAGGCCCGCCAAGCGAAGGCAAAAGCGCGACTACAACGATTCGATGAACTCAATTCAAAAGAATTTCAGACGCGTAACGAGACAAACGAGATATACATTCCACCTGGACCTCGCCTGGGTGATCTCGTTATAGAAGCATCCGGCGTACGAAAAGCCTTTGGCGAAAAAGTATTGTTCGAGAACCTGGAGTTCAGCCTCCCCCCAGGTGGTATCGTCGGCGTCATCGGCCCTAACGGCGCAGGCAAAACCACGTTATTCCGCATGCTCGTCGGCCAGGAAATAGCTAACGAAGGCACAATTAGAATCGGCGACTCAGCCCAGTTGGTATACGCAGATCAGTCTAGGGACGTACTTGACGACGACAAAACGATCTGGGAAGAAATTTCAGATGGGCAGGACATGCTAACGATCGGTAGCTACGAGACGCCGTCTCGAGCCTATGTCGGGCGCTTCAACTTCCGCGGACCAGAGCAACAAAAGAAAATCGGCTTATTATCCGGCGGAGAACGTAACCGAGTACACCTCGCCAAGGTCCTGCGGGCAGGCGGTAACGTGATATTTCTCGATGAGCCGACCAACGATCTGGATGTCGAAACCTTGCGCGCTCTCGAAACCGCACTACTAGCATTTCCCGGATGCGCCGTCATCATCTCACATGATCGTTGGTTCCTCGATCGAATCGCGACTCATATTCTCGCCTTTGAAGGTGACGGCGAGGTCGTATACTTCCAGGGCAACTACGCGGACTACTCCGAGGATCTCAAACGGCGCAAGGGTCACGACGCCGATCAACCACACCGACTCCGATACAAACGCCTGTCGACATAGTTCGAGAATATCGCCCCGCTGCCTTTTCTCTCCGACGAACTAGCAACCTAGGCTATCTAAAAAGATTAACGCGCCGTTTGCACTAAATCCGCCCAACTGCTCTAACCAACCCACTCGCGCGCATTTGCAAACAATTTCTGCCAAGGCGAATTCTCACCCCAATCTGCTGGATGCCATGAATGCTGCACAGTACGAAAGACGCGTTCCGGGTGCGGCATCATGATTGTCACGCGGCCATCCGCGTTTGTAAGTCCGGCTAGCCCCAACGGCGAACCGTTAGGATTTGCAGGATACTGCCGCGCTTTCTCGCCATAATTATCAACGTAACGAATAACTGCAAGTTCTCGGTTCGCGCGCAGCAACGCATCTTCCGACGTAAACTCAGCGCGACCTTCGCCGTGCGAAGTTACGATTGGTAATCGCGAACCTGCCATATCCCTTAGCAATACCGACGAACTTGGTTCAATCCTCACCAGAGATAAACGTGCTTCAAACTGATCCGAACGATTACGCACGAATCTCGGCCAGTGATTAGTACCAGGAATCAGTTCCTTCAGTGCCGCTAGCATCTGGCACCCATTACATACACCGAGTACAAACGCATCTTCGCGAGCGAAGTGCTCGAGAAATTGGTTGCGAGCAACGTCGCTATAGAGAATCGACTTCGCCCAGCCTCCGCCCGCACCCAGCACATCACCGTAGGAAAATCCCCCGCACGCAACAACGCCACGATAATCCGCAAGCGAAGTTTTACCCGATAGAAGATCCGTCATATGCACGTCATGTGCTTCAAAACTAGCTCGGTCGAAGGCCGCCGCCATCTCTCGTTGGCTATTCACGCCCTGCTCGCGCAGTATCGCGACTTTCGGTCGAACGTCTTGCGACAACGACCTGAGTTTTGGTAGTTCAAAGCTCAGATCCACGTTCAAGCCCGGATCGTTATCGTCGAGAATCGCGTCATACGCTTCCTGCGCACATTCGGGATCATCTCGTAAAGCCTGCATCCGATAGCTGAGTTCCGACCAGTATCGATGCAGTCGGACGCGAGGCGCTTTAAATAGTTCCTCTTGGCCACGGCGAATCCGAATGTTGCCATGAGTAGCAACGCTCGCAACGATTTGTGAACGATTCATACCATTGACGCTCAGTACGCTGAGCACATCGTCAAGATCTTCAACCCTGACCTGGATAACGACGCCCAATTCCTCGGCGAATAGATAGCTGATTACATCCTCTACAAATGCAGGCACTTCGATTTCAAGTCCGGCACGGGCCGCAAAGGCCATTTCGACTAGTGCAATGAAAAGCCCTCCGTCCGCTCTATCGTGATAGGCAAGAATGAGATCCCTACTTCGAAGTGCCCTTTGCGCAGCGAAGAAATTCAGCATGGTCTGAGGATCGTCTAGATCTGGAGGAACGCCGCCGAACTCATTAAAACTCTGCGCCAATGCAGATCCCCCAAGGCGCTGCTTACCACCAGAGACATCGAGTAGCAGTAAAACAGTCTCGCCTACGTCCAGCCGTAATTCAGGCGTTAAGGTACGGCGCGTATCTAGCACCGGAGCGAATGCAGAGACAATCAACGAAACAGGAGCCGTCACAGAGCTCTCCTCACCATTGTCCTGCCAGGTAGTACGCATAGATAGGGAATCCTTCCCTACTGGGATCGCAACACCCAGAGCAGGACAAAGATCCATTCCTACAGCTTGTACCATCTCGAAGAGGGCATAATCATCGTCATCGTGTCCTGCCGCCGCCATCCAATTTGCAGAGAGGCGCACGTCTGACAAACTTGCTACATCTGAAGCAGCAATATTAGTAATCGACTCAGCAACGGCAAGGCGGGCCGACGCCGGTCCTGCATAAATCGCGACCGGAGTACGCTCACCCATCGCCATCGCCTCACCGGTATATCCGGTGTAGCTGGCGTTAGTAACGGCAACGTCGCTTACGGGTATCTGCCACGGACCGACCAGCTGATCCCGCGCTACAAGACCACCGACGCTGCGATCACCGATGTGAATCAGAAATGACTTATCCGCGACTGCAGGAAAAGATAGCACCTGCTGAACAGCAACCTCGAGAGATATATCGGACCAGTCCCAATCGCGCGGCTCTAATTTTTTGGGATTAGTCTCTCGCGTCATCTTCGGCGGCTTGCCAAACAAGACATCCATTGGCATCGCAACCGGCTCGTTGCCGAAATTCGTATCGAAAACTCTGAAGTCTCGCTGCTCGGTGAACTCGCCGATAACAGCGTATGGGCATCGCTCACGCTCGCAGATCGCTGAAAAAATCGTAACATCGTCAGCAGCGACAGCAATCATGTAGCGTTCCTGCGATTCGTTGCACCATAGCTCCATCGGCGTCATACCGGGCTCGTCGTTGGGCACGTCTCTAAGCTGGATAACGGCACCGCGATGGCTCTGATCGACAATCTCTGGTACGGCGTTACAGAGGCCGCCGGCACCGATGTCGTGGATAGACAAAATCGGGTTCCTACTACCTAGCGCCCAACAGGTATCGATGACTTCCTGTGCTCGCCGCTGCATTTCCGGATTACCGCGCTGAACTGATGCAAAATCTAGATCTGCTTCGGCCGAACCACTACCCTGTGAAGAAGCTGCACCACCACCCAACCCGATGAGCATCGCCGGGCCGCCGAGCACGATGAGCTTCGAACCCTGCGGCACTTCGAGCTTATCAATATCGCCGCCACGTATGTTACCGACGCCGCCCGCTATCATGATCGGCTTGTGATAGCCGCGCCACTGCCCCTCGCATTCAAGCAGACATGTTCGAAAATAACCGGCTAGGTTTGGGCGGCCAAACTCGTTATTAAACTGTGCTCCGCCGATAGGCCCATCGAGCATTATCTGCAGCGAACTTGCAATCCGCTCGGGATAACCCACGCTCGCGCACTCCCATGGCTGAGTCCAATCAGGCACCTGGAGATGGGAAACTGTGAAACCGGTCAACCCAGCTTTTGGTTTCGCCCCCCTACCGGTAGCACCTTCGTCCCGGATCTCCCCACCGGAACCGGTTGCCGCACCCGGAAACGGAGAAATAGCTGTTGGATGATTATGCGTCTCAACCTTCATCACGAGATGTGCGGGCTCGTGCCAGGAACCATAGACGTGGGTTTCCGGATCAGCACAGAACCATGCGGCTTCGGCACCAGAAACCACGGCTGCATTATCCGAATAGGCCGACAATACCCCCGTAGGTGCATGCGCATGCGTATTCTTTATCATCTGAAACAAGCTACGACTCGCAGACTGTCCATCGATAAACCAATCGGCGTTGAAGACCTTATGCCGGCAATGCTCCGAATTTGCCTGCGCAAACATCATGAGTTCCACATCAGTGGGGTCACGCTGCAACGCAAGGAATTGTGTCGCTAGATAATCGATCTCATCCTTTGACAATGCCAGACCGAGCTCAGAATTTACATCTGAAAGTGCCTTAGCGCCGTTCTTCTGTAACGCAATCCGCATCAGTGGCAGCGGTTGATGCTCTGCAAAGAGCAACTCTTCCACGACTGACTCGGTCAACACGGACTCGGTCATTCGATCGTGCAAGAGAGGTAAAAGTAGTTCGGTCTCCTCCATAGAAATCGAAGAGGAAACATTGAGAATGTACAAGCGACCTCGTTCCAAACGATGAACGGGAACACCACATATCTGTGCAATGTCGGTGGCCTTCGAAGCCCATGGGGATATAGTACCGAGACGGGGAACGACGACGATCTTGTGACCGCTATCGACCTGCTCAGCCTCGCTACCATAGGTTAACAGTGCATCGAGAGTGGCAAGCTCTATTTCCGTCAAATTACGCTCGGCATGGACGAAGTGAAGGTAGCGAACTGTGACACCACACACTGCAGCGCAGCGACTAGTGAGTTGTCGGCTCAGACGTTGCAGCCGAAACTCGGTTTCAGCTTTCGGTCCGAGCAGCTGTAGCATAGCCATGACTCAGACAATCTCCAACCATTGGCTCGGGGTGTCTTGCTCAGCCAAATACAAGGACTGCTCGTTCCGCGTTAGCATTGGAGTCAAAGCCTGGCGAACAGCATCGCTCGAATTATTTTGTTTACTTATATGCAGAGCAACAACCCATTGCAGCTCCGAGTGCCCCACTATCTCAACAAGTTCCGCAGCCTGTGAGTTGTTCAGATGACCCAAAGACGACGCGACGCGTTGTTTTACGGAGTCGGGATACGGTCCGCGACGTAATGCTTCTGGATCATGATTAGCCTCTAACGCAACCGCGTCACAGCCGGTCAACCGGTCTACAATATGCGACGTGATATGCCCCGTATCGGTGAGCACACCAAGCCGACGACCCGCACCGGTAAAAGCGAACTGGCATGGCTCTCGGGCGTCGTGGGGCACTGGAAAAGGCTGCACGGCAATCTCTCCAATTTTGAACTCGCGATGACAGTTGAGCGAATGGGTCCGCGATATCCCTTTCGTCGCCTTGGTAGAAGCCGTGCCAGGTGTCATCCAAACAGGCGTGTTATAACGACGCGCAAACCGAGCGACTCCTTGGATGTGATCCGCATGCTCATGGGTCACCAAGAGCGCGGTTACGTCGAGCGGAGTTCTTCCCAAAATAGACAACCGCTCCTCAACGGCTTTCAGACTCAAGCCGCAGTCAACCATAAGGAGCGTTTCATTAAGCTCTATGAGCAGTGAGTTACCACGGCTACCACTGCCTAAGGACGCAAATCGAAGCGTCACGTAATCACTTGTCCCCTGAACCGCCTTTACCACCTTCACCAGATGGCGGGTACATCTGCATAGGAAATTGCGCCACGTTACTGCCCTCTGCGGACGTCACCTTACTCACACCCTGTTTTTCAACTTCATCAATCCGTACGATGGAGTGCAATGGAAGATAGGTTCGACTGACACCAGAGAATTCACTCTGAATGCGTTCCTCGGACGGGTCAACGACGACCGTCGAACGCGCCCCGAAGATCAACTCCTCAACCTCTACGAATCCGAAAAGCGAGCCATGTCCTACGCTCCGCGCGTAAATCTCAAAAACCTTTCCCTGGTTCATGAAAATCACTTTATAAATCGGCTGGGTGCTCATCCACTACCCTGTGTCTTGAACAAAGGCGAGCAAGCTTAGCATAGGATGATCTCGTGCGACGGTAGCCAATAAACCATGACTATGCGGTGCTTGTTCGGATACTGATCAACGCTTTGTTTTTCGCCCAGACTTCTTTCAACTAAATATCTTGCCAGGATTCATTATCCCCTTTGGATCTAGGGTGTTTTTTAACGAAAGCATCAACTCGAGCGCTACCGTTGGAGTGAAGAGCTCGAGCTCACCCCGTTTAAGAATCCCGACGCCATGCTCAGCACTGAAACTTCCACCTAACCGGTCCACAAGATTGTAGATCGCGCTAGTTATCTCTTGGGCAGGACCATCAGCAAATGCTTGTACATCCGCTCCTTTAGGAGGGAGCAAATTATAATGGAGGTTACCGTCACCGATATGACCAAATACGGATACACAATGCGGCGGCAAATTTTCCAGCATCCCTTCAGCCTCCTTAATAAATGCCGGAATCTGAGACACTCTAACTGAGATGTCGTGTTTTACAGACCGTCCGCTGCGTTTTTCGGCTTCCGGAATACCTTCACGAAGGGCCCAGAACGCATCACGCTGTCGCCCCGAATTCGCGATTACGCCATCCTCTATCTCACCGTCCTCAAGAGCCGTCTCGAGAATACGCTCCAGCACCGCGCGCAGCGCAAAATCAGCCTCAGCGGACGCGAGTTCGAGCAAGACGTAGTGATTATAGGACGACTCCAGTGGATCACGGCATTCGACCAGATTCTCAAAAACAAGATTCAGCGAGGCTCGAGAAATGTACTCCGCAGATAAAACCTGATCGCAACTCTCGCGGCGTGCCCGGGCAAGAAGGCTGCACGCTGCCCCAATATCGCGTACGGCAACCCAAGCCGATTGACGACTACGGGGCGCTGCGAATAGCTTTAGAACTGCTGCGGTAATAATCCCTAACGTGCCTTCCGCACCAAGAAATATTCCGTTGAGATTGTAACCCGTGTTGTCCTTGCGCAGCCCCTTCAGGTTTGACAAGACCTCGCCGCTCGGCAGGACAACCTCGAGGCCTAACACAAGGTCACGAGCTGACCCGTACCGAAGAACGGCCAGACCACCGGCATTTGTCGCAAGATTGCCCCCGATCTGACAAGAGCCTTCGGATCCTAGGCTCAAGGGGAAGAAGAGTCCCTGCTCCTCAGCCAGTAACTGCACATTCCTTAACACTAGCCCGGCTTCAACGGTCATAGTGAAATCAACGGAATCAACCTCCCGAATGCGGTTCATGCGCGAGAGATTCAGCAGAATCTGATTCGATGAATCGAATGGTGTTGCGCCACCACAATAACCAGTATTACCTCCCTGCGGAACAACACCGATCGATGCTCTACTGCAAACCTTCATCACATCAGAGCACTCAGTAGTAGAAGCTGGGCGTACGATGAGCGCCGCCTCGCCACGAAAAAGGGCTCGCTCATCTAAGAGCAATGCCTCCGCGTCCGTTGGATCAACAATACCACTTGGTCCTACGATCTTGGCAATTTCTGCGAGCGCGGTATCTCTATTAGCTGTCATCTCTCAACCTTAAATGCCCGAATCTACTCCTCCGTAGTCGATAGTCGCATGGTTCTGGATACAACTGCACGTTACTATAGCTATAACTTCGAAAATCAAGAGGAGGGCATTCCCGGAAGGATGGTAGCGTGTTGACCTATATATGGATTGGGCTTGGTAGCGCGCTTGGAGGTATTGGACGCTATTGGTGCGCTAACATTATTTCTCGGCACTTCGGTGAAGCTCTACCATGGGGCACGATCGTCGTGAACGTTTTGGGTTCGCTGGCTATTGGGATCCTTGCCGGACTCGTCTCTCCTGATGGCCGCGCTCTTATTTCCCCAGACGCACGGGCACTGCTAATGATCGGCGTTTGCGGCGGCTATACGACATTTTCTTCGTTTAGCTTACAGACGCTGAATCTGGTTAGGAATGGCGACTGGTTATTCGCTAGCGCTAATATCTTCTTATCCGTTTTCCTATGTCTCATCGCAGTCTGGCTCGGATATCAAGGTGCGACGACTTTGAGCCGATAGATGGGCCGGAAACGGGCAGCGATAGTTATAGCCCCGATCCCACTGAAAGAAATCGTCTCTTTGTTGCCGACCACCTAGTGACCTGCTAGATTCGCCGGCGGAGGGATGCCGGAGTGGTCGAACGGGCTTGATTCGAAATCAAGTGACGGGCTCGTCCCGTCCGTGGGTTCGAATCCCACTCCCTCCGCCATTACTCAACTTATATAACTGATTAAAAAATTTGATAACCTTCTTCAGCGTTCTTACTACGAGCATCGAACTCCTGGATTAGTTGTCACGCTTGAAATTGAGGTGGGTAACGATTAACAGAGAAGAAATTTATTAGGTGCCAAAATTATGAAGAAGTTTCAGTTAACTGGCATTGCCTGCAGTTTAGCCATCCTTTCAATTTCATCAGCACCTACTTTTGCCCAAACTACCGGAATTGACGAGCCTATTCGCAATAGGTCAAGAGGCCCCATGATTTCGGGCATAGATGTGCCGGAAGAAATCGCGCCGGTTACGACTTCTGTCATTACAGTCCATGATCAACATACAGTGGAAATTGTTCAACGTATTCCTGTAGGTGAAGGTCTTTTCCCGGTCATTGTTTTCGTGCATGGGGGCCATAGGTACCAACCCCTTGAAAACCGGATTGACCAGTCGCTCAATGATCCATCGATTACCCGGTTACTAGCCGCTGGATTCGGGGTAGTCTTAGCATCTTTCAGAAGCCATGAGCAATTTGAAGCAGATAACCTAGGGCCGGTTGAGGATTTAGCGGCCATCCTTGAAGAATTACGCATATCACCTCGTATTGATCCAAATAGTATTATTATGCTGGGACATAGTTCAGGCGGGCGATTGACATTAGAGCTTGCCGGTCGACCGGAAGCGCCGACAGCGGTCATCGTTAGTGAGCCTGCTACAACATTGCTAGCTGAACTATTCCCTGATCCTGACCCTAACGTCCCGCGAGATCCCTACACGCCTAACATGGACGTGGGCATTAATTTTGAAAAATATCACAACAGTGAAAAACAAATCATTCTTGAAAACAAAGTGCAGCGTATATCGCCTCCCGTCATGTTAATCCATAGTGATGTGCATCCGGTCAACCGAGTGAATGCTGAGCTACTAATTCCTGCACTTACAAAACATAACAAGCTGATAAAAGAAATAAACTACCCAGGATATGGTCATGGGTATTTGCACGGGAGAGATGGAATGACAGAAGAGGGGATAGAAATAATCGTTACTGACATCGTGGCATACAGCAGCCGATATATTGCAGTGAAACCTCGTCCGTTGTCTTTTTAATTGTTGACTAACCGCTACTTTTAGCCATAAGCGGTCATAGTTCAGTCCGATATTCGCTGAGCGCGGAAACCGTATCCGGCGCTAGTAGCAAACTTCGGCGCTCCCACCGCTTCGGTGAGAGATTTCCACGGCTCGGGCAACGGTGCATCGTCTCCAAGACCGAGAAACCTTGCGAAGAGCCCGTCTGCTCCTAGTACTTCTTCGCATGGAACACCGATTGAGTGAATAACGTAGGTACCTTTCCGAAAAAGGCGCGTCTCAACCATCGTGTCTTCTAGAACCTCGAATCTGCCACAACTTGGGCTCTGTGGCTGCGCGGAAACAGCATCCGCCAGGATGATGGCGGCCATGGCGATCACTAACGTACACCTCATCATCTTCGATCGTTCCTCAGATGTGCACTAGCCTACATATTAACCATTAACCGACAGTTTCTTTCGACCAAAAGCGGACATTTAATCAATCTTCTAGAAACCGGCGCGCAATCTCCAAGTTACAGTCTATCGGCTCGAATCCAAGATCTGGTCGATACGCCGACTGCAGCTCGCCAGTGACAAGGGCGGACAAGTACTCCGGATCCTCGAGCTCGAAGCGATAAGTTAGACCTGTTCCATCGGGGTTCAATTCAAAGCGTTCGACGAGATGTTTTTGTGAGCCCGACGACACACCCCGAGCATTGCCGATACGGTGGTCTGCGAAATGCGTCGTGTCAACAACCAGAACCTCGTCTTCCCACCGACCGATCGAATGGCCCTGAGTCGTGATCGCAGCACCATCATGTGAAGTAACGTCCATATAAACAGTTCGCTCAACAGTATCGAATTCAGTGCGAATAGAAATCAAGCGATCGCTCACCTCGATGCTGTATACGCCCCATGTCATAAGCCATGGAGCCGTACGGACCCCGCATCTATTTTGTGGATTCATGGTCCGGTCATCATACGCCGCGAGATCTCCAGTACCTTTGGATGTCAAAGACCACGGATAAGAAGAAGGGGTAGAAAATTGTGTATGAGACGGGTTCTGAGGAATATACCAAATTCCGGATAGGCCATCGGTCCCAAACGATGCGAGCCCGGGCCCCTCGAGCGCTGACGTAGCAACACCGTTGTCGACCACCGTGACACCTGCTTTTCGGATCGAAACAACATCTGCAGTCGTTGCTCCGATAGTCTTCAAAGGATGACCCGCGGCGATGACATGGTCCCCCGTAGCAAGCATGTCGCTTGACCAGCCTCTGCCTCTCTGGTAAGTCGTCGCACCACCCTCGAATGCCCAGACTACTGTATCGCCCGAGTCGGTCTTCGTTTCGACAAAGACAGTGACATGGGGATTGGCCCATTCGAACTGTGTCACAACACCCTCTATCGTAACGACACGCTCCCTATCAAATATGGCCCGACTATGATGCGCTACCACGGGTAAGGTGATTAAGAATAGCGCGCTCGAAAATCCAAACCGATCAAGAGCCGATCTCATGATAGTCTTCCTCTGCGGGAACTAAATTTTATCGATGTCCATCCCTCGATACTCGGATTCGTGAACAAGATCAGAATTCAACGCGGACATCATTCAGTCGCATCCAGTAAACCCGACCTGCTCTTCGCCGATATCGGCCCAATAACCACTAAAAATCACCGGTTCCAGAAATGATTCGGGATCGGTGACCGTCTGACTATAATTCAACCGAGACTTGTCATCGACTAGTGAGAAACGTTCCGTTATCACAATATTTTCGGTTTGTGGCGTGCCATTGTCGTCAAAATAAGGCCAGCCCACCCGTGTCGTTAGAACTTCCAGCGTATCACCCACGCGCCGGCCAACCGAGTAGCCCAGATCAGAGAGAGGTATCGCTTCGGTACGCGGTTCGTCGCTCATATGGATAGTCCGTAATACACCGAATGTGTTAAGGCGGAGCTCGATAATCGCTCCCTTATCGATAAACTCGATAGGGAGAGGATTCTGCATGATCGCAGGCATTCCCTGTGGCTGACAGATGTCGAGTTCGAATACAGATGGCATTTCCCTAGCCCTTTCGGTCAATCGAACCTCACTTTGTTGTTGCCCATTGCCCCTACCAAAATTCTCAATGCTCCAGACGCGAAACAGGTCACGATCGGCACGATCCACTCGCTCACCATCAAGTTGCCCACCCACAAAATCGTCCGACCAACGGTTGCTGGCGCTTCCCGACAGCAAAATTTCGTTTCCATTGGGTAGCAAGATGTTCGTAACCTGCATTGCCGAACGATCTGGAGAGCGCCACCCGGCTGCCTTCACATAGCCAACTCCGTCGAACATACTCGCCTGTACGCCAGATCTCTCAACAACATAGACTGCCGCCGCTTCGATCTCCCAGTCTTGAAGTTGCCCGTCGGAGTCCTCGGTGCGCACCGTGAACATCACGTGTGGATTTCGCCAGCGTACACCGACCAGCTCACCCTCAATTTCGTGGATTACACTTCTATCGTAAATTGCAAAGGAGTGATGGGCATGTACAACCATCGGCAATATTACGAGGGACAGCAAACAACTTACTAATCTCATAGGCGTTGACGAGCTCGGCAATTTTTCTTTGCAACCCGCATCCAGACTCATGTTGGGCAAGGCTCGGATCTGATCGGGTTCGCGTTCCCGCCAAGCGGATTATTGGGAGGGTAGAAATCATAGAACTTGTTGTCCACAAGAACATTCTCGGCCTTCATTTCAAAACGCGAGGGATCTGGCACACGATGTCCTACGGCTACGATTTCATCGCCGACCGCTAGTTCTTCGTGAAAACAGACAAATCTCACACGGCCGAATGCCGCCAACCACAGATTCCAAGTCTGTCCTTCAGATTCAATCGTGAGCTGTGGATGAGGGAAACCAAAATACATATCTTTTACCGTACCGGTCAGGGTGTATTCCTCTTCCAAATAGGAGGCGAAACCATGGTGAGCGACGGCGGATACCGCGCACGTCACGCCGACAAGAATCGCCAGAATGTGACGTCCTCCGATAAGCGGTTGCTTAAATTTATTCATCGTATTTTTCCTTCCTATTTTTATAAGGAATCATAAATTCCGCGGAAAAAATCCAAAACCACCCCACTCACCGTCTCATCTCCCGTATCGAAGCTCAATACTGTAGAGAACCGGTTATGATTCTTCAGTTGCACAAGTCTTGGGCACTCCTGATATTTCTCACAGGTCGCGGCAAAGAACGCCGCAACTGGAACTTGAATATTTGGTCCATCAAACTCAGTGGTCACCAGGAGTATCGGTACAGTCGGCCGGTTGATGTCAAAGCTCTCAACCAAACCGACCGGAGAGTTCTGAGCCTGCACTCCAAGATCCTCTCCGTAATAGTGCTTAAAGGTATCCGAATCGCCAACATCCAGTCTCGGCGATAATAAAACCGCACCACGCAGCTCTGTCGAGCGAACCATTTGCGACGTTCTATGAAACAAATATGACGCGAGGTGGCGGGCACCGCCGGACTGACCGATCATGAACATCGCATCGCGATCACCACCAAATGCCGCTCCGTTTTCTGTTCGTAACCAACCGAGAATCTCGCGCATGTCCTCTGCACCCTGCGGCCAAACAATATCGGGCACGAGACGATAGTTCGCGGTTATGCCGATAAAACCGTGCCGTGCGAAAAATGTCGCAACGTTCCCGGAGACATATTCCTCAGCTCCACCCGAGAGCTTGTCACCGTTACCCAGCAAGCCACCATGTACGAAAACGACAATAGGAAGAAGCTCATCGCCACGCTCAACCGGAGTATAAATATCTAGAACGTGGTCAGGATGGGGGCCGTAACGAATATCGCGCGTAACCTCCACATCGCTGCGATCCATCTGCTCATGCAGACCGAGGTAAAGATCCTGAGACGCTACCCTAGGGTTACCATCTTGAGATCCTAGCAAACGCAGCTGAGCATGGATCTCATCTACCGTTTGACCATGAGCCGAAACGGAAGCGATGACTATAGCCAACGCCACGTATCTCGCGCATCTCAACACGCCGTGCAAGAAATTCTTCAACACGTTTACTCCTATAACTCTTCCTACCAGAGTACCATCATAAGTGACACTCCGTTATCCATGCATCGCAACGACGGCACAGCATATCGCCCAGAAGAGGCAGTATTCGCAGCCACCAATGTTCCATAGCCATTTTCCGCCAGTGACCTTCCACACACCAATTGCTGCTACAAGAAGATGGATAGCGGCGACTGCGGCAACATAAACGGTAAAGACACCAAAGATCAATCCGATCGTGAGAACAACCTCTATCACACAGGCGACATACATCCATGCCTTCGGTGGTTTGAAGCCAGCTGCCACAAAAAAACCGAGCGCCTCCGGCACAAAGAATTTAGCGTAAATGTGCGGAATAAAGAAAGCGCCACAGATAATACGAAGTATGTTGAACTCATTCATCAGATTGAGGTTGTGAGCGAGTGATGACATCTTTCTTCAGAATCTTTCGGTCTGGACGGGGCGGCCGGGGAAGTAGTTGCCTTTTGCGAGTTCATCGGTACAGCGCTGCCGCGCCCACTGACCGCAGCCCTTTAGCATGATGTTACGAATACCCTGAAATTTCTCTAGGCCACCGAGAACTCCTGCCGACCGCTTAACAATACCAATCGCCGAAGTTTGGGCGAATGCACCGTTGCACGCTAATACACACACAACGGCGACGGACACGAAAGCAGACATATTGATATCACTAGGGCATACAGGGCTTCGTGTACCAATTTGAGCTATCCGATCCTTGCTTCCAGTTGATGTCATTTACTACCTCATCGCTAAGCGACGTTAAATCTGCGCGTTCGACATTGCTATCCCTTCGCTACTATATTGTTTATAGTCGCATCGATACGTTTTTAGTAGCTCTCTATAGTATGAGGACCAATCATCAATGAGATCGATAATGTCAGCAGGGGCACTTCTTTTATCTCCGATTCTATGTCTCGGTCAAGCCAATGTTGCAGATAACTGTTTCGCGACTCCGGCAAATTCCGCGGCTGCACCCCTAATAAGGGCAGCAGCTAGCGCACAATTCGCAACAGTTCGTCAGTGCATCATTAATAATAATAGTGACTGTGCCGAAGCAGCTCTCGACGAGATTGATGAGGGCGCCCTTAATGATGATGAACAGGCAGTATTTTGGCTGACGCGCGGTGACACGGAATCGCTGCAAGGTAGCTCCCGGCGTGCTCGGCGTGATTATCGCAGAGTCATTATCCAGCGTGATGGCAATCGGCAGTTAGCGCTTGCCGCTATTGAGCGAACAGCGATTCGGTTCGTGGAAGACGAAAACTATGATAACGCCTTGGACACGCTAGAAGCAGTTGTATGCGGCGAATGGACAGCTGAACTGGTATATCTCAAAGCAAGAGCACAATTTGCGGAAGGTGATTTCTCAGCTGCCCGAGATACCGTAATGATCGCAATCACTCACGTCGTCCAGTCTAGCAAACCTGTCCCAGAGCTGTGGCATGCCCTCGCAGATGCCAGCACCCAACGTGCTGAGGAAGCCGAAGACATCGTATGCACAACCGAGGAATCGGCTGGCTCCTACATCCCAAAACGCGTCTGCAGAACAAGAGCTCAGCGTCAGGCAGATGCTGGAAGCGCCTCCGACGTTCTTAGTGGCGAAAGCGCTATCCTCGTGATCGATCAGGGTTTTTAGCGGACTCGGCACAAAAGACCAGCCAAATTTCCTGCTCGGCCGAGTAGCTTGCAAAAGTTAATTTAGGGCGCGACGGTAATCGATCCTCGCGTCAATCCCACTCTCTTTCGATGCCGTCCTCAGACGTCAAAAATCCAAGCAGGCATCCGCTTGAACCGTCTCTCAACTGATGACAGCGCGTCGACACAGTATCACCAACCTTTACGGTTTCCTCGGTTATACCTTGCCGCGAAAGCCCGCCGATACCCGCAGCCTCAAGCGCCCACATCATCGGCTGCCCCGTTTCGTCCATAACTTCGAGATAGATCCAGGAGTGTGGATTAACAAGGTGGATTTGTTTGACCGTCCCCGTCAAATGCTTGTACTCGGTCATCGTATAGTTACCATGGGAATGGTGCGCCCAAGCCGAAACACCTAGAATATTTGCGGCAACTACCGCTAGACCCAAGGATTTCACTTTCATCCTGCTCTCCTAATACCTATTTCCGTTCAACACATATCGTCGGACCACCGAACAACGTCCAGACATCACTTCTCATTCTCGCCCACGTGGATCACGAATATCTGGATCCCTAACTTTTACTGCCTCCGAGTAGTTTTGATACCTGAGACGACTGCCATCCTCTTTGATCCATTGCAGCGACTGCTGGAAGAATCCAGGCGGTATCGAACCCGGGGCGACCGTCGCTTCAACAATGTACAGCTTACTGTCGTGCAAATAGATAGCACTATAAGTTCTAGACAGGTCGTCATTTGTGATTTGTAGCTGATGGCCCTCAATACGATCTATGTAGTGATAGGCGTCGTAAGTCACCTCACCACCGCGTTTACGAATATTCATCGCCGCGTAGGCAACTGATGCTCGGACATCAATTTCCCAATATAGCTCGTAATCCGCTTCCGTCCTATCGCGTTCCGAATGAATTCTCCGCGCGTCTGTGTAATCAACAACAGTAACGGAATAACGATTAAGGCCATGCTCACCGCCGTATACACGCGCCGGAAATACCGCACCGTACTCCGAGTCATATTCGATCGGGTACATCGAGAGAGCTACCGGCGTGAAAATTTCAAAGCGATCTAGCTCACTCGTGAACTTCGTAAATTCCTGAGCGGCAATTGAGCCGCCAAGACAAAGAATAAAGGTTGCAACAAAAAATCTCAGAAAATGCATATCGATCTCTCTTTAAAATTTTCTGGTTAGGCAAAATTTTCCAGAATAACGAGCCATTAAGTATTTTAGATTGGGCTACCCTTCGATGCGATGCGGACCTGCATCACCCGCGTCAAGTCTGATAGTTGAACTCATCTGGGCCTTCTCTTCAAGAAAATTTGTAACAACTTAACCCATTTCGACGACCTATCCAGGTAGAATCAAGCGCAAGACATAATGACTACACATTAGAAATCTGATGGCTGCTTCTCTAGTTTCTACACTTGTCGTAACCACAAACATAGGCGCCTAGAACCATGAAACAGACCCCCACTACACTGCTTGCCAGCCTATTACCTTTTCTGCTCGTAGCCTGTGACACCGAGACGGTCGATGACAACATAGGGATCGCTATCGAACAACGTCCCAACGTCCTTCTTATCGTTGCGGATGACCTAGGATATAACGAACTCGGCGCATGGGGTAGCGAGATCCGCACACCGAACCTAGATGCACTCGCGCTGAGCGGATTGCGTTTCACGAACTTTCATGCTGCGCCTGTTTGTGCACCCGCACGCGCCATGCTGCTATCGGGTACCTCAAACCACCAAGCCGGTGTCGGCTCAATGCTTATTAAACGCGCCTACGATTCTGGGCGGATCCCCCAACCCGATGCAGTAGGTCTCGGACTCCCCGGCTACGAGGGGCACCTCAGCGCGCGCATAGCAGCACTACCGGAGATATTACGTGCCACAGGCTATCACACTTATATGACCGGTAAATGGGATCTCGGACGGGCACTCGATACGACACACATGGCCGCAAATCGAGGATTCGAATCTTCTTTTATTTTGACGACTGGGTCGGCTGTTCACCTTGGCTTTCCCGATGAAAATGCGAGTAGTGGTATCAGACGAGGCGACTCAAACCCGTATCAAGAGAACGGTGTCCCGGTTACGTCACTGCCCGAGAGCTTCTTCTCTACAGAGACCTATACAAACAAACTTATCGAGTTCATCGACGAAAACCGACATGACGAACAACCGTTTTTCGCCTGGCTCGCATACGCTGCACCTCATTGGCCGATACAGCTACCTGACGACTGGCGCGACCGCAATACTGGACGCTATAACGAGGGTTACGACAGTGTTCGGGAGCAGCGATTCTCACGGGCAAAGGAACTTGGAATTTTTTCATCGGACCTCGATCTCTCCTCTTATCGGCCGACTGCTCCAAGTTGGGCCTCTCTTTCCGAAGATGAGCGCGCAACACAGAGCCGCGCAATGGAACTCTATGCGGGGATGGTCGAAAACATGGATTATCATGTTGGTCGACTCATAACTTATCTCCGAGATACAAACCAACTCGCGAACACGGTAGTTATATTTGTTTCAGACAACGGCGCTGATAATAGCGAACGCCCCCCAAACGGTATGGTCTTAAATTATGTGGTCGATAACAGCCTAGAGAATATGGGCGCGGTCGATTCCTGGGTAACTTACGCCCTCGGCTGGGCCGAAGCCGCTACAGCACCACTCAGGGGTACGAAAGCCGCTATGTCGGAAGGCGGAACTCGCGTCGCAGCATTCATAAATCACGACGAAGTTAGGTCGGGCGATCTGGAAGACAGTTATTTGACGTATATGGATATCGCACCGACTATTCTCGAAATTACCGGTACGCAAGCACCAGCCGAAGTGTTCGAAGGACGTGAAGTGTTACCAATGACCGGTCGATCGTTCTGGACCCGCTCACAGGTTGACGGCGAGCCAGTCTACGGACCGAACGATCCCATCGGCTCAGAGTTGCATGGTAGCCGTGCGCTTGTGCGCGGCCACTGGAAAATACTCATGCCCGAAGAAACGGGCGAGTGGGAGTTATTTAATCTCGAGGAAGATATAGGCGAGACGAACGATTTAGCTAGCGAGATGCCAGATCTGCTAACGGAACTTATCGAAGCCTGGGAACAATTCGCTGCCGATCACGGGGTTGTCTACTAGTCGCCGCAGCCCGGGCGCTAGGCCCCAAGTGATGGCGCAAGCGCTGAGAGATCACGCCCGGCTGGTTCCTGGTACATGCTGAGACCAAACTCACCTGCCACCGCAAGCAGGTGATCAAAGATATCTGCTTGGATGTCTTCGTACACTGCCCAATCAGTTATATTTGTGAATGCGTAGATCTCTAATGGTAAACCGCTAGCTCCCGGCTGAAGCTGACGAACAAGTAGCGTCATCTCACGATGAATCTTCGGATGGTGTTTTAGGTAACTGAGAACGTACGCTCGAAAGGTGCCAATGTTCGTGAGCCGTCGAAGATTCACGTTGTCGGTCTCCCGGCCAAGTCCCTCGTTATAGCTAACAAGTTCCTCTTGCTTCTCAACTATGTAATCCGCTAACAATGCGAATCGCTTAAATCGCTCAGTCTCTTCCAGCGTTAAGAACCTCACCGAATTAATATCGATACGCAGATCTCGCTTGATTCGCCGGCCTCCGCTATCACCCATACCACGCCAGTTCTTAAACGACTCCACTATCAAGCGGTGAGTTGGAATCGTCGTTATGGTCTTATCCCAGTTCTGAACCTTCACAGTGTGTAAGGCAACATCCACGACATCACCGTCAGCGCCGCATTGAGGCATCTCGATCCAATCGCCGACACGCACCATGTCGAGGCTTGTCAGTTGTATGCTTGCTACGAGCGAGAGGATTGTGTCTTTGAAAACGAGCAACAACACTGCAGTCATCGCACCAAGGCCGCTTAGCAGTAAGACTGGGCTTCTTTCGGTAAGCGCCGAGATGATTAGAACGCCGGCGAGAATAAACAGGGCGATCTTTAAAACCTGTAACAACCCTTTAATTGGGCGTTCCTTCGCAACGGGGTACTGCTCGTATATAGCGTTTACTGCAGAGATTAGCCCGCTACACGCGAGAGTGAGCATCAACACGCCATAGGCAACTGCAAGGTTCTCGCCAACGGTGATTACACCATCAGGCAACCCTTGTAGTAGATCGAGCCCATAATAAAAAATTAGCGCCGGTAGGATCTGAGCAAAGCGAGCTAAGATTTTATGCTCGATCAGCGTATCGTCCCAGGTGAACTGAGTACTGCGGAACACTCGGTGCCCAATCCGGACAAGCTGACGCTTCGCAAAAATATCAGCTACAACAGCAACCAGAGCCAGCAAGGCTAAACCAACGAGGTTGGCAGCCCAAACGGGCAGAAGCTCGAGTGAACTACTAATAGTATTTAACCAAGTATCCATAGTGTGGTGAGTGATATTAGTTGGGAGAACATGAGAGGTCTACCAGCGTGCCCATTCAAGGGGGACTACTACCATAGGACAATCGCCCTAATGCGTTGCACGACAACGCCGCCGCATCCGATACGGGACGCATCACGCCCGCCGTATCATTACAAAGAGATTGCATAAACTTTTCTAACCCGTTGATTAAACTATTTATATTTTGTATAATTAGGAACACAACCCGACGTATTAAGGGACTACCAGTGACTAGAGCACTCGGAACAGTGATCTTAAGCGTTGCGCTTAGTTCATGTTCAGCGCCACCTTCTCTCCTAGAACAAATTATCGCATCAGGCGAATTTCGCGCCGTAACGCGAAATAGTCCGGCGACCTTCTATTACGGCATCGATACCCCCCGCGGTATCGATTACGAGCTGGCCAAAGGCTACGCCGATCACATCGGTGTAGATCTGCATATGTACGTCGCTGATGGTATCTGGCAAATCCTCCCGGAAGTTGCCGAAGGTAGGGCACATGTCGGCGCAGCAAGCCTGACCGTCACAGATCCACGTAAGAAAATCGTTGACTTTAGTCCACGCTACCAGACCATCACCCATGAAGTGATTTACCGCCGCGGAACTCTAAAACCTAACGATCTGGAAGATCTAGTGAGTGGACACTTCGAAATACCGACCGGGTCTTCTTATATCAGCATTTTAGAGGATGCCCGCCACGAGATCCCTAGACTAACCTGGACTGAGAAGCGGGAAGTCAGTGCCGAAGAATTGGTCCGCCGGGTCGCGAACGGTGAAATCGACTACACGATTATCGACTCGAACATCTTTCCACTCCTACAATATTCTTATCCAGATGCCCGTAAAGCATTCACGATCGGTTACCCCACATCGGTAGCCTGGGCCTTACCTAAAACAGCAGACACCTCGCTGCGTGAAAGCATTTCGGCCTATTTCGCTGAACTTCAAGCCACGGGAGAACTCGACGACCTACTCGATCGATATTATTTCTCCACAAAGGGCGAGTTCGATTACGTTGGGTCACGCGCATTCGTTAAACATTTCGAATCACGACTACCGATATATAAAGACTATTTTCTCGCTGCCGAGAAACAGACAGCTGTCGATTGGCGTCTGCTAGCTGCGATGGCCTATCAAGAATCCCATTGGGACGCCGAAGCCGTATCGCCAACAGGCGTGAAAGGCATGATGATGTTGACACTAAAAACAGCCGGGATGCTAGGCATTGAGGATCGGACCGACCCCGAGCAGAGTATTTATGGTGGTGCCGAGTATTTCGTGCGGGTAACAAAAAAAATTCCAGAACGTATCGGCGAGCCAGACCGCACTTGGCTTGCGCTCGCAGCATACAACGTCGGGTTTGGGCATCTGGAAGACGCGCGTATCATTACAGAGATTCAAGGTGGTAACCCGGACTCATGGAACGAAGTTAGAGAGAGGCTTCCACTACTAGCGGAACAAAACTGGTTCAGACGAGTTTCCCGGGGCTACGCACGCGGGCACGAACCAATGATCTATGTCGACAACATCAGACGTTATTACGACATATTACGTTGGATGACTGCGGATGATAGCGACCTAGCGAACGAAAGTGAGATCGTCGCAAATTCTGTCGTTCCCTGATCGAGCCGCAAAAAACCTAGCGGCGTTCTAAGAAAAAATCCTTCAATAGATCCGAGCTCTGGTTTGCAAGCAGCCCACCAGTTACTTCGACATGGTGATTCAACTCTGAGCTACGTGTGATATCGATGATGCTACCACATGCGCCGCGGCGTGGATCCGCGGCTGCGTAGACTAACCTAGCGACGCGCGCATACACGAGAGCGCCAGCACACATCGGACATGGCTCTAGCGTAACGTATAGTGTCGTGTTAGCCAGGCGATAATTACCAAGAACTACTCCCGCCGCACGCATAACCAGTATCTCAGCGTGTGCAGTCGGATCATTCAATGCTATCGGCGAATTACCCGCTTCTGCGAGCAGCTGGCCATTCTCAGTGACAAGCACTGCGCCCACGGGAACCTCTCCAAGTTCTGCGGCCTGGCGCGCGCAAGCCATTGCACGCTCCATGAATTTTAGATCATCGCCGACAGTATCGGGCCCCACTACCCTACTCAATAGTAAGTTTTCTTATCATACAAATCATTTTACTGGATAAATGACACTAGGCATTTCAATCCGTTCCTTTTAATATACCTACTATCGATTTTTACTGTATAAACGTTTAAAAACACTATTTATTTACGGTCACTTTCGTTTTTATAAAGCCTAATTTCCATCTGCTTTATTTCTTTCCTACCTCATTTTGGGCAACACCTCTAGCATGGATAAATACGATTACATTGATCCAATCGAAGTAGAAGATTTTCTTAACTCTTGGAAGGAAAAGGTTCTTGATATTGGAATGGCTTATCAAGAAGGCCATGATTATATAGAGAAGGCTAGGGCTTTCATTGAAGCACATTATGATTTTAGTAGTGGCAATGTTTTGTTCAAGCCAACATTTACCAGTGATGTCATTTTTAGAAATAATTTTGAAGATGCTTTGTCTTATTTTATTTCTGGGGACATTTCAGAAGATTCTGGTTTTGCAATAAAGCCATGGCAAGATATCAAAGTGTCCGAAGTCAATTTTTTAGCTGAAGATAATTTTTGTGCCGTGATGGGAGTACTTAATTTAAAATCGCTAAACTCCGAAAACCAAACTAAAATCGCGTTCACTTTTGTCTTAGTAAAAAACAATAATAGAATTAAGATTAAGATTCATCACTCCTCTGAAATAAAATAAAAAGGTTTGTTGACAGCCCAAAAACCAATGGGCCGGATTCGCGCATTCTCGAATTATGCTGGGCGTGGATTTTTCACGACGGCGGCGACCGAGAGCGAAGCCGAGAACGAGCAGGCGTGGTCCAGACTCGATCTCGAACTGGAGGGAGGGCTTACCTTCTGAGCCCTCTCTGAACGACGGCTTCCATCTCGGCGAGGGTGTTCGTCCCCCGGCCGTGAGCGCCCACGACGCGCTCGACCGGTACGTCCAGAAAACGCACGGCGCTGAGCGCTTCGGATCCCCAGAGCGGGTGACGCACTTCCTGGCCGGCTGAGTAGATGTCGTTAATAAATAACATCCGCTCGTCCGCGATGTACACCCCGAGCATACCCTCGGCGTGGACGGTGGGAATCTCGTAGAGCCCGATGGCTCGACCGCCGATCTCAAGATGGGCCTCCGCACCGACACCGTTTATCTCGGGGTCGAGACCCTGGCGCACGAACGCATCGAAAAACAGCTCTCGATTTAGGGAGTGCATCGTGATCGGAACACCCGCGACCGCGTACGTCACCAACCCCGCACCGTGGTCGTAGTGATGATGGCTGAGTATCAGGTGGCGGACGGGCTTCTCCGGCCAGCGTTCCTCGAGCGCCTCAAGGACGGCTTCTTGTCGGGACGGAGAGAGGGGCGCATCCACGACCACCAGACCGTCCTCCACTTCGATGACCAGATTGTGATGGCTGCTGCCGAGCACCTGATAAACGCCGTCCCCCACCTCGGATAACTCGACGGTGAGAGATGGGTCGGTGTCCATGTGGGCCACCGCGAGCGCAATATTCCGAATGTGCAAATGGGCCTGGTCCCAACCGCGCACGAACATGGGTTCGGAGCGCGCCACGGTGTAACTCGGGCGATCGCGAGCTCCACCCATGACGGCGGTCAATTCGTTGCGCTGCTCGCGGCGAATGATGTCGCCGTCGAGACGGTATTCGAGCTGAGCCGGGACCATCACGCTGCCGACGTCCTGCCACGCCGAATAATGAACGCTGCTCTGCACGGGACCAAAGATCGGATCGTCGGCCGTGGTCGACAGTTGCAGAGGCAAGCCGCTCTCGGCATCCAGATTAACGACCCAGCTCGTGTCCAGCGCGACGAACCGGAAACTTTTGGGTTGCCCGGAAATGGGAGCGATGTCGCTTGCTTCGGTGAGCAAAAGGGCCGGTACCGACATCCACAGAAACTTCGACCGAGCGGCCACTCTCGCCGGCCCCATCTCACCGGTCCGACGGGGACGAAATCCGTCGACGCCGTCGACTGATCCCACACCCGACGAGGCGAACGTCTCCGAGTAACGGAACTCCGAGGGATACGGATAGTAAGTGCTCAGAACCCAGTCGTAGCTCGCCTCGCCACTGGGTTCCCAGGTTCCCTGAAGCATGTAACTGGCGTTGTGAAGGGAGCCCACACCCGCCACCACAGTCTGCCCCGGTTCGAAGTGCTGGCCGGTAGCCTGCCACTCCAGTCGCTCGAGATTCGATACGGCATCCGCATCGGGAATGAGTTGAGCGAGATCCGGCGCGAACTGCGCGCTGACTGGGATAGAAACCACCCCGAACAACGCAAGGGGAATCCAGCTCATCATTAGTTTCATTCAGGCACCTCTGGTAAGTAATTCTTGTTGAATTAATCTGTATCGGCGTACTTTTTAAAATTTTTTACAAGTATTTATTAAGTATCGCCCTATTCCCACTCGATAGT
>JBJKYL010000002.1:0-35071 GCA_045561055.1 Candidatus Rariloculaceae bacterium | reverse complement strand
CGTGATGTGCCAGGAGAGTAGGAGAGACTAGTACAAATGCGAGGAAAAATAGTTTGTTAGAGATTTTCATTACTTTAACCTTCTATGAGTCAATTTAGTCTTCCCATTCAACTACACAGTTATAAGGTGGTATCACTATGCCGGGCGTCCAAGATCGAGTTCTCTCAATTGTGAATGGTCGAGTGAACATCACTGGGTCGAAGACAGTTACCGCAAGATTTAATACGTTTCCATCATCGGATACTGATAATCTTTCTAGGATGGTTGACTGATCTGATTGCGGTAGACCGAGCTCCGACCAATGCGCCCAGTCTATATGCGTCGTGGTCACGATTAATGTCTCGCCAGCCCAGCGGCCCGTCGAGTAGCCGGTTGCCGAAGGTTCTGGTTCAGGGGCGGTCGCTGTGTCCATATAAATAGTTCGTCGAGTGTTGTACTCGGATATCTCGATTATTATGCGATCACCCTCGTCAGTTATACGCATCGGTACGGGATCGAACATATCCGGCATCCCTTGTCTGCATTCTATTAGTTCAATGTTGTCCGTCACCGGGTCGTAGTCTGCGAGTAGTTCACGGCCGCGTTCGCTCAACCAATCCCTAGACAAATCGCGTTCGGGTCCTCCGCCTTCGTTCCTTCCCCAAGTACGAAAGATGCTATGCGCGGTACGTTTCTCCTCGGCTTCCAATGTGGGATCGGGCACCCGGCCTGTGTCGACGATTGTTTCATTCGACCAACGAAGTTCACGGTCGCCTTGTACATATTCCACCCCGTTTGGCATTAGTACATGAATCGGGCCCATAGTATTGGCGCCTCGTCTGGAACGAAAACCAGCGACTCTGACTCGTCCAAGGAAATCTTCTGCGGCAAGACCTTTGCGTGCCATGCTTTGGGGGCCTGGACCAAGCTCAATTTCCCAAACGGTCTCTTCGCCGGCGTCGTCCACCACGCTCAACCTGCCTCGAGTGTGTGGGTTATGCCAGAACACTTCTGTCATCTCGCCTTCGAGTTCAATGACATCGTCAGTGTAATACAGCACGCCGTTTGTAACTGCGCCGTGATGTGCCAGGAGAGTAGGAGAGACTAGTACAAATGCGAGGAAAAATAGTTTGTTAGAGATTTTCATTACTTTAACCTTCTATGAGTCAATTTAGTCTTCCCATTCAACTACACAGTCGTACGGTAGAATTTCTCTACCGGGCGTCCAAAATCGATTGTCTCTGACTGTGAACGGCCGGGTCATTGTGACTGGATCGATAACAGTTAATGTATAAGATAAATTGTTGCCATCATCAGATGGCGTAAATCTTTCCACAATGATCCCCTGGTTTGATTGCGGAAGACCGAACTCCGCCCAATAGGGGAAGTCTATATGTGTGGTGGTGACGACTAACGTATCGTCAAACCAGCGCCCCGTTGAGTAACCGACGTTCGATGGTTCTGGCTCAGGAGCCGTCGCTGTATCCATATAAATAGTACGTATACCATTGTATTCCCAAGACTCAAATATGATTCGATCACCCTCATCGTCTATACGCATCTGTCCCGGATCGAACATATAATCCGGCATCCCTTGTTTGCATTCTGATACCTCAACGTTATCCGCGATCGGATCATAGAGTGCATTTAGTTCATGGCCGCGTTCGCTCAACCAGTCCATAGCATTAGCTAGGTCGTTTGCTTCAGGTGAGAAGGCCATGCCTCCTTGCTTGGTCCAGGTACGAAAAATGCTCCGCGCGGTAAGCCTCTCCTCGGCCTCTAATATGGGATCGACATCAGGCTGCGCGTTAGGTAGCTCTTCTGCCCAAAGGGGCTCGCGGTTGCCTTGCACAATTTCTCTGCCGCTTGGCATTAATACATGAAGAATACCAATGGTATTTATTTTTCGTTTAGACGGATAGCCTGCGACTCTCACTGGTCCCAGAAAATCCTCTTCGGTAAGGCCTCTATTCGCCATGCCCGGAGGGCCTGGGCCAAGCTCGAGCTCGTAAACGATCTCTTCGCCGGCTTCATCTACTACCGTCATCCTGCCTCGAACATGTGGGTTATGCCAAAACATTTCTGTCATCACGCCTTCGAGTTCAACGAAATTATCGGCTTGATACAGGACTGGGTTTGTGACTGCACCGTGATGTGCGAGTAGCGTAGGAGATGCTAAGGCGAAAAACAGATAGTAAATTTTTTTAATCATGTTCATAAAACTCTATATATTCCGTATATATCTAAGCTTACTAGTTACAGTTGATTACACAACTATAATGACATCCACGATATTAAAAATAATTCACGTATGGACTAACTCGTTTTACCATCTAAATCCCCTAAAATATTAGGAGGGGATTGGGCAGATGAATTAGGGTTCAATGGATTTTATGATTGAATTTTCGTTCTTTACTCGGGTTTGGTTGAATAATTGGTTGAAATGAATGTGCTTTCATATGACCTGCTGCATCGTTTCTGGTATGACTGTAAATCGATAGGTGGCTGAAAGAAAGAGGGTTGTGGTTAGGTAGGAAATCGAGATTAGTCGGGAGTTGATAATGAGTAAATTGTTTTTGAAAGTTGTCGGTACTGCAATGGTCACTATTATCGCGTTGGCGGTACTAGCCCAAGATGCGCTCCATCCAGTTGCGTTGTCACCTGGGGATCTGGTCTGGGATATCGAGCGGAGTAACCACAGGGCCACTATTTCAGGCAGTAACGAGACCTCTGGGATGTACGTTTATAGGACTCGGTTCCCCGACGGTTTTAGAAACACGCCTCATTTTCATCCTGATAGTCGAGTAGGCACAGTTATTTCGGGTGCCCTGCACGTTGGTCATGGAGAGGAGTTCGACGAGTCTATTATGCGTCCAATTGCAGCTGGTGGTGTGTGGACGGAGCCGGCTGGTCAGGCTCACTTCGTATGGGCTAAAGATGGTCCAGTCGTTATCCAAATAGTAGGGGAGGGTCCGTCCGGAACAACACAGATCAATCCTTAACGTGTTCTAGTTCATCACGGTTCGCAGCTTGCCTCGGCTACGTCTCTAAACCAATTCCCAGTAGTCCCGCAGCTAACTAAGCTGCCGTCAGAGTACATTATTTCTCCGCCGATTAGCGTCAGTACTGATTTGATATCTCTTAGTTCTTCGTCCGCTACCGTCAAGTAATCCGCGGACAACACGACTATGTCGGCTAGCTTGCCTGGCTCGATAGAACCTAGATTATCTTCCTCCAATGCATCCCAGGCAGTGCCCAGTGTAGTGGACCGCAATGCCTCCATCCGCGTCACGGACTCATGCGCAAGAATCGGATCGCCATAAGAAGTGTTGCCGGTGGTCATATGGTAGAGCCATATCCAGGGCGAAAAAGCCGTAGCATCACTGCCGGCACTCATATTGATACCGCTATCGAGAATTTTCCGATAGGGTGGTCCAAGATCGCCCATCGAGAAACCACCGTGGTAGTAGTGGATCTGCGTCGCGACGCCTGCCCCAATAGCCTTCAACCGTTCTAGGATACCATCGTCTATCTCCTGTACATGTGACAAATTCCAGTGCAGATCAGCGATCGGATAGGTTTCGTTAACGATCTCGAAGGCGGTGGTATGAACTTCGAGTTCCTCAACGTCGATGGAATGCTGATGCACTAACCACTCATTCTCAGCTGCGATGGTGAACGCTTCGACGAACAGCTCAAGCGGCTGAATAGGGCTCGTTTCCCTGACGATATTCTCGCCGAATCCGATCACCTTAAACATGTCATCACCGAGTCTGTTAAACGTGTTGTCGACGCGTTGTTGGATCGTCTCGATGCCACCTGATGAGGTAGCCCATGCCTGAATGTGCGCCCTGATACGGACGGTCAACTGATCATTCCGCCAAAGCGACATGATCGCGTCATATTCGTTGTACTCATCAAACGCACCTGTTCCGGGAAAACCGCCGCCACCGTCGAGTACGGTGGATAGCCCTACAGTGTTGGAATAGCGCATGAGTTCTCGGAGAGACCGTTCTTTATCTGCAAGAGTGTGATCTGTTTGTAGGCGCGCGTAGGCTCGGTGTCCTGGCGTGTCGAACGAGCCAGGCTGAATAGCTATTGTCCCTTCTTCGCTGACCGGTATACCGGCCGCTTCAAAAAAACGCTTACCAATGGTATTCGTTACAGCAGGGCCGAAAGCGTAGGCCATCATAAAAACGGCATGGTTAGGCGCTGCCTCGTCGAGTTCCGTTAGCGTTGGCGGGCGACCCTCTACGAATTGTCGGGGATTCCATGCATTTAGGATAGTAATGAAATCTGTGCCGTCTAGGTTGGCATCGGCGGGGGGTAGACTAGCAGCTCGATCAGAGATTAGGTTTAACACTTCATCGATGCTGCTCGCTGTCTCGACGGCGCTGATACCGTGCCCAGGGCGCATACCGGCGCGTAAATAGTGCATGTGATTGTTTTGTAAACCTGGCACGACTGTTCGTCCACCAAGATCGATTACTTTATCGCAAGCTTGAGTACCTACGTCATTTCCAACGCCCAAAATTCGGTCTTGCCGAATTCTAATGCTTGAGACAATCGCGTCGTCCGGATCAATCGTAAGAATTTTTCCATTGGTCAGGACTAGATCTCCGCCAGGCGGGCAACTTTGGATGGCAGACATCGCGGCTATCTGCGCCGGTCCTGGTGACTCCGGTAGGTCACAGCCGGCGATCCCCAGTGTGATACCTACGAGGGTCTTGAGACGGTTATGCATTAGCGCGCATGATTTGTAAGGCATGAGTTACTACTCCGTTGGCACAAGCGAATAGCGTTCGTCGGCGGCCAGACATACCGCCTCAGGTAGACCGAGCTCCCGCTTAACGATGTTAGTACCCTGCACCAGTGCTGCCATCTTATAGCGAGCATGTCGGCGGCTCATTCCTTCTCTCCCCATTCCGCAATCGGAGGAAAGAATTAAACGCTCCGCCGGAATATGTTTCAGCGTATCTCGGATCCTTTGCGCAATATCTTCTGGACGTTCGATTTGCAGCGAGTGATGATCAATCATACCAATAGCTATTTTCTTGTCGGTAATTATTTTCCCGATGGCGGGGATGTCCTTCATGCCTGAACTACATGATTCGAACGTAACAACGTCCGCATCGATGTTATTGTAAATTTCCAGTGCTGGTTCATAACTCTGTACTTCTTTGAACATGCGCTGTTGCGACGGATTACCCCAGCACGTGTGGCACCATACCTCCGTCTTATCACGTAGCCCTTTTACGGTGTTGCTAAAAACCCCCGCCATTTCAGCCATGTCATGTTTGCCAAAGACCTTACCTCGAACCGGTATCATGTGTATGGAAGGTTCTTCCATTTGGATAACGGCACAGCCGGCGTCGGCGAGCTCGTTCAGTTCCTCATTGATAGCATCGCTTAGAGCCATGATCCGTTCGAAGGGATCCTTATAATAGGTGTCGTCTACAGCTGCAGCCAGAATGTCCGGCGTTACGGTTCCGAACTTAACGGGCTTAGATGTCATTCGCTGCGCTGTTTTCCACATTGCGGCGTACTGTAGCTCTCCCCGCCCGATTGGGCCGATGACCTTGGGCATGACTCTTGCTTCGAGATAATCATGCAATATATGCCCCATTGGAAATGCGACCCCGCCGGTGCGCATGATGGCAGGTTTAGGATGAGTTTTATCGAATCCGTCCATATGAAACAAAGGGTAGCTGGTCCAGCTCTGACCACCTACTTCCTCGTCGTAGTGAGCATCACCGTCGGTACAGATATCGAGTCCCGCAACTTCTTGATCGCGCAGGTGCACAGCGACAGTGTCCGTATATTGCTCGCGATAGCGTGAATTCATCATTGAACGAAGGAACGAGTCGGAACCTAAATTTTCGGTAAACCAACTCGGCCGCGGTAACGAACCGATGATTGTAGTGGGAAGTATGATATTTGCAGTTGCGTTTAACATTTTTCTATTTCTCTGTACATTAGGTAAAGGCCACGGCTATTACTAAGTGCTAGGTTCGTAGTAGTCTCAAGTTGGTAGAATAACTAATTAGTCTGGATATTACATGTTGAGATTGCGGATCATTGTTGTTCTAGGCCTGTTAGTTTCGGCCTGTTCGCATCAGCCGGCCCGAGAGAGCGCGGCCCGTAGCTATCAGGGTTCTATGCCATCGGATCTCAGCGGTTTCTGGCAGCGTGATTATTGGCGTGGGGATGATGTTAATAGGGAGCTAGACTTATGGTTTCGTCGACTAAGTCGTACCTCGCCAGACCAAAGATTAATTGGTTATCCCGGGCTTGATAATAGCGGTGGGTTTATTTCGTCCGGATATGTGAGTGAGATTCTGGCACTTGCGCGGTTGGCAGACGAGATCACGCGTCTCCGTTATTTTTCTATTTCTCAAACTGAAAATGAAATCACAGTAGAGCGGGAGGACGATTTTGATATCTCTTGTAGGTTCTCCGACGGCGTCGCGCGAGGCGTAACGACCAGCTTCGGTGCTGAAATTTGTGGTTGGAGTGACAAACAATTTGTCTCTCGATTGATCTTGCCCGATGGCTTGCTTGTCAACCATCGTTTTACGGTTGCGCCTGATAGCCAAAACCTTCATATATCAACGACTGTATCTTCTAGCACGACAGGTTTGTCGTTTAGCTTAGGTCGTTTCTATACGAAATATCAGCCATTTCCATCGCAGTTTGATTGTATCGACACGCTCAGTAGAAACCGAGTGTGCACTATGGGTGAGGATTCGCCATAACTACTTCGGCTAATGCATTTTGGGCGTTTTCGACGAGTCTGCTTGTTACCTTGCTGCTGCTCATGCCTTTGCAACAAGCAGCAGGTCAACAAACGAATAATATCGGTATGCCAGTTACGGAGATAGGGCGTAGAGTCTCGGAGCTCAATGTTTCAATAGTAGTGTTTGATCCGGGCGTGTCGACTGACCCATTAGCGCATAGCCAACAGCAGGTATTCCCAAACATTCGCGAGGTTGAGGCGCTCCTCCTACCATTCATGTTGCGTGAAACGTTGGTTGAGACAAACGAGTGGGGTGCTGTGCGAATTGTGCCCGTGCCTGAGGTTGCTGCCGAGTTGTTGGTGTCTGGCGAAATAATAAGGTCAGACGGTAATTCGCTAGAGTTGTGGGTTCGTGCTGTGGACGCAAGCGGGCAAATATGGCTAGACGATAGATACGTGAGTATCGTGCCGATAAGGAAAGCACAAAGTGATACTAAATCGGATTCTTCGGCCTATCAGGGAATCTTTGATTCTATCGCGGAAGATCTTCGTCTCGTTCGCAGTGGCTATGATGAATTGGTGTTATCGGAGATTCTTGAGATTTCCTTCTTGCGCTACGCAGAGCAGTTGGCTCCATCAGTATTTGAAGGATATCTAGATAGGACGCTTGATGGTTTGTTCACGATTCAGCGTTTGCCCGCGGAAAATGATCCGATGCTTGGACGTATCGAGCGTATTCGACAATCAGAGTATGTATTTATCGATACTATAGATGAAAAATTCCAGGATCTACATAAGGAAATTGAGTCGATTTATGATCTCTGGCTTGACTACCGATATCAGGTAGCTCAATACGAGCATAACGAGTTGGCACGTGTGCGGAATACCAGGTCAAACGCGCCACGCGGTAGTTATGATGCAATTAGGAATCTCTACGATAACTATAGCTGGGCAAGAATGCAGGAACAAAGGCGAGACGGTCGCGCAAAAGCGTTTGATAATGAAGTAGGTCCAACGGTTCGTGAGATGCGGTCGCGTGTAGCGGAGCTCGAGGATTGGCTAGAGCAACAATATACGGAGTGGCGCACTCTTCTTTCTGAGCTTTTCTTTCTTGAGACTGGCTTGAGGGAATAGCGCTGCGGCTCCACTCAGTGCAAGGTTCCTGGCTAAAATTGAACATAGAATTACAGTCGAGATGGCCATTATAAAGGTAGCTATCCCGATCGTCGCACATTGCAATTCCCTTATAAAAAGAGACGATCGTATAGAAATAAAATATCAAAGTTGGGGAGAAAATAAGAAAAGGTTTTTCATCTGATATTTTAATTCCCCTCTTACAGATTATTTATGTACCTTTAATCATATTCAGATATGCGGGTTAAACTGCCCAGCCGCTGACGGATTTAACCTCGAGGAATTCTTGTAAGCCCCAGACGCCTCCTTCGCGGCCATTACCTGAAGCTTTAATTCCGCCAAACGGGCTGCCGGCGCCGCGTGCCTGACCATTCATTTCAACCATTCCAGACCGTAGGCGACGTGCGACACGATTACGTTTTTCGCCATCTTCGCTATGCAAGTAGTTTGTCAGACCGTATGGCGTATCGTTTGCAATTCGCACGGCTTCCTCTTCAGTGTCAAACGGAATAATCGACAGTACAGGCCCAAAGATTTCATCCCGCGCGATTTCCATGTTATTGGAGACATCAGCAAAAACAGTTGGCCTGACGAAAAAACCTGACTCGATACCCTCCGGTAATCCCAGACCGCCTGCGACTAACCGCGCACCTTCATCGAGCCCCGCCTGAATGTAAGCCTGAATTTTATCAAACTGTGCTCGACTCACTACCGGACCGGCGTGATTGCCGCTCTTAGATGCTGGCGCGACTTCGTGATTGTTGGCAACTGCCGTTGCTATCGCAATGCAATCGTCATAAATTTCGCGTTGCACTAACATACGCGTCGGTGCATTGCAGGATTGACCAGTATTGTTGAAACAGTGCAAGGTGCTTCGTTTTGCTGCCTGCTTGTCTGCATCGCTGAAAATAATATTCGCACCCTTACCGCCGAGCTCCAGATGGACCCTCTTGTGCGATGCGGCAGCGTTCTTGGATATCTCTGTTCCAGCGCGTGTTGAGCCTGTAAAAGAAATCATGTCGATGTCGGGATGCCCACTAAGCTGCGTACCCACCCCTACGCCACTACCGTTAAGCATATTAAATACTCCTGCCGGCGTACCCGCATCATGCATGATTTGGGCGAACAACATGGCGGATAAGGGAGCAATTTCGGAGGGTTTCAGAACCATTGTGCAGCCTGCAGCAAGAGCTGGGATAACCTTTAAGGTGATTTGATTCATTGGCCAGTTCCATGGCGTAATCAGGCCGCATATACCAACTGGTTCATATAGGATTCGATCGTTCGGTGCGTGTGCGCCGAGCATTTGATCAAATTCAAAATTTTTTAACGTGTGTATGAATCCGTTGATATGCCAGGCGCCGGCTCCTACCTGTTGCTTCTTAGCCATATCGATCGGCGCGCCCATCTCTAGGCTGATAGCTTGGGCTATGTCATTTGATCTTTTGTTATAACAATCAAGAATGCGTTCGAGCAGAGCGATACGCTCTTCCTTAAATGATCTGGACCAGTTTTCGAAAGCGACGTTTGCTGCCGCAACTGCTGTGTCAGTATCAACTTGATCGCCTAAGGAAATAACACCACAAATTTGTTCGGTAGAAGGATTGATTACATTAAAATCATTGGTTTGGTTTGGGGCTGTCCACTGGCCATTGATATAGAATTCCCGCTTATCTAACACTTAGTTTCTCCGGGTTATTGTTCGGAAGCAAAATAGTTGAGTTCGATAGTAATCCCATTTGGGTCTTCTAAGAAGATTTGATAGAGATCCATACTTGGGATATTCCGTTCGCGGTAGGCTATGTTTTTCTTGGTGAGGCGCTCGATCATTGCCGGCGCAGCCGTCGCACGGAATGCGATATGATCAAATGATCCACTTCCGTTCAGAGTTTCGGGATCAATGTCTCCGCCAAGGTATTGTACTAGGCCGCTAGGGTCATCAGGGTCGACGCCGACAAGATGTATGACTGTGCAGCCATCTACGTATAGCCAAATTCCGGGGAAAGGTAAGTTCGGTCGGTTACCCTCAACCATGTCGAGCACGTCAATATAGAACTCCCTAGACTCTTCGAGCTTTATAGTACGAATAGAGCAGTGATCGAGGGTCCGAATGGACATGACTGTTTATCTCCATCAATAAATCTTGGTTAGTAAGCGAATGATAGCAGGCGTTGAAGACCCGAAGCTTGAGCTGTTACCGGAGTTGTATCGAATAGTGTTTAAAAAGTTTTTGAATAGAGTCTCATCGAGGTTTGGTCTTTCTATTAAAGGGGTCAGATGCTAGGTGATATTATTTGACCGCTAGATTTAATAAAGCCCAAATTACTATTGTGATGATACGATTGCCAAAATATTTAGGATTGAAGGCTCGATAACTAGGGTGGTATGTATTACGTTGGTTTTTGCCGAATTAGTTATTACCGTTTCGGTCGTTGGAGATCTCGGTATTGTTACAAATGTGACGTATAAAATGTCGGTAGATCTTGCTAATGAGTGAGGCGACTGTGCTCATCGAGGAGCTCCTCAGCAATATCATTCAGATTATGACTTTGGGTGTTCGTCGGCGAGAGAGTTATAGTATTTAGAGACTTGTGCTCTCCGAGCGTATCGATGATTACAGAATGCTCGGGGCTTATCATCCGAAAATCTAGTAAAATTGAGTCAGAATACGTGAGGGGGTTGAAGGTGGATGTGCGACGCATAGCAAGTTTACTGGTATCAGCATCTTTTCTAGTGAGCGTTGATTTGTCCGCACACCATGGCGCGGCTCTCTACGACTCAACTGAAACAGTATCTCTTAAGGGGCCCGTGACCAGATTTCGGTTCATTTTTCCTCATACGTTGGTCTATATCGCGGTTCCGTCTAATGATGGTGGTATTGTTGAATGGTCTGGTGAACTGACCACACCAAACCGCTTAGCCCGTGGGATAGGTCCAGGCGGTACCCGGCACAACGCTGTTTGGACCCGCGATTTACTTCAACCAGGCGATATTATTGAGCTGACCGGCAATCCTGCTAGAAACGGTGCTCCTTCGATGCGTCTTCTTCGTATCGTCGATGCCGACGGTATAGCATTGGTTGGGGGAGCGGCTGCTGATGCCATCGCTCGTGGGGAGCCGGATGATATCAGCGTAGAACAGCAAGTCGCTGAGGGCACTGATTTGAGTGGTATGTGGAATTATCACTACAGTCATAGCTATGAGAACTACGCCTTTACTGCTGAAGTGCCATCGATGACACCTTGGGGTAGAGAACGTTTCGAAGCATCAAAACCAACGTTTGGACCTCGCGGTGTTGCGGTTTCCGATACCAATGATCCCGTTTACCAGTGTTTGCCCTCAGGTACGCCTCGAATCTACGCTCATCCAGCGCCGTTCGAGATTGTACAGACACCTGAGCGTGTCTTAATTATGTATGAATGGATGCACCTTAATCGTTATATCTACACGGACGGGCGCGAGCATCGCGAAGGTCGACCACCGTCATGGATGGGCGAATCGATCGGGTATTGGGAAGGCGATACGTTGGTTGTGGAGACCGTAAATTTTAATGATAGAACCTGGGTTGATCGTCGCGGACTACCTCACAGTGAACAGCTTCGTGTAGTCGAGCGTATACGCCGAGACAGCGATAGCGAGCTAGTTATCGATATTATGGTCGAAGATCCCGTCGCATATACTGAGCCTTGGTCAGCAAGACGGTTTTTTCGTAGCGTTGATGATTGGCGGCTCGAGGAGAGTATTTGTCTCGACAATCAATCATTCATGGATTTTGAACAAGCGCTGATGGATTACGAATCAGAGACGGCTCCTAACTAGACCTCGTGAGGCTGATCATCCTCTCTTTTTCATAGCGCGAGTTTTTTCATGCTCGCCTTTCAATCTCTCTATATGTTCCGCGTTTAAGTTTTCGATATTCATAAAATCCTGTTTCCAGTCATCGTTATTGGACCACATTTGCGGTGACTGGACGGTTGTTGCTGCAACTTGGGCGGTTGTAAATAATTGCAGTGCACCTGCTAATGTTGCGGCCTGCGAGTTTGAGTCATGTGGTTTGCCGGCCGCATGACCAAGCGGAAAGTCACTCCACCAAAATCGTGGCACGCCGACATTTTCTACGATATCTCGGGCGCAACCCATAACAACTGTTGGTACTTCGTGTTCCTCTAGATAACGTGCGATTAAACTGACAGATTGATGGCAGACCGGACAGTTGGGAACCAATAGCGCCACATCTGCTTGTAGAGCCTGCACATATTCAAGTGTTTTAGGTGCGTCTTGTGTAAGAGTAACTCTTTGACTGCGGTTGGTGGGCACGCCGATTAGCTCACCCGCGAGGTTCGCGAAAACTTTTTTTCTGCACGCGTGATGTAACGCGGTTAGCGGGAGCCAAGTGTTACTGTCATCGGCCTTGCAATGCTTGCGGTCATAAGCGACATGAGCGATACGTAGGTCCGGACACGGAGTAACCGGCACGGTATAAACGCTGTAGAACTTTGCGGCTCCATTTAATGGTGCGCCAGGACCTTGATCCGATAAACCTTTCCGGTAGGGTGCGGCAGTGGTAATTAAAACCACACGGCATTCACTGAGGGGTTTTTGCATCGCAGCAAACGGGATCATGTTGTTAGACGCCCATTGGTAGGCTGGGTAGCCTTGCTCGGAATAGTAAGCGCGTGTTCGCTCAATATACTTGATCATAGTCTCAATTGTGGGCTATATCCTCTTCTAGAGGCAAACCGCGAGCAGTTTTATTTACGCGCACCTTTTGTATTTAAGGGGTGCCTGGGTCAAGGAGATAAGAAGTTATGAATAGGCAGCGGACTCAAAAAAACTCAGCTACACCGATCTTGTTGATAGCTTTTGCGCTTGCGACTGTTTCGGTTAACGGATTTTCCCAAGTTCTTCCTAAGGCAGCGCCCGAGTCGGTCGGTATTTCGAGTGAACGACTTAAACGTGTGGACGCTCTGTTCGAGTCGTACATCGCAGAAGGCCGGATGGCCGGAGTTGTCGTGGCGATAGCAAGGAACGGAAAGTTAGCACATCTTAGTGCTTTAGGTCGGATGGAGATGACGAAGTCAGAGTCGATGAGGGAGGACGCTATTTTCCGAATGGCATCAATGACTAAGCCGATCACCAGTGCCGCTGTCATGATGCTATACGAAGAAGGGTATTTTCAGCTCGATGATCCCGTATCGCGATACATTCCGGAATTGACTGGGATGAAGACTGAGGTAACGAATCCTGAGGGAATAGAAGCGAGAGAGATGAATATTCGAGATCTCCTAACACACACGTCGGGATTGCCGGGAAACGGTCAAGATCCGCGACACAATCAAGTGTGGCTTAATCTTGATCTAACATTGCAACAGCAGATGGTAGAGGTTGGTAAACAGCCGTTGGCATATATTCCGGGAACGGAGTGGCGGTATAGTGAAGCGACAAACATACTCGGATACCTTATAGAGGTTGTGTCTAAGCAGACTATTGATGCATTTTTTGAAGAACGGATTTTGCGGCCACTCGGCATGGTTGATACGGGTTTTTTCGTGCCCCAGGTAGAGTCTCATCGGATGCCGGCGGTTTATGCGGTGAATGAAGATGGTATTACCGAACATCGGTGGTCAGAACCGCTTGCGGCAGAGCTAAGGTTACCCAGGGCTCCCCGTGGGACCGGCGGTCTTTTTTCGACGGCTAACGATTATCTGCGGTTTGCACAGATGTTGCTGAACGGGGGTGAACTTGACGGTGTTCGTTTGCTTAGCCCAAAAACAGTTGAGCTTATGATAATGGATCATCTCCCGCCAGGAGTTAATATTCCAGACGAGAATCTTGTGGGCTATGGCTGGGGGCTCGGCGTTAGAGTCAGAACTAACGTGGCCGAGTCTCAGCTGCTAGGTAGCGTAGGGGAGTATGGTTGGGCTGGTGCTTATGGTACCTATTTTCTCGTTGACCCAAAGGAAGACCTTGTGGCGATGTTCTTGCCACAACTGCGAGGATCGGGGTTTTTCCCAATCCGCGAACAGTTCAACAACGTTGTATACCAAGCGCTAATAAATTGACTGAGCCTAACTCTACGATACGCCCACGCCGAAGTTTTATTTTTTCGCCGGGCCTGCGGCCCGAGATGTTTTCCAAGGCTCTTGCGTCGGGTGCCGATATTGTCTGCGTGGAACTTGAAGACGGCATCGCGCCAAAGGATAAGGATACTGCACGGGCTCACACCATGAGGCTGTTCGAGACTCCTCAGGCTGAAGACGGTGTGGAGCGAATAGTGCGAATCAACTGTTTGAACGATTCTTTTGGCGTTGCCGACGCGCGAGCGGTATTGGCGTCGGATTCCCCACCGCCGGCATTGATGTTACCTAAGGTTCAAACGCCCGACGAGGTTGCTATGCTCGATAATAAACTTACTGAGCGCGGCCACGGCACGCGTCTGCACGTCATCATCGAAACGACTCAAGCGCTGGAGGCCGCGTTTGACATAGCACATAGTAGTCCGAGGATAGAAGCGCTTTTCTTCGGTGGCGTTGATATGGCTGCCGAACTCAGATGTGAGAATGCTTGGGAACCTCTGCTTTATGCGCGTTCGCGTGTAGTTCATGCTGCAGCTTCGGCAGGACTTGACGCTATTGATGTTCCTCATCTTGACCTTGAAGACATGGCAGGGATGACGGTGGCTGCTAAACAAGCAAAGGCACTGGGGTTTTCCGGTAAGGGAGCTATCCACCCGAAGCAAATAGCTGTTCTGAATGAAATCTTTAAGCCTAGTGCTGAGGAAATCGCTTATGCACAGAGGATTATCAGAACTTTCGAGGAAGCAGATACAGGGCTTGTGGTTATCGATGGTAAGTTGATTGAAAAGCCTGTTCTGCGTGACATGTACCGGGTGCTCGCGATAGCGGATAGGACTGGAGCGTGCTAGAAAAGCTAAAATATGGGTCTTTCGCTGCGCCGAGTCGAAAACGGCTAAGCAATCAGCGTCATCTTTTGAATACTAGACTAGGCGTGGCTCCGGTACACTGAGGGTGTTCCGGTATTTTAAAATCGATGCAAAACTACTCAATATTTAGCCTCGCACGTAACGCTTTTAGCAATCATCAGAATTGGCGTCAGGCCTGGCGGAGTCCTCCACTTAAGGATCAGTACGAGGTGCTTATTGTTGGAGCCGGTGGACACGGGCTAGCGACAGCTTACTACCTCGCAAAAAATCACGGAATTAGTGACGTCGCTGTGCTTGAAAAAGGCTGGTTAGGCGGAGGAAATGTTGCTCGAAATACTGTCACTATCCGTTCGAATTATTTACGTGACGAAAGTATCCCATTCTACGTTAAGTCACTTGAGCTCTATGAAAAGCTAACTCAGAAGCTTAATTACAACTTAATGTACTCTAAACGCGGAATGATCGACGTCATTCAGACGTATCCGAAGCTACGCGAATTAAGGCGCCGGATGTTTGTGATGGATCTTCATGGCGCTACCTACGAGCCAATCGACATCGCTGAACTTCGTCATCGTATCCCTTCGCTGACTGGTGGTGGCCCAGAATCTAGATTGCCTATTATTGGGGCCATGGTTCACACTGATGCAGCCGTTTGTCGACATGATGCGGTTGCATGGGGGTATGCACGAAGCGCTGACGATCATGGTGTAGAGATTCACCAGAATACTAGCGTGAAGAGCTTGCTACGGGGTGCTGATGGTTCCATTACAGGCGTCGATACCGAGCGAGGAAAAATCAGAGCAAAAAGGGTCGCGCTCACTGTCTCTGGACATACAACGACTTTAACGGAAACGATTGGTCTCCGATTGCCGCTGCGAACGTTTAACCTTGCCGCGTTTGTGTCCGAACCAATCAGACCGCTTATCGACGTCATTGTGAATTGTCCGGATCTAGGGGTTTATCTGAGTCAGTCGGATAAAGGCGAGCTAGTTATTGGTGGTGTGGCAGATAGTGGACAATCATTCCGTCGTGATATCAAACAAAACGTATTCGAAGATACTGTTCGCTCAATGTTGGAGCTATTCCCGTCATTCAATAGAGTTAAATTATTGCGGCAGTGGGGAGGTGCTTTAGATATTGCTCACGATGGGACACCGATCGTCAGCAAGACCGATATACCGGGTTTATTTCTATCCGCAGGCTGGTGGGGTGGTTTCAAAGCTATACCAGCTGGTGGCTTAACACTCGCCCACCTTATCGCTAATAACGAACCACATCAGTTAATCGAGCCCGTTTCGCTAAATCGATTCAAGCACCTAGATTTTATCCTTGAGTCCGGAACGACTGCATCACATTAGGAAAGATTCGCAATGCTAGAAATTACGTGTCCATTTTGTGGTCCGAGAAATGAAATTGAGTTTGTTAACGGTGGCCCGTCGAGAAACAAGCTGACTGAATATATCGATGAACTCACGGATTCTGACTGGGTCGATTATCTCACCGTAGCGCCCAATCCTATGGGTTCTGTCACCGAGGAATGGTGGCATGTTATGGGTTGTGAACAGTGGTTTTCCGTTAGACGGGACACAGTAACGCATGAGATTCTTGCAAATACTAGTAAGTCACATGCCTGACAATCTTCGACGCCTTTCTAGCGGTGGCGATATTGATCGAACAAAGCCTATTAGCTTTGAGTTTAACGGTGCCCGATACTATGGTTATCAGGGCGATACGTTAGCGTCGGCATTAATCGCCAACGGCGAAAAGCTAACGGCGCGGAGTTTTAAGTATCATCGTCCTCGCGGCATCGTCGGCGCAGGGAATGAAGAACCATCCTCTTTCGTAGAGCTCTTGGGTGAAGCAGCTTGCGGAAACCAGGCCATAACTAACGTTCTTCTTCGCGATGGATTACGTGCGGTATCCGTTAATTGTTGGCCATCCCCAAAGTTTGACCTGCTGAGCGTGAATCAACTGTTTGCAAAAATAATACCCGCTGCGTTCTACTACAAAACATTTAAGTGGCCGAATTGGCGATTTTTTGAGCCTTTTATTCGTCGAAGCGCAGGATTAGCCAATGCGCCACAACAAGCCCCGGTCTCAGGGCATTATGAGTCGAGAAACTGGCACTGTGATGTGCTAATTGTAGGTTCTGGGCCTGCCGGCCTTATGGCGGCGCTGACTGTTGCGCGAAGTGGTGCACGTACTGTTCTAGTAGATGACGGTACGCGTGCGGGTGGCGGTTTGTTGGGTCGAAAGGATCGAATAGATAATCAGCCCGCTCACGATTGGGTTGTGAGCGTAACCGACGAGCTTGATAGCTTAAGTAATGTAACGCGGCTTCAGCAGTCAGTTGCGTGGGGTTACCGGGAACAAAACCTTGTTGTTGTCACTGAACGTCAGCCAGAATCAAAGAAATTAATACAACGCACCTGGAAAATCCGTGCGCGTCGCGTCGTTATCGCTTGTGGGGCGATTGAGCGAACTTTAGTTTTTCCAAACAATGATCGGCCAGGCGTTATGTTGGCATCTGCAGTACAGATATACGTGAATCGATACGCAGTTTTGCCAGGAAAACGAGCGGTGATCTTTACAAACAATGATAGCGCATACCAAGTTGCCGCCGATATGATAGCAGCCGGTATTGATATAGCATCGATTGTAGATTCTCGTGCCGAGCCTAGTCTCGCTGTCCGTGAGCTAGTCGGTGACACTCATATACTCACTAATCATGTTATTGCGCGTACGGTAGGTTGGCGACAGGTTCAATCAGTAATTGTCCAATCACGTTTGGATGGTTCTACTAGGTCCGTACCGTGTGACTTGCTTTGTGTGTCTGGTGGTTGGAATCCGACGGTCCATCTTTATTCTCAGTCAAGAAGTAGCCTGAAATACAATGAAGCATTGGCAGCTTTTGTTCCCCACAAGGCCGTCCAGGATTGTTACTGCGTTGGTGCAGCAGCAGGGACATTCGATTTGCATAATATTCTAGTAGAGGGTATTGAAGTAGGATCCCTTGCCGCAAGTGATTGTGGTTTTGTAAGCACGGAAATTTCTGTCCCCTCAGCTGCTGTTGAAACTGATTATGCTGTTGAAGCGCTATGGTTTGTTAATCAACAAAAATTAAGTGCTCGTTCCTTCGTTGATATTCAAAATGACGTGACGCTCAATGATGTGCACCTTGCGATTAGAGAAGGATTCGGTGCGGTCGAGCATGTCAAAAGATATACGACCGCTGGCATGGGTATTGATCAAGGCAAAACAGGGAACATAAATATTGTAGGCGCTATCGCACAGCACGCGAACATCGCGCTGTCGGATATTGGGACAACAACCTTTCGATCGCCTTTTGTTCCGGTTGAGTTTGGTGCGATTGCTGGTGGGCAAGAAAAAACAGCGCTACTGCCCTATCGCCACACCCCTATAACGCAATGGAATAAAGACAACGGTGCGACTATGTATGAGTCGGGATCTCGTTGGCGACGGCCGGGCTATTTCCCAAGACCTAGGGAAACATTTCAAGAAACAGTGAACCGAGAAGCTCTTGCGACACGAGAGAATATTGCAGTTTATGATGGGTCACCACTTGGTAAATTTGATATATGTGGGCCAGACGCAACGTATTTTCTCGATATGCTTTATACAAACATGTTCTCAACTTTAAAAGTTGGCATGGGGCGATACGGTGTGATGCTGACAGAAGACGGTTTGATTCTCGACGACGGAGTGACATTTAAGCTGGGCGAGAATCACTATCTGATGTCGACTTCAACCGCGAATGCTGAAGTAGTCTATCGACATATGCAGCATTTTTTACAGGTCCAACGGCCCAATTGGAATGTTTGGATTACACCGATAACTGCCCAATGGTCTAATGCCACAGTCTGCGGACCCAAAGCGCGTGAGTTTTTATCGCAAATCGATTCTGATATCGATTTTACTGCGGCAGCTTTTCCATTTATGGCAATGAGGGAGGGTATCCTTGAGGGCATTCCGGCGCGGGTTTGTCGCGTAAGTTTCACCGGTGAGCTTAGTTTTGAGATAAATGTCCGGTCTCGATACGCGCTGAGGCTTTGGGAACGCCTGCTCGAGTTAGGCAGACCATTTGAGTTAATGCCGATCGGATCAGAGGCTAATCACGTCTTGCGTGTAGAAAAGGGGTTCTTGTCATTGGGCCACGAGGTGGATGGCACTGTAGATCCATACGATCTTGGTATGAGTTGGGTCATGTCTAAGAAGAAGGTTGATTATATCGGTAAGCGATCTGTATCGATTCGTCGTCGCGGCAATACACCACGATGTGAATTGGTCGGTTTGCTTATTGATGATCCTTCCCGGTTAGTAATGGAAGGTGCAACCATAACGCCCGGTGGCCGACAGGAGGCCTCTGAGGGATTTGTTACAGCTTGCGTGTGGAGTGTTTCACAGTCTCGGTCTGTAGCGCTGGCCTTGCTAATGGACGGTCATAACAGAATCGGAAAGACAGCGCATATTCGTTTGAAAAATGAGATCGTAACCGCAACTATTTCTCGGCCTTATTTTTACGATCCCGACTCTGAGCGTATGAAGAGTTGATATGATTTACGACGTTCGCATTGAGATGTTGGAGCTTTTTTGTGTTTTCGATTTAAAAGGTGAGCGACCACATATTGAGTCACTCCTCACGAGTCTCCCTATTAATTTGCCAGAGAGTGCGAATACTGCTGCGACATCTGGAGACATGGTGCTTTGCTGGGTAGGGCCGACGCAATGGATTCTGCGAGTACCACAAGAGTCGGAACAAAAACTAGCACTGGAATCTCAGCTTAACGGTAGCGAGAGAAATGTTTCTGTCGTCGAGGTATCCGATATGTTGCAGTTTTTTGCGCTTCGCGGTTGTGATGTGGACGAGGTTCTCGCTATTTGTTGCCCGCTTGACTTCGATTTGACCGTATTTCGAGATAATACTGCAACATTTACCGAGTTTCTGGGAACAAAGGCGTTGTTGCTCGGAGTTGCTGATGCCTATCAATTTGCGGTCGAACGAAGCTATGTAGATTTCATTAACGATAATCTGAACCGTATTCTTGGCACGCCGCTACCAGTCGATCATGCCGGTCGGGAACCATATGAGTTAGATATTTAAGAATTCCATATTTTTTAGTTAATTTATCTAGACAGCATTGTTTTGGATATGGATCAAAAATTGCGATAGTCTAGTTTGAGCTATAGATACAGCTCGGCTCAGATAGCGGTATAGTGAATTTCGAAGTCAATAATTGTAATAACAATTGAGGAATAGTATGAAAGCAAGAGCAGCGGTTGCCTGGGAGGCCGGCCAGCCTTTATCGATTGAGGAAGTTGATGTCGCTGGGCCGAAAGACGGCGAGGTTTTGGTGCGGCTGGTGGCTACAGGTGTTTGTCACACAGATGCCTTTACTTTGTCAGGTGAAGATCCCGAGGGCGCTTTCCCAGCGATTCTCGGGCACGAAGGCGGCGGTGTGGTTGAAGAGATTGGTATCGGCGTTACCAGCGTCAAACCGGGCGACCATGTTATTCCGCTGTATACGCCTGAGTGTAGAGAGTGCGAGTTTTGCACTTCAGGCAAGACTAATCTTTGTCAGAAGATCCGTGTGACCCAGGGGCAGGGAGTTATGCCGGATGGCACAAGCCGTTTCTCGGTGAGAGGCAAGGATATCCTGCATTTCATGGGCACATCGACGTTCTCAGAATATACTGTGCTGCCCGAAATTGCCGTCGCGAAGATCGCGCAGGAGGCTCCACTAGAGAAAGTCTGCTTGCTAGGCTGCGGTATCACGACAGGTATAGGTGCCGTCTTGAACACAGCTAAGGTAGAACCCGGTTCAACGGTTGCAGTATTCGGCCTGGGCGGTGTTGGACTAAGTGTTATCCAGGGCGCCGTGATGGCGAAAGCGGAGCGAATTCTCGCGATCGATATTAATCAGGATAAGGAAGAGATAGCGCTTCAACTCGGTGCTACGGACTTCGTTAATCCGAAGGATTATGATCAACCGATTCAGGATGTCATCGTAGATATGACGAATGGCGGTGTTGACTACTCTTTTGAGGCTATCGGCAATGTTGAGCTCATGCGGTCCGCACTGGAGTGCTGTCATAAGGGCTGGGGCGAATCGATAATTATCGGTGTTGCAGGTGCCGGGCAGGAGATAGCCACACGGCCTTTTCAACTCGTGACAGGGCGCGTCTGGCGCGGTAGTGCGTTCGGCGGAGTCAAAGGACGTAGTCAGCTGCCGGGTATGGTTGATCAGTATATGTCAGGGGAAATCAATGTCGACGAGATGATCACGCACACGATGGGGCTCGAGGAGATCAACAAGGCATTTGATCTTATGCACGCAGGCTCGAGCATTCGTTCGGTTATTCATTTTTGATCCTCGCTGTGTTGCACCCTTTAGGTTATGCGGCAGTGCTAGTTGCGAGGCAACCCCAAGATTAGCGGTTAAATTGTCCCCAGTGTCTGGCGGACCTGTGTAAGGTTCGAACCGCTGAGAATCGGATCACGGCCGACATTGGCCTTGATTTTCATGATTATGTTGTAGCCTTCGTAAGGTTGATTATCTGCAACTCGTTGTAGCCACTGTAAAGTTCTCTCTTCATTGCGCCTAGCAAGGCTCGCAATCGCCCATCCGATTTCCGCAATCCTCGGGCCATCTACGGCGGCCTGGCTAAAGAACCGCAACACGCGCTCTACATCTTTGTCTAATCCTAGTTGGCCGTATCCGTATGCAATCTGGGCGAGCAGCAGTGGAAGGCCCTCAAGGGCAAACGATTCTGCCACCCTTAGATTTCTTTCTGCGTGTTCTTTGTTTCCAAGTGCGATGTGAAGTAACGCGATATTTAGTTGCGCGACGTTCGATCTCGGGTTTAATGCTATAGCCGTTTCGTAGGCAGCTAAAGCCGCTTCTAGCTTCCCAGCAAACTGCAGAACATTCCCTAGCATAATGATCGTGTGTTGCGATCGGGGAGCTAATTCCACTGCTCGCTCTACTATTCTGATAGCTTTTGAATGCTCGCCGAATTGCGCAAGAAAGATAGCGTAGTATCCGAGCATCGTCGGGTCGTCAGGGTTTGCCTTATAGGCACGCTCGTACGTTTTCATTGCCGTGCTCGCACGCCAATTGTACTGGTGAATTCTCGCCAGTTGAGTTAACGCGCCTGACGCCGTAGTTTCGTCGAGTGCTATCGCTGTTTCAATATCGCCTAATACCCGTCGTTCTAGCGCGGCCTGACTATCTTGAGATTCCGCCTGATCTCCAAGATTAAGAAGCAGTAATTGAGTGTTCCCCCACGCCCTAGCAGAGTAGGCTGCCGCAAACTCCGGATCTAGCATGATCGCTTGATCTAATAGGGTGAAATAGCCCAAGGGCGGAGCGCCTGGAATCTGCATCCGAGTTGCTCGCTGGTACAGCGCGTAAGCTTCCGACGAATCCGTAAGTTCTCTCCGAAGTTCCTCTCGATCGATCGGAGTTAGCTCGGCAGTAAGTGCGATAGCGATACTCTCCGCGACCTCCGACTGAATCGCTAAAATTTCTCCAGATCTTCGGTCATAGCTTTCGGACCAAAGATAAAGTTCAGTTTTTACGTCGATGAGCTGCGCTGTTATACGGATACGGTCTTCAGAGTACCGCACACTACCCTGCAAGATAGCGCTAACATTCAGTTCCTCACTGATCTCAGAGATCGCGATCCTATGTCCTGCATATGGCATCACAGAAGTTCGCGCTATTACATCTAATGTTTCGATTCGCGCCAATCGGTTTATGATCTCTTCGTGAACGCCGGCGGCGAAATATGAATCGTCTTGATTTGGGCTGAAATTTTCGAACGGAAGGATCGCGACAGAAGCTTTAGTCGGCGTTAGACGAAAGTAACTTGACCCAGCAAATACGACAGCGACTCCAACAACGAGCACAAGCGACACCAGAGCGAAACGACGAGGTTGTGTTGTTCCGCTATAAGCCGTTCTAGAGCGTTGGGCTTCGCCAATCAGCCTGTAGCCTTGGCCCCTTAAAACTTCTACGTAGCGCGGATCGCCGGCTTCATCGGACAAGGCTTTTCGAAGTAATAGCATGCGTTGGTTAATCGTCTCAGGGCTTACTAGTCTGCCGCCCCAGACCTTTTCGGTTAGCTCGTCATGCGTTACTACGTTTGGTGAGGATTCCACGAGAGTCCGCAGCAAATCGAAAGTAAGTCTTCCCAGCTCAAGGGTATTATCGCCACGTGTTACGCGACGTTGGCCGACGTCTATCGTCAGGTCATTAAATTGATAGCGACTAAGTAGCTCTGATTCATTAGAATTCATACGAAGTGATCAGATCCAGCCGTTTCTAGGAAATCTTAGCTGCATATTATCCTAAATGACCACGACTTAATGTGGTTTTGAGTCAAATTTAGTCTGTTTTTGATTGTTCTCTCAAGCTTATCTGTATAAGTTACTTAATGGTTGTTATCTTAAGCGCTTTCAGCTATCTGAACGCACAATGAGGAGCTGTACCAATGAAAGATCCCACTATTGCATTCACGGTTCGAGGCTTGCTGATTGCTATTGCTACGATGCTAACGGTCTCGACTGTCGTCGCCCAGCAGAGTGAGGCCACCCGGCGCCTGTTAGAGCGTAACGAAATGTTCGAGCCGGCCATCATCAAGGTTGCCGAGAACGTTTATACAGCCATCGGGTACCAGGTATCTACTAATACTATGATAGTTGGGGATGACGGCGTCATCATCATCGATCCAGGTCAGCAGGTGGGCGGTGCGGAGCAGGTACGCGCCGAATTTGAGAAAATCACAGATAAGTTAGTCCGAGCGATCATCTATACACATGGTCATGCGGATCACACGAACGGTGCATCTGTGTTCTACGATCCGGAAGCTGGCATCGAAGTTTGGGCACGTTCGAACTACTGGTCGGAGCCGACTCGTGTAGAGGCGGCAGGACTTACCGGCGGGGTTCGACCGTCGAACACGCAGGGATTCGATCTCCTTCCAGAGCAGAAAATAGGCGTTGGGGTCGCCATCCCTCCGGAACGTCCGCCAGCCGGAAGTAATCAGGTGGACGGCATAGGAGCACAGGCGCGGCCCGTCCGGATTGATCCAACTCATATGTTCTCCGAGGATCGCGTGACGCTGGAGATCGCGGGCGTCACGCTAGAGCTCGTCGCTGCCCCAGGCGAAACCGCGGACCAGCTCTACGTCTGGCTACCAGAGCAGCGAGTCGTTTTCGCGGGCGATAACTTCTATCAGTCCTGGCCGAACACCTACCCACTTCGCGGCACGGCGCGACGCTCGATCCGTGACTGGATATCTAGCATAGACAGCATGGTTCAGGAGGACCCGCTGCACGTCGTCGGCGGCCACACCGCACCTATACTCGATTCTGCGAAGGAAGTGCTAACCAATTACCGGGATGCCATGCGGTGGGTTCATGACCGCACTATTGAGGGCGCGAAGCGGTACATGACGCCGGACGAGCTCGTAGAGTACGCGGCCCTGCCCGCGCATCTCGCAGAACTCGATTATCTGGCCGACTATTATGGAAGCGTCTGGGGTACGGTACGTGACATATATGCACAAGACCTCGGTTGGTTCGACGGCGATCCCTTGAATCTCCACCGGGAGAGCCCACTCCGGCAGTCAGAGCGGATGGCGGAGCTGGTAGGCGGCGTCGAGACCCTGTGGTCGAAAGCCCAGGAAGCGATGGCTGCCGAAGATCCTTTGGGTGCTGCGCAACTGGCCCAGCACGTGATCCGTTTGCGTCCGGACGATCCCGAGCCAAAGCTTCTTATAGCCGATGCGCTAGCCATCATTGGCGAACGCACTTTCAACACACCAGCACGCAATTACACGATTTCTTCCTCCAACCGTTATCGTCGGCAGGCGAACGACATCGACTAAAGAGCTGTAGATTAGAGACAATCGATGTCGCTGCCAGTGCCGACAACTTAGCTAAATTGTTTAAGATAAATCTGCTGTGATATGGCATAGAAGAACCTGGGTTTGGTTGCTTGGCATCGTTGCGTTAACGGCAGTTGGGCAGACTGAAAATAGAGAGGAGGAAAAAACTCTGCGAGTGATACGCACGGACGCGCGGCCAGTAATCGATGGTCAGCTTGACGAGGAGATCTGGGAAATCGCTGACGTTGTAGATGATCTCTATCAGGTTAGACCATATGAATTTGAGCCCTCCTCAGAACGAACTCAGGTGTTCGTGCTCTACGATCAAGATTATCTATACGTAGCGGCGAAACTTTGGGATAAACAGCCTGATGAAATTACGGCGCAGGTTTTGAGACAGGGATCTGATATCGCAATTGATGATTATTTCAGTGTAATTCTGGATCCATTTTTTGATCGTCGTAGTGGGTATTTATTTCAAGTTAATCCGAATGGTGTTCGGGCCGATGCCATATACGAGAACGTAACCGCAGTTCAAGCGAACTGGGAAGGCATCTGGGAGGCAAAAGCGTCTGTCACGGAGGATGGTTGGGTAGTAGAGATGGCTATCCCGTTTAAAACACTCTCCTTCGATCCCACTACGGAATCGTGGGGTATTAACTTTACGCGGAAAATAGCTAGAAAAGCCGAAACTATCGGTTGGTTCTCCCGTACTCAAGCTCAGAACCCTAGTGTATCGGGCGTGGCCACTGGCCTTTATGGGCTAGAGCAAGGTAGAGGGCTTGATGTTGTGCCTTCGGTGAGTGCTAAAACATCGAAGCAATTCGCACCAAAACTTACCGGCAGTAACGCTGAGCCCTCTGTAGATATTTTTTATAAATTTACACCGGCAGTGACCGGGGCTCTTACGCTGAATACAGATTTTTCATCAACTGAAGTCGACGATCGCCAGGTTAATCTCTCTCGGTTTAGCTTGTTCTATCCAGAGAAACGTGATTTCTTTTTACAAGATGCAGATATATTTGAATTCGGTGGTATCGGAGCCGGCAGTGCCACTCGGATTGCTAGCCATAACAGCCGGCCGTTCTTTTCTCGTACTATCGGTTTAAGTAGTTCAAGGGAGCCGGTGGAACTAGACCTTGGGGTGAAGTTAACAGGCCGAGTAGGCGATTGGAATTTTGGCGTTCTCAATGTCCAGCAAGATAAGTTCGAGGACGTTGATGAAACTAATTTGTTCGTTGGGCGTGCCGTTCAAAATGTGCTGGAGGAATCGAGATTCGGTTTTATCGTAACCGATGGCGACCCGCAATCAAACCGTGATAACTCTCTGGCGGGCTTTGATTTTCGTTACCTCAATTCACGTCTCCCGGGTGGACGCTCCCTGGACGCCGACGCCTGGTACCAAAAAAGTCATACGCCAGGGCTTGAAGGTGCGGATGCGGCCTTTGGTGTTGGATTTCAATTGAGAGCTCCACAAGGGTTTTCAGGGCATGCGAGCTATACCGAGGTAGAGAGTAACTTTAATCCCGCACTGGGGTTTCTTAATCGCTCAGGCATTCGAGAAGCGTCAAGCAGAATTAACTATTTGGTAAGACCTCAAGATAGCTTCGTGAGAGCGATAACGGCGGTAGTTATGTTTACACGTAGTGAGCGCCTATCAGATCAGAGTCTGCAGAGTGAATTGCTGCGGTTCCAAATAGGTGTTTTTGACCAGACGGCTGACCGCATACAGATTCATTGTAGGCGACAGAAAGAGGGGATTGTCACGCCATTCACTCTGCTTCGAACACGAGTTTCTGCCGATAACGTAGTTATTGGAACAGGGTTGTATGAATTCAATGCTTGTGGCGGAGATTTAGCTATAGGAGCTCATCGTAAGTTTTCCGGAAATATATATTATGAGCGAGGTGATTTTTACAATGGTGAGCGCGTGTCAACGCGACCTAATATCACCTGGCGGCCATCTGCCCACTTTTCTCTTAATTTGGCTTACCAACTAAACGATATTGATGTTCCTGCCGGTGCTTTTGAGACTCGACTAACGCAACTAACGACTGAGGTTGTGTTTTCATCTACTTTGTCGTGGATGAATTTGATCCAATGGGATAATGGCTCCGACATCATCGGAATTAATAGTCGATTGCATTGGGTGCCGCAGGCAGGCCGTGATTTTTATTTAGTTCTCAATCATAATTTACAAGATCTAGACGAGAATGGAACTTTTCGTTCTTTAGGTGCTGATTTAGTAGCAAAAGCGAGCTATATGTTTCGATTCTGACGTATTGCTATCCGAATGCCACCCCAAGTATGAAGTAACAATGGCAGCATTGCGGAATGCAACCGCGTGCGGATTGGCGAGTTAGTTGGTCTGGTAGTCGAGATTGTAAGGCTCAGCGGTATCGCAAAGGGCGAGCCAATATCCTGTCAGTATCTCCGGTTCGGTGAGTGTTACCGGGTCGATAATCATGACTCGAAAGTCCAGACGACTAATCCAGCTACTACCAATTAGCTATTTTTGCGTTAGCATGTATCTATATCTTCCTCAAAAACAAATGTATGAAGGATTTTCAAGAGCCTAACTTCTGGCATTCCGTGATTTGTTTCGGCGGTGTCATCGTGACCGTGATTGCCGGATTACTATGGCTAGATATTAGCCTGCACAGCCTACTGTTAACTGCGCTTGTCTGGGTTGCGGGGCATGCGGCGTTTCTCGGTTTTCACTTCCGGGAGATCAAGTCCGCAATGATCTCCGGGATAGAAAAAGGCCTGGGCGCAATTTTTATTTTCTTTCTGATTGGCGTACTCGTTGCGGCATTGATCGAGAGCGGGACGATTGGCGGCCTTATTTACTATGGTGTGGACCTACTGTACCCCGCCATCTTTCTGCCAGCTGGTTTAGTGCTGTGTAGTCTCATGTCGCTCGCGACAGGTACCGCATGGGGAACGATAGGCACGATCGGTGTTGTTCTCATGGGGCTTGGCGCCGCGCTAGGTATTCCGCTGCCGCTTGTAGCTGGGATGGTCGTCTCCGGTGCAAGTTTTGGTGACAAGATGTCGCCCGTTTCAGACACGACGAATCTCGCAGCCATGAGTGCGGACACGGATCTTTACTCTCACATTAAATCAATGATGTACACGACTGTGCCGACGTACGTCATTTGCCTGATCCTTTTCACGCTTGTCGGGCTGTACTACAGCGGCCAGACACTTTCCGCGTCGGAGTTGATTGAGCTAAAGCAACATCTAGTGATCGAGTTCTCGATTAACCCGCTGACTCTGCTGCCGTTGATTGTGCTTCTCGCACTCAGCATCAAACGAACACCCGCCGAAGCCAGTATGTTGGCTAGCGTGGCTACCGCGGCCGTGCTAGCTGTCGCGATGCAAGATCGGACCGTCACGGAGGTATTAAATAGCTTGCACGTCGGTTATATCGCGGACACAGGTCTTGACCGACTCGATGTGCTGCTGAGCCGTGGCGGCATAGAAAGCATGATGTGGACGATGTCACTCGCGCTGCTCGCGTTATCCCTCGGCGGCATCCTTGACCGTGCAGGTTTCGTTCGGGTACTGCTGAGCGGCCTGCTGCGACGCATTAGGCGTTCCGCAAGCCTGGTGGCGACCACGATTGGCGTGGGTGTCGCAGCCAACATGAGCATGGGCGAAGCGTATCTATCCATTATCTTCGGTGGTCAAATATTCAAAGACTCCTACGAGGAAGACAACCTCGAGAAGCACATGCTGTCGCGGTGCCTAGAGGAAGGTGCGACGCTCAGTACATCGCTGATCCCGTGGACGACTTCGGGCGCCTTTATCACAGGAGTACTCGGCATGTCACCACTAGAATACGCCCCGTGGGCATTTTTCAACTACATCAACCCATTGTTATCCATTGTCCTTGCCTATATGGGATTTGGAATATTCCGACAGCAGAGAGGTCCGTAAGTAATGTCAAGCGAGAAGAAGAAAAGTCCGAGCGCTGATCGAAAGGTCGGCGAGCGTGACGCACTGCTTAAATCCGATTGGCGTTATATTGAAGCCTATAGCATGGATGATTACAGCCCTGAGGACTGGGCTGATATGAATCGGCAACGGGTGGTGTACCAGGGTGAGCAGCGTGCCAAGCAGGCGCTGGAGATGCTAACAGCCTCGCGTGATGCGCCGACATTCGGCTATTTGATTAATAACTACGAACACTGCCTCCAGACGGCGACGATGCTACATCAAGACGGTCACGACGAAGACACAATCGTGACAGGGCTTTTTCACGACCTAGGATTCATCGTTTGCCCTGAAAATCACGGTCGGTTTGCTGCCGACCTAATTCGACCGTTCGTCTCTGAGAAGAATATTTGGATGATCGAACACCACGAGATCTTTCAACGGATTCACCTGCACGGGTACTACCAACCGGAAGATCCCGATTTCATTAATGAGCGCGAGCGGTGGAGAGGACATCCGTATTTCGCTTGGACTGAAGAATTTATCGAGCGTTACGATATTGTGGCGATCAATCCGAGCATAGAGAATCTGCCGATTGAGTTTTTTGAGCCGATGGTACGGCGAGTATTCTCAGGTTCGCCATCGGTTACATAGAAGCCCTTCTGCACAGGGAGTAGTTAATGACAGCTTGGATAAAAATGATTCCGGAGGACGAGGCAACAGGTGTTCTGCGGGAGTTGTATGACGAGGCGATGACGCCGCATGGTACCGTCGACAATGTCATGAAAGTGCATTCCTTACGGCCGCACACAATGCATGGTCATGTGGTGCTTTACCGAAGTGTCTTGCACCACCCGGATATACAGTTGCCATTGTCGTTTCTGGAAGTCGTTGCGTCTTATGTGAGCATCAAAAATGATTGCGCCTACAGCTTGACCCATCATTTTATGAACGTACGGCGCTTACTTAATGATGAAGAGCGATGTGATGGCATTTTACAAAGCCTGAATGCTGGAACTCCGCAGGATCAATTTGAAGGAAAGCAGTTAGCGCTATTGCAGTACGCGGCGAAATTGACAGCCGATGTTGCAACAATGGAGGCCTCAGATATCGATATTCTTCGTGAGAACGATTGTACAGATGGTGAAATTCTTGAGGTAAATCAGGTCGCTGCCTATTTTAACTATTCAAATCGGTTATTAAATGGGCTAGGCGTTACCACAGAGGGTGATTCAATTGGATTTTATGATTAGCTTTTCTGAGTTTATCCGCCTTAACCGGAGTAAGCATGTACCTTAGAAATAGCTGGTATGTCGCCGCGCTTTCTTCGGAAATTGAGGCGAAATTATCGGTGCGCCGTATACTTGGTGAGAATATAGTTGTATACCGCACAGAGAGCGGCGAACCAGTGGCACTGGAAGATTCCTGCCCACACCGACGATTGCCATTATCCAAAGGTAGGCTACTAAATGATAATATTGAATGCGGTTATCACGGACTGCAATTTAATTCATCAGGCCAATGCGTTGCTGCGCCGACGCAAAACCGAATCCCACCCTCAGCGATCGTTCGAAGTTATCCGGTAGTTGATAGGTGGGGCTTACTCTGGATTTGGATGGGTAATGCTGAGCTTTCAGATGAGAGTTTAGTAATCGATATTGAGAACTACGGAAACCCGGATTGGGAAATCACGACTGGCGATGCCTTGACATGTGCATGCAACTATCAATACCTCACGGATAATTTACTAGACCCTTCGCATGTCGCGTGGGTACACCGAACCTCCTTTGACGCTCCTGGTACGGACAGCACGCCACTAGCAATATCGGAGACTGACAAAGGTCTGATCGTTCATCGATGGATTTACGACCATAAACTGCCACCCTTTTACGCGCCGCTAGTGCATTTCGAAGGGAATTGTGACCGTTTGCAATACTACGAGGCGCAATATCCGAGTACGGCAATAAACAAATCGATTTTCTTTCCTGCGGGGAATGGCGGCCCGGACTCGCTGGTCGATGAATTAACCTATGTCATGATCTCTTATAATTTCATGACGCCGATTGATGCGGATAACACGCGTTATTATTGGCTTCAGCATCGAAACACCGATCCGGGTAACAAGGACGTGACTGAGAAGATAGCGTCTGGCGCCAAAGCGGCTTTCCTTGAAGATCGAGATGTGCTGGAGGCGGTACACACTGGGATTGCAAGTGAAACTAGCCGGCATCTCAACCTAGGGTTGGATGCGGCATCGCTACAATTTCGGCGCAATCTTGAAAAACTGATTGGCCAAGAGTCTGTCAATATTCCGAAACCCCAGTTGAAAGGTTAGTGCCTCAATTGCGATGCTGAGGTTAGATCGCGCGCACATGCACGGCCATTGATTCTGACTCTGCTGCTGCCACGACGGCGTCGGAATCGGATTCGCGCTTTCCGAGCCGACTGCGTGATGGCTCGAGTCCAGAGAGGCCAATCAGACACTATGAATATCAAGTCGCTCGAGTTACCCGATACAAGCTGATAAGGCTAGAATACGCGCGTTGCGTAGCAGCGAGTAGCCGATTAACTGCCGGACTTTACTGATTTTGGCGAAGACGAGGGAACAGGCGCGCGGCGTTATCCCGTTCGATTAGAACGATGTCTTCTGGGCTTAGTTGGGGAGAGTTTTGCAGCACCGTGTCGGACTGCGAGACCAATGACGGTGAGGAGATCGGCAAGTCAGTGCCGAATATTACCTTAGTTGAATCAACCAGCTTGAGGAGCGCAGCCAGGGAATACGGCGATGCTGATTGAGCCGTGCCGTAATAGAGTGTCTTCATGTAATGCAGGATGCCTTTCGGTGCCCGCTCCAGTACCTCGGGCGTATTGCGGATAGCCTGATCGTCAAGGCGCGCCGCGATATAGGGAGCGGCGCCGCCTGCGTGTGCCGTTATAAATCGAATGTTTGGGTGTCGTTCGATGTTGCCGCTCGTGATGAGATTTAGTATCGCACGAGTGGTCTCAAATACGTACTCGATCACGGAGCTCTGGAAATCCAGATTGAGTTCGTTGAAGTAGAATGGGCTAGTCGGGTGTATTAAAACGACCGTGTTACGTCGATCTAATTCCTCCATCAGCGGTTCGAGTTCGGGAGGACCAAGATAGACATTGTCGACGCTAGGATTCAGTGACATTCCGTCTAGCCCGAGAGTGTCGAGTGCATAAATCGCTTCGTCAACTGAGGCTTCGGCGTCGTACTGCGGCACCATTGCGAGAGCGCCGAATCTTGTCGGATAGGACTGTACCAACTCCGCGGCCGCTTCATTGACTACCCGGCAGAGTTCGCTCGACACCTCTCTCTCTCTCGGGTTCCGCACCGACAGCAACCCAATCTGGATTTCGAACCGATCCATCAACGACAGTGCTCTTTCGGGTTTCCACTCGCCGCCCGGCCATGCAGCACCGATGCTTACACCTCGAAAGGCGGTCGTGATCGGAGGCGGATGCCAGTGATGGTGGACATCGATCCGGCCTGGAGTTTGCGCCAGAGCCAACGGAGTGAGATTTGTAGTCGCGAAACCTGCGACCCCCATACCAGCTAAGTGAAGCGCATCACGCCGGGTGATCGTATCTGTGCGCAGCTTCATCCGCGATAAGCCTCTACTCTGAGAGAAGATGATTGAAGTTCAACATCATAGTATTCGTAGCAGCGTACTTTTGGACCCGCCGCTTGTAAAGCTGCCGGAGATGCTCACGATATTCCTCCTGGGCAGGGTTAAATTTTCGCCGAAAAATTGGGTAGAGTGTCTTTCGTAATCCACGCTTTCGATCTCGAGGCTCTCGGAGACGAGGAAAGCGGCAGAGGCCGCGTGATGTGCGTTTACGGGAACAGTTACGAACATCAAGCCGATTTAGATTGCGATACCTTGCTGCCTATTTTTTTAGAGGTTAGTTGAGCGTTAGAGACGAACTCGCTCAGCATAGCAAGGAGTGTGTCACTTAACCGGGTGGCCGATTCCTCGTCGTAGCATAGAGTTTTCTCGTCCATATATGAACGCTGTGCTAACTCCAGTTGAATGGCATGAACGTTACCGTCTGGGTTGCCGTAATTGCGCGTAATGTAACCGCCTTTAAAGCGCTCATTGAGAACGACTGAGTAATCAGATTTTTTTGCTACTTTGTGGACAGCGCTCTGTAAATGCGAACCGCAACTTGCGCCGTCGTTGGTTCCGATATTTATGTCAGGCAATACGCCGTTGAACAAACCCGGGACCTCAGAGCGTATGGAATGCGCATCCCACAGTAACGCATAGCCAAACTGCTGGCTGATCCTCTTGAGTTCAGTATCTAGAAGATAGTGGTAAGGCTGCCAATAGATTTGAGTTCGCTGCTCCTGTTCGAGGGCTTCGCACGTATTTCCATGAGTGTAAATATCCTCACCGTCGAAAGTCTTCGATGGGCACAACCCAGTCGATAATTGTCCTTCGTAAAGATCGGTATCCGACGACGGACGATTCAGGTCAGTAACGTATCGAGAGAAACGCGCTGCCAGAACGTTTGCGCCAAGCTGGCTAGAAAATTCGTAAAGTTTGCGCACGTGCCAGTCCGTGTCCGGCAGCGATTTTCCTGCCTCCGACATTCGTTCTTCCATGCCTGGCGTTAAGTCGCGACCGTCATGCGGAATACTAATTAGGATTGGCGAACTGCCTCGTTCAAAAAAAAAACTGTCCATCACGAGTTCATGCTTGGAAGTATAGTCCTGGCATAGTCACAGAACGCACCTCTCTCTATTTTCTGCGCGAGTGCCTCTATTTCGATGGACAAGGATCGATCGTGAGTATAGGTCACGGATATTTCTCGAACCTTCTGCAATGCGTTCTTAAGCGGTTCGGATGATTTTAATGGGTAGTGAAATTCGAGTCCCTGAGCTGCAGCCAGCAGTTCTATCGCTACGATATGAGTAGTATTCTCGAGCATGTTGTGTAGGCGCCGCGCCGCGAATGTTGCCATGCTGACGTGATCTTCCTGATTCGCGGATGTCGGAATGCTATCCACACTAGCTGGGTGTGCTAGAGACTTATTTTCGGACGCGAGCGCCGCAGCGGTAACTTGCGCCATCATAAAGCCAGAATTCAGCCCACTCTCTTTGACTAAGAACGCCGGAAGCCCACTCAAGTCCGAATCGATAAGTAACGCAATGCGCCGTTCAGATATCGATCCTATTTCAGCAATAGACAAGGCGAGATAGTCTGAAACTAGCGCTACTGGCTCTGCGTGGAAATTACCTCCTGATAAAATTGAATCCGTGTCGGGGAACACAAGAGGGTTATCGGTAACCGCGTTAGCCTCTATCTGCAGGACCTCAGCGGCATGTTGCAGGACGCCCAGGCACGCACCGACGACCTGTGGTTGGCAGCGAATCGAGTAAGGATCCTGCACACGATCGCAAGACAGATGCGAATTGCGAATTTGGCTACCTTTCATCAATGTCCGTAGCAATTCGCTAATTTCCAACTGGCCGCGATGCCCTCGAGTTCGATGTATACGCTCATCGAACGGTGTATCACTCCCCTTTATTGCATCCGTCGACATTGCGCCTGCGACAACCGAAGCAGACAGCGTGTGCTCCGCTTGAAACAGCGCAGCTAACGCTAATGAGGTAGAAACCTGAGTTCCGTTTAGAAGCGCCAATCCTTCTTTCGGAGCAAGCTCTAACGGTCTAAGGCCTACTCGATCCAAGGCCTCCGAGCCTGAGATAATCTTTCCGTTGTAGGAAGCATCGCCATCGCCAATCAAGATTCCGGCGATATGTGCGAGTGGTGCGAGATCGCCAGATGCTCCGACAGAACCTTTAGACGGAACAACCGGGCAGATGCCATTGCTAATAAGGATACACAGTGCGTCGATCAGTTCTGGCCGAACGCCTGAGTAGCCTCTCGCAAGGGCAACAACTTTCATGACCATGGAAAGGCGTACTACTGCATCTGGAAGCGGTTCGCCAACACCGGCGGCATGCGAGCGAAGAAGGTTTTTCTGCAGAGGCTTCAGCTCGTCGTGATTGATGCTGACTTTAGCGAGCTGCCCGAAACCGGTATTGACTCCATAGGCGATTCTGCCTTCCGCTAGGAACTCATCTATGTACGTTTGAGACTTCTCGACAGTGCTACGAGCTCCATCACCTAGTCGAATCTGAAGCGGTGATTCCCATGCCCGCCGGAGCTCGGCCAGAGAAATAGATTGCTTGTCAATTTCAAGGTTCATCTATTTTCTATTCGCTTCGATCAGTACTTGATCATCGGCAAATCAAGGTCGTTGTCTCTAGCACAGTCGATAGCGACTTCGTAACCGGCATCCGCATGTCGCATGACACCACTTGCAGGGTCGTTCCACAATACGCGAGCGATGCGACGGTCCGCGTCTTCGCTACCATCACATACGATGACTAG
>JBJKYL010000019.1:0-499386 GCA_045561055.1 Candidatus Rariloculaceae bacterium | reverse complement strand
GAGGCGCCAATACTATGGGCCCGATTCATGTACTAATGCCAAACGGGGTGGAATATGTACAAGGCGACCGTGAACTTCGTTGGTCGAATGAAACAATCGTCGACACAGGCCGGGTACCCGATCCCACATTGGAAGCCGAGGAGAAACGTACCGCGCATAGCATCTTTCGTACTTGGGGAAGGATAATAGGTAGGGGACCTGAAAGAGATGTATCTAGAGATTGGTTGAGCGAACGCGGCCGTGAGCTAAACACACTCTATGACCCGGTGACGGACAATATTGAGATATCAGAATGCAGACAAGGGATGCCGGACATGTTCGATCCCGTACCGATGCGTATAGCCGACGAGGGTGACCGAATAATAATCGAGGTCGCGACATTCAATGCTCGACGAACTATTTATATGAACACAGAGACGGCTCCTGAGCCAGAACCATCAATCGGCGGTTACTCGACGGGCCGCTGGGCTGGTGAGACATTAGTCGTCACCACGACGCATATCGACTTCCCCTATTGGGCGGAGCTAGGTATTCCGCAATCAGACCAATCAACCACACTAGAAAGATTATCAGTATCCGACGGTGGAAACTTGTTAAATCATGCAGTAACTATTTTCGACCCAGTGATGTTCACTCGACCGTTCACAATTGAGAGAAATAGGCCTTGGACGCCTGGCATAGTAATACCACCTTATAACTGCGTCCTTGATTGGGACGACTAAGCTTTCCATCAACGCGAATGCTCGAGAAGTATAGAGATTTTCCTGCAGTTAGGCAGCGGAACAACTCATATCTTGCCCGCAACATAGGGGCGACTTGATCTTTCCGTGGCCATTAGGGCACTGAGAAATCTGCACCTGTTTACCTTCGCCTACATCTAACACGCCGTTCTCAAGTGCGGTATCGCAATGTCCGCAGCTAGCGTTCACGCTCATATCACATTTTTCACATGCATAAGTTGCCATTGTGTTATCTCTCCTCACGACTGAGTATTTAGGATCAAACAAATATCTATAGGATTCTATACCTATTCTCGCGGATACTAGTACGAGAAGACAAGAGAAAACGGCTCATCTAACTCAACTGTTCCTAATTCAGTAGAATTCAGTATTGACTATCACCCGCTCCAGCACGACTGTTAGTGTCTCATGAACGACGACTTATACCGCTACAACCGTCAGACGCTTTTGCCCAACTTCGGAGAAGAGGGGCAGCGCAAGCTTCTTGACTCTACGGTACTGATACTGGGATGCGGAGCGCTCGGCAGCATGGCAGCGGACCTGCTCGCTCGTGCTGGTGTGGGGCACCTGAAAATCGCTGACCGCGACTTTACCGATTTAACTAATCTTCAGCGACAGGTACTTTTCGACGAGCACGATGTCTCAGACTTTATCCCCAAAGCTGAAGCAGCTAAGCGCCGTATAGCGCAAATCAACTCTTGCGTGCGCGTAACAGCCATCGTAGACGACCTCAACTATCGTAATATTGAACAATATTCAAACAATGTTGACGTACTTGTCGATGGGCTCGACAATTTTGAAACTAGATACCTAGCGAACGACCTTGCTGTTAAGTACAGTATTCCTTATACCTACGGCGCCGCTGTTGGAACAGTCGGCACTGTCTTTACTATTCTCCCGCACACAACCGAAGGTAACGCTCCATGGGAAACTTGCTCTGATAAATCATATGCCACGCCTTGTTTTCGTTGCCTCTTTGAAGAAGCGCCGCCACCAGGTACGAGTCCAACCTGCGACACGGTCGGCATCCTAGCACCAGTGGTGACGACGATCGCGAGCTTTCAAGTAGCGGAAATACTTAAGGTGCTCACATCAAGCTACGCACAAGTCAACCCCACTCTGCTCAACGTAGATCTTTGGGAAAATACAGTCGCTCAGCTCAGAGTCGGCGAAACTTACGACCAGAGCGACTGCCCATGCTGCAAGCACCACCGGTTCGACTATCTCGACGGCACACTCGGATCGGGGACAGTAACGCTCTGTGGCCATGATGCCGTGCAACTCAAGCACAAGCAAAGTTCAATCACACTCAACTTCGATGAAATTGCTACCCGCCTACGCGAACATGGCGAGGTCCTCACCGGTCCCTATATGCTGCGCGCCAAGATCAACGATAATGGCAAAAATTACCAGCTAAGCCTGTTCCCAGACGGCCGCGCAATTATTCATGGGACGACCAAGGCAAATGTCGCACGAAGCGTTTATGCAAAGTATGTTGGCACCTGAACACTCAACTTCATTGCTAAAACCTCCTAGATGGCCTCAATAAAGATCGACGCGAGACACCGATCTCTCATCTAGCCGGGAGCGGTAATTGGCAACCCACTTCAATGAACTCATAAGTCAATCGCGGCGAAGTTTTTCTGCGAACTCAGCTCCCATGGACGGGAAAGATGATCGGGATCAGTCACAACTAAACTTATAGCCAGCACAGCGCCAAGATAATGACTTACTAATTAGTTTAACCATACCGCCGCGCACGTATTCAAAGCTTATGCTACTCGACTGCTACATCGTATTCCGCATCTGTCTTCGCAGCTACCTCTTCCAACGTCGCTCCGCCGATTAGTGCAACTAACGTTAGTCGGCCATTAAGGTATCGGAATTTAGCTATCTCCGTTATCAACACATCTACCGCGCGAGCAGAGGTCAGTGGTAACGTGCATTCAGGCACGACCTTAGAGGACCCGTCCCGGGACATGTGCGTCATCGTTATAATCAACTTCTTTGCACCGGACGCTAAATCCATTGCACCACCGACGCCGAGCAGAGGTTTGCCTGGGATAGCCCAATTGGCGAGATTAGCTTTTTCGTCAACTTGTAATCCGCCCATTATCGCGACGTCCACATGCCCGCCACGGATCATCGCGAAAGACGCCACGCTGTCGAAATAGCTGGCTCCGGGCAATGCCGTGACCGGGATTTTGCCGGCGTTAACAGGAAACTCCATCGCACCACCACTCGCCGGCTCCGGCCCCAAGCCAAGCATGCCATTTTCCGACTGTAGCGTAACACCGCTCTCCGGTGTCAGTAGATCCGCCACCAGAGTTGGAATGCCAATTCCGAGATTCACCACATCACCTGATCTAAGTTCTTCCAACGCCGCACGAGCCATATTCATACGACCTTCATCGACTTTCTTCAAACTCCCAGCAACAGAGGCAGACGAACCAAGTTCGTCCTCGCTCAAATTTGCCGCAACGAGGTAATCCACATAGCAGCCCTGAGTATGTATGTAATTCGGGTCAAGATCGCCAACGGGGACGATCTCCTCCACCTCGGCTATAACGAGTTTTGCCGCGGTAGCCGCAGACTGATTAAAGTTGTTCTCTGTCATCCGATAAACGAGGTTGCCGGTCGTATCCGCGGACCAGGCTCGAATCAACGCTACGTCTGCTTTCAACGCGGGCTGATAAACCTGTTCTACACCATCAATAACACGTGTCTCCCGACCCTCGACGAGCGGCGTCCCCGCAGCGGTCGGCGTAAAGAAACCACCGATACCTGCTCCGGCAGCCCTGAGCGCCTCGGCCATACTGCCCTGAGGCAATAGCTCGACCTCAATCTCACCTGACTGGGCCGCCTCGACAGCCTCTGGGTTAGTTGTAAAGAATGAACCTATTGTCTTTCGAAGCTGACCGTTACGCAGCAATTTAGAGGCACCTAGACCGGGTTCACTGAGGTTGTTGCTTATGATCGTCAGATCTTTGACGCCACAATCGGCCAGTGCGTCGAGAAGATGTACCGGCGTGCCAGTCATACCGAAACCACCAAGGACTATTGTGTCCCCGTCCTTAATCAGCTTCGTTGCTTCCACTAAAGTAATCTGCGGAACTGCTTTCATTAACTTACTACCTCTATCCAGCAACCTAAGACTAGGGGAAACGCACCGCGTTGTCGCGCTAGACTCAACTAGATATTGGTTCTTATCCTATTTGCGTCTACAACTAACCCATCGATTGGACTTAGGCTACAGCAGCTAACCACTTTAGCTCGAGCTTGGAGAATATAGTGAGATCGGGCCCGCTTATTTGAAAAAATACTGGAACTAGAGACCAGGGCTTGAAGTTCCGCTATACGAGTGCGCCGAAGAGTAGTCAGGACCGGTTCTTCGCGCTTCATCCCATCCGCTCGACCAGCCACAAAGCGAGATCGGGAAACTGGATCAATAATGCCAGCACGACTAGCTCGCCAAGAACAAAGGGGAAAACACCGCGGAAAATCTCCTCCATGGGTACCTCCGGAGCAACTCTTCGCATTATGAAAACATTCGCCCCAATAGGCGGCGTGATTAACGCCAATTCAGCCATAATAACCACGAAGACACCAAACCAAATCGGGTCGATTCCAAGCTGAACAGTAACCGGCAATAGGAATGGAACAGTCAACACGAGCATACCAAAAACATCTAACATGGCACCGAGCACGAAATAGAGCAGCACGAGTAACAAGAGGAAGCCGACCTGACCGAGATCCGCCGCGATGATCAGCCCAACAATCTCCTCGGTCAGCCCTGTAACAGCAAGAAAACGTGCGAGTATGTACCCTCCAACGATAATAGCGAAGATCATCGCACTTATTAGCGCTGTACTGCGTAGCGCTGCTGCAATAGCGCTGCGACTGAGTTTCCGCTGCACAAGCGCTATTGCTAGCACACCTGTGCAACCGACACCCGCTGCTTCCGTTGGCGTGAAGATCCCGGCATAAATTCCGCCGATGATGAGAATGAAGAGGCCGACAACAGGCCCAAGTTTTCTAAAGGAATCGACGCGCTCGCGTAGACTTGCCTTTGGGCCCCGTGGACCAAGTGATGGATTTAAAACGCAGCGGATAAATATGATCGATGAGAACATCAGGGCCGTTATCAGCCCCGGTACTATGCCCGCAATGAACAGCGCCCCGATAGAAGTCTCCGTCATGACACCATAGAATATAAATATTAGGCTTGGTGGTATTAGGATGCCCAATGTACCGGATGCCGCCAAGGCTCCCGTCGCTAAGCGGGAATCGTAGCGATAGCGGCGCATCTCGGGCATAACGATGGTTCCCATGGTCGCCACAGTCGCGATACTGGATCCTGTGACGGCGCCAAATCCGCCGCAAGCTAGAACCGATGAGATCGCCATACCACCAGGAACTCGCCCAACCCAACTACGCAGGCCCTCGTAAAGGTCGCTGGCAAGTCCGGCATGATAAAAAAGCTGACCCATCAACACGAACAGCGGTACAGTGACAAAGATAAAATCTCGCCCGTGTTCCCATGGAACCAGCACCGCGTACGCCAGAGTAGGGCCTGGACCCTCAACGATCCATAAACCCATAACCCCAGAGAAGGCCATGGCAAATGCGATTGGGACACCAATGGCTAATAGTGCTAGTAGCAGGACGATTCCAGCGATACCAAGCGCAATCAAACTCATTTACTGGAGGTGCCTTGCTCGTGCTCTTGGGTCGCTGCAGGATTCGCAAGTAGCCTTGCCGAAAAGATTATTCCACTAAAAGCGAGGAAGAGCATGAAAGGCCAAAGCGGCATATTCAAGTCCTCTCCAGTCTCTTCAGTGACGACCATATAGCGAGAAAATAAGATTGCCTGAATACTAAGCAACACGAAAAAGAAAAAACCGGCTATAGCAGAAAAAACATCGGCGATACTGCGCCAGCGTGAAGATAGCCGCCCATAAATAATTTCCATACGAATGTGGTAACCCTTATCCCAGGCGTGTGGTAGCGCAGAAAAAAGAGTCATTAGCAGCAATAGCCCGTTCGCGTCCCTACCCCATTGCAGCGGTGAGTTGAAAGCATAACGAAGGATCACATCTAGAGTAACTAGTAAGAACAGTGCCGGTAGAACACCGTACACGCCGAAATTATAGAGCAAGCGGGCCACTTGGAAAGACCAGCGGTCGAAACGTTCAGCAATCACAGATCGATAATACCCTGAGTCGGCATATCACGGATTCGAGCATTGATCTGCTCATTGGTGAGCGACGCAACGTCCTTGGCGAGTGCTTCCATATCTGCTACCGCAGCACGCGCGGCCAATCCTTCCGCTTCATATCGTGCTATATAACGTTCTTTCAATGGAGCAACCGTTTCCCGCCAGCGATCAAGTTCACTTTCCTCGAGCTCAAGTATATCTACACCCGCTTCGCGCAATGCAGCAAATGCACGTTCGTCTGCAGCACCGCTATACCAGTTCTGAACCACTAGCTGACTTCTGACCCGAAGCAATCGATAGAAGCTAACTTGTAAGTCTTGAGGAAGAGCATCGAAAGCTCTTTGGTTCAGGCTATAGTGTAGGAGCGTTACATTAATATCCGCGATCGTATAGTAGCGGCCAATCTCATGAAGCCGATAGGCCGCAATATCGGAAACAGACAGCGCGACCGCGTCGATGATACCACGCTGAAAAGCTGGGTAGATCTCAGCCGCGGCGATAACTACCGGGACTGCTCCTAGCTCGTGAAAAATATCGGAACTTAAGCCACCTGTGACCCGCAACTTCAATCCGTTGAGATCTTCGAGACGCCGAATCGGAACCTTCGAGATCAAGTTATACGGGCTAGTGCAGTCACAGTGCGCTAAGTAGACACCCATACGCTCGAATTCTGTCTTGAAATATTTTGGATAAAGCTCTTCGACGACTAGGCTTCCAACCTGGGGACTCGGAAAAAGAAACGGCAACTGCGGTAAATGCAAAAGCTTGAAACTTCCGGGTTGGTATGTGACGTACGAGTGCGTGTAGTCGGTAATTCCGGTGACCACTGCTTTAAAACCGTCGATAGGCCCGTGCAATAGTCTGTCGGGAAATGACTGAAGTAGTAGCCTACCCTCAGTCTCCCGCTCGACGAGTTCAGCAAAAGGCACAAAACCCTGTGTATAAAGACCGTGTGACCGAGGTATATGCCCGGTATATCGCAAGGTAATAGGTTCTTCTAAGCGAAAGCGGCTACCGGCGACGAAAGGTGCTACTAAGCCCATGCCTGTAACCGACGCCACCAGATTACGACGAGTATGATCGATACCCTTCTTAATTTTTTCCTCCGACACCCGATCTTCCGCTAGTCGACAATTGCCTGATAAACAACATTTACAAATCTATTCCCCACTGTCGCTCCATCGCGCGGGCTAAGTTGCGCCATGAACACCCCGATAAGTTGTTCGGAAGGGTCAACAAAAAACCGCGTATGAAATATTCCGCTCCAGTAATACGTACCCTCTGATCTTAAATCTCCGAGCACGCCCGGATCATCTACTACGGCAAAACCCAAGCCGAATTTTACGCCCGGGCCCGCGCTGAGACTACCAATATTGTTTTTTATCATAAGTCCAACCGAGTGCCTACTAAGCAGACGGACACCATCAAGCTCACCACCGTTGAGAAACATCTGCAGAAACCGAGCGTAATCACCAACCGTAGAGATTAATCCAGCACCACCCGAGTAGTAACTTCGCGGTCCTACATACGGATAGCTTACCGTAGGCCCCGCGGGCACTTCTCGGATACCACCGCCCGCTGCAGAGGTATATACCGAGGCCAGCCTCTCAGCTCCCTCTGCTTCGAGATAGAAGCGACTATCTCGCATCCTGAGCGGTCCGAAGATGCGCGTCTCGAAAAATTCGGCCAGCGACACACCAGAAACAACCTCCACGAAATGACCTAGCACGTCAGTAGAAAGTCCATAAGCAAACTCAGTTCCCGGCTCGAATAGTAACGGTAGTCCGTCAAGCTGCCGACTTAGGTCTGCAATAACACCGTCCGTGCCTGATATTCCGTCGGATATGCCAGCTTCATCATACAGCTGCGCTAATCGCTCTCTTTCTAACGTATTACTTATAAAGCCGTAGCTGATCCCAGACGTATGGGTCAGCAGTTGCTGAATCGTTATATCCGACTGGGCGGCACGTGTCTCAAAACCATCAGAAACCGACGTCAAAATCACCGGATCATTAAACTCCGGAATATATTTCGCTATTGGATCACGTAATAGGAAGAATCCCTCCTCGTGTAACATCATCACTGCCAAGCTTGTAATAGGTTTAGTCATCGACGCGATCCGAAATAACGTGTCAACCTTCATCGGTTCGCTATCGTCACTATCGGCCATGCCGAATGCCTTCCCATAAGCGACCCGCCCTCGCCGTGCAACGAGTGCTACAGCCCCAACAATTTCCTCATCGTCTATAGCAGCTGAAATGAGACCGTCAATTCTCTCAAGGCGAGCTGACGAGAGTCCTAATTCGTCGGGATCACCTTCCAGCAGCCCCTGAGCCGCAAGCGGCTCTGCAAGCTCAATCGGGAGTTCCTGGGCACCGAGAAGCGCAGGACTAAATAAAAAAAATATTAGCGAAAGCCTGTCCATCTCACCTTCCTCCAAAGGGTATGCATTACTATCATAGCCCACACATGATTTGCGGAAACCTCGATACTTTTCCGCACTATGAGATACCGCTAGTGAGCACAAAATATCGCACTGACCGTAGCCCCACAACGTCTTTAGCAATAACATACATCGTCGGCCTAAACGAAAACATGGAGAGCATTTTGGCTACAACTTACGGAAAAAACAGAAATGAAAAAGTTACTCGGTAGCACTATCGCTTTGTTTATAGCATACGGCGCCCTAGCTCAAGACGAATTTGAGCCGCCGGGATGGGCCTACCCGCTTATGGATGAAGGCCGTGGCCGCGGACCGGACGACGGTACTCTTTTAAGTGTTCCCGGTAGCGATTTGCTGGTGACGCAAACGCAAATCGACGATCCCTTTAATCCGCCGAACTGGTATCCCGATGAGACTCCGCCGATGCCAACAGTGGTCTCAAACGGCCGACGACCTAACGTACGTGCCTGTGGGCAGTGCCACATGTTACATGGTATGGGACATCCCGAATCCTCGATGATGGCAGGGCTACCAGTTAACTATGTCATCCAACAAATGCAGGATTATAAAAGTGGCGCGAGAATCAGTCTTTATCGAAGACATAACAGCATGCTGCTTAGCGCAACTCACGCAACTGACGAAGAGGTACGAGCCGCTGCTGAGTACTATGCTCAACTTGAACCCGTAAAATGGGTAACTGTGATCGAAGCGAATATGGTTCCCGAAACCTATGTCGGTCCTGGCAATATGCGACACGCAGAACCGAACGGTGGCATGGAATCAATTGGTCAGCGGATAATCGAAATCCCCGAAAACTCTCACCGAGCGGAACGTCGCGACCCGCATAGCCCATTCATCGCGTATGTGCCACCTGGAAGCCTCGATGCCGGTCGAGAACTCGCGACAACGGGTCAGGGCCGAACAATTCAATGCGATATCTGTCATGGCACGGACTTAAAGGGCTTGGGAGATATACCTGGCATTGCGGGTATGTCACCCATCTATATGGCTCGCTCGCTCTGGGACATCAAGCATGGCGCACGAACCGGGGTTTCAACTGCACTGATGCTAGCCGTCGTTGCTAATTTAACAGACGAAGACGTGATCAACCTCTCCGCTTACATCGCATCACTCGATCCATAGCAGCACAAGTATAATATTCTAAGAATAAAGCGCTTATGCTGACTTACGGGACACGTAACTGAACAATAGCCGTTAACCTGATGTAGTCGAGAATTGATCTGTGGAAAATTTACGATATATCTGTCTCGGATTTACAAATATTGATAATGGGCGGGTTGTCTACGCCTAGGCCTGTGCAGCATGCCACGGCGAAGACGGCCAGGGAGGGCACGGTACTGGTGCACCAATCACACCAGGCCAATCTTTGAACACACTTGCGAGGATCGTTGCCCAGGGCCAAAATGACATGCCACCATTCACATCAACCCTGTCACTGGTGAAAATTCGCGATGTGAGTGCCTACGTCGTTGAAGTTTTTACACCTTAGCCAACAGCCTGGAATAAAAATGATAAAAATCGGTTGGGTAGTTTTCTCTTCGAGAGTACTAAGCGTACTCGGTTTCCTACCAGTATCTGCAGCGATCGGGCATCACTCAGCGAACGTTTATTTCGAAATTGACACAATCATCGAGGTACAGGGTGTTATTAGTGATGTCAGATGGCGAAACCCTCACATTAGCTTTGCCTTGACTTCCCGGGAACCCAATCGCGAAGAGGTAATATGGCTTGTCGAGAGTAACTCAGTAAGCACACTGCGTCAGATAGGATTTACTCCGGAGGACCTCGAGATCGGAGCATTGGTAACCGTTGCGGGGTGGCCTGCAAAGCAGGAAAGTAACCGGATGTCCGGGAATCATGTGTTGTTTCCGGATGGACGCGAACTTATCTTGAGAGGTTCAGGCGTTCGGTATTTCTCTGAAGGCCGAGACAACAGGCTGACGATTGCCGATCTCGAAGCGCGCGATGTCGGCAACGTTTCAGATATGGGTCTATTCCGTATCTGGAGCACCATTGGTGGCCCAGGTCAGGATAGGCTGTGGGCGAATAGCTATCCACTAACCGACGCGGCGATCACCGCTCAAGCCGCATGGGATCCGATAGCAGACAACCCGGCTATCCGCTGCGAGCCGAAAGGCATACCCAGTATTGTCGACCCTCCTTACCCGATGGAACTGGTGGACCAAGGAGACGTGATCCTTATTCGCCAGGAGGAATTCGATACGGTCCGGACGGTCTATATGAACCCAGATACTGCACCCAGCGACCCCGAACCAAGCATCCTCGGTCACTCAGTCGGGTATTGGGATAGAGATACCTTGGTGGTCCAATCGACGCTAGTCAGTTGGCCCTACTTTGACAACCGTGGCATTCCTCAGAGCCTACAGGCCCGGCACGTAGAACGCTTTACAGTGTCAGAGAATGGACGACGGCTAAATTACACGCTCGAGACCACAGACCCGCTAACTTTTACCGAACCGGTGAAACTAGACCGATTCTGGCTATGGCGACCTGGGAATGAAATCGAACCTTACAATTGCACACCACTATAAAGTAATCGCACAATCTGACCTATTCCCAGAATGAAGGCCGCGGTGTGACGGCGGCCGGCGACTAGAAACGAAACGTGTAGTTAAATTTGATCGAGAAATCCGCGAACGCCGAATGAAAATGGTCGTCACGATTAGGGTCCTCGAGACTATGATTTAACACAACAAACAAGTCGCGACCGGCTTCTGGTCGCCAATGAATCATACTGTTAATACCTGCCGTCTCAGTATCATTATCGTACTGGATGAGGTTGGCCCAGGAGAGCTTGGATGAAAATACAAAGTCTAACCCGATCCGAGCCAGGCGTAACTTAAAATCCCCTTGGGGCAACGAAACGTCGTTGTAGTTGTACCCTATGAAGGTTCGGAAATGTGGACTTGGCCTAAGTGTGAGATCACCGCTAACTGTGTTTCTATCACCGTCGTAGAACGACCCAGCACCAACGCTGAAATTTACGACCGTGCGACGCTGCCAGCCTGAGCTCACACCAATTATAAACTGGTCAAATGAATAATTCCCCGGCGTGATGATTACGCCACTTGATATCTCGAAGGGTTGGAGAAGTCGCTCCTTCTCATTTTGATAGGTGAAGTCGAGCCCATCCCCGGTCTGATTCTCTAGGTTCACGCGAAACTTCGCGACCTCGCTCTGCAAATCGCCGCTGAGCCATTCGATACGATGCACCGTGGCGCCGCTGTATACAGATCGGAGACTTCGACCTATTGGCCTATAGGTATAGCCGAGTTCGGCTGTCATGTCCCGAATATTTTTGCGGTTAACGAACCCAAGTGCCGGGTTGAAGTTTGCTCCAACCTCCTTGACACCAACTCCGCCTCTAAATCCCGAGCTATTCGGCATCCAGAAACGCGCACCCCAGGCGCTATCGTCGTCCGCAATATCTTCCGTAGCCGTCTGCTGATACCAAAGCTCCGACTCGATCGTTCGACCACCCGGCAGCCTAGTATTTTGATAGAGAAAGTCCACACCAACAAGACTATTATCTTTGTTCGATTTCGGATCACCATCGGTAGCAATAAAGCCGACACTGGACTCAGCTAAAATATTCGCAGACGCACGCCCTACAAACAGGTCCTTAGAATCAACGCCCTTAAACTTTTCTTGTTGGACCGCTAACGTTCCAATATTCCATCGACCTAACCGACCCGTTAGTTTACCGCCTACTTCAATATCTACCGGTTGCCCTGTCTGACTAAGTCCTATACTGCGCGAGAAAAACGGACGCCCATTTTCCTCCAGTGAGCGTGAAAAAGGGGACCCTATTTCACGCAAGCCCAAGCGGCCAAATTCGAAGATATCTGTATCCTGTAGGAAAAACCCACGCTGCTCAGGAAAAAACAAGCCAAAACGCGTGAGATTGACCTGCCGTTCATCTACCTCGGTGGCCGAGAAATCTGTATTCACTGTTAGAGACGCATTGATAGAAGGGGTGAGTTTGTAAAACACGTCTAACGATGGCTCCACCCCAGAGGTGTTCCCACCTGTTATGAATACACGCTGCTCACTAGCCGCAAACGACGTCACGACATCAAGACCTAAGCCTTGCTGAAGGTTCTCTAACCCGGTAATTTCGCCCGAAATTGCCGGGCTTTGTAGACGGTTTCGAGATACCCACCCCATCGTCTCATTATTGCGCGCAACTTTACGTCTGAAATTAATTCCCCAGGTATCGGCATCGGAATTAAACGACAACGTTTTATATGGAATGCGAGTCTCTGCAATCCAACCTTCTTCGTCCTGTGTCGCCGCAGCCTCCCAAATACCTTCCCATTCCCATTGCACTTGGGTCGGCCCTCTGAAAATGCCTTCTTCAAATACACCATTAGGATTTATCTGAAATAAATAGCCGCTACGCTTGTTATTAAAAGGATCCAGATAAACGTAGAACTGATCGTCTCTCCAGGAATCACCATTCTTTCCGCGTAAAACATTAGCTGTAATCAGCTCTGGTTCATCATCGTACATTTTCCCAGCGAGATAGAGCGCTTCGTCATCATATAGAACGAGGAAGAGCGAACGCTGGCTTGGCTCAGCATATTCCACAGGCAAAATTTGGTGGACATCCTCAACGACAGCGGCACTAGCCCAACTGGCCTCATCTAATAAACCGTCGATTGTGATCGGTTCCTGAACCCGAACTGCATCTAATGATTTCATCACACTGGAAGGACTGCTCTGAGCAAGCGAAACGATCGGACTGGCGATCAGTCCTAGGACGATTATTGCGCTACGATCGGTCATCAAATAAATAGTTTATGAAATCTCAATTAGCATATTGCGCGATTATACTAGGCTAGCGATAATGCTTGCCCTAATCACGGATTGGCCATTAAAAGGACTTACTATGCCAAGATATGTAATCGAACGCGACATACCGGAGATAGGTTCAGCCGAACGCGAAGCGCTGCGCGAAGCTGCAGGAAAATCTAACGGCGTACTTGCAGAAATGAGAGCCGAACACAAACAAATCCAATGGGAACACTCTTATGTCGCCGGTGACAAAACGTTCTGTATCTATTTATCCGATAGTGAAAGCTTAATTCAAGAACACGCCGATCGTAGTGGCTTTCCTGCGACGAAGGTTACAGAAATCCGAAAAATCATTGATCCAGTAACTGCGGAAACCGACTAACGACCTTTTAGCCTGAGTCGCTAGCCCAATCCGCTGACGATTCAATCGATTCTTTAACACTACAACTCTTCCGAATCGGCAACCGCCAATCTCTCGCGCTCCGCGATGATATCCCGCATCTCATGTTGCCGTTCCCGATTGATCGGATAACGCCACATCAACCCAATGACTATGGCATAGGCTAAGACGGGCAATGCCACTATCAAATAGCGTAACCGCTGCAAAGCCTCGACGGTATTATTTTCTCCTAGCGCCGGATCAAAGCCGAAGAAAGTAAGAAAGGAGAAGCCGAGAAATATAGCGAAACCGGACGCGAATTTGCTGGATAGTTGTAGCAAGGAATAGTAGAGGCCTGTTCTTTCCGTTCCGCTCTTGAGATGATCCTGATCACAGATGTCAGCCAGCATGGCTCTCGGTAGGAACTCATTAGCAGATGAATTCAGACCGACTAACACGAACGCAGCTATGGTAAGGGCTACTTGCTCAGCTGGAAGAAGAAGGAGTAACAACGGAGTAACGGCACCGGTCATTACACCAAGCTGCATGGCAGCATGCTTGGTTAATCGTTCAGCGATCCGCAACCAAATAGGCAAACCAATCAATCCGCCGATTACGAGAAAAATAAGAATGAACCCTGCTCTCTCCTCCAAATTTAATGCGTAAGCAACGAAAAAGAAAAATAAACCCTGCACAATGAATGTCGAGAAACCCAGTAACGCGTTCGCAGCAAGCAACCGAGCCAAGGCCGGGCTACTGAAAACCAGTGCAACACCTTTTTTGAATCCAAGATGTGGTCGATTCGGAGTCTCTCGCTCAGGTGCGCTTAGTAGGCAAACAACTACTGTTAGCGGCAAAAAAATGATCATGAACCACCCAATCACCGAAGCTTTTTCTTCATAAGTCGGAGACGCAATTTGCTCCATGATAGCCGGTACAATACCCGCTAGTAGTCCACCAGCAATGACTAATACTTGCAGTAATCCTGTAATTCGCGAACGACGATCGTAGTCGCGGGAGAGCTCCAGCGCCCAGGCCGTATGGCTGATTGTCCAAGCGTCCCAACCTATGTAGAGGACCGATAACGTCAGGAATAGATAAACGCCAGACACAATTTCTGGCGGATTATACGCAAGATAGATCGCTACCATCAGAATCGGGGCAGACAACACCAACCAGGGTCGGCGGCGCCCCCAACGGGTCTGATAATTGTCCATGAAAAGGCCCCAGAGCGGTGCCGCTATCATATCGACGAATTTTGCGCCGAAGAAAATGGCACCGACCGCTGCAGTATCGAGCCCACGATGCTCTGCATATAACGCGGGAAGAAATACAAAAACCGCAGTTAGGAGCATATTGAGCCCCATAGCCGGTAGGGAAAAGCCAACCATGCGAAGCTTACTGACTTGTATCTCGCTCATCAGCCTAGAATAGGCTATTAGCATCATGAAGTAAGCAAAAAATCCTTATTTAAGTCTTTGCTAGGATATAGTTCGTCTTTCTAAACTAGGAATCATTCGATGCCTGTATTGGTAAACCATAATAGTGTGGATAGCATCACGATAAGCGAAGGCGTCTCGCGGCAACCGCTGATTACGTCTGAACTGGTGGGCAATGATTGGATTGTCCTGGACCGATGGGCTATTGATGCCGCCTCATGCGTAAGGATTGCCGTTGCCAATACCGATCTCGCCTGGTTCCAACTACTTGAAGGTGCGGCGACTCTCGATGGATCGACCGGCCACCATGAACTAACCGACGCTAATGTGATTTTCCTTCCGCCAGGATATGGAGGCAACCTTAAATCCAATGAAGGCGCGGTCGTCTTATATGGCGGCGTGCCGAATGCCTCCCGATTCGATCCGGGCTTCGGTGAATCGACCCTAGAGTTCCGTTGCGTAAACTGGCGCGAAGAACCGGTACTGGATTCCGAGCACGATGCCCGTACGCGGATCTATCTAGTCACTCCAACGCTCTTTGGTACAAGGGCGGTAAAGGGCGAGATGATTATCTATCCACCGGGAACGATAGGAGCAAATCATCACCACGAAGAGACGGAACACTTTCAGTATATTATCAGTGGGCGGGGCACTGCGCTTTTAAATGAGGGATCAACACCGATAAGCGCTGGAGATACTTTATACAATTATGAATTTGAGCGTCACAACTTTGTCAACGATGGCGATGAGAATCTCATCTTCGTCGAATACTTCGTTCCCGGCGAGTTCCGAACAGTCTGGGAAGATCCTGAACTAGTATGCACCTGGCTCCCAGCGGGCAAGAACATCGATGGCGGCGAACCTTCTCGCACTATTGGTACACACAGTTCTGCGGAGACCATAAATCCTGAAGGCGTTTAATCCTGGCCGTGTACGCGGCAAAAATATGACAAGACCTGGAGGTACTATATGACCAATAAAGTTAAGTGGTATTACCACCGCAACGGGTGAACCAGCTGTACCCGAGCTGCCAAGTTTCTGGTGGCAAATAATATTGAAATAGGCGAGCAAGTATCCGCAAGCAAAAAACTTCAGGCCTCGGATGCTGAAGCGTTGTTGGCAGACGTATCGCAATTAATCGTTGCGAAAGGAAAAAAGGTTGTTGACTTCTCTAAAGCCGATAAGTCTTCGGCGGATGCAGTTAAAGCCATGCTAGGACCGACAGGTAATCTGCGAGCGCCAACGGCACACGTTGGTAAGACATTGGTAGTCGGATTCAATGAAGACGTGTACAGCAGCCTATTAGGCTGATTACTCGGGGTAGTTTCCTGGCGGATAAGGAATAACACCACTCTCTGCATAAGGCGTAGCTATGGCTGGACGAGTATCGGGGGCAACTGAAACCGGAGAACCCGGAGCGTCCATATCTGGGTACCTTTGTCCCCTATTAATCGGCTCAACCTGAGGTACGGCCGCGAGTTCGGCAACTAACCGTGCAAGCACGTCGGGATACTCAGTCGCTAAATCGTTTTGCTCATAGGGATCCGTGTAAATATCGAACAGATAGTTCTGGACTTCCCCATCCTCATTCAGTCCCTGTACTAGCTTCCAGTCGTCACTGAAAAAAGCATGCAGAACCGCATCAGTAGAGCTGTGATAATTACTCAGTATGACGTCCTGGCTGACAATCGGCTCACCGACTGAAACAACTGGCCACATATTCTGACCTTCGATCGGCTTCGGGGCATCTATGGGAATATCAGCCGCAGCAAGAAAAGTAGGCAGCAAATCCATCACAGTGAGACGTTGATCGAATACCGTTCCGCCCTCAATAGCATCTAGCCCATGGATCAACGCCGGAACGCGAATTCCCCCTTCCCAAGGAGACCCTTTGCCTCCCCGCAGCTGCCCATTATTCGCCCCTAACCGTGGATTACCACCATTATCACTAAAGAACATCAGTAGCGTCTCGTCCATGATACCCGCGTCATCGAGCGCCTCAGAGATACGGGCAATTGCCCCATCCATCTCCGAAACCATCGCTGCGTAAACACGACGGGTCTGGTCCTCCAAGTGCGAATATGCGGCGATAGCTTCCTCCGACGCCTGTAAAGGAACATGTGGCGCGGTAAAAGTAATATATAGAAATATAGGCCGATCGGGGTCTCGTTCCTGTATATGGCGCACTGCTTCATCCGCGATTAGATCCGTGACGTGCCCAACTTCGAACACTGTCTCCCCATTACGCTGCCAGTCGACGCGACCGGCCATCGTATGGCTTTCATGATTAAGGTAGCCATGCATACTTCCATAGAACGTATCGAAACCGTGATTCAACGGATGGTAGATGGATTCATTCGGACCCAGGTGCCACTTGCCAACAGCGTGTGTTTGATAGCCTGCTTCCCGAAGATATTCAGGCATTAGCTTCTCATCTGTAGGTAACCCTCTTTCAAACCATGGATCAAATGGACTCGATACGCTCGTGCTCAGAGGGGATCGCCCCGTTAGAAATGTCGCACGAGTAGGCGAACATACCGCCTGGACGTAGAAGCGATTGAGCCTCATACCTTCTGCAGCAAGACGGTCGATCTCGGGTGTGCGAATCTCGCTACCGTTAAAACCAACATCCCCCCAACCCATATCGTCAGCAATAAGAACAACAATATTAGGGGCACCTGCAACCGGCGCAATCTGAAAAAGAAAGACTGCGGAGACTGCTAGCACGAAATTAGAGATACTGTGGCGAAGAATCATAAATTCATTTCCTTAAAGGCACCACCCCATTCAAAACAGACGGGGTCTGTGTGGATCAAACTCGCTCACTAACAAACGCTACTAAGTTACTTAAGGAAGCGCATTAGACAAAAACTTTCGGTCTGAGGTACCGAGTGCAAACTCAAAAAACATCCTCAAACCGACTTCTAAGTTTTAGCTAATGCCCGAGATTCCAATAATCGCTCTCGCTAGGACTCTATGCGCAATAACCTTCGAAGATTACCACCAAGAATAACTTCCTTCTCAATGTCTGTTAAAAAATCTGCTTCGACTATCAAATCTATAGTATCCGGCCAGAAGAATGGCTGATCCGAGCCATAGACGAGTTGATCCGCTCCCATCTCGGCAACAAGATGCCTAAGCCCTTCTGACGAAAAAACCATCGTATCGGCCAAGATTTGCTGCCGCAGATACTCACTAGGCGCCCTCTCGTTCAGGCAGTCCGAATTAGCACGCTCGCAAGCGAAATCCGTACGACCGATATAAGACGGCAGATAGCCGCCTCCGTGCGCGCCGCATACCCGTAGACCTGGGAACCGATCTAGCGTTCCATTAAAGATCAGGTTACTCAGAAAAAACGTCGTCTCAAAAGGGTTCCCGAGTATATTCGCTTGACCGCCACGTTCAGGTAATCCGCCCTCTCGAAAAAGATAAACCGAATCGGTCGGATGCATAAAAACAGGAACCTCTAGCTCTTCTACCTTCGCCCAAAAAGGATCGTATTTGGCAATGGAATTAGCTTCTCCCAACACCGTCCCTCCTACAGACACACCACGAGCTCCCAGCTCATTGATGGCGTACTCTACTTGCTCAGTAGCTAAATCTGGATGCTGTAGCGCCGGTGAAGTCAACGCAACAAATCGATCCGGGTGTGCTTCACACCAAGTGGCCATTGCTTCATCATGAATCCGCACGATCTGGCTCGCGAGATCTTCATCAGCCCCATACCACCAATAATTGTTCACACTTAATGCAGCAACATCGATACCGCGCTCGTCCATCGCGTCCATACGAAAATCACCAAGGACATACCAATCTGGGAATTGGCGATCAAACGCTGTACCTGCAATAACATCCGCTACCTCCCGGAAGACGCAGTGAGCGTGGATATCAACAATCTTGATCTCCTGCCCTCCAATCACAACCTGCTTGCCACCAGATTGTGCACTCACCCTCGATCCATGGCCCAAGAAATAAGCACCTGCACTGGCACTACCCATTGCTCTGAGGAAATCTCTTCTATTCGGCATTATTAATCCCCTTAATCTATGCGGCCGATCCGATAAATCCAGCCAAGAGCGAAAACCAACCCACTAAACATCAGGATAGAAATTATCGTTAACAATCGTAAAATATCGGAAAAACAATATCGTCTCGAATATTGCCAGAAAGTAGTGATGATATTCCACTTCACTACGATCGGAACAGAAAGGAAAGTATTAGAATACACGAATTGAATATCATGGCGAACTGGCGTATTTCCAAGGCTATATTGGGTGGAATTCCGCTTGCACGAAGTTCACACATATTTAGTTGTAAACACTAGCGAAAAAATTAATGAGCACAACGATCATCAATTCGTCACTCTCCGACGTTAACCTTCCCTCTCCAATGAATCATAGAGTTATCGCAATCGGAACCATCGTCAGCCTTGGGTTAACAACTTACCTAGCGCAAAGCTTTGGATGGCGGCAGGGCGCATTGTTTGTGGTCGGCTTCGCGGCAGGGCTAATTCTTTACCATGCCGCGTTCGGGTTCACATCGGCATGGAGAAATATCGTACGCACCGGTAATGGGGCGGGTCTGCGAGCGCAACTTCTGATGCTAGCAATCACTACGTTAGTTTTCCTGCCGCTGATTGCAGACGGACAATTCCTTGGAATGGACATTCGTGGCAACATCAGACCACTAGGATTCTCTGTTATTGCTGGCGCCTTTCTGTTCGGTGTTGGCATGCAACTAGGTGGTGGCTGCGCGTCAGGAACCCTATTTACCGTAGGCGGTGGCAGCATCCGTATGGTCGTTACCCTAATCGCATTTGTCATCGGCTCTGCTCTAGGTGCATTCCATTTACCAGCATGGCAGCAAGTTGGGGGACTCGCTCCAATCTCCCTGCAAACCGAGTTCGGAACGCTCGGAGCACTAACGATTTCATTCGCGCTGTTAATAGCACTATGGGTGGGCTCTGTTGTCGTCGAACAACGCCGCCACGGTAACGTTTCGGCCGTTAAAGAAAGGGAACCGCAACAAAAGTGGCTACGCGGACCGTGGCCGTTCCTTGCTGGCGCGGTCGGTTTGGCTGCGGTAAACATCGCGACATTATTACTCGCTGGCCGACCCTGGGGCGTAACCTCAGGATTTGCACTGTGGGGCTCAAAAATCGCTGCGGTAGTGGGCATTGAAGTGTCCGCCTGGCCCTACTGGCAATCGGAAGCGGCGGCAAGGACACTGGAATCGAGCGTTTTCCGCGACATTACGTCGGTGATGGACTTCGGAATTATCCTCGGCGCGTTAACCGCGGCAGGATTGGCAGGTAGATTTGCGCCGACATGGCGCGTACCCGCTCGTTCATTGTTGGCCGCAATAATCGGAGGATTACTACTCGGTTACGGTGCACGGATCGCCTACGGCTGTAACATCGGCGCATTCTTCAGTGGTGTTGCCTCATCTAGCTTACATGGCTGGCTGTGGCTAATAGCTGCTTTCTCTGGAAGTAGTATCGCTATTCGGATGCGCCCGTGGTTTGGAATGCAAAACTAGTTTCCTTAATCGCTGCACATCATCGGAGAGCTTCGGCTAGGCCGATGAGAACATACTGGGTATGTACAAATCCTCAACCAATTGAGCATCACGACAAAAATCGTTGTCGTCTAGGCGACAAAAGCCTATATTTATTCTCATAATCAAAAGAAAGAAGGAACACAATCAATGACAAAGGAACAAAAAATAGACCAACGAGTGTTTGATCTTTATGACGAGTATTGCCACGGCCGTATGGACCGCCGTGAATTTCTAAGCCGTGCAGCGGCAATCACGATCGGTGGTATATCCGCTCTATGGATGGCACAAGCCCTACTACCACGTTATGCCGAAGCACAGACAATCTCTTTCACCGACCCACGCATGACAGGTACTTACGTCGACTACGACTCACCGGGCGGAACCTCAGGCAGAATGCGTGGTTATCTCGTTCGACCTGCAGGCGACGGGCCCTTTCCTGGCGTCGTAATCATTCACGAGAACCGTGGATTGAACCCTCACATCGAAGATGTGGCGCGGCGTGCCGCAGTAGCTGGATTCCTAGCATTAGCCCCCGACGGCCTGGCACCAGTCGGCGGATATCCTGGCAATGATGACGATGGTCGTGCCCTGCAACGGGGTCTCAATGATGAAGAGCTCGATCAGGATATGATAAATAGCGCACGATTTTTAAGATCTCAGGATGATTTCAATGGCTATCTCGGTGCGACGGGCTTTTGCTGGGGCGGCGGCATGACGAATCGTCTTGCGGTCGCGCTGGGTAGCGATCTGAATGCGGGTGTGCCGTTCTACGGCGCGGCACCTGCAAGCGAAGAGGTATCTAGGATCGAGGCATCGATGTTAATTATCTATGCGGGTACCGATGCACGAATTAATGCTATGTGGCCCGAATACGAAGCAGCTTTGCAAGCGAACAATGTCGATTATGACATGCAAATGTTCGAAGGAACCCTGCATGGCTTCCACAACAATTCGACGCCCCGCTATAACGAAGCCGGTGCGGCGCTTGCGTGGAATAGTACGATCGGCTTTTGGCGCGAAAAACTCAACGGATAAGGTAGCGGCTCGCGCATTGAAACTACTAATAGAGGGAGAAGCCATGTCCACCTTATTTTATCGTTGTCTCGCTACGGGATTGTTCGCGTTCAGTTTACCGGCGTTTACCCAAGCTCAGGGCGTCCCCGAGCTACCGGACGGCCATGGTAAGGAGTTGGTTCAGGCTGCCTGTGTCGCCTGCCATCTGACTGACCTGATTTCCAATTCTACTGGCTACACCAACGAGCAATGGCGAAATGTCATGAGTAAGATGATCGATTTGCCAGAACCTCTAGCAGGAGAGATTGCCCATTATCTGAGCAATAATTTTCCGCTAGATACCGCGCGGCAGCCAACCCTGGTTGCTGGTGACGTTAGTGTCACCTTTCAGGAATGGAACACTCCAACGCTTGGCCAGAGACCGCGAGATCCGCTAATGACGCCTGATGGAATGATCTGGTGGGCTGGGATGTACGGCAGCCTCATCGGCCGGCTCAATCCCGAAACAGGCGAAATGACGGAGTGGAAACTCGATCCGACCGCGCGGCCACACAGCATCATTAACGATGTGGAAGGCAATATCTGGTACACGGGTAACGGCAACGGCACCGTTGGCAAACTTAACCCCACAACGGGCGAAATCGACGTATATCCAATGCCGGATCCCGCTGCACGCGACCCACACACACCGCTTATCCTGAACAACGGCGACATGTGGTTCACTCTCCAGAACAGTAATATGCTCGGACGTATTGTCCCGGACACAGGTGACATCCGACTGACCACGATGCCGAGAGAGCGCGCACGCCCTTATGGCATCAAGGAAGACTCTCATGGGATGATCTGGATTGCCTACCGGGGTAGCAATGCGATCGCAAAAGTTAACCCCGACTCGTGGGAAATTACAGAGTATGAAACTCCGAATCCAAATCCGGAGTCACACCCTGGTAACCACTATGTTCGCCGGCTCGCAATTGCTGAAGACGACACTGTTTGGTATGTGGATTCCGGACGAGGCTATATTGGCCAACTCAACCCGGAAACGGGCAAAATCAAAGAATGGTCATCCCCAAGCGGACCGCAGTCCCATCCATACGCTATTGCTGTCGTCAATGGAATAGTCTGGTACAACGAGTCACATCAACGTCCTGATGCGCTTGTCCGGTTCGATCCAGCGAACGAAACATTCCAGAGCTGGGCCGTCCCTTCTGGTATCGGCATCATCCGTAATATGAACGGTACACCTGACGGTAATCTCGTCATTCATCAAAGCAGTTCGAATACAGTTGGCCGCGTAATCATCGCGGACAACAATAACTGAATGCTCATGCTGGTCCGTCTAGAACGGTCCAGCATGAGTCCTTTATTAGCCCCCGTAGACGCTTCGAAATAATGCATGTTCGGTGTGTCTACCGCATACGCCTGCATTGCTAATAAACCGAAGATTCGCCCTCTGGCCGGGTCTGGAACAACCTCAATGTCCACAAATACTGCTCTGGGCAATGACTGACCGCTTGTTCAATAGATGCATTCATGATTTGTGCGTCGGCCACGTCATCATCACCGCTTAAGTCCTTTATGAATGGTAAAATTTTTACCATATAGCGTGATTTCTCAAAATCGTAGTGGCTGATACAGATAAACACTTTAGATTTTGTGTTTTTTGCTAACCTACCCAATATGGGAACTGTAGCTTTTTTCACCCCAAAAAAAGGTGCAAACGCGCATTTACTAACAGCACCTAAATCTTCATCCGCAGGATATATTAATACTCGATCGTTACGGATCGATTTTATCAGCGGGCGTAAACCGTCCTCGCGTGTATAGACAATACCGCCAAAGCGTATCCTGCGGTTGGCAATCAGCCAGTCTAACAGCGGGTTTTTTACTGGCTTGTAGGGACCAGATGATTTAATCCGCATCGAAAGCGCTGTAATAGCCACATCAAGGGAAGCGCTATGACACAATAAGATTATCGCGTTTTCACTGCTAGCCTTAACTGCTTCTATCTGCTCTAGACCGACAACGTCTATTCGCTTTTCGAGCAATGACCGTGGATGCCACCACAAAAGCGGATACTGAATGTATGCACGAGCTTGCGCCCTATATAGCGAATGCACCATACCCACAATCTCAACATCTGACTTTTCCGGAAAACATAAAGACAGGTTTGTCTTAGCAATATGAGATCTTTTTTTGTTTTTTCTAAAAAACGTATCGGCTAATTTAATTGCGAGCATGTCTAGTACTTTAGATGGCAACCAGCTAAAGCAATAAAGTAGAGGCATGCCAATCCATATTGGCCAATACATCGGCTTCAAGAAGGACGCGCTAAAGGAAGGCGCTGTACTAAGACGTTCGCTGCGCTCTGTAGCTGACAATAGATTTAATCCCAACAAGAATCTGGTAGAAAAAGAACGTAACCGCTACAATTTTCGCCCGCCAGACTGCTTAAAAATGACTGAGTCGATAGGGCAAAAAATGGGCCGTTCCCAATCAGATGTGCCCAACGTTATTAATTTGGTCGCAATAGTGAGGTCCACCGAATTTACAAAAAGCCACCTTATTACAGTACCACACCTCTAAACTGGCAGAATGCGGGCAGTCAACCAATGGTTGTAGAAGCTAGCCGTCATAGGCTATGACAAAAACCTATTCTAGAATGACCGGTCAACCCGGGAGGCACTAAAGCGTTATCTTGACTTCCTACAGTCTGGCGAGTTATTGGAGGATTATGAATATATCTGCATCGAGACTTCGGATGACGCTTGGCGGAATTTTTACTCCCATGTTGATATCTATGGCCTCCCTATCGGGATGCGGCGGTAGCGGTGGGAGTGTCGGAACGACTGCAACCGATACCCCCGTGATAAACGACACAACTACGCCGGAGGGTACTGGAGACGTGCCCAAACTTTTCGCTGACTTTAACAGCAACGTTATTGTTTATCTGGATAACGATGTTGTTGTGGTTGAATCTACGAACGTGCCCGACCATGGCAGTCCCTATTTTCCGACCACTAATACGTTATACGAAGCCTATAACGGCACAAATAACAACTATCGACGGAATCCAAACCAAATCACTTCGCAAGACATGACATACCGTATACCTGCAGTGGCGACGGAAGCCGTTGTTCACGAACCCACACCACTAGGACCTATCGGTGTGGCGGTAAATGGTGTGGCAATCTTCAATCAATACGCTGGACCAAACCAACCGTTGACTAACGAGATCAATAGTTTCGATCAATATAACGGTCATCCGCAGAGGACCGGCCAATATCACTACCACGTTGAGCCACTATGGATTACAGCTAACCGCGGCCGTGATGCCATGCTCGGTGTCCTTCTCGATGGTTTCCCAGTCTACGGACCCGTAGAGTTTGGTGTGGATATCGAGGAAATAGATCTCGACGAATACCACGGTCATACAAGTATTACTATCGACTCACCGGACCCTATCTATCACTATCATGTTACCGATCAGGACCCATACATTAACGGTAATGGCTTCTGGGGAACGGCCGGTACGGTGACCCAATAATGAGAATAATCACGTTGTTCTTTATGATCCTGCTATTGAGTGGCTGCACGCGCGAATTACCTACCATCGCGACAGAAGATTCGCGTTTATCGCGGCGCGGTGCTCAACTACTCTTCGAAGGAAATCCGTTAGACGGTAGGCTAGTGAAATACTATAGCGACGGCTCAACATGGTCGGAAATAACATATGAGAATGGCCGACGACATGGCATATCGGCTGGTTGGCATGAAAACGGCACTAAATCCTATACCCGATGGTATAAAGATGGCTGGAAGACTGGACAACATCGCGGTTGGTGGCCGAATGGAAGACCACAGTTTGTCTACCAATTCCAGGACGGGTTACAAGTAAAACGCTCTCACGAGTGGCATGCGAACGGTAAGCTATCAGCTGAGTTTAATTATATCGACGGCAAGCAGCGTGGCCCTCAAAAAATGTGGCACGAAGACGGCGGTCTCAGAGCTAACTTCATCATGCTCGACGACCGTCGCTACGGACTAATTGGCACGAAAGGCTGTGACGGCGGCCCATCCGATAGGAGCTAGGCGCAATGAAGCTACGGTTACTATTGATTGCAGGGACATTACTTTGCCTCGCGGGATGCTCAAACGAGGGACAGCAATCAAACCAGATCGGACTCCCCTATTATCGGTCTGCCGATCTCACGCCGGAATGGATATCCTCCGACATCGAGTCCATTCATCGAATAGGCGAATTCTCTCTTATCGATCAGGATAAACGCGAGGTTTCGTTATCAGACCTCACCGGAAAAATCGTGATTGCGAATTTCTTCTTCACGCAGTGCCAGGGAATCTGCCCGACGCTAACTCGTAATCTCAGCGAGGTACAACGACTATACGACACGCAACCCGATTTGTTGATGCTATCTCACTCAGTCCTCCCTGAATCAGATACGCCACCCGTACTAAGAAACTACGCTGACCTGCACGGAATCGATGGTGAACAGTGGCGCCTTCTGACTGGATCGCGCACAGCGATCAATCAGGTCGCGCGCGAGTCCTATCTCGTCGATCTAGATAGCAATGAACCGACGCAATTTTTGCATACAGAGAACGTTGTGCTTCTTGATCGATACCAGCGCATCCGGGGTGTATACAACGGATCACTGCGAACCGACGTAGCACAGCTAATAAAAGATATCGCGACGCTATTGGGACAGAAGCCGAACGTCTAAATTTTGAGAAGTGTCAACCTCTTCGTATCGCTTTCATTCTCACGTAACACAGGCATTATTTTCGAGAATTATATGTCTCCGATAAGCGCTAGTCAGCATAGAAAAAGAAATAGCTAAAGAGAGACAGTATGCGGAAAACAATAATCACGCTATTGAGCCTCTTCAGCATGCCCCTAGTAGCGCAAAATACACCACGTTTCGAAGTCGACCCCTACTGGCCAGGTGAGTTACCAACTGGATGGATCAACGCAACACTTGGAAGCCCTTGTATTGATTCCCACGACCACATTGCAATCCTCGATCGACAAAATATCACCGACGAAGAAGCGGAAACATCAGTGCCAGCGGCATCGATTATGTTATTTGATACCAAAGGCAATCTCGTCAATTCATGGGGCGACCGGAGTAGTGTTCCGGATAGCATTCACGGTTGCGCATTCGATACCAACGACAACATCTGGGTCGTCGGAAATAACGATGGTACCGCACAAAAATATTCTCACAGCGGTCAGCTGCTAAATCAAATTGGCGCGCGAGGGGTGCTCGACACATCCGACGGAACCGCAATTCGTGCAGCCGATAACTCGATTAATCGCGCACCACTGAATGCGGGCAAAGATCGGTTCTTTTTCCCGGCCGGCGTTGCAGTTGACCCGGACAACGATGACGTCTACATCGCCGATGGATATGGAAATAAACGCGTCGCCGTATTCAACCAGCATGGACAGTTCATCCGCCAATGGGGTAGGCAAGCGACCCTTGACGAAACACTAGCAGGAACAGGCGGAATGTTTACCTACGCGCTGCACTGTATAGCCATAAGTAACGAAGGTCTCATCTATGTCTGCGATCGGGAAGGACTGCGAGTCCAGGTGTTCGATAAGCTTGGTAATTTTATTCGGAATATCTGGGTAAAAACCGGTAATGCCTCACTACCCGACACCCGAGGTACCGCTTGGGCGGTCGGGTTCTCTACTGATGAACCACAACGCTATCTCTACGTTCTGGATGGCCGTCACGAACAGGTACATGTGCTCGATCATAGTAGCGGTGATATTCTTTCGTCATTCGGCCGCCCAGGCCATCAACTCGGTAATTTTACCGTCGCTCATGGGCTTGCTGTGGATTCCATCGGCAACATCTATGTGACGGAATCGGGTACGGGACGGCGCGCACAGCGATTTAATATTGTCAGGGATTAATAATAGATTCCAAAATGGATTTGGATGAGCCCTCGGGAATCGACTAAACTCGACCTTAAATCTTACCGTAATAATAATAGGTGACATCATGAGGGGATTTCTAACAACTTTCGCCATGTTCGCGCTGGTGTCCGGTAGCCTGCTTGCAATCATCTATCCGGACACTGAAGTACAGGCCCAAAGCGACACAAGCTATATTTTCGATCCGTCGTGGCCGAAAGATCTACCTAACAACTGGAAGATAGGTGGGATAACCGGCCTCGCAATCGATAGCAACGATAATGTATGGGCCTACAACCGACCGAATGATCTTACTTCAATCGAGCTCCACGCCGAATTGACTCCGCCAGTTGCAGAATGCTGTGTGCGGCCACCATCAATGATTCACTTCGACCGTGAAGGTAACGTCATCGGATGGTTCGATGCGCCACAAGGACATGGTATGGACGTCGATGACGAGGGTTTCGTCTACCTCGGTCAAGACACGGTTCGTAAGTACGATCCGTCTACCGGTGAGATTGTTGCCGAAATCGCACGCACACCAGAACGGGAAGGTGGCGGACGCGTCGGATTACCGCCACCGATGACTCGCCAACCAGGTCAGGGAGGCAGGGGACCTGTTGCAGGCTTCCTCGGGCGGCCGCCTCCGAGTCCTGAAGAAATCGCCGAGGAAGAAGCTGCTAGGGCCGCTTTCCGAGCGAAATATCCGCCGGAGACTCCAATGATTGTCGGCGGTCTAGAGGAGATCAGAATCGTCGCTGAAGATAACGAAATATACGTCGCAGATAACTACATCCATGGGCGTGTGCTCGTGTTTGATCTCGATTCACTTGCGTTCAAGCGGGGTTGGGGAGCTTACGGCAAGCCGTTGTCTGAAATCAGCGTTGACGAAGCTGACCACGCTTATACACCGAACGGCCCGATGCCCCCTGACTTTGCCGGCCACCTGACGTTAAACGTTTCGCACGATGGTCTTGTCTACGCAGCGGACCGCAATGCGAACCGTATCCACGTCACAACAAAAGATGGCGATTTCTTAAAAGAGTTTGTTATAGCGCCTAGTACAGGCGTTGGTGGCTCGACGGGCGGCGTAGCATTTTCGTCCGATCCCGAGCAAAAGTACCTGATTATCTCGAGCCTAACGAATAATAGAATCTGGTTTCTGAACCGCGACGACGGCAGCATCGTCCATGAAATGGGCCGTATGGGTGAAAATGGCGGCCAATTCTTCGGTCTGCATATGATAGCCGTAGACTCAGAGGGCAACATATACACTGGTGAGGTATTTGCCGGCGAACGCGTGCAACGATTCGTGCCTTTGGAAAGCCCAAAGGGACAGCTACTTCAGCAGGTAGCAGACGCACCGTTGTAGCTTCGGCTAAGCCGTAACTAACCAACCAGCTGCCGTTAAAACGGAACCGTACTCTTGCAATGAGATTATTCATCGGTAAAGGAGCAACTACCCGGTTAAATTTCATACGTATCTTAATTTGCTCCGCTGGTCTATTTGTCGCGTTCGGTTTATCAGCAAACGATACTGATCTGCTGGCGCTATTGAGTTCCGGAAATCATTTCGGGTTTATGCGCCACTCAACGGCACCCGGCTCTGACGACCCACCGAATTTTCAAATAGGCATCTGTGACACACAACGTAACCTCTCGACTGGAGGCCGAGAACAAGCAATTGCAATTGGCGAGAAGCTACGCGCCAACGGCATTGTGAATGCTCGCGTAATCTCGAGTCAGTGGTGCCGGTGCCTCGACACAGCCGAACTCCTCGAGATCGGCTCGATCGAAGAGCTAGCATTACTGAATTCCTTAGTATCGTACCCCGGCCAGGGACGCGCTATGACACAGAATCTTGCCGCATGGATTGCCGACCAAGACCTAAGCCAGCCGACGTTACTCGTGTCGCATCAGATCAATATCGGTGCACTATTACGCAGTGGCGCAGACGAGGGTGACATATTGATCGTGCATAGACAACCCAACGGAGCGCTCGCTGTGACCGGTGTCTTGCGGGCTAACTGAATAAAAAGATCTGGTCCTTTCCAGACCAGACCTTCAGTCTCTCGCTACCGCGTCACGTAATCCCAGATTTCTCCGGCCTGCGCAAGAATCTCGCGAAGATCCTGATCCAGTAGATAACCGTCCTCAATCAACGTCTCTGCCTCAGCGGCTAAAAGCCCAAGATACTCCGCTTTACTTGCATAGCGTTCTTCGACCGAAAGCCGCGGATCACCACTCACCTCCCGCGTCGCGCGGTCTGTCGGAAACGGCAGGAAGGAGCCAGACATATGTGCGTTTAGATGTGTCGGCCCGTATTCGTCGTTATAAAGATTCCAACCCGTATAGGTCGCGAGTGGCACGAGCCCACCGGGCGTGTGCAGTCCGCTGAGCTCGTTACCGTCCTCATTCACCTGCGGTACGAGGATCGTATACGACGGCCCGATGAACTCGGGCGGCTCATTTGCGATGATACCGTCCGACTCAAATTGCGGCCCGTAGTCAACGCGATGTGCCATATGCGTAAGACCCGGAACAGCGATTCCCGGCAACTCCGGGAAATCGAACGCTTCAACTTGGACGAGCGAGCCTTCATCGATACGTGGATATTGACTCGGGGGAGCAGGCGTTCCATCAGTAACCCACTCGTGCATTCTGATTAACAACGCGCGCATCAACCAGGAGAAGTCATTCGGATTATTCCGATTCTGGCCGTCCTCGACGGACGGAGGAAACGCTGCGGGCAGATGCTCGGCTCCCGCGAGATGATAGACGCGGGCATCGTCGTCCATCATTGGGATATCTTCCGTACCGTCTAGATTCGTCGTCAGGAGAGAGACAGCCCGGCCCCAGTACTCGTAAGACGAGTTGACGTTGTAGACCTTGGGCCGAAACTGCTCGGGCACGCGCTCGAGCATGCTATCGGTCCGACCGGTTACCGGGTCGGTCATTTCGATATCGGCAAACGGAAAGATGTCCGTCGGATAGAAAAAGTTCAGATAGTGATGCGCATCGCGCGACGCCTGGCCGAAACGCAGATTGAAACTACCGCGCGCCGCGCCGCCGATCTGAGCGATAATGCCGTCGAATGCCTTACGGTGTTGCTCGTCCTCGTTGAACCCCATGTAAACGAGCGTTCGCAGCGTCCGGCCTGGTTGCGACATACCATAACCAACAACATTCTCGATCGCTCCGGCCGGAAGATTAATGTCTTCCATCGACCCGTATTTGTAGAGCGACGCTGCATCGCGAAGCCCAGCAAGCCCGAGACCGATAACCTCCGGGTTCTCACCCTCGTAAATCACTTCGTAGATCAGGAACGGCTCAAAGCCCGTCTCGAGATAAACATGATTCATGTCCGGGATCACGCGCTCGTTCTCAACACGAGCGAACGCCCATTGGTCGCGGGGCACAACCCGCCGCTCTCCGAGGATCGCGTTTCGAACGGTCATAACCGTTCCTTCGGCATCGGGATTCGAGACCGGATAAGGAACGTGGTTACGGTCGGCGAGTGTCCGATCGAACGTGCGCTCGCGCACGACAAAGTCGCTGCGCACCATGCCTGTGATCGACTCGTCACCGGGTTGAGCGCGCGGCACGAACACCCGCGATCCCGCGACGCGGCTCACAGGAACATCGAACTGCCAGCCAACCCAGAGCAGCGTGAATCCCTGCTGCATTAGAAAACCGTCACCATATTCGATGGGTAATATCGGGTTATCCGCGTCCCACGGACCGTCATCAGGCGAGTCCGCATGATTAAAGAAAGTCAGCATGCGGCGTGTACCGCGGTTCGCAACACCTAAGAGCATTGTGCCGTTACCGCGCGTTACATCCTTCGGCTGAATTAGCGTAAAGGTTGCTGAAAATTCTACGAGACCATCAGCGTTCATCGGCGCGTGTTCGATGTCGACAATGATCTCGTTAGCGGAGTTTGTAGGATCGACAGCGAAATGCATCGTGCCTATAAATTTCTCGTAGGGTCCAGCAAGCCCGTATGACTTACCCCCGAGGACATCCTCGTGGACATCAATATTTACGCCAACAACTTCGGCAGAAGCGGCAGAAACAAAAAGGAACGTCGTTAGGAGGACTCTGGACAATACCTTCATCATTTTCCCCATGGAGCACCGCGGATCAGTTGCTGTAACCCGTTTTCTAATACTAGTAAATTAGGAGGGCAGTTATGCCCTCCTATTGGATACTTAGCTGATCTTATCGCCAGATCTACTCCCAGGCAGCGTATACCGGACCACCAATAATGAAATCTGGGTTTGCCCCTTCTCGCGGAACAAACTTCTGCACGCCACCCTTATTATCGACCTGAGCAAAATACAGATTTCCTTCCTGATCAACACTGATACCGTGGACGCCAGCGATACCTCCCGCAAAATCACCATAGGTGCCCCAAGAATATAGGAAGTTCCCATCAAGATCGTATTTCAGGATCTTATTGGTGCCGCGATCTGCTGCCCATAGGTACCCATCAGCCGTGATAATAAACAAATGGATACTCGCCGGTCGATCACCGACGCTCCACTCGTAAAGAAACTCGCCTTCCTCATCGAAGACATGGATACGACGGTTACCGCGATCATTAACGAAAATGCGATTTGTCGACGGATCAACTGCCACGCCGTGGACGTTGTTCCAATATCCAGGCCTCGTCTCACCGCCATTCGTTCCAAGCTCACCCCAGGACTTAAGATAGTTACCTTCGGCATCAAACTTCACAACACGAGTACCGTTGTAACCATCTGCAACGACAAAACTGCTATCCGTCAACCAGGCCATGAACGCTGGGCGGTTAAAATGTGTCTCATCCGCGCCGGGCACACCATAAGTACCGATGCTCTGGACGAGATTCTTACCGTCGTTCGTGAACTTGTGAATCATGTGCTTATGATCGTCAACGACCCACACGTGCTTCTCGGGATCGTAAGGGTTAATGGCAACAAAATGTGGCCGCTGCATCATCGAGTCCCACTGCGTCCAAGCCTCGACAACATCGCCTTCGCGGTTGAAAACCAAAATATTGTTTTCCCAGCGAGCATCGATACCGAGTCGGCCACCGCGCTCTATCCATGCTCTAACGCCTTCCTCAGCGTTACCGCCAGTACCGCCATTTGCCGGTAAGCTGGCACGCGTTGCGTTTCTCCATATACTGGTTGGGGGATACTGCAAACTAGGCCCAATCTCGGGTAAAGTTATAAGTTCCGGCGCATCGATTTTCGGTAACATGCCGCGCTGTAAGTAGAAAACCCGGTCCGGGCTCTCAGCAAATACGCTCTGCCCCGCACCGAATGTCCAGGCACTATTACCCGGCAACTCAGAAATATCTTTAGGCCAACCAACTTGTGGCTCATAAGCACCGAAAGCATCTTGACCACCTTTCTGCCCAAGTACGGCTGCATAGCTTGTCGACCCCGAGTCCTGTGCAGCTGCGCTACCCATCAAGACCACGGCCGTATAGGCAAGTGCGCCCAAACAGATCATTAAGATTCGATTAAACATCGTTTACTCCTCCAATCATTATTGTTCTCACCAATGTATTTCGAGCTCCTGCTATCGTTTGCGCTTATTAGCCTAACCCTGCTAGCGCTGGATCGCAGTCATATCGATACAACTGAAGTTCCGGCGTGTAGTCCCATTGTAAGCTGCTATTGAACGGTACCGAGAGATATTGAGGATCCTCAATCCACACATCGATCTCAAGCCGCCTACCGCCTTCGATTAAACCGAAACGCTCGATCACGTGTTTTTGAGGACCGCCCGGCACTCCATTACCGCTCGTTGAGGGATGGTCGGCAAATAACGTCGTGTCGACGACAAGCACATCCCCTTCCCAACGCCCGATCGAATGTCCCTGATTCGTGCGTTCACCATTAATCGGATGATCGCGCCCATCAGTATAGATCGTGCGCTGATTATCGAAAAACTCATTGCGTATGACGACACGGTCTTCTTGGATATCGATTTCCGTCATATAGACGACCGTTGCTGTCAACACGCCCGGCGTCGGCGGCGGAACACACTGCCCGATGGGACTGTCGACTCGGTAATCATAGGCAGCACGCGCTGCTTCAGCGGCCTCAGTCAGCGGTACCTGACTCAGCTTCTCACGGAATGGTCCTATGGTAGAAGCCCTACCCTTCCAAATACCTTCAATACTGTCACTCGTCGCGGTACCTTGGTAATCGCTCTCGTCCTGGATCCAAACACGTTCATCTGCGGTCTGAATTGAAAGCATCATGACGTGTTTACGAGTCGGGTTGCGGTCAGGATGTGCACGCACCGATATAATGTCCCCAGGCTGCAACATATCCTGTGTCCAACCACTACGTGACATGATAGGTGTAGAACCAGCTTCAATACCCCACTCCGTTGTCGTGCCGTTCTCGCCTTCAACTTCGATATAGGCCGTGATGTGAGGATTCCGCCACACAAAACGCGTTACCCTGCCGTGGAGAGTCACGATGTTGTCTTGATTATAACCAGCATCACTGTGATGAGCGGATAGGGGGGAAGCGAGGATCGCCGCGGTTACAGCAACAAAAACCGGATGCATTTTCACCTAATCTTCTACCTTTTCTTACCCTGTGAATTCCAAATATAAGCCATAGCGCTAATATTAGCAGGACCGCGCTATCCATGGCATCGTGGAACCATTTTCTCTTATGAGGATTGTGATGCAATTTTTTAAAGTTTCGGGCACCATCAACACATAGAGAGGATCTGCGTAGTCGCGCGCGGTAATCGCTAAACTATAGGAGGGGGATGAAACAAATGAGATGCGTAAACCTATCGTCGTCACTCCTACTGATGCTATCGCTTCCCAGTTGGGCACACCATTCGCATAGCAACTATTTAACGTCGGAATACACACATATTGAGGGAGTCGTAACCGAGTTCCACTGGATAAACCCACACACATGGATTTTTATCGAGTTTGAGAATGATACTGGTGAGACTGTGCAGTGGTCACTAGAGGGAGCGAGCCCAACGGAGCTTATTGCGGACGGTTGGTCGCGCGATGATGTTAAAGTTGGCGATAGGATCAACGTACGTTGCCACCAATTAAAGGATCGCTCTAATGGCTGTCTTCTAGGCTTTCTAACACCAGAAGGCGGCAAAGAAAAAGAGTGGGACTAAGCGAACAGAATCTAATGCGTAGCTTTAGACAATTAACCCCGGCGCTCTTAGTCTTCTGGATGGTAGAAGTATCCGCCCAGGGCTGGATTGAGTATATAAACACGACCGACCTTTTTATCGTTAATTTTCCTGGCGAACCATCGGTCACCGATACAACACATCACTCCGCATTTAATGCCTACTTTCCGGCACGCGTTTACACGGTCGACAACGAACGTGGTCGCTATCAAATTACAGTTGTAGACTACCGAGATACCAAGGCAATCCATCTTGCACGCACGAATCGCACCGAAGCCAACAGCAGTGCGAGTGTTTGGATAACCGATGTACGCGCCTCTGTTGCGCATGTTGCAAACAACTTCCGAACCCGGGGCGGCGATGTCACCTACGACGCCTGGGCAGATATCGACAAGGTCGAGGGACATCAGCTACAGATCACTAACCCCGACGGATCGCGAAGCTTCATCTCAATTCATCTGCACGCTAGTCGCCTCTATATTCTAGAAGGCACTGTTCCGGCCAGCGCGCCCGCGCCAGGACTATTTCAGCAATCGCTCGGCATCCTCGATGAGCAAGGCCAGCGGATTCGCTATCTCATAGACGCCGAGGGAAACCGTACGCGTATGGATGTATTGCACGACTGGATTAAAGTGGACAGCGATCTTGCAGGGGAGCAAATAGTGCAATAGAAAACCAATCACGGCGGGCTTATGATATGACGAGGGTAGTTAAAAAACTTCATCTCTTAAGGAGAAAAGAATGAATAAAAGAAACTCTATTTTAAAGACATCTAGCAGCGGACTATTGGCAATAGTCCTTCTAGTTAGCCAACTCGTTAGCGCACAGGAAAACGCAGTTCCTGGAGCTGGTTTCGCGGCAATTCCGGGGCAGAGGGGCGGGCAAGACATTTACGGCCCCTATGAGGTTGTACCCAACTGGCCGAAGCCCATGGGCGAGAGCCTTCCTGGCCATGACGACTGGACCTGGTCGGTCACGATGGACGTCTTTGCCGAAAGTGCCGATCGCGTCTTTCTCGTTCAGAAGGGTGAGCTACCTCTGATCACAGATAGAGCAGATACGATTTGGCTACCGCAACTCGGCGTAGGCTATCACTACCCCAACTTCAGGCTACCACTGCGACAAGCAGGTGGATCAATCCCAAACGGCAACGAACTCGACGAGCCGGGCAACGGCCGACCGGGCATCGACTGGCGATGGGAACATTGCGTCCTCGTTATAGACCGTGAGGGTTATATCGTAGAGGAGTGGACCCAATGGGACCATCTCTGGTACCGGCCTCACGATATAGAAATCAGCCCCTACGATCCGGATAAGCATGTCTGGATCGTTGATGCCGACGGCCATTTCGTCAGCAAATTCACTAATGACGGCTCCGAATTAGTGTTCACGCTCGGCACGCCGGGCGAACCCGGGACTGACGATACACATTTTCGACGTCCGACTTTCCTCGTCTTTATGGACGAGAACACAATGTATCTAGCCGATGGCTATGACAACACACGCATCATCAAATACGACATGGACGGTAATATTCTCGGGCAGTGGGGTGAAAAAGGCCGCGGAGCAGGCCAGGAAGACCGCCCAGGTTACTGGAATAATGTCCACGGTATCGCTGTCGACCCGACAACAAGGCGCGTTTATGTCAACGACCGCGATAACGGTCGCGTACAAGTGTTTGACGAAGACGGTAACTACCTGAATGAATGGAATTTCTGGGAAGGCCGGCGTGGCCAACCACAGGATATCCATAGCTTTATCGTTACGAGCGACCAGAAGTTATGGGCAGCAGACCAAGGCACGCACAAAATTCTCGGCTACGACCTAGAAGGCCACTATGTCTATTCCTGGGGTAGCTGGGGTGAGTACCCCGGCGGTATGTGGGGCGTACACGGCATGTCTACAGACAAAGAGGGTAATTTCTATACGGCTTCGGTCAACAATGGTCGAATCCAGAAATTCCGGCCGCGTGAAGGCGCCAACCCCGACTTCATGGTCGGTAAACCATGGCCTGGTGTCTGGTAATCACTGAGTAACTAGAATCGCGATTGCACGATCCACGTATCGGCGTGGATCATGCTCGCGGCGAAATCTGCTTCTACTGTCTCAACACTTTTATCTTGCGCCACTAGTGCGGCTAGCAGGCCGCGCAGCGACCAAACGTTCTGCGGGTGATCTTCAAGTTCCTCTCTATAGGTTTCTTCGGCTTCCATATAGCGTCCGGCTTCCATCAGAGCAGCTCCTAACCAATGGCGGGCAGCAAACGGCAGCGGTTCAGGCTCGTCGTACCCAATCTGATCCTCGACATCGGCTGCAATTAGCAACGTTTCGATCGCCGCACCCAAATTTCCCTGTGCCCGTTGAATCTCTCCTGCGAGAATATTGGCAACTGTACCAACAATCAGGCCGCCGCGATGGAAACGAAACCTCGATTCAGTTACACGAGCAGTTTCGAACAAATCGTTCACGATCGTAGTCGCGAAATCAATGTCACCCGCCCTTAATTGTGAATAACCAAAAGCGAAATCCCATAGCGCACTCGTCACATCGAACGGAACGTTATCTAACCTACTTCGCGCAGTAGGGCGATTCAACGCGGACACCTCATCGAAACGACCGAAACGAATGAGTGTCAAAGCATGGTACATCGAATTACCAGTTAGCTTTGCGTAGTCCTTTCCGGCTTGGATAGCTGCCGCACCCTGCCCCCCATAAGACGCGGCATACAACAGCATATGTAAATTGTGCTGCGGATAGATCGGCACGCCTTCACCGATCGCAACCTTCTGATCCGAGTGCCACGCAACGGTATTGGCACGCACCGAATCGTTCCATCGCCCAACCTCATTCCATGTATGCGATGGCATATGATTGATGTGACTAGCACCCGGGATTGAACTACCAAGATATTCCGCGCACGGCTCAGCTAGGTCTGGACGCACGGTCGATTCGGTTGCATGAATAAATAAATGGCACAGCCCCGGATGGCGGATGTCTTGCATAAGACCGTCCTGCAGCACAGCATGAAGGCGAATCACATCAGGATCGTCCATTTCCCTGATACCGCGCCGGGGCTCCAGCAGAAAGATTGCCGAGGCATAGATCGCAATAACGTTAAGGTCGTCCGGATATTTCTCATATACCTCCCGCATCGCGTCAGCGAACAACTGATCTAGCTCTGGTTTCATTGCTGGTATGTAATCGTCTGGGTAGCGAACTAGGCTCGCTGCAATTAGATCTTTCTCCATCTGAGTAACATTATCGCCGATTAATTCCGCCGCACGTTGAATCGCAGTGAACGCATATGGCGCCTTCTCTAAAGAAATAGCACCGTTCAGAAAGGAACCCAGCGCGTAGGCTTCACCCCAGTAGCACATCGCACAATTAGGATCCGCACGCTGCGCTTCGCGGAAACTTCGAGCAGCTTCATTGACACCATATGCATAACGCAGTTGTAGGCCTTGATCGAAGTAAGACTGAGCGATTTCACTATTGGTTGTAATTTTCCATGACAAAGAACCTGTTACTTTTGGCAGGAGATCTATCGGTAGCAAAAAGTTCGGAATAGAACGATCGCCTGTATTAGCATTCGATTCAAAACTAGTCTGCGCGCAACCTGCCGTGCAAAGAGCGACAATGGAAACTATTAGCCAAATTTTCATTAAGTATTTTTCTCCAAAACAACCAAAAAACCGCTGGCAACAACTACGTACCGCACTGGCTCATCGGGAACTCGTACCCACTAGCACATCGAAAAAAGATAATTCCTTTCATTTTCAATAATTTATATTATTTGGCCCGCATTAAGGCTACCCAAATTATAAATCTCATGGGCTAATCACACGCACATAATACAATGTGCGGTGATACGAGGTGATGGCACATACGGCAATCGTAGAGAGATTTCAGGTCCAGACAGGTAAAATTTAGTACTGGCTAAACTCTAACCCCTGGTTGATTGTTTGAGCGAGGATCATGAGAAGAACAAATATGTTTCTAGTGAGCCGATACTCACGATTCATCCCTACCTTATCTGCGTTACTAGCCAGCCTTCTGATCGGCTGTAACTCGTCGGACAACGAAACAACAACTGCCGAGCATCGCTACGTAATCAAATTTCCACATGTCGTCGCACCAAGCACACCGAAGGGCCAAGCCGCAGCGCGATTTAAGGAACTTGCCGAGGCACGCTTTCCGGGTCGACTCAGCGTCGAGGTATATCCCTCGGCCCAGCTTATGAACGACGATGACTCGCTAGAAGCCCTTGCCTTCGGCGAGATTCAGATGATCGCGGTGTCACTATCGAAATTTGATCGTCTGACACAAATCTTCCAGGTGTTCGATTTACCGTTTCTGTTTCCCGATCTGGCAGCAGTAGAAAGCTTTCAGCTCAGTCCTACCGGTAGAACTATGCTGACCGAACTCGTCGATAGAGGTTTCCTAGGTCTCGGTTATTGGCACAATGGCATGAAGCAGTTCGGCGGACCTAAACCAATACGTCTACCCGAAGACGCGGACGGACTCAAGTTCAGAATTATGGAATCTGATGTTTTACAGGCGCAAATACAGGCGATTGGAGGCAATCCACAAAAAATGGCTTACTCTGAGGTGTATCAATCACTACAAACGGGTGCCATCGATGCCCAAGAAAACACTTGGTCAAATATCTATTCATCGAAATTCCACGAAGTGCAGCCCTATTTTATGATCTCGAATCACGGCTACGTTGGTTATCTCGTTGCAGTCAACCCATCATTCTGGGCCTCGCTACCCGATGACATGCGTACGGGCCTCGAGGAATTGGTAACTGAAGTGACCGCTTGGGGCAATGCTCGTGCAGCCGCTATTAACGCCGAAAATCTGGATAGGATTAGAGCAGCCGGTAGGGCAGAAATTTTAGTGCTCACGCCAGAAGAAATCGACGCATGGCGAGAAGCCGTCCGCCCGGTCTGGGATCAATTTGCTAATGTTATCGGCCCGGACATCATTGCTGCTGCTCAAGATGACCATAACCTCTAATTCAGCATAGCGTATAAATTTATAACCGAAACTTAACGAATGTTTAATATACGACCTGTATTAATCAAGGATTAATTAGTAAATGGCAACTAAGAAAGAATTCGAAGCTGCCGAGGCAAGCGTAAGAGCCCACGAAGAAGTAGGCGAGTTTATAACAGGCTGGAAACACGGCGAGCCGACCGACCTAGCTGGCTGGGCAACACGGAAGAAAGCCAACCTAATGGGTACAGCGAAGAGCACACACTATACGCCGCCGTTCCGTCCCTTTGATCTCTTAAAGTCCCCAAACGCAGTGCTAATCCTAATGGAAAACGCTAGTCATCGTATTGGAGTCGAGAGTGTGGTCGGCGTGCAGGAGAGTTTTCATCGCTACGTCGATTACGACGTAATTTATTTTCAATTTTGCGGCAATACATCGATCGAAACCGAATGCGGAATCTACGACGCCGGACCCGGCGAATTGATACTGATCCCCGCGGGAATCTCGCATAGATCAATCGGTAACAAAGATAGCCTTCGCTATGTCTGCTATAGCCACGAGCCAATCGAATACGTCATGGACGAGGCTCAATACACAGGTCATACAAAATTTAAGATGAGCCGCACAGGCAGACCAGCCTGGACGAAAACTAAAACTAATAGCGCAGCGAACGGCAGAGTCCTTGAGCGTATGCATTTCTGGAACGATGGTCCAAAAGACCTGACAACAGCGGAACGGGACTATGACGCAATGATAGGTGTCGCGACTGCCGGCCCTGGGCAAGAGGCTAGCCTCGTACATAAACTTCGTGCCTTTGACCATTTTACAGGAATTTCGGGGAGCAATGGTCCAGACGTTGGCACCCAGGTGCTTATGGAAGCCCCAAGCTTGAGAATCAGGACTTACAATATTATCGGTGAGCAGTTCGCCTTCCATCGACCCCTGCGTAGCGAAGAACTGCGCATCCAATTCAGAGGGGATGCGCTCGATCTTTCCGAATTCGACAACGTCGAATGCACTCCCGGTATCGTCACGGTCATCCCCTTAGGAATAGCACACAGCGTCGTAACCGTACCACCTAACGCAACCGATTTTCTGAGATTAAACTTCTACAGTCGGCTACCATGGCGCATGGTCGCAGATTTGAACGACCACGCAACCGAGAGTCAATTTGAGATTAAAACTAATGCTAGTTAAATACATAATAAAGCCGCTGCTATTAATTCTGTTTTTATACGCTAGTGTTTCTGCATCACAGACCGCGGAACAGTTTTATAGCGGACGTACGGTAACGGTACTAGTTGGCTCCGGATCCGGTGGTATTACCGATACGTCGGCGCGGGTAATTGCGGCTCATATTGAGCAAGAAATTCCGGGCGGCCCGACCGTCATCGTGCAAAATATGCCGGGCGGCGGCGGCGTAACCATGACCAATCATCTCTACCGCTCAGCCTCGAAGGATGGATCTGTCCTCGGCTACTCCCTTCCAGCAGTCGTTACAGCGCAGTTAATGGAACCGAACCGAGCGAAATATGATGCACGCGAACTCAACTGGATCGGATCGGCAATCACAGCCACCAATACAATTTCCATAACAAGCTCGTTACCCATAACAACTTTCGAAGATACACGAGATACCGAAGTCATTATTGGTGCAACTGGACGCGGCTCGCTACTCTACCAGCTCCCTGCGATGGCTAAAGCGCTATTAGGTCTCGATCTCAGAATAATTACCGGCTACCAAGGTAGTGCAGAGATCAGCTTAGCCATGGAGCGCGGCGAAGTGCACGGCCAAGGTGCAAGTCTCGATTATTGGGCAATTTCGCGACCAGGGTGGCTGTCCAACGGCAATCTTGTTCACTTGCTTCATATCGGTCCGGCAGATCCCGAGCGTGCGCCCGGCGTACCGCATCTGCGCGACCTTGTAACATCAGACCGCGATAAGGCACTCGTTGCGTTTCTCGAGATTGGCTCAAACATCGGTTGGCCATTGTTCGCTCCTCCCGAAGTACCGGCTGAACGCGTCGACGCGCTTCGAGCGGCCTTCATGCGCATGTTCGATGATCCTGTGTTTCTCGATACCTTCCAGAGTTCGATGCGCACACCTCTTCGACCAACAATGGGCCTAGAACTTACCGAGCTTGTTAATCGCGCGGTAGAAACACCAAACGACATCGTCGTGACCGCAAAAGATCTTCTGGGGCTTTAGGCGCTACCCCTCTTCTCATTAAGACGTTCAACTGGAAAATAACGTAATAACCAGTCGTTCACGATGTTACGGGCACGAACGTTGCCTTCCGCAAACATGAAGTGATCAACGTCGGCAAGCAGATGAAGCTCGGACGGCTGCCCGGCCCGCTTGAATAGTTCTATCGACTGACTGGTTGGACAGACCGAATCCTTCGCAGCATGCAAAAGCAGCAGTGGCCGTGGCGCAATATGACCGACAACTTCTTCCGCTTTAAAGTCGAACATGCTTTGCGCAGTCTCAGCGGGGAACTCCATTACCGATTTCTTCGCTAAATGTCCGCGTAGCTTCTCAGGAATTGGCACAATGTCGTAACGTGAAACCATGAGAGACTCACCGGTGCGTTTACGGTGAGCTGCCCCCGCGACCAACATACCAGTGAATTTTGCCCAAGCCTCCGGGGAAGAATGTTGATCGCGAAACTTAGTCTCACCGTTCCCCCAAGCTACAGCGGATACGACAGCCGCAACACGCTCGTCGATCCCGGCTGTATAAATAGAGACAGCAGCACCGAAACTACTACCGATCAATCCGATCTTATCTTCTAAAACCTCAGGGCAATCTCGCAAGAAACTCAATGCATGCTGAGTATCTTCGACCTGATCCAGGCAAATAATCCGCCCGAACTCACCATCGCTCTTGCCGCAACCACGCATATCGAACCGCAGCGTAATGTAACCCCAGTCACTGAGCATAGCCGCCGGCGCAACAGTATTAGCGGCACTACTGTTGCTACCAAAACCGTGCAATATGATAAATGCCGATCGCTGCTCACTAGATTTAAGGTCATCTGGAAAACGAATAGTACCGTGGAGCTTGAGCCCATCAGCTGAATTTATAACGACATTTTTTTCCATGGTGCACGATTATAGTCAGATAGTGCGATTCTCATAAAAAATTTCGTTAAACTCTGAACGAACGGATCGGAGGATAGAAAATGATAACCGGCAAACCTCACTCCTTTCTTGCAACTATTGGTATTGCGGCAATAGTCGTACTGTCAGGCTGTTCTAACCCCATACCAGAAGAACAACTCGATGCGGAAGCGATCATTGTCGGCGCTGGTATCTCTGGGCTATCAGCCGCCGTCGAAATGGGCCGGGCAGGCGTCGATGTGCTAGTAATCGATATGAACTCGGTACCGGGCGGCCACGCCGTTATGGCAGGTGGCTTTGCCGTGGTCGATACGCCGCTACAGGAAGCAGCCGGCTATACGGACTCCCCCGACCTCGCGGTCAGCGATTGGTTAAAGTGGACCGAAGACGGCGATCCCTATTGGACGCGCTTTTACGCAGAAAATTCCCGAGAAATGCTATACGACTGGGTCATCGACCTCGGTGTTGAGTGGAACCGTGTCGCAATGGGCGGATTTGAAAATAGCCTGCCACGCTTCCATTTCACTGAACATGGTGCACTCGATGTTGTGCAAGCCCTAGTTCGCACTGTTATCGGACTGCCTACCGTTAATTTTATTTGGAATAAACGTGTTGAGTCGATTTTAGTCGACAATAGCCATGTTACCGGAGTCGAGGTCATGGATGTTCGTACCGGTGAAACCCGCACGCTTAAAGGCGAACATATAGTGATTGCGACTGGTGGGTTCGAAGGTAATCTCGACAAAGTTCTCTCCAATTGGATTCCCGACCTACCGAAACCTGAGCGCCTATTGATCGGCGCATCGGTCCATGCGCGCGGTCAGGGACTAGATCTAGCGAGTGCTGCCGGAGCAAAAATCTCTAATCTGAACCGCCGGTACATTTACACCAACGGCATCGTTAATATCCGCGATCCGGAGGGTGTAATGGCGGTGACGGCGGGCAATAACGACTCGATGTGGGTCAATACTGACGGGGTAAGGTTTACCAATGAAGGCGGTTTCGATAAGAACATTCTTAAGGATATGCTCTCTCTAGGGACAGCCACCTATTGGGCTATATTCGACGAGCCTGGCCGCGCCGGATTCGCGATGCGTGGTGCTGAATGGGTTAATACGCCAACAGATAGACACCCGCTACTCGACAACCCGATGATAACGAGTAAGTCGATGACCCTCGAGGAACTTGCGGAACTTGCCGGAATACCGGCTGACAGGCTTGTATCGAGTGTCGCGAGATACAACGCGATGATCGATGCGGGCGAGGATTCCGACTTCAACCGTTTTCCTGAAATGAACAATATACCCCCCCGGATTGAACGGGCGCCCTTCTATGCGATGCAGTTTTATCCGATGACCCGCAAGAGTATGGGTGGTGTCGTCATTGATGCCGATGGACGTGCACTCAACGATAGTGGCCAAGTCGTTCCGGGGCTATACGCGATCGGTGAAGTGACAGGTAGTGCGGGAATCAACGGTAAACATGGCATGGACGGCATGTTCCTCGGGCCGGCAGTTGTTACGGGCCGCGTTGCAGGACGCACGATCGTGGCAGCGCATGCAATCCGAGACGAAAAAATAAGGATACGAACTCCAGCAGCGGAAGACCCGCTACCTGATCCTAGTAGCTGGGTACCCACGTTGACCGAAGATGAGCTTGGGACGTTACTCACAACATCACGCGAAGGTTATTGGCACTTTGAAACTTCGCACGAGATGGTCCTCGAACGTCAATACGGATGTACCCAGTGCCATTCGGCAGAGGTGCCATTCTTTCCATTAAATAACCGAACGAGCAAGTCGGCACAAGTCGAACTCTGCTCCAACTGCCACGGCCGGCAATTTTAGTTCTCCGTGTCAGTTTGCCGGAAAACGTAGATAGTTTAACTGTCGAAAATTAATCATCATTCGATTAGAGAAAAAATTGAATGGAAGATAGTTTGAGTAAGGATAGATAGTATCCTACGATGGAACAACCTAAAATATACCCCCTCTACAGACCTAGCAGCTTTAATAAAACTTCCGTAGCATCGAACAATAAGTACAATAAACGGAGTCCCAATGATTACATATAGCCTACGTATGCTCATCTCATTAAGCTTAATCGTTTCCCTGGTAATTTCATTTCCGAGTTTCGCGCAACCGACTAGGTCTGTTACGCATATTACGGGCGATCTATATCGAGGTCAGAACAACAACCATTTCAACCTGATACTGGTTACGGAAGAAGGCATCATCATTACCGACCCTTTAAATAAGGGTTATTCAGAATGGCTAAAAGAAGAACTCGATGCCCGTTTTGGTGTGCCCGTACGCTATGTGCTCTATAGCCACCATCATTGGGATCATGTTAGCGGTGGCGCCGTCTTCGCAGACACTGCACAATTCGTCGGCCATGAGAATATGCTCTCCTACCTGGAGATGCCGCCACCATCAACGACGCTATCGCAGACTATCGGACAATACGCACCCGTAGCAGCGCTAGATGCAAACGGCGACGACCGCATCCAACAGAGTGAAGCAAGTGATCTCAATAGTTTTACTAGCTTCGATGCCGACGGTAACGGCGAACTAAGCGGCGCTGAAGTAATGCGCGGGCCGGTGAGTGATGTATACCCGCCGAACATCACCTACTCGCAAAAAGCAGTGATAACCCTTGCTGGAAAAGAAGCGCAAATGAACTGGGCTGGCACGATGAACCACTCAATGGACATGAGCGTCATCACTTTCCCAGCGGAAAACGCAATGCAAGTTGTCGATTTCATAACTTTCCGGCGATTGCCTTACCGTGAGATGGACTTCGAAGAAGGGATGTTCGAAGAATGGATGGCTGCGATCATTCGCTGGGAATCAATAGCCGAAGATTACGACTATATCTCTCCAGGACATGGGCCGGTTGGGACCGTCCAGGACATAAGAGACTGGCGGCTCTATTTTGAAGCGCTCCGTGATGCCGTCGCCGCCGGTATCGCGGCCGGTCAGTCTCTTGAAGAAATGCGCGCGAATATAACGATTGAAGAATATAGCGACTGGGCGGGCTACTCATGGTTGAACGAGAACGTTCTCGGTATGTACCATTTTCTTACCGACTGAAGAACTCTGCCGGCTCTTAAAGAACTATTGTGGCGTCGTAACAGATATCTCGGGAAAGCTTATGAAAGTATTTAACACATTACTCACCATAATCGTTTTGACGAACGCACCCGGCACACTAACCTTCGCTCAGGACAATGACCGCCCAAATGTATTGTTCATTGCTATAGACGATCTCAACGACTGGATAGGGCCACTAGACGGCCACCCCCAAACGAAGACACCTAACATGGATCGCATAGCCGCACAGGGGATGGTCTTTTCGAACGCTTACGCGCCCGGGATGACATGCAATATATCGCGTACGGCAATCATGACGGGAATCCCGCCCTATTCTTCGGGCGTGTACAACAATGGGACCGACTGGCGAAAAACGCAGCATCTACAAGATATTCCTACGATCCCTCGCTATTTTATGGACAACGGTTATCGTAGTGTGGGTGCAGGAAAAATGTTTCATGCGTCGACCTTTAATGAATGGGCATATTTCGGCTACAACGACACTGACGCCTGGCACGCTTACTTTCCCTCACTCGATCGTCAGTTACCTAACAAAGTCACTCCACACACACGGCCTGCAAACGGTATCCCTGCTGGCGAAGGCATATTCAGAGGGATAGGCCAACACTTCGACTGGGCAGCAGTTTCATCAACCGACATGGCGATGGCAGACGGCCAGGTCGTAACGTGGTCGGTGGAACAGATGCTATCACCGGGAAATCAACCGAGGTTTAACGCGGTTGGTATCTATCGGCCACACCTACCTTGGTATTTACCCCAGAAGTACTTCGATATGCACCCACTCGAAGACATTGTGCTTCCCGAAGTATTGGAGAATGATATCGACGACCTTCCTGTAGCGTCTCAATATCCCCTAGATTCAAATATGTCACCAACCGGACTTCACGCCTGGGTGCTAGAGGATGAAACCGGCGATCGTTGGCGCCAAGGCGTCCAGGCCTATCTCGCTAGCATTAGCTTTGCCGATGCCATGGTCGGTCACGTTCTAGACGCATTGGATCAGAGTGGTCGCGCTGACAACACGATCATCGTTCTCTGGTCCGATCATGGCTGGCATCTTGGCGAGAAGTCACGTTGGCGAAAAATGTCGTTGTGGCGCGAATCCACGCGTGTACCATTGATCGTTGTCGCACCAGGCGTCACCCAGGCAGGCAGCGAAACAGCCGAGACAGTCTCGCTAATGGATATATATCCAACACTGGTCGAATTGGCCGGACTCGAGATGCCTGAACATGTACAAGGTAATAGTCTTTTACCACTGCTTGAAGATCCGACACGCACCTGGGACCAACCTGCCATATCGACGCACGGGTTTCGCAATCACGCGGTCTCGACGAATCGTTATCGATATCTCCGCTACGCCGACGGCTCGGAAGAACTCTATGACTTGCAGAGGGATCAAAACGAATGGCATAACCTCGCTGGCGATGTTCAATTCTCATCGGCACAGGCATACCTTGCAGAAATGCTACCGGAACACGACGAACCCACCGACGAATCGGCAAACCGTGATGGATTACAGTAGCAAACGAATAATATCGCAGAGGTCGACTCTACAATTTTCGACTAGAAGGCCGCAAAACACAGCGGACCAGCACAGAGGCTGGCCCGCTAGTTAAATCGAAGAGGCAGACGACTAGAAACGGGCCGCGGACGGCGCTCCCATTCCCATTCCCATTCCCGTTCCCATTCCCGTTCCCATACCGTTTGGAGCAAGGGTACCATCAGGATTCGTACGCGTACTCCAACCGTGATGTTCATCCTGCACGAGGTGAACCTTATAATCCTGGCGCACCGGAATACAAAACGTCAAAGCATCATCACAAGCGAAATACTGTACCCGTAGATCAAACGGCTGGCTCGGATCCTCCGCATCTACTTGTACGATAAATTCACGCGGATCCGCATCGGCCGGCTCTTCCGGGTCGATTGCGACTCCGGAAGCGGGAGTAACGCTAACACCATCAGGCGCTGTGATCTGAAACTCAACAGGATCAACCTCATTATTCCAGTGCACACGATACAACGGATCCAGGTGGAAGCCGATATACATATCACCCTTACCAGTATCGAAAAGTTCCGGAGACGCTTCCGCACGAAGCTTGGCGTAGAACGGAATTCCGGAACTATTAACCTGCGGCTCAATGGCCATAGGCCTCGAACCTGCCGGCATCGGTACACGCGGCACGATGCCCTTCGCTACGGTTGGAATCGGGGGCTGCACAGGCAGGTTAAGGTCAGCGATCTGGGTTGGGCGATCCACAGCACCGACCAGACGTTCGATATCGAGGCGCAGTGCTACAGGATCACTCCAGGCACGGCGCGCGACGAGAACACCATCGCTATCGAGAACAATCTCGCTATTCGGTGTCCGACCCATGACATCGTGATAGACGTTATCCATGGTATCGGCGAGCCAGTTGACGCTCGTACCTAACCTACGCTTAGCTTCCGCAACATGCATCAGTCGTTCTTCAATACTGAACGGGCTGACGTAGTTATTGAGTTCCGGATGCGCCAGTGGCTTGTAAATATAGAAAAACTGTACGCCCTTGTCTGTGTAGTCTAGTTTTACCGTCTCCCAACTGGGGACGTTACGCAGAAAAGGGGGTCACGTGAGACAGCCGAGCGTGAGCACCGTATACTGGCTCTGACTCGCAAGCTCTCTTATGTTAACGGGGTTACCCTGACCGTCAACGATCGTCACATCGGCAATTTGTTCCCCAATTCCAGGCGCGCCAACGAAGCGCATATCCGGGCTTCCACCAATAAAATCCCCAGCCGACTGGCCAAATACGGTACCGGACAACAGCAGTATGGTTATGGTGAGCGGAGCAAGAACTCTCTGCCAAATCATCTTATTTCCCCATTAAGCTTTGGTTTAGTCGTCATTGTAACCGTATAACGCAGCTTTCGACTAGCCGGCCACAATTCTCTGCACTAAATGTTGCGAAAATCGCATTTCTAGACTCGCTGAATCATTAATTTCTGTTAACACTTTACCTAATCTGCCAAGTCCCAATATCGCTTCGTCTGTAGTACCCTAGCGCCCGCATGAGCACGCCTACCTCTATAGTGATATTGATCTCGCTAGCAGCCATTACTGCAATCCCACCTCTAGCTGCGCAGGATGCGAGTTCAGGCATCACTATACCGATCATCGATCGGCCGCCTGAACTCGCAGATTTTGATGAAATGCGCCCATCAGCGGAGATCGCCGAAAAGATGTCAATGGCTAGCGACTTCGTTCAGCGAATCCCTGACAACGGCGCACCGGCAACCCAAAGGACCGAGGTTTACGTTGCTTACGATGACACAAATTTCTATGCCGTTTTTCTCGCGTTCGACGACCAACCAGAACTCGTACGTGCAAACCTATCCCCTCGAGAAAACGTCGATAACGATGATACCGTCGGAATCCTTATCGATACATTTAACGATCAGCGCACTGGCTACGCGTTTCGCTCAACGCCACTCGGCGTTCAGTGGGACGGCCGTTGGAACGAGGCTGGAAGAGGTCAGGGATTCGATAGTTCTTATCAAGCAGTCTGGTACACAGAGGGCGAACTTAGAGAGACTGGCTTTATAGTGAAGATGACTGTTCCACTAAAAACTTTACGCTTTCCGGAAACTGGTGAACAGCTCTGGCGCATCATGTTCGAACGTGACATTCCGCGTTTAAGTGAACAAGCCCACTGGCCGGCTTATTCGAACAGCATTTCCGGGCGCCTCAACCAAGCAGCTAGCTTAGTAGGCATTCGAGATGTCGAGCCCGGTCGAAACCTCCAGGTAGTTCCCTTTGCCTTCGTCCGTGATTTCGATGTTTTAGATACCGGTGCCATCGGTGGGCCAGCATTCAGAAAAAACACCGAGGACGAGGTAGGCATCGACACGAAGTTCGTGTTCAAAGATAGCTTCGTACTCGACGCAACGTTTAACCCCGACTTCAGTCAGGTCGAGTCGGATGAACCACAGATTACAGTGAACGAACGTTTCGAAGTAAGGTTCGCCGAGCTTAGGCCGTTTTTTCTAGAGAACGCCGACTTCTTTGCAACGGAAGCACCGCTCGTCTTCACGCGTCGAATTGTCGATCCTGAATTAGGAGTGCGCTTAACTGGCAAGCAGGGCGACTGGGGCATTGGCACGATGTTCATGGACGACGCAGCTCCTGGACAGGATCGCTCAGTAGACGATCCGCTCTCCGGCGAGTCTGCTGATATAAGCATCTTTCGTGTCTTTCGTGAGATCTCCGAGCAGTCCCGGGTCGGCTTTCTCTATACAGATAGAGATTTCGCACACTCGTTTAACGAGATTGCGAGCCTCGATGCACATTTTAAGCTCACCGATAACTGGAGCACCGATCTCCAATATGTAGAATCCGATTCACTCAGGCTGAACGGTGAAAACCTAACGGGAACGCAGAGGAATATTCGCATCGATCGCCGCGGCCGCGATCTAACAGCACATATACACTTTATCGATACGACTCCAGGATTTCGCACAGACCTCGGATTCCTTGGCAGGACATATAAACCAGATACGGATGGGGCTCATGCAAACGCTACATACACGTTCTGGCCAGAGAATTCACGTCTCATTCAATGGGCGCCCAGACTAACCCTATATCACCTAGATGACCAAACAGGGACAAGAATCTACACGCAAATTCAACCACGAATATCCTGGGAATGGGAAGGCGATACCATTTTCCGCATCGATTACACAAAAGAGAAAGAGCGACTCCGCCCACAAGATTTCTCAGGAATCATCGCAAATAGAGACTATGAATCGGACACATGGACACTCCGTTTAGAAAGCCAGGCCTCCTCGAAAATTGGGTTCAGCTCACAAATAGAGATAGGTACTGCGATCAACCTTGTACCTGCTCTCGGTATGCTGCCGGAGCTCGCAGATCTTCGGAGCGCTCAACTCGATCTGCTCTGGAGACCGATAGATCGCCTCCGGGTCGATACAAGCTATCTGTTCACGAAACTAACTGATCCCGGTGGCGCAGACAAAATCTTTAGCAACAAGATTCTTCGTAGCCGCTGGAATTATCAGTTCACAAAAGAGCTATCACTCCGATTTATAGCACAGCACGAAGAAACCGACCCCGGAACACTAACATCGCTCAAACACGAAAAAGGTTTAAACTTCGATGTGCTCGTTAGATATGTACTAAACCCTTGGTCCGCGCTTTACGTTGGATACAACAGTAACTCGAGCAACTTCAACCTCATTGATACAGAGGACGGCACCGAGTTGATCCGGACAAACGATTTCCGTAAGGACGGTGAGCAATTATTCGTCAAATTCTCATACCTGCTACAGCCTTAAAAGACTGTAAAACCAGTAGCTTATATTCTACAAACCGATTTAGATTAACCGATAACCTTCAGTAGTGAGGCGGTGGCTCCTCGGGAACCGCAGTAGAGTAATCAATCTCCTTCAAACTAAGACAGTGCTGCTGCAAACCTTTTACGGTTTGTTCTAGATGTTCAATTCGGTCCCATTGCTTGGATGCGTTATCGCTGAGATTCTGGATCGTTAACTCTAGATGAGCCAGATGCGACTCGAGATCTACAAGCTGTTTTCGCAAATGTTTAGATTCTGTCATTCGTTTTTTCTCTTACTCTCGGCGGAACATACGGAACGAGTCAGCTTCATCGGTCAGGTATCAACATGTTACGAATCGCGAACCAAAGCTACGATATAATAAAGTTTTTGTCGATACTGGACAGCAGTTACTTCTACCGAGCAGCCAACTAGGGTAAACATGCACGCTCTCCTCATTGAAGACGATACTATTGTCGCTGATTTTCTAAAAAATAGACTCAGCAGAGATGGTCATCAAGTGACTTACGCGACTAATGGTCAGGATGGACTTAAGCTGGTAGCTACTAAAAACCCAGAGGTAATAATTCTTGACCGGATGTTACCTGGAATCGACGGACTGGAACTTCTTCGGTTAATTCGCAAGAAAGGTTCAACCACCCCTGTTCTGATTCTCAGCGCGCTCGGGGAAGTCGATGATAAAGTAATGGGGCTCAAAGCTGGTGGTGACGACTATCTCGTAAAACCGTTCGCGTATTCAGAACTGATAGCTCGGTTAGAGTCACTCCATAGACGCTCCGCGTCTGAGGAAAACATCACTTCGCTGAAAATAGCAGACCTAGAACTACATCTATTATCACGAGAAGTATATCGTCGCGATAAGAAGATCAATCTAAAACCGAGAGAATTCAAGCTGCTAGAGTGTTTTGCTCGGCGCCCTAACCAGGTTTTAACCCGTTCGATGTTGTTAGAAACCGTATGGGACTATCACTTCGACCCGCAGACCAACATTATTGACGTGCATGTTAGTCGCCTGCGTAAAAAGATCGATCTCGACTCTAAAAAACAATTGATTCACACCGTTCGAGGTGAAGGTTATGTTCTTAAGATACCTTAATAATGTTTGGCGCAGTGCGACATTTCGACTGGGAATCGGTTTCATAGGTCTGTTTTCTCTTTCTTTTTTCATAGTCGGGTCACTCATTTACTGGCAAAGCGGACGACTTATGGAGCGCGAATATCGAGGGCAAATCGATGGGGAAATTACAGAGATGCGGTCCTTTTATGATCAGTTCGGTCCCGATCGTGTCGCCTCAGAAATCATAGAACGGGAGCAGCAGGACCCATTCTGGACTAGCTTCTTGCTTGATAAACAGTGTAATCCTATATCGGGGAACTCAAGATGGCTGAATAGAATCGAGCTCCGCACTGCTATGGGGCAACCAAGCGGCAACCGGATAAGGGGTTTCTGTAACAACGCTGACGAAGAAGGCTGGCTTCAATTCGAGGTCGGAGGTGATTTTCCCGCTGGCACAACAGGCTCAGCCTATGATGACGATATATACGGCCGACTCGTACCTCTCTCAGACCAACATCAAATCATCGTCGGACGCATGGCCGGCAACCTAGAAGACCTGCGTAATGTCATTCTTGATGCACTCTCCTGGGGACTTGCAGTAACGATAGGGTTTGCCTTGGGTGGTAGCTTGATTATGGCAAGAAGTGTTAATAACCGGCTAGAAGTTATTAATAGAGTCTCACGTGGAATTCAGCGAGGCGACTTGTCGCGCCGTGTACCATTGATGCAGTCCGGAGACGAGTTTGATCGGCTCAGCAAAAACCTGAATGAAATGCTCGATCAAATTGAGAAACTTATGATGGGTGTTCGCAATGTTTCTAATGCAATTGCTCATGATCTAAGAACACCGCTGACACGCCTGAGAACCAACCTTGAGCAGTTAAGAGACGATGCTGTAAGCGATGAAACACGCAACAAAGTGGAGTCCACGATAAAAGAAGCAGATGCACTTCTCTCAACATTTAGATCGCTGCTGCGTATTGCAGAGATTGAGTCTGGAAATCGCCGAACGAATTTCCACGAAGTTAGACTCGAGGATTTAATCAATGACGTCATCGAACTCTACGAACCACTAACGGGTGAAAAAGGCTTAGATATGACGACCGAGATATCGACATCGGTAAGTGTATCGGGCGATAGGGATCTACTATTTCAAGCCATTTCAAATGTGGTCGATAACGCAATCAAATATACCCCCAAAGACGGTCACATTAAGATCATTCTCAAGAGAGCGCCTGAAGGTGCGTTAGTCGAGATTACAGACTCTGGAGATGGAATTCCCGAAGCATATCGTAAGCAGGTCTTCGAGCGCTTTTACCGACTGGAATCCCATCGAAAATCGGTGGGGAGTGGGTTGGGGCTTAGTCTAGTAGCGGCGATCGTCACCCTACACGGTGGCCTTATTGCTCTCGCGGACGCACACCCCGGTCTCTGCGTACAAATAAAACTACCCCGAAGTTAGCCGAACAATCGAAATGGGGCGCTTCCTACTGTACGCCGTTTGGTTGTGCGATCTCGAAATGAATGCCGCTCGCGCCTTCGAAAAACATCAATAAGGTCGTCCCTCCCGGACGATTTGGACGAGTGGCGTAGGGTTCGTAACCACTGGCTTGAACCCTAGCAGCAACCTCATCCATATTTACCACTGAGAATCCAATATGGTCTAAAGCACGCCCACGGCTCGGCATTGTGCCGCTTATAGGAACTTCGATTAGATTTGTCGCAGCTAATTGATCTAGCCAACCGAACTGATCCGATGGACTCAGCAAATACGGGAGAACCGGCGGGTCTAATGGTTCAGGCGCCTCGGAGACATAAATCCAGATACCATCGTAACGAATTGCATGCAGACTTTCTCCGCCACTATCGGGATCATACTCACCACCAAATACCTGCAGAAACCAGTCACGCAAAACGTCTGCGCCCTCCGTAACCATGTGTACGTGTTGAATTCCGTGAAAATCAGCGCTCTCAAGCAACTCGATCTGTGTGCCCCATGGGTCCTCAATCATCGCGACCATGCTGGCAGTAACACCGGGCTGTGGGTCAGAGACAACCAGTGCGCCCATAAAACCGGCCTTCTCGACCATCGCTTGAACATCCGCGACAGCAAAACCGAAATGATCTATCACACCCCCAGAACTAGGTTCTGCGCTCTCTTCATCAAACATCATTGCAATCGAACCGTGAATCTGCCCGACAGACCCCATACCGGTACTGGACGGCCGAAGGGTTCCTCCTAGGAGCGTGTGATACCACTCTGCCGCCGCCGCTGGGTTCGGGGTACGCAAATGTACGTGTGTAAAACTCTGGGCTACCGCAAACCAAGGAAATGACACTGCAATCAAAAGACAAGTGCCTATACCATAGCGGAACTGCAACGATGAGAACGTCAACACAGGCACTCTCCTAGCGCACGGTTTCCCATATTATGTAGGGATGGAACGCACGAGGCGAGGATAAAAATATACGAGAGTACCGATCCGCGCGACGTAGTGAACATAGAGCGCTGCCCAGAGTCCATGATTGTTGAATGGTAGCAGCATCCACCATGCCGCTAAGAATATCGCGAGCGTTATCAACATAGCGTTACGCATATCTGCGGTCCGTGTCGCCCCGATAAATATTCCGTCAAGCTGGAATGCCCAGACTCCAATCAATGGCGCACCAACCACCCAAGGCAGAAATGTGCGCGCTGATTCCCTCACTCCATTATCCACGGTTAGAACATCGATAACGATGGTGCCCAATATCGCGAATAGGATCGATAGCAGAAACGCAACACCCGCAGCCCAGACGGTAGTCATAATCGCCGCGGCCTTTAGACCAACCCGCTGAGCCGCTCCTAATGCGCGTCCCACGAGCGCCTCAGCCGCAAACGCCAGCCCGTCGAGAAAAAAGGCACCCACCGAAATGAAGTGCAACAAAATGGCATTAGCCGCAAGTATGACATCGCCCTGCTTGGCCCCTTCGGACATAAACCAAACGAAAATCGAAACTAGGGCTAACGACCTAAGCATGATATCGCCATTTACGGCCACTGTCCGCCTCAAACGAGTTGTGTCGAAAAGAAGCTCGCGCACCCAACGACCACCCATGCCACGGAGATGACGAAACGCGATGAGCAGACCAATAATCGCCGCAAGAAACTCCGCTAACAACGTCCCCAGTGCGACGCCGCGCACGCCCCAATCGAAACCGAGTACGAAAAGCGCGTCTAGAACCATATTTGATATGTTCAAGATGAGTTGCAAAACCAGACCGATATCAGTTCGACCGAGACCAATAAACCAACCGAGTAGTGCGTAATTCGCAAAGGTAGCCGGAGCTGCCCAGACGCGAATGTCAAAATATGAACGTGCAAGCGCTTCTACTTCTTCGCTTCCGCTCAAAAAATAGAACACGGCCGACCGAATGGGCCATTGCAATACGATCACCGCCACACCTGCAACGGCCGCGACTAGCAACGCACGACCCAGACAGGCCACCATCTCGTTTTTATCGCCAGCACCCAACGCTTGAGCTGTTAGGCCAGTTGTTGCCATACGCAAAAAACCGAACGCCCAAAACACAAACGAAAAAACCAATGCGCCAACCGCGACCGCACCGATGTAGGCGGGATTAGGAATTTGTCCGACAACGGCCGTATCAACAATACCAATCAACGGAGTCGAAACGTTTGAAACCATGACAGGCAGCGCTATCGTTAGAACTTCGCGATGTGTAATAGGGCTACGGGGGAAACTCATTGCAGAGTCAGTCATGTCATAGTGACTTCGTACGGCAAAACGGTCACTCAGCCAAACACCCGCTCAGAATAGATGCTAGCCATCGCTAGTCTCGCAGACAGTAAAGTTTCGCATTCGAAAACCCGGATATATTTCTCAAATTTAGAGCGACTTGTTTAACATATAGAAATCTGACCTGAGAATATGGATATTTTACCCCTATGCGTATCGAGTCGTTACTTCTGAAACTATTATCGGCAACAATCCTATTGTTATCGTCGCAATATGCAACTGGGCAGAACCAGAGCGTCGATGTCCCACTATCTGAGAAAATTCCGCTGGTTATAGCCCACCGTGGCGCAAGCGGTTATCTCCCAGAACATACGCTTGCCGCGTACTCCACTGCAGTTCTACAAGGCGCAGACTATATCGAACTCGACCTAGTCAGCACCCGTGACGGACAACTCATCGCGCGGCACGACAATGAGCTGAATCTGACTACCAATATTGCAGACCACGTCGATTTTGCGGATCGTCGCACAGAAAAAATCGTCGATGGCCGAACTGTCAAAGGTTGGTTTAGCGAGGACTTTTCGCTCGAAGAAATTCGTCGCCTGCGAGCTATCGAACGAATTCCTGGAATCCGTCCAGCTAACACTCGCTTTAACGGACAGTTCACCGTGCCAACGCTCGAAGAAGCGATTTCCTTGATTAAAAAGCTACAAAAATCGCTGAATAGGGAAATCGGCCTCTACATTGAGCTCAAACATTCAACTTATTTTGATCAGCTCGGACTTACTATGGAAGAAGTGTTAGTACAATCATTGCGCGATAACGGCTATAACGAATTCCAGCACAAAGTATTCCTGCAGTCGTTTGAGATCTCGAGCCTTCGATCGCTAAACGCGATCACAAATTTAAAACTCATCCAGTTACTCGGCAATTCTGGTCAACCCTACGACGAACGAATATCAGGGAGTATATTGACCTATGCCGATATGGCTACAGCACAAGGTCTGAGAGAAATTGCTGTTTACGCGGATGGCGTTGGACCTGAAAAATACCATTACCTCATTCCTCAAAACGAACGCGGTGAGTTAAAGCTAGAGAACACGAGCGACTTCGTCACCCTGGCCCATGCTGCCGGTCTACTTGTACACCCGTACACCTTCCGTGCGGAGAATGAGTTTCTTCCGAATTCTTTCCAAACGTCGGCCGATCCCGCTGCGTTGGGTTCGGCCGCAAAGGAATTAGATCTGTTTCTCCAATTAGGTATCGACGGCTTTTTTACTGACCATACGGATATCGGAGTTGCCGTGCGCGATCGCTATGTCCGTAACCGTTGAGTACTACTAATTCTCTATTTGAGCTACATTAATTTAAGTACAGAGCCTTTATCAAGCTTCGTCTACTAGCTTAATTTGCTGAATAGCAACCCCCGACATTTTTAACAAACGTGATTCGTCTTATCTTAGGAATCCTCAAACATTCAGTTCTCCTGGCGGATAGTCTATGCTTAGGTAATGCAAACAGTGATTGCTGTCGGCCAACAGCCTAAAGAATCAGGAGAAAAATATGCCTAATCGAAGGCAATTCCTCAGAACAGTAGGTGGGACAACAGCCGGGCTAGTCGCAATGGGCTACGGGCTGAATAGCTTCTCGCAAGCACCACGACGTGAAATTTTTATTGGTGGGCGGCGTGTTGAGACTGTAGATATCCACGCTCACGCTGTCGTACCTGAAGTATCTAGCCTGCTTGGGGGAACACCTTTTTCCGATATCGGAATGCCTGACTGGCAGGCACTTGGACCAGCTCGCTTGGAGGACATGAACCAGCGCGGAATAGATTATCAAGCGATATCTATCAACCGGTACTGGTGGTACGGGGCAGATGAAAACCTGGCTAGCAGTATTGTTAGATTCCACGACGAAGCGCTAGCCGAATGGGTAGAAATGCATCCGGACCGCTTCGTCGCGCTGACATCTGTCGCTCTACAGTACCCCGAACTCGCGGCCGAACAACTTGAATATGCGATGACTGAACTTGGCCACCGCGGCGCGTCAATCGGCGGCCACGTGCTGGGCGAACACGTCTCTGATCAACGCTTCGATCCATTCTGGGCAAAAGCCCAGGAACTCGGCGCTCCGATTTTTATGCATCCAGACGGCGCTAAAAATGCTATTCGAGATGGTGGTCTTTCCGGACGTGGTGACCTTGGCAATATCATTGGCAACCCGCTCGAGACGACTATCTTTCTGTCACATCTGATTTATGAAGGTGTTTTAGATCGGTTCCCAGGCCTTAGAATCGTCGCAGCTCACGGTGGGGGCTTCATGCCGTCCTATATGGGGCGGGCCGAAGTTGCATGCCATGTCAGAAACAATGCGAATTGCGTAAACGCTAAAGACCCTAGCGACTACTTGCGTGAACAGATCCTCGTTGACACAATCGTGTTCGATGAAGAAGGATTAAGGCATCTCGTCGCCGAAGTAGGGGCAAACCATATTGTCTATGGAACGGATGCGCCGTTTAACTGGCCAGATACCTTAGACCTTGTGTTAGATTCGCCGTCACTGAGCAATGATGAGAAAGTCGCAATTGTCGGCGGTAACCTGCGCCTACTCCTACGTATAAGTTAAGGTAGCTTATTATCGTCTGCTCGTGACCTCGGGAAGACTTCCCACGCGCAAAACATATCCAGATTGATTTGATAGCGAACTTGTACCGAAAAATCCTTTATATAAGGGCTCTCAGCGCTACAGTTTAGCGAACGGAGAATCTCACCACTGCCAGAAAAAGAGCCCAAATTTAAAGTGATGGTACTCTTAGGATCTCGCTCAATAATATCTTTATAGAAAAGACATTGCGCTAGCCACCTCTCTAGAAGACAACAATGCGTACAAACTTAAACGAAGAAAAAACTCGACAAGATAGGCGCTCTGGTATCGAGCTACTGATCAATTCTGAATTCAAAGATCTCGGCGAGTTTTCAGTCCGGCGACCGCTACCGTCTGCCCAACGCCAGCGTGTTGGACCATTTATTTTCTTCGACCATATGGGACCTGTGGATTTCACTCCTGGTAATGGAGTTAGCGTCCGCCCGCACCCGCATATTGGCCTCGCGACGATAACCTATCTATTTGAGGGCGAAATCATACACCGCGATAATCTAGGATACGTGCAGGCAATCCAACCGGGTGCTGTAAACTGGATGACGGCTGGGAGTGGTATAGTGCACTCAGAGCGAACTCCACCCGAGATGATCGCCACTGGCTCTCGGTTACATGGACTACAAATCTGGCTGGCAGTCCCTACAAAACTAGAAGAATCAGAACCTTCGTTCTCCCACTACCCGGCTACCGATATCCCAGTTGTGAAAAAACCCGGTATCACCATCCAAGTCCTAACCGGGTCAGCTTATGGAGAAACTTCTCCAGTAGTTACCTCTTCGGAAACTCTCTATCTGGCTACACAGCTAGCGACGAACGCGGAGTTAGTCATTCCAACACTCGCGGCTGAGCGCGCTGTCTACGTTGTTTCCGGCCAAATCAGCTTAGCAGGAACAATACTTGATACCGGTATGATGGCGATACTGACACCAGACATCGAACCACGGATTCACGCTATAACCGAGGCTCAACTCATGATCTTTGGCGGAGATGCTTTGGAAGGAAAGCGTCACATCTATTGGAATCTCGTCAGCAGTTCTAGAAAGCGTATCGAAAAGGCTAAAGACGACTGGCGTAACGGTCGCTTCGGGAAAGTTCCGGGAGAAACAGACTTCATCCCACTACCTGACTAAAGAGGATTAGCTTAAAGATGACAACGTCACTGCAGCGCAAATACGCTAAAAAAACGCTACCTGTAGCCGTTACTCTGCTAATGATTGCTAGCCTCTACCAGACCACATACTTCGTACCAAAAAAACTGCAACACTATTGAAAGATATTAGGTTCCATCCTACTGAGAAACGAAAACACCCCGAACCTCCAGCATGCAATCTACAACTCCAATAGTTAAAGATTTAGTACTAATCGGCGGTGGCCATAGCCATATAGCGGTCCTCAAGTCCTTCGGCATGAATCCACTACCTGGTGTACGGCTAACTCTTATCAGCCGAGATACTCTGACACCCTACTCAGGCATGCTGCCGGGTCTGATTGCTGGCCACTACACAATCGATGAAGCCCATATCGATCTCGCGCCCCTGACACGCTTTGCTAACGCACGTTTCCTGCGTAGTACAGTAGTGGGAATCGATCCGGCTACACGTACAATTCAGCTGAAAGATCGTCCACCGATAGCTTACGACGTCCTTTCAATCAACAGCGGATCGACGCCGTCTACCCATAAAGTAAAAGGCGCCAACCAGTTCGTCGTGCCCGTAAAACCAATCAGCCAATTTCTAGCACATTGGCAAACCCTATTTGAACGTATCGCGTTGCGTGATCAACCGACCTCTATCTCGTTGATTGGGGGCGGAGCTGGAAGCGTAGAGTTGGTACTCGCGATTCAACACAAATTATGCTTTGCGCAGCCGCCTTATCAGTCAAAGCTCAGCTTCACCCTGCTGACGGCGGACGACGATATTTTAGCAACCTACCCTCGAGCCGTTGCTAAACGCTTTCACCGAATTCTCACCGAGCGGAATGTGCGGATTCATACTAACGTGCGTATTACAGAGATTCGAGCGGGCGTCGCCATTGACAAAGGTGGTCGCGAGTTTCCTTCCGACGAATTCCTATGGATTACGCATGCGGGAGCTCCATCCTGGCTTGCCGAGGCTGGACTCACAGTAGACGAACAGGGTTTTCTGTTGATTGATGATCAGCTCCGCTCAATCTCAGATCCAAACATTTTTGCTGCTGGTGACGTCGCTACCATGCAGAATCATCGCCGTGCAAAGGCCGGTGTCTTCGCGGTACGTCAAGGCAAACCGTTAGGAAAAAACCTTCGCCAAACACTACTAGGACATACTCTAAAAAGCTATCGGCCACAGCGACGTTTTCTGACACTAATTAGCACAGGTGATCAATACGCTATAGCATCGCGCGGGGCGTGGTCTGCAGAGGGTGCCTGGGTTTGGCGCTGGAAAAACTGGATAGATAAACGGTTCATGCTCCGCTATCAGGATCTACCGGAGATGGATAGGCAGACCGAACAACCTGTCCCGTCCGAACTACGTAGCTCGGAAACAGCTGAACTGGAAAATGATCCAATGCGCTGTGGTGGCTGCGGGGCGAAGGTTGGCGCAGATGTCCTTACCGAAGCACTTCGCGACCTAAAGCCTTTGCTCCGCGATGACGTCATCGTAGGATTGAAAGAACCTGACGATGCCGCACTCGTTGCCGTTCCCGAAAATAAACTCTCAGTATTATCTGTCGACGCTTTCCGCCCCATGATACTCGACCCATTCATCTTTGGTCAGATCACGGCGAATCATTGTCTAGGGGATATCTATGCAATGGGAGCCGAACCTCAATCAGCGTTGACTATTGCCACGCTTCCAGTCTGGCCACATCAAAAATTGGTCGATGAACTTCGGCAAATGCTCCTCGGCGCGCTTTCAGTATTCGAGTCGGCTCAGACATCTCTAGTTGGTGGGCATACTAGTGAGGGCGCGGAGATTAGTCTCGGTTTCTCAGTCACGGGCTTAATCGAGAAAGCTCGCGTGCTACACAAGGCAACACTAAAGGTTGGAGACGTACTAATCCTTACAAAGGCTGTTGGCACTGGTGCAATATTGGCTGCGGATATGCGCGCTAAGGCGAAGGGACGGTGGGTCGACTTGGCGATTGCTTCTATGCTCCAGTCGAATAATGAAGCTGGCTATATTTTGCGTACAAACGACGCCAGCGCCTGCACGGATATTACGGGATTCGGTCTAGCCGGCCATCTACTCGAAATGTTAGGCGAGTCATCGCTAGGAGCAACGCTTAATCTCGCGATGCTCCCCATACTAGAAGGCGCTAAAGAATGTATAGAAATGGGCATAACATCGAGTCTGCAACCACAGAACCAAAGTTCCTCTCGCCGGCTCGACACCATTAATTCTGTGCGAGAAAACACACTTTTTCCGCTACTCTTCGACCCGCAGACAGCAGGCGGACTACTTGCGGGAGTTGCGCCAGCAAATGCACGCACCTGTATTGAAGATCTGAAGAAGCATGGATTCTCTGCAACCGCGATCATAGGCGAAATACACAAAGCCGAAGATCAGACGAAACCCATTCGTATTATTAACAGCTAATAATGTCTCTAATCACAGCGAATTAGAGAGCACCTTTGCCAATTATTTAGAGCGTGTCGACAGACCCCGAGCAATCATTTCGAGACTATAGAGCGAACCCGCTCCAGCAATATACAGCGTCTGCTTCGTCGGTCCGCCGAACGCGACGTTCTGGCAATCTCTCGGCAAACACCTCACAGGAATAATCCCGAGGTGCTCCCCCTGTCGACTCAAAACCTCTATCCCGCCTCCGGTAGCCACATAAAGCCGGTCTTCGTTATCGACGGCCATACCATCCGCGAAGGACACAGCGTATCCCCATAAGGTATCTAGTTCATCCTTATAGCCCTAAGCCAAGCACGGCATCGGGAGCGTTCTCCTCCGGGAGCCATATCGCCATTTCATCCTTAACCACTTTCATCCCGGGATCACTCGCGAGGTTCGTGAACTCGTGCGGATCGACGACAAAATCGTAAAGCTCCTCGGACCCATCCGCCCAGCGGATATAACGATAGCGAGCGCTGGTAATGGCATGATTGCGATAACCGTTCGTCGTGAGTGTCGGACGATCCCAGTCCGCCTCTGGGTTCTCGAGTAGCGGGACCAGGCTCGTTCCTTCGACGTGATCGGGCGACGGTAGTCCGCTTAGTTCGGCCAGCGTCGGGTAGATATCGAGCAAATTTACCGGCGCATCCGTTCGCGTTCCCGGTTGTGTAACGCCGGGCGCGACAATGAACATCGCGACGCGCGTCGATTCACGCCACAGAGTCTTCTTTGCGTAGGACGATTTCTCACCAACGTGATAGCCGTGATCGCCAAACACGACGATTATCGTGCTGTCGGCGCGCCCGCTGGCATCGAGCCCGTCCAGCACGCGGCCGAGCATAGCATCGACAAAACTGATACTCGCGAGATTGGCCTGCACGGCTTCTGGCCACTGGCCCGTTTCAAGCACCCAGTCAGACAACTGTTTATGTGTCGCACGCCCAATCGAGCAACACGCAGTCTGGAAATTTCCCCGTAATGCCGCATCGGGAACGTCTGCCAGGTCATTCTCTACTATCGGTGGCAGCATGACCTCTTCAAGCGGATGCATGTCGAAGTACTTCTGCGGCACGAACCACGGCTGATGCGGGCGACGAAAACCCACGGCATCGAAACGCGGCCCGTCACTAGTTTCATTCAAATGCCGAGCCATCCAGTCGGCAACCTGACCGTCAGAGGTCGCAGAATCTTCGGCGACTATCGGACCCCAGTCGAACGCATTGTTAATCACGTTGTTATTGAAAGGGTTGCCGTTTGCGGGCACAGGTCCGATCGGCACAGTTTCGTGCGGCCGCGAATGCTCGAACGAAGGGTAGTAGCCGTGCCATGAGCTGCGATCGTTATGGCCGCTGTGAAAGATCTTGCCTGATCCCATAACACGATAACCCGAATCCATGAAATACCCGGGCAACATCCGCACGCTGCTGGCCACGTCGTTCGTCTCCCAGTCGTTACCGTTAGCGTAGACACCAGAGGTAGAAGGGCGTAAACCCGTTAGAAAGGCGGTACGCGACGGATTACAGAGAGGGGCGGGAGAATGTGCATTAGTAAAGACGATACCGCGCTCTGCGAGCCGTTCCATGTTTGGCGTTATCGCTTGCGGATGCCCGTCCAGCGGGCTAATCCAGTCATTCATATCATCGATGGCGATGAAAAGAATATCAGGCGCTTCAGCAGATTGGCTAAGGCTTAGTGCCGGCCCACCACCTAAGATCACCACCAGGCCTAGCGCGGCCCATAGTTCTATTTTAACGAATCGATTCATGTCTATCCTCCAAAGCAATCGAAAGACTCAACCGAAATTCCAGGTATGTATACCCAGTGAGTCTCAAATTCCGCAGGCTCAAGCAGCACAGTTGGATCAATCACTGTCATCTGATAGTCAAGACGGCTACCGTCCACTGTCACTGTAAAGCGTTCAACAGTCTCTACATTTTCACTCAGCGAAATACCCAACCTGAATTTTCCGTCGCTGATCTTCGTCGTGGTCACGGCAAGAGTATCATCATTCCAATGCCCCACGGAATAACCGAGTGGCGAAGGGAGTGGTTCTGTATTGGACGGCAGAGGCGTCAGATGGATCGTGCGAATCGTATCGTAATGCTCCAAACGCATCAGTATCGTGTCGCCGCGATCCACGAAGTCCCGCGGATAAGGGTTCGCAGTAACGATTTGCGGCATTCCAGGCGGCGCACACTCACCCCCACGCGGAGCATCACTCAATCTATCGTACGCTTCTCCCTCAGCTCGCGCTTCGGCCGACAAAGGAAAAATTTCGAAGTCAAAATTTTGCCATATACGCGGCTGGCGTACACTCCAGACTCGAAAGAGACCGAGCTCGGGTAAGGATGCGTCACCGATTGTCTCAAACGCCGGGCCGGTCGAACCCATGACCAGGCCTTGCCATCTTGGCTCGGCATTCCCTGTGAATAGCACCTCACGACCATTGGGCAGTAGGACATTAGTCACATACAGTTCGTTCTCGCCATCGTGGGCCGGGTTGCCAGCCAACGTAATCTGATCGCCGACGTCCAACAGCACTTCCGTGACTTCGCGTTGTCGAAGGGAAGGAATCGACATACCTTCGCCAGCCCAGAGAATCTCGTCGCCGCTCGCATCAACAACACTAACCGTCAAGCGAACGTGTGGGTTTCGCCAAATGAGTTCCTTAATTTCACCCTGCAACTCAATCGTCTGCGATAGATCGAACTGGGCGCCAACACCATGATGCGCGATTGCCCTCGTCGGGGCCACGAAAAATACAACTGCAACACAGAGGCCGCTAATCAGGGATGTCTGTGCATATACCATCATTCCCACTACTTAAGATAAGTCGAAATCAAACCCATTCTAAAAAATCCAGTTCGGGCTAAAACCATAGATATCAACCTTTCAAAGGTCCCGCTTCGCTTGTGGCTTATTCGTTCAAATAGCGGCCCGCAGACTCGAGATCGCACGCGACATCATCGGGTTCCAGTTCCGGCCGATAGTCCCAGCGGGAGTTTCCAGTAATCGTTCCAGAGAGATTATCTAGGTCTTCGAGAACGAAACTATAGTTGATGTTCGCGCCGTCGTCCGCTAGCGAAAAACGCTCCACGAGATGCTTATTCGAGCCCGATGGGACACCGAAATTATTACCGTTACTATTGTTGCTAAAGTGACGCGTGTCGACTACTAACTCACCATTCTCCCAGCGTCCTACTGAGAAACCATGTAGGGCTGGAATCTCCCTCTGGTTGGGACTGCGCTGATCAGTGTAGATCACTCGTTCCGCATCCATCCAGTCGCTGTGTATCAGCACACGATCGCCGAGTATTTCGATAACGTTTATCGATCCATAGAGCATTAGCTGTGGCGGCGGAAGCGGGACACACGCCGCCTGGGACACTGATTTTGGATCGTAGGATTCTAACGACTGACGAGCAGCTTCGGTGAGAGGCCACGACGCTGGCCCGCGCACGTACGCCGTGAAACCGTCCGGGTGTGGGACCCAAACGCCGGCGAGGCTGGTAGCGATGCCAGTATTCCCCTGTCTGTCACGAACAGCCTGCCCTGCGAGAGGCACGACGGTACCGTCCGACTTGATTATTTCCCGACCCAGCACCTCAACAGACGAACGCAAGCTAGGGTTAACGAAAGCTGTGACGCGGTCACCCGAGAGTATGGAATCCGGCATGACACCATGTGGTCGCAAAGAGGAGCCCTGCGCTTCGATAACAATATTCAACGGGTTACCAGAGGAATCAACCGTTCGAAGATAAACGAAGCTATGCGGATTCCTGTAGTCGAATTCGGTAACGACCCCTTCTATTTCCAGAAGTGTATCTCTATCGAAACTGGTGACTCCGTGGTGACCCCACGCGTTTTGAGAGATATAGAGGGATATCAGCATTAGATACGTCGAGCGCATATTGGGCAGGCCTTCTTTTTTCTGAGCGTTCTGAACGTCTAACTGTGAATCCTACTCAAATAGTTAAGTATGTAAACCCTTGATATTAGTCATCTACAGAACGTGGGAATCAAACTACTACCTCTGCCTATTGTGAAGGTCGAGCCAAAAAGACTTTTAACTGAGGCAAAAATTCGGAGATCAGCGAGCGGATAGATTGGCGGAGGTGGATGGGAATCGAACCCACCACTCGTGTTCAACGAGTCACTGGTTTTGAAGACCAGGGGAGTCACCAGGCTCCATTCACCTCCAGATTACAATTTACACTAATGTCCCCGCAGGCGGCGCACATTACCGGTCCTGATCGTGACCCCGGTTGCATCGAGATGCTCCATCAACGGCACAACGTACTTTCTCGTCGTGCCAAGTAAATCGCGAACCTCAGACACGGCGAAGTCTTTCGGATAAGGATAGTGCTCATATAGTAGCTGCTCGACATTTCGCAACGTGTCACGATGCAGCGCCATTTTACTATCACGGTCGTAAGTTCTCAGCGGGACGATTTGCCCCATATCTATCAATAATTTATATAGCGACTGATGGTTCCGACTAGTTCGCAGCACAGTATTAACGGGCGGCGGCTCGAGCCCGCCCGATCGAAAAACCCTCTCGATCTCTTCCGCAAGTAAACGCTCACTGTCTGAAAGACTCGCATAAGGATCGAAACCAGCGCTGCGCAGAACACCATTTTCGTCACCCAGTTGACCAGCGTCTACGGCCTTGTCAACCGCATGCTGAAAAATATCGGGGTGAACTGAACCACTTAGCTCTTTCTTAACGCTTCCTGCGGCCACGCCTTGATGACGAGGATTCGCTGCATGATATGCGTCGACCGCAGCCAAGATTTCTTCTACTAATGCCCCATGAGTTACAAGAGCAAGGGCTCGTTGATCATTCACAATAACCGCGTCTAGATCTGCCAGCGCCATAGTCATATCAGAATCATTCAAACCAAGCTTCTCCCTTAGCTTCGCGATCTCAATACCCTCAGCTCTAACCGCCTCCAAAACGCTAGCCACCATCTCATCAGCATCTCCACCTATAGCACTCTGCAACCGTCCTGTCACAGCATCATCGAATCGTCTATGACGCGGTGGATTAACATCAATAATTCTTCCACCGCCTATGGTCAATACTGGCGACACATAACGCAGAATGAAGCGCTCCGAGCGATGCGTCGTGACGTCATTCTGGCAGCGAAGCTGGACTAAGCCCGTCGCACCAGGTTCAAGCTGCTGCTGATCAAGCAACCGGGTTTTCGCGATAACCTCAGTCGTGCCGAACAGAACGCGAACGGCGACGCCATTCTTGAGCGTTTGCTTCTGATCACCGAGCAACGTCACCTCTGTATCGATACGCCGCGTCGTCTTCAATGCTCCGGGAGCCGAAATCGTATCGCCACGATTAACCTCACCTTGCTTCAGGCCGCGAAGATTAACGGCAACACGCTGACCCGGATAAGCTTCATCTGTTTTCTGGCCGTGAACTTGGAGACCTCGAACACCCGCGGTTCCATCCCCAGGTAAAATCTCGACACTATCATTTAATCTAATGGCACCACCGCGGAGCGTTCCGGTGACAACCATACCGAATCCTGGCATCGCAAAAGCGCGATCAACTGGTAGGAAGAACTGCCCACCATCGGTTTTCGCATTAGTATCTTCTCTTAAGCGTCTAAGCGCTGTCCGTAATTTATCTAGTCCTTTGCCATTAACAGCAGACGTCTCAACAATATCTGCCCCCTCCAAGAAACTACACTCCACATAGTCTTTAATTATCTCTTTAACGAGTTCTAGTTCCTCTTCTGTAGCCAGATCGGTTTTGGTAACAACGATTAGACCACGCTCGACACCGAGTAATCTGGCGATATCGAAGTGCTCTCGCGTCTGCGGCATGATCCCTTCGTTAGCTGCGATGACCATAAGAACGCCATCGATCCCGGTTGCCCCGGAAATCATCGTGCGAACAAAGTCCTCGTGCCCTGGGACGTCGATCAAGTCTAAAACCCCATTGTCAGACTCCAGATAGGAAAAGCCGAGCACGATCGAAAGCCCGCGCTCCTGCTCTTCTTTCAGCTGGTCTGTCTCTATCGAGGTGAGCGCCCGAACAAGCGCCGTCTTACCGTGGTCAACATGTCCAATCACGCCGAGCGTGAGTTGACGTGTCATGTAACGGCCTGCTCCATTGCTACAACGAGGTCTGGCAGATCCCTCGCCAAAACCGTTCGCAGATCGAGATGCAGCATATCATCGGCGATACGACCTATAACCGGAACGTCAGTCTTACGTAACCGCTCCGCGAGCTGGGTAGCTGTTAGATTCTTAGCATGAAGCTCGACAACCTTTGTGGGAATCTCGTTCATAGGCAAAGCACCACCGCCGCTATAACTAACATCGTCTGAGATAACACCCTCGATACCCGGAATTTTCTTAAGTTGTCTTAGGAGTTTCGAGGCACGTTTTCCGACGCTGGCCGCGTCCTCGCTGATCATCCGCAACACGGGCACCTGAACCAAAGGATCATTCGGCGCTAGATACAAACGCAATGTTGCGGCCAATGCCGCTAACGATAACTTGTCGATGCGCAATGCTCTAGTTAGCGGGTTACGAAGTATCTTAGCAATTAGATTCTCGCGACCAAGAATAATGCCGGCTTGCGGACCACCTAGTAACTTATCGCCACTGAATGTCACCAGATCAACTCCTGCCTTGAGACTTGCCTGAACAGTAGGCTCAGCGCAGAAACCGGCGGCTGAGAGATCGACGATACTACCGCTACCAAGATCTTCGATGAGCAAAGCTTCATGGACACGAGCTAACTTCGCTAGCTCGCTTAATCCTGGCTTTTCGGTAAACCCAACAACCCTAAAATTGCTAGGATGGATGGCAAGTAGAACGCGCGCGCCCCGAGAGAGCTCTACCTCATAGTCGTCAAGATGCGTCTTATTCGTAGTCCCAATCTCAATCATGCGCGCACCACTCTCAGCGATTATGTCAGGCATACGGAATGAACCGCCAATCTCGACGAGCTCACCACGAGAAATAATCACTTCGCCTTCCTTCGCGACTGTGTTCAATGCGAGCAGAACGGCCGCAGCACAATTGTTGACGACAACCGCCGCCTCGGCTCCCGTGATACGCGTCAACAACGACTCAACATGTTTATAGCGAGAACCTCGTTTACCGGACTCCAAGTCGAGCTCTAGATTAGAGTAGCCACTTGCCGTTTCCATAACCGCCGAAATAGCTTCGTCTGCAAGCGGAGCACGGCCGAGGTTAGTATGAATAATGATACCCGTCGCGTTTATTGTACGACGGAGGCTACTCGTGCGTCCTTTCAAGAGATCGACGCGCAACCGTAAACCATATTCGTCACTCTCGAAATCTGGAATCTCAGATCCGCCGTTCGTCAACGCCTTACGTAAGTCGACCAAATGAGAGCGCATGACATCGGCAACCTCACTGTGAGAAAACTCCGCGCACAAATTCTGGCCGCTCGCCGATGCGAGCCATTTATCAATCGCTGGTAGTTTCTTTAAGATGTCTTTGGACATTGAGTTTGACGAGTATTTCCAAAGTTTAATAGTTTACTACTGGGAAGCGTCTACTGCCTCGTTCGGCCCGAGAAATATTAGGAGGCAAACGCGAATATCATCATACCCTCTGGAGACACCAACAACTGGGACTCAACTCAGAGCGCGTTCCAGTACGCGCGCTACATGCCAACTATCTCGGGCCGTGCCATCCTTGATCTGAGCACGACAGCTCGTTCCATCGGCAACGATCAGAGTGTCTTCTTCGGCCTCTCGAATGGTCGGTAGCAGACTAAGTTCAGCCATCTGCACCGAGCTCTCGTAGTGTTCCCTCTCATAACCGAAGGAACCAGCCATCCCACAGCAACTAGATCCGATTGTTTCCACTTCAAGCTCCGGAATCCACCGCAAAACTTTCTCGATGCTAGACATCAACCCAAAAGCTTTCTGATGGCAATGACCGTGCAACAAAACACGCGGCTGTTCCAGGGACCTGAGAGGTAGATCTAGTCTATCCGCATCTCTTTCCGTTACTAGGAATTCCTCGAAGAGCATTGCTCTTTCGGCTAGCGCATCCGTGTCTTCACCTGGTAGCATCGCCGAAAACTCATCGCGTAACGTTAGCAAGCAGGACGGCTCTAGCCCTACAATCGGCACTCCACGCTTCACATAGGGTCTGAGGGTCTCGATTACACGCCGAGCTTCAAACTTAGCCTCCTCTGTCATTCCGAGGCTCAGAAACGTGCGACCACAACAAAGCGGTCGCGATCCATCAGGGGGCATCGGCACTACTACGTTGTAGCCAGCAGCTTTTAGAACTTTGACGGCGGCAGTCGCGGTTTCTGGTTCGAAATAAGTATTGAATGTGTCTACGAGCAAAACGACCTCGTCGCCCTGCCCTGTACCTAGCCCATCTCCACGAAACACATCGCGTCGCCAGGAAGGCAAGCGGCGCTCCGATGTAAATCCGGTAAGCCTCTCACGAATACTCCTTAAAAGATCCGAGTGGTTGCTGAGGTTTGATAGCCAAGGAATCTGCGCAGCCCAGCGCGCGTAACGCGGTAAATAAGCGATGAGTCGATCTCGCAGAGTCAAACCCCAGCGATTCTTGTAGCCACTGAGAAACTCGATCTTCATACGATACATATCGACACCGGTTGGGCACTCACGTTTACATGCTTTACAGCCGACACAAAGATCCATCGTTTCGTAAAGTTCTTTCGACGTCAGCGCATCCGCTGCTAATTGCCCAGAAAGAGCTAGACGCAATGTATTGGCGCGGCCGCGAGTAACGTGTTTCTCATCGTGCGTCACACGATAAGACGGGCACATAACAGATGCGTCGTTCTTTCGGCAGGCGCCGTTGTTGTTACACATCTCGCTCGCGCGATGGAGTCCGCCCCATGCAGACCAGTCCAACACATAGGTTCGCTGCTGAGGCTGGTAATTTTGCGAATAGCGCATGATCGCACGGCTATCCATACGCGGCGGATCGACAATCTTCCCTGGATTAAAAAGACAGTCCGGATCGAAATTTTTCTTTACTTCCTTGAATGCTGAGACCAATTGCGAACCGAGTATCGGTTCAAGAAACTCCGATCGTGCTAAGCCGTCACCGTGCTCACCCGAATGCGTACCCTTGTATTCGCGAATCATCGCGTGCGCCGCATCGGAGATAGACCGCAGCTTGCCAATCTCTGTGTCTTCCTTGAGATTTAGTATTGGGCGCACATGCAAACAACCAACGCCAGCATGTGCATACCACGTTCCAGTCGTCTCATGCTGCTCGAATACTTCAGTCAATCGATGTGTGTACTCAGCAAGCTTATCGAGTGGAACAGCGCAGTCTTCGACGAAAGAAATCGGTTTGCCATCGCCCTTCATCGACATCACAATATTCAGTGCCGCCTTTCGTAACGACCAGATAGAGCGCTGCAAAGGAAGGCTTTCAGCCCGAAGCACAGCGTCATGGTGCCCTAGATCGTCCATCAGCTCTTCGAGCCGACCAAGATTCCGAAGTTGTTCGTTACGATCAGCACCCGCGAACTCAACGAGCAATACTGCAGCCGGCTTACCTTTAATAAAGGTTTTGAGCGATGAGCTAAATGCTGGAATATCAGCCGCAAGCTCAAGAACAGTTTGATCAATAAGCTCGGTCGCCGAGGGATTAAGCCCGACGATGTGCTGAGCTGATTCCATAGCAGCAGCGAACGTCGGAAAATGGCAGATTCCGAGAACCTTGTGCTCGGGGATTGGTTGTAGCTTGAGTTGAATCCGCCGGAACCACGCAAGCGTGCCCTCCGAACCGACGAGCAAGTCGGCAAGATTCGGATTCTCTAACCCTAGTCTATTAATATTGTAACCAGCAACGTTACGCGCGACCCGCGGATAGCGACGCGCGATCTCGTCGGCATTACGTTCGTAGAGACGCTGCATCTCAGCATTCAGCGAACCTAGTCGATCAACTTTGCCGTTACCACTACCCGCGTAAAGGTGCAGTTTCTCTCCGTCTGCTAGTAACGCTTCGATCCCAAGAACGTTGTCAACCATGTGACCATAGTGCAGTGAGCGGGCGCCGACGCTATTGTTACCCGCCATTCCACCGATAGTAGCCCTGCTAGCGGTCGATACGTCGATAGGAAAGAACAGACCATGAGAGCTTAGATGCTTGTTCAACGTATCCAGCACGATGCCTGGCTCGACTGTAACTACCCGCTCGTTCGCATCTAGGTCGCTTACAGCAGTCAGATGCTTGCTCCCGTCAATTACGAGCGCTTCGCCGATAGTCTGACCAACCTGTGATGTTCCTGCCCCTCGAGGTAGCACCGGGACCCCTTTCTCCGCTGCTATCTGAACCGCACAACGCACATCCTCATCATGCCGCGGAACGACCACACCGATAGGGAAGATCTGATACATCGAAGCGTCCGTGCTATAGCGTCCACGGCTGAAGTCATCGAATAGAACCTCTCCCTCTAGCTCTGAACGCAACTGCATGGCGAGCGTAGAACAATCGATATTAGATGAGGTTTTTAGCATCAAGTGATGTCAATCAGTTATAAATAGTTGGGTTCTAGAGCTATCGTCCGTACTATTCTGTTTTTCTTATATTGAAGCACACACTAAAAATGAGCAATAAAAGCGGCCAACACTTCCTTCAGGTACCGGGTCCAACGAACGTTCCGGATCGAATCATTCGCGCTATGGCGAGGCCAACGATCGACCATCGCGGCCCGGATTTCGCGGCCCTGACGCTAGAAATAATTCCTCGACTGCAAAACATCTTCGGCACAACCGAGCCAGTCATTATTTTCCCAAGCTCAGCATCAGGAGCGTGGGAAGCTGCAATTGCGAATACACTCTCCGCCGGCGACAAAGTCCTAATGTTCGATAGTGGCTTCTTTGCCGGCAACTGGCGGAGGATCGCCGAGAGCTTTGGGCTCGACGTAGAAGTGATCAACTGCGATTGGCGGAAGGGCATCGATCCAATCACGATTGAAGAGAAACTCAAGGAAGACTCTTCTCACGATATTAAATCCGTGATGGTTGTGCATAACGAGACTTCAACCGGCATCGCAAATGAAATCCCTCCCATCCGCCAAGCAATAAACAATGCCAGTCACCCCGCACTTTTAATGGTCGATGCGGTGTCCTCCGCCGCATCTGTCGAGTATCTTCACGATGATTGGGGTGTCGACGTCACCATCGCAGGCTCACAAAAGGGTTTAATGTTGCCACCAGGGCTATCGTTTAACGTCCTGAGCGAGAAGTCGATCGCAGCAAGCAAACAAGCCGGTCTCCCCAAATCATATTGGAGCTGGGAGGACGCACTACCCTCCATAGACACAGGGTTCTTCCCTTACACACCCGCGAGTGGGATATTTTTCGGTCTGAGAGAAGCGCTTGCCATCATGGAGGAAGAGGGGTTTTCAAATATCTATGCGCGCCACGCGCGCCACGCAGAAGCGACGCGCCGAGCCGTTGAAGCCTGGGGTATGGAGAAATACTGCACTATCCCGGAGCGCTGTAGTTTAACTGTCACAACCGTGCTGGTTCCGGAGGACGTTAGTGCAAATAAGATCCGCACCGTTATTCTCGAGCGCTACGACATGTCGCTCGGTACTGGGCTTGGCAAACTCGCCGATCAGGTATTCCGTATTGGACACCTCGGGAGTTTCAATGATCTCATGCTAGCGGGAACGCTATCCGGAGTCGAAATGGGACTGGACGCTGCAGGTATCGCGCATTCGCCCGGTGGCGTAACTGCGGCATTAAACTATCTGAAATCCTAGCGTGACCGACCCGATCTACGTCGATATAGAAGGAGCAGTAGCGACCGTCATTCTGAACCGACCGGATAAGCTCAACGCATTAGGGCTACCGCAATGGATTCGAATCGCGGAACTGATTAGCGAACTTCACGAAAACGATTCCATACGCTGTATAGTCATTCGCGGTGTAGACGAGCGGGCTTTCTCCGCCGGCGCAGATATTGCCGGATTCGAGAAGGACCGCAACAATAATGAGCAGGTTAGGGCATACGTCGAGCACATCGAAATAACGTTGACTGCGTTAAGGCAATGCCAGCATCCAATCATCGCGGCCATCCACGGAGTATGTGTTGGTGGTGGACTGCACCTCGCGAGCGTCTGTGATCTTCGACTGTGTAGTGACACAAGTCGCTTCGGTGTACCGATCAATCGTCTCGGACTGACTATGTCCTATGCTGAGATCAAAACGCTGAAAGATCTCTTAGGAACGGGAGGTATGTTAGAGGTTCTAATTAGCGGAGATATCTTCGATGCAAAGCGCGCTTATGAACTCGGGCTCGTAAACCAAGTGATTGCCGGCAGCGAGTTACTTAAGACTTCATACTCGTTAGCACATCGAATCGCCGAAACTGCACCGCTCGTAAATCGCCGGCATAAAAAATTCGTGCGCCGGTTAGGAGATCCGACGCCATTAACCTCTGAGGAGCTCGACGAAAGCTTCGATGCCGTGGACACCGAGGATTATCGTATCGGCTACGAAGCATTCCTCGCCAAAAAGAAACCGAAATTTAAGGGTCGCTAACCGAATAGAGCCGCTCTTATTAGGCCGCTTAGGAGTTTCACTGTCGTAGAACTCACCTACACTCGTTGTTTATGCCCACACGCTGTTTTTCGCGTCAATCTTCCCTCTACTCCAGCGTATAATATAAAGAGCCAATAAAAATCAGTTATTTAAAGATCATATTAGAGAGATGAGCCGATGAAAAATATCTTCCGTCTAGCTTTGCTACTGAGCGTTATTATCACCGGTACGGCATCCGCCGCTGATGCACGTGACTTCCAGATATATGGTAGTACGGAATTTCCAACGTCCGGCAGTCCTGAAGCACACGAAGTTTTCATCGTAGGTCTTCTGCAACTGCACAACTTTGAGTTCGAAGACGCACGAGTAAGCTTTAGAGCAGCTCAGGATCTGGATCCGGAGTTTGGCATGGCCTACTGGGGCGAGGCACTTACCTACGAGCACATGCTCTGGAACCGTTTCGAGACAGAAAAGTCCCGAAGCGTAATTCAACGTCTAGGCTCGACAGTTGCCGAACGTGAAGCGATGTTTTCAACCGAGCGAGAGAAAGATTACCTTCGATCGATTGAAATCCTGTTCGCCGAAGGGACCCAGGAAGAGCGCGAACTCGCATACTCCGCGGCTCTTGGCGAGATGTATAAGAAATACCCTGACGATCACGATGCCGCTGCGCTTTACGCGATTTCGCTGATCACGACCAGCCATGGAGGTCGTGACTACACACGCTATATGCGCGCTGCTGCTATTACCGAAGACATACTAGCGATTAACCCGCGCCATCCGGGAGCCCTGCACTACGCAATTCACAGTTATGATGACCCAGTCCATGCACCACTAGGGCTGCGGGCTGCGACTGTCTACGCCGAAGTTGCGCCGTCGGCCGTTCATGCGCTGCACATGGGCTCGCATATCTACTTCGCACTAGGTATGTGGGACCTCGGCTACGAACGTAACGTTCGATCGTTTGAAGAGGCTATTGCCCGGCGCCCGAACCAGGCCGACCCTTACGGCAATCAGGCCTACCACGCATTGACCTGGGTAGTTTATGCCCTAAACCAAATGGGTCGTGATCGGGAGGCGGCCGAGTACGTGGCATTGATACAGGACCAGATGAAGCAGCATCCGGGTAACATACACCGGCAGAACTTTATCTCCGGGCGTGCCTCATTTTTGGTTGATTCGGAAGACTGGGATCACCCGCTCTCGGACGTTAAGGTCACCTACGACGGCCTAGGCCATTACTTCATCGCTACCGACCAGTACATCCAGGGAGTGCTCGCATTGAAGAAAGGTGACCTAGCCGGTGCAGGTATAGCACTGGCGGCTATTGGCGCTGGAGAACCAATCGTAACCAACAGCCGTCGAGCAATGGTGCCGCGACTATTGCACCTGTCGCTCGAGGGTCAAATCGAGCTAGAAACTGGAAACTCGACTAAGGCTATAGCGCTACTGGAAGAAGCTGCGCAACTAGAGGCTAGCGTATCACCAGAATACGGGCCGGCCCAGCCCGTGCAACCGACGGCGGAACTACTCGCGGATACCTATTTGTCACTAGGTGAACGAGCGCAAGCACGTCAAAATTACGAACTTGCGTTGAAGAGCTCGGTCGGCCGTGAGCGGTCTCTCAAAGGGCTAAAGATGGCGCAACACAACAAGTAACGTCAAACCATAGGGCTACGAAGCGACGCAAACAATACCGTATACCGTGATCGTTCCGTCTCGACTACCTCAAGACATTCTTGAAACGTTATCAAATATATAGTCGATTGGTCCGCTACCAGGCGGTCCAACCGCCGTCAATCAGGAGTGCGGCCCCCGTAATCAGCGCAGCAGCCGGCGACGCAAGAAACACAACTGCACCCATCACGTCCTCTAGCTCACCAACTTCGCCGCGAGGAATTCGCCGCAATGTATCTTCCCGAAAAGCTTCATTCTCGAAGAAGGGCGCAGTCAGCGGCGTCAGAATAAACGTTGGCCCGATCGAATTAACACGTATTTTTTGCGGCGCGAGCTCCACGGCCATGGCTTTCGTCATCCCTTCGACGGCATGCTTCGACGCGCAGTAAACAGTCCGGTTTGGAGCACCGACATGTCCCATCTGCGACGAAACATTGATGATAGCCCCACCGCAACCTCTAGCCTGCATAAGCCTTACGGCCGCCTGTGAAACCATGAAAGTTGCCTTGACGTTTAGCGCCATTGTGCGATCGAAGTGATCCTCAGTCACAGTATCCAGAGGCTCGGGAAAATTAATCCCCGCCACGTTAACGAGAATATCAATCCGTTCAAGCGAACCGATCGCCTCAGCGACCTGTTTCGTATCGGTAACGTCGCAGACGAGTGTCGAGGCCAAACCACCATCAGCCACGATTGTTTCCGCCACTGTATCGAGTTCACTCTGTGTGCGACTTACCAATACTGCGCTAGCCCCAGCTTCTGCCAATGCGAGTGCACAGGCACGACCAACGCCACGACCTGCGCCACTAATTACTGCTACCTGGCCGTCTAGGCGCATCGACGGCATCTTCAGAATAGGTCCCCCAGCGACATCTGTCATTAGACTAAACACCACGCCGCCGAGAAATGGTTGACAACTACTGAAGCATCCACCGTAATGCTAACCAATAACATTTTTTTATCCCGAAAACATAAGGAGGGGAGGCACTATGCCGCGACACTACAGCAAGGGCAAACTCGACATGGCTATTCTCCGGGAGACGGCGGAGAAATGTAAGAACTGGGGCCGATGGGGCCCTGACGATGAAGCCGGCACATTGAATTTTATAACGCCCGAGGATGTGGTTAAGGCGGCTGCACTTGTCCGCAAAGGTAAGGTTTTTTCACTAGGCCTAAACTTCGATAAAAACGGCCCACAGAAAGCCCTTTGGGGCAATCGTTTCAATCCTATACATACGATGCTCGCAACAGGAACGGACGCAGTAGCAGGCAACCAGGATAGTGGTAAATTTCGTTATGCCGACGACATGGTCTCACTGCCACTGCAGTGCGGTACGCAGTGGGACGCGCTTGGTCACATTTTCTATGATGACAAGATGTGGAACGGCTATGACGCCCGACTCGTTGATACGAACGGCGCACAAAAAAACGGAATCGAAAAGGTTAAAGACCGGATGGCGGGACGCGGCGTACTCCTTGACGTCGCTAAGCATGCCGGAGTTGAATCACTCGACGAGGGTATGGCAATCACGAATGCTGACCTCAACGAAACAGCTGAAGCGCAGGGCGTCGAGGTTCGCCGAGGTGACTTCGTTATTGTGCGTACTGGAATGCTCGGACAGCGAGAACGTGCTGGAGAGTGGGGCGGCTATGCTGGCGGTGACGCACCAGGAATGGCGTTCGAGACCGCAGAATGGATCTATGAAAAAGAAATCGCAGCAATCTGTTGCGACACATGGGGTTGCGAAGTACGCCCGAACGAGACGACCGAGGCGCAACAACCGTGGCATTGGGTCGTGATCCCAATGATCGGTATCACGATGGGCGAAATTTTCGTGGTTGACCATCTCGCGGATGACTGCGCCGAAGACGGAATTTATGAGTTTTTCTTCTGCGCGCCACCGATACCCGTAACAGGTGGGGTAGGATCACCGCTTAATCCGGTAGCAATCAAATAGCGGACTTCACGCGACGCGTATTAACTATCCTGAATTTCTGTTTTACCCGACGAAGTTAAATTTACGCGCCTCGATAAGCGCTAACGCAGCATCTTATCAATCTCATCGAGATGATCCTCTTCGGAGAGGATCATCGACCGTGCGTATTCCTCCATACGGATATCTTTACCCTCGACTAGCGCTAGCAGCTCACGATATAACCGAATGCCTTCATTCTCGTGCTCAGTGAGCTCCCCTAACATCGTATCGATATCGTGCTGGTGAGTCTCTAGCAACTCACCAATCTTTAGCGAAGGGTGCCCACCGAGCGAAGTGATGTACTCCCCCGCTTTAGCCGCATGCTGGAGAGACTCTGTCGACTCATCTCGAAACCACTGCACAATCGGAATACGGTTCCATCCGAATATCATGAGCGAGTAATGCATACTGCGGACGACGCCTGCTAGTTCGAGCTCAAGTATGCTGTTCAGCGTTGCGATCACTTTTTCCTTATCCATTTTATTTCCCTAGTAACTGTCAACAAAAGTCTAAATTAGGCGGCATCAGATTTCTTGTTTATCTCACCAGCACGCTTCGGAACAGGCTTGTAATCACTCATCTCTTCCAGCAAATCGGCAACGAGTTTTTCCATCGTTGCTAGTTGATCTCTATTTAACTGTTCTAAGCGCTCATTGAGTTTGTCGGCATCGAAATTTGCCATGAATATTCCTCTATTGTTCTTATTGTCAGCAAATAATATCTTCAACTTGATATTTTAGCCCATCTACAACCGAAATAGTCCACAACTAGTGCAGACATCCCTCTCTAGATCAAAACAGGGCGGCACACCTACCCAGGAGTTCCTACAACTAATCACTGAAATGTGACGGATCGACGGGCAAAGCGATCTCCTTCCCGAGTTTCGCTGAGCGGTCCATCGCCATTGTCAACATGAGGTTACGGTGACCATCCGCCGCCGTCGCATGCGGTGACTCAAGATCCATCATTATCCGCGTAAACCATGATATCGTTTCCTCTTTCATAGGCCCCCAGAATTGATCATTCCAAATATCTCCGGGAGGGTAACTCGTAAGAAAATCGACGTGGCGTTCCATCGGCGGTTGAAAATTCTCGGTCGTATAACCAGCTGGTAATGGATCCTCTGTTGCTAAGACTAGATCGCGATGCGTATCTTCGACATCTATAAAGCCCTTAGTGCCAACAATGCCAATTTCCAGTCCATATACTGACCCAGGCCACACTACTGGTAGACCCCAGCTGATGTTCATTGAGAATATCGTCCCGTCATCCATGGTGAACAGGCCAAACGTCGAGTCCTTGGTGCCGAGCTCCTTAAGGACTCTGTCGGTTGAACGTGCGTATACCGATACCGGTGTCTTCCCTTCCATAAGCCACATTGACATGTCGAGACTATGCGTACCGGAAACCACCATCGGCGTTAGATTCTTGCGGTCTTTCGTCTTCGATATCGTTGCTATAGGCACCATACGATTCATCATTGCGCGGGTAACAACCGAATGAACGTCGCCGATCTGACCGCTCATCAAACGTTCCTTGATCGTAAGGAATCGCCGGCGAAAACGCTGCGTGTAGCCGACACAAGCATCAACATCCCCATCTGTTATCGCTTGTAGAATCTGTGCCGACTCGTGCGGATCCGTCGCGAGCGGCTTCTCTATAAATAATTTATAACCTCGCTCGGCCGCCATCAGGGTCGGCTCCGTGTGCCGACTCTCCTCCGTCAGAATCATGACGGCGTTGACCTCAGGCCGGTCCAGTAACTCACGCACATCAGTCGTAAAGAAATCAGCCTTAGTGTCTTCAGCAAGCTTTTTACCCAAACCTTCTTTGATATCGCAAAGCCCAAGCCACTCTACCCCCGGATAATGCCGCGCGAATCCCGCCCTTATACGCCCGATCGTTCCGCACCCAACCACAGCGAGACCGATATTCCTTGATTTTTTTAACGCCATTTATGTTCCAGTCTTTCCACGTTTAAAGATTCCATCATAAAAAGTGTACAACACAACAAATAGCAGCACTGTCCCAAGCTTTCGTTCCCACAAAACTGTCAGGATACCGACATCCTCGAATACGAGGAGCGCGCGCCGTAAATTTTCGTCGGCGAGCGGCCCTAGAATCACCGCAAGCACTACAGGCGCAAGCGGGAAACCAAGTAAATGGAGGATGTAACCAATCAGTCCCGATATCAGCATGACGTAGACGTCAAAGTAATTCAGGTTCACCGCAAATGCGCCTAGAACACAAATCGGCAATATCAACGGCATCAACAGCGTCTTGGGAAGGCTGAATAGCTTCACGCAAGGCTTAAGCAACGCGATTGCCATACCATACATAAAAAAGTTCGCGATAATGAGGCCGATATAGATATAAAAAATTAGCCCAGGGTTCTCAGTCTGGATAAGAGGCCCTACAACGACATTCTTGAGTTCAAGCGCCGCTAGCACTGCCGCCGCGGCAGCATTACCTGGAATTCCCAAAGCCAGAGTCGGCAACATCGACCCACCAACGTTAGCGTTATTAGCGACTTCGGAACATACAATCGCCTCATAGCTACCCTTACCCCATTTCTTCTTCTCTTCCTGACCAGCGCGACGACGCCCAACGTCGTATGAGAAAAAAGATGCCACGTTCGCGCCGGCACCAGGGATTGCGCCGATCACCGTACCGATCAACCCCGACCGCAAACTCGGCCGGAGATACTTCACTAACGTACCAATTGATGGCAGTACTCGCCCAACATCAGACGGGATGCTCGGCGGAGATTTCTGCGGCAGGACGCGTAGAATTTCCGCTAGACCGAATAATCCGATTAATACAGGGATAAAGCTCACGCCATCGTCAAGATTGTAAGAGCCAAAACTGAAACGGGACACTCCGTGAATTGCGTCTAGGCCTACGAACGACACGAGCAGGCCAAGCCACCCGGAGATCCAACCTTTCAGTGGTGATCCCATCGACGACATCGAGCCGCAAATGGCAATGCCCCATAAAGACAAAAGGAACATCTCCCAGGACCTGAACTGGAGCGCGAAAAACAATACGGCAGGGATGAATGAAATAAGCAAAACGATGCCGACCCAATTACCGACGAACGAGGCAGAGATAGCCGTACCAAGCGCAAGACCGCCCTCCCCACGTTTCGCGAGCGCGTAACCTTCAACCATAGTCGGCACAGCGTCCGGGGTGCCCGGAATATTGACTAGTACCGCTGAGATCGCTCCACCGAAAACACTACCCGTATACACACCGATCATAAAGATAATAGCAACCGCTTGTGGCATCCCCACCGTCAAACCGATAAGCAGCGTCATCGCCATCGTTGTCGAGAGACCCGGCATCGCACCCCAGAGTATGCCGAGAGTTACACCACTCAAACAGGCAACCCAAAGCATCGGCGTTTGCGCGATAAAAAGCAGCTGCTCTTGTACCTGTAGCCAAACATCCATGACGCTGCCCTAGAAGGATTCCGGCATGATAATGGCGAATCCATATCGGAAGATCGAAGCCAACACTTCGATCGAGATTAGCGAAACAAAAAAGCATCGGGCAAGCGGCGCTTTCCAGTACAACTTCATGATCAGCGTAATCACGCCAATCGAAATGACCTCGTAACTGCTGAGCCGAAATACGAATAACGGTGTCGGCATACGAAGGTCGAAACTAATCGACCCAACTAATATCACATATATGACAACAATTACGATCAACAATAACGATCGGCGTCCCTGATAGTCCGCTATATATCTTGTGATCGCTCGCCACGCTCCGCCCACAAAGTGGGCTGCGCCCCCAGCACGCATGGCGCGAAGTCCCAGAAAAATAGCCATAAGAAAAAGACTCAGGCTCGTCATGAAAGGTAACAACCCTGGCGCGGTGTAAAAGCTACCTGGGACGTCAAGGCGAACTGACATAACAGCAACCGTGATCGCTAACACGGCAATCACGCAAGCGCTACCGAGGTCCTTAGCCGGGGTAGACTGGCCCTCGATATCTTCCTCTCCTGCGAACCCGGCATTCTTAGAGGAACCCGTTAGGCTCTGGTTTTGTTCTATCTCGTCTTCGATCATGTAGATAGTCTCGACTTATGCTAGAAGCTAGCTGCTGCCGACAAATTAAGTCTTGTTAAATCTCAGTTTGTCTGAGCTTCAGTCTCCGGCAGCGGCATATAATCCCGGGGTGGCCACCACTGCCCGAAATTATCGGGACTTGGCAGACCAAGCTCCGTCGTCGTCTTTGCGCCGGGAATATTCAGCCTCTCGAATGTCGCCGCTGATATCGTCTCGAGCTCGGCGGCACGACGATCAGCGGCGGCTCCGGTAAGGATATCGGCAACGAAATACCGTTGTGCCACCATATCCTGAAATTTATCTGACTGCACAGCGGCGCGGAACGCAGCTTCAACCTGACTGATTATCTCGTATGGCGTATCACGCCGGATACCCAGATTATAGGTGCCGTTCGGCGGCAGTTGCTGCCGGATATCAGGGATCATGCGCGTAAGCGCCGGCATAATCTTGCCGCTCGTGGTCCTAATGTCATCCACGCCCGATTGCTGCAGAGAGATTAGCTGCCCGGTATCGATAAATTGAATATGTTCGTGGACTCCCCCGCCGGCAATATCGACCTCACCGTTAAGGCCGGCCAGTGTAGCCTGCTGACCGCTGCCGTACGGTACATAGCGCAATTTAATACCAGCCGCGTGCGCAACAGCCGCCGCGAGCTCATGCCACTGACCACCCGCCCCTGAAGTAGAGATCGTGAGTTGTTCTGGATTAGCTCTGGCAGCAACGACAACGTCCTCAAACGTCTGGTACGGCGAATCAGGCCGAACGGCCCAGCTACCGAGCGCAGTAGCCGCCTGCATGTAATACCAGTCTGTCCAAGAGCGCGACTCACCACCGCCACCAACACGAGAATACTTGTTGAAACTTGAGGCGCCGAGAAGTGTGTAACCATCGTTCGGCCTATTAACGGCGTAACGCGTTGCCAGGGCGCCTGCAGCACCGGGTCGGTTGACAATGTTTATTCGCCATCCCGTGACGTTAGCCATTTCATTAGCCAGAGTACGCAGTACCGTATCCGTTCCGCCACCCGGAGCATACATTACAACAAGGGTAATCGGCCGCTCTGGCCAATCTGATATTGCCTTTCCGGAAAGCATAAACAGCACGAGCATCAAGCTACTCGCGAGCGTATAGCCATTCAAACTGAAGCTGCTTTTTTGCACAATTATGAAAGAAGTATCTGTCCACTGCCGGCAATCGCCAGCTAGGACGCCGGAAAACGATAACATTCTTACAAGAGCATTCTGGGAGTGCAAGTAGGACAAAAACGGCTAGTCACTCACTGGGCAAACAATCTGGAACGGTAAACTATTCCCATTCAACCCGGCCGTGACGTAGAATGACCGCCGTCTTAGATGCCCCGGCGATGAGCTATAACAATGAATCGCTAGATTGCGCCACATCAGGGACACCAAATCTCGGGAAGCGGACATTGTCAGTGCGCGACCTGATGTTTTTTTTGAATATCGCGAAATATTAACCGAGGGAGATCGGGTATGGCTACTTTTGGCACCGTGGGACTAGACTGGCAGCAACGCGTCAATTGGGAGCGCTTACGTACGTACCGCCTGGAGAGAGCCAGGGAACGTATGAAGGCTGCCGGACTGAGCGCATTGGTTCTAATGTATGACGAAAATATCCGTTATGTTACGAGCACACTAACTCCCGGCTGGTGTCGTCTGAAGCCTGGTCTGCGCTACGCCATGCTTTGTGGCGATGATCCACCGGTTATCTTCGAACAAGGCGACATCGGTATGCAGATCAAGCGTCACTGTCCCTGGATTCCACCAGAGAATGTTCGCTATTCCTATTCCTGGATTAAGGGAGCTGCTGGCCCCGCTTCAGCGCAGCAGGTCGGTAAGTTTGCTAAAGCCGTCAAGCAGGAGATGAAGAAAAGCAACGTCGCAGGTGAAAAAGTTGGCGTCGATTTCGTTGACATTAACCTTATCCAGGCATTTAAGGACGAAGGCATTGATTGGACCGATGGTATGACACCAATGATGGAAGCACGCGCGGTAAAAAATATCGACGAACAGGAATGCTTCCGAATCGTAGGTGCTATTGGTGATGCCGCGCACTGGGAAACAATGAAATTCCTCAGACCAGGTCTGACGGAGAATCAGGTAACCGCACATATCATGGAATTTCTCTACAACATTCCGGGCATGGAAGACGTCGAAGATGTCATCGTCTCATCTGGACCAAATACCTGGCCGAACTGGCGTAACTTCTCCGATCGCATAATTAAGCCTGGCGATATTGTCTTTATGGACCTCGCTGCGCTGACATGGAACGGCTACAAATCTTGCTATTACAGGACCTACTGCGTTGGCGCCGAGCCTTCCCAAAAACAGAAGGACATCTACGCGAAGGCATTAGACTGGCTCTATAAAGCAATCAATGAAGTCAAGCCAGGCACGACGACACGTGAAATCGCTTCTGTCTGGCCGTCGGCGAAAGAAGCCTGGGGTTATGAAGAAGAAGATCAGGCTGCTGCTAACCTCTGGGGGCACGGCCTCGGGCTCGCGCAATATGATCCGCCAGTTATCTCTCGTATCTGGTCGCTTGATCACCCGATCGAAATCCAAGAAGGAATGACGTTCGCGCTAGAAACTCAGCATGGAATTCCGTTCGAGTGGGGTGTGCGAATAGAAGAGATGTTAATCGTGCATTCGGACCATACCGAAATTGTCTCGAACTTCCCGGTCGAGCAAATCACCGTTGTCGATCCGATCCCGGGCTATGCCGCCCCTGATTCGAGAGATCGAAAGCTCATCTAAATTCGGAGCTTTTTGAGATGCGCCAGGTCGTATTTCCGCTGAGCGCTATAGAGGCGACAGACGCGGACCGTTTTGGACCCAAGGCCGCTAATTTGGCGGCTCTTGGGCAGGCAGGTTTACCCGTACCAGGCGGTTTCTGTCTTGATGCCGAAGCTTACCGGGTCCAGCTGAAAGCGCTGGGTCTTGAGGAGACGGCACGCAAGGTATTCTCTACCGAAGGCATGGATGCACGCCGCCATGCGCTGGCGATGAAGCTGGGGTTCCTCGACGAACCAATCACGGAAAGCCTTCTCGCGCCACTTCTCGACGCGTGGCGCGAAATTTTGAGCGTCGAAGGGTCACTTGGTGTTATTCGTTCGTCCGCGCTCGTCGAAGATCGCTTCGATTCAAGTTTTGCTGGTCAGTTCGAGAGCTTTCTAGGGCTCGAAGATGAATCTGAGTTCCTAACCGCTGTGAGTTCCTGCTGGTGCGCCTTGTGGTCTACGCGTGCGCTACGTTATATGGCAACACATAATGCCGACCCGGCCGATACGGCTATGGCATTAATAATCCAGCCGTTGGTTCACGCGAAGGTTTCTGGCGGCGGCCTTAGCCGTACGGCAGAGGGCGAAATGTCGATAAGCGCAACCTTGGGACTAGGTTCTGCAATTGCTCAGGGCGAGGTTGTACCAGATCGGTACCGACTCTCGCGCGATGGCGTAATTTTAGAGACAGTAGCGGGGCGTAAAACGCATAGTGTCGGCTGCGTACACGGCACACAAACAGTACAACGCGCCGTTGCCGAGGAACCCTGCTTAACACCAGACGAAGTTATGGAGCTCGGCGGCTATTTGATTCGTGCCGAAAATATTGTCGGTGGCGCAACCGAGATCGAGTGGTCGCTAGATGATAGTGGCTTTAAACTATTGCAAGCACGACCACTACATATTGAAGAAGAGACCACCGATGTCGACGAGCTATGGCTGCAGAAACCTCGCCTCAGAGGGCATCCTGCTGGCGTTGGTTGGGGAACGGGACGTGCATGTGTCGTAAATTGTGAGTGCGAAGTTTCTAGAATCGGTCCAGGCGATGTGTTGATCACGAAAGTTGCTGGTCCGGCCTTAAGTCAAATGTTACCGCAGGTTTCCGCGGTTGTGGCAGAACTCGGCGGCAGTACGTCGCATTTAGCATCTTTAGCTCGGGAGCGCGGAATACCGATGGTGCTCGGCGTGCTCGATGCAACTACCTCAATCCCAGATGGATCTACCGTCGCTGTCGATGGCGTCGCCGGTATCGTTCGCTGGATGGACTAACGGAGTCTCATTAGTATGAGTGACAAAGCCAAAGTCGTATTGACCGATTACGTATGGGAATCGCTAGATGTCGAACATGAAATCCTTGGCGGTCTAGCAGATATTGTGCCAATTCAGACAACCGACCCGGAGAAGTTTTTTCCAGAAGCCGCTGACTGCAACGCACTCCTAAATACCTACGGCGGACCAATTACAGCTGACATCATGGCGCGGATGCCGAACTGCGTCGTCATCTCACGTTACGGTATCGGCGTCGACACTATCGATCTCGAATCAGCCACAGAAGCGGGTATCATTGTAACGAATAACCCAACCTACTGTGTCGAAGAGGTCGCGGAACATACAATCGCAATGCTGCTAGCATCAGCGCGCAAAATCGCATTCTACGATCGCCTCGTTCGTCAAGACACCTGGGCAGTACCTCCAGGTAAACCGATGTTCCGTCTGGCGGGAAGCACCTGCGGTCTCGTAGGGTTCGGTAATATAGCGCGGCGTGTTGCCAAAGCCGCGGCAGGGCTCGACATGCATGTGCTCTACTCGGATCCATTCGTCGAACAAAGCCAGTTCAATGCACCCGGGGAAAAGGTCGAGTTGGATCAGCTACTAGCGGAATCCGATTACGTCTGCATTCACGCGCCACTGCTACCGCAAACACGCGGGATGTTTGGAGCCGACCAATTCGCGCAGATGAAGAATACAGCCGTTATTGTGAACTGCTCGCGTGGACCCATCATCGACACTAATGCATTAGTTAACGCACTAAACGACCAAACGATTGCTGGCTGCGCACTCGACACTACAGATCCCGAGCCACTCACCAAAGATCATGCACTGCACGGCCGCGAGAACGTCATTATTAATCCCCATACCGCATGGTATAGCGAGCAGGCCATGGCAGGACTGCAAGCAGGCGCGCCCAACGAGGTCAAGCTCGTATTACAGGGCGAGTGGCCACGAAACGTCGTCAATAAGGATGTCAAAGACAGTAATCGCGCTGGTATCTGACACTCAATATAGTCACCCGAATTTTATTATCTAAACTTTCTCCGGGCGGGACTTTGTAGCAGAGCGCATAATAGCCTCAGTTACCGCAACACCGTGCAAGAGCTGTTCTGATGGGATTAGGACAGAGGTATCACCCGCTGCCGCCTTCGCAAAAGCTTCCAGCGCAGCGCGCGTCAAATCGAAGGGCTCCGCCCGCCAGGTTTTGGACGAACCCTTGATCGGCTTGAAGACGCAGGCGTCAAAGAGCTCGGTACGACGCTCCTCAGAGGACGCCCCCGCCTCATGCGTTTTTCCTTGAAGCCTGACATAGCCTTTAGAGCCAAAGACCTGAAAGCTGAAAGTACTTCCGGTTGCCGTCATGGTACCTAGGTATCCCGACATGCCCTCGCACATACGAAAAAGGATCGAAGTCGTATCATCAGCATCGACTTCAATCGCACGACGAAAACTCTGACAATAGACCTCGTCTATGAACCCAACCAAATCGATCATACCGTCAATAGCGTGAACACCCATCGGCATCAGTCCGCCAACTGGTGACTCGTCTTTACTGGCCCGCCATTGGCTAGATTTCAGATAGAGGGCATTGGGAAACGCCATCGTCGATTCTATGTGAAGGATGTCGCCTAGGTCTCCACAGCCAATCCGCTCCTTAAGCTTTACCATCTCCGGGTGTAAGCGTCGATTGTATCCCACGCTAAGCGTGACACCAGCAGTTTTAACTGCTTCGACCGCACGTATAGCATCCTCTGTAGTCAACGCAAGCGGCTTCTCACAGAAAACGTGTTTCCCGGCTCGCGCGGCCGCAACGACACCATCCGCATGCAAAGAATTTGGCGTTACAAGCACTACCGCATCGATATCTGGATCAGCTAAGACGGCTTCAAATGTAGGGCTTAACGAGAAACCGTGGGAGCACGCAAATTCACGCGCCTCATCCGAAGAACGGTCTGTCACGCCTGCCGTAAACTTAATCAACTCGCTCCGGTCAGACACTCCCTCAACAAGCGTCCGCCCCCACCAACCTAATCCGACGATTGCCGCTTTAATCATTGACTCGACTCACTAGAAATCACATTCATTGATCTGCAATAGCTTTTACGAAGTTTCGGAATTCCAGCGAGTTCTCTATCCGATCACCCTCATACTCGGCGCCGTCCAAATACGCTGTATTCTCACCCAACTGTCGCATAGCAAACTGATAATCCTCATTAGTCTGCAACTGACCGAAGGCCTTACGAAGTATAACAAGCCGATCTTCGGGAATACCCCGCGGTGCAAACACGATGCGATGGATATACCCAGCGTTCGGCGGCAATCCGATCTCGACGAACGACGGAACTCCTTCGATGGTGCGCTCCGGCCCTGCAGTTGCGAGTACCCTGACCGCATCCGCTTCGATATCAGCGGCAATCGTCGCGGGGAACGCCATCGAGAACGCAACATCGCCTGCCATTAGAGCCGCCTTGGCCGGTCCACCGCCTCTGTACGGTACCATGCGGAACCGCAGATTCAACGCTCTCATTATTTGCTGCGCTGGCACAAATAGTGCCGCCCAAAGACCGCTGTGAGATAAAAGAACCTTACCGGGGCGTGCCCTCGCGTCCGCTTCAAGATCAGCCCAGGTCTGGTAAGGCCCGTCGCTGCGAACGATGATTGCGATTTGCCCGTAGTTGATGCGTGCTACCGCAACGAGATCTTCGAGGGTGTCGTAATAATCGTTCCGGAAAGTGTACTGATGCAATTGATCTCTATAGTTGTCATTGAATATCAGCGTGTATCCATCGGGCGCGGCCTGCGTAGCTTCTAACGTGCCCTTCTGACCTGCTTGACCTGGGACGAGTTTTATCAACATCGGCTGACCGAGATATTCGCTCAGATAGGTCGTGAACACTCGTGCTGTCAAGTCACTCGAGCCCCCGGCACCAAACGGAGTAATCAAAGTAATCGGTTTGTCAGGATATTGAGCTAACGCATCAGGCGCCAGAAGCCCAACCCAGGTCAGCGCGAATAGCACTGCTAGATAACCAATCTTAATCATCCAAGTTACCTGCAACCCTAATATTTTCAAGACACATCCTCACCATCTCTTTTGAGAGCCCGCGTTCGGAAGTACGCCATACGACGCCCCAGCAGCAACCCGATGATTGGTGTGGCGAGCACAACAGCCGTCATACCGAACCTTTCGGTCAAAGCAAATCGAATCCAATCGTCACCGGCTAACGCTAGTGTCTGCCCAAAGGTGTATTCCAATTCGCGGCCTAATATGAACCCCATTACCATCGGCGCGACGTCAAACTTCGCCTGCCGGGCCGCGATACCAATCAATCCGAATCCGATCAGCGTAACGATATCGAACGCATTACCACGAGCAAGATAAGTGCCCGAAAAGGCTAGCATGATTGTGACCGGAATCAATAGCGACTTCTTGATCGTCACAACGCGGGCAAAGAATGGGATAGTCATATAACCAATCATGACGAAGAGCACGTTTGCAAGAACCATTGCGATGAGGATGCCAAAAACGATGTCACCGCTAGATGTCAACAGCGTGGGGCCTGGCCTCAAACCCTGCATCATGAAGGCGCCGAGCAATAACGCCGTCACAGCGTCACCTGGGATACCAAGAGTTAGTAGCGGCACCATAGTCGGCCCGTTGACCGCATTATTAGCGGCTTCCGCACCCGCCACGCCATCAAGCTCGCCGGAACCGAACGTCTCCGGATGCGAAGAAGAGTTTTTAGCGGCTATATAGCCCATCATTGCAGCAATAGGCTGCCCTAAACCGGGCACTACACCGATCCCAGTTCCAATAAAAGTGGACCTGAAAATTGTCTTCAAGCTGCGCCTCAGTTCGGCTAAGCGTAACCTCTCACCAACAAAAGTCGCCACGCGGGCACCGGAGATATCGCCCTCCTTTACAGCATTAAATATCTCCGGCAACGCAAAGAGCCCAATCAAAATCGGAATCAGATGAAAACCATCGTAAAGCTCCGATGTCCCGAACGTATAGCGAGCCATAGCGGAGAACGGGTCGGCTCCAACGAAACCAACCCATACGCCGAGACATAGCATGATCAGTCCTTTAAGGACAGGTCCGGTTGCGGTTACTGCAATAATGACGAGGCTCAGCAACATTACCGCAGCAATCTCAGGCGGGCCGAAACCAAGCACGACCGCAGCAACCGGGATAATCATAACTAACGTAAAGACATCGCTGAAAAAGTCAGCAATAGCTGAAGCGAACAGGCTCATCTCGAGCGCCTTCCGCGATTTCCCCTTCTTCGTCAGCGCATGGCCATCAAACACCGTCGCAATCGATGCACCGGTACCCGGCATCGAAATCAAGATCGCCGGCACGCTACCACCATAAATTCCACCTTTATAAACGCCGATGAGGAACGGAATTCCAATCAACGGATCGCCGACCAGAAAAGAAATAGGCACAAGAACCGACATCCCCATTGACGTCGTGAACCCAGGTAGCGCACCCATCAGCATGCCGAGCAGCAACCCACCGCTGATCCAGATAAACGTGTCGATCCGCAGCGCTACATCGACACCAGCAAGTAGGGCTTCGATCATCCGAAAGGAAACCTCCACCGGCCAGCACTCATGACTAGCCGATACATCATCACGCTAAACAGAGGGAAGAAGCTGAACCAATGGTGCTAACGTCCGCTCGATGAAATCAGCCTCTGGGAGCTCCGTCCTCAGGACGTGCGTGACCGCGGTATAAAAACAGAAAGGCAACACTAAACTCAGCGTAAGAATCTGCACGAGACTTCGGTTACCGACAAGAATCGAAGTACTCGCCATAAGCAAAAACATCGTACTTAGGAAGCCCAGTGAAGTCAGTAGTAGCGCGCACGTCACGGTGATGACAACAAAAAACCCCTGGCGATAAAGTGCGTCCGGACAGCCAGTATTATCCTCTCTATCCGGTGCGTACCATAGAGTCCCGCGCCAAACCTGGCTCGCTAAAAAAATAAACGACACAATCGTCGTCCCAACAAGCACCAGTGTCGGAAAGACGCTAGGACTCATCGCAAGAATATCCGGACCTAGCGGAATCAGCGGTTGGGCTATCAACCAACTACCGAAAATTAACGCAAGCACCGCTAATACTAATACGACTGCGGCAAATGTAACGTCAGCACGGGGCCGATACACATCATCACCTGTTGCTGAAATACATAGACTTCCTAGGCAGCGGCAACAGTAGCAAGCGTTGCCCGGCTTAATGGCAGCGATACAGCCTCATTACGTTCGTCGGAAATGTCCGCGGCGATATAAACGTCCATGACGCGCCGCGCACTCTCAGCTGAACACATTACCGGCCGATCAAACGCCACCGCTTCGAGATAGTGAACAGTCTCGTTGTGCATCGGACCAGCGAACACGTGATCAACGGACTCACCAGGCATCGATGACATTGGCAACTGAATACCGTTTTGCATCGTGTTAAAGATAACGTCCCGGTGTGTGTCGTCAACGACCAGCATACCTTCTGTGCCGACAACTTCGATCCAGGTACTTGCATAGTTCTTATAGCCCGGCGGCATAGCCCAACCGGCGCCTATAGTAAACGCTACACCGTTGTCCATCGTCACCATTATCCACTGGCCATCAGGGGAACCCGAGAAATCTTTAAGTGCCCCGTACATCGTCTGAGAGTAGACGCGGACTGGCCGCGCAGGCTCGAGGCACCAGAGCACAAAATCGAGATCATGTGTCGCTTCCATTGCCGCAGGTGACAGTTTTATTCGGCCGCTGATCTTCTCACCGAGACCACGACTCACATGCCGGCTCACGAGCGCTGAAACCGGCTCACCTATCGATTTCTCTGTGAGGGCTTTCTTGACATAAGCAAATTTAGGATTAAATCGCTGTGAATATCCAATCGCGAATTTCAGGTCTTTATCCTTGCCGAGCTGAATAAGCTCATCGGCCTCATCCAGCGTTAAAGCTAAGGGCTTCTCTAGAAAAACATGCTTACCTGCCTGTAACGATTCTTTCGCCATCGGATAGTGCGTCTGCTCGGGTGTCGCCGAAATAATGATCGTGTCGATCGATTCGTTAGCAATGACTTCGCTATAGTCCATCGTGGCCGAAGTAGCTTTAGTCTGCTGGACGACCTCCTTCAAGCGAGCCTCGTTGATCTCAGCTAGATGCAATTCATTCACAATCGGGCTACCTGCGCAGGTGTTCGCGCGAATACCACCGCACCATCCGGCACCAATCAAGCCAACATTAATCTTTTCCATTATTCGATCTCTCTCAAATTTTGTTCAATCACAAAATTACGTGACAATAGGATTGTTCGAGCTTAGAAAAACAGTCGCCAATACATAAAATTACCATTTAATTCAATATATTATAACACCAAACTAGGCAACCAGGTCGCGAGCCCAGGCACTAACAGCAATAGCGTAGCAACGCCGAGCATCATGAGCCAGTAGGGTATAGACCCGCGAAAGATATCGCTTAACGTCACTGATGAATCGGGCACGGCAGCTTTCACAGTGAATACCAGTAACCCTACCGGCGGTGTCAACAAACCAGCTTCTATTATCAATATACCGTATATAGCAAAAGCGACCTCGTTAAACCCGGCAGTGACCGCAATCGGCACGAAGATCGGTACCGTAAGTAGAATGATCGAGATCGAATCAATCAATGCGCCAAGCAGCAGCCAGATAACGGTCATAACAAGTATTATCGCAATCACCGAGAGGCCGGTACCGAGGAAAAGATCTTGGATTAAATTAATACCACCACTTACGGCTAATAGGCGCGAATACATCGAACCTGAAATCAAGAGAAACATGATTGGCGCAGTAGATCGACCTGCGTTGAAGATGGCCTCGGTGAACTCCCCCCAGCGCATCCCTTTAGCCCAACCGACGACGATACTACCCAAGACGCCGAATCCAGCCGCTTCTGTCGGCGTAAACACACCTAACCAGATACCACCTAGAACTAGAATAACCAGAGCAACAATACCCATACCGCTGATCATCTCAGAACGAAACTCACTACGAGGTCTCTCAACGGCTTGGCCGAGCGACGGTGCAATGGCCGGCTGGCGCACGGCGACGACAACACAATATACGACGAATATCAGACCGAGCAGTAACCCGGGACCAACGCCGGCGATGAAAAGCGTCCCGACCGATCCTTCCGTCAGTATTGCCCAGACAATTAGAAGGACACTCGGCGGAATCAACATACCGAGGCAAGCGCATCCGGTAACGACTCCCAAAGCATAGGACTTGTCATAACCTGCTCGACGCATCTCCGGATAGGCGACTCGACTGAAGGTAGCCGCGGCAGCAATTGACACGCCAGAAACCGCTGCAAACGCCGCGTTGCCAATGACAGTCGCAACCGCAAGCCGACCAGGAAGTTTTTGTAGCGCTCGCTCGCAAACGAGATAAAGGTCTTGCGCCGCACCGGAGCGGCTAATGATCTCTCCCATTAGCATGAACAAAGGGATGACAGCGAGAGCATGTGAGCGAATCGCATCATAAGCGGTAGAACCGAGTATCGACAGAGCGATATTCATATCACCATAGCTCAAATAAACGCCGATAACGCTCGTGAGACCCAAAGCAACACCTATATGGACGCCTGCTAGAACAAAAAACAGCAGGATAGCGAGCGAGTAGAAAATAACTTCAGGACCCATAGTGCTATCTATATAACCCCCCATAGGCTAGCGCGCTCATACATTCGTACCATCCTCTTCGAGACTTCCGCCTCTCCAGTCGAGATACATTAGGTGCAGATACACGAAAGCAGCGAATAGCGAAGTAACAACAACCAAGAATCGAACCGGATAGGTTGGTACACGAAGCGCGCCTTCTCCCTCATATTCACTGACGCTAAGCGCTTCTAATGCGGGCCCCCAAGCACTAAAGGCGGTACCAATGAAGAATAATAGCCCGCAAACGCAGCTTAACGAACGGAGGATTCTTCGCCAGTCGGGGCTGACTGCCCCATAGATAAGCGAGGTACGAATCATACCTCCGCGATAGATAGCTAGAGGGATCTGAAGAAATGTAATCGAAACAACTGAGTTCTTAATGATCTCTGTGGCGCCCAGCAGCGGTAGGCTAAATAGATAGCGGCCGGTTACATCAACCAGAAGAATGATCGCGAGGACAATTACCCAAAACGCCGAGACGACATGCGTAGCTCGGGCGATCCTCTCCATTATTTGTTAGCCCAGACAAACATCATCGAATCTTGTCGTGGTCCGAAGTTGAGCTACGCTAGACCAATTGCCAAGAGCCGCTCTCTACTGACTTCGCGATAGCTTCAAGAAGGGCAACGTTACCAATACGTTGCTCGTCATTGAAACGATAGGCGCTACCGTTGATTACCGCACCCGCCCATTCCTCGAGATTGGCCCGCACTGGGTCTTTAGCAGGGAAAGTTTGCGAGTGCTGTACCCCATCTTTTCCGCAGGTGATTAAATGTGTCTTACCACCATGCTGTGGATGAGAGTCGTCTCGCGCTTCTATCCACATGTTTTCTCCAAAGACCGTAAAACGCCCATAGTAAGGAGTCGACGAGATCGCACCAACGAAACCTGTTGCTCCGCTTTTGAACCGGAACTGAACCGTCACGACATCACCGGTCGGTAGATCAAGAACACGGCGTGCCGTGTGTGCTGCAACTGCTTCGACAGGGCCAAACATTGAGATGAATAGATCAGTCAGATGAACACCCATACCAGTCATGCCAGCAGCTGGCGCTTCCTCCGTAGATCCCCGCCAGTTATCAGAGTCGACCGTCGTAAAAATATCGTGCGAGAAATTAGCCTCGACATGCATGACGGTGCCGAGTTCACCGGACCTTACAATCCGAGCGATCTCCTCCATCGTCGACTCGTAACGGCGCTCATGACCAACACCCATTATCAGCCCTGCATCGTTCGCTGCCGCCACCATTCGCTCAGCGCTCGCTTTTGTCAGCGATAGCGGTTTTTCACAAAAAATCTGCTTACCCGCGGCTATAGCCGCATGTACCTGATCTTCATGCTGCGAGTGCGGCGTCACGAGGATCACTGCATCAACCTCAGAATTTTCAAGTACCTTTTCGTAACTGTTAAGTAATGGGATACCCGTCTCGTCAGCGAATTCTTGATGTCGCTCTGGTCTGCGCGCTGCCATACGCACGATCTTGAGCTTGTCGCTATCCTTAACTGAATTCACCATGTGCCGGCCCCACCAACCCAGCCCAATCATTGCTGCCCTAATCATTTCGCCTCCATGTTATTGTCGCTTCCTTATAATTTAATCATTCGATTGCGTATTCGACAGGCCAATCGTAGCCGCTTTGAGTAACCAACTCGATATAAGAGCGAATAATCTCTGTCCCGGGCATACCTCGGGAATCGGCTTCTTTAGCCATACGATTTGGAAAATCACTAAGGGACTGCGCCCAGTCTCGGCGAACATCCTCGGGAAGATCACGAACTGTAGCGCCGGCAGCACGAAGATTCTCGAGCCCCACAATCTGGCGTACATCAAGCTCCCTCGCCGCTTGAGTCTCATACTCTCGGCCAACTTCTTCTACAATTTGTCTAACCTCAACGGGCAACCGCTCGAGTGTTCGCGAATTCATCGTCATGATAACCGCACCACCCATCGAACCAAAACCAATAAGAGTGTAGTAAGGAGCAGGCTCGTGAAATTTATAAGCAAAATAAGAGGACGGAAACATCAACCAGCCAGAGTAAACCCCTGTCTGTAAAGACATATAGCCGTCGGGCAATGTTGACTGAACCGGAATGACACCGGCAGACTCCAGCCACGGTAGGTTGGGTCCGGCACCAGCGACTTTAACTCCACGCAAGTCATCTAAAGAATCCCAGAATATACTCGATCCGAGGTGATAGTTATCGAAACCGTTGATCGCTAGAAGACGCTGACCGTAGCGCTCCTTGAGTTGCTCAGCAAGCCACGGGTTTAGGTCATAAACCGCACGGCTCAAGCGTATTCCTTCCTGAGCATCCTGTGGGCCGAAAGGAACAAAATACTGAAAATTATGCAAAAATAGCTTCGCCGGTTCGAAGCAAACACAGAAAGCGCCAATATCTAAAATTCCTATTTGGACAGCCTCGAGTGTTTCCGCAACGGATGCGATTGATCCACCGTAGCCCTCTACTATACGTAGTTCGTGTTCCGTCTCCGCCGCAACGCGGCGCTTCAGTTCGGGCACAACGAAATCGCGTATTACTGTAACGTATACCGTCGGTCCCGCAGGGTGGCCCGAACCTATACGCAAGGTAAAAAGGTCGGCTAACACATAACCGGGCAGCAAAAACATCACTACAAAAATAAACCGCTTCGAAACTGCGGAAAAAGAGCGCTGCCCGACTATCATCTCTATATGAAGCGGCTCACGAAGCCACTGATTTATCCTGCGCATTACTAGCCGTCCGCCCATTTAAATCACAGGCTTCCATCCAGGAAATAATATTCAACGTACGCACAAAACTACCGGCACCAACGTTCTCCGCGCACCACAGTCCGAGCTCAACAAGCTCGTCTTCAGAGAAATGCTCGCGCAACTGCGAGTAGAAACGATCGTTATCGGCCTTAGAAATATCGTGTTTGAGATGATCGGCAAAGCGCAGCGCAATCTTCTCCCGTTCGGAAAAAACACTACTGTTCTCGAAATCCCAAACTTCTTGTATCTTGCGTTCGCTCAAACCGTCTTCCTTAGCTGCACTGGAGCGAACCGTACTACAATAACCGCAGGCATGATCGAACGCGATTTTTACCCGGCAGAGTTCTTTCAGATCAGGCGGTAGAATGCCCTCGTTGGATAATGAAAGCCAGTATCGGTACCAGGCAAGACCAGCTGGAGCACGAAAAATTATGCGCAACACCCTTGGGTCCGGCGAACCAGCTGTTTCAGCAAACCTAATGTATTCCAACGCCTCGGGGGACAGATCTTTGTCATCCAAATATTTTAGGCGTGGCATTCCCTGCTCCTGACAGTCAGTACGGCATCTAAATGCATCGGTCAGCTAGTTCAGTCCAACGATGTCCCTCGCATCACCAGTTAGTTCTAGAATGTGTACACCAGTCGAAGAACGGTCCACGGCATAAACATAGCCTCTATCGTCAATATTAACGTTATTAGTTTGAATGGCAGCATCGCAGAGTTCTACTCCATCTATCTCAACACACAACTCAGTTGTATTTTCTGTCGTCTCGGGAACAAAGTGTCCGACTTCCACCGGGTTAAAGGGATCGCGAATATCGACGACTCTGATACCACCATTGAAATAAGAAACCACAACGAGCCTACCGTCAAAATCTGGATGATCGGCATCGTTAATCGAATGCGGGCCAAAACGCCCGCCGCGGTGACAAAAACCTCCGGGCTCTTCGTTCGCTTGATATGTCGAAATTGGAAACGGCTTTTCTTCCTGAGTGATATCAAGGATAAACATCACGTCTCGGGTTCCCTGACAGCGACGCGCTTCACCGCCGGCTTCAGAAGGCATAAGCAGAATATCACGGACGTTATTAGAAGCATCATCGTCGTAATCGGGGATTTGTACATTGAAAAAAGGTTTCGCCGTGTGCACACCCCAGTAACTTGGCATGTCGAGCCGCGAGATTTGTGGATAGAGAAGATTTTCCGGCGTTGGTGCATAAGGGTCCTCCACTTCGGGATCACCAATCAAAAACCTATCCAGATCGAGAATCTGTAAAGTACCGTCATTGCCACTCCCGTAACCGAGATACATACGGTTACCAATGACGTATGGCTGATGCAGGCCAGAGACAGAGTTGGCGGGCAACGGTCCCTCAGCGGTCGGCTCCCAGCCGACAAGCCCGAAATCACGAATATGCCTCGGCTCCTCTGGATTACTTAGATCAAAGACCTGCAGTAATCGCGTCACGCGCCACCCTTCTGGCGTTCCGTTAAAGTAACCTAGACCCGTTTCGCAGTCCCATTGGCCTTTATGGGTCTCGCGGGTTCCGCGACTCGACTGCGGACGAGAAGAATAACCCGTGACAGCAATCGTGTGCATAAAGCTCGGCTCAGCCGGATCCGTCACATCGAAGAGCTCGTAGCTCAACAAACCGTTGGTACGCATGAGATAAACGCGATTCGGATCGCCATCCGGAAGATCCGAGCCGTTACATACCTGGACATGCTGGGTGCCGTTGGCTTGATCACCGGTCGGTGGTAAATGTCGGAGCATTCTTGGGCTTGTTGGGTCTGTCACGTCAAGAATCGACACGCCGTTTATCTCAACAACGCCCGTATCCGGGTTAAGCGCTTCACCAGCATGCTGCCCAACGAAGAGGATGCGACGGTCACCATAGGCATGAACTATCGGCTGATACGCAGAGCGCGCCTGCAAGTCATGGTGCCCCACGAGGCGCATATTTCTCGCGGCAACGTATTCTTCCCCAACAGCTACAGAAGAACCATCCGCCGCAGTTTCGCCTCCGTTAAGCCTAGCATCGCAACCTGCAAGAAAGACAGCCGCGAAAGTAAAACAGATAGCGATTTTTAGTGAGATCGAGAAAGGTTGGTTAGACATCGCATCTTCTCCCCGGATTTTTGTTACTGTTTGCGACTCGGCAGGAACGAACGATATGATCAGCCCTAAGCCGTTAATAGTCCAGCTAAAAACGGCATCTTACGTTGACGCACTCGTTCCTTGGAACACTGTAGTTTTAGTTCATGAACAGGATATCGGCAATACCTATCATATCCTTACTTAACAAGCCCGCCTACAAAATAGAGTGAGCGTGAATACTATCTAGCTGTCATACTCACACCACCACTCAATATCGGCACTAACATTATGAAAACAAGTTTTGGGATGCTAATTGGGTTGCTTGCGGTCCCCTTTACTGCATTCGGCCATCACTCGCAAGCTGAATTCGACAACTCGACCGTGATCGAAATGAAAGGTGAGATAGTGGCGGCCTATTGGCGGAATCCGCATGTCAACTTCACTTTCAAATCCACTAACGGCGAAGAATGGGAGATGGAAGCGGCAGCCTGGAACAGTTTGTCACGCCGTAGCGTGCCACGAAACGCCGTAAAGGCCGGTGACCAAGTCACAGTTGCTGTCTATCGCTCGACGAAGCGCCCACGGCAACTACATGTCAATAACATTCTCCTAGACAACGGTATGGAAATCATATTAGGTGCCGGTGGGGAGCCACGCTGGTCAAATCGCTTTCACGGTGGCAGAAACGGCGCGGCCCCTCCCCCAGTCGCAGCAAACGCCGAGGTTGAAATTGGCGGACTCTTTCAAATCTGGTCGATCGCAGGTGGGCGACGCGTCCCACTGGATCAGGAACCTCCGCTAACCGACATGGCGCAAGCCCAACAAGCGGCATGGGATCCGATTACCGAGGACCCACTGTTGCAGTGTGTCCCGCCCGGTATGCCACCGACCATGGGCAACCCTTACCCGATGCAATTCACGCAACAGGCCAACAATATCCTTATATATCTTGAAGAGTTCGACAACGTTCGCACAATTCATATGCAGCCGAACGAAGCCGCAAACAAACCGACCTCTTTAGGTTACTCGCTAGGGAGATGGGAAAATGGCAGCCTGCTCGTTGAGACAAGCAATATCAACTACCCCTACTTTAACCGCGTAGGAGTTGTACAAAGCGGGTCGGTTGCGACATCGGAACGTTTCACCGTTAGCGATAATGGCTTAAGGCTTGATTACGAATTAACAATAACAGACCCAGATGTTTTAACGGAGCCAGTAACTTGGGGAACTTACTACGTCTCAGGGCGCGGCGAAGTAATTAAGCCATACGAATGTACTGTCGAGCGTTACGTACCGCAATAAAACATTAGAAAATTAATGAACCACTGAGAAAATTGCTATGGAATCTATTTGCCGTTCTACTAAACTGCTCGCATGGCTAGCTTTGGGAACCGTCTTCTGGTTAACGAGTACGCAAGCTCAAACGCTGAATGTCACATTACTCGGCACTGGCGATCCTATTCCAAGAACGGATCGATTCGGCCCGTCGACGCTTGTCGAAGCGGGCGAACATCGCATGTTGTTCGACGCAGGTCGAGGTACCGCACAGCGACTCGGGCAACTCGGAATCTCGCTAGGAGATATCGATGAACTGTTCATCACACATTTTCATCACGACCACCTAATAGGTATTACAGATGTCTGGATGACCGGCTGGTTACCGAACCCTTTCGGTCGTCGTAGCTCGCCATGGCGCGTTTGGGGGCCAACCGGAACGCAGAGTATCCTGGAGGGGCTACGCCAAGCAATGGATCCCAATATTCAGATTCGAATTATCGATGAACAACTTCCGCCAGCGGGCGCCGAGTTCGATGTCACCGAATTCTCGCAAGACGGAGTGATCTTTGATGAAGACGGGATCGTCGTGACAGCATTTGCTGTCAACCACGGCGAGCATATCAAACCTGCTTATGGCTACAGAATCGACTATGCCGACCGCTCGGTCGTAATCTCCGGAGATACAAAATTTGATGAAAACCTCATCAGAGCATCGGAAGGAGTTGATGTTTTAATTCACGAACTTGCCGCTGCGAATGATGAAATTCTCCAATTCGACCCTCGTATGCAGTTAATCCTAGATCACCATACATCGCCGGAAGAAGCAGGAATCGTATTCGCGCGCGCGACTCCCAAACTAGCGGTTTACACACATTACACTTTACTAAGCGCGCCGAATGCTCCCGAAGTTACAGTAGAGGAAGTATTGGAACGCACTCGTGTTAATTACGCCGGACCTCTGCAGGCAGGAGACGATCTCATGCGCTTCGAGATCGGCGATACCGTCAACGTTATCCCGTTTGATCCCTAATACAAAAATATCGGCGCGTAAAGTACGAACCGGCATGGGTCATCGGATTCTTGACATTATCTCTGTGGTCGATCGACCTCCACCCTGTGAACCTCCGTAATTTGGCCCTTCGGCGTTAGGTCCTTGCCCTGCAGGCCGGGATAGTCGGGTTCGTAGCGTGCGCATTTGAAGCTCGAGTTAAAAAAACCTCCAGCATCGGCGGTCATAATCTTATAGATCCCATAGTCACCATTGGTTCGGTTCCCCACCGGATTAACATACTCCCATACAACTTCACCATCAGGCGTAACCTCAAAGAAATGGCCATGGGCACCTGAGCAGACGAGTGTGTTTCCGTTAGATAACCGTTGAGCACCAGAGATATAGGTGCTAAACATCGCGTTCGCCATAGGCGGCCTAAAACTCCAAACGATCTGCTTGGAAAGCGTATCTGCGCTATCAAGAGAAGCACCCATTCCCCCGCCGCTTGGCGGGTTGTGTCCACTTTCCATCTCTGGAATATAGCGACCCTGTTGCATCGGTCCATCATAGGGATTGAATTCAAGCACCGACGAGAACGTCTGCCCTAACCGACCGGAACCATTGTCAAATATGAGGAGATTTCCCGCACCTGGTAAATCGCCAATTTCTGGCCCGACTTCGCGATCGCGAATCCATTGAATGTCATGAGAAAAATAGACCTGCTGATGACCGTTAGTGCTTGATTGACCCTCATCTAACGACGACGGGCAATCGCCTGCATCGTACACACAAGGATTTCCCCAACGAAAGAGAAAATCGCCAATATCGCTGGCAGCCAACGCAATGCTCTCCTCCGGATCTCCAGGCACAAATGTCGCGCCGTGATCAATTACATAGACTTCCATAAACCTCGAATTATTAATAATGACCTGGCCGAGTACCGCGTTGTAATCAAAGCTATTGATATGAATCCAATCACCACCAACCCCTCTGCCAAAGTTCGGATCCATCTTTCCGGGATTGTCTGCAATAACACCGTAGTTAGCTAGGCGCGGATTGTGATCTTGGACCGTGTGATCTTTGATATTCCACTCCCAGATCACGTTACCCTCCATGTCGACTTCGACCATCCCGTCGGGAAAAGAGGAGATATCGTCACGGCCTGCCACATCCACTCCGGCAGCTATCGCTGCTTCGTGGGAAATAGCCGTCGACGCAACATACATTAATGTCTGTTCTTCAAGTTCAGGATTCCAGATCATACGGAAGTCATGGTGAGGCGAAACTTCCGGACGTTCGTCGCCATATTCCCAAGTTACTTCACCATCCCAATTCACAAGTTGATATCGTGCGCCGCTCATGCCACCACGGCCGGCTTTATCCACCACACCACGCAGTAATGTGCCATCTTCGAGTAGGCGAGCATGTTTCTCGATCGCCTCTGCATTCGGGACGCTCCAACCTTCAGGGTAGGGCCAGTAGTGAACAACTTCACCGTGCATATCGATGAGGTAGGTATTCTTACCACGGAACGGACTGAAAATTGTGTATCCGCTGGCCGCTTTAGCAGGATCGTATTGAATAAGTTCAGTTGGCCCCTGAAACACTTCGTAGGCGCGTACAGTCAACGTGATTCCCATTACGATCGCGACCAATACAACACCGGCAATAGATCGACTAACAGACATAAATTATCTCCTCAGCTTGCTAAGAGCGGTTACGACCAACATGCTAAACTCACGCATTAAGGAACCTGGTCGACACACTTTAATTAATTCGAAAGCATTACGTTCAGACTGCGACCGTAGCCTAGCATGCGGAAAGCTGACGACGCGACCTAAAAGCCACGTTCACTAGCGGACCTCGCGGTATAGGAAGCCACTATCATGCAACACTTCGAACTACCTCTGACATCGCTAACGATACTAGCATTTTGGCTTCTAACTAGTATCAGTGTAGCTCCAGTCAATGCTCAGGAGTGCAGCGTCCCGCGTGATCTTGCGCTTGTTAACGGAAAAATCTATCAGATGAATGCTGCAAACTCGATAGCGTCGTCGGTCCTGATCAAAAACAGCCGGATCGCAAATGTAGATCCGGACTTAGATGAAGATGATGTATGTACAGACATCATTGACCTTCAGGGTCGCGTCGTAATCCCAGGCCTCATCGATAATCACATCCATTACATTCGGATTGCGAATCGTCCCGGGTACGACACGCGGACTTTAGAAACGACTTTCACACTCTCTGAGGCACTTGCAGCAATCGAGGCGCGCACCGCTAGTGTTCCTGCTGGCGAGCTGATCTCAACCATAGGTGGTATTCGCCAAACACAATGGGCTGAAGGCCGTTTCCCTAACCGCAACGAACTCGACGACGCGGCGCCTAACCATGCAGTCTACCTTTCCGAACGTGGCACAGGGCCAGGACAGACAAACACGGCGGGTCGCAACCTGCTACGCGAGCTTGGAATCATCGTCGCAGATGACGGCTCAATCGAACGTGGTCCGGAGACAGCCAAAGCTTATGCGGTTCTCGCGGCGTCACTGACTAATGAAGACCGCAAGCGGCAAATGCTTGATGTTGCCTCCTACTCTTTGTCAGTTGGCATGACGACTGTCATGGACATGTCCGGCACAGTACCCGGCGTCGGCTTTATCGATCAGACGAACGGTTATGACTTTCTACTAGAAATGGTTCGCGAGAATACACACAAGGTTCGAACACGGATCTACTTCCCAGGCCTGGACGAGGATGCCAACCTCACACAGCTCATGGGATATCTCAACAACAAATGGCCAAATTACGGACCCGAGATGGCACGAATTGTCGGTATTGGCGAGTGGTCGGTAGGCCGTAGCTTATTCAACGAACAACCACTAGGTAACGCCGCGCGGCTAGCTCAACGTAAAATCGCCGAACGAGGCTGGACTTATCATCAGCACATGCACTCACCAGCTGAGATCGATGCGCATTTTGATGTCTGGGAGGACCTCAGTACACAATTCAACATCGCTGAGATGCGCTGGACCCCCGGCCATTTGAGCGGAATCACTACCGAACTCATAGACCGCTCTATCAACATGGGGCTAGGTCTAGGATTACACGGACAGCCTTATCACAGTAGCGCTGCTAGCGGTGGCCCACCGTGGCGGACGGCTATCAATAGTGGTGCCGTCGCTGTGGGCGCAGGCTCTGATGGTGCACGGATTAATACACTTAACCCCTGGTGCATCATCTATTACATGGTCACAGGAAAAAACGTTAGTGGTGAACTAACTAATGCCGACGAGACAATTAGCCGCTACAACGCGGTTCGGCTTTACTCGTCAGTAGAGCAAGGTTGGTTCACGAAAGAAGATGACACACTCGGCGGTATCGATATCGGCCGCTTCGCAGACCTAGCCGTGTTAAGCGCCGATGTCTTCGACCCGACCGTCGTCAGCGACGAGGAAATCCGAAAAATGACATCCGTGTTAACGATCGTAGCCGGCGAAATAGTCCACGACGCCGGTATTCTATAACGGACAATGGTCGCTAGCTGATCGCAAAAAATCCTCATTTGCTGATAATTTTATTAATTTAGACACGTTTAGTTCCCCATACCCATACCCATACCACCTGTTTGGTTGGTATTCCGGTACCCTTGGGGAGAAAGGATGTAATAGGTACCATCGTCGAGTGTCATTGTGCGGGCACGCAACTCATTCGTGCCGTTACGTGCCGGCGCACCAGTGATAATAAGCCTATCACCTGGTAGCACAGTTTCAGGCGTAATACCTAACCGATTTGCGACACCGGGGGCCGCGGTCGGCATAATCCAACTCGTAACACTGCTATCCTCGTTCTCAACGTCTATGAAAATCTCGATATGCGGATTTTTCCAGTCAAAATTCGTTACAACACCGGTCATTGTGACATTGATGTCGTAATCGAAGCGCAACCGATAATTATGATGAGCCAATACCGGAACACTGACAAGTAGAGTTAAAAAAAGTGAGAGAGCTTTCATAATTTTCGCCAAAATCACCCCAACCGCAAAAGAAAAATCACCATTAACTCGGAACCAATTCTGGCTACGAGATGCCAAGCTCAAAGGAAACGCCTATTGAAATGCTTCACCAATATGCACTACATTACCACCAACTATCGTCAATTCCGACGATAGATTCTGAATAGCGCCTTCAGTAACTTCGAAATAGTCATCACTTAGAACCGTGATGTCACCATACTTACCAACTTCGATCGAGCCTAAATCATCCTCGTCATGTGAAAACCAAGCGCTACCGATAGTGTAAAGCCTGAGCGCTTCCATACGCGTAATAGTATGTTCGGCATTAATCGGATCACCAACGACATTCTTACCCGACACCATATAGTAAATGGAGTACCAAGGATTAACTGGATGACCTACCGTACTGTCAGTGCCGCCACCAGCATGAATACCACTACGAACAATCATACGGAACGGCGGCCCGGCCCGCTCAGCATCCAAACTATAGAACCGCTGATTCTGCATCGTGACACCTGCGCCCAACACCTTTAGGCGCTCAATAATCTCGGAGTCTATTTCATGTACATGCGTCAACGACCAGTGAAGATCGGCAATCGGCTGAATCTGATTAGCCGCTTCGAATGCCTCAATATGATAATAGTTTTCTGCGGTAGTACCCGAATGTTCCTGAAGTAACCAACGTTTCCGCGCCGCTAATGCAGTAGACGCGTAGAACGCAGGGCTTTGAGAATCATTGACTGTGTGTTCGCCCAGTCCCGCAACCTTGAACCATTCATCACCGTGACCCATAAATGAGTTCCTAACTCTTTCCTCAACTTCAGAAGAACCAGTGCCGTCACCTACCTCGAGATCCCAACTCATAAACATCGGCCGAACACGAACCGTCATCTCTTTACGACGCCAAACTTCCATAATGGGTTCATAGTCTTCGGCTGGAATTAAGAGCTGCGCGCCCGGACGATTCGTCCCTGCCGCATCAATCACAGTCGTTAGACCAAGGCTATTCGCATAGGCCATAAGTTCTCGCGTGCTACGCTGCTTATCCCCTTCACTTCGTGTAGCCTTCAGAAGATCATATGCATCGACTGCATTACCAGGTGCTGCACCCATCCCTCCAGCAGGAATCATGCCTTCAGGGCCAACATTAATTCCAGCTGCCTCAAAGAAAGGCCGACCGGCACTGTTTGTGACCGCTGGACCATTCGCCCGGAGATGTATATACACCGGCTGAACCGGGGCAACCTCGTCGAGCTCAGCTTGAGTTGGGAAGCGGTTCTCACGAAATTGGACCGGACTCCACCCGCCAACACCGGTAACAAAAACATCATCGGGGACTTCGGCTACACGGGCAGAAATCGCTGCTTGTAGCTCGCTTATCGAGCGAGCTGATTCGATACCGCGCGCATCAAATCCTGGGCGCAAACCGGCACGAATAAAATGGATATGCGAGTCAATCAAACCTGGGATCGCTGTACGCCCATTCAAATCAATGACCTCGATACCGTCTATTGGTAGTTCGATATTGTCACCGACCTCAACGATACGGCCGTTTCGAATAAGCACACTACTTACAATCAAGCTACTCGCGTCAAGCGTATGGATTCGACCGTTGACGAGCATCAAATTAGTGTCGCCCTGACCCTGTGCCAGCGCGTTCCCGAAAAAGCTCAGGCAGCAGAGTAGTAGCACTATCTTGTTATTTTGAAAACTCATTGATCCATCCCCTCAATTCCTACATCGGACTCGATATGAAACAACCAACAGACATAGAATGGTTGCAAGAACTCAACAATGAAGCCTAGAATAATGAAATAATTAGAATACTTATACTAACAAATAACAGCGGAGCCCTTCGAACGACCTCTTCGCATAGATAACAGCTTGTTCATAGGAGCTAAAAAATGATACGCAGCGTATTTCCTTTTACAACCGTCATAATCTCATCAATAATCCTTATAGGCTGCGATACAGCTCCGGATGATATGGGTAGTACTCCGGCTATCGGGGATACGACTGGTCCGGTACTAAGCAACGTTAGCCTCATTCAAAACCCTAATCCGACGGTACCTCAAGCGGCGGTGCTAAGTTTAACTACGGATGAGCCTGCCCGGCTAACAATCAATTTTAACGATGGCGAACGAAGCTGGAGTGTCACACCGAGCGAGGCATTGATCACAGATCATAACGCCCCGGTAATTGGTATGCGCGCTGGGCTACTCCATACGATCACCGCGTCATTGCAGGATAGCAATGGCAACGAAACGCTCTCGGAAGGCATGACATTTGAGACGCCACCGCTACCAGAAGCATTCCCTTCACCGGTCGTATCGGTGCACAACCCGGATGCCATGCAACCTGGTGTCACAGTATTCAATATCAATGGCCGCTGGGGACCGACAGGCGCATCCGAACCGGCCAACTTCTCACCCGCTATTATCGTCGATGATGCCGGCGAGATTATCTGGTATTACTTGCCAGATATTCACCGAGTACATGATATTCGTCGACTCGAAAATGGCAACTTCGCTTACGAAGTCTGGCCCGGCACCGACGGCATGCTCGAAATTGATATGCTAGGTAACGTTTTAAATCATTGGCAGTTCAGCGGCACGGTGAAGGAGATCCACGAAGGAAGCATTCCCGTCGCAACCGATACCTTCCACCACGACTATGTCGAATTGCCAAACGGTAATTTCCTGCTAATGAGTTCTGAGAATCGCGTCATTGATGACTGGCCTGCTAACTATGAGCTGGACGGACAAACCGAGCAAGCAAACGTCATTGGTGACGTTATTATCGAGATGACACGAGCAGGTGATGTAATACGCGAATGGAAGCTACACGATATCCTCGATCCATATCGCCTGGGCTATAACTCACGGCGGGAGGATTACTGGGCCAATCATTACGACGGCGTCATCGATGGTATCGTATTCGACTGGACCCACGGCAACGCAATAATCTACGAAGAGGAAGATAACTCCTTCGTAATGTCAGTTCCCTATCAGGACGCGATCATTAAGGTCAGCATGGAAACCGGTGAACTAGTCTGGATCCTCGGTAATCACGACAACTGGAATGAACCATGGAGCGACAAGTTACTAATGCCAGTAGGCGATGTCGGCTGGTCGTATAAGCACCACGCGATCTCGCATACTGAACACGGTACTTACCTTCTGTTTGACAATGGCGTAGCTCGCTCGAGCCCACCGGATGCCAGAATGTCACTCGAAGATAGCTATAGTCGCGCTGTCGAATACGCTGTTAACGAAGAGACCATGGAAGTCGAGCAAGTCTGGGTTTACGGACCAGACGACGAGCATTTTTACGGTCGTTACCTTGGTGATATTGATTGGCATCCGGATTCAGATACGATACTGATCAACATTGGCGGCCGCGAAACTGATGCTGATGGGGTGAACGCTCCGCCAGGAATGGGAACACAACGCTGGGCTAGCCTGATAGAAGTAACGCACGAGCAACCGGCGCAGAAAGTCTGGCAGATGGACCTTAAGCAAGACGACTCAAACTGGGCTATCTATCGTGCGGACCGGATTCCGAGCGTCTACGAATAGCCACAATCTTTTCTCGGTAGCTTTTAAAACGGCCTGCGCTCTGCGTAGGCCGTTTTTTACTTCGCCCACCCCGTACAATCAGAGAATAAAGATACGGGGAGATGGAAAAATATGATCAAAGCTTAGGGCGAAATGATTAATAACACATCCGTAGGTACGCTGCCTATCCAAAGTAGCCTCACTAACCGTACCTCGCTAATATATGACCACACAATAACCAAAGGCTGACATGCATATTCTACCAACACTAATCCTGGTGTTATTCGTCATCCTCAGCTCGACTTTATCAGCACAAGCCCAGGACAAATTAATCGCGCGCGGCGCTTATCTAACTGAAGGCATTCTCGGCTGCGGAAATTGTCACACACCGAAATCAGACAATGCTGAAGCTATATCCGATATGAAGTTCGCTGGTGCTTTCGTTATTACGGAACCCGGACTTAAGGCCTATGCATCGAATATCACGATGGATATAGAAACCGGCATTGGCAGCTGGAGTGATGAAGAGATCATCCGCAGTATTCGCGATGGCATCCGACCCGATGGCACACTCATCGGCCCACCTATGCCCAGTCCGTTCTTTCGAGAGATGTCGGATAACGATGTGCGCGCTGTTGTCGCCTATATGCGTACCATTGAACCTGTCTCTAACGTAGTCCCTGCTTCAGAATACACAATCCCACTACCTCCGACCTATGGCCCCCCCGTCAGCAAAGTTGCCGATGTCCCCCGCGACGATTTGCTCGCCTACGGTACCTATCTCACCGTCGCGCTTGGCCACTGCACCGAGTGCCACACTCCCATGGTCGAAGGCATGCATGATTTTACCCGTACTAACGAGGGCGGACGTATATTCGAAAACATATTCGGATTAGGCTATACGCTAGTAGCGCGAAATATCACTCCGCACCCAGAACTCGGTATTGGCGATTGGACAAACGACGAAATCAAGCGAGCCATCACACAGGGGATAAGCCGTGATGGGCGACAACACCTCGCGGGAATGGCATATCCCTATTACGCAACTATAACTGATGAAGATCTCGACGCAATAATTGTCTATCTGCGTTCAGTAGATCCGAGTCCTACGGATTAGCTAGTGTCTGAAAAGTTGTGGACTTTTTAGGAGAACAACTAAATGGCCCGTTACCTTAAACAAGGAATATCAGGCAATGAAATCGCGGATCAGGATCGTCGGATCCGCCGAACAGTCGAGGATATCATCGAAGATATCGATGCTCGTGGCAATGAAGCACTACGTGAGTACTCGGAAAAGTTTGATGCTTGGTCACCAGAATCTTTTCTCCTAACAAAGAGTGAAATCGAGTCATGCTATGCGGAACTCTCTGCAGAGATAATCAGCGATATCAAATTCGCTCAAACACAGATTAGAAATTTTGCAATCGTACAGAAAGATGCTTTACACGACGTAGAAGTCGAAACCCTACCGGGCGTAGTACTCGGCCACAAAAATGTCCCCGTAAACAGCGTCGGCTGCTACGTGCCGGGCGGTAAATACCCGATGGTCGCCTCAGCACATATGAGCATTGTGACGGCGAGAGTCGCGGGCGTTAAACGCATTATTGCGTCCGCTCCACCGTACGAAGGTCGTATCAGCTCGGCAATAGTGGTTGCAATGGATCTCGCGGGAGCAGATGAAATTTATTGTCTCGGCGGTGTCCAGGCGGTTGCTGCTATGGCACTCGGAACCGAGAATATTGAGGCGGTGGACATGATCGTCGGCCCTGGTAATGCCTATGTTGCAGAAGCGAAGCGACAACTCTTCGGCCGAGTTGGAATCGACCTGCTAGCCGGACCAACCGAGACGCTGATCATCGCGGACGAAAGTGTAGATGGCAAACTCTGCGCAGCCGATCTACTAGGCCAGGCCGAACACGGACCGACCTCACCCGCTATCCTATTAACCGATTCAGAAGTATTGGCTCAGGACACTATGGCCGCTGTCGAGCAGCAATTAAAAACACTACCAACCGCAGAGATAGCTGGAAAAGCATGGTTAAACTATGGACAGGTTATCGTCTGCGACAGTGAAGACGAGATGGTGCGTGTCGCGGACGAAATAGCATCTGAACACGTTCAGGTAATGACCACCAACCCAGAATATTTTCTCAACAATATGAAAAACTACGGCGCGCTGTTTTTGGGACCGGAAACTAATGTCTCTTACGGAGACAAGGTCATCGGCACAAATCACACACTACCAACGCGTAAAGCTGCACGATATACGGGCGGCCTCTGGGTTGGAAAATTCATTAAGACCTGTACGTATCAAAGAATTACTGAGGAAGCATCGGTGACGGTTGGTAAATACTGCTCACGCCTCTGCGACCTCGAAGGGTTTATGGGTCATAAGGAGCAAGCCGATATTCGACTGCGCCGCTACGGTGGTCCAAACACAAGTTAAAAACCATTAATCGGGCACCTCTATTTCTAACCGTCCGGTCGTATATTGTTCGCACCGCTGAGCTCAATACAGTCGTATGGCCGATAAGGCACAGCCGAAATATCCGCTACGTCACGGCCACTGAACGGTCTTTCGAAATAGAGCGGATCATTCGCCGTATAGTCGCGCACCAGTGTCTGCGCCTCCTGGTCGTACCAGAACCGCTCAACGACATGATACTGGTCGCTATGCATGAGTTTGCTTATTGGACTGACAGCGCCTGCCGATATTCCTACCGTATCTACAACCAGCACATTGTCTTCCCAGCGACCAATCGAATGTCCGGCGACAGTATGTACTAATTGATCTGGATGTTCCGTCAAATCTAAGTAGATCGTCCGTTTGAGATCCATATAACCGTAGGTCATCGTCACGTACTCTCCGGTCTGGCTTATTTGGTTAACAAAACGACCAAACGGCCAACCGTGAAGAATACCTACACTTTGACATTGAAGTGCAGGGTGGTCGAACTCGTATTCGAATGTCTCAGCGGCAACACGGGCTGCTGCTGTTTGTGTAGCACGTTCTCGAAATCCGCTGGAGCGCGGTCGAGTCGCCCAATAGCCACTGATGTTTGGTTGACCGTTGTCGAGTCGCGGGTGCCGGTCGTGTGCAGCGTCCTCGACCACGAGAACGGGACCGGCATCCTGACGCGGAACGACCGTACCATCCTCAAGTACAAAGGCATTCACGTAACAATGGTTAGCCTCTCGTCGTGCCGGTGAACCATTGATCCTGACTCTCTGGCGGGGCGTAATAGATTCTGTCGTCCAGTTTTGCCGGCGTAACGTGACAGCAGCGGGAAGCTCGCAGCGCCATGACTCAACTGAATCGTCATCTCGCACCATATCAAAATAAACATACGCATGAGGATTAACGAACCTAAACTCGGTTACGACGCCTTCGTATCGAACATTCTGGTCCATGAAGAAATGCGGATCGTCCGAATGATGGCCGATAGCAGGAGATACTACCGATCCAATCACAAGCGCGAAGAAACTGATTGATCGCCAGCTCAAAACCATAGTTACCATAATAGCAATCTCAGTGTTACTGCGATACGAACATAGCGAACTACTAAATCTGACTCCTAACTTATTGTTAATAAAAAATATATCAATTAACTCTTGGGGCCGGTTAGAATCATTCAATAGTTAAGCTGAATCGCACCAAACCAGCAATCGAAAAACAAAACAGAGGAATAAACCATGAGAATTTCACTAAGTGCCACCTTCTGCTTCGTTGGGCTCGCTATCGGGTACGCGACGGTTGCACACGGACAAATGGAGGAGATTGCACATACCGTCACTTATATAGAAGTTGCGCCCTCTACGGCTAACCAAACAGCCGCATTACTCAAAGAATACGTTGAGACAAGCCGAGGAATAGAGGGAAATATGCACTTTCAGGCCTTCCAGCGTATCGGTCAACCTAACCATTTCAGCATTCTCGAGACCTGGCGAGACGCACAGACCCGTGACGCGCATGCCAGCTCTACCCACGCAGAACGGTTTCGCACCAGCATAGATTCGATACTGTATAGCCCGATCGATGCTCGCGAACACGGCGACCTCACAACAGCTACGAGTGTAGAAGTTGGACCCGACGGAGTTTTCGCAGTAACACACGTAGACGTGACACCCAACAATACCGACCTAGCGGTTGAGCTCCTCGGTGCACTGGCGGCCGAGAGTCGCCGGGACAACGGAAATGGGCGATTTGACGTATTAGTTCAGTCTAATCGACGGAATCATATGACCGTCGTGGAAGCTTGGGAAGACGCGGCAGCTCAGGAAGCCCATTATGGCGCTAATCATACGAAGTCGTTCCGTGCGAGGCTCTTTCCCCTGAGCGGCGCCCTTTATGACGAGCGCCTCTATAACGCATTAGACTAATAAGCTGGTAGCGCCTAAATTAGATAGGGCTTGGTTAACCCCTCCGAGACTGTCCACAATCTTTGTGCCATCGCATCGTTCCGCATTGTCGCACTAGGTGTAACCTGATTGCAGTCAGAGAAATAACAACCACTGACACCGATTAAATCCGGGCTTGTAGCAACGTAGCAGGTCGTCGCTGCACCCTCCTCGACCGACTTCACAAACAACGGTCCAACGAACCGAAAAATTGTATCTTGCCAACCCGGAAGATTTCGTGCGATGTTCGTCACCACAATGCCGGGATGGAGGCAGTTAGCGGTTGCAGGAGTACCCTCCATTCGCCGCGCAAGCTCGCGCGAGAAAAGACCATTAGCCAGCTTCGAATGACCATAATATTGCTGACGATCAAATGGCCCTTCGCCCGCAAGATTATCGAATTGAATCCCGTCCACTGGCGCTGAACGATGTGCTCGGCTAGAAACGACAACAACCCTACCCTGCGGCGCTGCAAATATCAGATCAAGAAGACGATTAACGAGGAGAAAATGGCCCAGGTGATTGACTACAAAATGCATTTCGATCCCCTGTACCTGCCGCAACTCGTTCAGCATTACACCAGCGTTACATACCAGAATATCGATCACATTAGCTTGCGCTCGCGCAGATTCCGCACATGCCACGACAGAAGAGAAATCCGATAGCTCTAGAACCAGAGGCGTAGCATGACCTTCAACTCTCTCGCAAGCTTCACGACCTTTCTCTAACGAGCGCGCTGTGCCCATCACGTGAGCTCCGCGCGACGCTAATACACGCATTGTTTCGTAGCCAATACCGGCATTAACGCCGGTCACAAGCGCGGTCTTACCTGTTAGATCACGACCAGCGGTCACTTACTTCCGAGGTCGTTGAACTATCATCGCAGGATTTCCTTGGTGTATCGGTGAAAGCCGCATTAAGTAAGTATGGCCACAAGCTGAAAAAGCCTCTTTCTGAAGGATATATTGACGATTCGTGACCTTAGGGTCTCTAGTTAATCAGTAGTTGTATGAAGGAAAGTTTGGGTAACTGCCGCACCATAATTAAGCCACCCTGCGCCGGCACACAGTGATCCACAGATCCTGTGGATAACTCTGTGGAAAAATACATGAATATTCCAGCTTGATCCTCGTACTACATAACAATAGATTAAATTGGTTAAAAAACGTCAATATTTTTTTTATAAAAAAATCATAATGTTACAATACAATCTACGCTCGGCGCGCTAGGAAAGACCGCCAACCTGAGGCATTATCAGTGCGCTTCGGTCCTGCTACCGGACATGTGGAAAGGACTGGTTCCAAGTGACGCCAGCGGAGCTCGGAAGCAGTATCACGGCCGTCACCTGTCGGTTGATACCAAACAGAAAAATCACTGGCAGCAACCTCAAAATCGCGTAGAGGATCGTCGGTTTCAAACTCAAAAGAATCAAAGCCTGTACGTACCATAAAATGTAGTTGCTCAAGCAGGATATCTCCAACAGCACGTAACTCACCTTTGTAGGCATACTTGTCTCGCAACAGTCGAGCATAGGAATAGGCACGCCCGTCGCGAAATGCTGGAAACTCCAATGCGATCACCGCGAGCCGTTGTAGACCTTCGCCAATACACTCAGGAAGTTGGTCGCTCTTTAGAAGCAGCCCAATCGGAGCTGATCGCCGTAACAGGTTTTCACGACTGGCCTGCCATCGCTCAAGGCTAACGATAACGGCATCATCCTCGGGCAGATTGGCGTCATCGTCAAGGTAGACGAAGTCATCCTCTACCAATGCACCATTATTGATGAGAGCCATTACGCAACCACCTTAGTACTGACATCGCCATACACGGCATTCTGAAACGGCTTGATACCGACCCGACGATAAGTATCCAGGAAACGCTCGCCGTCATTACGTGTTTCAAGGTACCGATCAACGATAGCCTCTATCGCCTCGGGTACATCCTCTTGTGGCAAACCACGACCAAGCCGGTCACCTAATGACGCACCCTCATCGGAAGATCCACCGAGCGTCAACTGGAAAAATTCCTTACCGCGCTTATCTACGCCAAGAATCCCAATATTACCAACGTGGTGATGGCCGCAAGCGTTCATACAACCTGAGATATTAACGGTCAAATCACCGACCAGAGCCAGGCGGTCAACATCTAGGAAATGCTGGTTGATATCGTTCGCGACCGGAATCGAACGAGCATTCGCTAGACTACAAAAATCCAAACCAGGGCAGCAGATGATGTCCGTCAGTTGCCCTAGGTTAGGGGTAGCTAGGTCAATCGCGTCAAGATCCTGCCAAAGAGAATGCAGATCTCGTTGCTGTACGTCGACGAAGGTAAGATTCTGGCGATGACTGACTCGGATTTCCCCAAAACTGTACCTCTCTGATAGATCAGCCAAGGCATCCATGTCATCGGCAGTGATATCACCTGGTACACGGCCCGGAGCCTTAAGCGTGATATTGACAATGCTATACCCAGCCGATTTGTGCGCGACAACGTTACTGTTCATCCAGCGATCAAAGTCGGCAGAAATCTCGCGTAAGGAATCCAGGTCGTCACTGACATCTTCAAGCCTCTCATAGACTGGCGGCGCGAAGTAGTCGTTAATTCGGTCGATCTCTTTCTGAGGAACGTTAAGCGAACCATCCTTAATTCGTTCCCATTCTTCGTCAACGAGCTCCCGATATTTATCGATACCCATTTGATTTACAACAATCTTGATGCGGGCCTTATAAATGTTATCGCGGCGACCATGTATGTTGTAGACTCGCAAAATCGCTTCGACATAAGAAAGGACATGCTCCGGATCTAACCACTCACGAATTGTATGGGCTATAAACGGTGTTCTGCCTTGCCCGCCGCCAACAAGAATCTCGAAGCCCATCTTTCCAGAACTATTTAGATGCATACGCAACCCGATGTCGTGAAGCGCAACGGCCGCACGATCGGTCGGTGAACCGGTCACTGAGATCTTAAATTTGCGAGGCAAATAGGAGAACTCCGGGTGGAGTAAGGAATACTGGCGAAGTAACTCGCAGTAGGGTCGGGGATCTGCAAGTTCTTCCGCCGCCCTTCCGGCATATTGATCTGCGGTAATATTGCGCACACAATTTCCGGATGACTGAATAGCCGTGACCTCAACCTCCGCGAGTTCTTTCAGAAGATTGGGAACTTCTTCTAGCTTTACCCAGTTGTACTGGATGTTCTGTCGCGTTGTGAAATGCCCGAAACCCTTGTCATAGTTGCGCGCAACATGCGCGAACACACGCATCTGCTTAGACGATAAGCTACCGTATGGAATGTTGACGCGAAGCATATAGGCATGTAGCTGCATGTATAGACCGTTCAAAAGCCTTAACGGTTTGAACTGGTCCTCAGTCAGCTCACCAGACATGCGGCGCTCAACCTGGCGGCGGAACTGCTCTACCCGCTCGCAAACCAGCTTTTCATCGAACTCGTCGTAACGATACATACTGTCTATCCACCACTACATAGCTGATCGGTCCTGACCGAGGGCCCGAATGCCCGTATAGCCTCACGGATTTTTGCCGGACGCCGCTCGCCATCCTCCCCCACAACTTCAATAAGGTAAGGATCAACAATTTCACAGTTCTCAATCGCTAGCTCAGCAGCCGTCATACGCCGCACGGTTTCAATTTCGGTCTCAAGACATACGCCATCTTCTATGGAGTCAGTCCAATCTGCTCCATCGTCCATAAAAACGACGCGCCCATCGACTAACCGGCTCGCGATAATCATTTGCATTAGGAGGTTCTCTAACTAAACGAGGAATTTACCTAGGGACTAAGAATACACGGCGAAATCGACGCCCTTATGCCAATCCTTTAGAACAATATGCGGAAATTTCAGATGGAAGCGATTCAACACCCTCCAGCCAATCGAAAATTAGTAACTAAGGCCTTCAAGGGTAAACTGAGACTCAGATTACGATTACATTATAAGTAGCAATAAATATTGGCACTTAACAAATAGTAAAACCAACTATGAACCAATATCCCGTAAAATAGTAACCAGCGGAAACAGCACTCAATAAAATCATAAATAATGAGGGTCAACCCATGAAAATAACTATTGATACGGAAACTAGGCCAACTGGAACCGTTTCTAATCTCATGATTGGATATTTCTTCTTTCGGATATTTGTAGGGCTTAATCTATTCCTACATGGCTTCATGCGGATATTAACGGGTGTTAGCGAGTGGGCTACCCCCCAAGCGGAAACTTTCGTCGATACATATCTTCCGATGCCTCTCGTACACCTGGCCCTCAATACGATCCCTTATTGGGAAGCATTTATCGGAGCATGCATGACACTCGGGCTGTGGACGCGTTGGGCGTTCATCGGCGGCCTCTCATTCATGTTCGTACTACTATACGGTCACCTGACCAGGCAGAATTGGGGTGGGGCACACACTGTCATGCACTACGGAATTTACTATTGGCTAATGCTTGTATTGATCAAGCAAAACTGGCTGGCACTGGACAATCGGAAGACTCCACTGGCCTAGATTCAAAAAAATCTTCAGTATAGATCTACTCGTAGGAGGCATCAGATGCGAGTACCCCTGACAAGATCAAGCAAAAAGGATCAATATGTCAAACTCACAATTTAGTTTTGATCTCGACACATTTATCGATGACGTCACAACCGTACGGCGTGATTCCGATAGTCAGGCAGCGGTCGAAGAAGTACTTCGCCGTGCGGTCCTGCGCCCGGGCGCTCTAATAGCGGAACTCGGCGAACCTAAAAAGGCTGGTCTTCACAAACTCTACAACGATGATGAGATAACCATATTAAACGTGATCTGGCCCCCTCTGATTTCGTTGTTGCCCCACAATCACAATATGTGGGCATCAATCGGAATCTACACAGGTCGCGAGAACAATATTATATGGGATCGCAATAGTAAAACTATCGAGCCAACTGGTGCCGCGGCATTGTCGGCGAAGGACGTTTATCGCCTACCGGATGACGCAATTCATTCAGTCACGAATCCGATCACGCGTTTTACCGGGGCTATTCATATTTACGGCGGAGATTACTTCAAGCCCGGACGTAGCGAATGGGACGCGGAAACTTTATTCGAGCGGCCGTTCGATATCGAGAACGCGCGAGTAGAATTTAGAAAAGCCGCGGAACGGTTCAATGCCGTCCCCTAGAAAACAGCACTAATTTGATGAAACGGCTTACAAAAACATCTTTAATAACGCTATTTCTGTTGGTATTTTTATGCCTAACACTCCTGTCAGCTTCGGTTTATAACTACTCCTCTTTGACTTCAGAATCCCTAGTGGCGGAGCTTCGTTTCAATTCTATAAATAAGCGGGAGCACATCGCTAAGCTACGCACCGGCGATTTTTGCGAAGAAAAACTTTTCCGGTTACTAGGTGACCAGTGGCGTCTAGATGCTGAATTTATTAAATGGAAATATTGGGCGCTCGCGTTGGGGCTGGATTCGCAGTATCGACTAGATAGGCTCGAGGGACGTTACCGCCTGATTAACGACCAAAATATTAATTCTTCGCTTGCACATGACCTTAAGAACGATACGGTTTTAAATGTAGGGAATGTTTCAAAAAAACTAGGGCTGATTAACTTCCTAGTCGACGCGACCTATGGGTCCTCAACCTACCAGGACATTGATACGGAAAAGGTTTTTTACGTCTACAGAACACAAACCGGTCTGATAACGCGCTCTCAGGGCAAAATCGTACAGCGAAGAGAAGAGTCTGGTCTTCTTGTGGAGATTACACGGTCATGTGGAGGGTCTCCCGGATATTGGGAGCGTTTCTCTATATGGCTGGATGATGAGCTAAATAGCATATTGGGACAAACAACCGACGATTAAAAAATTTATCTTCATCACTGTAAAGCAAGATCAAGCGCAGCTCTCACCTCAGAATCCCAAAACTCGGAGAGGGGCTGCCCGGGAGGCAAGTCGGTAGATGCCCGTCGATAAGAAACGACACCGTTACCATCAACGACCATCAGGCCAGGTATGAACTGAATGTCATAAACGCCTGCAATTTCATCGCCTTCGAGAACACCTAGTATCGGAAAACCTAGACTGTTTAGATAAGCGACAGGATCTCCGATCCCTCGTTCTTTAGCATTGATCGCGACTATTTTCACGTCATCTGCGGCATAGTCAGTCTGAATATCTTCTAGATATGCCATGAAAGCTTTGCAGTAGGGACACCATGTAGCCCAAAACACGACGACGGCCGGGTTCCCATTTGTTACTTCCGGGAACGATACGATGTTACCGTGAACATCACTACCAACCCAAGCAGGAGCAGCATCTCCAGTCCCAACAGCCCAGAGAGGCAACGTCCATAAACTCAGAAAAAAAGTAGCTACAAAATTTTTTGGCGTCATAACATTCTCTAATATAGAGATGCTTACTACTAAAGGTTGCGTGTGAAGGAGATCATTCTGCAACACGTCGCTCCAGACTCAAACCTATTTGCTATGCACCTTACCACCCCACATATCCCGATGCGCTTCTTCAGCGGCGCTGCGCACTTTAGAGTGTCGCTTAGTTAACAACAGGCTATCAGGCGAACAAACACGCGCGCGAATGAGGCCAAGATCGCTAGCCGCATCAAAAAGACTTGGATACCAGCGCTTCCAACCAGGTAGCAATCGTTCTACCTCTTCTCTCAAACTCATTATTAGAATCTGACATGGTCTGCTGACCCGAGCAACACCGCGATAGGAGCCGTCCTACTACTAGATTCCAACGCAATTTTCGCCGTCATCGTCAGTGGCACGGAAAGCAGCATACCGACAGGGCCGAAAACCCAACCCCAGAACACCAATGACAGGAAAACCACGAGAGTAGACAAACCAAGCCCCCGCCCCATAACTCGTGGCTCAATGACACCACCAATCGCTATGTTTAGTACAGAGTAGCCTACAGCGATCATTACGGCCTGAGTAAAACCGAACTGAACAAGCGCCAGTGCGACAGCGGGGATCGCTGCTATTAGCGACCCGATACTTGGCACGTAATTAAACAGAAAAGCGAGAAGTCCCCAGAGTAGAGGGAAGTCCAGCCCGAACGCGGCGGTTAAAACTCCAGCCGCAACACCTGTGACAAGGCTAACGATTGTTTTGATACCGAGATAGCGCTGGACGCCGTTCGTAAATTTTTCAAAGAACTCTGAATCATGATTCGAGGAGGTCAGTACGAGTTGTAGTTTTCCGGGGAGACTAGACGCCTCAAGAAGGATAAAAATAACGGTAAAGATAATCAGAAAGAAGTTAGCAAACAAACCCTGCAGCCCACTAAAAAGTTGCGAAACCAAAACCATCGGTGAAGAGGGCAGAATCTGTTCGAGCAGCCCACCGATCGAGACATCCTGTCCGAACCATAACGCTAAGGCCGTTAACTTGTCGCTCAACTGCTGCTCATAGAACGGTAAGCGAGCTGTAAACTCACCAATCTGTCGACCAACAAAAACACCGACAAGCGCAAGCACACCGATTATTGCCAGCACAACTAATGTAACCGCAATACCGGACGGAACTTTACAACGTCTCAAAAACCGCATCAAAGGCATACAGATAACGGCAAGAAAAGCCGCAACAAGAATCGGCACGAGTATTGTGCTCGCTGCCTGCATTCCATATATCAGTACAACAAGCGAGGCAACCGACAAAAGAGCCGTCGTGCTTGAACCGGATTTCGATAAATTTTCGATATGTCTCATCCTGTCTTGCCAGGTCAAACTGTACGCGTTCACGCGCCGTTACCCAAGCCTCTATAAAAGAAAGGCCAAACTGCGACCTACAAACGCCAGCTAATATAACTTGCCTAGATAGTATAGTCCTCAATATCGCGGTGCACACCCTAGCGAATCAATCCCAGTTTTTCGAGCGTAGTCAGAATCTGACGAACCGCGAGATTAGGCGCTAGCCCCGTTGTGTCGATATTCAATTCCGGGTTGATCGGAACCTCGTAAGGGTCGTCGATACCAGTAAAGCCTTTTATCAGGCCAGCGCGAGCCTTCGCATAGAGGCCTTTTTGATCGCGACCTTCGCAAATCTCGATTGGCGTCGCCACATAAACTTCTACAAAACAACCTAGCGGTGCAATAAGTTCTCTAACTGAACGACGGGCATCTGCATAGGGCGCGATAGCCGCACATATTGCGATACCGCCGTTCCTCGTAATCTCACTGGCAAGGCATCCAATACGCAGGACATTCAGATCACGGTGCTCTTTGGAGAAACCTAGCTCGTTCGAGAGCTTTTGCCGCACGATATCACCGTCGAGAAATGTGACCTGCCTCGTATCCGATTCCCTCAACTTGATCACGAGCGCATTAGCTATCGTTGATTTACCGGAACCAGAGAGACCAGTGAAAAAAATCGTAAAACCCTGCCTTTGACGCAGAGGATGCGCCTCATGAAAACCGGCTATAACCGCCGAATCAGACCCCACAACAAAGTCCCTTGTGCGAGCGCTTTTTCATCCCTATCCGCCTGCTCTATCAGATATAGACTCTCTACAGTCCCCTCGCTATTTTTCATGGCTTGCAGTGCTACTCCTGGAGGCCTATCTTTGCACTTAACTTCGTTACAAGCTCCTCCGCGGCAGCATAAATCCCTGCAACGTTGATGACTCCAAGGTAAGTCGCCTCATCATCCCGCATCTTGAGTGTTTTTTTAACCATAGTCTCGAGATTCGGGCGCTTTTCCTCAGGGCCTTTTCCTTTACCGATGCCTCCGCCAAACTCAAAAATGGTATCGACGCCCTGATCCAATGCTGTAGCCATACAGCCGAACCAACGCACCGGACTAAAAAGCTGAAAAAACAACCCTGAGCGAATAGCGTTTGCGCTCGTTTCATGGGCCTGCCCCGTAAAATTAGATAATACATCCAACTCGAGCTCTCTAAATTGCACGTCTGCTAAAACGTGTCGAAACCGTCTAGCGGCCTCGACCATCAAATAGGTATGGAAAGCACCTTCAGTTCGTAAACGGAACGCTCTCTTTCGCGGAAAATTGATACTCATATCCTCAGTCAGCGCATCAAGGTCCCGATCCTCGCCCGCAATAACGGTCTGCTCAGGTAGGTTACAGCCGCCAATACCACAAAAATATTTCGCCGCGAGCACCTCGGCTGCGGGCAAATCGAGCGTCGTAGCGAGCATGCTACCCTCACCATACACGCTCATGAGTTCGCCACGATGCTTGACGAGCATCAGAGCATCTTCGAAACTCAACGCGCCCCCAGCCACCAGGGCCGTGTACTCGCCAAGGCTGTGACCAGCGGCCAACGATGGAGCAACCGGCCCATCTTCACCAACAAGACTTCGAAACGCTGCTAGGCAAGCTAGCTGATGCGTGACGAGGGCGACCTGGGTATAGCGAGTCAGATCCAGCTTCTCATCGGCATCTTCGAAGGACAGTCCCTCCATGTCATAACCAACAACTTCGCTTGCACGGCTATAGACCTCTTTCGCGGAATCAAACTCCTGAACGAGATCTGATCCCATCCCGCAATATTGGGATCCCTGTCCAGGAAAGATAAAAAACATCGTTCGCTTACCCTCAGACATCATATATCCTTACTAGGTCTCCAAAAGCCGGCCAGGATACGCTGACACAAGGCCTACCTCAATCGACTGTGTCATGAAGAAAGGCCTGAGCAAGCCTGACCCAAAAGGTTGCACCAAGCGTAATAACATCATCGTTAAAGTCATAACCAGAGTTGTGAATCATACAACCACCATCGCCTGTGCCGTTTCCGATGAACAGATAGCATCCCGGCTTCTCTTCGAGCATATAGGCAAAATCCTCAGAGCCAAGTACCGGTGCTGAATTCGCATTAACGTTTCCTTCACCAACCAAGTCAGCCGCTACACTAGCTGCTAAATCGACCTCTGCAGATCCATTGATGACAGCAGGGTAACCGCTAATAAAATCAACTGTGCCGCATGCACCCAGGCTTTTACAGACGCCCTCAACGATCTCAACAACTCGTGTCTTAAGCAACTCGCGGACCTCCGGATTAAAACAGCGAATTCCACCCCCAAGCAATACCTGACCTGGAATAATGTTGTGCGCATCGCCACCATGAATTTTTGTCACACTAATGACTGTGGCCTGAAGCGGGTCTGCATTACGGCTCACGATACTTTGCAAAGCAGTAACAACTTGGGCTGCCGCGTGCACCGGGTCGACTCCCTGGTGTGGTAGGGCGCCGTGCCCACCACAACCTTCGATGACTATATCGAAACAATCTAACGAAGCCATCATAGGACCGGGACGCATGGCGAACCTACCAACCTCTAAACCAGGCCAATTGTGCATCCCAAAGACAGCCTGTACCGGAAAGAGATCGAATAATCCGTCATCCATCATTACCTTAGCGCCGCCCGCAGCTTCCTCGGCAGGCTGGAATATAAACTGAATAGTGCCGGAAAAATCACGATTTGCTGCAAGATATTGCGCCGCACCAAGTAGCATTGCCGTATGACCGTCGTGCCCACAGGCATGCATTTTGCCGTCATTTCGCGACTTATAATCAAACGTATTAGTTTCGTGGATTGGCAACGCATCCATATCCGCACGCAGGCCGATGGCTGGGCCATCCCCGTTGGCAAGCGTCCCTACGACACCGGTAACTGCCAGTCCGCGATGCACATCGAACCCCCACGCTTCCAACCGCTCGGCAACAAGACTTGCCGTCCGCTCCTCTTTATAAGCCAACTCCGGATGAGCATGAATATCCTGGCGCCAGGCTACAATCTCGTCTTTCTTCTCAGCTATTTCTGGGATTACATTCATAAATTCGGCCATAACTAAAAATTGACTCGCATCCTGAACCAAGCTCCGTACTAGGCACGAAGAATCCTGGAACGTCAGCTTCACGAATTGGCAGCGCTGATTCCTTCGTCTTCGTCGACAATCGCTAGTAGTACGCCACCGATCGCAAACAGGACCAAAACAACGGAGATACCGACCCGTTGCGACCCGCTCCACTGCGCAAGAATACCTAGCAGAAGCGGGCCGATAAACGCTGTCAACTTACCCGAGAGCGCAAAAAAACCAAAAAACTCATTTTTGGCATTATGTGGCACAAATCGCGCCATAAGCGAGCGACTCGCCGCCTGATTCGGACCAACAAAAATTCCTATAACTATTCCGGCCATCCAAAACCACAGTTTACTCGTCGCCAACACAGCTAACAGCGTCGCTAAAAATAACCCAGCGAGGGTAATCATTAGTGTACGTTTACTACCAATTTTATCGTCTACATATCCGAAAAGAACGGCCCCGAGGCCCGCGGCAACGTTTAGCGCGATTCCGAATAGCAGCACCTCTTGAAGCGTAAACCCGAACGTACCAGCCGCATAGATACCACCAAAAGCAAAGATCGTAATGAGGCCATCGTTGAAAAACATTCGCGCTATCAGAAACCGGACTATCTGACGGTAGTTTCGGATCTCCTTTAGACTTATTAATATTTGCGCACACGCTGAACCAAATACGCGACGGCTAGGGGTAGCCCTCCGCCCTGATTCAGGAACCCATAACAATAATGGCAGGCTAAAAACTAGAAACCAACCGCCTACGAGCAAATTGGTCGCTCGGATATTCTCACCAGAATCCCTAGAGAAGCCGAACCAGGGCGTATCTGGCTGGATCAATGTAACGAGCGCGATACCAAGCGCGAATAAGCCTCCCAGGTAACCTAGCCCCCAAGCAATACCGGACACACGTCCGATGCTTTCAGGCGTGGACAAATCAGGAAGAAAGGCGTTGTAGAAGACCGTACCAAACTCGTAGGCGATATTCGCTACTATCAGCAACCCTAGCGCCATCAGTAACTGCCCAGGCAAAACAAAATAGAGCGCGATCGTCGCAGCAGCACAGATCAGCGTCGCCAAGACTACAAATAATTTACGATACCCACCACAATCCGCGATGGCGCCGAGTATCGGGGAAAACACCGCAACAACAATGGCGGTGAAAGCAATCGCTCGGGACCAAAGAGCCGTGCCGGTAATAGGATCAGGAGCCATCGCCTGCGTGAAGTAGGTCGCATATACGAAAGTTATGACGAGTGTCGTGAATGCCGAGTTAGCGAAGTCGTATAGCCCCCAGGACCAAATTACTCTGGCATCACCCGGCCTGAATTTCATCGCGACAAACGCACTAACATACATCTCCGCTGCTGCCGCCTTAAACCCATATTCTCCATGATTCAGACCAGTGACCTGTCACCGAAACGCTCGAGCCATCGCGGAATCGCATCCTCGTTACAGACATGATCGGGAACCACTCCCTTAAGCGCCGCAACAGTTGCTTCGGTCGCCCACGGAATTGCGGGTTCTAGCGTCCCCGGCGAATTCGCGCTAACCATGTGTGGCGACAACAAGACCTTGTTACCCATACTGCGAATCCGTGCTTCAAGCTCGGGTGGTTCTTCGGGTAGTACATCTAGAACGGCACCGGCTAACTTCTCGTCACAAAGCGTATCGCAAAGGGCATCGACATCGATTACCGGACCACGCGCCGTATTGATCAGCAACGCGGTCGACTTCATTAGCCTGAGACGTTCACGACTAATTAGATCGCGCGTCTCCGCCGTCAAATTACAGTGCAGGGTGACTACATCCGCCTCTTTAAGCAGCGTTTCGAGATCTACCTGCTCGACACCATGCTCCGCAAAACGCTCTTCATCGATGTAGGGGTCGCAGGCCAGTAGCTTCACGCGCCAGGCCGCCATCAGGTCCGCCACACGCGACCCGATCCGTCCGAGCCCAACGATTCCAACGGTAACTCCCGCGTAACCATCTTCACGACTACCAAGATAGGTACCTAGCAGAGATTTGTCCCGCCAACCGCCACTCTTGACGTGTCGATCACGCTCGCCGACTCGCTTAAGGAAAGCGAGCATCAAGGCCATCGTACCCTCAGCGACACCACCCCAATTCGCTTCCGTCGGACAGTTCGTAACTAGAACACCAAGCTCTGTAGCAGTCTCCAGATCAACGTCTTCGACGCCGATCGAGTATTTAGAAATGATGCGTAAATTAGGAAGCGCTTCGAGAAATGTTTTTTCGAGCGGCGAGTGCTTAATCGTCGAACCCATAAGCGCATCAGCGCCCACCGCTATCTTTAATAACGCGTCGCGCTCGATTCCGCTTCGCCAGCCTGTATCACCTAGGATGACCTCACAACCTAGGGCCTCTATCTCACGGTGAGACTCCCCAGACGTGTCTATCGGAACGTAGATACAGACACGCGGTTTCGATTTCGAACCAAGCTGCATGTTAAAAAAAAACAGACGTCACGATCGAAACTGTAATTCTGACTCCGCTACCACTGGCCGCCGAGCTCCGGATAAAGGCCTCTGAGGAAACGCTCGGGATCTCCCCATTTCGCCTCATATTCAGCTGTAGTACCTGCCGCTATGACCTCGGCAAAAGACTTACCCTCATCGATCAGTGATGAAACACGATCTATTACGACTAGAATCATGTCGCGAAACTCAACAATATCCTCGCGTGTCGACACACCTCCGTGACCGGGGATGATAGCCGTGTTAGGACCGGCCATACCAATCGCGATACCAAGCGCCTCGAGTGTTCCGGGCAACCCGCCACCGTTACTCAGATCTATATACGGAAAATTATTAGTCCGAAATACGTCACCAAGATGCAATACGTCGGAGTCCCGAAAGTGAATGAAAACATCACCGTCGGTATGAGCAGGCGGCACGGAGAATGCGTGTACCTCCTCACCATTCAAGTGCAACGTCGTGGTTTCGCTGAAAGTCACTACGGGTAAAGCAACACGTGAATACGTTGAGGCGCCACTATCGCTCTTGGCCATACTCATCCGTAAACGAACACGATCGTTCGCGAATATAAGTACTCCACGATTACCAAGATTTTCATTCCCACCGACATGATCACCGTGGAGATGTGTATTAATAAGAAATCGGATTTCTTGGTCGGTCACCTCCGCAATTTTGGCTACAATTCTATCGGTGAGCGGCGCGAATTGATCGTCGATCATAATGACTCCATCATCCCCGATCGAAAGACCGATATTGCCGCCCTGACCCTCTAACATGTAGATAGAACCTGCAACATGGCTAATGCGAAGTTCAACCATATCCCAGTCGGTCTGCTGTGCCTGAACTGCCCCAAAAGATAGCGCAACACTTATAAAGAACAGAAAAAGATTCTGAAGTTTCGATTGCATCGCAATGTTCCTTAATGTTGTTAAAACCAGCGCAGTTGTATCAGACTAATAATAACCGGCTAGCACTATTCTGATACAAAAATCTGAAAAACAGGCCGATTCAGCTTAGATAGCGTACGAATAACACAGCGGATAAGAAAAAGGGGCGCTTGCAAGCCGCCCCTCGGAATGACACCGCTATTGTGCGGTGTGAACGCCACTCCCCAATTCAGTTTAGGCACTGTTGTTTTTATGCAACGCCCTATAATATATCCAGTCTAGCACACGAAATAGCGTAAACACCGTATTAGACTGATTCCAAAGTTACTATTTCGTAATGTTTTTTAACCAGCACTCGAAAAACTATAAGAATCTAGGGCCTACACTCCCAAATCATTCTGGTCCAGCACGTATAGATTATCTATGCTTTGGATACTTCGCGGAGGTCAAAATTATGAAATACCGAGATTATCTTCTGAATTTATCGCTTCTATGTCTCTACACAATATCTGGCCCGCTCGTCTCGCAGGAAACCGACGACGAAGCCGGAAACGAGACGCAAACGATCGCTGAGATCACGGAAAACAGTGATCGTCACGAAGGATTATTTACACTTTATCGCGATCGCGAAACGGGAAAAACATACCTTGAGCTTGGTACGGAACAGCTCGATCGTGAGTATATTTATATTGCAGTCAGTATAGATGGCGTCGTCCAAGGCGGGCACTTCCGCGGCAACTATCGTGATAACCGGATTGTATCGATCGCTCGCCATTTCGATCGAATAGAATTTCGATCCGAGAATACTGCGTTCTATTTCAATCCTGATAGTCCTTTGAGTCGTGCGGCCAATGCAAACATCAGCTCAGCATTACTCACTTCGGAAAGTATTTTGGCCGAAGACGGAGAGAACGGTCTAATATTGATCGACGCCGATAACATTTTCGTTAACGAGACGCTAAATCAAATTAAACCTTCACCGGATCCAGACGGTTCACCGGGAGAAAGATTTACACTCGGCGATCTTAGCGACGACAAGAGCAAAATCACCGACATCAGAAATTATCCACTGAATACTGACGTGCAGGTCGAGTACGTCTACGAGAACCCATCGCCTACCGTACGCGGCGGCTCAGATATCACAGATAGCCGATACGTGAGTATCTACGTCCAGCATTCACTAATCGCTCTTCCGGAGAATGACTACCAGCCACGCCTAACAGATCACCGCATGGGCTACTTCGCCCAACAGGTCACTGACCTAACCGATGACAGCTCAACACCCTACCGCGATTTGGTGGAACGCTGGCATCTCGTGAAAAGAGATTCAGACGCAGCAATATCGGAGCCCGTAGAGCCAATTACGTGGTGGATAGAAAATACAACACCACATGAATTCAGAGACGCAATCAGAGAGGGTGTCCTGGCTTGGAATAAATCGTTCGAGAAAATCGGATTCCGTAATGCTCTGAGAGTGCGCGTCCAGCCCGATAATGCCGACTGGGATGCCGGAGATATTCGCTATAACGTTCTTCGGTGGGCCTCTTCTCCAAATCCACCGTTCTCAGGTTACGGCCCTTCCTTCACTAACCCTCGAACAGGGCAGATTCTCGGCTCCGATATTATGCTTGAGTATGCGGGCGTTATTCGGCGTCTCCGCTATCAGCAGATTCTTGACGACCTCGAAGACCCTGGATCTAGACTGCCTGCGACAGACCTTTCGTTACAACACCGCTATTGTTCTTTCGGCTATGACATGCAACTTAGCCAGATCTTTGGTCGCTTCGCGATAAACGCGCAGAATCTAGACACAGCGCTCGAGACACAGGTTGTAGAGGAATTTCTCATCGATCTCGTTCTACATGAGGTTGGCCATACACTCGGCTTTGCACATAACTTCGCATCCTCCCATTTACTCACGCTAGACGAAGCCTTTGATAGCGACACCGTTAACCGGGCCGGACTATACGCCTCGGTTATGGATTACACTGATATTCACATAGCACCACCGGGACGCGAGCACACCAATTTCTTTACTACTCAGCCCGGCCCCTACGACGACTGGGTCGTAGACTACAGCTACTCGATAGCGCTTGATGAAGAGCCTGCAGAAGCTGAGCGACTGATGACAATCGCCGCCCGCTCGACTGAACCAGCGCTACTGTTCGGCACGGACGACCACGTCATGACTCGAGCAGGCTGGGCGATGGATCCCCGCGTTCTTTGGTATGACATGACGAGTGATCCTGTCGGCTACGCCGACGAAAGGCTGGCACTGATCGAGAACCTTCTGTCCCTCGCTCGCGAAAAGAATTCGATAGAAGGAGAGTCTTACCATGAACTGCGAGACGCCTACATTGTCATGTTGGCGCAGATAGCTCGATCCGTCACCGTTCTGTCGCGGCAGATTGGTGGTGTATACATCAATCGTTCCGTTGTTGGGCAGGCAGGCGCAAAAACACCATTCGTACCGGTTAGCTTTGAACAGCAGCAACGCGCGATGGCCGGACTTGCAACTCACCTGTTTTCGCCGGAAGCCTTCTCAGCATCAGAAGATCTCTATAGTCACCTTCAAGAGCAGCGGCGACTCTGGAATTTTTGGGGAGAAACAGAGGACCCGAAGGTGCATGAATGGCTACTGGCGCTGCAACGTGGCGTACTTTCGCACTTACTGCACCCAACAGTTATGACACGTATCACGGATTCAAGACTATACGGTAACGAGTACCCACTGGCTGAAGTCATGGCTGACCTCACAGATGCGATCTTCACCGCAGACCTCCGCGATGAAGTGAATACGTTCCGTCAGAATCTACAACTCGAATATGTCTCGAGATTAACCACCATTGTGACTGGTGATGACTACGACTTCCCTTCGCAATCGATCGCGTTGTATCACCTGCGCCTTATCGAGGACATGATGGACGGCCGACGTCGAGGCAATACGGAGACACGTGCCCATAGGAACCATATTCTTTATGTCATCCAGCGAGATCTCGAAAACAACACCTGATAGAGTAGAACTAACCGGGCAGTCCCCTACATAGACCTCGCCAAGGAATATCTCGACTGCTTAGAAGCGGTGTGGAAGATCTTTGTAGATTTGACTACCTCAAACACAACCAAAACGGTTGCGTTTATGAGCCATTCCAAGCAAGAGGATTGCGGCACGATGATGAGATCGTCATGATACGTGCCTTTTAAAATGTGTGCTCCGTATGCCATTAGCCAATAAAACATCTATCTATAGAAGCAGCTCTCTAATCTGCGCGCTCGTAGCGATTCTCCTACCCGGTATAACGGCTAGCCAGGAAACCACCCAAACGGCCGCGATAGAGGAGATCGTCGTCGAAGCGACACGCCTCAGCACGCCATTGGCCCGCGTTCCTGCAGCAGTAAGCATCGTTGGGCAGGATGAGATTCAACTCGGCCGCCAACAGCTTGGACTTGACGAGGCACTGAACAGAGTTCCTGGACTGTTCATGCAGAACCGCTATAACTTCGCACAGGATCTCAGAATATCAATTCGCGGATTCGGCGCTCGGGCAGCGTTCGGTATTCGCGGAGTCAAAATCCTCGTCGACGGCATTCCGGAAACGCTACCGGACGGCACTGGCCAGGTTGATAACATCGATCTTGGCGCCACTAAGCAGATCGAGGTCATCCGCGGCCCGAGCTCATCACTGTATGGTAATGCATCCGGCGGCGTAATCAGCATAACCTCAGAAGATGGGCCACAAACTCCCTACGTCAGCGCGCGATTCGCAGCGGGCGCGTACAACTTCCAGAAGCTACAAGTAAAGGCCGGCGGCCAAACTGAGCGTTTGAACTACTTCGTCAGCGCGTCCGATTCTCAGGTCGACGGCTACCGTGCATTCAGCCAGGCCGAGAACACGCAGCTTAGCGGTCGGTTCAACTTCGAACTTGGAGGAGATGCAAACTTTCTCGCCGTGGTAAATATCACGGACCAACCGCTCTCTAATGATCCTGGTGGCGTCAATTCCGCTCAGGCAACCTCAGACCCACGCTCAGCACGCAGCCGCAATGTCACCTACGACACCGGAGAGGTTCTCGATCAAACGCGTGTCGGATTAATCTATACGACACCAATCGGGGACGTAGGAGAACTCTCAGCACGTAGCTATTTTGTCTGGCGCGACTTTAAAAACAAATTGCCACAGTTTCCCGTTGCGGATTCTGTAAACCTCGAGCGATTCTTCGCTGGCGGCGGCATCAACTACACCCGTACGGGTTCGCTTCTCGGCATGCCTAACCGGCTCATCGTTGGCTTCGACACCGACAACCAGGATGATGACCGAAGAAGATTTATTAATAATAAGGGCATATTGGGAGCGCTAACCTTCGACCAAGACGAGTCATTCGTGGCACGAGGCGTTTTTCTCCAGAACGAACTGACACTCAGCGATCAAATACAACTGACGTTCGGAGTACGTTTCGATCAAATCGAATACTCCGTGCGCGATCGTTTTCTATCAGATGGAAACGACTCCGGGTTACGAGAGATGGACGATATCAGTCCGATGCTCGGCATTCTCTACAGCCTGTCACCCGAACTTAGCTTGTACGGTACCCTATCCACCGCGTTTGAAACTCCGAGCACAACAGACTTTGCTAACCCCAGTGGCGGCGGAGGCTTTAATCCAGCGCTAGACCCACAAGCGGCAACCAACCATGAAATAGGCATACGCGGTTCGCTTAACGAACAACACTACTACGAGGCCGCACTCTACAATGTTGCAGTAAACGATGAACTCGTGCCTTTTGAAATCGACGGTCGTGACTTCTTTCAGAACGCGGGTAGCTCTAACCGAACGGGGCTAGAACTCTCTCTGATATCGAACTTGACTGATCGCATACGGACGTCTCTGTCATATACCCATGGTAGTTTCGAGTTTGACGATTTTCGCGTGCTCTCGTTCGATAAAGGTGGGGCACAAACTATTGACGACGATTATTCGGGAAACATAATCCCGGGAACGGTGAAACATCTGCTCTTCGGCGAGATCAACTATACGCATCCAGCTGGTTGGTTCGGCGCGCTTGACCTGATGTATGTGGGAGAGCAGTTTGCTAACAACTCAAACAGCGTGAGGGTACCCCCCTATACGGTCGCGAATCTGCGGATGGGCCTTGAACGCACCGTAGGCTCTACCCTATTCTCGCCATTTATTGGCATCAATAATCTCTTCAACGAAAGCTATAACAATAATATCCGGCTCAACGCATACGGATCGCGTTATTTCGAACCCGCTCCCGAGTTAAACATCTACGCCGGGGTGTCTGTAACCTTCGACCTTTAGCAGTAGATCGAGGACACACTACCCGCCTCTGAGCACATGAGAACTAAGGCCTTGCTGACCTCCCCAAAACCGATCGCGAGAACAACTATCTGGTCTACTTGGTGTCACCGTCGAGATACAACCGAAAAATCACGGGCAACCCGCTTCCGCTATACTCTCACCTGTAACATTTAGCCCGATAATATCTGCCACGAAAGCAATTAAAATGCGTATCTTCCTAGGCCTCGGTGCCAATCTCGGTGATAGATCCGGCAACCTGAGCCGAGCACTAGAGCTGTTGGATTCTAAACCGCTGAGAATTCGACGGATATCACCCGTAGTCGAGTCACCTGCACTACTACCAAATAGCGCTCCCGCTGACTGGAATCGACCGTTTTTCAATCTCGTTGTTGAATGCGAAACCGATGCGTCACCCGAAGCCTGTTTGCAATGGATTGAGACAATCCATGTAACGATGAAACGATGCGATGCAGCTCGTTGGGCTCCAAGACCTATTGATATCGACATCCTTCTATGGGGACGAGAACAGATACATACCGATAAACTAACTATTCCGCATCCTAGTATGCACAAGAGAAGCTTCGTTCTAACGCCGCTTATCGCGCTAGACCCGCGCATGACCATTCCCGGCCTCGGTGATAAGTCATTGCTCGAATGGTCGCGAAAATTGAAGCAATATCTACCCTTGTGGATGGGCATCGTGAATGTAACGCCGGACTCTTTTTCAGACGGTAGCGAACGCCAGACCTGGGACGATTTTAAGCCTGATGTCGATGCAATGATCGATGCGGGCGCTCATATCATAGACGTCGGCGGTGAGTCGACTCGACCAGGCGGGGAAGCAATTTCGGCTGAGGTCGAGTGGCAGCGAATCGAACCGGTACTCAGCGAACTAGTAGCCCGTCGCCAACGATCCCTATTAGCACCGCTAATCAGCGTCGATAGCTACCACGCTAAGACAATTGAACGCGCCCTAGCACTTGGTGTAAACATCATCAACGACGTAACGGGTCTGACATCACCCGAGATTCTTGAGCTAGCAAAGACGAGTAATACTGACTGGATCGCGATGCATAGTATTAGTGTGCCAGTCGAACCCAAGCAACATTTACCCGTATCCGCTGACGGGTACCGAGAAGTCGAAGATGAGCTCCTTCGACGACTCGAAATATGGGACAAAGCTGGACTAGATCTAAGTCGAATAATTTTTGACCCAGGTATAGGCTTTGGAAAAAACAATTTGCAGTCGCTCCGAATCTTGGAAAGCGCCGGCAACCTTCGCAAACACGGTCTGCGAGTCCTCGTGGGTCATTCGAGAAAATCATTTCTCAATCAATTAACGGGGACTAAGATCAGTGAGAAAGATCTCGCTACACTTGGCATATCGCTTAAGCTATGCGAGCAGGGCGTGGACATTTTGCGAGTCCACAACATGCAGATACACACCGCCGGATATCGCGGTTGGAGTCACGTCAAGCCTACCCATCGTCCAGATTCGAACTAAGTCGTAATCGTTCAGCCTTAGCTTACTTGGTGGTATTGGTTCTTAGGCAACGATAATGATGCCATACGAGCCGAGCTGCGACGGCTCTGCGCGGCCGCCAGCGATCTCCGGAGTCGGCAAGTGACTCGGTATCGAGCTCGGGGAGTAAGCTCGCGACGCCCTGACGCAATGCTAGATCGCCAGATGGCCAGACATCTATTCGACGTAGCGCAGACATAACATAGATGGCCGCAGACCAGGGTCCAATGCCGGGCAACGCATCTAGCGCTGCCATCGCGTCGCAGTCATCCATTTCTGCCACGGCTTTGAGAGACAAACGCCGCTGAATAACCGCACGCCCTAGCTCGTAACAGTAGTGAGCTTTCTGTCTTGTAAGCCCAAAGTTTTTTAACTTGTCTGCACCGGCTTCATAAAGCCGACGTGCTGAGACGCCCCCTAGCCCTTTCTTGAGGCGCTTATGGATACTGTTAGCTGCCGAGATCGAGATCTGCTGTTCAAGAATTATTAGGACAAGCGAATCGATACCCGGTTTACGGTTCCAGAACGCAGGCAAACCCCAGCGGCTAACTACTCCGGCCAATTCTGGGAATTGCTTTGCCATCGCACGCGCGTGGATTGGAAATGTCTCTACCGTTAATTCAGAGTGCTGAAACATGAACGCGTCATACTACACTCATGGAATAACCACACAGGAAAATGCTAAACTCAGACCTCAATCCCACCATAACTAAAATTCCCTTGCAAAAAGTTCTAGTCTGTTTGAAGCGCGTCCTCGATTACAACGTCCGCGTTCGCGTGAATCCCGATGGCTCGGGTGTGATGCTCGACGGCGCGAAGATGTCAATCAATCCCTTCGATGAAATCGCGCTCGAAGAAGCATTACGGATCAAAGAACGTGGACAAGCAAATGAGATCATCGTCGTATCACTCGGTACAAGCGACTGCCAACAGCAGCTACGTACCGGTCTCGCGATGGGCGCGGATCGCGCTATCCTCGTAAATACAGCTCATCCTCTCGAACCACTCACCGCTGCTAGAGTGATCAAAGCTCTAGTCGATCGCGAATCGCCGGACCTGGTTATTCTAGGAAAGCAGTCGATCGACGACGACAATAATCAGACAGGACAAATGCTTGCCGCACTGTGGGATCGACCGCAAGCAACCTTCGTATCCGAACTCGTTATTAACGATGGCGTCGTGACTGCCACGCGTGAAGTCGACGCAGGCCTTGAGGTAATAGAGGTGGAGCTACCTGCGGTGGTCACGACGGATCTTCGTCTCAATGAACCCCGCTACGTGAAGCTCCCGGACATCATGAAGGCGAAAAGAAAAACACTAGATGTAATCCCTCTAGAGGAGCTAACGACCAAGACGCAACAACAATTCACCATACATAAAGTTGAAGCACCCTTAACCCGACAGCAAGGGACGATTGTCAACGACGTTTCAGAACTTGTGCGGACGCTCCGCGATAAAGGGCTCATCTAATGGGGCGCGTACTAATCGTAGCCGAGCACGATGGTGAAAATCTTAACGCCAGTACAGCCAAATGCGTGAGTTGTGCGGCGAGTTTTGAGAATAACGGAATCGATATAGTAGTGCTCGCGGCTAATGGGGCTAGTGTTTCGCAGCAGGCAGCTGCGCTCGAGGGCGTGGCTGCTGTGATTAGCATTGATCGGGTAGAAAATAGCGCAGCGCTCGCTGCTATCTGGGCCCCTCAGGTGGTCGCATTAGCTGCCAGCTATAGTCACATCTTCGGCCCATCGACAACTTTCGGTAAGGACCTTATGCCCCGTGTTGCAGCATTACTCAACGTCGGCCAACTCAGTGACGTCATGTTCTCTACCGACGGCAAAGTATTTCAACGCCCAGTCTATGCCGGCAACGCTGTCCTCACAGTCGAGACGGACTCTGACGGACCGCTGGTAGCAACTGTGCGGACCGCATCCTATGCCGCAGCGGAGACAACTGGCAACGCCACAATCGAGAAGCGTGCGCTCGAGGTAACACTACCCACTCACACGCGTTTCATTACCTTGCGCGGAGCAGATGGAGACAAACGACCAGACCTTCAGTCAGCAGAACGGGTCGTATCCGGTGGACGCGCCCTTGGCAATGCTAAAAACTTCGAACTGATATACGAAATCGCCGACTACCTGGGTGCCGCAGTAGGCGCCTCCAGAGCCGCCGTCGACTCAGGATACGTCGCTAACGATCTCCAGGTTGGGCAGACGGGCAAGATAATCGCGCCCGATCTGTACATCGCAGTTGGTATCTCCGGCGCGATTCAACACCTTACTGGCATTAAAGATGCTGGAACTATTGTTGCGATAAACAAAGACGCGGAGGCTCCGATATTCGAGATCGCAGACATAGGACTAGTCGCCGATCTATTCACGGCGTTGCCCGAGCTTCTTCAGATACTGAAAGAGCAGAATTAGATAGGACCAGCACTGGCTTCTGATAAAATTGCGCTACCACGCCAGCGCACCTACTAGCCTCTAACCGCGTATAACTCTTTGATCTCATCAGCAAGAATACGAATCCCTTTCGAGACAATCTCGTCGTTTTGAGCGTACGAAATCCGCAAACATTCGTCGCGGTGCGGCCAATCCTCCTGAACACCCGGAAAGAAGTGATGGCCAGAGACGACGAGCACACCATTTTTCTTCAGCCGCTCGTAAAGTTCAGCGCTCCGGATCGGCAGCCCCGGCAACCAGAGCCATAGAAAGAAAGCCCCTTCTGGCACATGAATCTTGTAGTTTATACCGTCGAGTTCCTGCTGCAGCTGCTCACATGCCACCATCGCTTTTTTACAGTAGAACGGCGTGATGAAATCTTTACTTAACGACAGTATTTCTCCGCTTAAAAGAAACTTCTCTGTTAGTACTGGGCCTACGCTACCAACCGCAAGACTCAGTACCGCGGTCATACGCGTCAACGCCGCGATAATCTCTTCGCTAGCTATAATAATTCCGGTTCGAACTCCAGGTAGACCGAGCTTTGAAAGACTTAGACAAAGAATTACATTGTCGTTCCACAACGGCGTTGCCTCTGTAAAGACAATCCCAGGAAATGGTAAGCCATAAGCACTATCAAGGATGAAGGGCACACCGGCCGCACTCGCCATCCGATCCAACTTGTGTAGTTCGTTATCAGTGATCACATTCCCTGTTGGGTTTGTCGGGCGTGAAACACATATCGCGGCGATATCTTCGGTAATTGTTAGGCCATCGAAGTTGACGCGGTATTTAAAATAGTTGTCCGGGAGTTCTTCGACGATTGGCAACTGCGCAACAAAATGATCTTCTTCTAGACCAACGTCCGTATAGCCGATGTACTCAGGCGTAACGGGTAGTAGTATGCGTCGACGACTTCCGTCGGAGAACTGTCCTGCGAGAAGATTGAATAAGAGAAAGAAACCGGCCTGACTACCTGCGGTCAATGTGATGTTCTCGGCTGTCACCTGCCATCCGTATTCCTGACCAAGTAAGTCCGCCAGACAACTGCGGAAACGACGCTCTCCCTTGGGGTCTGCGTAATTACCAACTAATCGGCCAAAGCCCTCATCGCTGACCGCTATTTCGGCAAGCTGCTGCCCGAAGAGCGACCGAATCTCGGGGATATTCCCAGGATTTCCGCCGCCGAGTAATAACGTTGAACTATCACCATCCATCGCAGCGCCCAGATCTTCCATTAGCTCCAGCGCACCGGTTGGGCGCGTATATCGCTCACCGAATTTTGACCAGTTACTCATCATCGAACGCTTCTACCCTACGAAACTGATGCAGTCAATTGCGCCGCTCGGTGTACGGCTGATCCGCCGTGTATGATAGCTGTAACTCATAGCGGAAATCGGTACTTCAAAGAAGTAAAAATAGGAGATCGATAAAAATGTCCCTTGGGGTACAAGCGCTCCTAGCAGTACTACCGATAATGACTGCAGCCATATTGCTGATCGGTATGCGTATCGCTGCACGAATAGCAATGCCTATCGTTTACGTCCTTGCCGCCGCAATCGGTTTGTTTCTATGGCAGATGTCTCTCGCTCAAATCGCGGCGGCAACGATCCAGGGGCTCTTCGTTACGTTCGATATCCTGTTCATCATTTTTGCAGCGATTCTTTTGCTCAATACCCTTAAGCATTCAGGTGGAGTTGCTGCAATACGGTCCGGTTTCGCGACGATCAGTCCTGATCGAAGAATTCAGGTTGTATTAATCACCTGGTTATTCGGTAGTTTTATCGAAGGCGCCTCCGGCTTCGGCACGCCCGCGGCAATTACGGCTCCTTTACTTGTCGCACTTGGCTTTCCGGCACTGGCCGCCGTCATGCTCGGCATGATGGTTCAGAGTACGCCGGTCACGTTCGGCGCTGTTGGCACACCGATACTTGTCGGCGTCCGAGGTGGACTCGAAAACCCTGACATCACCGCACAGCTTGCAGATGTGGGGCTGACGTTCGGCGAATACCTACAAATAGTCACTTCCAATGTCGTTGTTATTCACGCAATTGTTGGGACTGTTATGCCACTGTTTATGATCGTAATGATGACGCGATTCTTCGGCGCAAATCGGTCCTGGACGGAAGGCCTTTCCGCGTGGAAATTTGCGTTACTTGGAGGGTTCGCGTTTACGATTCCCTATCTTCTCACGGGGCTTGCACTTGGTCCCGAGTTCCCGTCAATGCTCGGCGCATTGATTGGATTATTCATCATGACAACCGCCGCGAAACGCGGCTTCCTCGTTCCGGAAAACACCTGGGACTTCGCTCCAAGTGACCATTGGCCGCAAGACTGGATCGGTAACATTGAACCGAATCTCGACACTGCACCGGCGAGGATGTCCACGCTACGAGCTTGGGCACCTTACTTCCTCGTCGCTGGGTTGCTGGTATTGACACGGTTACCGCAGTTCCCGATCGGCGACTGGCTCCGACAATTCGTTATCGGCTGGGACGGAATTCTAGGAACACAGATATCCGCGATGTCGACACCGCTGTATCTACCGGCCGCTATCCTATCCTTGGTCGCGGTACTGACGGTAGGCCTGCATCGTATGCGTGTAGAACAGTTCGGCACAGCGCTCGGAGAGTCGACAAAGACGCTTCTAGGTGCTGGTTTCGTGCTTATTTTCACCGTACCGATGGTGCGCATCTATATTAATTCGGACGTCAACGACCTTGGCTTACAGAGTATGCCCATCGCGATGGCCGACTGGGTATCAATGAATGTCGGCGCGATCTGGCCCTTCTTTGCTCCCTTCATCGGAGCGCTCGGGGCATTTATCGCTGGCAGTAATACCGTAAGCAATCTGATGTTTACATTATTCCAACACGGCGTTGCTACCGCCCTCGGTATCTCGGCCGCTATGGTCGTCGCACTACAAGCCGTTGGCGCAGCGGCAGGCAACATGATCGCCATTCATAATGTTGTGGCGGCGTCTGCAACGGTTGGCCTGCTTGGGCAGGAAGGGACAACACTGCGCCGCACGCTGTTACCGACGCTCTATTACCTCATCGCCACCGGCACACTCGGGCTCATCGCAATATGGGTGTTGGGCGTCGTCGATCCGCTGTCGGGCTGACAGCACGGTGGTCCCTGAACGCTTGCAATTTAGTATTTATTGAACGGAAAGTCCCAGTCTTGCCGGCCGCTCCTATCTTCTCCAAGCTAGGGAGGAGTCAGGTGATACGCTGCGCGCCAGCGTAAATATTGAAGCGGTTAGCTTTGAGGAAGCCGACAAGCGTCATGCCAAACTCCTCCGCTAACTCAATCGCGAGCGACGATGGCGGACCAACAGCCGCCAGGAGCGGAATACCTGCCATCATCGCCTTCTGCATAAGCTCGAAGCTCGCGCGCCCACTCACAACAATACCGAAATCACTAAGCGGCAGTTCATGATGCAGTAACGACTGGCCAATCAGTTTGTCCAGCGCGTTGTGGCGTCCGACATCCTCGCGCACAGCGAGCAGGTCCCCAGATGAATTGAATAGTCCGGACGCATGTAGACCACCGGTTTGCTCAAACACGGCCTGCTGTGCTTGAAGCGACTCAGGTAATCCGTTGAGGGTACTCGCCGCGATCGCTAACCGAGCGTTACTAGGCTTATAGTGGCCCTGAACAGCAACCGCATCGAGCGATGATTTGCCGCAAACGCCGCAACTCGATGACGTATAGAAGTGCCGCTCGAGCCGGTCAAGATCGACAGTAACTTCTCGGCCGAGCTCGACTCGCACAACATTAACCAGTCCATTCGGAGCGGGTGGGCCACAAGGCGCAATCGATTCTAAGTCGGCGCGCCCGCGAATAATACCTTCCGTGAAAAGAAATCCCGCCGCTAACTCATCGTCGTTACCCGGCGTCCGCATGGTCACGGAGATACTTTGCTGGGCGCGTTTTCCGTCTGGGCGTGAATAAGCTAAACGAATCTCTAGCGGCTCTTCGGTCGCAACCGCATCTGACACGGAACCGCTCTTGTCATCCTCGACCCTACTAATATCGAAGTACCGGATGCTACCCTTGTCACCCGGAACAGTAGAATTCATCTCCTGATCTCTCGTACGCGAGTGGAATCGATCTCGTCTACCGTACGACAGCCTAATAAGCGCATGTCTCGTTCTATCTCTAACCTGAAGAACTCCAGGGCTCGGTCCACTCCAGCCTCGCCACCGGCACCGAGACCATATAGATAAGGACGGCCGGCCGAGCAGGCGGTAGCACCGAGAGCTAGCGCTTTCATTACGTGGACACCGCGTCGAACACCGCCATCCAGTATCACCTCTAGCCGGTCGCCGACCGCGTCAACGATCTCTGGTAAAAGCTCTATTGGCGCAGGCGACGTGTCTAGTTGTCGGCCACCATGATTAGAAATCATTACCGCACTTGCGCCGACATCAGCCGCCCGCCTAGCATCCTCGACGGAGAGGATGCCCTTGATCGCAAACGGTCCATCCCACTCTTTGATCATCCACTCGGCATCGTCCCAACTCACTGTCCGATCGAGCTGATCGTTAAAGAAACTAACCAGCGTAGTGACATCCCCCTGAATTCGATCCCTAACATTAGCGAGCTCAATCGGCGGATGGGTAAAGTAATTCCAGACCCACCTCGGATGCATAGCGAAGTTAAAGAGTGTCGTCGGCGTTAACTTCGGAGGTATTGTCATACCGGTAACGAGGTCTCGCTCGCGATTCCCGGCAATCGGAACGTCAACAGTCAACGCCAACGCCGCATAGCCTGAATCCTTACATCGCTGTATAAATTCACGATTTAGGCCGCGATCTTTAAACACATAGACCTGAAAGAGCTTGGGCCCAGTAGACGCCTCAGCTGCTTCCTCAATGCTCGTCGTCGAAATCGAAGATAGACAATACATGGTTCCTGCACGCGCGGCGGCTCTTGCCACAGCCTCTTCTCCACCGTGATGAAAGAGGCGCGACATGGCAGTTGGCGAACAAAAAAATGGCATTTCGATACGTTGTCCAAACACCGTGGTCGAGAGATCGATACTCTCGACATCAACCAAGAATTTCGGCACGAGCTCAAACTGATCAAACGCCTCGGTATTCTGCCGCATTGTCCACTCGTCACCTGCTGCGCCATCAATGTAGTGAAACATTGCAGCAGGCATACGTTTCTCAGCTCGGGCCCGCAGACGGGTAATGTTGTAGCAGCTATCTAGAGATTTAGTAAACAAGAAAAACCTTTAATTCTGAGTGCTGGTTCGGCCGACAGAGAGTTGAGCCTGAGCCATTTTCTCGACAGCCTGCTTGGCTACCTCGGATAACTGGATATCGCCACTATCGTCGTAGCCAGCGATTTCCTGACGCATAAGCGGACTCCAGAAACGCTGGAGATGATCGACAACACCGGCCACAGCCTTCTGCTTATCAGATCCGTAGTCGAAATTAGCAGCGATCTGATTCGCCATTCGCACGAGCTTTTCTACCTGCATAATCTCACGCCCGTTAAGCTAGCCGGCGACCCCGTGCGTTAAAGCCTTCGCTTTCCGCAGTAGCTCTAACTGTTCTTCGCTAAACGCTTCAAACTTGTCCTGCCATTCCGATTGCTGCGTGACACGTGTAGCCTGAACCGCCGTCACTTTATATTCCGGACAATTCGTTGCCCAATCGGAATTGTCGGTCGTAACGACGTTCGCACCCGACTCGGGATGATGGAATGTTGTGTAGACAACGCCCGGTTGAACGCGCTCGGTAATGTCGGCCCGAAGAACGGTATCTCCAGCACGACTCTTGAGACCAACCCAGTCACCATGTTCGATTCCACGCTGTTCTGCATCGTGCGGATGGATCTCAAGGATATCTTCGTCATGCCAAGTTAGATTCTCAGTTCGCCGCGTTTGCGCGCCCACGTTGTATTGACTCAGGATCCTGCCAGTCGTCAACAAAAGTGGGTACTTACGCGTAGTACGTTCATCGGTCGCGACAAAAGGCGTGAGACGGAAAAGCCCCTTACCTCGCACGAATTCTTCGATATGCATCGTCGGCGTACCATCAACAGCATCTTCGTTACATGGCCATTGAATACTTCCAAGACGACCCAGTTTTTCATAGCTGACGCCCTTGAATGTCGGCGTGAGCCGGGCTATTTCATCCATAATCTCGCTTGGATGTGAGTAATTCATCTCATAACCCATGGCATTGGATAGCCCCTGTGTTATTTCCCAGTCCTCGAGCCCGGACTTCGACTCCATTACCTTGCGGACAGGTGAGATGCGTCGTTCGGCGTTAGTAAAGGTGCCGTTCTTTTCCAGAAAAGACGACCCGGGTAGGAATACGTGAGCGAACTTAGCAGTCTCGTTTAAAAACAAATCCTGAACGATCATGCACTCTAGGGAGGAAAGCGCTGCGGTCACATGATGCGTATCGGGATCCGACTGCGCAACGTCCTCACCTTGCACGTACAAGGCCTTGAACTGGCCATCAACTGCCGCGTCGAACATATTCGGAATTCGCGCTCCTGGATCAGGCAAAAGCTCAACGCCCCATGCCTCTTCGAACAGCGCGCGAACCGACGCGTCTGAAATATGGCGGTAGCCCGGTAGCTCGTGAGGAAATGAGCCCATATCGCAAGCACCCTGAACATTGTTCTGGCCGCGTAGCGGATTGACGCCGACACCTTCTCGACCGAGATTACCCGTAGCCATCGCGAGATTCGCAATACCCATAACCATCGTCGATCCCTGACTATGCTCGGATACGCCGAGCCCGTAGTAGATCGAACCATTCGGCGCGGTCGCAAAAAGCCTAGCGGCTTCTCGAACGATATCCGCGGGCACTCCAGTAACCGAAGCCATAGCTTCCGGCGAGTTTTTCTCGTCTAGGATAAATTGCCGCCAATCTTCGTATGCGTCTTTCTCACAACGGTCGGCAATAAATGCCGTCGATTCTAGTTCTTCGGCTAGAACGACATGCGATAGCGCATTCATTAGTGCGACGTTGGTTCCTGGTCGAAGCTGCAGATGATAATCCGCTTCAACATGCGCGGATCTAACAAGCGCGATAGCGCGTGGGTCAACAATGATTAGCTGTGCTCCCTCACGCAAGCGACGTTTCATCTGCGATGCAAAGACAGGATGTGCTTCGGTCGGGTTTGCACCTATCAGCATGATGACATCGGTCTTCATAACCGAGTCGAACGCCTGAGTACCCGCAGACTCACCCAGCGTTGACTTCAACCCGTAACCGGTCGGCGAGTGACATACGCGCGCGCAAGTATCCACATTGTTATTACCGAATCCAGCCCGGACAAGTTTCTGTACGAGATAGGTTTCCTCGTTAGTGCACCGCGAAGATGTAATGCCGCCAATCGCATCTCGCCCATAACGCTCCTGGATATCTTTGAGTTTATTCGCCGTGAATGTAAACGCCTCATCCCACGAAACTTCCTTCCACGGATCGTGAATAGACTCACGGACCATCGGAGTCGTGATCCGGTCCTGGTGTGTCGCATAACCGAACGCAAACCGGCCTTTGACACAGGAATGGCCATGATTCGCATGGCCTTCCTTGTTCGGCATCATACGTACGACTTCCTCTCCCTTCATTTCGGCAAGGAACGAACAACCGACGCCGCAGTATGCGCATGTTGTGACCACCGAGTGCTCGGGCTGCCCCTTCTCGATCAATGAATTCTCGGTGAGCGTCGCGGTCGGACATGCCTGCACACATGCACCGCAAGAAACACATTCGGAATCGAGAAATGGCTGGTCCTGACTAGCCGCCACCTTCGAATCGAAGCCGCGCCCATCGATCGTTAGCGCAAACGTCCCCTGCACCTCCTCACAGGCTCTCACGCAGCGCGAGCAAACAATGCATTTGCTCGGATCGAACGTGAAATAAGGGTTACTGCGATCCTTTTCTAAGTCGAGGTGATTCTCGCCCGCATAGCCGTAACGGACATCCCTTAGCCCAACGGTACCAGCCATATCCTGTAGCTCGCAGTCACCATTCGTCGGACAGGTAAGACAATCAAGCGGGTGATCGGAGATATACAGCTCCATAACGTTACGGCGAATATCAGCTAAGCGCTTGTTCTGTGTCGTCACCTTCATGCCGTCACGGGCCACAGTTGTGCAGGACGCAGGCAGACCCTTTGTGCCCTCAATCTCTACGAGGCACAACCGGCAAGACCCAAACGGTTCGAGACTATCAGACGCGCAAAGTCTCGGAACATTTATGCCTGCTAACGCAGCCGCACGAATCACTGTCGATCCTTCCGGGACCACCACTTCAACCCCGTCTATCGTTAGCACAACCTGTCGGTCAGATACGACCTCGGGCGCACCAAAGTCATCCGCTCTTCTATAGGGTTTATATGTATCAACCATGAACAATTTTCCTTGCGTCTGTCCGACTACGCGGCACCGAGATCCTCAGGGAAGAACTCGAGCACGCTCATCACCGGATAAGGCGCCATACCTCCTAGCGCGCAAAGCGACCCAGCGACCATCGTGTCACACAATTCTTTCAATAACTCTAAGTTCGCGCTGGTATCGATGTCACCACGAATTTTATCGATAACCTCTACACCGCGTACTGCCCCAATTCGGCAAGGCGTACATTTCCCGCAAGACTCGATCGCGCAGAACTCCATAGCAAAACGCGCCTGCTCGCCCATGTCGACTGTATCATCGAATACGACGAGCCCGCCGTGACCGATTAGCGCTCCGAACTCAGAAAATGCTTCATAGTCTAGAGGCGTATCAAAGTACGACGGATGAATATAGGCACCAAGCGGGCCACCGGCCTGAACTGCACGTATTGGACGACCGCTAGCGCTACCTCCACCAAATTTTTCCAACAATTCGCGCAACGTCCGGCCGAAAGCAACCTCTACGAGCCCACCCTGTTGGATATTTCCGGCTAACTGTACGGTCAGCGTGCCACGCGAGCGCCCCATACCGAGTTGCTGATAAATTTCCGCGCCCTTGGCGACGATCACCGGGATTGTCGCTAAGCTGATGACATTATTAACTATCGTAGGCTTTCCGAATAATCCTTCAATTGCGGGTAACGGCGGACGATAACGAACCATCCCGCGCTTGCCTTCAAGACTTTCGAGCATCGACGTTTCTTCACCGCAAATATATGCCCCCGCGGCGACTCGAACATCAAGATTGAAGATTTTGCGGCTGTCCATAACGTTTGAACCGAGATAACCGGCCTCACCTGCGATCTCAATGGCCGCCAACATCGTATCGATTGCCTGAGGATATTCAGCCCGTAGATAAATGAAGCCCTGCGTGGCGCCGACAGCGAGACCGGCAATGGTCATACCCTCGATCAAAACAAACGGATCGCTCTCCATGATCATCCGATCGGCGAATGTGCCAGAATCGCCTTCATCAGCGTTACAAGTCACATATTTCTGGTCACCAGCAGCTTCAAGTACGGTCTTCCATTTAATTCCTGTCGGAAATGCTGCGCCACCACGACCTCGCAACCCAGAATCGGTCACGATCGAAACAATTTCAGCACCTTCGAGCTTAACTGCCCGACCTAGGCCTTCGTAGCCACCATGCTCCAGATAGTCATCGAGAGATAGCGGATCGATGATGCCTACACGAGCGAACGTAAGCCGGGTCTGTTCAGCCAGGTAGGAAAGAGACTCGGTCGCACCTAGACTCTTCTCATGCCCGCCTCCTGTCAGGAAACCTGCTTCGAACAGGCCAGAAACATCGTTAGCTTGGACCGGACCGTAAGCATAGCGTTTACCGTCGATGTCCACTTCCACAAGTGGCTCAAGCCAGTAAAGACCCCGCGAACCGTTACGAATTATTTGAACATCCAAACATCTATCTGCGGCAGCGGCAACGATTGCGTTAGCAACAGCGTCAGCGCCAACGGAACGAGCCGTCGTGTCCGAGGGGACAAAAACCTTGATGGATTGAGTAGCCACCTCAAGCGTCCTCGAGTAGTTCATCAAGCCGTTCTAGACTGACTCGCCCATGAACGGTGCGGTCAATCATGACCGCAGGCGAGCAAGCGCAGTTTCCTAGGCAGTAAATTGGCTCCAAACTCAGTCTGCCATCGGCCGTCGTTTGATGAAAATCTACGCCTAGCTTGTCTTTAGCATGAGCTTCTAGTTCACGAGCGCCCATCGACTGGCAAGCCTCAGCGCGACACAAGTAAAGTATGTGCGCACCTGGTGGTTCCGTACGAAACAAATGGTAGAAACTAATGACACCGTGAACTTCTGCTCTAGAGAGGTTCAATATCTCCGCGACGATAGGAACGCCGGATGAAGGTATATAGCCTATTTCAGACTGTATTGCGTGAAGAAGCGGCAACAGCGCTCCTGGTTGCCCAGCATGAGCAAGTGCGATTTCACGAACAATCGCAGCATAATCGTCAGTGGCAACAATGTCATTCACAGCCCGGGAAAATCCAAAGTCTAAGACTAACCGTATATTGTACCTCTGCGACGTGTAGGCCGATAAAAAATATTAAAAACAATGGGTTATATTCTATCTCAAACGGGATCTACCCGATTGTCGGTAGCCGCAGGATTAGGAAAGGTATCCATATTTTCATCTCCCTGACGGGGATTCAAGCAAGAAAAGTCCTTCTCAAGGAGTATCTTCAACTGCGCACCACTGTCCAGCGATTTTTCACCCTGAAGCGTAATCTCGTCCGTTTGCATCCAGCGCTGCGCCATAACTTTAGGCACAAACACTCTTATGCAGTCGTCGCTATAGATAGCTTCTAAACAATCGTGAAGACCAATCTCTAGCTTATATAAAAGCTGGGCTCCTAATCCAAAATCAGTCGTATTTTCCACAACACCTATATTTTCGAGTTGCTCCATCTCGGACCGAGACAATCGGAAACGAATAGTGTTGCCAAGAATTCTGAGTTTCATCTAGATGAAATCGCAATAGACCAGACGTTAGTAAGATTCTAGACCAGAATTAGCTTAAGAAAGATGTTTTTTGAGGTCATTTTCAGCCTATCAGCATATAATCTCTCGTGCATACTACGACCTAAACATCAGAACTATCTCACAACCTATGAACTACACGCCCGGAAGCCTGGTGAAAGCAACAGAAGTCGGAATCAGCGGGTTTGCAATGTACGTGCCGCCCTACCGTATCGATTTGCAATCCTGGTGCGAATGGACGGGAACCCCCTGGGATAAAACCAGTGCTGTAATTGGGCGAAGTTTCCGTATGCGTGGCCCAGACCAGAGCGTCTACACCATGGCTGCGACAGCTGTGATGCGTTTGATCGATCGCTACGAGATTGACCCACGCCAAGTTGGTTTCCTTGGACTCGGCACCGAGTCCAGTACGGACAACTCGGCCGGTGCCGTCATTGTAAAAGGCATGCTAGATGAAGCGCTGCGTTCTAAAGGCATGCCACCGCTGAATCGCAACTGCGAAGTTCCCGAAATCAAGCACGCCTGCCTAGGCGGAATTTACGCAATGAAACAGGGACTGCGCTACCTCGCACTAGAAGACCAGGGCCATTGCGCAATCGTCGTCAGTGCCGATATCGCCGAATACGCTAGAGGTAGTTCCGGAGAACCGACTCAAGGAGCAGGCGCCGTCGCTATGCTGCTCGAGACCGATCCAGCATTACTCCAAGTGCAGCTCAAAAATATCGGTAGTGCTTCCGCATACCGCGCGGTCGATTTCAGAAAGCCCGTCATGCGAAACCTGATTCGCGGCAAACTGAATTGCCACTTTCAGGACTTGCCAGTTTTTAATGGTAAATATTCAACAACATGCTACGTCGACGAAACTTTGCATGCGCTCCACGAAATGCTAAGACGCCTCGATATCGAACCAGCGCTGTATTACAACAATCTGACCGCGGCCTTCATGCACCGTCCCTATCATCGAATGCCGATGACATCATTCGCGATGAGTTATCTGTTCGGCCTGGCACGTAACGGCGCGACTGGAGTCGCTGAATTAGCAACACATTGCCGTAACGCCGAAATTAACGTCGATGATCTTCTAACCGAAATGAACTCTACGCCGGATATGCTAGAACTCGTTCGTAACGGAAATATCGATGTGGACGTTTATCCATTGAGCATTCAATTGCTTAAGGAATTCCGGACGAGCGATACCTACACAGAGAAGCTGGCTGCCAAAATGATGCTCGGTAGCGAACCTATGAAAGATATTGGCAACGTCTACTGTGCCGCCCTTCCCGCTTGGATCGCAGCAGGCCTTGAAGAAGCGGCGGCTGCGGGCAAAGACTTAGTGGGCGACAATATCCTTGCAGTTGGCTACGGTAGCGGGGACGCGGCCGAAGCGATTCCGATGACAATTGCAACTAACTGGCAAGCTGCTGCTGCGAAGATTGGCTTCCTGAGAGCTCTCGAACCGCAGCAGAATCTAACGAAGTCACAGTACGAGAACCTTCACGATACAGGCACCGCAACTGGTCTCATCAAGCCCGAAGATGGCTTCCTTATCGAATCAGTTGGCTCGAGCAAAAATCCAAACTTCAGCGACGAAGGTATCGAGTACTACCGCTACCTGAGTTGACCAACTAGTCTAGCTGACGGGTTAACCGGCCTTAGCGCTAAAACGACGTCCGGGGGCATATAGGATCTCGTCAAGATAATTATTGCTAATCTGCATCCACTCTATCTTTAGCCATGGCGTAAAACGTTCTGGGTGCGCCGTAACCTCTGTTTCAAAGGACGCTATATCAACGAAACGCAATTCCGAAATCTCATGCTCATTCACATCGATGTCGCCGTCATAATGTCCAAAGTAAACCCAACAATACTCATGCTCTGCTCCGACTGCTCCATATCGCGCGTGGTATTTGAATTTGTATAGAAACGTCAACGAGCATTCGATACCGAGTTCCTGCGCCAGGCGACGATTCACCGCTTCGCCCATTGACTCACCAACTCTCGGATGCGAACAACAGGTATTCGACCAGTAATTCGGCCACAACGGTTTTTCAGCGCTACGCCGCTGCAACAAGAGCTCATTCCGGCTATTAAAAATAAAAACAGAGAACGCCCGATGCAGAATGCCATTACCAGCGTGGCATTCACTCTTAGCACCCTGGCCAATCTCCCGATCTAACTCATCTACGAGAATAAGTTCCTCGGTAGGATTCGAAACAACTTCGCTACTCACCATCAAGACCTGCTCCCAGAGCGACAGATATAGCCTGGTAGCCCTCCGCTCGAATTGCGCTAATGACGTTGGAGGTATCTCCATCGCACAGCGCAATAATTGAACCGCCACCACCACCACCCGTCAGCTTCGCACCGAGCGCTCCACTATCTCTTGCGATATTAACAAGTTGCTCCAGCTCCGGTGTAGATACCTGTAGCGCATTGAGCATGCCATGGCAAACATTCATAAGCTCACCTAGCATACTCAGGTCCTCGTCCTGTATAGCCTGCACACCCCGTAACACCAAAGTATCTATTTGATCGAAGATTCGCTCGTAGAGCTTCCTATCCTGCTGCCAGGCAGTATTAATCCGGCCGACAGTCTTCGCGGTTAGGCCCTCGTATCCGGTCATACCAATAACCATCGGAATAGGTGTTTTGATATTAAGAGGCTCGACCAACGGCGGAGTCCCGCTACGAAATACTAACGGCTTACCATAGCAAGCTAACGTATTATCGATCCCGCTCGGATGACCATGCGCAGGTTTTTCTGCCTCAAAGGCCAGACGATTAACCTCCTCATCCGAAAGCCCGAGACAGAAGTGTTTATCTAATGCCCTAATGATCGCCACCGCCATTGCCGCCGAGCCGCCCAACCCCATGCTACGTGGCATATCCGGATATACCTCTATACGCATGGCTCGACCGTTCAGACCAAGCTCATCTAGCATCAACCCAACCGGGCGCTCAAACGAATGACGCTCATTCGGCTTGGTCGCGAGCCTAAACTCTACGCCCCAGCGCGGTATCAAGACGTATATTCCTTCTTCACAGTTCTCCACGGTTGCCTTGATAGTCATCGGCACCGGAGCGGCGATAGCGTGACGTCCGTAAACCACGGCATGCTCGCCTAATATGACGACCTTGCCATAACCAACGCCTAATGAATCATCTTTATAGCTGTTTTGGGGCACAGAGTAGCGAGCACCCCTAGTCGAATCAGTAAGTTCAGCAACAATCTCCTTAGCTTTCCATACCTTAACTTCTCCGCTCAAGATTACACGCTCAAGAACATCATCGAACATTTCCGATCCGGCCCCGGCTGCAGTCACCACACTGCGTGCGTGGAGCGTCATATGTCCTTTTTGGATGCCTTCGGTCGCCAATGCACGTATCGCCGCAAAATTCTGGGCGAGACCCACGGCACCCATGATTTGTGCAAGTTCCGTCGCAGACTCAACACCGAGCAATCTCAGATTAATTGCTGCCGTTGGGTTCGAATCGACGGCCGTTCCAATAATGCCGACCTTGATCGGCATCTCAAGACTGCCACACAAGTCGCCATCCTCGTCAACTTCCCATTTCGTCAGCGACGTATACCGGCCACCGCGGGCTGCAAACGCATGGGCACCTGCCTCAATAGCCCGCCAGTCATTACCGGTCGCGATAGCCACCGGATCGATACCATTCATGATGCCCTTGTTATGAGTTGCGGCACGATATGGGTCAACGACCGCGAACTCGGACGCAACTATAATTCCGTCGCGAGCCTCCTCTCCGCTATAGCCACGACCAACGAGCGCATCAACAGGTACCACGCAACGTGCGCGCACTAACGCACGATCCGTAAGGTTCGACAAAATTCTAAGAAAGACTTCTCCTCCTGATATCGATTCGATGAGAGGCGCAACTCCCTCGCACATTCCATTCACAAGATTTGCACCCATCGCATCACGTGTATCAACAAGCAGATGGACTACAAGCATCGGCTTACCGCTCGACGGCAATGGATGAATCAACAATTCGATATCTTGTGCTCCGCCGCCGCGCGCGACCATCTTTGGATGAAGGCTGTTTGCAAGACTCACTATCTCCCGACGACGCTCTCTAAGTGCTCGTTTCGCAGCCTCGATATCCGGCACGTTTACAATCTGGATCTGGCCAATAAGAATCGGATCTGAGGCTTCCGTCTGGAAGCCTCCGTATCGTCCAATTAGTTTAGACGCCGAACTCATCGCTGCAACAACCGAGGGCTCTTCAACCGCCATCGGCACGATGTACTGTTTATTGTTAACGCGCAGATTCATCCCCAATCCGAGTGGCAAACCGATAACACCAACAACGTTCTCGATCATCTTGTCAGCAGCATCAAGATCCAGGGTGTGCTTACCTGTCGCTAACGCGCGGAAATCACTTCCCGTGAGGAGCCCTCGTTCGTGCACAATTCTGACGCGTTCATCTACGCTCAGCCGATAGAACTCGGGGATTCTGGAACGATCGTCAGTCAATCTTCTAGCTCCTCAACTCTTAGCCCAGTCTTGTCCGGGCAGAAATCAACAACCTGGTACTTATCCTCAACAGCAGCGCAAAAAGCTGTCAATGCATCCTGATCGGCCGAGAGCGCTATACCCAAATCTCCGCCGCCAGCACCGCTTACTTTATAAACCACATCGAATTTCGCGGCTTTCACAACCAATTCGCGATGTTCTGCCGTTACGATCTCGGCGCCTATATGCCTCCCAAGATCCTCAAGACGCGCACCATAATCCGAAACAGCCTGAAGGAATTCATCCGCCTTATTCTCACTCGCAGCAGCACAACCATCCACTGCTAACTGCCCGAGAATCTGTAGTTGCTCACGTGCGCCCTTCGGTCGCGAAGTCACCCAGTTATTAAAGGCTCCTACAAAATCTCTTGTAGAGGCAGGGTAACCCGTGTAAACGCTCTTAAATCCTACACTGTTAGGAATCTGGACAGAACCGATACGAGGAGCTGAGTCCGGCACAACCTCGTAAGTAATCGCGCCACCGAATAGACTTGCAGCGATATCTAAACCACTACCCAAGCCACCCTGAAACGCTCGGTGAAGCTCGATCAGCATCTCGAGACTAGTTACATCACGCCCAATGGTAGGTTTACCACGAAAGGTAGACCAGGCGGCAACCCATGCTGTCATCGCCGCGGCGCTAGAACCTAACCCGAGCTTCTTACCGGCAGCAAAGAATCGGCTAGAATCAATGCTGGCACGCCAGGCAGGACCAACGGGATCGTCCGTCACAGTGACGAGATCAACGAGCTCTACACCACTCGCTGAGCCGAGAGAAAAAACTATTTCTTCGGCTTTGGACGAAGAGACGCGCAAATGGCAGAACTCATCCTTACTTGGCGCGATCTCCACCCGGCAGAAACGATCGATCGCAAGCACGAGTGCTGGCGCACCGGTCAATACGGCATACTCACCTAACAAGACCAACTTACCTGGTGCCTGAGCGACGGCGGCCACAGACTACAAGATCTCTACGCCCGAGCCGAGCCCGCTAACAATAACGTATTCGACTCCCGGGACCTGCTCCAGGGCAGCAACTACATCGGCCCGCGCGCGCGCCTTACAGAAAACCTTTACCTGCGGTCCAGCGTCAATAGTGAAGAAAACTGGAAAACCATTCGTACGAAGTGTTCTTACCACATGTATACAGGCCAGTGTTGTCGGGTTCCAATAGATCAGCGGGGGCTGATTAGCCATTACCGCCGCATGCATCTTTAGGCAGCTATGTTCGGCTATCTCCGCTAAAGAATCGAAGTCCTGCGCAAGTACCGCCGCTCGACCAACCCGGAGATCGTTTTCACTCGACGCAACCCAGGCCGGATAATAGACAGAAGTGGAAGCAGACTGCTCCATTCCTGCACGAGAACTAACCTCTTTCTCTCCACACTGCGTTATCGCAATAACACACTCAAGTGGCCACATATCTGCCTCTAACAAAGGCTCGGCGAAACTATCGCTTCCATCGAGGGCATTACCTGCATGCATTTCAACATATCCGCCAAATATTGAGCGTGCCGCAGATCCGGAGCCCTGTCGTGCAAGCATGCTAAGTTCCCGAGGTGAAAGATTAAGCGAAAGTGCCTGAGCACCGGCCGTGCAAAGCGCAGCGAAACCGGAAGCAGAGGATGCGAGACCAGCCCCAGTTGGAAAATTATTCTCGCTAGCGACTCTGGCAAACATCTCGACACCTGCCAGTCGGCGCAACAATCCAAGGGATCCGGAGACTCTCGCCAGTTGATCGGGCCGACTCTCGCCACCAAGAGAAAAAGTGTCAGCGACAAGGCTCGAATCAAACTCAACCTCAGTATCCGACCACAGACGGTCGAGCGTCATCGAGATCGAACCTACAGCAGGGATATTGAGATCCGCTTCAGCCTTTCCCCAGTACTTGATGACCGCAATGTTAGCTCTAGCACGAACGCGTGATTTCATGTTGCAAGACTACAGGAACCCTTAAGACTAGAGGTAGTCGCGCCATTGAAACTAGTCGATTGCAGCGATAAGTACGTCTTTCGGAGATCAGCGCTAATTTCTTTAACCAGACTGTGAAACTTTTTCGGGAATGAGTCCTGCATCGTTGTGCACGGCACTGTGAAAATTTCCGAATCTCCCATAGTTTAGCACCGATTAGACTTGCTCTAGTGGAGCGGTAAACCTTTCGCGGCTAGCGAAAAAAGCATTCTTAATGCGCGATCGCTACTGAACGTCACATCGGTTACGAAAATCGTCGCCCTAACACTGCGGCGTGAGATTCTTACGCGCTGACTATTAGTAAAACCTGGACGCGAGTGGATTTTTCGGAGTGTGAGTATGGCGAGACCGATTGCCCGTAAGCAAAATTTGCGCATCCCTGACTCTTTGGGCGGAATAAAACTCGTATACTCCAGCGCACTACGGAGATGGTGGTGAGCAATTCCTATTAATTCCTGCAAGCCGACACGAAAAGAATCACTGTCATGAAATTTATCTAGCCGCTCTATATCGAAGTCGTTGCCTCTAAATACTGATCGAGGCAACCAGCAGGTGTTTGCTTGCCTATCGTCCCAAATATCCTTAAGAATATTAGTCATCTGGAGGCCCTGACCGAAGGAAACGGCCAGATACATCATCTCTTCCCTTAGCGGCTGTAACTTTGAACAATGAGCACAAAACAATTCAGTAAGCATCTCGCCAACAACGCCCGCGACGACATAGCAGTAATCATTCATCTCCTCTAGGTTCTTGAAACCACGTAAACTCTTACGTCGTTGAAATTTAGGCATCCCAGCACACATGGTGCCAACGCAACGAGTGAGCGCTAGCCGTTCAGCAACTGAAAACGTCTCCATGACCCTGACTAAACTCGCTGTCCCTACCACAAGTTCTCTCTCATTTGCTGACGTTCGAGAGGACAACAGTGGTAATAACTCCGTGGCAAAAGCTTCGGCCGATTCCTTACCTCTAACAATAGCCACAAGTCGTTGATGAAATTCCAATTTCCGAGCTTGATCTAACTGGACATCGTCCTCAATAGTATCGGCAAGACGGCAGACTAGATATGCGTTCGCAACGACTTGAGCGAGACGCTCAGGAAGGACAGGAATGGTTAACGCAAACGTACGCGATACACTTGGGAGCAGCCGCCGCTGGTATTCGAGATCTGTCAGGAAATCAGCGATCAGACGGCTCTCTCTTTAGCTTCACAGCACGCAGACTGATGGCGCCGTTTAAGTGTTAGGATGAGCTCCTATGATATCACGATCCCCGAAACAGACTTTTACGGAAAAACTAGAACATTACCGTGCGAGAGTGAATAGCAAACTCAATCTGATTATAAAAGACTGTAGCAATGCCCCTCAACCTCTTAGAGAGGCAATGGAATATTCGGTCCTCGGTGGCGGGAAGCGTATTCGGCCGCTACTAGTCTACGCAAGCGGCGAAGCCCTCGGTCTCGACGAAAATCTCTTAGATCCGATCGCCGCCGCGGTCGAACTCATACATGCATACTCGTTAATACACGACGACTTACCAAGCATGGACAATGACGATATAAGGCGTGGCCGACCGACAACACATCGCGTATTCAACGAAGCAACAGCAATCCTAGCTGGAGATTCTCTACAGGCACTGGCGTTCAGCGTCATCACACAGGACCCTTTACTAGCTACCCACCCTAAGGCACTGGTGCAAATCATATCCCGGCTAGCGTTAGCAATCGGTCCTTCAGGTATGGTGGGTGGTCAGATGCTCGACATCGAAGCGGAAGGTACGAAAATCGATGAAATTGCTCTTGAGAATATTCATCGTCGCAAGACCGGCGAGTTAATTCGAGCCTCTATAATGATGCCTTGCGAGCTTTCCACCGAATCGGTGGCGGATATAACCAGACTCGACAAATTCGGTCGCGATATCGGACTCCTATTTCAAATCCGGGATGATCTGCTAGAAGCAAAGGAAGATACGGAAACAATAGGTAAAAATACCGATTCGGACCGGCGGAATAAGAAATCAACCTATCCTTCCCTATTTGGTATTGACGGCGCCGAACGCCGGGCCGCCAAGATATGCGATCGGGCGATGGAGAATCTGGCTGAACTTGGATCGCGTGCAGCCATATTGCAACGGGCCTCCGATTACATTCTTAACCGCTCGAATTAACTCAATAACGATGACTCATGCAAAAATCGGTACAGGCTGTCCCCATTACGAAACCAAAAAAAACATCGCACATCCAAACGACACTGGCAAACTGCGACTGTCGATAACAGCAAGCTGTGAAAATGATTTTAAAACCACAGGAAGTAGCTCATTAAAACAGTATCTGACCTGTGTTCGGGCCTAGGATCTGATAGATTCTTCATCAATGTAACCCTGTTCGCTAGCCGGTAATATTTCCGAGGAGAAAATTGTGAGAACCATCGTTCCGCTGCTCGCCGCATTAAGTCTCACGACAACTATAAGCCTGCAATCCAATGCACAGTTTCAGGATGTTGGATCACTCAATTTTCCAACTTCGGCGACGGGTGAAGCACAAGAACATTTTCTCCGGGGCGTGGCAATTCTGCATAGCTTCGGTTGGAAGCAAGCGATCGAGCAATTCCAAGCCGCGCAGACACTCGATCCCGATTTTGCGCTCGCATACTGGGGCGAGACTCTGAACTATAACCACCCGCTACAGATTGAACGTGACGCAGAAACCCCTCGGGCCGTGCTTGCGCGACTCGGTGCCACCCGCGAAGAACGATTAGCGAAAGCCCTAACCGCTAGAGAACGGGGTTTTCTTGAAGCCGTCGAAGACCTATGGGGCGATGGGGACTGGCGCAGCCGACGTATTGCATACATGGAAGCAATGGGGCGCCTGTACGAGCAGTACCCCAATGATGATGAAGTAGCGTCATTTTATTCCCTCTCGCTCTTGAGCGGCGCACGCGCAATGAACGACGACAGCCTAAGGCTCGAAATTAAAGGTGGCGCTATCGCCCTCAATGTATTCAACAAAAATAAGAATCACCCAGGTGCAGCGCATTACGCGATTCACGCGTTCGACGATCCTCTGCATGCCCCCCTCGCACTCGAAGCAGCCCACGCATTCGCCGAAATCGCGCCCGCGGTCGCTCACGCTAGACATATGCCTACTCATATATTTATTCAGCACGGTATGTGGGATTACGTTTCAGACCACAACCAGTCCGCGTACGAGGCAGCGCAAGATTTATGGCAACCAGGCGACAGTGTTGCTGATACCGTTCATGCGCTTGACTGGGCTCAGTACGGCGATCTGCAACGTGGCGATTACGAGAAAGCTAGATTATGGATGGAGCGATTGGAAATGGTTGCCGAGAAAAGTAACCTCCAAGATCGTGCGGTTTCTACCCTTCCGCTTACTCGAGCACGTTACATCGTCGAAACCGAACAATGGGACGTTGACCCAATCACTGCTGGAACCTCACCACACATTCTTTTGTCAACCGGATTAAGCGCCGTTAAGACCGGCAATCTGTCTATAGCCGAGCAAGCTGAAAGGTACTTGCGCGATCGCATCTCTTTAACCGAAAACACATTAGAAAATCGATGGGAAAGGATTATGCACAAGGAAGTGTCGGCCTCGATTCAGGCCGCGCGCGGGAATCCGAACGAGGCGGTCCAAATGATGGACGAGGCTCTAGAGATTCTTGCAACTATTCGGCCACCAAACGGCTCAGCGGATCCCGTCAAACCACCATTCGAACTCTATGGCGAACTGCTGCTGACACTAAACCGTCCCGCCGACGCGATCGCAAAATTCGAAATGTCTTTACTACGTATGCCAAACCGGCCGCGTTCATTGCTTGGCCTCGCGCGTGCTTTCGATCAGATAGGCGATACCGAAGGAGCTACTAAGCAATACCGGAAACTTACGGAAATCTGGCACGGTAGAAAAGCCTTCAGCGGCTTGCAGGAAGCTCAAAAATATCTCCAGCTCAGCGACCAAGTCCAAGAATAAAACGAGAGGAACGTTATGTATTGGCACAAAATCTTCCTAGTACTCGTCGTCAGCCTCGTCATACCAGGCGTTAGCATCGCCCAGCAGGATGAACTTGCCGTCAATCATGTGGTTATTAATAATCAGCTGCATACAGCTGGGCAGCCACCGAGAGAGCGACTCATAGGCCTTGCGGATCACGGCTTTGAGATGGTGATCAATCTCGCACCACCAACGAGTCTGGGATCCATCGGAAACGAGGGGCAGCTCGTCACCGAGAAGGGTATTACCTACGTCAACATCCCCGTCGACTGGTTAAACCCAAACTACGCTGATTTTGCATTATTCAGCGGCATAATGAACGAATCCGACGAACGCCAGGTTTTAGTCCACTGCCAAGTAAATAAGCGAGCCTCAATATTCACTTTCCTCTATCGGGTCATTCATAAGAAGGTTCCGATCGACGAAGCGTTTGTAGCAATGGAAAAGGTTTGGGTACCAAGGCGGATCGTCGAGGACCAATGGGTCCGATTCGGTAAGATGGTTCTTGAGCGGCACAATATCGATTCTGTCATATTCGACTGAAGCGTTTACACCATTATCTATCGCAAGGCGGAGGCGCCGGTAACTATCACATGCTGCTGAACGATGGCCGAAGCCAATTATGAGTTGCGACCACAGCAAGCGTTCTTAACGGACCAGCTAACGGGAACGTGCTCGATATCAATATCGCCAACTTCAACGACAACGGAGAAAATAATTTGTCTCTCTGCAATCGCAGCTCCATCGAACATCCTGGTGCTGGTCCAGAATCCGGCGACCAGCCGCGATTACTGCTTTGCTGACGTCCATAATCGAGATCACAAAAGAGCCTAGTCTGTTTTTCCCCTGCTGTCTTACACAACATGTCGGCGGCGCGAACTTACTGTGAGCCAGAGCAAGGCCGTAAACGCCAATGCCAGCACCGGAACCATCGCGAGCTGCACAGTCGCCCAACCATAACCATACAGCAGCGCGCCCGAACTGAAAGACGCAACGGTTACTAGCCCAAAGACGAGGAAGTCATTTAGTCCCTGAACCTTCGAGCGTTCCTCCTGCGTGTGCGTCGTACCGAGCAGGCTAGTTGCGCCAATGAAACCAAAGTTCCAACCCAGACCGAGGGCGATCAGGGCTAGATAGAAATGGACAAGCCCTGTACCACTGAACGCAATCATCCCGGAAACACCTAGCAGGATCAAACCGAAAGTCATCACAGATAAGTGGCCAAACCGCAGAATTAATGAGCCCGTAAAAAAACTCGGAAGAAACATCGCAACAACATGCCAACGAACAACATCGGCCGCATGGTTCGTTGTAAAACCCGTCCCGTGCATTGCAAGCGAAGTCGATGTCATAACAAGCGACATCAGCGAATACGTGACCATCGCACAAGTAATCGCAACTAGCGTCTTGGGCTGGCGAAAAATAACCCCTAGAGGGCGCGCAGACGAGGTCTCTGCTGTGCGCCACTGTGGTGTCGGAATGTCGAGAAAAAAGAAACATAACGAACCAGTAATGTTTAGTACCACAACAGTGGCATATGCGCCCGCGTAAGGTATAGGACTGAAGTAATCCGCCGTCGAGCGAACAATCTCCGGACCTAAAACCGCCGCTACAAGTCCACCGGCCAACACCCAAGATATGGCCTTAGGACCGAATTTCTCAGACGCAGTATCAACAGCTGCGAAGCGGAAATAACCCTGAGTCGAGTGATAAATACCCGTGAACGCCGTACCCAGAATAAGCAACTCGAAGCGCCCCTGCATTAGCGCTGCCGCACTAATCATGCCGCCTAGCGCGCCCGCTACCGTCCCGAACAAGAAACCGATCCGGCGGCCAAAACGCCCCATGAATAGCGATACCGGTGCTGTGCTAAGCGTCGACACTAGCATCATCAGTGAGATGGGCAGAGTAGAGAGCGCTTTGTTTTCAGCAAGTTCAAATCCTGCGAGACCGCCCATAATGATATTGATCGGTATCTGTGACCCAAGAATCGCATGAGCCGAAAACAGTACGAGAACGTTACGTTTCGCGCGGCCATCTTCCGTGTAGTTTGTCATCTAATATCCCATTCGCTCACTCGCAGCGGACACGGGTAATCCCCGGCCGCCTGCTAAATAACGCCAACCTCAGGGAACCAACTTCGGAGCGAGTGCTTACTCGCCAGACTGAACGGAATACTCCGCGAACTGCTTACGAAGCGTTAGCTTAGAAATTTTACCGGTCGCAGTATGGGGAAGTTCATCAACAAACGCTACCTCATCCGGGATCCACCAGTCCGCAACCTTGCCCTTGAACAACGCCAACAAATCATCCTCGTCCGGACTCCCACCTTCGACAGGCACAATGATTAGCAACGGTCGTTCCGTCCATTTCTCATGGGCTATACCTATTACGGCTGCCTCAGCAACGTCGGGATGAGCCACTGCTATATTCTCAAGCTCGATCGAACTAATCCACTCACCTCCAGACTTAATAAGATCCTTGGTTCGATCGGTAATATTCATGTAGCCAAACGAGTCAATAGTCGCAACATCTCCCGTTGAGAACCAACCGTCCTCGTCATGCGCGTCGCTACCACCCTCTTCTCCATAGTAACCGCTACAAACCCACCAACCCTTAACACGCAGATCACCAAACTGTTCCCCGTCCCACGGTACCTCCTGATCGCCTTCTCCGACGACCTTCATGTCAACACCGAAGATGCTTCGGCCTTGCTTGAGCCGTAACGCGTTTCGTTCTTTCATCGATAGGGATTCCGTCTCACGCTTTGGCGAGTTCACTGTTCCTATGGGACTCATCTCCGTCATTCCCCAGGCATGTATTGTTTCGACTCCGTGCTCCTCCCTAAACTCGTTCATGATGCTCGCCGGGCAAGCAGCACCACCAACAACGGTACGCTTAAGGCTCCTTACGGTCTTTCCAGAATCCCGAAGATACGTTAGGAGATTCAGCCAAACAGTCGGTACTCCGAGCGCGGCCGTGACATCCTCAGTCTCAATAAGTCTCTGCAAAGTCTCGCCATCAGCCATCCTCGGCCCAGGCATAACCATCTTGGCGCCAGCGATAGCGCAAGCATAAGGCGTCCCCCAGGCACTGACGTGAAACATTGGCACAACAGGCAAGACCGTGTCACGTTGGGACAAATTCATTGCGTCAGTCATACAGCATGCATAACCATGCAACACGGTCGAACGATGGCTATTTAGGACACCTTTCGGATTACCAGTCGTCCCGGACGTATAGCACAGACTATGGGCCATATTCTCATCCAGATCTGGCCAGTCGTATTCCGTAGCTTCAGCACCTAGCAGACTCTCGTAGCTAAGCAATGTAGAGAGGTTACTTTCTGGAATAGTAGCCTTAGGTGCTAATACGACGTAGCTTTCAACCGTCGTTAATTTATCAGCGAGCGATTCTACTAGCGGCAAGAACGCGATATCAAAAAATAGAACCCTGTCTTGAGCGTGATTAATAATATAAATAAGTTGCTCGGCAAATAGCCGAGGATTAACCGTGTGCAGTACACTTCCGGCGCAAGCAACACCGTAATAGAGTTCGAGATGCCGGTAGTCATTCCAGGCTAGTGACGCGACACGCTCACCCGGCTGAACACCTAAATTCTTCAAAGTGTGCGCCAACTGCGCAGCACGACGAAAGATATCGCTGTAGGTACAACGGTGCAGTGGCTCATCCGCGGTGACCGATACTATCTCTCTACTTCCGTAGTGCCGGCCTGCAAAACGCATGATCTCAGTAATAGTCAACGGCGTTGTCATCATTTTACCAAGCACAACTCTCTCCATTTGCGACTACTTCGAAGTAGTAAACTAGAACTCTCGATCCAGTCCAAAAAATTTTCTGGACGAATCCTTCTGACTGCTAAATAATGCCAGCCTATGCGAGCGTATTCCACGCGAGAAGTTGCAGATCTACTGGGCGAACATCCAGCACGCATTCGATCTTTCGCACGAGCCCAGTTTGTCTCGCCCAGAAAAACTCCAAGCGGCCACTATCGATTTTCATTCCAGGATCTTGTGATGCTGCGTGCGGCAAAAGAATTAACCGAAGCAAAACTGGATCGTCGCCGCCTATGGCGTGCACTACGTGCTCTTCGAAAACAACTTCCTTCCGACCGGCCGCTGAGTTCAGTAAGAGTACTTGCAGAAGGCGATCGCGTGCTAGTTAGGGAGCAAAACACTGCCTGGGAGGCTGAGTCCGGACAAACTATTATGGACTTCGCTGTGACTACACTAGCCGAGAAAGTTGCACCGCTCGTCCACGAATCTGCACCGCAGGCAAAAGAGTCAGCGACAACCGGCGATGAGTGGTTCGATATAGGACTGGAATTCGATCAAATCGGAGCACGAAAGGATGCCCGTGCGGCGTACGCGGAAGCCCTGAATCTTAACCCGGATCACGTCAACGCTAGAATTAATCTAGGACGCCTATTACACAACGACCGCGCCTATAACCGAGCTGAGAAACTTTATCGAGAAGCGCTCCGTATCGACCCAGCGAACTCTATTGCGGCCTTCAATCTAGGAGTAGTTTTGGAGGATCAAGGTGCCATTGTTGAGGCTTTAGAAACATATCAGCACGCACTATCGGTCGATCCCACCATACCCGATGTTCACTACAATCTAGCACGCCTGTATGAACATCAGGGTAACCGGGAGGCCGCACAGCATCATTTCTCGCGGTTTAGGGTGCTACGCGATCAGCATGAGAACTAGTCAAACGGAAGTTTATCTCACTCAACCGTTCGGTAGGACGAAGTTTTAGTTTAAACATCTGGGACTCTTTGGCAGGAAATTTATTCGGCTCCATGACACTCATACTGCATCATATCCAGTAAAGAATAATGTTCTAGGCACGAGCATTCGTGCCACTATGGTTCCGAATGAGTAGCAAGAATCTCGATATAGTTATTCATATCAACATTAGCCCCACTCAGAACGATTCCAACACAATCGTATGCGCTAGCTTCGCCTGCAAGGACAGCGGCTAGGGCGACTGCACCGGAGGGCTCTAGTACAAGTTTCAGGTAGCGGGCAGCAAATGCTATGGCGTGCGACGCTTGTGCAATCTGTCACCGTTATACCTCCGGCTAGAATTTTCCGGTTCAGAGCGAACGTGAGAGCTCCAGGGGTTCGCGCCATAAGCGCGTCACAAATCGTGTCCGGTCGCCCTACAACGACTTGTCGTGAATCTGCTACGAGCGACCGCTTAGTCTCATCGTACCCCAAAGGCTCAACGGAGAAAATCCGGCTTTCTGGAAAGTGTGCTATGACACTGAGTCCTGAACCCGCGATAAGACCTCCACCACCACAAGGAGCATAGAATGCATCGAGCTTCAAACCCTTGTCTTGCGCGTAACTAGCCACTTCCAAGCCAACCGTACCTTGACCGGCAATTATATCCGGGTGATCAAATGCCGGAACCAAGGTGAGCCCCCGGTCGGCAGCAATCTGCGACGCTATGCTTTCACGATTTTCACAATATCGATCATAGAGAACGACCTCTGCACCGAGCATACGAGTATTAAAGCGTTTTATCTTTGGCGCGTCCTTTGGCATAACTATCGTTGCCTTAGAATTTAGCCACTTCGCCGCAAGTGCTACACCCTGACCATGATTCCCCGACGAGAAAGCAACTACTCCGGTACTCCGTTCCACATGACTCAGCTTGAGTAGCCGATTCAAAGCGCCCCGAATTTTGAAAGCGCCGGCATGTTGCAAGGATTCAGCTTTTACTAGGACACGGCTACCCGCACGCTGATTCAAAACGTCCGACTCAAGTACCGGCGTAGCAATCAACCAGTCTCGGAGCCGGCCATTTGCCTCCTCAACGTCGCTCGCATTTGGCAACACATTAGTCATTCAGCTATAGCTTGCCCCGTACAGAAGCGAGGTACAATACTCAAGACAATCCGTCGAACAACTACAATCCAGCCACTATGCATGAAAACAAACTAGAACTCTGGCAGCACTCGCACACATTCGGCCAAGACATCAAACGACCTGGCGAGGTAAAAACACTCGTGGTTATCGCAATCACGAGCGCAATGATGATGGTGGAGATTGGTGCAGGGCTGGTATTCGGCTCAATGGCTCTGCTAGCCGACGGCCTTCATATGGCTTCGCATACAGCAGCTTTGAGTATTAACGTTTTCGCGTATATCTACGCACGCCGCCACGCCCACAATAAGCGATACAGCTTCGGAACGGGCAAGGTCAACACGCTCGGTGGATTTACCGGTGCCATCCTACTAGCAGGTTTCGCCTTATTTATGGCCTGGGAGAGCATCGAACGCCTGATGTCGCCGGTAGAAATCGCTTTTAATCAAGCCATCTTGGTCGCAAGTCTAGGGTTAGTCGTCAACGGAATTTCGGTCATAATTCTAGGACACAAGCATCACCCGGCGCACGACGCTAGCGAGGAGGAGGTCGATAGCCATCACCATGACCACAATCTGTTGGCAGCATACTTGCATGTACTAGCCGACGCGCTTATTTCTCTGCTCGCTATCTTCGCCCTGCTGGGCGCTAAATATCTAGGCCTGATTTGGGCAGATCCGATAATTGGCGTCTTAGGCGCAATCCTCGTGGCACGCTGGTCGCTAGGCCTCATACGAAATACAGCTAAGATACTCCTAGATCACGATGCACCTGCTGACGTTAGCGAATCCGTGCGGAATTGCATTGAATCTCAGGATGACAACCGCATTGTAGATCTTCATATCTGGGCGGTGGGACCAAATATCTACTCAGCTATTCTCGCAATCGTTACGCATCATCCGCAGCCACCGGATTATTACAAAGCGATGATTCCGAAAAACCTAAATATCGTCCACCTAACCATCGAGGTTCACCTCTGCGACAACTCGCAGCGGTAACTTGCTAGAGCGCCACAACCGATGTACCTCTAACGATGGACGATCCAACTCTGGATATAGCGATGAATGAGGTCAGATTGAACCGGCCTCTAGTCCGGCTAAAGAACGTGGATGTGGCTCTCGCAGGTAATACGGTGCTGAGCAATCTCAAATGGGAGCTAAATAACGGAGAGCATTGGGCGATTATCGGTCCAAATGGCAGCGGTAAGACGAGTTTTCTGCGCCTGATCGCCGGCACGTTATGGCCCGCGCCCAATAGCGGCACTCGGCGCTACGATTTCGATGGCGACGTTCAGATAGATGCTGTACAAGCACTTGGCAAAATTACGCTCGTAGGCCATGAGCTGCAGGATCGGTACACACGCCTCGGCTGGAATTTCGATGCGGTAGACGTTGTTCTATCGGGATTAAAAAGAACCGATATACCCCGCCACGAGACCGACACTAAGGACCGGATCCGTGCACGTGGACTACTACGAAAGCTCAAACTACTGCATCTCGCCGAACGGCCATTCCTAGAATTATCGCGTGGTGAGCAAAGACGCATATTGATAGCCAGGGGGCTCGCGTTTAAACCGATTATTCTAATTCTCGACGAACCGGTCGCCGGTCTCGACACTGCATCCCGGCGAGCTCTTAACGAGACAATCGAACAGACTAGCGAAAAAACCACGATTCTATGCTCCTACCATCAGGCCTCAAACCTTCCACGCAATATAAACCGTATATTACGACTATCCGATGGACACATCGTCGAGTCCGGACCTATTCCGTTGGATATCAATCCCCATGACGATCACGGAGACACAACCACAACGCCGAAATCAAGCTCCCCATCAATCGTAGCGTCAGAGGCCGCGATTATCATCGATGTACAGCACGCCGATGTTTGGCTTGACAAACACCGCACGCTAACTGATATCACTTGGAAACTCATGGCCGGAGAGAACTGGCAACTAACAGGGCCGAATGGAGCGGGGAAAAGTACGTTTCTACGCCTATTACATGGTCAAATTCGTCCGGCCAAGGGTGGTCATATCGGGTTTCCTGGAATCGAAGAACCCGACAATGTTTGGTCACTGCGACGCCAGGTGACATGGGTATCGCCGGAACTACAAGCCGACTACTGGTATCCATCGACGGTATACCAATGCATCGCCTCCGGATTTGAATCTAGTATCGGACAAACACGTCGCTTGAAACCAGCAGAGGCAAATCTCGTCGACGAGTTACTCGAGGATTTCGAGTTGTCTAATCTTGCTACGCGCAATACTCAGGCTCTTTCCTACGGACAGTTTCGCCGTGTCCTAATAGCGCGCGCAGTAGTACATCGCCCGAAGGTGTTATTGCTTGACGAACCCTGGGAGGGCCTCGATAAGCAAAACCTAGAGCTCGTAACGAGGGAACTTAGTCATATCATTGCACGGGGAACACAGCTTATTTGTGCTACCCATCTGCATCAGCATTCCGACCAGTTCAATCGCGAACTGGTCATTGAGCGCGGCAGAATAACCTGCGTAAATTAGCTTACGAAACCACCGGGTTATTCGCCAGTAGAATCGCCATCACAGAGTGAAATGGGCATGTTGCGCACGGCAGTAGGATGGATACTCTGTCGAAAACTTAGCTGGAACCTATAGGCGCTTAATACACAACAAACTGAGCCGAAACATATACCTCAGCATATAGCGCCGCTAAGTTTTGAACCTCTATCTAGTTATTGCCAAAAGGTTAGCTAGCTAAGGCACCGACCTTGCTCTAATTGATATCGATTCGAAGAATCTTACCAATATTCAAAAATAATGCGGAACACTCAGTGTGAACACACTTAAATATAGAGCTAACGTCGCTGACGAAAAGGCTTCGTCCCTTTTTCGAATACTGGAGAAGTAACCGCCCAGCCACGAAGACTCGCGACCGGGCGGTATACCAACAAAATTGAGCGAACTAGTTACCGCTCAGATTGTAGCCCTGCTCGTCATGGAGCACGAGGTCAAGACCTTCCTGTTCCTCTTCTTGAGATACACGCAAACCAATAACGGAATCGAGCACCTTGAGAATAATGAAGCTAACGATACCGCAATAAAGAATAGTCGCGATCACACCAACGGCCTGCAGACCTACCTGCGATACTATCGTCGCTCCTTCGGCTAGCCCGGCACCACCTAAACCTGCGTCGACGAAGACACCCGTCAGTAGCGCACCTATAATTCCTCCAACACCATGCACCCCGAAGGCGTCCAGCGAATCGTCATAACCGAATGCGCGTTTTGCCTTAACTACCGCTAAGTAGCATCCGTATCCGGAGACAATGCCAATCACTAACGCGCCCATCGGCCCAACAAACCCAGATGCCGGCGTAATGGCAACCAGTCCCGCAACAGCCCCGGAAACAAGACCCAACGCGCTAGGCTTACCGTGGCTAATCCATTCCGAGAACATCCAAGTAAGTGCAGCGGCAGCGGTTGCAATTTGCGTAACGGCCATAGCCATACCTGCGGTTCCATCTGCAGCAAGCTCACTGCCAGCATTAAAGCCGAACCAACCAACCCACAACATTGCAGCACCAACCATGGTCAATACCACGTTACTAGGCTTCATGGGCGACTGTGGAAACCCTTGCCGTTTACCCATTACCACCGCCGCCACAAGACCAGCGACACCAGCATTAATATGGACTACAGTACCGCCCGCAAAATCGAGCACACCTAAACCGCCAAGCCAACCACCACCCCAAACCCAATGACAGACTGGAGCGTAAACCACAGTAACCCAAATCGCCATAAACCATAGCACCGCCGAAAACTTCATCCGCTCAGCGAAGGCGCCGACGATTAATGCCGGCGTGATGACAGCAAAGGTAAGCTGAAACATAGCGAATACCGACTCTGGGATTGTACCGCTCAATGAATCAACGGTAACACCGGCCATGAAGGCCTTACCCAGGCCGCCCACAAACCCCCCGCTATCGAAGGCTAGGCTATATCCATACAATACCCAGATAATTGTCATCAGACAGCAAATCGCAAAGCACTGCATCATGACGGATAGTGCATTTTTTGCTCTCACCATCCCCGCGTAAAATAGAGAAAGCCCTGGAATCGTCATAAATAACACCAAAGCCGTCGATGTCAGCATCCATGCAGTATCACCAGAATCCAACACATCCTGGGCTAGGACGATTCCTGGCATCAGCGCTGTCAACAGCGTGGAGCTGCCGGCACAGATTGATTTTAATAATTTCTTTTTCATCACTAATGTCTCCCTATGCGCTAGAGCGCCTGATCACCAGTCTCACCGGTACGGATTCGGATTGCCTGCTGCAGATCTGCCACGAATACCTTGCCATCACCGATAGAACCTGTTCCTGCTGCGGAAACGATCGCCTCGACCGCAGCTTCTAATAGATCCTCTGCTACCGCAGCTTCGATCTTCGTTTTCGGCACAAAATCCACCGAATACTCTGCACCTCTATAAAGTTCCGTATGGCCTTTCTGTCGACCAAAACCTTTAACTTCGGTCACCGTTAATCCCTGGACGCCAGTATCAGCTAGCGCCTGACGGACGTCTTCGAGCTTGAAAGGCTTTATAACTGCTGTAACTAGTTTCATGACGCTAGCTCGACCATGTTTCTAATCATTCGCCAATGGCAAAAGATCTACTGATACCAAACGTGATTGCGTTGGTAGGAGCCCCACTGGTTTTTGCTGCTCCGTCATATACCTGCAGATCATCGCTTACAAGAATGAAGGTCACCGAAAGATCGAGGCCGTTAAAATCGTAGCCATAACCAACCTCTACGACTTCCCCTGAAAAATCCCCACCAAAAGTGCCAAAACTAGCACCGAATCCGTTGCCAAAATCGTAACCTAAAGAAGTAAATGTATAGTCCTGAGTCTTTGGGGACGTATCGTAATTGCCAAAGGCAACATCGATAGCAAAGTTACCGGCACCTAATCCAAGATTAAGCTCGTGATAGGTGTCATCCCATCCATCGGTGTAGTAGTAACCGGTATAGCCCACGCCCCAACTCGCACCACCATCGCCAATATCGCCACCCGTACCAAAATAGAGATCTGTCTCAAGCCCATCACCCACATCGGCGGCCCAAGTGCCAATATAAAAACCGTTCTCGCCTTCATAATCGAGACCGGCAAATGCGGAAGAAGCCTCTTGAAATATGCCACGGTAGATATAGTCGCTCACCATCCCGACATTGGCCGAAAGGTCTGCCATCGATGCCGCCGGGACGAGGCCGAAACTTAAAAGAATCATTGTTTGCCGTAATTTCATGGTGGGAATCCTCCTTCACCGCTGGTTAATTAATAACTTAACTAATGCATTAACCATGCCAAACTATATTTTTATTATTTTTCAATTAGTTATAAAAATCGGTAGCTATTCAACCCGGCTCCATTTGCACCATAATGGTGCGGCGATGCTCCAGACTAGAGCAATGCTCTAATAAAGGAAAGACCGAATGTCGCGCGGCCGCTAGGCTATGGATGGGTGCCGTACCGGACGAAGCCGGGTTCGGAAAAGCTAGTCTAGTGTAGAAAATGCATTAACGGTGTCAGCTCTTCAGCCTAAACGCCATAACTAACAGAGGCCGTTTGTAGCTATTAGGCTAGAAAGACTAAAACTCTTCTCCAGCGACGATTAGTGCGAGACCGTCGAGTTCGTCAGACATATGCAGCTGGCAACTCAAACGGGAACGTTGCTCATCAAAGCCTGCGAGGTCACCAAGCAGTGAACTCTCTTCGTCGCTTCGCGGCGGCAACTTATCTATCCATGCCGAGTCGACAAACACATGGCAGGTAGCGCAGGAACAAAGCCCACCACAAATCGCGTCGACACTGTTATCGAGATCACGAATATTCTCCATGATCGAAATACTATTTTGCGCCTCGACCTCTATGACCTGTTCTTTTCGATTCGTCACTACCAACTTAACCATGCGCTGCGTTTCTCACACGAAAAAGGAGCGCACTATAACAAATAGCGGAAAGACAGTACGAGCGACTCGTTGCGAGTCTTTGTCAGTGTATTATCACCCTAAGGCAAAAAAGACATTAATACTAACGATCTAGAGAGCATGGTCCTCAAATCTAACCATACAGAAGCGGCTATGGACACCTGTGTTGTCCTATGTCTCAAATCTCCGGCGAAATCGAAACGTCGCCTCGCCGAGGAAATCGGCGAACTCGCGACCACCGCTGCGACCTATCTTTGGGCGTGCGCGCTCGAAACCATCCAAAGTTGGTCTGGTAGAGTTGTCTTCGCGCCAGCGGACGCCGAGGATGCCAGATGGCTTACCAACCAACTTGAATCTGACGCCACCATAGTTATCCAACAAGGTGAGAACCTCGGCGAAAGGATCAATCATGTTGATACTACCCTCAGAGCCAAAGGCGAAATAAACATCATCTTCATCGGGACCGATTGCCCAATGATGGAAGATAATTATCTCCAACAGGCAGCCACGGAGTTCGCATACAGTGATGTCGTCCTAGGCCCGGCTATTGACGGCGGCGTCGTTCTCATGGGGGCACGAGTAGCATGGCCATCACTAGCCGAGCTGCCATGGAGCACGTCATCTCTCTGTGACGCACTGACGACTCTGTGCGTCGAATCTGGATTTGTCATCGCAAAACTAGAGCCGCGCGCAGATGTGGACTCGGTTGTAGCTCTTCACAGTACGCGCAACGCACTTGCTCAGGACCCACGACCGGCGAGACGAGCACTCAGACAGTGGTTAAAGCAGCCAAACGCGGCGTGGGACTAAAAGAACGTGACGCAACACACAAAACCTATCATTCTCGTTGTCACGATAGCTGGCATGCTAATTGCCATCACGCTTCTTCCGGTTATCGATTGGCTTACCTTAAGCATCGATTGGATACAGGCCCACAGAACACTGGCGTGGATCCTCTTCATCGTGGCATATACCATCGCCACTGTATTCGTAATTCCAGTATCTATTTTCTCGTTGGCAGCTGGCTTCGTATTCAGTGTGCCCATCGGGGTGCTACTCGTATCGATGGGTAGTATCCTCGGCGCATCTGCTGCATTTTTCGTCGGGCGGTTCTTCGCTCGCGACTGGGCAGCAAAGAGAATCGAAAATCTGCCTCGGTTTCGGGCATTGGATCAAGCGACTCGCCATAGAGGCTTCCTTATGGTCTTTCTTGCGCGATTGTCGCCACTATTCCCGTTTAATCTCATCAACTACGGGCTCGCTTTGACAAGCGTCCGGTTCCGCGATTATTTCTTCGCTTCTTGGATCGGCATGCTACCGGTCACAATCTTATACGTCTACGTCGGCTCGACCGCGAGGGATCTCACCAAGATGACAAGCGGCAACGTGCAAAGTGGAATGGCGGGCCAAATACTACTCTTTATCGGACTAGCGGCAACGCTGTTTCTAGTGATTATTGTTTCGCGCAAAGCAACGAGTACTCTCTCACAACACCTAGCAAGTGAATCAGTCAAGCAGGACACGCTATCTTGACCGATCCAATCGATAACGCGACTTATCCCAAACCGGATTATTACCCAACCGTCGCGATTATTGTTCCAGTGATCGGCGAAAAGAGAGAGCTGTGCTCATTATTGGAGCAGCTCCGGGCCTGGTCGATACAACCAGCAGAGATCATTGTCGTCTCAGCCGAATCGGATCCGGAACTAATCTCAATCTGTAAAGAATACGACTGCGGCCATCTTAAATCGATCCCGTGCCGCGGTGAACAACTTGATCAGGGCGCGATAATAGCAACATCCGATATCGTCTGGTTTCTGCATGTCGACTCCGAACCACATGTCGACAGTTTGACAACCATCTCGCATGCGATCGCGAACGGCGCCGAAGGCGGTTACTTCCGTTTTAAATTTACAGGAGCCTCCACCTGGTGGAAGCGCTTGCTCGAATGTCTGATTTTCTTGCGTATAAGACTAGGCGGCATTCCGTATGGCGATCAGGGGATATTTGCACGCCGCACCGCGTACCGTGATATAGGCGGATTCCCGCATCAATCTCTGTTTGAGGAAGTCACGCTAGTAAAAAATCTGCGTGCCCGCGGACAGTTTCGAGCAATTGATTTACCCATAGGCGTGACACCAAAGCGCTGGGAGCGCGACGGTTGGTGTCGTAGAAGCCTGGCGAACCGAGATCTCGCGATTCGCCATGTCCTAGGCACCCCGGCGGAACAACTCGCCGAGCGATACTATAGAAGGCTCAACACAAACAGAGACTCGAAATCATGAGCACCGCGGTAGACCGGCTGAACATAAAACCTAGCGCAGAACCACACGGCTATATTGATCCCGGGCCGCTTAAGGAACTCTGGTTCCATACGGGCACCGCCTGCAACCTTGCCTGCCCGTTCTGCCTCGAGGGATCTAAACCCGGAGACACCCGTCTCGATCGAATGACACTGCCGGATACGCGGCCTCTGATCGACGAAGCCACCGCCCTCGGCGTACAGCAATTTTCGTTTACGGGAGGTGAACCATTTATCGTCAAAGACTTCATCAACATACTGCGTTATGCATCCACGCTCAATCCCTGCCTTGTGCTAACTAACGGTACTGATCCAGTATTAAAGCGCCTACCTCAGATAGAAACATTGAAGGAACAACCTTATCCAGTCTCATTCAGGATCAGCATAGACTATGCGAACGAAGCTCGTCACGATGCCGGACGGGGTAAAGGTAGCTTTGTAAAGTCTTGGCAAAGTATGAGAGAGCTGGGGCAGCGCGGTTTCAAGGTGTCTGTCGCAAGACAGATGGACGCAGATGAAAACAAAGACGCCGTTAATTTCGAATTCCGGCAACTGTTTCGTCAATATGGATTGACCGAGGACACAACAATCGTCCCATTTCCAGAATTTCTGACGCCCGGTTGCGATCCTAAGGTGCCCTACATCACCGAAAACTGCATGAGAACGCACCATACCGAAGTGTCTCGCCAAGCCTTCATGTGTTACTTCTCAAAAATGGTGATCAAGAAACAAGGGCGCATGCGCGTATATGCCTGCACACTAGTCGACGACGACGAAACCTATGATCTCGGCGGTACGCTAGCGGAGAGCATAGACAAACGCATCATGATGAAGCATCACCGCTGTTATAGCTGCTTTGCCTTTGGGTCATCCTGTAGCGAAATCGTTTAGCTCAATCGTCGTCACTGGCCAGACTGGTTACTAAAGAAGGTCCTCACACTGACGAAGCTGAGCGCCATACTTGCGTGCTTGGCCGTCAACACGCTCGGCAATACGCACAACCTCTGGCTTACTTTTGTAGCTTCCGCGCGCATATCCTCCCCGTCCTTCATGGTATGCCAGATACATATTCTTGGGATCCCACTTAGAAATCCCAAGAGCTTGACTGCTCTTGTTGTTATACCAGCCAATGAAATCGAGTGCATCATCAATATCCGAGCGGCTTTTGAACAGGCCACCGTTCTCGTCCTGGTACTCGTCCCAAGCTGCGTCTTGTGCCTGTGCATATCCCTCCGCCGACGATGGTCGCCCCAGGGGAATAAATAGGAACCAGTCACGAGGCGGTTTCGCATCATGGACGAAAGCTGATTCCTGCTTCACGAATGACATGAGTATGTGCGATGGCGTACCCCAGCGATCCTCGGATTCCTTAGCCGCGTCATACCAACCGGGATACTCATCGAATATCGCGCAAAGATTCTCCGGAGATTGGGGTGGCGCAGAAGAGCAACCAACTATCCCTAAAATGACCAACAGAACTAAAAAAGAACGGGCTTCCCAGTATAAAACCATTCGTATAGATCTAGTGACGAACATTTAAGCTTGCTCTGACGGCCCCAACCCATTCAGACACTCTAAGTGTACCCGCAAACCCACACAATCTTCAGCTCCAATTGTCTCTATTATCCCAAAATTCCTTATGCATCATAGCTTCTATCAACCCTAGGCTTAGAACGAAAGTCTTCTGGGCAAATGATTCACTCTTTCACGCATAAATTGGAAAGGTTGCGGTAAAATTAGAGACTTCCTTCTGACTGGAACTCAAGATATAAGTTTTTAACAATGTCTCCGTTTATATCTAAGCTCGGTCATCTGCTAATAGTAGGTAAAAATTATGGTCGGACTATTGAAGAAATACGACTCACCACAACCGGTGTCAACACAAACTAGAGCCAGAGGAAGGAACGGTCAAGATGAATGACCAAATTCAATCACTAGTCGACGCTACCACACCCTGGCTCGGATGGCTGGGACCCTATCTGTGGCTACAGGCGCTTATTATCATCACAATCAGCCTCGTTCTAGCGATCGTGGCAGAACGCCTCATCGTAATAACGGTTGGCAGACTAGTTCGGCAGACAAAAAGTCAAATCGACGACAAGATAGTCGAAGCATTACGGCGACCACTTTTTATCAGCATCTTCTTCGTGGGCTTATCGGTAGCAACATACCAATTAGAGCTCTCTCCAACGCTCACACGAATAACACTGTCTTGTCTCGGAACAATCGCAGTATTCGTATGGCTAGGATTCACGATCAAACTGTCCGGACAAGTATTGAAAATGCTGAGCAGAGCACAAGGTAGCTACGAATTTGTGCAACCGAGCACGCTACCACTATTCGATAACTCCGCGAAACTCGTACTTATGCTCGGCGCTTTGTACTTCATCTTCCTCGCTTGGGATATCAATGTCAGCGCACTGATCGCTTCGGCGGGCATAGTCGGTCTGGCATTAAGCTTTGGCGCCCAAGATGCGCTTGCGAATATCTTCGGCGGTATGTCAATCCTCGCGGATCGTCCATATAACGTTGGTGACTATATCAATCTAGATACCGGTGAACGCGGAGAGGTAACTCACATCGGTTTAAGAAGTACGCGCATGCTGACACGCGACGATGTCGAGATCAGCGTACCTAACAACGTAATGGGTAACGCGAAGATCATCAACGAGAGCGGTGGCCCTTACCAGAAGTTCAGAATTCGTATAAAAATCGGTGTTGCCTATGGCAGTGATATCGACGAGGTTGAACAAATTCTTGTGCAAACGGCAGAAGATCATGAAGAAATCTGCACAACACCGGAACCAAGAGTGCGGCTACGCGCGTTCGGTAGCTCCAGTCTAGACTTCGAATTGCTGGCGTGGGTTGAGCACCCAGCTTTCCGTGGTCTTTTAGAGCACAAACTAAACTGCGAAGTATACAAATCCTTCGCGGCTAACAATATCGAGATCCCGTTTCCCCAGCAGGATTTGCATATCAAAACTCCTAACCCACAACTACCCGTTTAACAAAGTACCTATAAAAGCGAGGTTATTCATAATGGGTGACGGTAGAGCGAATCGGAACGAAAAAACTAGAAGCTGTATAAATTTACAACTATTGTAAAACTACAGCGCCGGTTGCATCGAGTTGGAGCCCAAGCAACCCCGGCCAGTCCCGTTCGAGGAGGGGTGAGCCTTCAGGTAATGGCAATGTAGCCGGCTTACTTAGATCGAGTTCATAGTAAATAGGTCGCCCGAGGCCACGCCCGCCCACCAAACGAAGCTGCTCTCCACGCGAAGTCGCGAGAGCCACACCAGCCGCCGTACCGACCTCAAGCATGCGACTATCGTAGATACTCAGTGTCTGACTTTCAACCAATAGCCGGTGTAACCAATGATCCGTCTGCACGATTAAATAGCCATCTCCCTCAGTGAACCCTATCCACCGGATAGGATGGGGAAATTTCCAGGGTTCACCGAGCGCCGCGGCACTCTCTGGGTCCCAGAGTTGCACACGACCCGACATGTCACCGCTTGCTAAAAACTCGCCATCAGGCGAGTGAGCCAGCGCAAGTATAGAGTCCTGGGCACGGGCCAACCGTCTAGGCAAAACTTCTTTCAGCGATTCAAAAAACAGGTTACCCACACTATCACCGACAACGAAACGCTCTGCCTGCGGCGAAAAAGATACGGCGAGCGCTGCACCATTTGTAATAACTTGAGTAGCCAATTCACCATCGGCTATATTCCAAAGTCTCGCGCTAGACTCAGCAGCACTCAAGATCCATTGGCCATCTGGACTTAGCGCTACTGCATTGACGGGACCTGCAGCGTGTCGCATAAACAATTCGAGTGGGGCACCACTTGCGATATCCCAGATGCGAACAGTCCCGTCATCACCACCACTGACAACTGATCCTCGCAGCGTATCGACGACGATACTGCTCACGCTACCCTGGTGCCCAATATAGTCGACTTCCTCCTGTGAATAGCCTCCGTTTTCGAGTTGGCTCGTTGTCAGAACGCTAACATTACCGTCCCGAAAACCAAGAGCAGCAACTCTTCCAGACCTATCTAGAGCGAGAGCAGAAAGGTCGAGGCCTGTGCCACTCCCGGGTTTCCTATCCTCGAGTTGCCATAGCTGCAAAAGCCCACCGCTAGCCGTAATCAGCAGACCTCCATCAGGCGCTAAGCGGGTCCGGATTCCCCCATCATCACGATGTACGCGTAAATTGAACGGCTCGCTCTCGCCAGCTATATCTCTGGCAACCACGTGACCTTGTGCGGCCTCAAATGCGACCATAGAACCATCGGTTGCTACGCTGACGCTAGCTGGGTCGACGGTCACTCCTAAAAGCCGGCGCGTAGGCGTCGTCCCATCTAAATTACTTAGGTTCCAAACGAAAATATCGCCTCCATTATCGATACTGACCAGTCGGTCACCGGCGGATGCTGGTATCAGACGGACTGGAGGCCGGTCATGGGGAAGCTCGGCTAAGATATCACCGCGACGTGGATCCATAAGCTGCACATCGCGGACCGAACCGAGTAATGCTAAGTAACGGGCCTGAGGCCCAAGTATCCAATCACGAACGCCTGTAACTCCGGTGATACTTGTAACTAATTCACCATCTTGCGTTCGCAGAAGACTGTACAAAGAAGAGTTAAAGTCCAGTTGCTCGGCAATTGCAATGTAATCGCCATCGCCACCCACAACCGGTGGTAGCAGAAATCCTGTCTGCGTTGCAACTCGTCCAACCTGCAATCTCTCATCCGTGTCCCATAGAGTTAGCGTATTGCCAGCAACAGCTATCAGCCGGGAAGTCCTACCAACTAGTATTAGAAACTCAGGTGTCATGTCAAGCTCAAGATCTACAGCCGCCGACTCAGAACGGATATCCCATAACGCAAGAGTTCCAACCGTCCCTGATCGCGACGGGAGCGCAACTGCAAGCTGCCCGTTCGGACTAATCGTGACATCAACTTGATTCGAACGGCCCGGATCGGGAATAATTAAATTTGGCTCTGGATCGTCGATCCAACCGCGAAGCTCTTCGGAAAACGATAGCCCCCATCGTACCAACTCACCGACGAAACCCACTTCCCGGTCAACGAGTGTCAAGCGCCAAACACCCTGGCGATCTGCATCAGCTAAGTTAGCCAAAGCTGATATCCCGACAGCTTCAAACTCGGCCCTGTCCAGCCCATTTGCTGGCAACGTAAAGCCTGCCCGCACCCCGTTCGGAGCTTCAAGAGAGACCAAAATCTGTTCATCGGCAGCATGAACGATATCCAGCTCTAACAGGAACGCGCCGGCCGAGCCCGGTTCGTCAACGCTAACCTCACGGCGGACCGCCAGATGCTGCAGTGCCGTCAAGCCGTTTGCTAATTCATTGGAATCCCTTCCATTTAAGGAAAGCCGGCGTACTCTGTTGTTTCCTGTAACGATAACGATTTCCTGCGCTTCCCAGTCAACCTCCCAGTGAGCAGGCGTTTCGGCAAGCCGGAAGCTGCGCTGCAAAGAATGGTAATCCGAGCCTATCAACTCAGTAACAAGTGCTCTTGCCGACTCTCCCTGGCCCGGAATTGCCGCAGATGCTAACAACAGCGCTTCATCACGTTTTTCTGCACGAGAAGCGGCTACCGCACGTCTTAACCAGTAGTCTCCCTTGAGCTCCTCAGCGAGCTGCTCACGATCGAGCATGTCGCGAAGAAAACCATCTACAATTTGGATCTCCGCGAACGTACTTGCTAGCCTACTATGGTGGACGAGGACATCCGTGAACAACCTATCTGCAGTCACTCCGAAACCTGGTAGCCGATGTAGACGTTGATAGGTAAAGTAAGCATCATTGATCGGCTGACTGACGCTCGACATAGATTCAATGTAGGGCTGTGGAAGAATTTGTGTATACCACCAAGGCACCATAGTCATGAATCCAGCAGCTATGGCCGCGACAGCTGCTGCGCGCCAATTGAACGGCAGTAAGCTACTTACCCACCGCGGGTTGAAGACAGTACTGAAGAGTTGATTCCTAAGTATCAACATACCCTCATCATCAATCGCACTCAGACCTGCAACACTCAACAGCTGTTGCCCTGTTGATCCTGAGTCCCCAGGAATTTGAGATCCCTTCCCGATTCTGCCAAGTAACGCAAGCGCCTGACGATTTCTCGGCGCGCGCCGGGTTAGAAGGGCTCGTAGTTGATTAAGAAGTGGCTCCTCGCGACGCGCACCCTGAGCCAAGAACAATTCGTGCACAACGGTTTCGACGTCCTCGGATCGAGCGCCACGGCGCACAACACCACGCGCAATCTTCTGTGTCAGATAAGGCTGTCCACTTGCCCAACGGTAAATTTTATCGAGCAACAACTTAGCGTGATCCCCTTTCGACGGGAAGCCCGGGATGAGCTGGTAGGTTTCCTCAACCGTGAAGTCGTTAAGTTCTATAGCAATACCTAGATCAAACGGCGAAACAGTGCGGTCTGGAGCAAGCTGCCGCGTTGAAGCGGCACCAAGAACTACGAAATTCAGTCTGCCGAGATCCGGCTCTGTGGTACGGGAGTTATAGCAACTACGAATCGCGGTGAAGAGATCCTTAGAGAACGGCAAATCTACAGCAAGCTCGATTTGGTCAAAAAAGATCGTGATAGGAACCGCAGTATTGGTTAAGACGATCTCCCAAAAGAATTCGGCTAGCCGTTCATCGCTCCTAAGTACACTTTTCTCCTTCCACCATCCCTGCAGGTCTACCTTGAGTCGCAGCTCGCGGACGATCCTGTAGGCGATATTGTAGTACCACCGACCAGGTTCTTCACTTTCGCCCCGACTAGCAATCTGAGTCAAATCCACAACGGCCGCGACCTGCCCTTGGGCGCGAAGCATTTGAATCGTACGCGCCATCAGGCTCGATTTACCGCTCGAGCGCTGGCTTAGAACATAGCAGAAGTTTTGGTCTTGAAGTGACTGGCAGAGCGCCGCATCACTGTCACGTTCGATATAGCACAAGTCATCCGGCTGCACCGGGCCGGCTGCCACGAAGAAATCACCTGTATTCACTATGCTCGACACCGAATCCCGATCCTTCGACCCCAGAAGTCTGATACTGACCACTACGGTCTTCTCGGGGTCTGGTCAGATTGTAGCAGGCAGTTGAGCTATCATTACCGTACCGGCCATCTACAATTTGGAATCTTCATCGATGCCCATCTGCCATCCCCATAACCTGAACCGCGATTTAGCACAATCAAAACAATTCGGAATCAGGGTTAGCTTACCTGTAGACGACACGTTTAATCGGCTGCTCGGCGAAGATTGGGAGCAGTTTCACTGGTACGAGACTGAGGAGAAGCGTGATACAGCACTAGCCGATATGGCAAGTGTGCACCTATATTCACGGCGCGGAGACCGTCCGCGTGTCGTTTACACCGCAGTAGACCGGTCAAAGAAGTCGGATTCCGGCTAACTCGCTCGTATAATAGCCGACCTTCTCATCCCCTTCGGCTCATGGGGCCGTCCTAACTGGGAAAATTAACAATAGAAAGCTTGTTGGAGACTTAACTATGCTCGACCTGATGAATATTGCACGCACCGAAGCTGCCAGCGGTGATTTGATCGGACTACTAAACGATCTCTTCGAACCAGCCGATATACGTCCGATTGGCTATCCTGACGCTGTCATCTGGCAAGGTGGAAACCATGACGGAATCGTTAACCCGGTCGCGCATTCTCTGACAGATGCCTATGCCCTGCTCGGTACAATCGCGGCAATCGACGTGCTAGGACTCCCTTATTACGGAGTACCAATGTGGGCACAATACCGACACGACACCAAGCTCGAATCTCTGAGCTGGTTCGGGAATATGCCATGCACATCAATCAAGTGGTCTACCGCCGGCGACGCCTACGTTAATGATGCGAGCGGCGAAAAAGTCGTCGTAATGGGAAAATCTGGCAATGCGCCGCTCAGAACTCAGGCCGGCGTCTACTGTAACGTGCGGCCCTACGGCCCAATCACCGTGGTCCGCAGTATGCCGTGTCTGCCCTATTCACAGGATCGTGCCAAATTCACAGTCACAAAAAAGAATGGCATCGTACATTCAGAAATGAACACCCCCGGTATTCAGATGGCCTACGCCAACCGTCGCTTTCTGAAAATGGTTAATGACACCGGCAAACTCGGACGCGTCGCTTTTAAACCAACTCAAGCTATGGAAGATGGCATCAACGCAGGGCTACTCTCATGGATGTTGCAGGGAACCAAGTTTAATGTTGGTCGAAAATATGCGGTGGACGGATATGTTGAACATCGCGAACTGATCGACCGAATCATCTCGCTCCTTCCCACAGATTTTAAAGCCGGTATGGGAGACTGGACCGGGCAAATTGAGCAGCATATCGCCGACACTAACTACGGTCTGCTACTTTGGGACCTCATCGAACAGCAAGACACTATTGTTTTGGCTACGGATCTCGATGGCGACCGACTTACCGATCTACTCGCCGACGTGTCTGACCCTCTGCGGGCTTATGGACAGCGGGTCCTCGATCATATCGGCTCGGATAAGAAAATGAGTGATGTCTGGGGCGAGATGGGTTACACAACGGGTAACGGACGTGACATGACCTCGGTTATGTACCGTATGGACGGCCCACCGATTCATGAGCAAACGCTAGGTTCAGCCGACGCGATGTTGCTGAGACTACTAGACGGTGACGAGTCGATGGGTGGCACCAAACGCCCTTACGACCCGCGCATCCACTTCGTTCTTATTCGCGACGCCTACCGAGATGCCAATCCCAACAACACAAAACTCCACGCCTGGCTTGACGCGGCCCTCGAAACATTCGACAACATTTACGCAGGCGAGAGGCCCAATTTCTTAGATGGTTATGCGCAACTCAAAAACGCCATCACACCCTGGGGAAATTAGTACTCAATAGCGTCAAACCCACCAAGCTTATTCTGGTGGATTGACGCATTGGAAGTTTGCAGCGTCATTCGAGTCGAGGTTTGGCTCTCTTGGTCTCGCAACCTGAGGATACGGACACCAAGGGCGCGACAAACCGCGCTGGCTGTGGCTTACCACGATCGAATCTGGCGCCGTGTCTTCGGAAACCCAGGCATCGATCGCCTCCAGTGCCGGTCGAAGATAATCGTTGGGACCGTCGCCACCCCCACAATGTCCCATCCCAGGTGCTAGGAACAATCGCAAGTGCTCTCTGAAATCCGACTCACCGCGCTTACGCGAGACCGTATCTTCCATCGCCTCGTAGATTTCGATTGTGGTCACCGGCGTCACGCCTGGATCACTCAAGCCGTGGTAAAGAATAGCTTTACCACCGCTTTGGACGAAAGGCGTCACGTCGGGATTATCGGCACGGGTTACGCCAGAGTAATAGGAGGAATCGGCAGCCGCAACATCCTCGAAATTATCTATACTGAACTCCTCGAGCATGTTGCGGTCCGGATCCTGATACCAGGCGCGAGACACTAAATCGCAAAAACGACATGTAGGCGATGGCAGCAGATCCATCCAGCCTCCCATACCACCCGGGCTACTTCCTTCGCTTCCGCGGGCCCGGCCGGGATAGATCCGTTCTCCAGCTGCGGTTACCGGACCATGGTAGATCGATCGAACGAACTGAACCTGTCTATCGGTGAGACATTGCGGCGATGATTCTGACACGGAGCACTGGAGCATGGCTGGGTCAAAAGCGCATTTTAGCGGGTCATCGATGATCCGATCCGTAACCCCGTCAAGCGCATCGCACATACCCACAGAACTACGCTTTATCAGGTCTAATTGTTCGGGCACAAGAGATTCTCCCGCAGCATCCAGTTCCGCAACCCGTTGGGCAGTCCAAACTTGCGACATATTTAACCGTGTCAAAGAAAAGACGGGTGCTCCAGCGACGATTCCATCGAAGTCGTTAGGGTACCGTTGCATAGCCTTCAAACCCTGACGCCCACCTGTAGAACAACCTAAGTAGTACGAATACTCCGGTTCCCGTGCATAGAATGCGTCAACGAATTGTTTACCGACGACGGTCGTTAGATGAATCGACTGATACGCGAAGTTGTCGATTGCCACATAATTGGGAACAATGACACCGGACTCGAGCTCCTTCATGAGCCAATCCTCTAATCCAAATCTATCAGGTGCGCTGTGACCTGTGTCGGTTTGTCCTGTCGCGTATCCGAGTTCCAACGCAACCTGTACCCGATTTTCACTTTGAAATGAGCCCGCAGTACCGCCGTTACCACTAACGAGAAAACGACCGTTCCAGGTTGCTACATCCGGAAAGCGGAGTCTAAATTTGATCTGACTTCGGCCGTCATCGTTGGCAATCACACCTTCGACGCGACAGTAACCGCCGGTCTCGTCCACGAATTCAGCGCTCGTAATCGTCACACCATATCGAGAGTCCGCGGCAAGCGGCTCGAACGACGAGACCTCGCAGTCATATGCATACCCACTGAGCGAGAAACCTAGGAAGAAGGTAATAGCTAACAACTGGTATTTATTGCTCATGCAGGCACTCCGATTTTCTTCTGAATCAATAGCCGTTCTCACTGCAACCAATGATAGTTCCTGCGGGAGAATGATACTAGGAAACTACGCTACCCTATCAGTAATCCGGCCGGCGTGTGGTAATACCTTCAGGATCAAAATCATAGCGAATGCGATTACCATACTCATCGAGAAACTGTAGGGACTGTTGAAACTGTCCGGGTGGCGGCGACGTCGGGGAAACGGTAGCCTCTAGTACATAGAGCATGCGCCCCTTAGCATGGAAGAAAATCCCCACGAAAGTTCGTGTGCCGTCGAAATTACTGATCTGAAGCTGATGCCCTTCAACGTGATCGATATGAGCCCAAGCGTCATAGGTGACAGTACCGCCACGCTGACGAAATTCCGTAGCGGCACGTGCCATAGCGGCACGCTGATCGTTAATCCATCTATTCCTGGCTTGATACTGCAAGGCTTCCGACTCGTTAGCCATCAGCTCAATATGTATCCGCTGCGCATCACGGAAATCAACCACATTTACAGTAAAAAATCCTGACGAATTTCGAACGCTGTAGACACGTGAGGGAAATTGCGCACCAAACTCGGAATTATAGATAGCCTTCTCAATCTCCGGTTCTCCTGGAAAATTTACACTGAAATAATCTTCCTGGTTGGCATAAAGCCGCCAACCCTGAGCCAAGGAAAGCGCAGGGCACAGCACGATGACCGCGAAAACCAGAGTTGCTGCTATACGATTCATTAAAACTCCCCACAGAGTCTTTTCAATGCCAATGTAACTTATTCCGATCCCCTACTGTCATGATAAATCAATCCTTTAGTTCATTCCGCCCCCCCATTAAGACTCAGCACGGTTCCACCAGCAGTCGCGCATAAACGCAACGTAATCACTTGGATCCACGCGAGCGGACTTCTGGATCAATTTCATTAGTGGGTCATCCTCTAAATCAATCTGCAATCCATCTGTAAAACGATTCCAGAAATTGAAGAATCCCGACACCATTGTGATCTCGACAATTTGCGCTTCGTCATAGCTTTCTTTGAGCATAGCCATAACCTCAACACTCTGTGGTGACTGGCCTGGCGTACCGTGATATTGCTTTAGTGTTAGAACCTCGGCCCACCTCATCGCGGCCATCTCTGCTCTACTAAAATGATCTGAGTTTAGGTAATCGCCCTTCAGCGCTTCGATTGTATCTTCGGTGATATCTACCGCTCGACCGAGCGTAATGTTATGACTAGTTCAGTATTCACAAGCATTCAGTGTTGAAGTTTTTAATATCACAAGAACCTTGGTACGAAGTGGCAAAATTTCTGTCACTTCTTCGCGCAGCGCAGCAACGATAAATCCAAAAATCGATTGCGCCAGCTTAGGCGAATGTGAGGCGACGCGAACAGCGTTTGCGACACGACCGAGCAGTTTCTTACCGTGCCTGAACAGAACCGCCTGCTCGGGCGTCGCATCATCGTCAGTCGGAATTGCTAATAAAGCCAAGTGAGTCTCCTTATTTTTGACCATACTACAATGTTGTTTCAGTCCCATTCTACGAGCGTAGCCGGACGGTTACCGCATTGAAGCACAAAATGCTAACTTATAATTTTACCGTTCGGTCGGATGTAAGGATTCACGGCATGTTGCGTCATATTGATTTGATCTGCTTACTAGCTCTGGGACCCACTATGGCTATCACACATCATGGCTCAGCGTTCTACTGCAACCTCGATAACCTGACCACGATCGAAGTGGAACCCAGTTCAACTACGAAGCAATTCACTGGGACCCGTTAATTTTTACGGAACCCGCGAGACTTACTGGTGTCTGGAAGTGGAAGATTACAATTGCTTCGTTGAGTAGCGCCGAAAGGAACTCCGTACGTCCCCAAAGAGCATACCCAAAAACTAGTTCATCAACGACAGAACTTCGTGGCGCTTTCCAAGTGCCTTAATTGTTGGACTATTATCCAGCACGTCCGTCTCAACGGAATCGGCTCGCAATTTGAGATGGGCGAATACAGCACGGCCATTCGGGATCATCGACTGATCTACCGCCTGCAGGGGCCCACTCTGGATGCGAAACGCGGGCAATATTTTGAGACGCACTGAGCCACGAACATTGCCGCCGATCGCAAGAATACGTTGATTTACTTCGTCAAGTTTGACCACAATATCGCAGTGCGTTCGCGCACCAATACCGAGATGATCGCGCCGTTCGTTAAGCGTGCGATAAGCCGCGCGACGTGCAGTACAGAGTAAATCCCCAGGTTCAATATCCACTTCACCGACATCGTAAGCGGCAAACGCGGCCTGCTCTACACCGTTGTCACGCACCCGAATAGCCTGATCGATGTAGATGTGGTGGGCGATAGCCCGCCGAAATTGATTCGACTCCGCGAAGCCGCCTTCGCACATCACCCATGAAATAAATGCAGCGGACCAGGGATCACGCCAACGCGTCGAGGGACCAGTAGGACCACTCCAGACACGATTTTGGCGCTCGATTATCCAGCTACCATCTGGGGTAACGGTCCAGTAGCCGGCAATGGTATCGGCCACGCGCAGAGATTCCCAAGACGCCAATCGTGATGGCCGACGAATACTTCGGGGCGACGACCGCTCAGGATCCTGACTCGTCTGATCGACAACACTGAAACCAAAATAACCCCACTCTTGAGTAGCTATATCGACGATCCGGCGACGGATATCAGATAGAGCGATACTACGGCAACTGCCCTGACGGATCGTCATTTTCCCAGGAGGGCCACTGACTCTAGATGAAGGAGGCACGACATCAAGCACGTCGGCAGGCAGGCGATTTAGCGGCGCAGATGCCGCATAGCCGAGCGTAAAACTTGCTAACGCCACTAACAGCAGCGAGATTAGCACTTTTATGGTATTCATCAAGATAGACGTCATTCTTGCTTCCAATAATTAGTTAAGGATTTTATCAACCTCGCGCTAGGATGCTTTACCCTACTCGATCATAAGACGTATATCAGGGGCGCGTCTGCCCAGTCCCTCTGACAACGTATTTATAACTAGTCAGTTGCTCCGCGCCTACAGGGCCGCGAGCGTGAATCCGTCCGGTCGCGATACCGATTTCCGCCCCCATACCGAACTCGCCACCGTCTGCATACTGAGTAGATGCATTGTGCATGACGATTGCGCTGTCGAGTTCCGTTAGGAAACGATCGGCACTTTTTTCGTCCGCTGTGACGATTGCATCTGTGTGCTGGGAACCATAACGGCGAATATAGTCCAACGCTTCATCAAGGCCTTCGACAATACGCACAACAACGATTGCGTCTAAAAACTCAGTACCCCAATCAGTGTCTAGAGCCGGCTTAACGCGAGAATTGGCTTCCTGGGTTCGCCTATCCCCCCTCACCTCGCAACCTGCAGCGATGAGATCAGCAATGATTGGGACCAAATGTGAGTCCGCAACAGCCGCGTCGACGAGAATTGCTTCAGTCGCACCGCAAATGCCCGTGCGCCGCATCTTTGCGTTAACGCAGATCGCCCGTGCCATATCAAGATCGGCACCACCATGAACATAGGTGTGACAAAGCCCTTCCAGATGACCCATAACAGGAACTCGCGCGTCTGTCTGAACGCGTGCGATAAGATTCTTGCCGCCACGCGGAACGACGACATCAACGTACTCCGCCATGTCTCGCAGAAGAATGCCGACAGCTTCGCGGTCCTGAGTCGGTATCCTTTGAATCGACGTCTCGGGCAAGCCAGCGGAAACTAGGCCAGCTACGAGACAGCTATGGATTATTGTGTTGGACTCGACGGCCTCGGTGCCACCTCTAAGGATAACTGCATTACCACCCTTCAGACAGAGCCCACCAGCATCAGCGGTCACGTTCGGCCGACTCTCGTAAATGATACCGATAACCCCTAACGGCACACGCACGCGCTGAATGATCAAGCCGTTGGGCCGTTCCCACTCAGCACTGATCTCGCCAATATTTTCAGGCAGAGCGGCAATACTCTCCAAGCCAAGTGAAATGCCTTCTATTCGTTCTGGCGTTAACTTCAATCGATCCAGCATAGCCGCCGATAAGCCACGGTCTTGGCCGTTCCTGAAATCAATATCGTTCGCCGCAAGAATATCTTCTACCGAATCGCGCATGGCCTCGGCCGCCCCAAGCAGTGCCGCGTTTTTACTATTTGCATTGGCCCGCCCGAGGAGATCGGCAGCCTTTTTTGCAGCTTGGCCCAACCGTTGCATCTGCTCCAGCAAGCCGTCACCCATCTCTTCAACCAATGGTCTACCGTTTGTTGTCATGTCCCGGTGTCTGCCTCAGTCAGAACCAAATCGTCGCGATGAATCATCTCATCTCGGCCGTGATAGTCCAAAACACTGGCAATCGTATTGGAATGTCGCCCCGCGATAGCGCGCGCATCCGCCGCACCATAGGCACAAAGACCACGGCCTATTTCCGAGCCGGAGTGGTCTACGACGCGCACCGCATCGCCGCGGTCAAATTCACCACCAATCCGCGTTATGCCTGCGGGCAGTAGGCTTTTCCCCGCTACCAACGCCTCCTTTGCACCATCATCAACGAAGAGGTCTCCCTTAGGTTGTAAGGTCCCCGCTATCCATTGCTTACGTGCTGCACGCGGAGTTGAGCTAGGCAGAAACCAGGTTACCCGACCGCCATTCCGCATGGCCTCAATTGGTCGTGTAACCTGACCTGGAGCGATAAGGACCCGGCAGCCAGCACCCATTGCGATACGGGCTGCGTCGAGTTTAGTCTGCATTCCACCAGAACCATGATTTGAGCCCGGACCACCGGCCATATCCCAATACTCTCTCTTTAGTTCCGTGATTTCCGGTATATGTTCAGCGCTAGAATCCGTTCGCGGATCGCTCGTATATAGCCCATCGACGTCCGACAACAGCACAAGGCAATCTGCGCTTACCATCTGTGCGACCCGAGCCGCAAGCCGATCGTTATCACCGTAACGAATCTCCTGAGTAGCAACCGTGTCATTTTCATTGACGATGGGTACCGCACGGCATTTTAGTAACATGAAAAGCGTACTCGCCGCATTCAAATAGCGCCGCCGGCTTTCGCTGTCATCGAGCGTCAATAGAATCTGGGCTGCATTGATGCTGTGTCTGCCGAGAATTTCCTGATAGGCATGCGCGAGTTGAATCTGGCCGGCCGCAGCAGCAGCTTGGCTCTCTTCCAGCCGTGCTCTTGCGATATTTACCCCGAGCTGGGTCGCGCCTAGGGCAATAGCCCCTGATGAAACGATAATGACCTCTTGCCCTTTCTGGTGCATCTCGGCTACTTCAACGCACAACTCTTCGAGCCACTCCCGGTCAAGTTCACCGCTCTCGGAATTAACAAACAACGAGGAACCGATCTTCAGAACGAGCCGTTTAGCCTCGGCGAGTCGCGTCGCGGTAATTGATTTTGATTTATTAACCATGTGAGTTGTCCGGAAAGGACGAGATAAAAGCCCTACGAAGGCATCAGGACCGGCTCACCCCGAGCTGCCGCCATCGCGCCGCTGCGAACCACCGTTAGAATCTCCGCAAGGTCAGCGACGTCGGCCATAAAACGATCGATATCCTGGCTACCCCCAATCAGCTCAACCGTAAAGTACCCCTCATGATCGTCCAATATCCGAGCACCGGATTGCCTGACCAACCCCGATATATCCTCACCACTACGTTCATGCAACTGCAACTTAATCAACGCTAACTCCCGCTCAATATGATCGTCATCAGTCATATCGACAATGTTAACAACATCAACTAGCTTCGCCAGTTGCTTGGATATCTGATCGATCGCCTCGTCGGACCCCCTCGTCACAAGCGTCAGCCGAGACACAATCGGGTCGTTAGTCGGAGCAACGTTAAGGCTCTCAATATTGTAGCCACGCGTCGAGAACAGGTTAGCTACCCGAGCAAGGGCGCCTGCTTCATTCTGCAACAGTATAGTTATGATATGTCTCATTTCTGTCTAGCCGCAGCCTCCTTTAAGACTAAAGGTTTGGCTACATAATGTTGGCCCAGAACAACGCCTATTGCAATGCACAAACTTTTCGTCAACACTCCGGAATAAGTGAATGGAAACAGCGTCGTCGTGGTCGAAAGTTGAGGAAATCACGGCCAGTATCAGGTAATACCATGGACACACAGGTTCAATCCAAACTGAATCGCCCCCACCCATTGACGGGCTCCATGATGACCGGCGCCGACATGATCGTCCAGGTTCTGGCGGATGAGGGCGTAAAAACCATGTTCGGCTATAGTGGCGGGGCTATTCTGCCTACCTACGACGCCGTTTTCCGCTATAACCAGACTCACTCGGTGGATGGTGCAGAACCTATGCCACTTGTCGTTCCTGCCAACGAACAGGGCGCTGGCTTCATGGCGTCCGGCTACGCACGAGCCACCGGCCAAGTCGGCGTGGCTATAGTAACCTCGGGACCCGGGGCAACTAACTGTGTCACCCCAGTTCGAGATTCCATGGCCGATTCAATCCCGATCGTGGTAGTTTGTGGTCAGGTAGCAACAGGCGCCATCGGTACGGATGCCTTCCAGGAGGCCCCAGTTATTAGCGTCATGGGGTCCGTCGCTAAACATGTTTTTCTCGTCACCGAACCAGAACGACTCGAATCCACGATGCGATCTGCCTTCGAAATCGCGCGTTCTGGGCGACCAGGGCCGGTTGTAGTAGACATCCCCAAAGATGTTCAAAACTGGGAGGGTATATTCAACGGCGAGGGACTGTTACCGATGCCTGGATACCAGCATCGGCTGTTGGCCGTGCAACAGAACAACTTAAGTGAGGAATGCTGCGAACAGTTCTTTGCAATGCTTACGCAAAGCAAGCGGCCCCTGATCTACGCTGGTGGTGGCGTAATCAATGGCAATGCCAGCGATGAACTACGAGCCCTCACTTCAAACTACAATATTCCGGTTGTAACCACACTAATGGGCCTCGGTAGTATCGACACAATGAGTCCGCTCGCAATGCACATGCTAGGCATGCACGGAACAGCCTATGCTAATTACGCGGTAGATGACTGTGACCTATTGATAAGCATGGGCAGTCGTTTCGACGATCGTGTTGCTGGCAACCCGCCGAAATTTGCGGCAAATGCAAAACACATTATGCACTTCGACATCGATCCTTCGGAGATTCAGAAGGTAAAGACTGCTGACTGGTCTCATGTCGGTGTGCTAAAGGACGCGTTGTTGTCTCTAGCCGCCTACGGCCGTCATCGAGAAATCGAAACGGATTTTTCCGACTGGCTAACCGATCTAAATAAACTCAAGGAAACCTACGCTCTTAACTATGACCGTGACAGCACCCTGATTCAACCAAACTACCTCATCGAGACGATAAATGAGATAACAAAGGGCGAAGCCATCATCACGACTGGGGTCGGCCAACATCAGATGTGGGCGGCACAGTATTTCGATTTCCGAGAGCCGAGATTGTGGCTGACCTCCGGTAGTATGGGCACGATGGGCTTCGGTTTGCCAGCAGCTATCGGCGCGCAGTTTGCCCGACCCGACCGTCTCGTCATAGATTTAGACGGGGACGCTAGTATCCGCATGAACCTTGGGGAACTCGAAACCGTTGCGACTTATGATCTGCCGATCAAGATTGTCGTACTCAACAACTACGGCGACGGAATGGTTATGCAATGGCAACGCATGTTCTTCAAGGGTCGCTTATCCGGTAGCGAAAAATCTCTACGCAAAAAGGATTTCGTAAAAACTGCCGAGGCTGATGGCTTTCAGTATGCCAAGCGCATCGATAACAAGAAAGATCTGCCGAATGTACTTGCCGAATTTTTAGCTTTTAACGGGCCCGCATTCCTCGAGGTAATCATTGATCCTAAGGCTGATGTCTATCCAATGGTGCCGCCGGGCATGTCGTACAAGGAAATGGTCACGGGTGATTTCATCCCAAACCGCTACGATAACCGAGAGGCCCCAACTCCTGACGCGTCAGAGATGTTCTAAAGCTGTAGCGGCGACGCCATCGATCAAGTGTTGCTGGAGCTACGAGTACGATGCTCCTAAAAAATTGTCTCTGACCACTCGGTCACCACACGTGTTACCGCGTCGGTGAGTATCGTCAGATCCTCGCTACCGATGACGAACGGTGGCATGATGTAAACGATATCCTCGAACGGCCTTAGCCAGACACCCTCACGCAGGAAGCGCTGTCGCATAGCAGTAAGGTCGGGCACGCGATCTAGCTGTACTACACCGATAGCGCCTTTCACTCGAACATCGGCTACGTGTGGGATATCGAGGCAGGGCACAAGAAATTCTTCTAGTTGATCTGCAATTGTCGCCACTTGCTCGAGTCGCGGCTCCGACTCGAAGAGATCTAAGGACGCATTAGCCGCCGCACAGCCCATCGGGTTACCGCAGAATGTTGGGCCATGTACGAGTGCCTGGTAGATCGACTCAGATAAAAAACTATCATAGACATGTTGTCTCGCAACGGTCGCGGCCAACGGGAGCATCCCGCCGGTTAGTGCTTTAGCAAGAGTAACAATATCCGGCACAATATCCGCCTGCTCACAAGCAAACATCGTGCCCGTTCGGCCGAATCCAGTCGTAATCTCATCGAAGATGATTAATAACTCGTAATGCCTGGCTATCTCGACAATACGCGCAAGATCTTCTGGTTCGTGAAATTTCATCCCGGCTGCGGCCTGTACGAGCGGTTCGATGATGAGCGCCGCGGCTTGATTAGCGTTCGCAGCCACAAGTTTTTCGAATGCTGCAAACTCGATGGTACTTCGCGGTAGCGTAGTCACTATCTGCTCCGGCAATACGCCGGTTAGCATGCGATGCATACCTTTTTTAGGATCGCAAACCGACATCGCCGCGAATGTATCGCCGTGATAGGCATTCTCGAAGCTAAGGAACCGGATTCGATCCTTAATACCATTGTTGATCCAGAACTGGATTGCCATCTTCATAGCAATCTCTACCGACACCGACCCGGACTCAGAGAAAAACACGTAATCGAGATCGCCTGGAAGTAGCTCAGCGAGTCTGCGGCTTAGATCAACCACCGGCTGATGTACAAGACCACCCAGCATGACATGTGGGAGCTGCTCCAGTTGGGCTGATATAGCTGCACGGATATACGGATGACTGTAACCATGACATGCCGTCCACCAGGAAGACGTGCCGTCGACGAGGTGATCACCGTTATCGAGATGGAGATGCGCACCCTCGCTCCTAATTACCGTTTTTGGCAAAGGCGCAGTCTGCATCTGCGAATATGGCAACCACAAGTGAGATAGCGTCATCTGAAAATCTATCAGAGCGAAAACACAACCATACTAGGACCAAGTTTAAACACTAGCAACACAGAACATCTTTGAAATATTCAAGTGTATCTCCGACCGACTAGTTATACTCCCATCTCGTACCAGTTATCGGGTTCTGATGACCGAAATAACCTGTTTCAAAGCCTATGATGTTCGCGGACGCGTGCCTGATGAGCTGAATGAAGATATTGCGTACCGCATCGCACGTGCCTATTGCAATTTCATTAAACCGAAACGCGTAGCGGTCGGTCACGATATTCGACTGTCGAGCATCAGTTTGGCTCGAGCGGTAACACGAGGCCTCGTGGATTCCGGAGTTAATGCTGTCACCATTGGAACAGGTGGCACCGAGCTAATCTATTTTGCAACTTTTCACGACAAACTCGATGGTGGAATAATGATTACTGCTAGCCATAATCCGCCAGACTACAACGGTATGAAGTTTGTAAGAGAAGGATCACGGCCAATTAGTCGAGACACGGGATTGCAAGAAATCCGCGCGTTGGCGGAGACGAACAATTTTGAATATACAAACAACCTAGGCTCTGTAAGCGAACGTGATATCTTTTTTGACTACATCGCTCACCTGCTCTCCTACATTGATATAGAAAAACTAGAGCCCCTCAAGATCGTGGTAAATGCCGGTAACGGCGGTGCTGGACCGATCATCGATTTACTGGAACCTCATTTGCCGTTCGAGTTCATTAAGCTACATCACGAGCCAGACGGCGCATTCCCGAACGGCATACCCAATCCTATGATAGAAGAGAATAGGCAAGGTACGAGCGACCGCGTGGTAGAGACTGAAGCTGACTTAGGAATAGCTTGGGATGGTGATTATGACCGTTGTTTCTTCTTCGATAGCCAGGGACGCTTCATTGAAGGTTATTACATCGTTGGGCTGCTCGCGCACGCATTTCTTGAAAATTCGCCGGGTGAAACTATCGTTCATGATCCCCGTCTTACCTGGAACACGCTCGAAATCATCGAACAGGGGAACGGCAAAGCAATTGAAAGTATCTCAGGCCACTCTTTTATGAAGCATGCCATGCGCGAGAGCAATGCAGCCTATGGCGGAGAGATGAGTGCACACCACTATTTCCGCGATTTCTCCTACGCCGACAGCGGAATGATTCCGTGGCTCCTAGTAGCTAGTATTATGAGTCAAACTGGACAGTCATTAGCAGCTCTCATTAACGAACGCATGACATTATTCCCAGCCAGTGGTGAAATCAACCGCAAGGTAGTCGATGCAGACGAAGTTCTAAAAAAGGCCGAAACCCTCTATGCTAAGAACGCTATTTTAGTCGATCATACCGATGGATTAAGTGTCCAGTTCGCTGACTGGCGCTTCAATCTTCGCTCGTCAAATACGGAGCCGCTCGTGAGACTAAATGTAGAATCTCGTGAAAATCCGAAACTTATGCAAGAACGAACAGAGGAACTACTAGCAATTATAGGTGGTAGGCCGGGCTAAGTTATCTCCGGGAGAATTTTATATTTTTCTCTGGGACAACCTGTATCAGACTTCGAACAACAATCGAAACAAAACTATAATTTTGAACAAAAATTCCCTTCAAAAAATGGCCCGCAATAAACTAGCGGCTTTGGACAAAAAATTCCTTAAGCGAGAACTTGTCGTAACCAACCGGACGGCGCCCGGAATCACAAAACGCGGTACTATCGACCTAATCTCTTTCTCGTGTAACGACTATCTCGGGTTGTCCCAGCACCCTGAAGTGATTAGAGCCGCAAAGGACGCGACAGAACTCCTAGGCGCTGGCGCAGGTGCTTCGCGGCATATTACCGGTAACCACGCGTTATACCAGGACCTCGAATCGAAACTTGCATCGCTTAAGAACACCGAGGACGCCGTCGTATTCGGTAGCGGATACCTCGCGAACATCGGGACGATACCGGCGCTCGTCAGCGAGCCTGATCTGATCGTCATGGACGAAGCATGTCATGCAAGCCTTCACGCCGGCGTAAGACTCGCGCGAAGTCGGATCATCTCCTTTTCACATAATGATGAAAGCAATGTTATAGCGCTGCTAAAGAAACATCGCGATAAGCATCGCTACTGTCTTTTACTAACTGAAGGCGTTTTTAGCATGGACGGAGATCGAGCACCTATCTCGAAACTCCTCGAAATCGCAACAGAATACGATGCATGGCTCATGACCGACGATGCTCACGGACTTGGTGTTGTAGGAGGCGGTCGCGGCTCTAATGTCGAGGCTAATAAAACAATACCCGTGCCATTGCAGATGGGAACGCTTTCGAAGTCTATAGGCACTTACGGCGGCTATCTCTGTGCAAACCGCACAGTCACCAACCTTATCCGTAACCGGGCGCGTAGCTTGATCTATACAACTGGCCTACCCCCCGGCACCGTCGCCGCAGCAACAAAAGCACTCGAAATTATCATGAGCGATGAAAGGCTAGTGAAAAAACCACTAGATAACGCGCAATTATTTACCGAAATACTCGGGCTACCTTCAGCGCAAAGCGCAATCGTCCCGCTACAGATCGGTAGCTCAGAACGTGTCCTCAAACTTAGTAAAACCCTCCAAAAGAAGGGATATCTCGTTGTCGCGATTCGTCCTCCTACCGTACCGGAGGGCACAGCACGCCTTCGCTGCACGTTCTCGGCTGCACACCGGAAAGAAGATGTAGAGGCGTTTGCGAGTACGCTTAAAAAAGCATTGGGCGCGTAGTGAGTCAGATCTTCATTAGCTCATCTGGAACGGAAATCGGCAAAACTTTCGTTACTAGCATATTGATCCGCCAACTAAAGGCCGCAGGGCACAGTGTCAACGCGCTGAAACCCGTAGCAACCGGGTTCGACCCACTGAATTCGGCAACTAGCGATAGCGGTGAAATCTTAACGGCTCTCGGACGGGACGTGAGCACCAAACATGTTGAGGAAATTACGCCCTGGCGGTTCGCGGCAGCACTTTCCCCTGACATGGCGGCAGCTCGAGAACAGCGTTCCGTAACTTTCAGCGAACTCACTGATTTTTGCGCCGAGAAGAGGGCGTCCGAAATCACACTAATCGAGGGCATAGGCGGCATCATGGTGCCGCTGGATACAAGGCACACCGTGCTCGATTGGATAGAAGCGCTCGCGGCACCCGTGCTACTCGTCGTCGGCGGCTACCTCGGCACGTTGAGTCACACGCTGACGGCAGTGGAAGCTCTTCGCGCCCGCGGGCAACAACTTGCTGGCGTTATCGTCAATGAATCGGTAGATCAACCCGTGAGTCTGTTGGAAACGGCCAACGTAATCGAACGTTTCGTCTGCCCGACAACGGTAATCAAATTGCCGTGGTTAGATCACTACGAACAAGCGCCAGACCTTTTACCAATGATCTCTCCATATCTCTAATCTGGTCGGCTGGCTCGCTTATGCGGCCTTATACAGAGTAGTACCTTGACTATGCGTGATAGGTCACACAAAAGGTTTCGGTTGTGCGCGCTTCATGACATCAGTAGTCTGGGCAACAGCGATGGCGTTGAGAGTAACTAGCGGATCCGAAAAATCATGTGGAACAACAACACTGCCATCAATTGACTCCAACACAAGAGTAGGGAAGGCCCTAACGCCGAAATTACGCCTCTTTTGAAAGCTCTCTTTTAATATGGCCTCGCAGCGTTCACCGGTCAGAAATTCCCGGAAAAACCTCACCTCAATGCCAAGTTCAGCCGCAAGCTCGCAGAGCGTATCGATATCCGAGGGATTTCTCGCTTCTCTGTAGTAGGCGACTTGAATTTTATCGATCATCGCGGCTTCGAATTTAGGATCAAAATGCTTTGCCGCTAAGACCGCACGACAAGCTGGGTAGGTCGAACGCCTAGGCTCGCAACGGATCCAGAAATCGAAATTGAACTCCGTATTAGGAACTATTTCCAGAATATGGCGCCATGTACCCTCTATATATGCGCACATCTCCTGGGACATTGGATGATCGCTATCACTGGCAAGCCCTCCGACTACGTACTCAACCGAGACTGAAACCGGCAATTCATTAGAAATCCGCTTCCAGGTGGGAGCAAATGCATAGCACCAACTGCACATCGGATCGTAGACGTAATTCAAGGTCAGCATAATGGGAAGAATAGCGGCTTACAGGCGGGAGTGGCTAATTGTAGACTCGTTACCCTAGGACCTCTATCCGAGACCTCTCGAGAACGTGTGGAAACTGCGCCTCAAGCAATATCTAGAAGGTCCCCCGCGATCGAAGAAGATAGTATTCGAAATGCTAACTTGCACACGTCTATAGCAATTGTCAGGATATACACTAAACATTTAGCAACAGACATCAAACCAACCAAAAATGGGCACATTATGAAAAATAAACTTTTTACTCTATTAGGTGTTACTGCTATTACTCTACCTGCTTTCGGGGCGCTCGAAGTAGGAGATAATGCGCCAGTCTTTGAGGCGAGAGCATCACTGAACGGAGTGGCTTTCGATTATTCGCTCCGCGACGCGCTCGATGGCGGTATGGTAGTGGTGTATTTCTATCCCTCGGCTTTTACTCGGGGATGTAATATCCAAGCATATGAATTCGCGGAAAACATGGAGGCATTCAATGAGGCTGGCGCAACCGTTATAGGAGTCTCCCTCGACAGTATCGAACGACTTAACGACTTCTCAGCCGACCCGGCATATTGCGCAGGCAAGCTTGCGGTAGCCTCAGATGCATCGGGTGCAATTGCTAGATCATATGATCTCAACGTTCGCGACCGCCGAGAGGGTGCACAAGACACGCGTGGTGTCGAGATCGATCACGGCTTTGCGGAACGGGTAACGTTCATTCTGACCTCGGATGGCAAGATCGCAGAGACGATTGGCGGGATCACACCAGCAGAAAACGTCCTGAAGACACTAGAAGCAGTGCAAAGTCGTCAATAACAACACTATCGCTGACTGCAGCAGGGCGGTGACGTCCTGCTGCAACTGATGGTCGGTAGCCATCGACGGTTTTCCGACATCGATTAACGCTCACTAGCTTACCTGCGTCTACCAAAAGCGAATTCTCGCGTTGCTATCCTTACCAAACCAATCTGTAGGTTGGTTAGAGATTCTGAGGCTTTGGGCTCAATATCGAGGATAATCTGCATAGCATTATTGCTCTAATCCCTAAAAGAAACTTCTCTCAAATTCAAAGAGGCGCACACCATGAAATACTATTTATCTAAAGACTTAGATTTCATTAATCCAGTTGGTAAGACACGCACTGACTTTCGATTCTGCTTTTGAGTTCCATCCAAACTTGCCGTAATACCCCTCTCACGCATCCACTTAACCTGAGCCTCATATTTTGCCGCAAGAGACTCCGAATTTTTAGCGAGTCTGACGCTTGTCGGCGCCGAGGTGAGCACCATATTTCCCTTAATTTTTTTCAGCCGAGATAAAAACATCATTTTCTTCTTCTTATTAGTGTGAGTTTATTGAGCCTTGATGATAGCAATTCCGTTATTTTTTCTAAATGGCTACTGCGGTTATTTTTTTATTCATTAAATTAGCCTCCGAACAGATATTGACACAGTGTTTAAACGCTCGTGGCGGTTAGGATAAATCGGAAATTCAAATCTCTAAAACCAGCTAGTCAGATTTTCGCCGTTCCAGAAAAAAACGTTATCTGATGGCAAGCGACCAATCCAACCGCCCTCATTTGAGCTCGAATTCGACGAATTCGACGACGGTAGTCCCAGTGTTTTTCACCGCCCTTGGCTGTCCAGCCTCCTGCCATAGGAAATCACCATCATGCGAGGCCATACCACGATCAGCGGCACCAGGCACGATTTCATCTAGTACGCCGCCACGGACGTAGACTCTAAGTCCTGGCGCCATTTGCATAATCTGTCCTGTCACCTCCGCTGGTTCCAGAATGACGCGCCAAGCTCGTATGCGTTCGTTATCCATGATCTGAGTATAGCCGGCGATACTCGAGCGATCGGAAACTGGAACTCCTATCATCTCTCGGTCTTTGAGGACGAAGGAAATAATATGGAAGGGTGTCGGCCCCACGTTGGTTGCCTTATGTGTGTGAGGGCCGTTCTCAGTTACGTTCGTAAATGACGTACGACCTGGAATGGGAGGATTACCTATGGCCGGCACACTTATCTCAGATGAGCCGTAGACCTGATTCGTTCGCAAGGCAGCAGACAAAAGCACGGATACCGAGTCAAAATAATGAGTGTGAAAACCTGTGTCGCGCCCTGGTGGAATATTGATCGAAAGCAAAGTGATGTAGTCGTTAGAAAATACCGGAACATGAAACGCGGCTTGATCCATAGGAACCGGCTTGCTATCACCCTGAGCAAACGCTGACTGCTCTAGCGGGTAGGCGAGCACCAACAAAAATACTAAAGAAATACGCCTCATCGAAATGTACTCCCAGCAACTAACCGAACATAAATTAGTTTGTGTGGGCAAGCTGATTTTCTCAGATCGGCCACTTTTATAAGATCGTAACATTTTCTCCAATGATGAAGTTATCACTACTCCTAGAAACCATAACTATGAGTAACTTTGTCACATTGCTTTATTGATCCGCGGAGGCGGCTTAATTACCCTCAACCGGAACCTGAAGAACTATCCGATCAAATGGTAGGCCCGGGTTGCTGAAGCACCCGGCCGAGAACCCATGGGCCCTAAATTCAGACCTCTGGAATCTCTGTCACCATCTCGTCACCCTCAACCGTTAAAGATAGATCCAGGTCGATCACTCTCTTCTAGAAAAGAAGTTTCAGACTGCGGAATACACTGCTGCCTGGCAGGAAAAAATTTATTCGGCCTGAGGGTAGATCCGATTAATAGAAAACGGGTCTGCGCACCAATCAAAAAACGGCGCGCAAACCAAACCATACCGCACGAGGTGATCCAGGCGATATGAACTGGGGATCATCGAATTCATCCCCGAGAACTTCGTCTGCCTCACCGAATAAACCAAACGTTTCGTAATCTGAATCGAATATGTTATTTATGTCCAAGTATATCTGGACGTTTTCGTTGATTGTATACGCCCCATTAATATTAGCGATCGCGTAACTACCGATCTTGTTCGCTACGTTACTTTCATCTCCTCTAACGAACCGATCTGAGTTCGCGAGAAGACTTACGTCAATATCTAGCTTCGATGTTGCAAAAAACCTAAGCCCTGCCTTGAAAAGCTGCCGCGGGACGAGGGGCAATCTATCACCCGGCTCCACGTGTAATTCTCCATCAAGCGCTTTAGGATTATTAGGACTAGCAACAGAAAAATACTCTCTAAACGTAGCATCCAAGTAGGTTAAATTCGCAAACCAGGCAACTCTATCACCGGCGTTACCGCGCAGACTCAACTCCACCCCATCACGCCTAGTCTGACCCACATTCTCGAAGAAACCTGAATTGGTAAGAGCTCCTGAACTTACAAATAAAATATCATCTTCATTAACCGCACGGAATATTCCTGCATGCCACTGATTTCCATTCCACACGCCTCGGAAGCCAGCCTCGACTGTTCTCGCCACAACATCTTTGAGCGGAGGGTCAGAAAGAAACGCATTAGGTAAACGGCAAGGATCATCTTCATCAGCACACGTCAGTTCGACTGGCGACGGCGCACGGTTCGACTCATTGTATCCCGTATAGAACGACAGATTTTCGGCAAGGTCGACGGTAAATCCAACGGCAGGGTTGAATCGTTCAAACTCGTGATTGCCATTAAGCGCCGTCCCGAGCTGGTCCCGTAGTATGATCTCAGTTTTATTATTTCGGCCCGAAATACTAAAAGAAACTACTTCCGATAACATAAGGACGTTAGAAAAATAGAAGCCCGTATTGCGGACGTTAGCATTTAATCGCGTGAACGAGTCACCAACAAAAACCCCACTGGGAATAGCCTGCCTCGTAGCGTCAAGCGCTCCGAGTTCCGTACTAGCATTAAAAGTGATATCGCTCTCGTCGTAAGCAACACCCAAGACAAAGAGATTCTCATCTCCACCGAAAACAGATGTCCAGTCAGCCTGTATACTAAATCCGGTGCTTTCCTGCTCTGTTGCAGTACGGTTTACTGTCGCAGTCTCAACTCTCTCGCTAGCAGCGATCGGGCTCCCGTTTTTATCAAGCACTAACTGTTCAAGATCGTCTTCATCATGACAGACAAAAGCAGGTATATGCTCACATTCTTCGAAGTCAGAATCATCACCATTTAACGTAATGACATCGCTGTTACGGATATACACATTCCCGTTTAGCGTCAGCGAACTATAAAGATCATAGGACCCAGAAAGATTAAGCAGATTGAGTTTATTCCGTGTTTGGTCGGGCCGTGTGAATATAGCCTCTCGATTTGTCTTCAGAAGTTCAGCGGGAGCAGGGCCGTTACCTATCAAATCTGTATCCACACCAGTGTAACTGACACCAAGAGAAGATCTATCGTCTAGCCAGCCTAAGTTTGCGAATAGTTGGGATGCTTCACTTGGGGAAAAATCGCGCCACCCATCTTCTTCCAGATAGGAAGTCGTAAGAAAGAAGCTCAACTGATCATCCTTCGATCCTCCTGTCTCTAGCGTTAGTCCCTTGCGGGAAAAAGAACCGGTAAAAAACTCCGCACTCGTTCCCGGATGGGTAAATCCGTTTTTGGTTTTAATCGAAATAGCACCGCCGAGCGCATTTAGTCCGAATAGCGGGTTAGAGCCCGGCATAAGATAGGCCGAGTTGATAGCTGAGCTCGGTATAAGCGCCCAATTGACCGTATCACCGAATGGTTCGTTAATACGCACGCCATCCTGATAGACAGCGATCCCTTGTGGATTACCAAGTAGCGGAGAACCAACATAACCACGGTATTGCAGGTCGGGCTGTAGTGGATTGCTCTGGGCTTCATTGACGAAAACGCTCCCAAATTCGCTATTCATAAAGTCGGCTAGGCTAACCGCACGCCGTCGTCGAATATCCTCCGATGTAGCAACCTGGACATTGGCAGCAACTCTATCAAGATCGACCGTACCGCCGAGCGATGTCACTCCAATAACCTCTACCGTTTCTATAGGCTGCGTTTTAGCAATCTGCACAGAGAGCAACCCGGCTACCGTAGAAACAAAAAGTAGGCCTAAGCGCATATAGAGAACATTTTTAAGCTACTCAACCGTATGGTTTTGGAAGGACAACGTGCGGGATATGGACATGGCTTAATATATTTTAATCTATATACCCTACAAGCGCGCAAGAGCATTCCAATCAAAAGAGACAGCCGCAATTGTTTAGTACCATCAAAAAACGGGCGACCGGATTATCTCCGGCGCCCGCCCAATTTCTTTCTCAACCGCGGCTATTTGCGTGCGACCCTTTCTGGAACGTCTGTCGGTAACAGCGTGAGCTGGACACGACGGTCGAACGCCAATGCATCGTAATCCTTCTCGTCTGCAGAGGAGTATTGCTCACCGTACGAATCAACTGAAATTTTACTAGACGGTATTCCAGCTTCGATCAAGGTATTCCGAACGCTGACGGCACGTTGCTCGGCCAACTCCGCGTTATGTGCCGCGTCCCCTCGAGCATCAGCGTAACCGTCGACACGAACCGACACGCCATCCATACGCGCTAGTAGATTAGCTAATCTAACTAGGCGGCCTTTAGTTTCATCCACGACTTCAGTCTCGTCAGTCTTGAATAGGATATGAATATCCAGAGCTTCGCGAACAGCATTTTCCATCAAGATAGCATCCTGACGGTTTCGCCTTTCAAGCGAAAGAATCTGCCGCTCGCCATTCTCTATTAAACTATTCAAACCTTCGACCTGATTACTTGCTTCTACCCAGCGCCGCTCAAAATCTGAGCTAATGCTACGCTCCTCATTAAATCGATCGACGATCCAAATACCTGTAGCAGCACCGAGGATTGCTCCTACAGGCCCCCCAGCGATCGCGCCAATTAAAGCCCCACTGCCCGCACCAATATCTTCGAATCGAGCCGCCTGCTCTTCCTCAGCTGTCCAAGCGATATTCGTAAATATCGTCGCAATTACTAAAATGATGACGTGTTTCATGTCTGTACCCCTTTAATGGTTACCTATAACTATTCATGCGCAACCATTAAAGCGTCGACTGACGACAAACCGATGATCAATTAAGACAAAATCATCGTTTAAATCTGACCAATTCTGACGGAAGGACACTGGGGAGCAGCCAGTAGGCTACTCCTACCGTGGCACTAGAATCACGGGTTAGCCACGAAGTGACGGCAACGCGACGAAGGTGCCACCATTACGCTGACACAGAACGCGCATAAGGACCGCAAAACGAGCCGACGACAATAACTCACCGTTAGTAACTTCGTAATACACGGGGAAGGCCACGGCGTGGATACGGACCCGACGCTCACCATCGGATCCAGCGCTGTTGCGTCGATCAACTTCGCGTACCACAGCGTTAATCGACCCTGAAGCGAAATCATCACTATAAACGTAGAGGCTAATCTTTTTTTCGGGATCATAGAACGTGTCGATTGCTTCGAGAATACCTTCCCGCGGACTGGAGTTCGAGAACGCCTGCCAATTGCGTAGCGCATCTATGATGGCGTCCCGCCGCCCTTGCGTATCTGGAATCCACTCGTTGCGATAGCTCCTGAACATGTACTCACCCATATCATTGAACACCTGAATGCCCTTAACCTGGGGATACACATCGAGCGTCTCACGGATCTGCTGCTGGACGCGATTCCATGCGTAGCGCTGCATACTTCCGGAGGTATCAATAATAAAAATAATGTATTCGCTATCGACTGGTATACCGCCAATCTTGTAGTCCTCAGGATCAGGCCTGTAATCAACCAAGAGGCGTTGCATCTCTTCGGTCAGGCGCTGCTTTGCCTCCGCCAAACGACCGGCGAGCTCGGCTGCGATATCTGCATCATCAGTAGTCGCAAGAAATTCCGAACGGATTCTGGTGAGCTCCTGCTCAAGTGAGGCAATCTGAGTCTCATCCTTCTCTACATTTTCGATTGTAGAAGATCGCTCACGTTGGACAACCTCAGTCTCGCCAACTATCTCGTACAGCTCCTGCTGATAGCGAGCAATAAGCCCTTCCAACTCGACATGGCTCTCTTCCAACCGAACCGGTTCGAATATCTTAGTGAGCACGAGCAGTAGGATAATGGCTCCGAACCCACAACAAATCACGTCCAAGAACGACAGACTACCCGTCTCGATATCGCGTCGTCGCTTCCTCATGGCCAATCCTCCGAAGGCGCCATCATCGATCCGCCAGTACTAAGTGCTAACCACCAATAAGCCGGGGCAGACTGCGGGTCGCCTTCCATCGCGTACAAGATTACATTCACGGGAACGTTAAAGGGTAAATCGCGTGCAGCACGATTAAAATGCCCCTGACGCTCTCTACCCGTCACACCAGCGCGATTTGGCAGAATCTCGCCCATTGTTGGTAACCCATCAACGAGCAGATAGATGTTGTCGGGCTTAGGGTCTAAAGGTCTCATCGTAGCAAAAGCCGAGTGTAGACTTGTCGGCCCCGACGGCGCCGTCGCACGCAACAACTCTACCGCTTCATTAAGCTGATCTCCGTCTGTGACAGTCATCCATTGACCATCGCTACCTTCAACCAATGTCCAAGCCTCATCATTAAACGCAAAAATCTGGAACTGTGTGCCAGGAGTAAGCTGCGCGGTCAACCAATCGACAGTGTTCACGACCTGCTGCCACTTGGGTGATGCCAACTGCTGATCCAGTGGCATGTTTCTCCGACGAATGATATTGACAAGCGTTCGGTCTAGCATGCTGCCCGAGGCATCTACAAGAATGACAACACGTTCCCCGCCCATACGTAGTCCGGTCAGATATTGACGATTGCCGTCACCTTGGACGCTGCGTATACGGTCTCCAGCATCCTCCGGCGTAATACTTTCTGCCGACAAACGTTGAGTCTCATCCTCCAATGCATCGAGCTCTGAACGCAGTCGTTCGATCGCCTCTTCCTGAGCTGTTGTGTCTGCGGTCAGCTCGCTGAATTCTTCAGCCGTTAGATTGATCTCAGTAACAATCTCTTCTTTTAAGCCGCGAAGGATGGCCCACTCCTCAATTAGATCGGCTAACTCCTGTTGAATCTGCAAGAGATTCTTTCGGCCGACAAGTACCTGCAGTTCCATCCGGTCCGCTTCGCTCGCGAGTTCTGTAATATCTGCCTCGCGCCGCAAGTCAATATTGGCGTTAATGATCATAAAGAACAAAATCACAGCACCGAAACCACAGGTCATTGCGTCAAGGAACGAAAGCGAAAACACGTTGAGTGGCTTACGTGCCACCGGATTCCTCCACAGCGATCACCTGTAACTCTTCTCCTGGTGACCCTATACGAATCACATCTGCCGGCAACACGATTTGATCACCGGACACACGCTTTTCATTAATATAGGTACCGTACTGACTCAGATCCGTGAGCATAAGTTCACCATCGCGCCGTACAATCTCGCAATGCGACCGCGATACTCCGCCATGATCTCCGTTAAGAATGATTGTCCGCCGCCCCTCGTGGCTCTCACGCCCGATGACGACCCCACCCGCATCTACCGGCATTGCAACACCCCGATAGACGATATGCGTGGCCAGATTCTCACTCTTCTTTACCAACTCCTGAGTTTTTACTACCCGTGTAGCCGCCTCCACGGCTGTAACCTGCCCCCCTTGCTCTCGCCAGGGTAACCGTTTCAGAAGTTTCACTTGGCCATCACCCGATGGAATTTGACCCAAGCGCTCCAATGCACCTAAAGCGGCCTCCCCGACACGTAACGGTTGGATATCCGCATCATCAAGACGCGCTAACTCACTGAGCACGCCCGGCAGGCCAAGCAGTCGGTGTGAGACTTGAATGACAAGGCTATCATCCGTGCTACGGCACTGAGCCAGCAATTGCACTAAAGCACGATAGAAGCCCGCAGCAACTCCCAATAACTGATTACGCTCTATTTCAACCGAAACTTCTTTATCGCCGTGCGGCAACTGTAACTCGGCTGTGCCATGCTCATCGAGGTCCTGCAACCATGATGGCAGACGATCATAAACAAGCTGCTCGCTCGCCGCACTGTGGAATGGATCGAAACGGGTCGAGAGAACAAAGATTTCTGCCACGCGCTTCGCCCATAAATCCATCAGAGAAGCGAGTCCAACACCATCGATCGCCTTCTCAGTCCGAACAGCAACGTCATCTCCTTGTTCCAATACTGTTGCTGAAACACGATGCAAGCCGGCATCCAGATAGACCAACTGCTGCCCTGCATATGGTCGATGACTCGCCGCTACAGCCGCGTTCAGAAGCGACCGTACCGGCATACCGCACTCCTGCGCGAGACCTAATAACAGCCCTAGCTGCTCGCGACTGTAATAATCTGGAACGACAAGCAACGCATCCTTCCCTGGGCCACCGTAGCGCTTCCACAAATCCTCGAGCTGTGCGAACGCTAGCTGGGCTGTGTTGGAAACGCCCTCGATACCAGCACCGCCCTCCTCAAGACTCAGCTTCTCCCAGTAACTGTTACTGCTTCTACGCGGCTTAACGCGCGCCTCAGCGTATGCTCCGATACCGGTCTGTAAACCACCATCTAAAACCAATGCATAACCCGGCTCCGTCGCAAGAATGCCGGATTCATTCACCACAATGAGGTTCGCATCGTTGATATCGATGGCGAGCGTACTCATAGCGTCCGCGCTACTGCGCACCTCCACGGGTTTGCATGTGTCGAATGAGGTTGTGGTCAATATAAGTCTGCGTATCGAACACAAGCCGTTCCTGCAAAGACTGAAGTTGGTGGACAAGGAACATCACGATGATCGAGATCAACAAAGCAATAAACGTAGAGTTGAACGCCGTACCAAGACTCTGGGTCACACCAGCGATATCGCCGTCTACAGCTCGATGCGCCTGACCAAGCGCTTCACCAATACCACGAACCGTCCCAATAAAACCCACAGACGGAATTGCCCAGGCAACGTATCGGATCATCGATAGTTCCGACTCGAGTCGCTCGCCCTCCGATTCGCATAGTGTATTGGCAACGGACGACACGTCTTGGACATTGCAGGTAGATCCAAAGCGCTCTAGCGAAGATAACAGAACCCGCGGCAACAACATGTCACGTAATCGGTCAGGCAACGCCTGTAGTGTACGTGCGTACTCACGTGTGTCTTCAGGGAGAATCCGCACACCATCCTGAATGGGCACGAGCTCCTGTTGCAAAAGTTTCTGCTCACTCAACGATCGTGTGGCCTTATATCCCATAATTGAAAAGGCCCATAACATCAAAACGAAACACGCTTCCTGCTCGAAGTCTCTGATCAAGACCCACAATGAGCGTTCAACAGTGTAATCACTGTCCTCCTGCATCTGCAGCGCCTGCTCATCTAGAATCTCGGTCGCATTAGGCCGAACGACAGTCACATAAATCGCGTGCACCAGAATAACGGCAATAATCAGGGCAAAAACCTGGTATAAAAACTCTGTTTGAAAATTGCGTTTCATAGTTAAATATTGACCGGAAAGGTCACTTCTTCGTCAGCAGCGATTTCTTCGCTCGGAATAAATATCTCATCTAGTGGCCGCGTTTCGGGTGGCGGGGGCAACGGCACCTCATCTTCCGGCGTCTCTGCATCCTGACCCACCGATGACAACGACAGACCCAGCAGAATTACCAACGTCAATAACATTCTTATCAAGTGCATCGTCAACTCTCCCGACTAGAACCTACTAATATTAAACTGATCTGTATGCTAATCATTCCAGATTACGAGCGAGGCGGAAACCAATATCTTCGCGGTTGTCGCCACTGTAGTTGCGATATGCAAGGCGCAGATCCGTAATCTGCGCGCTGCGCCAGCTTGAGCCCCTTATCACATGAAATCTACCATCCTCGGGACCAAGTGGATCAACTACTACGGTTTCAGTCTCTGGCGACCCGATTTCCCAGAAATCTAGCACCCATTCCGCAACATTTCCGCCGAGATCGTATATCCCAACTGCGTTCGGCGCAAAGCTGCCGGGTGGTGCAGATACGATAAAACTATCGTTGTAAGTCACGAGGTGTGGTCGCAATGTATTAGCCGCAGTGACATCCGCAAAATTACCCGATCGATCGGGCGGTGGCATGCCGTTCCCCCACGGGAACGTCGTTGGCTCTTCCTGCTCAGCGAATCGTGCCGCCCAAGCCCATTCAGCCTCGCTCGGCAAGCGATAACCGTTACGTAGTGGCCTTACCGGCCTCCACACGCCATTATTCTCTTCGTAGACCGGTTGCAACCCATCCCTAATACTGAGCCAGTTCATATACTCGGCGACTTCGTCCCAGGTAATACGAACTACAGGCTGATCGTCTTCGTTCAGAGAGTCATTACCGAAACTTCCCGAGTCGTGGCTAGGACTGAACTCGCGAAACTGTGCGTTACTAACCTCGTGAATACCGAGGTAGAACGCCTCGCTAATCGATACGGAGCGCAGAACTTCGTTGGAACGGCGTCCCTGTTCTCGACGCGACGATCCCATCGTGAACTCCCCTGGTAGAACCAAGGTAAGCTCCTGACCCAGACTAGTTTGAATCTGCCGCGCATAACCTGAGCCCATAATCGAGTCGAGTTCTTCTAGGGTCACATCGATAATCAGCGGATAACCAGGCCGCGGCGTCACCTCATCAGATTGCTCTGCATATCCGTCAAGCCGGATCGCGATATTGTGCCTAACTGCAGACAGAGTTAGTTCGGCTGGAGTAACGCCGCGCTGCTCACCGTCTACCCAAATCTCTGCATTAGTAGGCTCGCTAATCAGTTCAACGATGCCCATACGCGACACCATCTCAAGAGCTAGCGCGCGGTCGCTATCCGCCGCGACAGAAATATCCTGTTCGATCGTGTTATACCCGGGTTTCGTCAGAGTCAGATTGTGCACTCGTCGAGGAGAAAGCTGCACAACCAAGGGAGTCTGCCCACGATACTCACCGTCCACAGTTACGGCGGCACCAACCGGGTCGCTTACGAGTTCGATACGACCATCGGCCTCAGTCAGTGCCACTAACGGCAACGACTGCGGCTGATCAGCCAGGACAGAGACAACCTCGGTCCAGGAATTATATCCGCCTAGTCGCAGCTCAACGATGCGCTCACCTGCACTCAGCTCTATCACCACCGGCGTTTCACCGGTAACGCTTCCATCAACGCGAACTTCAGCACCCGGCGGTTCACTGGTGACAGTTATCGGCGCCCAATTGGGAGTGAGCTCGATGACGACCTCCTGCCGTTCACCGGCTCCAATCACATCGAGCTCCTGCATCTCCGTCAAGTAGCGTTCAGCAATGAATTCAAGCTGGTGGCGACCGGTAATGATTTCGACATCGGCTAATGGCGTTATGCCGAGAGATAGACCGTCGACACGTACCTCTGCCGCAGCTTCCGGAAAAGTCGTTAATGAAATAAGCCCTGGCAACCGCTGCATCTCAAGCTCGAACGTCTGGTCAGGTGAGAGACCAACATCGATCTCTACGTCTAGTGGGTAATATCCTTTAAGTTCGGCCACCACACGGTGGGATCCAGCACTAAGTAACAGACGATCGCCCATACGTATCTTCATCACCGTATCTGGCAGACCAACTGTTTCCGGTAACGGCTCAACGATGATTTCCACGGACTTCGCCGTAAAAGCGAACCAACCTATAACGGCTAGCGCCGCAAATGCTCCACTTATAACGAAATTTCTACGGCTAGGTATAACCTGAACACCATCACTCTTTTTATCGTCCAACCGCCGAAATGCGATCGGTGCGATTTCAACTTCATCGAGACCTAGCGTTTCACGCGCGAGTTCCTCTAGGTCAGGCGGTGCAGTATCACCGCCCGTTTCAACACCTGATATCGCAAGCTGAAGCTTGCTACTATCTAGCGAGCAACTAATACGCGCGGTATCGAGCGCGATAGTCTCTCCGTCTTTCAACCATCTCGAACCCGAGACTAGATCGCCTTCGATACGAAGATTTCGGATATCCCTATCGGCCTGAAGAAAGAATGCCCCGTCGAGGACACTAATCTGCATCGACCCTGGGACACCGTGTAGGTACACATCGTCATGCGCCTCACCACCGATAGAGACCGGTAGCTCATCGGAGCTAAAAAATCTCTCCTCACCACCGACTGAGATCATTAAAACCCAATTATTCGTTACACTCATCGAATTGGTTCCGCGCAGCGCACATCGATCGACGCAGTCTGGCGCCCTGGCCGTACAATAAAATCCACAAGAACATCGCGGTAACCGTTACGAGAACCTTGGGCCCGATAGTTCCCCGGCCGGAGTTCAACTTCTTTTGCGGCGAAAGTTCCAAACGATCCGACCCGGTAAATGGTTACGCTGGTTAGCTCATCCGACTGAAACGTGATAGTAAGCGGCGTCGAGGCTAGAACAATCAACTGATCCAGGTCTGCAATTTGCTGCGTTAGCCGGCCACCCGCGTCCTGCACCTGCCTCGCGTCATCCAAAAGCGCCCCAGCATCAGTCAACACGCGATCGTCGAACAACAAGGTCGGGTTATCGATTAAATTTACTAGTTTGGCGTCGAGATCAGCTCTTAACATAGATCGCTCAAGCCCGGTCTGTGCGAACGCTAACGACTCTTCGGTCTCTAGAAGACCCCGGTAGAGCTGAATCGCAGTATCCCACAGTTCTCGTGTTTCGAAACCTAAGGCCCGCGCCTCAACGAGCGCAATTTCGTCCAATTTCTGACCCTGCTGCGCCTGAGTCTGTGCATCGCGCGCATCGACGGAATCTGGCCGAATTAAAAGCACCTCTCCAAAAAGATCATAGGCATCATCGTAATTCTCAGTTGCAAGAGCACTTAAACCCTCTGACATACGCCTATCGAACTCCTGATTTTCAATCCGCATAGAAACTGTTTCGAGAGCCGAGCGAGCAGGAGCCCAATCCGGATCGAGTCCAAGCGCATTACGAAATGCACCTGCCGCTGCCGCTAGATCCCCCTGGCGCTCGAATTCCGTTCCCTGCCGAACCAGTGCGGTCACCTGTGGCAGGGAGTCCGCCCGCCTCAGTCCACGTTGAGCTGCTGAGTTGTCCGCATCGATTCCAAGCACGAGCTGGAATTGCTCAAGAGCCAACCGCGCATTGCCGGCATCGAGCGCCGCATTACCTGCCCTAAGCGCGGACACAACAATTTCCGCAGATCGCTCAAGCAGTTGCGCACCTAACCCCAATGCCTCTGCATAGTTAGGAACTGCATCTTGGAACGCGTTCGCGAGATAGGCATCGTCACCAGCACGCGATCGATCCTGATACTGCTCCCAGACGCCTTCACCCCACCCAGCGGCAGCCAGTTCATCCAGTTGGGCCTGCTGGGTCAGTAAATTGGCCAGTAATGTCTCAGCCTCTTCTCGCAACGCCACAAGCTCCTCGGCTGAGAGTACCGGAGCTTGCATTTCCTCGGGCAACGCCGCCTCGGCGACCAGCTCGACCGGCGCTGAGTGCTCCGGCTCCTCATTCGCAACCCAGTCAGGTAAAACAAGAATCACTACTAGCGCTAGCAACAGGGCCACGAACAGCGAGACGCCTACAAGTAGCCGTGGTCCGCTCCCCTTATCACGCGGTACAAAACTAGCGGTAGCCGCGATACGAGTCAATTCGGGATTGACCGGAATAATCGTGTCTTCGTGAGCGGTCGCTTGAGAGTCTATATTTGCCACGGAAGTCTCTTATTCGTATCTCGTTGACATAGATTCTAAGGCATCTAGGAATTGCCGCATGCCCTGGGAACGAAATTCTAGCCTACAGCGAAGCGTCTCATTCACGAGGCGTGCCAGATTCGCTGCCTGCGGATCGATACCAAATTGCTCGGCAACCGGCAGAGGCGCAGCACGCAGCAACACCTCAGGCGCTGGACCCGCACCGAAAGGTAATCTTCCAGCAAATAGCTCATAGAGCAAAACCGCGAACGCGTGTGCGTCATCGATCGGCTTCGGATCTGCCTTGCGCAATTTCTCAGAACGAACGTAAGCAGCGGTTCCGCCTCCGCGCGGTACAACGCCAACACCATCAACCGCTAATGCAAAATCTATGAGTCGCGCGGTGCCTGCTTCGTCGAAGAGCACGTTACGAGGTTTTAGATCACCATGCACTACGCCACTTTCATGAAGATAAACAACAGCGCTGGCTAGATCCCGAACCGTCCTCGCCCATTGACGCGGATGAGTTCCTAAAAACGGTACGAGGTCTCCGCCACCCAGATATTCCGTGAGTAGCGCTGGTCTCCCTGCTACATCTATACAGGCTAGCGGTTTTATTACATTAGCATGAGAGAGGCACCCGAGAATTCGATACTCACGGTTTATGAGTTCGTCAGCACCGACACCCAGCTGCAAATCCTGTCGGGGCATCTTCAGCACGACCGGACCGCCGGTTGCGGTTGTTGCTCGCCAGATTTCAGCCATAGGGCTCCTACCAAGCTGCATCCCAACCAACAATCCCTCGCTCAGAGTAACACCAGTCATTACGTTACTATGCTTGGTCATGACGCGGGGGAAGAGCGGCACCTTAGGCTGCGGCCTACAACCCGTAGTAGCGAACCCCAGCTTTTCTAAGTAGCTCCAGCGATGGTCTCCGGTGCTGACTCCGCAGCAGCTTCCTCTTCCGTCTCTAGATCGTCCGGCTCGATGATATATACGTCAACCTCCTGCTCCTCGGTTTCAGCTATCTCCTCGGCTAAAGGTAAGGCTTCCGTAAAAACAGCAACATCAGGAACAAAGCCGGTCTCGGCTAAATAAAGCTCCAGCAGCAGATTCCTCCATTCCTCATACTGAGCATCCGCTGTACCAGTCAAGCGATGTTGCGTACCTTCGATCTCTACGACCATCGGCTTGACCTCATCGTCAAAACTAGTAGACAACTCTTCCATCGCTTCCGTATGAAGGCGTTTTTCATCGCGTCTCACAGCGGCCGTCTTAATTAGATCCATGCCTGTGTACATCATGGCATCGCGCAACATACGACTAGAGAAATCACCATCACTGTTAGCACCGTAGACTACCGACGCTACGACCGTCGCAATACCCATTGTCGTCCGCCAGCGACTAGACCGTTGCAACTGACGTATCGCAATGGCCTCTTCGCGGGCATATTCACGCCAGCCGTTGTAGGAATTATCGGCGCTATGATAGAAATCCTCATAGTGTTCGTTCAGCGTCTCGATAAACAGATGCTCGCGCTCGCGAACTTGAATAGTTCGTTCAAACTGCGAATCACCGTCTGCAGGCAATCGGTTTAGCGAATATTCTCCGCGCCGGTCTAACTCGAGATAATCGCCGTACGCTTCGGGGCTGATGTCCCCAGCGAAACGTAGCTGTGCAATTGCACGGAGATTTTCAGCGTCCCGCGGCGTAAGGTCGGTCTGAGCCATAGCCAGATCGTTGGCTATCTCGTTAAAAAGATCCTGGTAGGGATCCCAGTCTGGGTAGCGCCGCCGGTTATATGCGCCAGCCGCCGTTGACATCTCGTAGTCTTTCGCTAGCCAGACCCGACCAGCCGCATCAACAGCTCGCACATCTAGGTGCACTCGATCCCCGTCGGAGTGCAAAATTTCTGCGCTGATCTCGAGGTCGGCGGCCAGTGACGACTCGGGCGTTACCCAGACTGCCCCCCAGTGCCCGCTCTTCTGCAACGTGTCTCTAAGATGCAGCGCCATATACCTCGACTCAGTACGTCGAATGTGAACGAACGTCCCATTCTGTAACAATTCCTCGAGTACATCCTTATCTATCTCGCCCTCGGGCACTCCCGGGTTGAAGAGAACGATTGAAACGTCTAGCAACTGCTCTTCGGGAATAATTTCGGTCGCCGATTCAAGCTCAACAGTGTGGGCAACAAGAACTTCACTCGTACTGCAACCCGAGAGCAGAAAAGCTGCTAAAACTAAAACACCGATTCGTCGCATTACCAACCTCTTCTGATCTACTGCCGTAGAATAATGTTTTTATACTCGTTGTACTCATTCCACAGCGCCGCACGGAGGAACGGATCCCCTTCCTCAGTAGCTGCTTCACAGAGCTGGCGAGCAACTTTATCCTCGTCATTACAGCCCTCAACCCGCTCTGCGGTGTCGTCGTTACGAGAGCGGCTCTGAGAAACCGGCGCAGTATTCTGTGTGTTTGATCCGTCTTCGCCCCCGGTAGTTCCTGTTCCAGTTGGCATCTCGGTGGAGCCAATCGGATTACCGAGATCACCGGCTGCACCGAACACCTCATCGGCAGCTGTACCAACACCGGAACGCGCCATCGACTCCTGCTCTTCTCCCATTATTGCGTCGAACTCCTCGAGCGACCGGCCGAAAGCGCTTTCAGCGTCTGATACCTGGCCACTGGAACCAATCTCCGACCCATCACCAAAAACATCCTCATTAGCGGAATCGCCCTGCTGTGCCTGTTGCTGACCCCCGTGACCCGGAAAGCCCTCACTTCCTTCGCCCGATGGCGGTTGACCTGGGGTCTGGCCCGGGAAACCGCCGAACTGCTGTCCACCCTGTTGCTGGGCCTGCTGTCCACCCTGTTGCTGGGCCTGCTGTCCACCCTGTTGCTGGGCCTGCTGTCCACCCTGTTGCTGGGCCTGCTGTCCACCCTGTTGCTGGGCCTGCTGTCCACCCTGTTGCTGAGCCTGCTGTCCACCCTGTTGCTGAGCCTGCTCTCCTTGCGCTCGTTGTTGCTCCGCCTGCCGGTTCTGCTGCTGCGCCTGCTGCTCAGCCTGTTGTCCCTGAGTAGACTGCTGCTGACTCTGCTGCTGACTCTGCTGCTGACTCGGTGGCTGCTGACTCTGCTGCTGACTCGGTGGCATTGGCGGCATAGGCGGCGGCGTGACACAGCCTGCTACCAGGAATACCACACCAGAAACTGTCAGGCCCATTCGAATCATAGCTATGTTCACGGTCTATCTCCGTTTAAGGTCGCGCGACCGGCGCGACACCTCAGTGCCAGTGTTCCCTATAGCAACTTTAGTTGCCCTATAAGACGTCTAAGCGCTATCAAATCCTACTAAATTCAGTCCTTTAGGTCACTATCTCGCTCGAGATTAGCTAGGGGCACGCCTATATTAGATGCCCCACCCACTCAATTCCTATAACGACCGAAGGTCAGCCGACGTTGACATCGGGCCTAGACCCTAGAGATGATAATATTCCCTTCGCTCACTTCTTAATAGGTTTTTAAATGAAAACAATAACACTGATTATGGGTCTGCTTCTATGCATTTCGCTCGGAAACTCGATTGCCCAAGACGCCCCCGCTATGCCGCGCACGGCGGCCCCCGAGGGAGCCGAGGCGTATATCCAATCTCCATCTGACGGCGCGGTTGTCACATCGCCATTTACCGTACGCTTTGGACTTCGAAACTTCAGCGTTGCCCCGGCCACCGTGCAAAGTCCGAACACCGGCCATCACCATCTGCTGGTCGATGTCACCGAAATGCCAACCTTCAATCTACCACTGCCCACCACCGAGAATGTGCTGCATTACGGCCTCGGCCAGACTGAGACCGAATTAGAGCTGCCTCCGGGCGAACACACGCTGCAACTCGTACTCGGCGACTGGCTACATACACCGCACCAACCACCAATAATATCCGAAGTCGTGACAATTACTGTTTCCGAGTAGAACATCACGTTAACTGATCTTGGATAATAACGTCGAATTGATCGCGGCATAACGTTTAGGTTTCTTTCAACTATGCTTACGGGTGCGTGTGTACAATAGCGTCCCTTTTTCGCGATAACTGCGCAAATCACTTCAAGATGACTATGAAAATTCGCAACGGATTTTTTGACGCGGTTGGTAACACGCCGCTGATTAAATTACAGAAAGCGTCTGAACGGACAGGGTGCACGATCCTCGGCAAAGCCGAGTTTCTAAATCCCGGCGGCTCAGTAAAAGATCGTGCCGCTAAGTACATCATCCTCGACGCGGAAAAACGAGGCGTCTTGGAACCTGGCGGACTCATCGTAGAAGGAACCGCTGGCAACACTGGAATAGGGCTAGCTCTCGTGGCGAATGCCCGTGGCTACCGAACATTGATACTCATGCCCGACACGCAGTCGCAAGAGAAAAAAGATGCCCTTCGGCTCTGCGGGGCAGAACTCAGAACCGTACCAGCCGTGCCATTTCGGGACCCTAATAACTACGTCCATCAGGCCGAACGAATCGCTGCAAAGCTAGCTAGTACCGAACCGTACGGCGTACTCTACGCGAATCAATGGGACAACCTTGCTAACCGCGATGGCCATGCTGACAGCACAGGCCCGGAGATCTGGGAGCAAACTGACAGTCAGGTGGATGGCTTTACCTGTGCGGTAGGAACCGGAGGCACACTTGCCGGTGTCAGCGCTTATTTAAAACGGCAAAATCCTGCCATCGTCACTGCGGCAGCCGATCCGATGGGCGCCTCGATCTACAGTTGGATAAAGACTGGCGAACTTAAAGGCGAAGGCAGCTCGATAACGGAGGGAATTGGCCAGGGTCGCGTCACCGGAAACCTTGACGGCGCACACATCGACGACGCGTTCCAAATTCCGGACGAAGAAATGCTATCTATCTGCTATGAGCTACTTCAAGAAGAAGGACTATTACTCGGTGGTTCAAGCGGTATTAACGTAGCCGGAGCAATCCGTTTGGCCGAAGCCTTAGGACCAGGCAAAACGATCGTTACAATTTTATGTGACTCCGGATCGCGCTATCAGTCAAAGCTTTATAACCCGGAGTTTCTCGCGACGAAAGGCCTACCACTACCGCCCTGGCTAACCAGATAATAGCCAGGAGGCTATCGCTAGCCCCTTGGAACATCCACACCCATGTCTAGCTCCGGTTAGCCGGTAAAGGCTCAACGTTCGGTCCATGATGTACCGCGGTGCTGACCGCGCTAACGGTTACTCGATTTGCCGCCCTACTCTTATCCATGAGAGACTCCTGCACTATCGTCCGCATACCACACTCTGCGCCATGCAACGTTAACTGACCTAGTTGGATGGTCGTGGTGGCGGTGGCGGCAGATTAGCCGGCGGTGTCAGATCGAAACGCTCAAATCCCGTTTCGAGATCAACCGAGCGATCGTTCAACGAACATACGTCATGGTCACGGTAAACGTACCCGGGATCACGTTCATAAACGCCGGTGAAACTGATAGGCGCTGTCAATAATTGCGGCGCAGTTAACTCCGACTCAACGATCAGCTTATCGTCTTCATTGAGCCGAATGCGTTCCACGACATACACATTCTCTCCAATCGGCGGATGATAAGGGTTAGAAGGGATGGGAAAAGTCGTATCAGGATATAGACCGGTAGTTTCGACAACCAGGGTATCGCCTTCCCACCTGCCCACAGATGTACCACCATTGGAAAACTCGGGATTCTCGGGCAGAGAACTGCCGTCGATGATAATGCGGCGCAGCAGTGAGTCTCCGTTGGTAATGGTGAGCCTGTCTGGCCTCAACAAAAACTCAACGTCATTGGTGTTGCCGCCATTGCTTCCACCGTTAAACCGATGCGTAACGCAGAACGCCGATCCACCGCCGAGATCTGCACCGGGCACACGGGATGCCGCTCTGATCTGCCTGGCTTCGGGCTGATAAATGTCCAGATTCGAAGTCACAAAGCGGAAATCGTTACCACCTGTACCCTGCACCTGTGATGCGGCAGCCACAGCCTCAAACCCCCCCTCGATCTGCCACCATCCGCTCCAGTCCGGTAACTCACTCCAGTCCCGTAACTGCTGACCTGATGCGGCAGCCGCGTCATCGGCAGCCGTGTTATCAGGACTCTGTCCGCAGGCGGCTAGTAGCAACACGGCAGCGCAAGTAAGTCCATTGTGGGCGATAGAACGAACGGCGCTCATTACGTCTCTTCCTGGAGCAACATCACCACCTCTCCAATATCTAAGAATATTCATACTAGGGCCTGCTCTTTAGATACTCATGTCGGAGAAAGAATATGGCCAACGGGCAACACTCATCGCAGAAATACGCAACTATCATGCCTTACCCCATAGCAAGAATGAACAAATTTCTACTCTAAAAGTTAAATATTAGTGCCTATGTGAAGATTTTTTCGAAGGCTTGCGTGAGGTCTGCTTTGAGGTCATCAGAATGTTCGAGCCCGACCGATAAACGCACGGTCCCTTCACCAATTCCGGCAAGCGCCGACTCTTCTGCAGTGAGATCTCGAGCAAAATAGAGCCTAACTGGCGCCACCAGCGACTCTGTAGACCCGATACTCGAGGTCGTCATGAATAGCTCCAATGCATCGATAAATGCCCAAGTCTGCTTCTCATCAGCATCGAGGTCAAAACTGAATACTCCACCACAATCATCCATCTGTTGTTTTGCCAATGCGTAACCGGGATCATCCGGCAACCCGGGATAATAGACGCGTTTGACACGCGGATTCTTCTGAAGGTATTCGGCAAGTGCTAGCGCTGTTTCGGAGTGACGGCGATAACGAAGATAGTAGGTTCGCAGTCCTCGTAGTATGAGAAACGCTGCACCAGGGTCCATCGTCGCGCCCATATTAATCGCCCATGGCTTGAGCTTGCGGATATTTTCCTTTGAGGCAATCACAGCACCACCCATAACATCGCCATGGCCACTCGCATATTTCGTAAGACTATGAACGTAGTAATCGATTTCGAACTGGCTGTGATTGTGAAGTCCGCCAAAGGTATTATCTAAAATAGTAGTGACACCATGTTGCTTCGCAAGCTCGACGATAGCGACAAGATCGGGGACTTGTAGCATCGGGTTAGTCGGCGCCTCAAATACGACGAGTTTCGTGTCTTCGGCAGCAAACGCTTCCGAAATTGCGGCATGGTCATGCACGCTCAACATCGAGAAATTAACACCGAACGGTTTCAATCGTTCGCGAGCAAGCGACCTAATTGGCCGATATCCTTCGACGAAAAACACAATACGATCGCCGGCTCTAACGTTACCGATAACTGCAAGCCACACAGCAGCCATTCCGGTAGCGACACAGATTGCGTCATCGCAACCCTGGAGTTCGGCGGCCAGGCATTCGAGTTGGCGCGTCGTAGGATTCGAGTCGCGTGTGTAGTCGAAACCTTCGCGCCGGGCTTCGGCAGACATCGCCGCCTCGATAGTTGGGAACGTGAACTTTACCGAACGATAAATGGGATCCACGAGAGATTTATTACCCTTAGGTAGATTAGCCCGGGCTTGGTGTGCAACGCGTGTCTCTTTCTTCATAATCCAAACTCTCAACTATCTCTACTAAATCTCCAACCTGCACCTGCCCTAGGCGTCGCGGTATAAGGTTCTGCCCAAACGTTACACCACTCGGACTACGTCGAAACGCATTAAGCGTGGCGATCGGCTCTCCGAGGGCATCTTGCTCCCCGGTCGCAGGATCAACGGTCGGTATCACGCAACGGGTGCACGGCCAAGCAACGTCAAATTTCGCTGAGCCAATCCGAATCTGCCTCCAGCGATCCTCCGCGAAAGCAGTACCAGCAGTAACAACAAAATTTGGCCGGAATCGCATCATATCAACCGATTCCTCCAAACGCTGATTAAGATCAACGAGAGATTCGGACGATACAAGCATAACCGGCGCTCCGTCAGCAAAGCTTAAGCTATCTTCGGGGCCACCGTAACCGGATTTCACCCTACGGCCATTCGGTTTATTCATATAGACAAGCTGACAGGGAATACCCAAAACAGCTGCGAACCATTCGTTAATAGCAGCTGGAGCAAGCACCGCGGGCAGTTCGTCCTTCCAGACTTTAACCTGGCGCATGTCATCCGCTGGCAAGACTGCGGGCAATGATAGCTCCGTTTGACCTGGTGCAACCACCAAAAACCCTCCATCGTCGGGTTTAACCTGGATAAGGGACATACGTGGCTGTGCGCGCTGAGAAAGAAATCGACCATTCTCATTAACAAGCATATAGCGGCGGTCACCTTGCAAACCGCCAGCTTTCATCAGGGCACTATCGACCGAATAGCCCCCGCATGACTTGATCGGAAATAGGTTTATCTGTGTGAGCTGTCGCACCAACCGACTATAGTCTGTCCAAGGCCTGCTCTAGATCTCCAATTACATCTTCAACATCTTCAAGACCGACGGAAAGCCGGACGAGCCCGTCCGTTATCCCGACACGCTTACGCTCTGCCTCCTCGAGGTCCGCATGAGTCATGGTTGCGGGATGCGTAATAAGCGTCTCGACGGAACCGAGATTCTCTGCCAGAGTACAGACTTCAACAGAGCCCATAAGACGCTTGCCCGCCTCGAATCCACCTTCCACCTCGAACCATAGCATTGCACCAAATCCAGAAGCCTGACTTTGCGCTAGGTCGTGTTGATCAAACGATACTAGCCCCGGATACGTTACTTTCACTACCTTCGAGTGTGATTCTAAAAACTTAGCGACCGCAAGCGCATTAGTCGACTGGCGTTCCATGCGAATTGACAGAGTCTTAGTACCCTGTAATGTCAGCCACGCAACCCACGGCGACATAATCACACCTGTCGAGTTCTGCACGAAACGAATCAACTCATCAACTGATTCAGTCTTAGTTATCACTGCCCCACCAACAGTAGCGTTGTGACCATCAAAATATTTCGTCGTACTGTGGATAACGATGTCGGCACCAAGCTCAAGAGGACGTTGATAAAACGGCGTCAGAAACGTGTTATCCACTGCGTGCAAAATACCGCGAGCACTTGAAACCGCAGACACCGCATCGATATCGGTAAGCTTCAAGGTTGGATTTGCAGGCGTCTCAGTCAATATCAACCGCGTGTTGTCTTTCACAGCGCTCTCGATGGCCTCAACACTCGCGCTATTGACGAAGGAGAACTCCACACCGAAGCGCTGATAGACTTTTGTGCACAAGCGATAGGTGCCGCCGTATGCAACATCAGAAACGACCGCATGGTCACCAGCGCTGAGAGTACCCTGAATGACAGCCTGAATTGCCGCCATCCCCGTTGAATAGCATGTGCAGTCGTAGCCATCTTCGAGTATGGCGAGTTTTTTCTCTAAAGCACGAACCGTTGGATTACCGCTCCTCGAGTATGAATACCCTTTCGCCAAATAATCATCAACAGAATCCTGGACAAACGTGGTGCTCTGATAGATCGGAGTGAGGATTGAGCCCGTTTCTGGATCCGGCGTCACACCAGCATGAATCTGTTTGGTACTGAAGCCCATGGGACCTCTCCGACTAATTAGGGTCGTTCGGGATGATACCGGAAACCCGAGGATACCGGGTCCAATCGATACTGACGGTGCTAGGGCACAAATGGGAAGACTGGTTAAACAGAAACTCGCAACCCTATCGGCTACTAGCACTCGGACTATCCACGCCTTCCCTTTGCAAAGCGTGGACGGCCGTGGCAACGATTACGACTGCGCCACCGACGATAGCCAATCCAGCCGGTATTTCATTGAGAAAGAACCATACCCAGACAGGGGAGAAAACAGGCTCGACCAGCAACAATAATGAAACTTCTAGCGCGCGCAGACGCAGCACACCCTCAGATATAAACACATACGCAAGTCCGATCTGAAATATGCCCAGATACGCAACAATCAGCCAGTTGCCAACAGTCACGTTCTCTATAGGAAACGCGAATGGCACTGCGACAAGCGAAGCGGTAAAACAACCCGCGACTATCGCGGTCGTTGGTGATTCTCCATAATGTGGCGCGCGGAGAGCAATCCAACGCAATCCCAGTACTGTCAGTGCCCACGTAAAACCAGAGACGAGTGCGAGAATATCACCAAGCCTCGGATCCGTCGCGTTGATTGTTGTCTCCCGGGACGCGGCGAATATCAGTACAAGACCAAACACTAGCGTCACCATAAGAAACAAATCGCGCTGACGTAGACGCTCGCCGAGCAAGAACGGGCCCAGAAGTAATATATAGAGTGGCGCCGTGTCCTGAAGAAAAATGGCGTTGGCAGCTGTCGTGAATTTGTTCGCCAGAGTAAACAGCGTAAACGTCGAAGCGAACGGAATAGCGACAACAAGGGAGCGCCAAGTCCAAGCGCGGCGTGCCGACGGCAAAAAGGCTAGCAAGGCAATGCCGGCAGCAAAACTACGAAAGCATGACAGTTGCCAACCGGTCAGCGCCGACGCCTTGATCGCGACGCCTCCGGTCGAAAACAGCAGAGCGCCAAGCATGATATACAAGCGATCACGCACGAGACTAGAACAACCCCAAAAAAAGAAGACAATTCATAACATATGCTTTCTTTCAGATTCAACGCCCATGAACATTAGCTAGACACAAGGAAGGTAGCATTTTCCCATGCACGTTTGGGTGACTGATAAATTCTACAGTCTCACCAACACATGGATTTTTTAGCCTGGCATTGTCACACTATCGAGCGAATAGACTACTGATCGCGAGCACCAACTTTGCTCTTTGGACGCAGCTTTGTTAGAAATCCTTCAGGACAATAACAACCTTAAAGTCTACTATGCATATAAAATATCTCAGCATCATAATCATCGTAATCGGCATCTTTATGGAAGTCCTTCTGATTGGCTCCGAATTCAGCATCGGGATTGGACCTGAATTTAGTCTAGGAACGGGGATTGCGGCGATCGGTATAATTGGGTTCGTTTACGATTTCTACTGGCGTCAACAAGGCCCGAAGCCTTGAACCAAAATGATCGAGGCATCATCCATGCCTAACCCTCGGTAAATAATGTCTAATGCGTAATCGCCTAATTCTATATGTAGCGGCGCTGTGTTCGGTGAGTTATCTTGCCGGTTGTGACCGTGCCGCCAATGCTCCGGGCGACCACATGGTGCAAAATCTCGACGAAGCCGAATACGTCGGTGGGCAACAGTGTGCCGGGTGTCATGCAAATGAAACTGAGGCTTGGATCGGATCGCATCACGATCTTGCGATGCAGGCTGCCAACGACGATTCCATACTTGGAAACTTCGACAATGTAACTTTTCTCTATAACGGCATAACGACTGAGTTCTTTCGCCGGGGATCCGAACATTGGGTTCGTACGGATGGCCAAAATGGCGAGCTGACTGAGTACCAGATTCGATATGCGTTCGGTTTCGAGCCTCTTCAGCAATACCTCGTAGAACTAGAGGATGGCGCCTTTCACTCCCTCAGCATTGCGTGGGATTCACAACCTGAAGCAGAAGGTGGGCAACGATGGTTTCACCTTTATCCCGACGATACGGTTGATGCTATGGACCCACTGCATTGGACCGGTATTTTTCAGAACTGGAACAGCACTTGTGCCGAGTGTCACTCAACGAATTTGATGAAAAACTTTAGCTTAACAACGAATAGTTACAGCACAACTTTCTCTAGTATTAACGTCGACTGCGAAGCTTGTCATGGTCCTGGGTCATTGCACGTCGTAGAACCCATACAAGCTCCCATGACTCTCACTCGCGATGCCGATGCTAGTTGGATCTTTGAACCGGAAACAGTTATTGCAAAGCGGATGCCGGCACTGGATAACCATCAGGAGATTGAGACCTGCGCCCAGTGTCACTCCCGCCGAAGCCAGTTTAGTGATAGCTTCGAACCAGGCGACGCTCTGCTAGATAGCTTTCGACCTTCGTTACTCGAGCAGAACCTCTATCACACAGACGGGCAAATTCAGGACGAAGTCTATGTCTACGGCTCATTCTTGCAAAGTAGGATGCACGCCGCAGGTGTAACCTGTAGCGACTGCCATGACCCACACAGCACGTCACTGCGTTTTGAAGGAAACGCTCTCTGCGGGCAATGCCACGTCGCGAGTACCTACGACGTTGTTCAGCATCATCGCCATGAGAGAGAGACCTCCGGCTCATTCTGCGTTGACTGCCACATGCCGTCGCAGACCTATATGGTCGTCGATCCACGAAGAGATCATAGTTTCCGCATCCCCCGCCCCGATCTATCGATTGAACTCGGGACACCGAATGCCTGTGGTAGTTGTCATAACTCAGAAAGTGCAGAGTGGGCACAGACAACTATTGCGAATTGGTATCCCGAAGGTCGCTGGCAAACGGCTCACTATGGCCAGACCCTTAATGCAGGGCGCGCTTGGGCCGCCGATCGGGGGCAACAGCTCGCAGAGCTTGTAACCGACCCTGCTATGCCCAGTATCGTTCGCGCAACGGCTGTTCGTCTGCTTGCACAACAGCTTGACGACGACACGCTTAATACGATCGACGATGCACTTCGGGTCGAGGAGCCACTTATACAGCTCGCGGCACTCGACGCACTCGAGGGCTTACCGCCGGAAGCACGGGTTCAACTAGCTCAGCGATTTCTGACTCACGAACTACGAGCATTACGGATTACAGCTGCACGAATTTTGCTTCCGGCACGAGCCGAGCTCAGTCAACGCCGGTCAGCCGATTTAGATATTGCGTTGACCGAATATAGAGAAGCGCAGCTTTTCAACAGTGACCGTGCCGAGGGATTGGTTAACTGGGCTAGTACACTGGTTCAACTCGGCCAGACCGAGGAGGCTGAATCGTATTTCCAGAACGCGATTGACCGCGCACCGATCTTCACCGCCGCCTACACTAATCTCGCTGACCTTTATCGGCTCCGAGGCGACGAGGCCGCGGCACGCACACTGCTACAACAAGCTGTGGCTAATAACCCCGAAGATCCGGGGGCTCATTTTGCTCTGGGACTATCACATGTTCGCGCCGGTTCACCCGAAGAGGCCTTTGCTGAAATAGAAACTGCGGCCATGTTGGCACCAGATATACCATACTTCCAGTACGTCGTTGGCATTGCTTTGAACTCTAACGGTGATCAGGAAGGCGCGACCGAGAAACTGACGCAAGTACATGAGCGATTCCCGGGACACCGAGACACGCTACTGGCGCTCGCAACTATTCATCGTGATGGTGGCGATCTGACCGAAGCCGAAGTATACGCTCGCCTTTTGCTAGCGTTGTCTCCATCCGACAGCGTAGCGCAGAGACTGCTTAACGAGGTAACAACTACACCGCCCTAACCCACAATTACGCAGCAGAAAATGAGAACGAATGTTCCGATGCGAAACAACGTCACAATCGGTGCGGACTAAACTATAGGATTAAATAGCAGACGGCTGTTATAACCACAGCGCCCATCAAGTTTAGCCCGAAACCCTCGCGAACCATGGCCTTAATTGGCACGAGTCCAGACGAGAATATGACTGCGTTAGGGCCCGTTGCGACCGGTAACATAAAAGCACAACTCGCACTCATAGCCGCAGGCACCATGAGTAGACGAGGGTCTATCGCAGCACCTACACCGGCGGCCGCTAGTACTGGCATCATTAACGCGGTGGTCGCCGTATTACTCGTGATTTCCGTCAGGAACGTAACACTAAGACAAATCGTAACGAGAAGAAGAAGGATGTGCACACCACTTAGTGTCGCGAGTGCTTCACCAATGATTTGACTAATCCCTGAACTTACGAACGCGCTCGCGATGCAGATACCACCTCCGAATAAGATCAATATTCCCCACGGAATACGAACAGCGCTTTCCCAGTCAAGCAGCCGTTCACCGCGCCCATTCGGAACGATAAACATAACCACGACGGCGAGCAACGCAACGCTAGCGTCGTTGGCTTGAGGAAGATCGAGCCAGGCACTCCAGCCGCCAAACGGATCGTTACGTGTTATCCAGGCAAGCGCGGTCAAGGCAAACACAATCAAAGTACGACGTTCTTCGGTACGCCACTCTCCGACCGCAGGTAGCTCAAGAGTCTCGCCCGTCGAAAGATTTCTAGTTAGCCAGAGACCAATTATCGGCAAGAAAACAATAACTACGGGAATGCCCCAGCGCATCCAATCAACAAAGCCCAATGCAGTTCCAGTCGTTTCCTGGTACACCTGCATAAAGATAAGATTAGGCGGCGTGCCCACGGGCGTACCAATACCACCGACATTACAGGCGAACGCGACGCCAAGCAGCAATGCGATCTTCAACCGTTCACTTTTCGCGTTTTCGAGCGTCGCTATGGCGATCGGGAGCAACATGAGACTCGTGGCCGTATTGGAAATCCACATACTAAGCATTGCGGATGCCGTCATAAAACCAAAAACTAGTCCGCGCCCACCGCCACCGAAAAGATTCACCATACCCAACGCAAGCCGGCGGTGTGCACCACTTTTCTCCATAGCCATCGACAGCATAAAGCCGCCGAGATATAGCAGTATCAATGGACTACCATACGCTTGACCGACCTGATTCGGCGTGAGCACACCAACAAGCGGAAAAACCGCTAGTGGCAACAATGCAGTAATCGGAATCGGGATCGTTTCGGCGACCCACCAGATCGCACACAGCAATGTAATGGCTGCTGTCCAGCAGATCTCCGAGGGCTGGCCGGTAGCAGCCAGACCGAACCCGAGGGCACAGGCTAGGGCCGGCCCCCCGAAAAAGATTAATTGACGCACGATTTCTTTTCGTTGTGAGCAAATGCGAATAAGCCGCGAGCTTACCTGTATCGATGCAGACAGAGCAACGGCTAGATTAAGCCATTCAAATATGCTATTTTAGTACGAACGTTCGCATACTAAATAATATGAGCAAAGGAGCACAAACCCGGGCAGCTATACTCAAGGAAGCCACCGCCATGGCCGGCGTCCGCGGCCTCGAAGGTATAAGCATTGGCCGGCTCGCAACCGTCACTGGCATGTCGAAGAGTGGCTTGTTCGGCCACTTCGGCTCCAAAGAAGCGTTGCAGAGAGCCGTACTCGATGACGCCGTCGCAGAGCTTACGCTGAGGGTCCTCGATCCCGCTCAGCAGGAGGCGCGCGGCGAAGCGCGGCTGCGAGCGCTCTTTCGAGGCTGGCTAGAGTGGGGAGACTCGGAAGAGCATCTCGGCGGTTGTCCCATCGTATCGGCCTCCATCGAGTTCGCCAACCGCCCGGGCGAGTTACATGACTTTCTCGCCGACTACCATGAACTATGGCTAGATCGCATTCGCAGAATGTGCCAGAAAGCTGTTTCTGAAGGTAACTTCCATGAAGGTCTCGATACGAGACAATTCGCATCCGAATTCCACAGCATAGGACTGGGCTTCAACCTTGCCCGCTGCCTAATGAAAGACGAGAACGCGTTACAATATGCCTACACTGCTCTAGACAGACTGATCCGCTCCGTAAAAAATTAACCTCACCATTAATTTACGGAACCGGACTAGAATTGACTACTACCGTGTACCCGTTCTGAATATCTCAACCTTGCTAGTAACGATAATGCTCGGGTTTATACGGGCCCTCAACGGAAATACCTAGATAGTCGGCCTGTCGCGCAGAGAGCTCCTCAAGACGAACGCCTAATTTATCTAAATGTAACCGCGCAACTTTCTCGTCCAGATGTTTGGGTAAAGTATGAACACCAAGCGGGTAGTTCTCCGGGTGATTGAACATTTCGATCTGTGCAATCGTCTGATTCGTGAAGCTGTTCGACATCACAAAGCTAGGATGTCCTGTCGCACAACCAAGGTTTACGAGCCGGCCCTCGGCCAGTAGAACAATACTTTTGCCATCGGGGAAAGTAATTTTATGTACCTGTGGCTTAATCTCTTCCCACTCGTATCCGCGCGTCTTATCAACTTCGATCTCGTTGTCAAAGTGACCGATGTTACAAACAATCGCATTGTGTTTCATTTGCTTCATGTGTTCGACTGTAATCACATCAACGCAGCCGGTTGTCGTAACGAAGACGTCCCCAATACTAGCTGCCTCGGCCATCGTAATAATTTCGTAGCCTTCCATCGCTGCCTGTAGCGCACAGATCGGGTCAATCTCGGTAACGACAACACGCGCGGCTTGAGCTCTCAAGGATTGGCAGCATCCCTTACCGACGTCACCATAACCGGCGACAACTGCGATCTTACCAGCCAACATCACATCGGTAGCACGCATAATGCCATCTACGAGTGAATGGCGGCAGCCATACAAATTATCGAATTTCGACTTAGTAACTGAATCGTTTACGTTAATTGCTGGGAATAAGAGCTCGTTCCGATCGAGCATCTGATAAAGCCGATGCACACCGGTTGTAGTCTCCTCGGTTACACCCCGAATATCTTTTACCATGCGATGGAAACGTTGCGGATCACGTCTCAGCGACTTCTTCAACTGCGCTAATAGTACTGCTTCCTCCGCTGTCTCCGGCTCCTTATCTAGAAGCGACGCGTCCTCTTCCGCGCGATAACCAAGATGAACGAAAAGCGTCGCGTCACCACCATCATCGAGAATGATGTTCGGTCCATTATTATTTGGCCATTCGAATATCCGGTCTACGTAATCCCAATACTCCGCCAGAGATTCACCTTTAACGGCAAACACGGGCGTACCATTAGCGGCAATCGCTGCAGCCGCATGATCCTGAGTAGAGAAAATATTGCAGGTAGCCCACCGCACGTCGGCGCCCAAGGCCTCGAGTGTCTCGATTAAAACTGCGGTCTGGATAGTCATGTGTAGCGAGCCAGTGATTCGAGCTCCCTTCAGCGGCTGACTGGACCCGAATTCTTCACGCGTTGCAATCAATCCCGGCATCTCATGCTCGGCAAGCGCAATCTCCCTGCGGCCAAACTCAGCGAGCCCGATATCGGCTACGACATAGTCATCACTCGCCCCGTCGATCGCTACGACCTTATCCATCATGAACTATTACTCCGTTAATGGTAAATTTTGACCAAAATTAGCCTGGAATCTCGCCTGAAACTCATCCTGAGTAAAGCTGTGATTCTGTGTGCCATAACATTCTATCTTAAGTGCCCCCATCAGACTTGCGATGCGTCCCACAGTTAACCAATCGTACCCGGACATCAATCCGAACAGCAGTCCAGCCCGGTATGCATCACCACAACCCGTCGGATCGCTGATAGTCACGGGCTTAGCCGGTGGGATTTCATAATCCGCATTCGCCGAGTAAATCATTGAACCCTTCGCGCCGCGAGTAATGATCAGGCCCTTTACACGCTCTTTAACGTCCGTAATATCCCAGCCCGTGCGCTCCTTTAACAGCTGCCATTCATAATCGTTGACAGCAACCCATGTTGCTTGCTCTATGAACTGACGCAGATCGTCTCCAGCGAACATCGGTAACCCTTGCCCGGGATCGAATATAAACGGTATCTCTGCTGCAGAAAATTGTTCTGCGTGGGACAACATACCATTTCGGCCGTCTGGAGAAACTATTCCTATAGTAACTCCCTTTACATCACTAACCTGATTGATTTGTGAGTGGTTCATAGCGCCAGGGTGAAAAGCTGTTATCTGATTGTCGTCTATATCTGTCGTAATGAACGCCTGCGCTGTAAAAACATCTTCGATCACCCGCACATGATCCTGACAAATACCGAGACTCGAGAACCAGTCCGCATACGGCTTGAAATCTTGTCCGGTTGTCGCCATCGGTATAGGCTCTTCCCCCAACAACTTGAGGTTATACGCAATATTCATCGCGCAGCCACCAAACTCCCGGCGCATCTTAGGAACGAGGAACGCGACATTCAGTATATGGATCTGATCGGGGAGGATATGATTCTTAAACTTATCCTCAAACACCATAATATTATCATAGGCAGCCGAACCACAGATCAGCGCAGACATAAGAAATCCTTGTCAGCTAGAACACGCAAGCCTATGCCGCTGCGTCTATCTTTAACGCATCTGCCTTTTCAGTGCTCTCCCAGGTAAACCCACGATCGCTGCGACCAAAGTGCCCATAGGCAGCTGTCTTCTGATAAATAGGGCGCAAAAGATCGAGGGCCTGCAGTATCCCAAAGGGACGTAGATCGAAATGCTTGCCGACCAAATCGCTTATCCGATCCTCGGAAACCTTGTGGGTACCGAAAGTCTCCACCATCACGGACGTGGGCTCTGCCAAACCGATCGCGTAAGATACCTGAATCTCACAACGATCAGCTAATCCAGCAGCGACAATATTTTTCGCTACGTAGCGCGCCGCATAGGCTGCAGAACGATCCACCTTTGATGGATCTTTACCCGAGAATGCACCACCGCCATGCCGAGCCATACCACCGTAGGTATCAACAATGATCTTCCGTCCCGTCAGCCCGCAATCTCCAACCGGGCCACCGATCACAAAACGACCAGTGGGATTAATATGATACTGGGTATTAATACTCAACCACTTCTTGGGAAGCACTGGTTTAATGATGATTTCCATAACCGCTTCTTGCAGATCGGATTGCGAGATATCCGGGTCATGTTGTGTCGACAGGACAACCGCATCTATAGAAACCGGCCGATTCTCTTCGTACCGGAACGTAACCTGACTCTTCGCATCGGGGCGTAGCCATGTTAATTCGCCTGACTTTCTGACTGCTGCCTGCCGTTCCACTAGCTGATGCGCATATATGATCGGCGCGGGCATCAACGCGTCGGTTTCGTTACTTGCATAACCGAACATCAAGCCTTGATCGCCAGCCCCCTGCTCCTCTGGCGCAACCCGGTCGACACCCTGTGCAATATCGACAGACTGCTCACCGAGTTGGTTTATAACTTCGCATGTATTTCCGTTGAAACCTACATCATCATTTTCATAACCAATGTCGAGCACAACCTGACGAACGATATCCTCGACGTTAATCTTAGCTGTCGTACTGATCTCCCCAGCGATCATGACTAATCCTGTCTTCGTTAGTGTCTCGCAAGCAACACGCGCTACAGGATCATCTTTGATTGCTGCATCAAGCACGGCATCAGAAATCTGATCGCACATCTTATCGGGATGCCCTTCTGAAACTGACTCGGACGTGAATAAATAACTACTAGCCATTGATTAATATTCCTAAACTGACCCGCAACTGACGGAAATTTTTCGTTGCCAAGCACAACAAACGTGCTTCGCCTATCAAGTACAGCTTGCACGAACTTATAATGTCCGGCAAGAAGCCCCTGACTTCGAGGCGTTGCTGCTCTAACATACGAGTGCGGGGCAATAACTAGGAAACACTATGACGACTGACCATCACCGACTAATCATTCTCGGATCCGGGCCGGCTGGCTACACAGCTGCCGTCTATGCCTCCCGGGCCGCCCTCGACCCAGTCATTATAACTGGAATCGAAGTCGGTGGTCAGATGACTACGACAACGGATGTCGACAACTGGCCCGGAGATAATGATGGTGTCCAGGGTCCGGAACTCATGGAACGCATGAAGATGCATGCGGAGAAATTTGGTACCAAGCTTGTCTACGACCATATTAATTTAGTTGAACTCGGCGAGCCGCCGTTCTGCTTGACTGGCGATAACGAAAAATATACTTGCGATGCACTCATCATCGGAACCGGCGCCTCAGCTAAGTACTTGGGATTGGAATCTGAGCAAGCATTCAAGGGACGCGGCGTTTCGGCGTGTGCAACTTGCGACGGTTTCTTCTTCAAAGAGCAACCCGTTGCCGTAATTGGCGGCGGCAACACTGCTGTTGAAGAAGCCTTATATCTGTCTAACATCGCATCCGAAGTCACGGTTGTGCACCGTCGTGACGAGTTCCGATCCGAGAAAATCTTGAGCCGTAGGCTTCTCGATAAAGCCACAAACGGGAACGTTACAGTAAGATGGAATCACGTGCTGGACGAAGTGCTCGGCAACGATAAAGGCGTCACGGGCATTAAAATCAAACATGTTCAGACAGAGAAAACTAAAGAAATCCCAGTCCAAGGCGTATTTATAGCTATCGGCCATACACCAAATACCGAAATCTTCGAGGGCCAGCTAGATATGGAGGGCGGCTATATCACTGTAAACCAGAACGGCCATGATTATGCGACTGGAACTAGTATCGAAGGTGTTTTCGCAGCGGGTGATGTTGCTGATCCCATCTATCGACAGGCGGTCACTTCGGCAGGCTCGGGTTGTATGGCAGCCCTCGACGCAGAGCGTTACCTCGCCGGAATAGAGTAAGCTCAGAACTATGAAGCAATTCGGCGTAATCGGTACTCTTTGCTTGGCAGTAGTTGTAGCCAGTTGGTACTTGACGCGTCCGGAAATTATCGCTGTAAACCTGATCACCGTGGAACGTGGATCAGTCTCCGCAACCGTCAGTAACACCCGCGCAGGCACGGTTGACGCCTGCCGGCGTGCCGGGCTTTCGCCGGCGAGCGGCGGACCCATCATAACGTTGCCCGTAGCCGACGGCGATCGTGTGGAGGCTGGCGAGCTCCTACTGGAACTGTGGAACGACGACGTGAAGGCCGAGGTCAGGCTCGCGCAGCGCGACGCCACCGCGGCACATTCCCGCGCCGCGGAAGCGTGCGTAATCGCCGACTTTGCGCAACGCGAAGCAAACCGCCTCACCATGCTCCTGGAGGACGGCCTCGCTTCCGAGGAAGACACTGATCGTGCCGTCGGCATCGCCGCATCGAGCGCGGCGGCCTGCACAGCCGCGGAAGATGGTGCTCGCGTGGCGTTAGCACGCGTCGATGTGACGGAAGCAACGCTCGAGCGGACGCGTCTGATCGCTCCATTCTCCGGCATCATCGCCGAGATCAACGGAGAATTAGGCGAATTCGTCACCCCGTCTCCGGTCGGAATCCCAACGCCGCCAACCGTGGACCTGATCGACACGAGCTGTCTCTATATCAGCGCGCCCATCGATGAGGTAGACGCACCGGCTGTGCGGGAAGGTTTACCTGCACGCATAAGCCTTGATGCATTCTCGGATCGTACCTTCTCCGGACATGTGAGCCGGGTCGCGCCCTATGTTCTGGACATCGAACGGCAGGCACGCACCGTCGAAATAGAGGCCGAGATCGACGACCCAGACAAGGGCGAGTTGCTTCCGGGATATAGTGCCGACATCGAGATTCTGCTGGCTAGCGAGGACAATACCCTACGCGTCCCCACATCAGTAATTGTCAACGACAACCAGATCTATATCTATGATGAGATAGAGGGCAGGCTCGAGCTCCGGGAAATCGAGACGGGAATCTCAAACTGGGAATTCACGGCGGTAACGAGAGGCCTGAGTTCCGGTGAGCGTATTGTAACTTCCATCGATCGCGAAGGCGTCAAGGACGGCGCTGCGGCCGAACCGGAGTAGGCGCGTGCCGGCCCTTAACCGATGATGCGGCTAAAGCGACTCTGCCGCGATTTTCAGGTCGGCGATGAGGTTGTTAACGCATTGGATCATGTCGACCTGGAAGTTCAACCCGGCGAATACATCTCTATCATGGGACCGTCGGGCTCCGGTAAGTCGACTTTGCTGAATATTCTCGGGCTCCTGGACCGACCAACGTCCGGAACCTATCGACTGGACGGCTCAGATGTATCAAACCTCGACGACAACACCCTCACCGAACAACGACAGGAACATATCGGGTTCATTTTTCAGTCCTTTCATCTAATTCCACGCCTTAGCGCATTGGAAAACGTAGAGTTACCTTTGCTACTCGCGGGCGCGCCTGTTACAGCACGCAGGAAACGAGCTCGCGAAGTCCTCGATTCTGTCGGTCTCGCGTCGCGCCTACACCATCGGCCGGATCAGTTATCCGGCGGCGAACGCCAACGTGTTGCGATTGGCCGTGCGATTATAATGAAACCAGGCGTGTTGTTAGCGGATGAACCGACCGGCAACCTCGACAGTCACTCCAGCGGCGAGGTGATCGAAATTATCGAAGAGCTGAATCGTGGCGGAATCAGCCTGTTGGTCGTTACGCACGACCCGGACATCGGCGGCCGCGCCCAGCGGCACCTGCTACTCCGCGACGGTCGGATAAGTAAAGATGAAAGCAATTGACACCGCACGAATGGCATCTCAATCGATCCGGCGCTACCCGCTACGGACTTCGATGCTACTGCTGGCCGTATCCATTGGCGTCGCAGCTGTTGTATTGCTTACCGCCATCGGCGAAGGCTCACGTCGCTACGTAACGGGAGAGTTCGCCGCACTGGGCACACATTTGCTCATCGTTTTGCCCGGCAAATCAGAGACGGCGGGGGCCGGTGTAGTAAGCGGGGAGACTGCCCGTGATCTGACCCTCGATGATGCAATGGCTATCGAACGCAGTCCGCGCATTGCACAGGTCGCCCCTATCGTGATCGGCAGTGGTAATGCGTCCTGGCGGGCACGCGAGCGGGAGATCACCGTCCTCGGTACGACAACGGAAATGCTGGAAGTACAGCATTGGTCGATGCAGCTCGGCCGGTTTCTGCCGGAAATCGACATGGACGTAGCCACACCCGTCTGCGTGATGGGCAATGTCGTTCGTGATGAATTCTTCGGCAGCACGAATCCTATCGGTCAATGGCTTCGCATCGGTGTCAGTCGGTGCCGGGTAATCGGGGTACTAGCTCAGGCGGGAATCACGGGAGCATTCAATACGGATGAGCTGGTTATCCTGCCGGTTGCAAGTGCTCAACAACTCTTCAATGCGCCCGGAGTATTTCGGATACTCGCGGAAGCCGTCAACCAAGAATCCATAACGGCCGCTAGACACGAAATCATCGAAACCATCAAGGCTCGACACCAGGGCGAAGAGGACATCACCGTCGTGACTCAGGACGCCGTGCTATCAACGTTCGAATCGATCTTCGACATGATTACGATCGGTCTGGCCGGCATTGCGGCGATCAGCTTGTTCGTTGCAGGGGTACTGATAATGAACGTCATGCTCGTTGCCGTCAGTCAGCGTACGAAGGAGATTGGACTGCTCAGAGCCTTAGGCGCAAAGCGGCAGCAAATTATTTCGTTGTTCCTCACCGAAGCCGTCTTTCTCTCATTTTTCGGCGCCATACTAGGGTTAGGCATCGGGAAAATCGGATCGACGTTGATGAGCGTCACTTTTCCGATTCTGGACTTCACGGCCCCTACATGGGCGATGATTGCAGCCGTGGTGATCGCCGTAACCAGCGGCCTATTGTTTGCGATTTTGCCAGCGCGGCGCGCGGCGCGACTGGACCCTGTGCTCGCTCTCGCTGGACGTTAACCATGCAATTCATCGACATCGTTCGATTCACGCTGCAGTCGTTGCTGGCACAACGGATGCGCAGCGCATTGACGACACTGGGAATCGCCATCGGCATCACGGCGGTCATATTACTGACCTCGATAGGCGCCGGAGTCAACCAATATATCGTCGAGCAGTTCACTCAATTCGGCACTAACACGATCGCCGTACAACCAGGTAAAGCGCATACGCTCGGCATCTCCGCCGGCATTTTTAACTCGGTGCGGCCCCTGAGTCTGCAAGATGCGGAAGCGCTGAAACGGGCACCTTATGTACTGCATTCAGTCCCAGCAGTCTCGGGAAGCGCGACCATAGAAGCTCGCGGCCGCGAGCGATCCGTCAACGTATTCGCCGTGGGGCCTGAGTTCGACCAAGCATTTCGCTTCAACATCTCTCTCGGTAGCTTCCTCCCCAATGACGAGTTGGAACGTCCACGCATGGTCGCGGTACTCGGCTCTACGATCCATTCGGAACTTTACGATTTGTCGAATCCCCTCGACGACAGAATCCGTATTGGCGGCGATCGCTACCGCGTCATCGGTGTAATGGAGTCGAAAGGCGATATGCTCGGTATCGATCTCGATGACACAGTCTATATCCCGGCGGCAAGCGGCCTAACGCTGTTCAATCGTGAGGGTCTACACGAAATCGATCTTCTATACGACGACGGCGTGCCCGTAGACGAAGTTATCGCCGGTATAGAGCGAATCCTGATCGCGCGCCACGGCGGCGAGGATTTCACTATTATCAGCCAGCAACAGATGCTGGATGTCCTCGGATCGATCATTGGCGTCCTGACATTCGGCGTCGCCGCACTCGGCGGCATCTCACTATTGGTCGGCGGGGTCGGCATCTTCACAATCATGACTATCGCAGTACGGGAAAGAACTCCGGAGATTGGTCTGTTAAGAGCCGTAGGCGCTGAACGCCACCGAATCTCGCAGTTATTTCTGGGCGAAGCCGTGCTCCTCGCCAGCCTGGGCGGAATGGCCGGGTTGATTGCCGGCGTCAGTATCGTCGAGTTCATTCGCATTACTCTACCCGCCATACCAGCGAAAATCTTACCGGGTTACGTTGTCCTGGCCGAAATCATCGCGATAATCATCGGCTTAATTGCTGGCGTGCTGCCCGCTCAGCGCGCTGCCGCACTAGAACCGCTCGAAGCGCTACGAACTGAGTAAACTTTCCGCTGGACAGAAGATGTTATTGAGCTGTGCCGTTAGACGGCCGATATAGATCCGTGCCTCCCGATAGAGATACGTCTCTACGATCACCGGCGATACGATGACGCTCTGTGCCGAAAGCCTGCTCCTAACAGAAGCCGCCTAAAACTTCTAAAGGTAGCAGCGCGAGTACGATCAGGCATTTTTAGTTATCAACTATCGCATGCGGGACAGCAATACCGCTATCTAGTCTTGAAGTGCAGGTACGGGTTCCGTAGCCCCGGCTTTCAAGTCGGTCCAGCGAGTAGACTCGGAAATAAACTGCAACGTCCTCGCAACGGCTCCTCGATTCTCCAAGATAAGCAGACGCGCGGCCTCGCTTGCAGCGGCACGCAGTGCCGATTGCTCCAGATATAGCGATACGCTGTCCGCTAAACCGGACGCATCATAAATCTGGCTGCCAGCACCCTTCTCAAGAATCATTCTACTGATGTCCTCGAAATGGAACACGTGTGGGCCGAAAATCACGGGCACGCCGACCGCACAGGGTTCGAGCAGATTGTGACCACCAACTCCGACCAGGCTGCCTCCAACGAATGCGAGGTCTGCCGCAGCGTAGAGCCGTTGCAGTTCGCCCATCGTGTCACCCACAAGAATGTCGGTTCGAACCGGTAACGCTCCGTGTTGCGTAGTGCGCAGCGCGACGCAGGCGCCGGTCCGCCGGCAGAGCCGGGCAACTGCTCGAAAACGCTCGGGATGCCGCGGCACCAAAACCAGGAGTAGATCCTTATACGTCCGTCGAAGCTCACCAAAGGCCGACAGAACCTTCCTCTCCTCACCACGGTGAGTGCTTGCCGCAATCAAGATAGGCCGGTTGATGCCCCACTGCTGCCTGAGTTCTCGCGACTCCGCTAAGAGCTTATCAGACAAAGGTAGATCAAACTTCAGGTTTCCGGTTACTTTTATAAGGGACTTCTTAACACCAAGGCTCTTCAAGCGTCGTTTATCACTATGTGTCTGCGCGCAAATTAGCGTAGCGCGCTCAAGCATGACGCGCGCCGTTCGCGATACACGCAGATAACGGCGAAACGATTGCTGAGAGAGCCGCACGTTTATGAGAAACAAAGGAATTTTACGATCCCGACAAGCCTTAAATAGATATGGCCAGAACTCCGTTTCCGCTATCACAGCAAACTCTGGCGACACTCTCGACATAAAACGGCACACAGAACCCGGCAGGTCATAGGGGACATAGGCGTGGCTGACACAACTACCGAAAAGCTCCTTAACCTGCTCCGAACCGGTCGGCGTCATGGTCGTCACGAGTATGCGATGACCAGGAAAACACGAGCGCAGCTCATCAATCAATACCGCAGAAGAACGCACCTCACCAACAGATACCGCATGTACCCAGATGACCGGTTGGTCTCTCATCGATTCTAGATAACCGAATCTCTCTGGCCACCGAGACCAATAGGCTGGATAGCGGATGCCACGCCAGAATAGATTAAGTATCGCAAAGGGCAATACCAGATAGACAGCAACAGACCATATCGTCATAGCTATTGTCCTGCTGTTAGGCGATAGTCATATTCACCAATTGCGTCGCTGTCGTTTGTCGGGCAGCAAAATATTCACGGTAATCGTCATCATGTTGCGCCCGCGAACTCACGACCGTATCAAACATGCCCATCACACCTAATATGAGTTCGGTAATCTCACGCACCGCGTAACTATCCGCTTGGGCAGCAGTAATATAGTCACAATAATTATTTTTCAACACGAAGTCCTGCATTAGCGGGCTTGAGTTACGTCGCACAAGAAATCGAGCACCACATTCGGCGGCCATTCCGAGGTCGTTTATATCGTCGAAGACACAAGCGATCTCGTCTCGATTTAAACCATGAGAAGAACAGAGCTGCGCAATAACATCACTCTTATTCGCAACGCCGAGATAGACCGCGTGAAAATGCTCCCGTTTTGCAAAGCTAAGTGCGACCGGATTATTCTCGCCAGTAATGATTGTAGTAACGGGAAGTATCTTGTCGCGTCGCCAAAATCCATAGCGCAGCATATTAGCGCCCATCGAATCTGCTTCAGCAAAGCCGCTCTCCTTATCCTTCCCTTTTACACCAACGTTGAAGACGCCGTCCCAATCGAACACAAGCGCACGAACAGCTCGGACACGTTTCGAGAGCGCCGCCGTATCTGTCAGAAATGTTCCGCCCAGCTCCGTAAATCGGGCCACTAGTCCAGAATCGTTTAGGTTAGATTTTTGCTTAGAGATATTCTTGACCGAGAAGACCGAGTTTAACGAGGTCCTGGATATCCAACACGCCCGATGGCTTATCACCATCAATAACGATAATGCTGTCAACTTCAAATTCCTTAAATAACTTAACAGCTTCGTCAAGTAAAGCCTCCCACTCTATCGTGACAGGGCTTTTCGAAAAACCAATCTGCTCCAGTGTTGAATCTAGAATCTCGCGGCCGTTCTCCTGCAGGCTGCGACGCAGATCACCATCTGTAAATATTCCGGCGATTTCACCATCACCATTAGTAAGCGTTACAATACCAAGTCGCGATTCGGTCATCTTAACCATCGCCGTTGTGAGGGTCTCGTCAGATTTGCAGACAGGATTCCGAGAACGAACTAAGTCGCCAACCTTCATTGTCATCAGCCGCGTATGCTCCTGGAATTGTTCAGTTCCAACAGCTGTTAGCGAATTGTCGCAGAGGCGGTTCATAACACTGAACGGCACTGTACAAACGTGTGCCCCTGAAAGCAGCGCCTGCCTAATATGTTCAGGGTGACGTACAGACGAGAACATCACCTTTCCCGGGTAACTGTGCCGGTCAATTATTTCTACGCATTGCTCAAACAACTTAACGGCATCATGACCCTGATCCTGAAGGCGGCCAGCCAGGGGACAAACATAGGCAGCCCCAGCCGCAAGAGCCATATATGCCTGGTTCAGTGTATATATTAAGTGCACGTTTACGCGGTGGCCTTTTGCCGTCAGTCGCTGACAGGCCGTTACACCAGCATTCGAAATCGGCACCTTGAAGACTGGTTCTTGCTCTAGAGGCAATGCCAGAATCCGATCTGCTTCCGCCAAGATCGTCTCTACAGTATCACCGAGAGCTTCTACCTGAAGTTCGGGAACCATTCCCGACAACTTCACGATAGCGCCGTCAATATCGGTGATTCCGTGTCGATGCATGAAAGTCGGCGTCGTCGTCAGACCTTTTACGAACCCAAACTCAAACGCCCGCTCAATTTCTTTAAAATCTACAGAATCTAAATAGAGATCCATTTTTCGTCCTACGTTTAGCGCTGCGCCGCATGCTCGCGAACGAGCGCGTGAATATCCAGCAGCGGACGTACGAAATCCGCCAGTTGGTCCAAACAATACTGACTTGCAGCATCACAAAGCGCGTCGGGGGGATTCGGGTGCGCCTCAATAAAAAGCCCATCAACACCGGATGCAACGCCAGCTCTCGACAGAACGGAAAGATATTCTCGATTACCGCCTGCGGGGTCCTTACTTGGGATACCATATTTTCGAATCGTGTGGGTGATATCGAAGATCACGGGATAACCGATTTGGTTTAATAACAGAAAGCTTCTCGGGTCGACGACTAGGTCATTGTAGCCGAACGTGTATCCGCGTTCTGTTATAAGAATTCGCTCATTACCAGACGCTTCTAATTTCTTTACAGGCTTAGCCATATTGTCGGGCGCGATGAACTGGCCATGCTTTAAGTTAACTACGGCGCCAGTCTTAGCGGCAGCCACGACGAGTTCGCTTTGCATACACAGATAAGCGGGTATTTGAACGATATCGACAACCTCGGCCACCGGCTCAGCCTGGTTTGGATAATGAATATCAGTTAGTACGGGCAGACCAAACTCTTGCTTGATTTTCTGCAGTACCTTCAGTCCTTCTTCAAGGCCCGGGCCCTGGTAATATTCTAAAGAGCTGCGGTTGTCCTTAGAGAACGAGGACTTGAAAATCAATGGAAGGTTAAGTTCCTCCGAAATACCCTTGAGCCGCTCCGCGGTCGCCATCATCAGTGACTCTTCCTCTATTACGCATGGGCCGCAAATTAAGAAAAGCTGATCCGAGCCGCAATCTATGTCACCAATCTGTACGTGTTTCTTTATCATAAATGATCCGTATCGCTAACTGCTGGCGGCATTGTGCTGTCTAAGCTTGGGACTGGCAAGCCAGCGCCGCTTAAGTCCAGTAACGACGCCAACAATTCATAGTTACGCTTTGTCGCACCCTGACCTCTGAGCACGACGTTACGAGCGCGATTACCCATGTCTCGCCGGCACTGACGATCCCCAACTAGTAAAATTAGAGCTGCAAGGAGTTCGGCCTCGTCCTGGACTTCAATGCCTGCGCCGGCGCTTATGAGTTCACGAGCCGTTTCGTGGAAACTGCTGTAATAGGGCCCAAACAGGGTCGGTAGACCAGCAATTGCCGGTTCCATGAGATTGTGGCCACCTTTATTACTACCCCTATAAATCAAGCTTCCACCAACGAATGCGATATCCGCAGCGAAGTAGAGCCCGCGTAAATCGCCTATGGTATCGACAATGAGAACGTGGTCACTACCGGACGCTTTCTGCTCGCCACAATCTATAGCAGTCTTTAATACCGCGACCTGACCACGCTCTTCTACTGACTGCTCGACTCGATAAGCGTCCTGCGGATAGCGTGGCACAAGTACTATAGAAACGCTAATCCCCCGATCAGATAAGGCAAGAAACGCGTCTAACAAAAGCTCATTCTCTTTTTGGTGCATACTGCCACAGATAATCACGATATCCCGGTCCGAGAACCCCAACCGTGCCCTGAGTTCATTTGCCATATTCTGCGTGACCGTAAGTTGAGCAAGATCGTACTTCATATTACCCGTGATTCGCAGCCGGTTATCGTGCACTCCCAGCTCCCTCAGACGTTCAGCGTGTTCCTGAGTCTGAACTGCAACGAGCGCTACACGCTGTAACAACATCGGCATGAGACCAATTTTCAGATTACGCTTATAGGATTTCGCGGACATCTTACCGTTGATTACAGCCACCGGAATTTCCAATCGCTGAGCCGTAGCGAGAAAATTTGGCCAAAAGTCTGACTCCACGATCACAATCAGTCGCGGATTCAAAAGACTGAATACGCGAGCAACAATAAACGTCAAGTCAAATGGAAAGAAAACCACACGATGCTGGGGATAGGCATTCCGGGCCGCAGCCAAACCGGTTGAAGAATAGGCTGAAATCACTAGTGGGACCTCCGGCATATCCCGTTCGAGGAATCTCAAAATCGGTTCCATCAAAGAGATCTCACCAACTGAAGCCCCATGCAACCAGATCGAGGTTTCAAGGCGCGGACCAAGCCCGACGCCGATACGCTCCGTCAACCCGCGCCAGTCACCACGTGCCACAAGACGATAGAGTAACCATGGCGAGGCAACGATAGCAGCCAGCAGATAAGCTAGGTTGAGTAACAAGCCCATATGACAAACCGTGCTCGCATTACCAAGCGTAATCTAAAGACTACTATTCTAATGCTATTTAGGAGGATCGGGGATTACTAAGAAAAATTACTAGAGATGATCAGACGGGCTAGATCCCTACTTTCAGCAACAAATTCAGCGAATATTCGAGCATCTAACCCACCGTATTTATCCTGGAGATAGGACCTCTAGCCCCAAGCAAGATAAAACATCATAGTACGGTTTTCGTCATCGCTTCTGCGCTCCGCGACAAACCATATCCGCAACCGATTAACAAAAATTAATTACTACCTTGAAGATATGTAGATACGAATACGCTATAAAATTCGTCGCCTCTTAATTTTGGCCTTATCCGAACCCTATCAGGGGATTGTGATACGAGTCGAGCCACGCAGACCAAACAAGACCCTAACACGATCTCCAGGAACGAACAGCACATCCAACTCCTGAGACGCAGCAATTGTATGTCCGTTATCTAGACGAACGGTAATCTCGAGGCCATCCTCAGCCGTAAGCTTTTTCTCAATCGCCTCACCCGCTACGGCACCTGCCACGCCTCCCAGTGAGCCCGCTATACGTCCAGTATTGCCATTATCTAGACTCCTGCCTATAGCACGACCGACCGCCGATCCGCCCCAGACCCCTATATAGGACACGCCTCCCTCAATCTCTATAGGCCGAGTAGCAATAACCTCGCCATATTTGACATCGTAGGCCGTTCTTGTTTCATAACGAGGAAAGCTGCTACCCGAGGAACTATTTGTTGCGCAACCAGCGAGCGCGATCAGCACGAACACTAGGAATACGAATCTAACGCTCATGAAAATCTGTTTCATAGAACCGACAACGCAGGAAATGCCATCCGGTTGACAGCGGCAACGCAGATTCTCGGAAACGATAACTACCTGGCGGCCATATGAATACTGCGACAGCTTAACCTCCACGGACGAGTCTGCTGTACGTTCCCCATCAGCTGAATAAGTGCATAGTAAGCCATTCCGCAACTAGAGCAGGCTTTCGTTCACCTTCTATCTCAATCGTTACCTTCGCTTTCACGAGTAGTTGACCACGACGCTCTCGGGCCTCGATCAGTGCACCGACGGCACGAATCCGATCGTTAACTTTTACCGGCGAGCCAAAACGCACCTTATCGAAGCCGTAATTAATTACCATGCTCGAACCTTCCAGAGCTGGCGCGAAATCTCTGCAAAAACTAACAATCAAGGAAAGCGTCAGCATGCCGTGAGCGATCGTGCCACCGAAACCTGAATCCATAGCACGTTCAGGATCCACATGGATGTATTGATGATCGTCAGTTACGTCCGCGAACTGATTAATGCGAGCCTGGTCAATAGTAAACCACTCGGAAGTTCCTAACTCCTGACCAACAATAGCAAGAAGCTGTTCCTTAGTTCTCGAATTCGACATACTGACCTCCAAGATAGGGTACGGTAACAATTGCGCGTCAACAAATATTTGTTGCCTGCCTGTATGGGGGACTACGTCACACACACGCCTGAGGGTATCTCCGACTAGCGCCCTTAACTTTCACCTTAAAAAATTTGCAAGCATACTTGAGAATTCCACAAACTTCGCGAGGAAGCCGCAGACGAGTTATTCTCTTGAATACCATAACTTCGGCCGTAAAAGAGCAATGAATCCAACAATCGGCTTCGTCAGCCTCGGCTGTCCAAAAGCCCTAGTCGACTCCGAAAGAATTCTGAGCCAACTCAGAGTAGAAGGCTATCAAACGGCTACTGAATACGATGGGGCTGACTTAGTCGTCGTTAACACCTGCGGGTTCCTGGATAGCGCCCGTAAAGAATCTCTCGACGCGATCGAAGAAGCGTTAGCCGAGAACGGACAGGTAATCGTTACAGGTTGTCTTGGCGCCGAGTCAAAATTGATCCGCGAAACACATCCGCAGGTTCTCGCGGTAACCGGACCGCATCAATATGAGAGCGTACTTGCCGCCGTACACAACGCATTACCTCCACCACACTCTCCCTTCGTCGACCTAATTCCGCCGCAGGGAATCAAACTGACACCACCACACTACGCCTACCTAAAGATATCCGAAGGATGTAACCATCGCTGCAGCTTCTGCATCATTCCGCAGCTTCGCGGGGATCTCGTCAGTCGCCCGGCCGCGGATGTCATGCAGGAAGCTGAAACACTTGTTGCGGCAGGAGTACGTGAACTGCTAGTCATTTCCCAGGATACGAGTGCCTACGGTGCAGATATTCGCTATCAGGAATCGACCTGGAATGGGCGTATCTTAAAAGCGCGTATGACCGAATTGTGTGAAGCATTGGGCGAGTTAGGGGTCTGGATCCGACTTCATTACGTCTACCCGTATCCTCACGTCGATGAAGTGATTCCTCTCATGGCGAAAGGGAAATTACTTCCCTACCTTGACGTGCCGTTCCAACACGCGAGTGAAAAAATCCTGAAGGCAATGCGTCGGCCCGCTGCTACTGCGAAAACGTTGGAGCGCATTCGCAGCTGGAAAGAAATGGTTCCGGATTTAGTTATTAGATCAACGTTCATCGTTGGCTTCCCCGGCGAGACCGAAACGGATTTTGAATATTTACTCGACTGGCTCGAGGAAGCAGAACTCGATCGAGTGGGTTGCTTTCGCTATGAGCCCGTCGCAGGGGCTACCGCTAACGAGCTACCTAATGCCGTTCCGGAAAATATAAAAGAGGAACGCTGGCACCGCCTCATGAAAGCACAACAGGCGATCAGCGCCCGGCAGCTTCAGGCAAAAGTCGGTCAGCAGATAGAAGTTATCATCGACACGGCAGATGACGAAGAGGCAGTCGGCCGATCAACGGGTGACGCACCTGAAATAGACGGTACAGTACTCGTCAGCGGCCGCGGACTAACCATCGGAGATATAGTAACTGTAGTTGTCGAACAGGCAGGTCCTTATGATCTTAGGGCTAAGCTAGCAATCTAACCTATACCACGAAAGACTTATAATCCCCTAATGACAACGCTCGTAAAACCTTTCGCAGCATTACGTCCTGAAGCTGAGAACGCGTCGGCTGTAATTGCGCCGCCCTATGATGTGGTGAGCCGAGCCGAAGCTCAAACGCTCGTCGCTGGTCAGCCCAATAGTTTCTTACGCATCTCTCGTCCTGAGATAGAACTACCGGAGGTTGTCGATATCTATTCAGACGAAATTTATGCGCGCGGCGCCGAGAATTTCAAACGTCTGACCACACTCGGATTTCTAAATCGAGATACTGTGCCAAGTTATTACGTCTACCGTATGCGTATGGGAGAACACGAACAGACCGGCGTCGCATTGACTGCCTCAGTAACCGCCTACAATAGCAATAGAATACGCAAACACGAACGCACGCGACCGGATAAAGAAACTGATCGTGTGCGCAATATCAAGAGCCTGAACGCGCAAACCGGCCCCGTTCTCAGCGTCTACCGAGCTAACGCATCCATGAAGTCGATATTGGATGGTGTAAAACAGACCACTCCCGTACTCGACGCTAACGGACAATACAACGTTAAACATACCTTATGGCAAATCGACGATTTCAACGTCATAGAGACTATCTCGAGCATATTCAACGCCATGGATGCGATCTACATTGCTGATGGCCATCATCGTTCTGCGGCAGCATCGCGCGTGGCCGCGGAACGCTCAGTAGGTAACGCCGGAAAAACAACCACGAACGCCGACTTCTTTCTCACAGTCGTGTTTCCACACGATGAAATGAATATTCTCGAGTACAACCGGGTTGTCAAGGATTTGAACGGACTTACGACAGGACAAGTGCTCGAAAACCTAAGCAAGCACTTCCAAATCGACACGAATGGCACGGAGGTAAAGCCGGAGCGGCCAGGCTGCTTTGGTATGTATATCGATGGAAACTGGTATCGACTTGCGATACATACAGAACTCATTCCCGAACACGATCCTGTAGGCCAACTCGATGTCAGCCTTCTTCAGGATCGAATACTGAGTCCTATCCTTAATGTCGGAGACCCGCGACTTGACCCACGCGTAAATTTTGTTGGTGGTATTCGCGGATTGAAAACCCTAGCAAATCGGGTCGACAGTAATGAAGTCGCGATCGCATTCTCACTGTATCCGACGAGCATGGAGCAACTGATGGCAGTTGCTGACGCCCAGAAACTCATGCCACCAAAATCAACATGGTTCGAGCCGAAACTCGCGGATGGTCTACTTACGCACGTTCTCGATTGAATTCATCGGGAAACCGATTACTCGATGCATGCAGTAATGTCACCCAGGCATCGACTTGCTCCGACGGGTATGATAGAGCTATGAAACTGATCTATGCCCTATGCCTGATTCTGCTGGGAACGAGCTCTGCAATCGCCCAGGAACTTGCGCCGGGGTCGCTACTGGTCGCAACAGACGAGCTTCAGGATTCGAGCTTCGCCGAGACCGTCATCCTTCTACTACATTATGGTTCTGATGGCGCGCTCGGCGTTGCAATAAACCGGCCGACTTGGGTAATAGCGAGAGATTCTTTCCCCAACATGCCTTTCCTGGATGGTTATGAGGGTAGCGTCTACTTCGGTGGTCCGTTAGCGCCGGCTACTCTTATCACACTGATCAGAATACCCGAACTTAATGAAGACGGCATGCAACCGATTGTAGACGATATCTATGTCAGCGCCGATCCGGACTTGCTTGATGAGTTGATTGACGCTACTACAACAGATCAAATTCTGCGTGTCTACGCAGGACATACGGGTTGGGACAGTGGACAGCTAGACACGGAAATCGAAAATGGTAGCTGGCAGGTCCGCCCAGCAAATTCCGACATCGTATTCGCTGCCGACCCGTTGACGTTATGGACTAAATTACGGGCACCTAAGACCGAATTAATGGTCTTCCATCCAGATCACGGCTGGACCATAGAAGCACGTTTAATTCATACGCGTTAAACCTTGCCATACTCCTATTACAGTAAGCTCAAAGCTAGCGACCGCGCAATTTATCGTCGCAGCGACGAAATTGAAACAATCGTACTGAGTGGCGCAAAAAGTTTACGGCCGATCGTTAAACTACTAAAGCACTCACTCGCCACTGAGAATCGAAACGCGATCGAACTTAACGTAAGAGAATTCACCCGCAGACTTCTGAACCTCGCGGGCGTTAGCCCGGTAATAATCAAAGTCCTAGCGGTACGTCCGAGCAACAACTGGGGTGAACTACATGGACTTTACGAAGAAGCGGAAGGGAAACGACGGGCACGCATTACGATTTGGATGCGTACCGCACATCACAAGAAAGTGATTGCGTTCCGTACCTTTTTACGGACCCTGCTCCATGAGATCTGTCACCATCTCGATTACGAGCTACTCCATCTCTCCGACTCGTTTCATACCGAGGGATTCTTTAAGCGCGAATCGAGCCTATTTCGCCAGATTGTTCCAGCAAAAAAGCAATAACGCCACTAGTCGGTTCTTGACCGCAACTTATAATTTCCACGTTCTTTATCGAACTCAAGCATAATCGAACCATTCTCGGCCGCATCTTCAAGCAGCGCCGAAAAACTTCTATAACCGTAATAGCTCTCATTAAAACCAGGGTAGACACGCTTAACGGTTTGTTTGACGATAGAGCCCCAGAGCGGATCGTAATCAGATTCCAACGAACTTACCGTTGTCGCTATACGATCAAACGCCTCCAGCTGCTTTGCGGTCTGACCCTTCTTCGGTTTGGGCACGGCCCGACTCGACTCCCTCACCAGGTCATCATAAAAAATAAATTCATCGCAATTATTAGCCAAGAGATCTGATGTCGAGCTACGAACACCGCAGCCTATCACACGCTTATCGTTCTCTTTGAGCTTCGATACCAGTGGCGAAAAATCACTGTCACCTGTCAATAACGCGAAGCTGTCGATATGCGTCTTGGAGTAACACAAATCGATCGCATCAACTACCATGCGTATATCCGCACTGTTCTTGCCGCTGACCGATGTCTGCGGGATATCGACCATCTCAAAGCCATTAGTATGGAATTCATTCATAAACTGTTTGTATCGAGTCCAATCGCAGTAGGCTCTCTTAAACACAATGCGCCCACGTTCTAGCAAGCGCTTGAGAACAAGGTCGACTTGAAAACGTCCGTGTTTACTTTCACGAGCGCCCAGCTCGAGATTCTCGAAGTCGACAAACACCGCAACTGTTATCTCCGAGCGAGGAACCGAATCTGTATTCATTGACACTCTCTATTTTCCTAAGAATTACCTGTCGCTATGGTGCGGGATAGTGGTACTAGTCGCAAGACCGCGCCTTAATTGTAATGGTACGATCAAGTTGATCTTAAGAAACTAAACCTCAATGCACATAATATTACTAATGCTTGTTGCGCTGGCACTGATTCTTGGGCCCGGGCTCTGGGTCAAGTCAGTGATGGCCCGCTATAGTCGCCCAGCGGATCGCTATAATAAGAGTGGCGGAATGATCGCCCGTGAATTGTTAGATCATCTCGGCCTGCATCATGTCGGAACGGAGACGACGGAGGCTGGCGATCACTACGATCCGCTCAAGAAAATTGTGCGACTTTCAAAAGCAAATTTCGACGGTCGATCGTTAACAGCGGTAACGGTAGCCGCACATGAAGTTGGGCATGCATTACAGGATTCTAAAGGGTTTAAGCCGCTGCGCTGGAGGACTAGACTTGTCCGCTGGGTTGGCCCAGTCGAGAAAATTGGCGCGGGCATGCTCATGGTAGCGCCATTTACTGTTGCGTTAACACGAATACCAATCGTTGGACTGCTGACGTTCTTCGGTGGCCTACTGACGCTAGGTTCAGGCGCTGTAATTCATTTCCTTACGTTACCGACAGAATTCGACGCAAGTTTCGGGCGAGCCCTACCGCTACTTAACCAACAGCGTATACTACATCAAGGCGATGAAACAAAAGCGCGACGACTGCTGACTGCTGCCGCTTTGACCTATGTATCGGGTTCGCTAACAAGCCTGCTTAACATCGCGCGCTGGTGGGCGATCCTCAGACGCTAGTATCTAGCGTTAAAATATGAGATCGCTACGAAAGCACTAGAAGGACAGGCCAAAAGTTAGAAAACCGAAGGATTCCGCAGGCAAATCAAGGAAATTAGAAATCTAAAGACAAAGTGTAATCTACATAGAATAATCATATATTTCATGGCGTTATGAAAAAACGATATCTTAACTGCCTGCCAAATTATCAGACATAATAAACGCGTTAAGCAGCCGAGATATAATTGCGCCTATGGATTTTAATAGCAGCTCGCAGTGCCTTTATCTACAGCAATTATGAAAGCTAATGAATGCCACACACGTCCTTAGACCCGCCTACTATTGGCTACCGTGACGAACCACCGTTGCAATCATTACAATACCGAAATTCCGGCGCAGGTAAATGGCCGCTTTGAAATCTCGCAGACAAAACTCAATGACTAGAAGTAAACATAAAAAAACACGGGTCGCCGCTGAGCCATTAGCCGAGACTACGGAAGCATCAGGGCTAGTACTACCAGGCGTCATAACCTGCTTCTTTCTATCAGGTTTTGCCGCATTACTCTATCAGACCGCATGGCTCCGTCAGTTCTCTCTGGTTTTTGGGACCAGCGAATTAGCAGTTGCGGCGGTCCTAGCTGCCTATATGGGGGGGCTCGCGGCAGGCGCCGCTATTGCCGGACGATATATCAATCGAGTACAGCGACCGATTCTCGTTTACGGCGTGCTCGAAGGTGGGATTGCAGTCTCCGCATTAGCCGTACCGTTTTTGTTAGCTGGCGCTCGGACACTATACATGATGGCTCTGGGCGATCAGCCGGCACCTCCTGACGCAGCTACATTCGGCCAACCTGTTTTCTATCTCATTGTCGCGTTCATCGTCCTAGCCTTACCAACAGGCTTCATGGGAGCGACACTACCACTTTTAACTCAACATGCCGTCACCAACGACAAACAAATTGGACCGAGAGTAGCGCTTCTGTATGCGATGAACACCGCCGGCGCGGTGTTCGGTACCGTAATTGCAGCGTTTTATTTGTTACCTACCCTCGGTCTCACTGCAACGGTTTGGGTCGGCGTAGTTGTCAACGCGCTCGTTTTCATAATCGCCGCACTTCTGGCGAAACTCGCGCCTACGCATGCAGTAGATAGCAAACACCCTGAATTAATCCAAAGCGAACCCGTGCGATCTTCTGTCAGTTTTTTCAGATCCTGTATTTCACCTCTGGTGGCAGAAGGTCAGCCCGCAGCGGAACGGTTTAGAGCGGCATTCTGCGTACAGCCCGGCTGGATATTGCCACTGATTCTCATTTCCGGCGCGAATGCTTTTTTCTACGAAGTCCTATGGACCCGAATGCTGACGCACATACTTGGTGGCAGCATCTACGCATTCGCCACAATGCTTGCAGCATTCCTTACCGGTATTGCCCTCGGCGGCGGCCTAGCAGGAAAATTCGCCACGGACAGGCGACGTGCCGCTATGGCGTTTGCCATAGTCCAAACTGCTATCGCAGCTCTCTCGATGCTTGTCTACGCATGGATGGGAGCATTAATCCCGGATGAAATGACAACACAGCGTTTAGCGGTCTTTGCTGCCAGCGTCATGCTTCCCGCAACAATATTTATCGGCGCAACCTTTCCTCTCGCGGTAAGGATTCTAGCCCAGGACGAAAAGGAGGCTAGCACTGGAACCGCACGTATTTATACTTGGAACACAATCGGCGCCATCGTTGGCGCTATTCTCGCGGGGTTCTACCTGATTCCGGAACTTGGTTTCGAAGGCTCAATTCGGTTTGCGGTATCAATCAACCTCGTATTAGCACTATGGACGACCGCCTTCATCGTACCGCCGAAGCGGATAGTAATTGGCACTGTCGCTGCTGGGCTTGTTACCTGCATTGTGCTCTATCACCCCACTCGGCCACAGATTGTAGCTAGCACTGCCTTCGATCTCGGCTACATGAACGAACCCGAGGAGTTGTTCTACAGCGTCGGCCGCTCATCTACTGTGATGCTACTTAACGAAGGCGGTTACTACTACGTACGAACCAACGGCCTACCCGAAGCGTCCATACTCGCACGTGGAGGCTCCCCCGTTCAGGACCCGGAGAAATGGCTGACAGCGCTACCAGTCGCAGCACGGCCGGATGCAGAAAGTATGCTGGTAATAGGCTTCGGGGGAGGTGTAGCCCTCGAAGGAGTGCCTCCATCCATACAAACTGTCGACGCTATCGAATTAGAACCCGAGGTAATAGCGGCGAATCGGATATTGCAGGGCAAACGTTCCCGTGATCCGTTAGAAGATCCGCGTATTAATATCGTTATCAACGATGCGCGTAATGCATTGCGATTGACAAATCGGACATACGATATCATCACGTCACAACCCTCACACCCGTGGACAGCTGGTGCGTCACATTTATTCACACGCGAGTTTGTCGCTGATATGAAGGGTCATCTCAACGAAGACGGTGTCTTCGTACAATGGATGAATTCTGAATTTGTCGAGGAACCGCTGTTACGAACTTTGGCCGCGACCCTACTAGCAGAGTTCTCGAATGTTCGCATGTATCAGCCTGCAGCCCAGGTTCTAGTGTTTCTTGCATCGGAAGGATCACTGGAAGTGGAACTTCAGGTAGCTAGATCAGGACAACCGTTCACTGACGATGTTATGCACTATAGCCGCATTGGCCTTAACAGCGTCGAAGACTTGCTAGCAGCGCTCGCAATGGACGAGGAAGGTGTCGAAACGTTCGCGGCGAATGCTCCGATCAGCACCGATGATAATAATCTTATGGCAACGGAAAGCCGCAGTCGTGCCGATGGGCTATATCTGAACGACCTCAACCAACTCTTTAGCGCATATGATCCGCTAAGTCGCCGCGGGAGCTGGGTCTATACCCGCCTTTTAGACGACTTAAATTTCGGTTACATCGTGCAGCGCTTGTTAAAAATGGGCCAGGGCGCCCGAGCGACCACAATCGCTCAGACACACCCACGCACAGCGAGCCAGCTACTAATGTACGGCCTGATCTATTCGGCTGCTGGCCAGTGGGAGCGCGCTAGAACTGCGTTTGAAGCAGCACTGGTAAACGACCCCCTAAATATGCAGGTACGTTGGCTGTTGGTTAGAGATCATCTAGCCGCACTTAATAACGGGACGGCGCCTGAGGAAGCCGTAGCAATTGCATCTGGGCTATCGGCATCGGCGGCAGCTGTCATAGAGGGCTGGGGCTATGGCGTGACTTCCAATTTTTCAGCAATGGCCCAACTAGACGCTATGCTCTCGAGAACCCAAATCACCGATGCCTGGTATCCAGAAGTCGTGCGGTTGCGTTCGGAATGGCGTACCGCCGTTTCAACCGACAGAGAGCGCTTCGGGTTCGACGCGCTAAGACTAATTGACAGGGCATTAGTTATCGCTCCCAGTAGCGAGTTGTATCTTCTCCGAGTATTGAGCGCCATTGCATTAGGAGACGCGGATCTCGCGACCGAATCTGCCCGTCACTTCGTTTCTTACATCGAACAGGACCTATCCTTCGCCGAGCAAGGAAACTATTTCATCGGGCCCGCCGACGTGGAGGCTAATATCCGTAATATCGGCGCAATAATCGATACCCTGCGTAATGATCTAACTGACGGAGACCGTGTTCGCGCGGAAACCGTTTTAAGTTCGGCCGATCGCGTCTTCGAGCGGCTCAGCGCATATTCGGTAGAAAATAACTAACCATGGTCCTAGCTGGGGACAAACTTAAGTCAGTAATCCTGATTCAACGCTTCGATGTCCATCAATATCAAAACTTCGAACTTTGGGCTCCCCGCATCAGCTTCTAGTAGCGGTACAAAACGACATATGACAAGAATATCAACTTCTACAGAGAACTTAACTGACTCCGCTCTCGATTCTCTCGTCTCAGTGAAAGCATATATCCCCAACGATGCGATGAGTGCCGACCTTCTAGGGACCGAACGCACTGGGCACGGCACCCGCATTCGCAACGATGGCTTGATAGTGACGATTGGCTACGTAGTCAATGAAGCAGAAAAAATCTGGATTAGTTCACGATGCGGTAAAGCCTCTGCAGGTGTAGTTATAGGCAACGACTTTCAAAGCGGATTAGCGCTGATAAAACCAGTTACGCCTCTGCCAGGACCAACGATGGCACTTGGAAAATCGCGCGACCTGGAAACTAGCGACATTATTAGGGTAACAACAAGTGCCAGAGATGAGCAGCAGAGCATCGATGCACAGGTAGTATCGAAACAGGAGTTCGCCGGCCGCTGGGAATACCTGATCGAAGAAGCAATTTTCACAGCACCGGCGAACAAAAATTGGTCGGGCGCGGCACTCATTAACCGAGAGGGCAAACTCGTCGGTATCGGCTCGCTCTTGATACAGGGATTTGAAGTCAACGACTCGCTTTGCAGCGTGAATATGTTCGTGCCAATAGATCTCTTGACTCCTGTAATCAACGAAATCTGCGATAGCGGTCGCAGATTAACCCCAGAAAGACCCTGGCTTGGAGTATTAGTTGACGAGAAAGACGGCGAGTTAACAATCGTCGGTATCTATCGAAATTGTCCAGCCGACGAGGCGGGCCTTAGGCCAGGCGATAAAATTCTGAAGGTCGACGACCGACCGATCTATAATCTAGGTCATTTATTTCGCTCCATCTGGGATCTCGGAGAAGCCGGCAGGAAAGTCCCCCTAACGATAATGCGCAGATCGAAGCAGCAGAAAGTCTGCGTTAAATCCGCAGAAAGGTCCGCATTCCTGCATAAAGGAACTATTCAATAAATTCGCGCCTCTTATTCGCAAAAAAGTTAGGAGACAATTTCATAAAGAATGCGCAGAATATAACCGTATCTCATAGATACGAGACAATTCTGCCCTAACTTAAAAAGTGTATTCACACTAGCCGCCTATATAAATAGTAACCGGAATGTATAACCCTACGCCTCTCTATCGCACACTACTCGTGCTCTCTAGCTTCGCTATAGGCTCGCAGGCATCTGGCCAGCAGGCTAGCGAAAAAACAAAATCGTTCCAGATGGTGAGAACGACAAGCGCCCCCGTAATCGACGGTGTTCTTGAAGAAGAGATTTGGTCTCGGGCTGCTGTAATCGAGGATCTACACCAGTTTGATCCCATCGAATTTAGTGAGGCATCTCAGAAAAGCAGTATATATTTACTCTACGATGCAGATGCACTCTACGTCGCCGGGAGAATGTGGGACACGGAACCCGAACGAATTACAGCAAACGTGCTACGGCAGGGAGCGTCAATAGATAACGATGACCAATTCACCCTAATAATCGGTCCTTATAACAACCAACGTGACGGCTATCAGTTTTTAGTTAACCCGCACGGCGTACGCTCAGAAAGTATATACATTGGTTCAACCCAACTACAGGAGAATTGGGAAGGTATTTGGCAGGCAGCAGCGACCCGGGATGAGAAAGGATGGATAGCAGAAATGGCTATCCCGTTTAAGACCCTGTCGTTCGATCCAGAAACCGATACCTGGGGCATCAACTTCGGTCGGCGCGTACAAAGCAGGAACGAGCGGATGGCGTGGGTATCACGAAACCGATTGCAAAACCCTGCGGTTGCAGGACTAGCATCAGGCTTCAAGGGGTTGAGTCAAGGTTTCGGACTAGATCTCGTTCCAAGCATCAGCGTCAGCGAGCAGAAAAATTTTTCTCTAGACAATAATCATTCGGCAGTCGATCCATCACTAGACCTTTTCTACCGATTAACTCCCTCTCTCAACGGTTCATTAACCTTTAATACTGACTTCTCCGCGACTGAGGTTGATGACAGGCAGGTCAATTTGACGCGGTTTGGGCTCTTCTTTCCAGAAAAACGTGATTTTTTTCTGCGCGACGCCGATATCTTCGAATTTGGCGGTACTGGGTCTTTAGGAACGTATACTAACTTGTCGAGCACGCTAGAACAAAACGGCCGACCCTTTTTCTCGCGCCAAATAGGTCTAAGCCGGACGGGTCAACCTGTCGATCTTGAATTCGGTGGAAAGCTAAGCGGCCGGGTCGGACCTTGGAACCTCGGCGCACTCGCTATCAAACAAGACCAGTTCTCCGATGTCGATGCAACGAACCTATTTGTCGGCCGTGCAACCCTTAACGTTCTCAGCGAATCCTCGCTCGGTATCATCCTAACCGAGGGAGACCCTCGCTCGAATCTCGATAACAGCGTAGCGGGGGTTGATTTCAACTACCTCAACACGCGTATCTCAAACAATCGCTTGATTCAAGCGTCTGCCTGGTACCAAGAGTCTAATACGGAGGGTATAGCAGGAAACGACGCCGCTTACGGGCTACGCTTCGACCTCCCAAGTAGCATTGGGATTAGATTCAATACAACGCTCAAAGTAATTCAGGAAAATTTCAATCCAGCCCAGGGCTTCGTAAACCGTGCTGGCATCAAAGATATATCTGCCCAAATAGGCTGGATAAAGCGGTACCCTCAAGATTCACCTATACGAATGTTGTTTACTCAGTGGGCCTTGCAGCGTGTCGAGTCGCTTAGCGGTAATCTGCAAAGCCAAACACTTAATGCACGCGCGTTCCAAACTTCGTTTAGATCAGGAGATATCATCAGGCTACTCTATACTGGGACACGCGAAGTGCTCGACAAACCCTTTACAGTCTGGGATCCGGATCCGATTTCGGGCGATATGCCCATTATGATACCCGTCGGTGACTATTCATTTAACGATTATGGACTCCAGTTCCAAAGTGAAGGTTCCCGCAAACTAGCCGTCTGGCTCACATATAGAACCGGCAATTTCTATCATGGCAAAAAGGATAGTACCGTTTCGCAAATAGTATGGACGCCAACCGAGCGCTGGCGAATATTTATGAGTTACTCTCAAGACAACATAGATCTTCCGGAAGGCAAGTTCGACCTGAGACTCGCGCGCGCCGGCCTAGATCTGATCTTTTCTAATACTCTATCGTGGGCCAATCTTATCCAATACGACAATGACTCAGAAGTTGTTGGGCTTAGTAGCCGGCTACACTGGATACCTCAAGCCGGTCGCGAGGCGTTTATTGTACTGAACCATAATCTGCAAGATCTCGAACGAAACAACAGCTTCCATTCCACACTTGCCGATCTTAGCCTCAAACTAAACTATACCTTCCGCTTCTGATTACGAGATGTAATCGCGCCTCTATTTCTACAACGCGAACTTAACAGAGTTCGGCATCGACACCTTCTGGTAACGGGACATCGAACACGTTGATAGTCATCGAGATCATCGAGTAGTAACCGACAATACCGACTAGATCCACGACGCCGTCTTGGCCCAGCGCCTCGACCGCTTCGACGTATAGCTCATCTGTCACGTTGCGGGTTTCCAACAGCATCTCCGTAAACGCGTTCACGGTTCCTTGATCAGGCGTTTGCCAGACCGGCAGTTCACGACCGCGAATACTTTCTATCACTTCCGGTGATATCCCCGCAGCTAGTCCGATTTTCTTATGGGCAAACCATTCGAATTCAGAATTCCAGTGCCGCGCAACGGTCAGAATCGCTATTTCAGTTAAAGCCGGCGCCAGTTTAGTTTTATAGCGTGCATATTCGCCGAGTCTTTGAGCGCGATCCGCTAGCTCAGGACACAGCAACCACACAGATAACGGTCCCGGAATTTCGCCTCGAGGTCCTCCAGTAATAGCATCGGCCACACGCTGTTGTTCTACCGTCAAATTTTCAATATCCGGTGGGCTGTAGCGCTTACTCATACCGCCCACCTTTGCGTCTTCGTACCCACCGTCCGCCGTAAAATCGAATCTTCCACAGTCCTCACTCACCTAATTGGAAAAAATAGGTTCATCATAGGGGAACTGCGGCGAACAACAAATAATTGCATTTTACTGCTCCGTGTACTTGCGCTCCTATATCAGGCTTAGATATTCTCTGGGCACACCTCACTGCAAAACTCAAGGACTCCCTATGCGAAATCTAACTATTCTAGTAACGATAAGCGTTTCAGGATTATTTCTGCTAACCAGCAGCGGATGTAGCCAAGCCCCAGACGAGCCAGCTGCGACAACAGCAGCCCCCGCTGTCGACGAAGATTCTCCTGAATTTGCTGCTACTGAGTATCGGCAGGGTTTGATGCACGTATTAGAATTCAAAGCAGGTCCAGTGCGCAACATGGCTGATGGCAGCATCCCCGTAAACGAGGCACTATTTGCCGAATCTGCTACAGACCTAGCTGCTGCGGCAGGAATGCTTACCGAAGGCTTTATCGCGGGCAGTAGCTCGGAAGAGCTACCAGGTAGCAGCGGACTACCTGATATTTGGGACAACTGGGACGATTTCGTGGAAAAATCCGCGGCTTTAGAAGCTTCAGCAACCGAGGTCGCAACATTGGCTGCTGAGGGCGGATTTGCCGCCGCGCAGGCCGCGGCTAGCGAGCTTGGCGGGAACTGCGGTGGCTGTCACCGCCCCTATAGGCAACGATAGGAGACGCTTGACTGCGCCGCTAAGCGAAACTGCGAAGCAGCAGCACTACCGCGACCGCCGCTATAAGAACGCCGATCGCAAGACCAAGCTTAGAGCTTCCGATAGCATTTAACCTGTCACCTGGGTCAGCTTTTTTTCCCGAGAGCATCGGCAAGATTAAATTATCGCGCTTAAAGAATAGGTAAAACAAAATCGCAACGATATGAAGACAAATCAGCGCTAGCAAGAAGTTGATGTTGGCGTAATGAATATCAGTGATAGCGTATGCCGTGCTCGACGACACGAGGCCGTTAAGCGGCCCCTGGGCGAACTCATCCACATCGGTCGCAAATAGACCTGTAATGACCTGCACACCTACCAGCGCTAACATTGCGAAGACAGCTAACGAACCGATAGGGTTGTGTCCAGCATAGCTCTCTGACTTACGACTAAACAAAGAGCGCGCGTAGCTCAGAATCTCTCGGGGGTTAAAAACAAAATCACCGAATCGGGCATATCGCGAACCGACAAAACCCCATATGAGACGAAAAATCAGCAGGGCGAGAATTGATTGCCCAATGAACATATGCTGATCCATGTTCCCGGAGATACTCACCGTGTACCAAGCACCCGCAATAAGCACGACGAGTAACCAGTGAAAAATCCTAACTGGCAAATCCCATATTAATTTTTTTCCCATGTTTTACCTCAAATACTGATCAGTATTCCCGTATCGCATAGTCTGAGTAGCACTATTTCTAAAAATAGTGCTATTACATGCTTACGCTCTGATACAGCAATCTAGTATAGATCTCCGGGTTCATGAAACAACCTTCGCCATACTCATCGTCAAACTCGGCTGTCGGCCGAGCGGCTAGGGCTTCGTCCTCCGACATACCTTGATCAACGAGCGACTGCATATTGGAGCGAGTCGTTTTGATGACATCTAACCAGTCCGAAAGTCCGACAGCGTTAGAAACTGGTCCGTGCCCGGGAATAATCGCCGTGTCCGCGTTAGCAATCGCTAACGCACGATAGCCAGCACCGATAAGGCCATCTATATCACCACCACTGCCAACATCAATAAACGGATAGCAACCAAGAAAAAACGTGTCGCCCATATGGATAACGTTCGCCTCTTCGAAGTGGAGGATTGAGTCGCCATCGGTATGTGCGGAAGGCACATGCAGAACACGAATCGAGTCACCGTTCCAATGAAAGGTCATTTCATCCGAAAACGTGACGATCGGTAGCGCTCCCATAGGCGATGCCGGAATCACCTGATTATTAAATTCGCGGAATTGATCTGTACTCATTCTTGCCCGAACATTGTCGTGAGCAACAATCACCGCACCCGCAGCACCAAACGCCTCGTTACCACCCGTATGATCACCATGATAATGAGTGTTGACTAGAAAATTCACGTCCGCATTCGTAATATCAGCAATAGCAGCCATGATCTTGTCGCTGAGTGGTGCATACTGATCATCTATCACAAAGGCACCGTCCTCGCCTACGGACAAACCTATATTGCCGCCTGCACCAATAAGCATGTAAACACCGTCGGAAACCTCGATAGTTTGAATTTGAACTGCGGAGAAATCCTGCTGTGCCCATACTGGGGACATTAATCCAATGATCACGGTAATTAGACATAAACGTTTCATTATCATTACTCCCTACGTATATAGATTATGCGATCCAGGTCGCTTACCTAATTTTTCAAAACTTCATCAAGCACGAACAGATCCGTTAACAGCGCTCGCAAATGTATCGACGCATTAACATTGTCTATCAACTGGGAACTGATTCCCTCCTGCGCCATCACGAGCTGAATGACTCCCTGTGCACGTTTTGCATCCTGATCAACCGCATCAAGAAATTCACTCGCCTTATTAGCAGCGTCGTCATTCTGAGCCAGTGCACAAGCCCTAACCGTCCCCCCGAGCCCGTCTAGGGCTTTGTCCATCGAATCGAGAAAATCCCGCAGTTCCGACGCAGCGCCGGTGACGTCTCTATCAGTATTACGCCCCTGGGCTGCGTATGCCAGCATGAACTCGTATCCTGACTCGATCACATCGATACGTCCTTCCAGGGACTGCTCATCCTTGTCGCTCATCGCGGCTCACCCAGAGCGGCAACAGCAGAAGCCATTACCGCGATTACGGCTAGTTGGTGCACTTAGAGTTACCTAAATTAGTTGTTTTTATCTGTATAGAGCAAGATATTAATTCACTCAGGCTCTGCCCGCCAGCGCTCTGGATCATGGTGAGTAGCATGCTCCTCGCTTGTAATCCAGCCCAAAATCATCGACCGAGCAAAAAAGAGTTTCTCGGGTCGCAGCGCAAAATAGATATGCATCATCACCATGATGACGAGTACCAACGCCGCAAAATCGTGAAGTATGTAAATCACACCCCATGTATTTTCCGATAGCCAATAGGGATCGCGCTCCCACCAAGGAGTATCGATCTTCACTAGCATCAAAACACCGGTAATTAGTGTAGTTAGAATGACTACGGTAAAAAAAAGGTGGATGGATTTCTGCGCTAGTGAATATTTTGCCGGCAATGGCGGCTGTCGATTTTCTACGCGAAGGGACCACTTTAATACACGGACACCATCTCGCAAATCCCTTAACCCGATCCACATCGTGCGAAAATCTTTCCAGAAAATAGAGCGGATCACATGGATGCCAACGCTAAAGCCTAAGAGGATACCCGCCACCCAATGGATAGTGACCCAGGCAAACTCGATACCTAAAATCGGCAAGAAGGCTGTCGCGAGAAGTACCAAAACACATACCGCAGTCGCCCAGTGAAGCAACCGATCCAGAAGAGCGTGTCTAACGATCGTGCTCACACCAGGCGCTGCATCAACCATGGCTGATTCCGTCGCGTTTCCACCAGAGTTCAATGCTATTTAGGAGCTAGAAACCAGCGATAGAGAGCATGCAACACGATGAGCACAACCCCAGCAAAAAACACCAGCGGCAGCAAATCCCAGGAAAGCCCCTGTACCACTTCTCGGCCCCAAACGTCACGGCTCACTCGAAACACCTCCACTTTGCTATGCGTCGCGGATCGCGCGCTTAACGAGGTTTTCTAATAGAGGAATTTTAAAGTGATTGTAGTTCAATGGCGTTGCACCACGAACTGCTGCTTGCCCTGCTAGCGCTGCAGTCTCTTCGTCCTTCGCGCTACCTGTAACAACTTCCTCAACCACTGTCAGCCTCCGGGGAACACACTGAACAGCGCCCGCTGCCATACGAATACGCGAGATCATACCGTCCTCGACAAACATAGCAGCGGCGATATTCACGAGTGGAAAATCCCAAGTATTACGGTCAGCAACTTTTTCGAAGTAGAACGTCGCTCCAGCCCATTCGTTGGATAGACGCACTGCAACGAGAAGTTCACCGGGTTCTAGAATAGTCATTCGTTCGATATCGATCTCGGGACCGATGAAATAATCCTCAGCCGCAACTTCACGCTCACCGTCAGCGCCACGAACGACCATACGGGCGTCTAGAGCGACAAGTGCGGGAGCGGTATCTGACGGCGTCACCGCAACACAACGATCAGCACCCCAAAGGCAATGCTCACGATTCTGCCCTTCAGGAGTATCGGCATAGCAGGTTGTGCCGCCAGCTCGATAACAATCGACTCCGTAGCGGTAATACCAGCACCTTGTATCCTGGTTAACGTTACCTCCAATCGTTCCTGTGTGCCGGATCTGTGGACTCGCAACACGGCGTGCCGCATCGGAAAGGACAGTGAAATTCTCTTGGACTAGGGGGCTACGCTCGATTTCAGTCAGCGTCGTTAACGCACCGATTTCGATACCGTTTTCCGTTTCACGAATACCGCGTAATTCGTCAATACCAGAAAGATCGACGACGTTTGCTGCATACTTCACACGATCCTTAAACCAATCGAGTGTGTCGTGACCACCGGCTATCGCCCAGCCATCCTCACCAAACCGTCCTAACAAATCAATTGCGTTAGCTACGCTATCAGGTTGATAGAGCTCAAAACTTGCCATCATGTCTTTTGACATGGTCCCGCTCCTTATGCTGTGTGTATCTGCAGCGGACGGGACGACTGCTCCCGACCCGCTAAGTGATTAACGATCATATCGGGTACGACCGGCGTTCGATTGAATACATGCCCATCGAGGGCGTCCGAAATTGCGCAAAGAATTGCTGACGCACACGCACCCATCGGCGGCTCACCAATTCCTCTCGCGCCGACTGGATTCTGTGGGTCCGCAATATCAACGGCATCCCAGCGCATAACTGATGGAACGTCAAGATAGGTGGCTGGCTTACACTGCTCGAACCCAGTATTACCGGGGAGACCGTTCTGCGGATCGTAAATCTGCCGCTCGAACAAAGCGAACCCAATACCCCAGACTCCTCCGCCGTTCATCTGTTGTGCTAGCCCCTGTGGATGAAAAACCGTACCGCAGTCTGCAACGCCGACATAGTCCAGAATATCGATCTTGCCGGTCTCAACATCAACATCAACAGATGCGAATCCGCACGCTAACGATGGAATATCGCCTTCCATACGCAGCGTATCTTTGGCGACGCCCACTAAACCTGTCCCCGCTACACCCGCAACAGCGAGCTTCGTGATTTCGTGGATCTCCTCGGGCGGCTCGTCTCCGGAAAAGCGCCCACCGAGCTCTATCGCGCGTTGCGCTGCTTGAGCGTAGGTAAGAAACCGTTCGGGATCTTCCGTAGCAAAAACACGATGCTCTCCGATATCATAGTCATCAGCATCACCACCAAGATCAATTGCAGCGATCTCTTTGAGCTTATTAACAGCGTCGACCGCCGCAACGTAATTTGTTCGACTCATCGTCCAGGAAGTATTACTACCTGTCTGCGTCGATGCGCTCGGCAAGAACCTCGAGTTACTGCCCTGATGCACGACACAGTTCTCCCAGTCGCACTTCAAAATCTCCGCGGCAGCACGCACGGTGCTTGCGTAAGAATACGTACCTAGATTTCCAACGCCACTGTGAAGCTGAAGTTTGCCGTCAGGCGTCAATACCAACAAACCGTCATATCCTGTTCGGCCCACATCGTGATAAGCCTGACCAATTCCGACACCACGAACCTTCGAACCATTGCGTTCGCCGCTGCGCTGCGAATGTGTGTCCCAGTCGAACGCTAAGGCCCCTTTTCCCAATGCATCAGGCATATAAGCACTGCTCACAGGCACCTGGTTTCCACCAACAGTGGCGCTGTTGTCGGGCGCGTTAAGCTTGCGTATAGCGAGACGGTCTAAACCGAGTTCTCGGGCCGCCCGGTCGACTAGCGGTTCCAGTGAGGCCGCAATCTGATTCTGTCCGGGCCCGCGCTGCGGCCCACGAGGCGTCGTGTTTGTAACAACGGGAATACCACGAAACCGCATAGCTCCAGGTTGATAAACGATTGATATCGCCTGGGCGGCATCGCCCGCATCCTGAAATCCACCATTCGAACCGCCGTCCTGAACGACAGAGAAATCGACAGCCGTAATCTCACCATTCGCAGCAAAACCCATGCGGGCTCGACCCTGCAGACTGCCACGAGCAGAACCAATATAGAATTCTTCATGGCGACTGATACGCAGCATCACGGGTCGCGAAATTTTCTTCGAAAGATGCCCCGCAATTCCGACGGTCTGCGAGGTCGTACCCTTCGAGCCAAAACCACCACCGCAGTATTCGTTGATATAAACAAAATCATCCAAACCTATACCCAGCTGGTTCGCAATACCGGGCAGGCTCGCGGTCGTACTCTGGGCTCCCGAATGCACATAGCATTTACCGTTTTCCCAATACGCCATCGTAGTCCGCGGCTCCATGGAGTGATGCGAATTACCCTGTGTAACGAAAGATTCATCGATTATGACTGCTGCCGCTGCAAAGCCAGCATCAAGGTCCCCGAAGGCCCACTCGACCGCCGCTTCCCCCATCGGCAACTGGTTTTCTTCAACAGCGGCAAAATCCCGCGCTGTCCATTTCACTTGTCGCGGCTGAATACCGGTTCGCCCACCACCAATGTTCGTGCCATCGGCCCGCCCATCAGGACCACCAGGATATAAGCTTTCTAGTGGGTCGATCGTATGGTCCAGCAGCTCAAATTCAAGCCTAACTCTATCGATCGCGTCTTGTGCAGTGGTCTCATCGACAGCGGCTATGGCAAGAATAGGCTCGCCGACAAATTTTGGTTCGTTAGTCAGAAGATCCTCGAGCCCTTCGTCTTCGGCAGTGATGATTCCCAATACACCATCCATCGCCAGCGCCTCAGCGGCATCAATATTAGTGATCATGGCGTGGGGAACGGAACTCGTCAGCAACCGCGCGAAGACCATACCTTCGGCACGATAGTCCTCGGCATACTTTGCCCTTCCTGTTACCTTCCCGTGGATATCGGGGGGAACGAAATCTTTACCAATCAGGTTCCAGGCCATATTTAGGCGTCCTGGGCAGCCCGCATTACAGAATTCAGATAATGATCATAAGCGCCACAACGACACAAATTACCGGACATCGCAAAACGCGCTTCATCTCTGGTCGGATTCGGATTAGCTCGGAGTAATGCTACGGCCGACATGATTTGGCCGGGCGTACAGAAACCGCACTGCGGGCCCAGTTCGTCGATCATAGCCTGCTGCACCGGATGCAGCTCACCGTTCGGCCCCTCGAGACCCTCGATAGTCGTTATTGCTTTGCCGCGTACCGTATGGGTTAACGTCGAACAAGAGTAACTAGGCGTCTCATCAATTAATACTGTGCACGCACCACATTCAGCCCGATCACAACCGAGCTTCGTTCCAGTCAAACCGAGCTTGTATCGCAGCGTCATTGCGAGTGTTTCGTTAGGTAGAACATCGACGCGTCGAGTCTCACCATTCACCATGAGACTCAACAATCTTTCGACACCGCCCGGCATCGCTGCCTGTTGTTCCGGTGTGCAACCACTCAACCCACCAAAAACATAACCAGCCGAGGAAACAGCAGCCCCAGAGGCGATCACACCTTTGATGAATTTTCGGCGGGAAGCACGACTTCGCCCGATTTCGGTGAGTACCCCACCGTCGTCGAATTGCGGCTCCGGATAACTACCAGAAACGGCCATGCTTACAGACTTCTCTTCAGCCATACGAAACCTCTCCTGCGCAGACTAGAACAAACACTCATACTATCGTGATCGTATGAGAAATATCCGTCTCATACAACTAACAGAGGCGTAGTATAACGTTATCGCTATATTGACTCGAGTTTGCTTAATATACACTCCGCGTGCCGGAACCGAAGGCCTTTCCGGAAACCAGTTGTCGAAAGAAAACCGAAAAGGACTAGACATGAAAGGAATCGTAGACTCGGACTGCCTACAACAGCTCTTTCTCGACGCCCGTAGCTATAACGGCTGGCATGATACGCCGGTAACCGAGGAACAGTTGCGCCGCCTCTATGACATTCTAAAAATGGGGCCGACCGCCTTCAACTGCTGCCCCGGGCGCTTTGTATTTCTTCGGTCTGCTGAAGCTAAAGAACGCATTAAACCGCACCTCAGACCTAATAACATTATTAAGACAATGACTGCACCAGTAATCGCCATCATCGCACACGATATTCGCTTCTATGAGTGTTTTGAGCAACTTACGCCGTTCCGGCCTGAAAACAAGGATCATTTTGTCGGTAACGAAGCACTATCCAAAACTGTCGCTTTCAGAAATGGCTCGTTGCAGGGCGCCTATCTGATGCTCGCGGCGAGAGCAGTTGGTATCGACTGCGGCCCGATGTCAGGCTTCGACAACGCTGGAGTTGACGCCGAATTCTTTCCCGAAGGCCACATTAAATCAAACTTCATCAGCGGCCTCGGCCAGGGCAACTCCGACAGCATCTTTGAGCGTCTGCCACGCTTCGATTTCGACGAGGTATGCGAAATACTCTAACCGCGCTCAGGACCACAATAATTTTAGAGCTCCAAACAGAAGTTCCGCAAAACTGACAGCTATTCCGACGCCGATTAGCTAGGCCGTGTGTAATTGTAGCGGGCTGTATGACTGCTCGCGCCCCGCTACGGCGTTGATAACCATATCTGGTACCACTGGCACGCGGTTAAATACATGTCCGCCGAGCGCATCAGAGATAGCACACAACAACGCAGCCGTGGCGCAACCCATAATTGGCTCACCAATACCCTTAGCTCCGACTGGGTTATGTGGGTCCGGTAAATCCACGGCAGCCGAACTCATGAACGCCGGCACATCAAGGTAACTCGGTGGTTTCGCCTGATAGAGACCAACATTGGCAGGCAAACCATTCTGTGGATCCACAATAAATCGCTCCATCGCCGCCATGCCAATACCCTGAACAGCACCACCCTTTATCTGGTTCGCCAAACCCAGTGGATGAATAACGGTTCCGCAGTCAGCAACACCGAGATAGTCGAGGATATCCCATTTACCGGTTTCTAGATCTAGCTCAATCTGCATAAAACCAGCCGCGAGCGCCGGAACGGTCGGCGGACGCTCCATGTTGTCCTTGGCAACACCGATAAGGCCCGTACCAGCGAGAGCCGTGACCGAGGCGGTGGTCATCCGGTTTATATCGTCCGGGGTTTCCTCTCCGGAGAATTTACCGCCTAGCTCGATCGCTCGTTGCGCGGCCTCAGCATAAGTCAGTGCTTTCGTCGGATCAGACTTAAGAAATACCTTTTCGTCAGCAATATCGTAATCCTCTCCTGTGCCACCTAGATCTGTTGCGGCTATCTCCTTGAGTTTGGCCAACGCATCCATCGCTGCAGCATAATTCGTGCGCGTCATGGTGAATGAAGTGTTGCTACCGAACTGACCGAAGTTCCAGGGAAGATGCTTACGTGTATCACCGCGTACGACAGTGCAGTTGTCCCAACTACACTTCAGAACTTCAGCAGCCACACGTGAGGTCGCTGTGTGCGAGAACGTACCGAGATTACCCACGCCCGTGTGAATGTGTAGCATCCCGTCGGGAGTAATTCGGACTAACCCATCAAAACCGCTACTACCGGCGGAGTGATATGCCTGACCGATACCAACGCCTATGACTTTAGAACCGTTTCGCTCACCGCTCTGCGCTAGCTTGGCTTCCAGATCAAATTCTTCAGCTCCTATATCAAGCGCTTCACCCATATAAGAGCTCGTCACGGATCTCTGCCTACCACCGTAGACGACGTCATGATTGGGCGCATTGATCCGGCGTATTTCGAACTGGCTGAGCCCGAGAGCCCGCGCAGCTTTATCGATGAGCGGCTCGATCGCCGCGGCAATCTGATTCTGCCCTGGCCCACGCTGCGGCCCACGCTGCGGCGTATTCGTAAGGACCGGGATACCGCGAAATCTCATCGCTTCTGGCGTATAAACAAGCGATACAGCCTCGCCAGCTGAAAACCAATCATTGAATCCAATATTCGGACCATTATCCTGAACAATGTACATGTCGACAGCGGCCAAACGACCTGTTGGTGCAAAACCCATCCGGATACGTCCTTGGAACGCAGGACGCGCGGAACCGATGCCGTACTCTTCATGCCGGCTGATACGCATCATCACCGGACGACCTATCATCTTGGACATATGCGCCGGGATTGTCATCGCAGGATAGGCATTACCCTTAGATCCAAACCCGCCACCACAATACTCTGCAATAAACACTAGTTCAGAGGCCTCAATACCGATCCAGCGCGCCAGCATTGGCACCGGGAAACTACCGCTCTGCGATGATCCATGAAGATAGCATCGTCCGTTCTCCCAATAAGCCATCGCCGTACGCGGCTCCATCGAATGATGCGAGGTTGACGACGTGACGAAGTTATCCTCAAGGACGTACTCCGCGGCCGCAAACTGAGCTTCAAGATCACCGTAGGTCCACTCCGATAAAGGTGCGCCCATGGGTAACTGTCCCTCACCCGCCGCTACGAAATCCCGTGCCGTCCACTTGATACTTTGGTGATCGACATTACGTCCTGCGACATTCCCCCCCGAACGAGCGTCGGGGCCTGCTGGGTACAAACTATCGAGCGGATCGGTGACGAATGGCAATGGTTCGATATCAAGCGAAATACTCTCAAGCGCATTTTGCGCTGTTGTCTCGTCAACGGCAGCAACTGCGAGTATCGGCTGACCCACCCACATAGGCTCGTTCGACAGGATCGGATCTGCCTGTCCTGGCAGCGTAGGGACATCATCAGCGGTAAGGACACCCAATACACCTTCCATGGCTAGCGCCTCGCTAGTATCGATACTATTGACACGCCCGTGCGGTATCTCGCTCGTTAAAAGCCGGCAGAAGGCCATCCCTTCGGCACGAAAATCTTCCGCAAATTGACCTCGCCCGGTGACTTTTGCCCTGAGGTCGGGCGGAGTGAAATCTTTACCGAGTAATGTATAAGCCATCTCAATTATCTCCGTACTGCTCGTTAGCCACGCTCGTGATTCTATACTACCTCAAGTGGCGGCTCATTCATTTATCTCCGTACTGCTCGTTAGCCACGCTCGTGATTCTATACTACCTCAAGTGGCGGCTCATTCATTACACCCGCCTGTTCCTTCAGCGCAAGCACATGCTCTTCCCAGTACTTATTATCCGCAAACCATGGAAACGCGCGCGGAAAAGCAGGGTCAACCCATCTTCGAGCGATCCATGCAGCATAATGAATCATGCGAACCGTTCGAAGCGCCTCAATGAGGTGTAGCTGCCGATAGTCAAACTCGAAAAACTGGCCGTAGCCTTCCAATAGGTCCTGTAGTTGAAGCGTCCGCTCTTCACGTTTGCCTGAGAGGAACAGCCATAGATCCTGCACGGCCGGCCCCGATATACAGTCGTCAAGGTCCACAAAGTGCGGCCCATCGGCGGTCCACAGAACATTGCCAGGATGACAGTCACCGTGAATTCTCAGCTCAAGATATTCGCCAGCACGATCGAAACAGCCGGCGACCATCTCCAACAGTTGCGCAACAATCGTTTCGTAACTTTCGATAAGGTGGCGCGGTAACCAATCGTTAGCCAACAAATAATCGGCAGAGTCATCACCCATCCTCTCCGTAGACAAGCTTAATCGGTGCGCAAATTTATTAGCAAAACCAACCGCGTGAATACGGCCAACAAATCTGCCCATCCAGAGCCTATCGTCTTTCGATCCGAGCTCAGGCCAACGGCCACCCTGGCGACGAAAAACAGCGAAGCGGTAATCAGCATGCTCGTGGAGTGTTGCGCCGTTTAACTTAAGCGGCGCAACAACTGGTATCTCTTGATCGGCTAATTCGAAGGCGAAGAGGTGTTCTTCTAGTATCGCTTCATCACTCCACCGACCCGGCCGATAGAACTTCGTAACGACAAACCCACCATCATCTAATCCCATCTGGTACACGCGATTCTCATAGCTATTCAGCGCTAGAATTCTACCGTCGCAAAGGCAACCGACACTCTCTAGCGCTTCTAGAACAAGATCAGGAGAGAGATTTGCATAGGGTAGATCAGACAACAGCATACCTTTAATCAAATACGACTAGATCGACTCCTATCCATGTCCGGAGCACAAAATCTTCGGACAATGATACCGCGCGGCGACCCGAATGATGGGCGCTAGCCGCCGACTTTGTTAGAGTCGCTTCCCATGACAACGAAAATCGATTTATTACTTACTCGCCGCTCGGTCTTAGCAATGAATCTGGTTGAACCTGGACCGGACGACGACGCATTGAGCCTCATTCTACAGGCTGGCATCCGTGTTCCCGACCACGGTCGCTGCGAACCTTGGCGCATTCAGGTCCTGCGGAAGGAAGCACAGAACGAATTAAGCAAAGCCTGTGTCGAAATATTCAAACGCGAGAACCCCGATGCCGGGGAAGCACAAATCGAAGCCGAGGGCACGCGGCTACAACGATCGCCGTTACTACTCGTCGTAACTTCCCATCCGAATCCGGAAAAGTTCGTCAAGGTCCCAGAGATTGAGCAGACATTATCTAGCGCAGCAGTCTGCCAGAACATATTGATCGCAACTCAGGCACTGGGCTTCAACGCACAGTGGGTTACTGACTGGCCAGCCTATCATCCCGGGGTGCGCACGGAACTAGGACATAGTTCCGATACCAAAATCGTCGGTTTCATTCATATCGGCACGGCCAACCAGCCACCGAATGAAAGGCCACGGCCCGAGTTTGAAACCATCGTTAGCGAGTGGAATCCAACGCACCCTAAAATCTCATGAAGCAAAAACTTGGATAGAAAAAGCTCAAGACGATCTAACCTTATAGTTGCCGCCGCTTATCTCTCCATCTGTTGCCCGCGAATAGGTGCAGCACACCATGGTTGGATCGCGCATTACGACCGCGATCTATATGTAACCATTCAAGGTGTCGTTCAGGACATTCAATTCGTGAACCCTCACGCATACGTATATATCGATACGGTGAACGAGAATGGCGAAACAGAAGTGCGCTGGTGCGAGATGCAGGCACGTACGCAATTGCAACGACGTGGCATAACGCTTACCTCGTTCGAGTTGGGTGGTCCGATTACCGTCAGTGGCTTTGTATCACGCCACGACCCGATGGGTTGCGAGGCCGGAACAATGAATCTGACCGATGGCCAGGAAATCGTATTTCGGCATCGTGATGGCCAGAGTGTTTACGGCGCACCGCAAATCGCCGGAGACCAGGCAATCCTCGGTTCCTGGTACCCAGAGGTGTTCCTCGCGGAAGCCGGCAGCGAAACTGATTCGATAATCGAGCTAACGCCAGATGGAGTTGCAGCGCACGAGAATTTCGACTGGATTAATGATAACCCGACATTATCCTGCAGCCCTGCAAGTAATATTCGCGCTTGGGCCGCACCCGGACTGCCTACCCAGATCCGCCGCGAGGATAACGTAGTTATTATCCAGCACGAATTTATGGACGTCGTTAGACGCATCGACTTGAACGCGACAGCATACGACTCAAATGCACCTCGAAGTGACCTAGGCCAATCCATCGCTAGATTTGAAGGCCCGGATCTCGTGATCGAAACTTCACATTTTGCTGCGGGCGCCCTCTGGGCCGGCCGCTTGAATACCGAAGACCTAAAGACTACCGAACGGCTAAGCGTAGATGCAGCCGGCGGCATGTTAAGGTTAGATTGGACTGCTACGGACAGGGCCTATTATTCCGAGCCGTTGCGTGGCACGCGGGTCTTGATAAGAACCAACATTCCCATGGAAAACTTCGACTGCACTCCCGAAGCTGGGCACCGTCCGCGGAGCGACTAAAAGACGCGCTCGCCCTAAATTTAAGTCCCTGTCTCGTCCCATCGCCCGTTCCGGACTGTCTATGTCCTCATCAGTGGATAGGAACTTTACAGAGGGCTAAAAACTTAGAACACGGTACAATCGAGAGGCACGTAGGGCTCACCTAGTGCGACATATAGACGCCCAGCCGTCGCCGGCTCCGTAAAAGTGACAGGATCGGTAATCGTAATACTGAAATCTAGCTCTCCCTGATCGTCGCTAAGCGCAAACCGCTCAACAACACGGACATCCCCACTCTGCGGGGCGCCGGCGGAATTGAAGTAGGGAAAATTTATCCGCGTCGTCTCAACAACAAGTGTATTTCCCTCCCAACGGCCCACCGAGTATCCCAGCGGCGACGGCGGTACCGTTTCCGGGTCTACCACATCGTCCATGTGAATCACGCGAGCGATCCCGAAATACTCAACGTTAAGCGTGATTGTGGATCCGTTATCAACGAACTCATGCGACAACGGCTGAACCATCGGCCCGGGCATTCCTGGTGTGATGCAATTCGCGACGGGCGCCGTAATTGGGTCCCAGACAGCCATCGCAACTTGGGCTTCCTCGGTATAAGGATAATGTCGAGTGGAACCGATCGTCCTGCCCGCAATGCTCCAGTTGCGGAAGATACCTCTATTCTCAGCAGCCGCCTTAGCGGTCAGCGAAAGATCCCGATCCGAGTACTCTGAACCACCAATGTAGCGGTCCGACCACACAGGCCCAATCGTCGCGCTCAGAATTGCCTCCATACCGTTCTCGAACAACACGTTCGTACCAAGCATGTAGTAATCCCTACGCTCGGAAACACGACCAGCTATTTTGATGCGCTCGCCGATATTGAAATACTCGCGTTCAACGCCCATGCGACTGAAAAGATTCGGGCTACCGAAAGTCTCAATCCGCCATTCTTGCTCCTGGCCCTGATCGTCAATAACGACCACGTTGAGGCCAGCATGAGGATTCCTCCAAAAAACTCCGACGAGTTCCCCCGTGATCTCTATTGCCTCAGCCGAAAACTCGGCACGGGAATGGTGAGCGAAACCGGTCGGCGGTAATAGCATAGCCAGGAGACCGGCAATCGACAGACCTGATCTTCGAAATTTACTCATCCTCTTTCCACAATCAACGTATTTTTTAGCCCTAAAAGTCTACCCTGAACGGGCATCAATAAGAACAGCACGCTCCAAAATCAGCTATACCGCATCATCTAATTTCCTCAACGGTGATGGTGTTTATTTCTTTTTTGCGCGATCATAATAAAAAATAAACACCTCAATAGTTAAGTGCCCAACTGGAGGGTAAAAAATAATGAGCCGCCACCTGATCAGCACAATCTCCTTTACCATTCTCTCCGTATTCTGGGGCCAGTTCGCCTCGGCGCAACCGGAACCACAGCTAAGTCCTCGAAACGACCTTAACTTAATGGCCCGGGATCCATTCCAGGTTTTCGACAATCTTTATTTCGTCGGTCAAGGTGAGGTGGGGAGTTACGTTATCGAAACAAGCGATGGCTTGATACTCCTCGATACGCTTTACGATAACGAGGGCTACACGGAATACCATCTTGGTAATATCCGTGAACTCGGCCTCGATCCCGCGGACATCAGATACGTCATAATACTGCAAGGCCATAGAGATCATTTCGGCGGTGCTCGCGCTCTGCAGCAAGTCATCGACGCTCAGTTCGGCATAGCCGAAGAAGATAGAAAAATGATGGTCGAGTACTTCGGCGAGTGGGCACCGCGAATCGACTTCATAATCGAGGAAGGCGATACGTTGACATTAGGCGACACGACGTTGCACTTCGAAATTACGCCAGGGCACACGCCGGGCACAACATCAATCCGATTTTCGGTATTCGATAACGGTACTGAGCATTTGGCTTATCTACATGGAGGTCCATTGTTGCGCACGAAGGATCCCGAGGTGGGACAAATTTTTATTGACGATTTACAACGTATAAGAGAGATTCCAGGAATCGAAGTACAAATTGCAAATCACTTCGATATCCATGCAAGCGGCGCGCCAGATTTATTTGGGCGAGCTGAGATGCTCGCAAATCGACAACCCGGGGGAAAGCACCCGTGGGTCGATCCCGAGCATTTTCGTCGCTGGCTAACCGAACTGATCGCCACGACGCAGGACTATCTAGCGGAACCGGACCAACCGCCGGGCATGGGGAACTAAACCCATAGACTAACCCTCTCCTCAGGCGTTAGGTTAGGAACCACTCTCAGCCAGGAATACCACTATGAAAACGCAAATGGGAGTCTGGACCAGTAATTAAGCGGGCCTCAATTTCAAGAAGCTGCGTGCAGCGCGCGATTATAGGCCTATCAGCCGCCCGTTCAGCTAGAGCGAGATATTCTGTAAAATGACGTGCTTCTGATTCCAATAGTGATTCATAAAGGGCCGCAAGGTCGGGCTCGGAAGTCGCGAGAAACGGCAACAAACTGTAGAAACGTTCGCAAGATCGCGCCTCTATGATTGCACCGATGATGAGTGTATCAACTAGTCTATTAGGTTCGGTATCACGAATTTGCTTGTGTAATTCTCCGAAATAACGCGATGCCGAGAGCGGTCGGTAGACAATTGCCTTCTTCTTTAAGATCCGGACGACGCTCTCGAAATGGCGTAACTCCTCTCGTGCGAGACGCGACATCTTGCTAAGCAAATCCGCTCTGCCAGCGTATCGGTTCATGAGAGTCAATGCTTGCTGTGCTGCTTTAAGCTCCAGACCAGCGTGATCGAGCAATAAAGTCGGTATATCTTCGCTAGCACAAGTCATCCAAGCCTTTGGCGTGTGGCAGGATAGGAATTCGAGAACTGGCTTTATATCTGGCATTAAGCAGAGGAAATTAAGACGCAGTGAATTAGTTTCGGGGCACTCGCCGCGCTCGCTATCGATTGATCCGATATCAATCGAAAATCTGTAAAAGTGATACCTTAGACTGGCTCCTGGGCAGGATCAATACTGCAGCCGTTCGGCGATAGCCGGTAGCGAATTCTGACGCCCCTATCATCGAGAAAGCTTATCGACTGCTGGAACTGTCCTGGCGGTGGCGCCCCGGCTGGCACGGTCGCCTCTAGGATGTGCAGACGGTTCGCGTGGCCGTGGAGGTAGATGCCGGCGAACGTCCGAGACCGGTCTGGGTTCGTAAGCTGGAGCTGGTGGCCTTCGACAAGATCGATGTGTGACCAAGCGTCGTAGGTTACTTCGCCATCGCGTTGCCGAAACTCTCTAGCCGCCTTCGCAACAGAGGCGCGTTGATCATTGATCCAAGCATTTAAGCCACTCGCAGCCTCTGTTTTCTCCATCTCAGCATGAATCTGCTCCGATTCTCTGAAGTCGACAGCGACAACCGAATATCGACTCTCGCCAACGACTACAGTATATCGACGCGCTGGAAAGATAGCGCCGAACTCCGACAGGTAATCGAAATCCTCGATCTCGGGATCCGCCGGAAAATTCACGCTAAAACGGTCTGTGATGCTAGTGAACTCGAACCAGCCTTGCGCAGAAGTCACTGGCGATAAGAACGTCAATATCGTCAGCGGTAGCAGTTGTAAGACACGCATTTCTATCTCCCTTAAAAAGATCGTGCCTAGTTTGCAGACACTGGCCCACCCGTATTATTCTGGGAAAACATAACCGAACACTTCTTCAACTTAGCGCTCGGCTTAAGAAGGGCAAACTCCGATCCATTCGGTAATCGATTCCCGAATGCGTATCGGCAAACTCTTCATAACGATGTGCTATACCAGCCTCAGCAAGACGCTTCGATAAAATCCGGCTGCCGAAATGAATCTGGTACTGATCTTTCCATCCGCAGTCGATAAAGATCCCACACAAACTCTCGAGATTTTTCCGATACCGTTTCACCAAATTAACCGGATCGTGTTTCGACCATTCTCGCCAACGTCGGGGAATAATCTCGCCTGTCTCCAGATTAAATGGCAGACGAAAACCGTTCGGCGCCTCCGGGTCTGGATCGTAGGATGCAGCCATTGCTAAATTCATTAGACAATGGATCTCACTGCCTGACAATTTACTCCGGCTCCAAATGTCCGCAAGAAATTTCGCGACGCGCCCATCGTCAAAACCAGCATCAGCGTTTCGTTCTTCCAATTCAACTTTGATTGTTCCCGCGCGACGCTGCCGGCGCCGATAGCCGGCCAAAGTATTGAGTGTATTTGGCCAATCACAACGATAGATAAAATCGAAATACGCATCTCCGGAATGATTAGCTATAGCCCCCCAATAACGAGCATATTTCATGCCGTGCAACATAGCTCCGTAGCCACCCGAGGATTTACCGAAACAGCCTCGGTGATCGCGCGACGCGTGTGTCCGAAACTCACTATCGACGAAAGGAATCAGCTCTCGAGTCAAATAATCCGCATAATTGCCTATAGCCGATGAATTGATGTACTGATTTCCACCTAAGGCCGTAAAGCAATCGGGGAAAACGATCAGACAGGGAGGCATCTTCTTTTCGTGAACCAGGCGGGCTACCCGCTCGGGTATATTCTCATCGAAATTCCGCCAGTTCGTATGAGTCTTCCCCGACCCAGTAAACCCAACGAAGTCAAATAAAACGGGGAAACGGCGCCCACGGCCACGACCTAAACCCTTGTCGTACTGCGGCGGCAACCAGACATCTAGCATGCGGACGTGTGGATCGCTAAGTGGGTTGTCGGCTAGGATCGGCGATGAGTATTCTAGCGTGACAATCTTACCACCGGCGCGAATTATCTTTTTCCTTGCCATAAAGCTACTTCCTGTTGACGCGAAAATCTACCCTTCATTGGAATTCAAAATAGGTGCCCCGCAAACCGATACGCCAGCGAATCACTTTAGCAAATCACTCGTTCCAGTTCGGAAGCACTTCGGCCGGCTCAGAGACAAACCCAGCGGCCTTAATCCCTCCTATAGCGGCAAATTCGTCTCGCTCCGAAGTTTCGCCGCTAATACCTACCGCCCCAATAGCCGTACCCTCCGCGTTACAGATCAAGACGCCCCCTGGTACCGATGCGAAGTGACCGTCGGAAATGACTGTGAGGGCATTAGAAAAGACTGGCTTTTGCGCCAGTCGCTGACCTATAACCCGGCTCGAGACACCCATTCCAAGCGTACCGTAGGCCTTAGCAACCGCAACCTGTACGCGAATAATTCCACAGCCATCCTCTCGCTTTAAAGCAATTAGATGCCCTCCGGTATCCAGTACTGCAACAGTCAGCGGTAACATCTTGTGTTCACGCGCTAGTCGTAAAGCCTCATCGACAATTACGCTAGCCTGCTCGAGCTTTAATACAACGTTCAGAGGACTAAGTGTTCGGGTCATACAAGAACCTCCGGATCTAGGCCGATGATATTATCCATAAGCTAGCCGGTGCTAGCACCAAGCGGCAGAATACAACTCATGCACAGCACCTGACAAAGCCGAAGACTGAAACTAAATCCAATTATCCGAGTAATCGTCTTGACTAACCGCCACGAATTAGAGCTCTATCACTTCGATCGGTCGTCTGCAGCGCGTAAGGTTCGTATTGCACTTGAGGAGAAAGGACTAGAGTGGCAAAGCCACCTGCTCGATACATCTGTAACTCGTATGGAACACTTCGAGCCTAGCTATCTAGCGCTAAACCCGCGCGGGGTCGTGCCAACATTAGTTCACAACGGTCAAACGATTCGAGAATCTCAAGTCATTCTCGAATACCTAGAAGATGTGTTCCCGGAGCCACCTTTGAGACCTTCGAACCCCGTGCAACGAGCGCTGATGAGAATCTGGACAAAACTCGCAGACGAAAACCTACACGTGCAAAGCAGAACGTTAGCAATGTGCATTTATATGCGCAACCTGAACTCAGCTGCCGGCAAAGACAAGATCACTGCATATTACGCCGCGATGCCCGAACATCAGAGACGCCAGAACGACCTTACTAATATCGAATACGGTCTGAAATCACCGCTGCTCGGCACAGCAGTCGCCTGTTTCAAGCGAACCTTTCACGATATCGATGCTACTATCGCGAATAGTCCGTGGTTAGCTGGTGAGGGCTATTCGCTAGCCGACATTACAATCGGCACCTATGTAACCCGTCTCAGCGGACTCGGAATGGCCTCACTATGGCAAGACTTTAGCCATCTTAACGACTGGTATGATCGGTTTACGGCCCGTCCTGCCTATACTGCGGGCGTAACAGTCTGGGGTGATAGCTCTTCTGCGCAACGTGAAACACAGGCAAAAGCCGCTTTCACCACAATGGAAGCGCTTTGGGAAATCTCCTGATAAGCTTTCTCGCGCGAGCATCGAAAAGAAGGATGGAAGGAACGCATGATTGAAGCATTACTATCGGGCCTAGGACTCATTTTTCAGTGGCAGGTTCTGGGTTATTTTGCACTCGGCTGTGTTATCGGCGTTTGGATGGGTGCAATCCCTGGCCTCGGCGGCGCCATCGGTCTCGTCCTTCTACTTCCGTTCACGTTTGGCATGGAGCCCGTCTCAGCGTTCGCGCTGTTACTCGCGTCATGGGCATCAACCTCTACCAGCGGTGCCATCACCTCGGTACTGTTGGGTATCCCAGCTACAGCGGCATCACAGGCAACTGTCTTGGACGGCTATCCGATGGCGAAACGTGGCGAGTCTGCTCGCGCGCTCGGCGCCGCATTTACTTCCTCGGCAATCGGTGGCGTATGCGGCGCAGCCGCGCTCGGCGTATCGCTGCCTTTAATCCTGCCAATCATTTTGGCATTCGAATCACCAGAGACGTTCATGCTGGGCGTGCTCGGCCTCGCGATGGTTGGCTCCCTCGCAGGCCGCTCTATCATGAAGGGCGTTGCCGCTGCGATGTTAGGACTCTTACTCTCTATGGTCGGATTTCCTGAATCCCAGGCAATCCCCCGCTACACCTTCGATACGCTCTACTTACTCGACTCATTACCACTGATACCGGTGCTTCTGGGAATTTTCGCAATCCCCGAAATCATGGAGCTTGCTATTAAGAACATTTCAATAGCTCAAACCGGCAAAAGCGGCGCATCGCGCGACGGTCTTACACAGGGCATTCGTGATGCGCTACGCCACTGGTGGCTTGTCATACGCTGTAGTGTTATTGGTGCCTATATCGGGATGCTACCCGGTCTAGGCGCATCAATTGTTGGCTGGGTTACCTATGGCCATGCTATGCAGAGTAGTAAGGACCAATCGAAATTCGGTGAGGGCGATATTCGCGGCGTCCTTGCACCGGAAGCCGCGAACAACGCGCTGCGAGGCGGCGCATTAATTCCAACAGTGACAATGGGTATACCGGGAAGCGTAGGCACCGCAGTACTCATGGGCGCGCTGATCATGCTAGGACTGAGACCTGGACCCGAGATGCTATCGGAAAATCTCGACATGACATTCAGCTTCGTCTGGATGATCGCATTCGCAAGCGTGATCGCAACACTTATTTTGCTTGGAACCGTCGAGCATGTAGCAAAAGTAGCGCTCCTACCAGGCCACCTTGTCGTCCCCGGCGTCTTACTGTTCGTCTACATGGGTGCATGGTTAGGTGGTGCATCGCTCGGCGACTGGATTAGCTGTACAGCGTTCGGCGTCCTTGGCTTCGCGATGAAACGAGGCGGGTGGCCGCGGCCACCGGTGATACTAGCACTTGTGCTTGGAAGCATCCTAGAAGGTTATTTCCAGATCAGTATGCGCGTGCATCAGGGTATTGGCTGGATGACCCGACCAATCGTTTTACTATTAATTGTTGTCATTATCGTGACCCTGATTTTCGCAGCACGCGGCATCTCACGACAGAAACAATCTGCGAAGCCTGCTGCAGGCGAAGGATCAGCAAGTAACCCAGCGCTATCGCTACTGATGTCCGCCGGGCTTTGCGCCCTTTTTATCTGGGCGGCTGTAACATCTCTACAGTGGCCACCACCGGTCAGGCAGCCACCACTCCTGGTAGCCATTCCCGGCGCAATGCTAGCCGGCATTGTCGCAATTCGGGATTTCCTACAATTGCTAGTAGAAAAGAACCAAGACGGTAGCTGGTTAATAGCTCTCCAAAAAGCGTACAACTCCGCGTGGCTAGGTAAAGCAATACCGTTTTTCGGCTACCTAACTGGAATTATCGTTATCACGATCGTGGCCGGACAGAAGATCGCACTGCCTTTATTCATGGTAATTTATCTATTGCGATGGGGAAGCTATAGCAAACCTATCGCGCTTGCCTATGCGTTCATCGGTTGGGTGATTATTGTTTTTTTCTATGGCGAGGTGATGAACACGCTATTTCATCCTTCTTACCTCGGTATCTGGCTCGAAGCTGCCCTGCCAGATGGATTTCCAAGCTGGCTGATCGTTTAGATACCAACCATTAGATCAGCTCGTCTCAGACCCTAAGAAAAAGTTTCTTCCGTCCGGTGAACGACTGTTGTTGAAGACTTATTTTGTATAGGAGTGATAGAGGGGATAGAGACTAGCTACATTTCGAATGCAGTTAGAACCAAAATCCGCAACCACAGAGGCAAGACTGGCCGGCTCGAAACTCCTACCAACTCACTTCTAACGCTGTATATCGGCATCCTTGAGCTCAACACAAGCGTATGGCTCGAACGGGACATCGGATGCGAAAACCACATCTTGACCCGAATACTGGCCGTTGAAATAGAGAGAATCTTCAGCAACATAGGTTCGCGTCAGACTTTGAGTCTGCGGATCGTAGCTAAACCGCTCCACCGCATGTAGCGCGTCACTATGTTTAACGACACCGTTTGAGCCCGCGATAAGAAACCCTTCCTCGAACCCGATAGTGTCGACGACGAGGACACCATTCTCCCAGTATCCGATAGAGTGGCCGGCACGACTCGGCGCAATACCTGAAGGATGCTCGTCAACATTAAGATGAATGGTACGAACGATGTCCATTAATCCATACTTCAACGTGATCGTATCCTCGGTCTGGATAATCTCGTTAACATGCCGATCGAATTCCCAATCAAAGAAGATGTTCGTCGCCATGCAATGGAACCGAGGGTTATCAACCTGGTGTTCCGCGCCTTCAACAGCCTCGCGTCCAGCAACCGTCAAATCAAGTCCGGCTGCTACAGCGCCCATCCCCATTCCGCGGCCCATACCCATTCCTGACAGGCCAGCCCCACCCTGCGGAGCGCGCTGCGGGGCAGCCCAAGTACCTGAAAGATCAAGCTTGCCATCAACAAGCCGATCCGCGGCTGATATTGGCGCGTCAAGCACCCGGCGCTGATCATAGCGCTGCAGTGTGCTGCCATCAGCGAGGACTACCGTACGTAGTGCGCAGGCATATTCCTCTCTACTACCTAGGTCCCCATTGACCGTAATCTCACCACCAATCGGGAAAAGATCCTCTGTCCATCCAGCACGCCTCAGCAGGGAACCCGCTTGCAACTCGCATCGCCATGGAACAACCGATCCGCTGTCATCCTTTACGTCAAAGTAAACATAGCCGTGAGGATTAACATAGCGCACATCGGTGACAACGCCTGTAATCTCCACTGGCTGCGACGAATCGAATTGTCCAGGACCATGGTGGGCACCTGCGATACTGCAAACGGCCAGAAAAACCATGCAGGATGAGAATCTCATTGGGAACACCTCAGAGCACACTGATCCGGGCAAAGCGCGACTAACTCAGTGCCGAAAAGACGGCACTGTCAAAATTCGCCGCCAGGGGATCAACCCTAAAAGATATCGATACATCGTGGGCGAACATCAATAACCGTTATTACGGGAGATCTGCGCCTTGATGTATTCCTCGATTTCAGGTGTAACCGCAGCGGTCGCATTGAGTATTTCTGTCGCACGCTCGTGGCCAACCACCTCCGGTGCATAACTCAGAATTCTCCGCGCTTCTTCCTGAAATGCCAACGACTCCATCATCGGTGCGAGAACCGCTCGGAATATCTCAACAGCTTCGGCGTTCATGCGCGGCGGACCGAGAAAAACATGCTGCATTGTTTGATCAATCTCAATCATCGTTCGGATCGCATCCCAGTTTGGACCAGAAGGCGGCTCTCCGTGGATCTGTTCGTAGAGTTCGTTAACGGTCGGGATATCCGGAACGAGAGCGCTCTTGACGAGTTGCCCATCAGCCGTTAGCTGTGGAAGGCTGAACAGCGGTGCATTGAGATCCTGCTGATCCAGCAAAGGTACCGCTTCATTTAGATAGGCATGGGCTGCATCCGTCGCCATGTTGACCTCACCGCTGAGCACGGCCGCACGGATTCTCCCGCTACCCGGATAGCCACCAACAAAATGATAGGTCGCTCCAATGAGATCTAGTCCCATCGTGCTCGCAATCATTCGGCCATGTTCGGCGGAAATCCCGCCGAAGATTAGTCCCTCCGCACGTAGAACATCACCAGGCGTCTGGATACCACCGTCTAACATATCTTTACGAGCGTAGGTCACCAGCGGAGCTAACTGCGCGCCACCAAGTACCGTGAACTGAGAATATTTAAAGGAATGGCCGGGAAATTCGAGTAATTCGCCAAGGGACGAACGGGGGCCATAATAGACGGTCGTGCCATCCTTCGGTGCCTTCAGTAATACATAAATGTGCGCCGACATCATCGACGCGCCTGGCATGTTCTGTACGATAACAGTCGGATTACCCTCTAGGTTCATTTCGAGGTGCTTAGCCATGAGCCGACCTACGGTCGTGCCACCGGCAGACGCGTCGAGCCCCATGATCAAGGTAATGTTCTCACCTTCGTAGAAACCCTGTGCTTGGGCAGACTCCGACAAGGAACCAATACCGACAACAAGCGCCAGCGCAAATATCCTAAATGACGAGAACCACCCCGTCGATTGCGGTTTTTCTATTTTCAGCATGTCTACGATTGTCCCCCAAGAACTAAGCTCATCACAAGTCTATGCCAACACAGAACCCGAAAAGATCAAACTCCCCACAAAGTTCGCACGGCGATCCTGGTAAAAAACACCATCACACCTAATAAAACAACCACAGTAATCGGCCTATTCCTAAACTGCTTACCAACCCAGGCAGACCGACCGTTGAATACTAGAAGCGCTAGCGCAAGAAATGGAAAAAACAACGCGCCCGAAATAGTGTAGAGTTTTTGAACCTGCTGAAACCCCATGAACAATCCAAGCATCGGTACGATTGCCAGAACCACGAGGTACGATCTATAAGGTAGTGCCTTCGTATCGACGCTCTCCACATGCCGTGCCTGACGATCACCTCGAACCAAACCCCAACAGTCCGCAAACAAGTATGGGACCGCCTGCCATACTCCTAACAAGCTGCTAAATACCGTGCCCCAGGCACCAAGTAGAAACATCCATTTACCGAAAGAGCCGATGGGTTCCTCGAGCCGCTCCGCTAAGTTGACGAGCAATGTGGCACCCGTACCTTCTATCTGAATATTGCTACCGACAATCACCATGGCGATGCCGAATAACGCCGTCATTAAGTAGCCAACGCCGAGATCTATACGACAAATCCAAATATCGCTAGTTTCTGTACGTTTTTCCTCGCGCATCCAGTAGCCATAAGAAAGAACCGTCAAGGTACCACCTACACCACCAATAAGAGCCACTGTCCAGGTCAAACTATCGCCTCGCAAGTCACCGAGATTAGGGAGTAACAACCCACGCAATACCTCACCTGTTCCGGGCCATAGCGCTATTGCGGTCCACACTACCGTCACAAACATAACTCCGATACAGACCCTCATGATTTTCTCAAATAGCCGGTAACCTCCGCGGATGACTAGACCCAAACCGACAAGACTCGAGAGGATTCCGAAGAAAATTTTGCCATGCGTCGCGTCTTCAAAAACCGGAAAGACAGCGTGCATTGCGACACCGCAAGCGCTGATCTGTGCCGACCCCACAAAAAATGACCAAAGCGCTAGATAGGGCAGAAAGGCCCAAATTATTCCTGGACCGAGGCGATTCTTAAGACCTTCAAGGAAGCTTTCGCCAGTAGTAAGCTGCCAGCGCGCCAAACCCTCCGTCACGACGAACTTCATAAACGCGCCTAAGAGAACAGCCCAAAGTATCGTCGTACCAACAATGCTACCGACGAAAGATCCTGTCGCAAGATCACCGCCACCGACTCCAGTAGCGGCTAGAAGAAGGCCTGGCCCTATTGCGACAAGAGTCAGCCTAGTGGGGTTTTTCTTCGATGTGCTCAGCTTGATCTCGAGCCTTTAGAGCATGAAATCTAAAGGCCTGTACCAACATTAGCATCTTCCGACTCGATTTCGAGCCCAGATGCCTTTGCTTGCTCGTGCAATAGTATTGAGAAATCGCAATCCGTGTGACCGGCGTCGATGGAACGCTGGACCATATCACGCGTAATGGAAGCGACCGGCAGCGGAACTTCCAGCGCCTCACCTGCCTTTAGACCTAGATCTAGATCTTTACGCAGCAGAATAGGTGTGAAGGTCGGCGTGAGATCCAGGTTAACGAACGACGGTGTCTTATACTGCGAAAACATTGAGCCCATGACGCTATTGTTGATGAAATCAAGAGTGTCTTGACGCGCAACACCACCTTTCTCTGCAAGTACAACAATCTCAGCAAGGCATTGCGTATAGACGCCGAGCAAAACGTTGTGGCAAATTTTGATCATTCGCGCGAGCTCACCCTCACCGACGTAGGTAACGCCGCGACCGACCTGATTGAGATACGGCTCCGCCATATCAAAAGCCGCACGTGGACCCGATGTCACAATCGTGAGCTTTCCTGCCTTAACAACCTTACCGTTACCGCTCACCGGCGACGCAAGCATATCTACACCAACCGCTGCAGCACGAGCGCGAACATCACTCGACGCTTCCTCTGAAACACTGGAACAATCAATAATCAGTTTAGGTTTAGCATTACCGGTTAAGACGCCATTCTCGCCGAACGTAACGTCAAGCAAATCTTCTGATGCCGAGACCATCGTAAATACGATATCGCGATCCGCTAGGTCTTTAGGCGTATCGACGATCGTGCCACCTGACTCTGCGAGAGGTTCTGCTTTACTACGAGTACGGTTATAAATAGAAACGTCGCAGCCGGCGTCGAGCAGGCGTTTCGCCATTGGAAAACCCATCCGTCCCGCTCCGATCCAACCTACCGTATTATCTATTAGATTTGCCACTTATCCTGCTCCAAATGCTTGTTTTAAAAGAATGCAATCGTTAACTAAGCCATCACCTACCAGGTAACGGCAATATATTTTTTCTCCATATATTCCATCATACCTTCGTGCGAACCCTCACGGCCAAGACCACTTTGCTTCGAGCCTCCGAATGGCGCTGCTGGATCAGAAACTAAACCGCGATTCAGGCCAATCATGCCGGCATCCAATCGCTCGGAAATCGCCATACCGCGACCAACATTTTGCGTATATAAATAAGAGACGAGACCATACTCAGTATCATTAGCCAGATGGATAGCTTCATCGTCATCGCTAAACGAGACGATTGGGGCAACTGGACCAAACACTTCCTCACGAAGAATATTAGCTTCAGCCGGCACGTTCCCAAGCACGGTCGGCGGATAGTAATAACCTTTGCGATCCAAAGGCGCACCTCCGGTCAGAACCTCTGAGCCCTTTCTAGTAGCGTCTTGCACGAGCGTGTCAATGTCCTTGATGGCCCATTCGTTGATCATAGGTCCTAACTGCACGCCTGGTTCGAAACCTGCCCCAACTTTGAACGCCTCCATGGCTGCCGAAAACTTGTCGGCAAACTCAGCGTAAACGCTCTTGTGCGCATAAAAACGATTCGCTGCAGTACAAGCTTCACCGCCATTACGCATTTTTGCAATCATAGCCCCCGCGACCGCAGAATCGACATCTGCATCATCGAATACGAGAAACGGCGCGTTACCACCAAGTTCCATCGAACAGTTCACAATGCAATCAGCCGCCTCTTTCAGTAAGCCACGGCCAACTTCGGTAGAACCAGTGAACGATAGCTTGCGCACAGCAGGATGGTGTAGCATCGCGCTCACAACTTCTCCAGAACGGCGCGACGGAATAACGTTCATAACACCCGGCGGAACCCCAGCTTCGCTTAAAATATCAGCAACAAGCAATGCGGTAAGCGGCGTATCGGAGGCAGGCTTGAGAATCACCGGGCAACCGGCGGCAATGGCCGGCGCAATCTTTCGTGTCGCCATTGCGGCAGGATAGTTCCACGGCGTGACCAACACACTGACGCCGATCGGCTGCTGTAGGACGACAATCTTGTTACCCCCCACGGGGGACTCTAGAATCTCACCGTAGTTTCGGACGGCCTCCTCCGAGTACCAGCGAAAAAACTCAATAGCGTAACTCGCTTCACCGACTGCATCTGGCATCGCCTTACCGTTCTCGCGAACGATATATTCGACAATGTCATCCTTACGACTGACTAAAAGCTCCCAGCACTTCCTAAGAATTTCAGCACGTTCGCGCGGCGCACGCAGCGCCCATTCTTTTCCTGCCGCATCCGCTATCTCGACGGCATCGATGACGTCGTCAACTGTAGCACTTGAAACCTCGGCGATCGATTCCTCCGTCGAAGGGTCGATGATAGGAAACGTTGCACCATCTGATGCTGAACGCCATTGCCCTCCGATGAATAGTTCTGTCTGCATCATTAATTACTCAGTTAAATAATTGGGTTCGCCACAACAAGACTCTGCTAGACCAGGCATGCCGAGATGAATATCGCACAAATTCGGTAGCGCCGTTATTTCTGCTACTTGCTTCCGTAACACTATTCTGACCGTACGTTGCCATTAATACTCGTTAGCGATAAAGAGCTCTTGAGCGGGGAACAACGTGATGACCCGGCAACCATCTGGTGTCACAACAACTTCCTCTTCTATACGCGCGGCTCCGTTGCCGTCCGCAGCCGGGCAGTAGGTCTCAAGCGCGAATACCATGCCTTCCTTTATCTCAAACGGATTATCCAGCGACACGAGGCGGCTGATGATTGGACGTTCGTGCAGCGCTAGGCCCAGACCATGCCCAAACTGCAAACCAAACGCCTCCATTTCGTTCGCGAACCCGAATTCCGGCGCCTCCGGCCAGAGCTTAGCGATCTGGTCAGTCGTCGTACCTGGCTTCACAATATCTATTGCAGCATCTATCCACTCTCGCGCCCGCCGATAAGCGTCTTGTTGAGCAGGCGTCGATGACCCTACGTTAAGCGTACGGTAGTAACAGGTGCGATAACCCATATACGACTGGATAACGTCAAAAAACGCCTGGTCACCAGGACGGTACATCCGGTCGGTAAAGTTGTGCGGATGCGGGCTACATCGCTCACCAGAAACGGCGTTGATTGCCTCCACATCATCGGACCCTGCCTCATAAAGTTGCTTGTTCGCGAGAGCAACCATTTCATTCTCACGTGCTCCGGGCTTTAGGGCCTCCGCGATAACCTGATAAGTGCCATCAACCATAGAAGCCGCTGAGTTAAGCAACATGATCTCGTCCATGCTCTTTATCTGCCGCGCATCGAGCATGACCTGCTGCCCATCACGCACATCGATACCGGCCGCCTTGAGCGCAAACATCATTGGTGGCTCGCAAATATCAACGCCGACTGGCATATCAGCAACACCTTCAACCTTCAACAGCTGAGCTATCTCTTCGGCAGCTGATTTGAAAAGCCCGGCTTCTTCCGCGACTGCACCACGCAAACCAAGCATACCCGCTTTGCACCGAGACGGCTCAAGCCACGGAGAAAACAATCGATGATGCGTGGCTGCAGAACCGAAATCCCACAGGTAAGGCTCAGCCGTGCCCGTAAGTAACGCGTAGCGACAAACCTTGTCCCGAGCCCATTCCCCAATAACACTACCGGTGATGTAGCGGATATTATTGTTGTCGAAGCACAGCACCGCTCCAATATCCGAGTTCGCTATTGCCGCCCGAGTCCGCGCTATTCGGTAACGTCGCAGACGGTCGAAATTAACGCGCTCTTCAAAATCGACATTCATTCGGCCCGGCGAAGCGATCGGCCGATCCCAGTTCCAATTTGTAGCTATGTCGTTAGAAATGGACATTTTAGGCTGTCTCCGAAGTAGGCAATTCTTAAAAACAAAAGGTTAATGTCGGTGCGAACCATGAGAGTGCCCCCCGTGTCTCGACCTCAGCGCAGCAGCTGGTCGACCAGTGACCTGCGCAAGTGCAGCTGTACTGCATCCGCATGGTGTCGCGCCAGCGAGATCCTTGTTTACTACAGTGCTGCGACGAAGTGGCTTACCCTTAATTCCTTGACCACCAGTAATGATCCGCCGGACAGGATCACCCGTCTCAGGGTGAACGCGCAGAGGTTCGTCCGTCATACGTTGAGTAACTTCAAAACGCGCGGGCAACGAGCCATCGGCAGGTATAGACTCATATATATAGGTTGGCATACGGTCAGTTTATCCAGGCTTATGCGATCCTTTGTGCTACCAATTATGATAACTACAAAGGCTCAACGACAACAAAAGATAACATTAATGAATGGAGCCGATGGCGGAGGTATTCTAGCCTAAACAAGGCTAAATGACCGCGGCGCGCAAACAATAGGACGCTGCCGTTAATATAAACTCAAGTATTGAGCGTGCTCGACAAGCAATCTACACTAGCAACGACTCCTAGATAAAATAGAAAAATAAAGCACCCTTAATAGTCCAGGGTAAAACTTACGCCCCGACAACCGGCTTTTAAATGCCTGGGGCACTATGTGGACGATACTGATCATCCTTGCGCACCGAGGACAGACCCATGGCAAACTTTACATTAAACGGACAAACAGTCGATGTTCCCGCAGATCCTAATACACCACTGCTCTGGATCATCAGAGAGCATTTAAAATATACGGGGACTAAGTTCGGTTGCGGGGTCGGCCAATGTGGCGCTTGTACCGTCCATATCAATGGCTCAGCAACATACTCCTGCCTGACACCGGTCGCCGCGATTGAGGGCGCCGATGTTACTACAATCGAAGGCCTCTCCGAAGACGGCTCGCACCCTCTGCAGAAAGCATGGGTCGCAGAGGAAGTCTCTCAGTGCGGCTACTGCCAGTCTGGGCAAATTATGCGCGCCGCCGACCTACTAGCTAACAACCCAGACCCGAGTCGTGAAGAGATCATCGCGCATATGAGCACGAATATATGCCGCTGCGGTACCTATAACCGGATTATCAGTGCCATTCAGCGCGTCGCGCGGGAGGCCGGAGATGACTAAGCAGACATACACGACGGAACTAGCCTCTAATCGCCGAGAATTCCTTCAGGGCCTCAGTGGACTAACCATAGTCATCGGCTCTACGGGGCTGATTACAGCTTGTAGCACCGCAGAGGCTCAGCAGATTGCGCAGGCCGGGGGCACTGACCTGACCGCGAATATTTGGGTAACAATTGGCACTAACGACATCGTCACCATCCAGTATCCCGGAACCGAGATGGGCCAAGGCACATCGACTTCTCTACCGCTTGTGCTCGCTGACGAACTCGATGCTGACTGGGACAAGGTTGTCGTCGAGACGGTTACGTTTCACGACGAAGCCTACGGTAATCCATTTTTCTTCAACATGCTCTATACGGCCGGAAGCCTAACCGTACAAGCTTACTTCGATCGTTTCCGTTTAGCGGGCGCACAAACGCGGCGATTACTTGTTGAGTCAGCGGCAACGCACTGGGGCGTTCCGGTCACCGAACTTGAGACCGAACCGAGCGTAGTCGTTCATCCTGCCTCTGGGCAGCAACTGAGTTACGGCGAGATCGCGAACTTCACCGAAGTACCGGAGACGCTTCCTGAGATTGCTGATGAAGAACTCAAAGCCTACGGTGCACACCGCTATCTCGGTAGCGATATTCCGCGCCGGGACATGCCAAGTAAAGCAGATGGGAGTGCCGAATTCGGTATCGATGTACAGGTACCAAACATGGTCTATGCCTCCGTGCTACGCGCACCTGTTGAAGGCGAAAGTGCGCTCGAAGTGGACGAGAATACCGCGCGTAGCATCGCCGGAGTAATAGACGTACTAGTGGTTCCCGAAGGTGTCGCTGTGGTTGCTGAAACCTACGAGGCCAGTAAGTGGGGCAAAGAGGCTCTTCAGGTTACCTGGAGCGAGGATTCTTCTTTCCGCGATGCAAACCTGGAAACAGATCTCGATGAATCGCTACGCCGCGCCGAGGATATGAGTCTAAGTGGCGCGGTATGGCGCTCAGTGGGTGATATCACTGAACCCTTCGCCACGGCAGCTCAAGTAATGGAAGCGACTTATCTCAGCGACCCGGCATATCACGCGCAGATGGAGCCAATGAACGCGACCGCGCATGTGACGGAGAACGGTAAGGCGGCAGAACTTTGGGTTAGTACGCAAACGCAGAGCCTGTCAATCCTGGGTGCCTCGGAGTTTCTTGAAACGACACCCGATAAGATTACCTTGCACCCAATGTTTATAGGTGGTGGCTTCGGTCGGCGCGGTCTTCGGAGACAAAAATATGCCGAAGACGCGATGTATATTTCTCGTGCGATAGGCCTACCGGTAAAAGTTATCTGGACACGCGAAGAAGACGTCAAGACCTGCGCCTTTCGCAATGCTGCAGCGCAACTCATGCGCGCAGCATTCGATTCGGATGGTAATTTGACTGGGTGGCACCATCGGGTCGCGGCGCCGCTAGTGCTGGAGTACATGAACCCGCCGCGCTGGGAAAAGTCGAACGGCCGGGATGTCATTGCAATGCTCGGAAGTGAAAGTTCACGTTACGACATTCCGAATTTTCTCGCAGAGCATATAGAGACAGAAAGACGCTCCCGAGTCGGCGCATGGCGTGGCGTTGGGACAAGCTATACGAAGTTCGCAGCAGAATCTTTTATCGACGAGCTCGCCATAGCTAGAGGAATAGACTCGTTAGAATTCCGGCAGAATCTGTGCCACAACAATCCACGCGCATTGAATATACTTGCAACTGTAGCCGAAATGGCAGATTGGTCACGGCCACGGGACAACACAGCACTCGGTTTATCGCTAGCCGGTTATAGCCGCACTTTTGGTGGCGGTATCGCTGAAGTATCGGTAGATCGGGCTACCGGAATCATCACAGTCCACAATTTTTGGCTGGCCGCTGATGCAGGTTACCTATTGCAGCCGTCAAACTCGCAAGCGCAGCTCGAAGGCAACGTTGTGTTTGGCATTAGCAATACGCTTAAGGAACGCCTGAACATTCAGGACGGCGTAGTCCAACAGTCCAACTACTACGACTACCAGGTAATGCGTATGAACGAAATGCCGAATATCGAAGTTCGCGCGATATCAACCAATAACCCGCCGACGGGGATGGGCGAAATCGGCCTCGGATCGGTTAGCGGTGCGATCGCGAATGCTGTCTTTGCCGCAACAGGCGCACGAATCAGACACCTGCCACTGACGCCCGAACGAGTACTCGCTGCAATGACAACTTAAGCAGATTATAAAAATGAAACCGATCTTTGTTCGTGTAATGCTTTAACAACCGCTTCAGAAACGAACAACAACTCGATCTCCTTCACAATTCTCTGAAGACGGGCACCTCTCGTACAATGATATAGGTTCAACCAAGGACATTGGGGTGCAGCCTGTTTGCGGCTCTTCTACGACGACCAGGCCCCGTATATGAGTCTTATCGCTATAATGAACATTAGCAGACGAATGACCCGAGAAAAAACTTCCGGCTCAATTACATTGCGAAGTTTTGAACCTAGCGGCACAAACACAATTGCAGGAATCACGGCTACAATACTCTCCGTGAGCTGCTCCAATGAATATGCCTGCAACAAAATCATCACGATGAAGTGTGTTCCCGAGAGAACCGAAAACACGGTAGCAACCGTAAACACGTAACCTCGTGGCGACAAGTTAAGTCCATCAACGAAGGGTACGAGCACCGGCGCAGAAATTCCCGTAGCCGCCTGCATTACGCCAGCCCCAAAACCGACTGCGGGCGCAACGCGTCTTCGTGTGCCGCTAGCGAACTTCATTGTCGGGTTAAACAGCCGCCATATAAGATATACCAATATCCAAATCGCTAACCCAGTTGCGAGTAGTCGCTCACTCGCGAAATAGAGTACGCCAGCACCTAGCAGAATACCGGGAAGACTCGGGAGCAAGACGCGCCGCAGTTCCGGTGCGTCTTTACGACAGTCACGCAATGACCACGATAACCAAATATTCAACACGAGCACGGGCACGATCATGATCATCACCGCACGCTCTACACCCAGGAATCCGGCGAGCACTGGTACGGCTACCATCGGCAATCCGAGACCAGTTAACCCTTTAACCATACCGCCTGCAGCAAGAGCAACAGCGATGACGAAAAACTCCTGCCAGACTAATTCAGGCATCTAAAGCTCCTCAGACATCCGCAACCGACAACTGAAATGCGATGGTTTTGGTAGAAGGTGTGACCGCAACGAAGGCTTACGGTACCGGCCAGCTAGGAACAGGCTAAACTGGGGCATTAACTCTGAACCTTGATCGCTCTAAATAAGTTAAGGATAATTCTATGCAACCGTTTGCAGAAATGCGAGACACTCGTTAACAGAGCGCAGATAAGTTGTCTAGAAGCGCAAACTCATTTAGCCGAGAAGCTTTCTAGCGGGCAGACAGTGCTATATTCTCAATCTAATTGTTAAAGCTACACTATCGGTAGGGGAGCTGACTGAAACCATGGCAACTTCCCCTTCACCGCACCTGAAAATAGCGAGAGGTTAAAGCAGTGACAAATTATATAAAAACTGTTTTTAGTAGTCTGTCCGCGCGTCGAGCGTTGATCTTGACGGCCACTGCGGTGGCCTTGTTCGGCTGCACTGGAAGTGACGATGGCGGCTCAACCACAGAGGAACAAGCCTATCTGATCAAGTTCCCACATGTAACGGCACCCGGCACGCCGAAAGGCCAAACGGCCCAACGTTTTAAAGAGCATGCTGAAGCGCGATTTCCTGGCCGCGTCATCGTAGAAGTCTATCCGTCTAGCCAACTCATGAATGACGACGACTCCCTTGAGGCACTCGCATTCGGCGAAATTCAGATGATCGCCGTCTCGCTATCTAAGTTTGACCGCCTAACCCATGCCTTTCAGGTCTTCGATCTACCGTTCCTCTTTCCAAGTCTAGAAGCTGTAGAGACCTTTCAGCTCGGTCCGGCAGGAGAAACGCTACTTGATGAACTTACCGACCGAGGCTTTCTCGGCCTCGCGTTTTGGCACAACGGCATGAAGCAGTTCTCAGCGCCCCGTCCCTTGCTCGTCCCCGATGACGCGGACGGCTTGAAGTTCCGCATCATGGAATCCGATGTTCTCCAAGCTCAGGTTCAGGCCATCGGTGGTAATCCACAGAAGATGGCCCTCGGAGAGGTCTATCAAGCGTTACAGACCGGCGCCATCGATGCGCAAGAAAACACTTGGTCTAACATTTACTCTTCTAAGTTCTATGAAGTCCAAGACTACATCATGCAAACAAACCACGGCTACATCGGATACCTCGTCGCTGTGAATCCGCAGTTCTGGCAGGGGCTACCAGACGACATTCGCACGGGCCTCGAAGAGGTCATGGTCGAAGTGACAGCGTGGGGTAATGCACAATCAGAAGCTATTAACCAGGAGGCCCGGGCGAAGGTTGAAACCGAGGGGAGAGGCGAGATCATTGATCTCACTAGCGCACAACTCGAACTGTGGCAGGAAGCTATGGCTCCAGTGTGGGAGCAATTCGCGGATGACATTGGGGCCGAACGGATTGCTGTTGCGAGCGGTCAGTAAACCGGCTAGGCAACGAACTAGACTGTGAACCCTCTAACACAGCGCTTCGTTCAATTCCTCGATCGGGCAGAAGAAACCTTCATGGCGGTTTCACTCGCCTTCATGACGATACTGACATTTATCCAGGTCATGATGCGTGAGTTCGGCGCCGGCTGGGTCTGGTCTCTGGAGGCTACAACCTATGCATTCGCATGGATGATCCTAATCGGCATGTCCTATGGCGTCCGCACGCAAGCCCACATCGCCATCGACCTTGTTAGCAATAAGCTTCCGCCGAAAGCTCGCCGCATCATGGCCCTCACTGCTGTCGCACTTTGCCTTCTTTACTGCGGTTTCATGTTCTACGGGGGAAGCCTGTTCGTAAACGGACTTATGACGTTGGGCAACAACGCACGAGACATTCCTCTACCGCGTTGGTCGCTGACTATTATCATGCCGATCGCTTTCGTCCTGCTTACATTCCGATTCGTGCAGGTGGGTATACGTGTCTGGAGCGGAGAACTCTATAGTCTCGGCCATACGACGCGTGACTCAAAATCCAGGGACACCGCCGTAAGATGAGTGCGCTGTTCCTTCTCGCGATACTGTTTGTCGGCCTCGCGATGGGTGTACCTGTCGCGATCTCATTAGGACTTGCCAGCGTCTCGACGATGCTCCTATTCGCCGACCAAACGCTGCTATCGACAAGTCAGCGTTTTTTCCACACGATGCAGGTTTATCCGCTACTGGCCGTACCATTTTTCATCCTGGCAGCAACCTTTATGACTACTGGCGGGGTCGCGAAACGCATGATCGTGTTTGCAAACGCGCTCGTCGGCCATTTTCGCGGCGGCCTAGCGATGGCATCGTTGCTCGCATGCGCGTTCTTCGCCGCAGTCTCGGGCTCCGCTCCGGCCACCGTCGTCGCCGTCGGCACCGTCATGATTGCGGGCATGGTTCGTTCCGGTTATTCCGAGAAATTTGCTGCCGGCGTGATCTGTAACGCCGGAACGCTCGGTATCCTGATACCACCATCGATCGTTATGGTTATCTACGGAGCGGTCACAGAATCATCTATCGGCAATTTGTTTATCGCTGGTTTACTACCGGGAGTTTTACTAACGATCGTCATGATGGTCACAGTTGCGGTTATCGCGCGATATCAGGACCTGCCAAGGCAACCACGTGCTAGCCTGAAAGACGCCCTGAAAGCAGGCTGGGAAGCGATTTGGGGTTTGCTGCTTCTCGTTATTATTTTAGGCGGTATCTACGCGGGCATTTTTACTCCAACCGAAGCTGCAGCTGTGTCAGCAGTCTACGCATTCGTCGTAGCTGTCTTTATATACAAAGATATAAAACTTACTGACGTACCCGCAGTATTGACCGACAGCGCAAAAACCACAGCGATGCTTATGTTTATCATCGCCAACGCGTACGTCTTCGCTAATGTGTTAACAACCGAGCAGATTCCCCAAGCAGCCTCGGAATGGATTACGAGCTTGGGGCTACCGGCATGGGGCTTCCTAATTGTGCTCAACATCCTATTGCTAGCGGCTGGTAACTTCATGGAACCAACCTCCGTTGTTTTAATTCTGACACCTATCGTCTATCCGATTGCGATGCAACTAGGAATTGATCCCGTGCATCTCGGCATCATTATGGTTCTGAACATGCAGATGGGCCTAGTGACACCACCTGTCGGACTAAATCTGTTTGTAACGGCTGGAGTAGCTAAAATGTCAATGGAGGAAGTAATTTCTGCTTCGCTACCATGGCTGATGGTTTTGTTAAGCGTACTAATTCTTATTACCTACGTTCCAGCTATTTCCTTAATCATCCCTCAGTGGCTAGGGCTGATCTAGCAGAACGAAAAGAACACGGAAGACGCCTACCGATCAACTTCTAAGCAAACGATATGAGATTGGCGGATTTACAGCGCCGGTTCAACACGATAACAGCGGCTACGACAACCTTGCGCTGCTACTTCATGTAACACTAGTGTGGGACAAAGTACTCCTAGACCGTTCTTGGCTCTTTGAAATACCCGGCCGTTGAAAAGATAGACAATCTCTCAATAATCTCTTCGGCCGTACCACCTACTCCATTCCGGCCATTGAGTGTAAAGAACACGCTCATAGTCAGTTGGTCAGTTCCCGCCGTATGACGCACAGCGTCATAATGACTCTGGGTTACCGTATTAACACCAACATCGTAAAACGTCGTCATTCCCATCCGGTAAAAACCTAGGACAGTTTGACGAAGACGTGCTCGAACGGTATATGTATAGAGTAGTTAACTAATACTAAAATGGGGTTAAGGGCATGAAACAAACACGATCAATACGTATCGTTCTACTAGCCTTTTTATTTCCGCTGGCCACATTCTCAGCCGACGTTGAGGTAACGCTGCAGGATGATCTCGACGGCAATCTTAATAGTTACTGCCTCGACATCCGGGGTGGTGGTCGCAATATCGATCCGTCACAGGGACTGCAGGCGCATACCTGCTACAGCTATCGCGGCGAGTTAGGATCCGACCAGGCCTTCGATCCGGAGTTGATATCTGAAGGTGCGTTGAAGATTCTGGCCTTCGATGTTTGCGCCACGATGGAAGGTACAGATTCCGGTGCCGAAGTAGGACTGACCGCATGTGACAGCAGCGAGCTACAACGATTCGACTTTTCCGATAACGGGCACATCAGCCCACGAAGCGCTCCGGGCATGTGCCTGACGGCTGGTATGGGGACGACATTCGGCATGGGCGGTACTTCACCTCATCAGATCAAGTCGCTGACGTTACAATCCTGTAGCGATAAGTTGGCGGGCTATCAGGTCTGGACCACTAGATCACAAGCCACGTACGATAGCGAGCATGGTGAGTAACGATGCTGTCAACGGTGACACTTGCAGCTTCTAGCACCGCAGAGTTCGCAAAGCCGCATCGATAACCCTCTTGGATATATAAAGGGATATCAGGAAGGACGTTATCGAATTCGACAACAGTGAAAAGTTCACTGTTGTCATGAAATTAGGCGAAATTCCAGCCACCGATGACTACAACCCATTCGTCTTCTTGAAGCTGACTTGCGCGAACTCTTATCAACTCAAAGGCTCGCTCGAGGGAATTAATGCCCTCCCAGCGGACGTGTCGATATCCTCTCCTACCAGAGCAATAATGGCTTCATTGGAGCCGCCGTAACAACGCGGCCGTCGCGTATCGCAATAGCTTCGACAAGACTAAAATCGGCATCAACCGCAAAAATTTAACCGTTAGTAAGGATCCAGTCAGCTGGCGTATCCACGTTCCGAGCAAACGCTGCGCTGAAGAAAGACAATTCGACCAAATCTAGAGCTGCTAGCGCCGGAAATAGATACGAACGCATGATTCCCCTTCCTTTTTATAATATTTCGTAGTTGCGAGTGGAATGGTTCAATTTGATCGTGACAGAGCCCTCGCACATAAGCCAAGGGCGGACTTCAAAAACGCGAGCGCCAGATAAATGCATGGGATCCTCGGCAGCGATTGCCTTCGCTTCATCGAGATTTTTTGCCCGAATAATCACCAAACCCTCACCGCGCCATTCTTTTTCGTCATCTGTCCAAAACGGCCCCGCTCCATACATAACCCCGCGCTCCTCGAGAGAAATTTGGAACTTTAGATGCTCGTCCAAATTCTTCATCACTGGACCCAAGCCATTAACCGGGCGCGTAAAAACAGCGTAGAGTTGCTTACTCAGCATGCCCTCACAGGCGTTTTTCACGTCCCGCGCAGTTATTGTCGGCTCTGACATCACCCCGTCTCCTCGTCCTGCCAGCGAAAATTATTTTCTAATCTAATTGGCCGCAGACGAATGTAAAGCTAACCTATCACTACCCGCCCCTGCCCCTACTCAGCGTAGCTTTTCAAAAATTTAGCCGCGCGATGATATAATAATCAAAGTATCTAAATAGGCTAACACGAACTTAAACAATGCGCTTTTGGTTCTCACTGCATTTGAAACGCACTCTGTTCTTTATTGGTGTACTAGCGTTCGCATGCCGCCTAGTCATTCCATCCGGGTTCATGCCGGCTGGGTTGAGCGAGGGGGGACCAATTATCCTGTGCCCCCATGGACTACCTGATGGCTTTAGTTCGGAAACTCAAACCCATCACGATCACCCTCACGGTCAAGAGACAACGTCACTTGAATGGGATCGCTGCGCCTTAGGTACATTATTCGATGTAGAACCCCTCGTCGTCGATGTTGATTCGCATACCCTAAATATTAGGCGCGCCCCGACAGGCTTATGGCGACAAAGACTTTTCGTTTCCACCAGATTAACGGCGTTCCGTTCCAGGGCGCCGCCCGTTCTCGACTCGTTAATTTAACGCGAATTTCTGGCTCTACTCGATCGTTAACGCGATTGAGTCGGCTTATCTATTATAGCTAGATAGAGAACCAACCCATGTCGATTTTATATACATTGATAAGCCTCTGGCTTATGAGCTTTTTTGTTAGTACATCCGTAGCCGCAGACGAAAGACTGCGCGCAGACGATCACGCCCCGATCGGCGTCATGGCCGATCATTATCACGAAGTAGGGGAATTCATGTTCTCCTATAGATATATGTCCATGTCGATGCGAGATAATCTCATCGGTAACGACAGCGTCTCACCGTCGACTATAGCAACCACGACACAGAACCGCTTCTTCGGCCAACCGATGCAACCACCAACGCTTCGCGTCGTTCCTACCGAAATGACCATGAAAATGCACATGCTCGGGCTAATGTATGCGCCGACCTCCTCGCTGACGCTCATGGCTATGCTCAATCAAACCAGTAAAAATATGGATCACGTTACCTTTCAGGGTATGAAGGGAGAGCAACAGCTTGGTACATTCACGACAAGCACAAGCGGTCTCGGTGACACATCCCTGTCTGCGCTGGTTCGCATCAGTGAGACAGAGACGTCTAGACTGCATGCGACGCTTGGCGTCTCCCTGCCTACCGGCGATACAGACGCCACTGGGACTGTGCTTGCGCCAACCAGTATGCGGCCAACATTGCGATTACCCTATCCTATGCAGTTGGGCTCTGGGACAAATGATCTGATCGGAGGGCTGACTTACTCCCGCTTTCATGAGCGCTGGAGCTGGGGTAGCCAGTGGCGCAGCATCGTTCGAACGGGAAACAATGATGAAGGTTATACGCTAGGTGATGAACATCGCCTGACCACATGGTATAGCTATCTACTATCGGCGGGGGTCAGTTGGTCGGCACGCCTTGAGTACTTCGAACGCGGCAATATCGACGGCATCGACCCACTCATCAAGGCCCCTGTACAAACAGCAGACCCTTCTCATCAGGGCGCGACACGCCTAGACGCAGCGCTCGGTATAAACTTCGCAAACGAAGGCGGTCACCGACTTGCCTTGGAGTTCGTTGTGCCATTGGAACAGGATCTCGAAGGACCTCAACTCGGAACGAGCTCACAACTTATCCTAGGCTATCAATACGTATTTTGACGCGCAGCCAAACTACCAAGACATGACCGAACCGTCGTAGTTAAGGGGGCGCCCGTCGTAGCTCTCTTCTAGGCCTTCGATGACTGCGGCGATACCAGCAGCGCTCTGCGCCGGCGTTTGCGCTCGCGAGACAGATGCCGGACGTGCGATGGCTAACATGTCGGTGGCAACCAATCCGGGCGCGATCGCCGCGACGACGACATCACGATCTTTGAGTTCGGCACGTACCTGACGCATTGCCATATTTAGCGCCGCCTTACTGACGCCATAAAACATACCACCTCCAGGCAAACCTTCGCGAGACACTGAACCCGCGCCGCTCGTTATCGATACGATTTTTTTTTGGTCGCTTGCCGCAATCTGATCGGCGAAGCCTTCTGCCATTTTCATAGGCGCGAGAACATTCACGGCGAAAACTTCATTAAATGTCGAAGCTTCTAACGAACCCCAGGACTGGGTCTCGACATCACCATAGACTCCCGCATTGTTAATAAGCACATCGATCGGCGTGTCCCGATAAGCGTCCGCAAGAGCTGCTATCCGCGGATTGTCAGTTACGTCCAACTGCTCAATTAGTAAATGCTCATAAACTTCTGCCAAAGTATGTAATTCAGTGGCGCTGCCCGGCGTACGCGCGGTAGCGATCACGTTCCATTCCGCTGCAACATAATGCTCGACCAGCGCAAGACCGATACCGCGATTCGCTCCGGTTACCAGGACCGTTGGTCGGCCTCCGTCTATCGTCGCAGACAACACTACTCCAGGCAGCGTCGCAACAATGGTTATCGTGGCTAGTAATGCATACCGAAATGAGTTTGCTGTCGAAAATATCATTCGTAATCCCCAGACTCTCTGTAGAGGTTAAGATAGGGTAACGCATTTAAATCAGTATGAACCGAATACTATAATTCCCAGGCTCGTAATGCCTCTCTCCTTTTGCGAAATCTAGCGCCACGGAAGAATTTTTCAGCTTGATTTAGGTTAGATCGCATCCTTTGTGCAGCTTGCATCCGCAGTGGCCAGAGCAGTACTAACCAAGCCCAGTCCATCGTTCAGCCAAGGCACTAGATTTTGCGCGATCGCTATCGGCATTCGAAACACTGTGCTACAGTGTGGTCTTACCAATATGGTAGGGCCAATAATTCCGTGAAGCATAAAGTTTCTAGATCCGAGGATATTTCGGGCATGCTGCGTGACGAAATCTTACGCGGCCAGTACCGTCCAACCGAACGCCTACCGTCGGAGCGTGATCTCGTCATCCGCTTCGAAACTAGCCGAGGTACGATTCGAGAGGCATTCAAAAAACTCGAACAATTAGGCGTTATCGCAATCCAACCGGGCGGCGCACGTGTTGTGCCGATCGAGGACTGCACTTTAGCAATTCTCGGGCCACTGTTAGACCTTGACAAGATACCCGACCAGAAACTTGTCTCTCAGGCTCTCGAAATCGGTAGCGTCCTCATCAATTTTGCTGTTGAGCACGCTATGGCGAACGACGGAAATACAACTGTTTCGGAAGCTCGAGCGATCGTGAAAGAAATCTTAGATGCAGACATTGAAGAGATCCGAGCCGTGATGGGACCACCCCGACTAATCGAAGTCTTCGCCAAAAATGCCGGTCACCTCGTTCTGAAACTCATGATCAACTCCTTGCGCAGCGACGTTGTGACACGACTACAGACAATGGGCCTTCAGCCGAAAAAAAACTCGCATCTTCTACAGCAGTTTGCAAAAAATCTAAAGCAGTTTGCAAAAAACCTCGACGGCGCACTCATCTCCCACGATAGCAAAAAAATAAATCTTGTCATGCAAGACTGGCTGAAATTTACTCGCGATAATCTCGGCCGTCGGTATGGCAAGTAAATGTTGAAAAAGAAGACAGTCACATTATGAATACCAAAGTCATTGCTCCCTTCCTCGTCATCGCCGTCGCTTTAATCGTTGCCGCGGTTATCGTTGCGACACCCGCACGCTTACAACCGTTTCAGGCTGAGCGCGTATCACAAACAGTCCGCGTATTGGAGGCTGATCCGAAATCTGTGCGTATGGTCGTGCATTCGCAAGGAACAGTGGCGCCACGCACGGAAACGGCCTTAGTTCCGGAGGTCTCAGGCAACATAGTCTGGATATCACCGAACCTCATCGCTGGCGGCTACTTCGAAGCTGGGGACCCGTTATTGAAGATCGACAATCGCGACTACGTAACCGCCGTTGATCGCGCCCGCGCCGCGATCAACCGGGCAGAAGCGGAACAGGAATTCAGTGAATTCGAGTTGCAGCGATTAAAAGAACTCGAAACGCGTGAACTCATCAGCCGTTCAGAGGTTGAAGCCGGAATACGTATAGCAAGGGTAGCCGAGGCTAATCTACAGGAGGCGCGAGCCTCGCTCCAACAGACCGAGCGCGATCTGACACGGACGGAAATTCGCGCTCCGTTCAAAGGGTTCGTAAGAAATGAGCAGGCTGACATAGGTCAGTTTGTCAGCCGAGGTACAGCGATAGCAAATATCTACGCAATTGATTTTCTCGAAGTGCGGCTTCCGATCGCCGATCAGCAACTAGCCTATCTCGATCTACCCTTGTCTCAACGCGGCGAGTTAGCTACTGCAAGGGCTCCATCGGTAAGGCTTTCCGCCGATTTTGCCGGCCAAAAATATTCATGGATGGGAACTGTGGTACGTACGGAGGCCGAGATCGATTCCAGTAGTCGCATGGTCTATGCGGTCGCTCGTGTCATTGTGGATAACACTGAGACAGATGCCCCGGAGACCGTAGCGCCACCAGTAGGGCTATTTGTTAATGCGGAGATTCAGGGAAGGCCGGCCGATAACATCATCGTTCTACCCCGAGCTGCAATACGTAATGCCAGCGAGGTTCTGGTCGTAGACAACGATAATCGATTGCGTTTTCGTACAGTAGAGCTGTTGCGTATATACGGTAATGAGGCTTTCATCAGCGGGGGAATCCAAAAAGGAGAGCTCATCAATCTGTCACCTTTACAAGCCGTTGTTAACGGTATGCGAGTCGAGCCACTGCTCGATAGCGGGCAGCGCTCCCTACCATGACTCGGATTATCGCCTGGTTCGTTCACAATCCTGTCGCGGCCAATCTCCTGATGGTCGTATTGGTTATCGGTGGACTCATCTCTTTGTCGCAACTCAGACAGGAGGAATTTCCGAATATCGAGTTAGGAGTCGTGCAGGTAGAGGTGCCCTACCTCGGGGCCGCTCCTGAAGAAGTCGAGTCGGGTGTCTGTATTCGCATTGAGGAGGCCCTAGAGGGAGCACAAAACATTTTCCGAATGACGTCGAACTCACGCGAAGGCAGTTGCGGGGTAATCCTCGAACTTGAATCGAATGCCGACCGCGTCCAGGCGCTTAATGATATTAAGGGACGTGTCGACGCTATCTCAACCTTCCCGGTCGAGACCGAACGACCTATCGTCTCGCTGCTGCAGAATCTGAATGATGGCCTGCAGATTGCTATATCGGGTAACGCAAGCGAGCGTAGCTTAAAGAATATAGCTCTACAGATGCGCGAGGAGATCGCAGAAATAGAGGGTATCTCAACCGTCGAGATTGCATCCGTACGCGCAGATGAGATCGCAATCGAAATTTCCGAGCAGACGCTACGCCGTTACGGGCTAACCCTAGATCAAGTAGCGAACGCGGTGCGCCGTTTCTCGCTCGACCTTCCCGGGGGCACAATCCGCACCGACGGTGGCGAAATACTCGTCAGAACTAAAGGCCAAGCATATACCGGATCTGAGTTCGAAGACATCGTCGTTGTATCTAGAAGCGATGGCACAAATATCACGCTTCGCGAGATCGCGACAATTAGGGACGGCCTCGAAGAAGCCGATCTGAACGTGCGATTTGACGGCCAGCCAGCTGCAATGGTCATCGTCTACCAAGTAGGTAACGAAGACATTATGGATATCCGCGATAAGGTAAGAGCCTATATTGACGGCGCACAACAGCGCATGCCTGACGGAATTGCTCTAACGATCTGGCAAGACGAGTCTAAAGATATTGAGGCACGCATCGGCGTTCTCCTGGGAACAGCGGGCGGCGGTCTCATTCTCGTTTTACTACTTCTTTCTCTACCGCTGCACTTTCGTTTAGCCATGTGGGTTGCAGCAGGAATACCCATCGCGATGCTCGGCGCGCTTGCGCTGTTCGCTCCGTTAGGCATCACCATCAGCACGATGTCAATTGTTGCTTTTATCCTCGTCCTCGGTGTCGTTGTCGATGACGCTATTGTTGTGGGCGAGCGTGTCTATACTCTCGAGCGTCAAGGAGAAGACCAGATCTCAGCTGCGATCGAAGGCACATCAGAAGTTGCAGTTCCCGTTATCTTCGGGGTCTTGACGACAATGGCAGCATTCATCCCCATCCTTTTCGCCAGCGGCCCTCTCGGTGATCTTTTCGCAGCAGTGGGCTACGTCGTCGTGATCTGCCTTGTGTTCAGTATTGTCGAGTCGCAGTTGATTTTGCCTGCGCACCTAGCATACCGAAAAGTAGCTTCCGATACTCATCGCTCGAACCCGTTAATCCAGCGCTGGCTAGACTTTCAGGAACAACTATCGAAGCGCATCGAAAATTTCGCAGAACAGCGTTACGGAAACGCGCTAACTAAGGTTCTCGAATGGCGTTACCTCACATTGGCGACCGGCGTTGGCGTCCTAATCTTAGCGCTTTCTCTTATCCTAAGTGGTCGAATACCCGTCGCGTTTTTCCCCGCTATTTCAGGTGACCGGGTATTAGCTAGCCTTACTATGCCGGAAGGCATCCCTGTCGAATCGACAATCGCTGCAGCGCGTCAAATCGAAGCTGCCTACGAAATACTTACCGAGGAACTGAACAACGCTCGTCCAGACCAGCCACCGATAATCCAACACGTACTAACATCGATCGGCTTACCAGCGCGCGGTGGCGGGCCAGGCATCTCAAACAACATCCGGCCATCACCGGTCAGCCATCAGGCCAGTGTTACCCTATCTCTGCTCCCAGCGGCAGAAAGGAGGGGATTTTCCTCTGATGAGATCGCTAACCGCTGGCGGGAACTTACGGGTCCCATCACCGACAGCGTGGAACTGACCTTCACCGCGACTCAGTTGACGATAGGTGACCCCATTTCGATTCAGATGCGTGGCCGGAATGTCAACGACCTAGCTGCTGCTGCCGCGGATGTGCGCGCTGAACTTGCTCGATTCGACGGAGTTACCGATATTTCCGACTCGTTTCGATCGGGCAAACAAGAGGTTAGGCTATCACTGAGGCCAGAAGCCCGGAACCTGGGACTTACACTCAACGATCTTGCGCGTCAGACTCGTCAATCTTTTTACGGCGAAGAAGCGCAGCGCGTCCAACGTGGCACTGAAGACGTTCGTGTCATGGTCCGTTACCCGGAATCGGAGCGCCGCTCACTAGGTAATCTAGAAGACATGCGAATCCGGACTCCGGCCGGCACGGAAGTGCCTTTCGCCGCAGCTGCTGAATTTACACTCGATCAAAGCTATTCGACGATCACCCGTATCAACCGGCAACGTGTCGTTACTGTCCGCGCAGACGTTAATAGAAACGTAACCACACCCGAAGCCGTATTAGATTCGATAGCAGCAGAAAGGCTGCCCGAGATCATCGCGAGCTACCCTGGTGTAAGTTTCTCCTTTACGGGAGAGCGAGAAGAACGCGATCAATCTTTTTCTGATCTGACCCGCTTATTCCCAGTCGCACTACTCATCATGTTCGCGATACTTGCAGTACCTCTGCGATCCTACCTACAACCGCTCATCATTATGAGCGTAATTCCGTTCGCCGCCATCGGCGGCATTGTCGGTCATCTTTTGCTGGGTCACATAATCAGCATGCCCTCTATCAATGGGATGCTCGCACTTTCAGGTGTCGTCGTGAACTCGAGCCTGATTTTCGTTGATTATATAAACCGACTTCGGCGTCGGGGGTTACCGGCGCAGGCTGCGGTTCATCGTGCAGGCATTACCCGATTTCGACCGATTATACTGACATCAATCACAACATTTGCCGGACTGACACCTCTAATGCTAAACGACAATCCCGCAACAGCGTTTATAGTACCGATGTCGATTTCGCTGGGCTTCGGCGTCATCTTCGCAACCGTAATCACGCTCTTCCTGATGCCCAGTCTGTACCTAATTCTGGACGAACTGCTACCTGCTAAGGCAGATTCGATCTCTAAGCGAACAGTGCGACATGACACGGCACTGGCTGCCGGCCGCTAGAAACACAGAAACTAAATTTATTTAGATTTTTCAGGGTTATGCTGATATCGTTGCCGATCTATCATCGTTCAGACGTAATAACTACTTTAAAATTACCGCTTTTCCGGGATACCGGGACGGAAGGAACTCAGATCTTCTTGAGCGGTTTATGTAAGCTTAAGGAGAAATATAATGGGTAAAAGACTCTATGTAGGCAATCTGCCTTATTCGGCCAGTGAACAGGACTTGACTGAAAAATTTGGTGCCTTCGGCGTTGTCGAAAGCGCTACCTTGATTACGGATCGCAATACCGGCCGTAGCAAGGGCTTTGGTTTCGTCGAAATGGGTACGGATACCGAAGCGCAAGCAGCAATCGACGGGGTTAACGGCACGGACTACGATGGCCGTCCGGTCACCGTAAACGAAGCCAAACCGATGCAAAAACGCGAAACTGGTAATCGCTGGTAGCACCCCCCCCCTTTCCACACAAAACACGAATAGCATTTTGATAACCGCGCTTTAACGCGGTGGTTTTTGTATATGTGTCTGTTGCCGCTCTGCGGTACGAACCACTATGTTCACTCAAAATCGGCTAAGAAATATCGCCATCATCGCTCACGTTGATCATGGCAAAACGACGTTAGTTGATAGGCTGCTTCAACAAGCGGGCACCCTAGATACGCGCGTTGCACTTCCAGAGCGAGCGATGGATTCGAATGATCTCGAACGCGAGCGCGGAATCACTATTCTCTCGAAGAATACCGCTATTACCTGGCGCGACTGGCGAATTAATATAGTCGATACTCCGGGACACGCGGACTTTGGCGGCGAAGTAGAGCGCGTACTATCTATGGTGGATAGCGTGATATTACTCGTTGACGCCGTCGAGGGGCCGATGCCACAAACACGATTTGTTACCCAGAAAGCGTTCGCCTGCAATTTCATACCCATTGTCGTCATCAACAAGATCGACCGTGACGGTGCGCGGCCCGATTGGGTCCTCGACGAGACATTCGAGCTATTCGATAAATTGGGTGCTAGCGATGACCAACTCGACTTTCCAGTGATCTATGCGTCTGCGCTAGAAGGTTATGCCGGCATTGAACCAGGTGTGCGCTCCGGCGACACACAGCCTTTGTTCGAAGCAATAGTCTCACATGTACCTGCCCCCAATGTAGATGCGCTCGGCCCTCTACAGTTGCAGGTCTCCAGTCTCGATTACGATCCCTACGTAGGCGTACTCGGTATCGGTCGCATAACGCGCGGCAACGTCAACACCGATAACTCGATCGCAATCGTCAGTCCCGACGGATCAGTTCGCAACGGAAAATTACTCGAACTCTATGGCTTCGAAGGACTACAGCGAAACAAAATCGATGCTGCCGGCGCCGGGGATATCGTAATGTTCAGCGGTATCGAAGATCTAAAGATCTCCGATACTGTTTGTGCGCGCGAACATCCCGAGGCGCTACCCGCCCTACAGGTCGACGAGCCGACGATCAGTATGACCTTCCAGGTCAACAAATCGCCTTTCGCGGGCCACGAGGGTAAGTATCTAACCAGCCGACAGATACGAGAGCGGCTCAATCAAGAGCTCAAGCACAATGTCGCGTTGCGCGTTGAGAACACGGCAGATCCGGATAAGTTTCGCGTTTCAGGGCGTGGTGAGCTACACCTCTCTGTATTAATCGAGACTATGCGCCGTGAGCAATACGAGCTCGCTGTCTCCCGGCCGGAAGTTATTGAGCGTGAGATCGACGGTAAAATCCACGAACCATGGGAGCAACTAACAGTCGATTTCGGAGAGGACTATCAAGGCGCTGTTATGAGCCGTCTGGCCGAACGCAAAGGTGAGCTCGTTGCAATGCTGCCCGACGGACACGGCAGAGTGCGGCTAGACTATCGTATCCCAGCACGCGGTCTCATTGGTTTTAGGACTGAGTACCTGACAGCAACGGCTGGTACAGGCCTGCTCTATCATGTATTCGACTGTTACGATCAAAGATCTCCAGGAGAAATTGGCCAGCGCAATAACGGGGCGATGGTATCCGTAGTGAAAGGCAAGGCTCTAGCCTATTCTTTATTCAACCTACAAGAACGCGGTAACCTATTAATAAGCCATGGAGAAGCCGTTTATGAAGGTATGATAGTCGGCGTCAACAACCGCAATAACGATCTGCCCGTAAACCCTACCAAAGGCAAGCAACTGACTAATATCCGTGCTGCTGGGTCAGACGAGAACATCGTATTGACGCCACCACTACGTTATTCGCTGGAGCAGGCGCTAGAATTTATCGATGACGACGAACTCGTAGAGGTAACGCCGGCGAGTATTCGTTTGCGCAAGAAATTACTAACCGAGGGAGAACGTCGTCGCGAGGCTCGTCAACGCGCCTGATATGACCAACACCGGGCTTGACCTTGACTATTTTCAGCGGAAATTGCTGACGCTACAGGACGAACTCCAGGCTTTACGCTCGACGGTTAGTGATGCCGCTCAGACGGTTGAACTCGATCAAGCGCGGGTCGGCCGACTATCGCGTATGGACGCGCTACAAACGCAATCAATGTCTATGGAGGTAAAACGTCGTCAAGAGATACAGCTTCGCCGCATTGCCGCCGCATTATGCAGAATCAAAAACAGTGACTACGGGCTATGTCTGGAATGCGATACTTCAATTCATCCAGAACGGCTAAAGTTCGATCCAACCACTAGTCTTTGCATAGTCTGCGCAGAAGCTAAAGAACGTTAACTCAACGAGTAACAGCATAAGCCCCTGCAACGGTAACTAATTTCTACGCCCAAACAACCTTAGGCGTTCGCATGGTGAGATCTTAGAATGCCGGCAACAATGCGCGAAAGAATTCGGCCTAAACGGCCTCTCCTATAGCATTCGAACGAGTAATCATGAGTTAGGGTGTTATCTCGGCAACCGCGGTCCTTACCTTACCGTTACCGTCGAAATCGGACCACGCGAACACGAGCTGACGGCCGACTTTGACCATCTGTGGAAAATCAGCGGGCCGACCAATATCTATATGAGCAACTGTCTGCGCCTCACCAACCAAACCCTCAGCCGTAATCCTACGGAGAGTGATCGCTACCCGATCAGCGTCGCTTCGTAACCAACTCACGATGGCATCACCTTCGTCGGTCAGCACAAGATCAACGTGCCCGAAACTTCCATCCGCATCGATCTCGATAGGTTCACCGAAGCTCTTCCCGGCGTCCGCTGAAAGCGCAAGACGAACGTAGGGTTCGTTATTGGTGGCACTGAACCAGGCAACGGCAACCGAATCACCATCTGCGGCTATAGCGGGACCATTGATAGGACAGGCTTCTATGATCCAATTATCAGCCCCGACCAGCACAGCATCCTGCCAGTTGCCGCCGGACATGCGCCGCACAACGATGTCGCGCCGCTCCTCCAATGATCGATCGCGATAGGCAAGCACAAAACCATCGGACGATTGAGCGATGACTGGTAGGCAACAATCGCACGCGATCTCGTCAAGTTCGAACGATTTGAGCCGGTTACCGCTAGAACTGAACTGAGCATAATGAAGAGCCGTACCGAGAACGTTGCCATTATGATCCTGGTAGAGAAACTCCCCATCGACTATGTAATTCCTGCCATCGAGCCAGACCGCACCAACAGAACCCTCTTGGGAAAACAGCGTTACAAAGCCATGCTCGGACTCGGTACCATCCTGATGCAGGAGGAATGGCTCACGCCAAGCCGAACCGTCCACCGACAACGCAACAATCGCGTTAAAGGCAAAGTAACTCTCAGCCTGATAAACCCCCCAGTGAGCAGCCCATAGATTGTCAGAGATTTTCACAACAGACGGAGTGTCCGCCCAATTGACGAATAAATTGTCACCTGTCACAACCGTCTGTGACTCCGACCAACCGTCCGTAACCATTATCGCGTATTTCAGGGCGTGACCTTCGGTCCCGGGCTCAAGCCAGCTCATCACAACATCACCGCCACCGCCGACGCTCAGTCGCTGCTGGGCGCTACCTTCACCCGCCGGATTGGCAACTTCATAAAAGGTCAGCGGTTCCGGAGGTGCTCGCTCACAACCAGCCATCAAAAGCACAGCACTGATGAGCGTTACTATCCGCCATGGCACCAGCGTATAGCCGCTCCTGAGACAACTACCCGACGTGCATAACGGGGCTACAATCATCACCCAGGACCAAACCCGGGGCCATGAACCTCAAACCAGACTGTATCCTCTAGTGCCTCGAAACCGTGCTGCACCCACGACGGAATTACGATGATGTCGCCGGGCTCAAGGAGATACTCGATCGTACCAACATAGCCGCGCGCCATACCTGTCTGGAGATAAATAAACTGCTCATCGGCATGATTATGATTTGGGGTCTTCGCGCCCGCATCAAGTTCGATACGCATGAACGTAACTGTGTCTCCCGGGACTACGAGAACGCGAATACCCTCATATATATCCCATGTCTCTATCTCATCCCAGCTCTCAAGACGGCCTTCGGGCGCGACAACCTGAGCGGTACACACAACAGAAAAAATCAAAGCGATTAAAACACTACCGGTTAGCCATGTTCTGGACATTTTTCTTCCTGTTCTCGATAGTAGAATGCTAAGTATAGGAGCTAGCGCCGACGAAGTGCAGTACAGCTACCGCTCAGTCGAGATCAGGGTGCTGTAGATGCCAGGATGTATTTTCTTCGAACAAATGCGCAAAGCGTAATACCGTTGCGTCTTCAGACATAGGTCCCGCCAACATCATACCGACCGGCAGTCCAGCCGCCGTGATACCACAGGGTATAGAAATCGCCGGATGCCCTGTGAAATTGAAAATGCAGCAGTTCTTGCGACGCTCGACATCATGACCACCAGGCTGACCGGCAATCGGCGCGGCTGAAACCGTCGACGTCGGCATCGCGAGAATATCGCACCGACTTAGAACATCACCAACCGTCATGCGAAATTTCTCGCGAAATTCCTGAGCTACTGCGTAATCCTCAACAGAACATCTCGTAACACCGGCGAAGCGACGCCGGAATGGCTCACTGAAGGCGCCGGGATTATCCACGAGCGCCTCGCCGTAAACTTGCTCTATCTCGGAGAACGTTACATCTGCTGCCTTATAGGCGCTCTCGATATCTGGAATGTCAATGTCAACCAACTTCGCACCGAGTTTTTCAAAAGTCATCAGGGCACAATCGACGAGACCAACGACCTCCGGATCCCCACCGCTGAAAAAAAATTGCCGTGGCACCCCTACGGTTGCACCGTCGAGCGGCCACTGGACCTGTGCCGAATAACTGCTCGCATCGCGCGAAATCAAATCGGGATCATCAGCACCCGTCCCCTGGATGGCGTGCAGCACAAGCGCAACATCACGAACACTACGAGCCAATGAACCCCCCCCCCCCCCCCCCCCCGACATGGTCCATCGATGGAACTAACGGCAACACCCCTTCCTTGCTGACCAAGCCGAAGGTCGGTTTATAACCTACTATCCCGCAACACTGGGCTGGCTGCCTGACAGAGCAACCCGTATCCGTGCCGAGCGCCGCATAGGCCATACCTACCGCGACGGCAACGGCCGAGCCACCACTGGACCCTCCTGGATGGTGATCTAACATCCAAGGATTGGAAATGGCACCGTAGTATGGGTTAATCGACGTGGAACCGAACGCAAGTTCATGCAATCCGGTCTTACCCAGTATCACGGCCCCGGCCGCCGATAAACTTGAGACAGCGGCCGCATCGTAATCCGGTATCCACGCCTCATAATACTTGCTCCCACCCGTCGTCAGTACTCCTTCTGTAGCAATCAAATCCTTTATCGCGATTGGTATTCCATGCAACGGCCCACGATCGTAACCTGAGGCTAGCTCTGAGTCCGCGCGTTGTGCCTGCTCTAACGCCTGATCCGTAAGAACCGTAATAAATGCATTAAGACGACTGTCGAGGCGTTTTATTCTTTCGAGCATTAAAGTCGTCACTGCAACTGACGATAGCTCAGCAGATCGAAGAAGCGCTCCGACTTCTTCAATCGTTGAAAATTCAAGCCTTTTCATTGTCATCTGCAACGGATCTCATAATAAATTATCAATCATGGTTGCAGTCTAACTGTTATAGCATGATCATGATGCACTAACCGAGCAATCTAAACAGATCTAGTATCTGCCAAACTAGAGACAGGAAAGAAACACTCGCCAACTAGATAGATGAAGATTTTTTTAAAGATTTTTAGCCTCGCCGCAGCTTGCCTGATCTTATTAACTGTAACTGCTGCTGTCTTCATCGGCTGGCTGTTTGATCCAAACGAATATAAAGAGTACCTAGCCGATTGGGTAGAGTCGCGAGTGGGCCGTGATTTCAGTATTGAGGACGACCTAACGCTAACATTCTTCCCCTCACTTGGGATAGAGGCTAGCGGCCTTCGACTCGGCAATACTGACGGCCTCAGAAACGATCCGTTTGCTACAGCCGAGCGCGCCATTTTGCGTGTAAAAATCCTACCTCTCCTGCTGGCTAGAGTTGAACTCGGTAACCTCGAAATCGATGGCTTACTCCTTAACCTGAGCCGTGACGCCGCGGGTCGTAGTAACTGGGAGGACCTACTGGCAAGTTCAAATCAAGCCGCAACAACAAACACCCCCCCCACAACGGCTGATAGTAGCAGCTTGAAAAATATCAACGTTGAAGGGATAGAGGTTCGTGACAGCCTGATTTTCTGGCGTGAGAATGACACGCAAGTGCGTTATATCGTATCCGAACTCTCGATCGAAACAGGGACAATCCTTATCGGTCAGCCCATCAGAACAGATCTTAGTTTCCGACTCGTCAGCGTTGAGCCTCAATTCACGGCGACCATCACAACTACCGGAACGGCATTAATCAACCCGGCTAACTCCCTTTACCACTTAGATGATCTCCAACTTGGCTATCGTGTGGAAGACGGCCTTCACGAAGAAAGGCTCGTCGGAAGCTTACGAACTACGCTCAGCGTATCTACAAACGAACAGATAATCGCATTCTCAGAATCGCAACTCGAAACAGAACTAAGAAATTCACCGTTGGGGCCGGCCGAAATACATCTCGGTGTGACAGCTAGTAACGGTCTCCTGAATCTGACTACAGAAACCGTTCAAATCACCGGTTTAACGACTAATAGTAATGGCGTCCTCGCAAACTGGGAAATTAGTGGCAGCAGCATGATGGAAGCTCCAGAACTCACTGGCTCGCTTCGCATTGAGGATGAGTCACTCGCTGCTGCGTTCAACCTCTTAGATTTTCCATTGACCGATGTCGATATGACCGTGCTAGGCGATTTCGACATGTCAGCGACATTTGTAGTTCGCCCAGTAAGCCGTGAAGTCCTACTATCAGATGTAACAGCATCCGCTTTGAATGGGCAGATTTCCGGTGCACTCAGCGCATACGCGAATGGCAACACAGCAGGTTACATCGTGATGCCTGCATTCGATCCACGCGCAGCATTAAATCTTCTGCCGGCCACAATGCTCACCGATATCGACTATAGCGACGTAGATAACCTTGCATTCGCGGCAAAGTTCAATACCGATAGCGAACGACGACAAACATCCATACAAGAAATTCACGCTGAGATTCCAGAAGCCACGGTCAGCGGAACGTTTGATTATTACCATGTTGAACGTCGCTCCGAAGGATCCTTAAGCACGTCAAACATTGCCCCAGAAATTATCGCTAAAATCTTTCCGGAACTACTAGATCTTGGCATGACACCGAATCAACTTGGTGAGCTGCGAATCAGTACCGATTTCGCTTATGACACTGTGACGGATGAGCTTCAGCTCAAGGTGTTTGATACGCAGGCACTCGGACTCAACGGAACCGGCAATTTGACGGCTAGCCAATTTCTAACCGGATCGCCGCAAATAACTGGCTCCATACAAATTCAGAACTTCAACCCAAAAGAACTGCTCCGTCGCTTCGACAAATCGGCGCCAGTAACAGCGGACTCTACGGTGTTCAACAGCGTCGCTATCGACACACGATTAGATGTGACAAATAACCGCGGGATCTTTGAGGACATGCGATTGGAACTAGACGGTAGCGTCGTTACGGGTGACCTAACCATCCAGGAATTTAGTAACCCAGAATATGACTTCAGCCTGGCGATCGACACTATCAACGTCGATCGTTACCTACCACTACCGATGAATATAGATGGCGGAACCCCAGCCTTGAACAACCGTCCGATCGAACTGCCAACCGAAGCTATGCATAACTTTAAAATGAACGGAGAAATAACGGCGGGTAACCTTAGGCTTGCGGGCATACAGCTTTCAGATGTATCAACGTTTCTAGCTATTGACGAGGGCGTCGGTGCAATAGAGTTAGCGAAAGCAATGCTTGCTGGAGGGAATCTGGACGGTACTATCGAACTCGACGCACGCGCGGGAGTGCCTCGATTATCCCTAGAAGGCTCCGCAGAAGAACTGCAGCTTGACCCATTACTAGTCGCACTTTATGGCGCATCAGCTCTCAACGGTACAGGTAATTTTGACCTATCGCTAAGTGGCATCGGCATCGAAATCAACGATGTGTTTGAAACAACAACCGGACGCGTAAATTTTGCTATTCGTAGCGGCACACTGTTGAACATAAACCTCGGCTATTCAATGTGTGATTCCTTCAATACTGCTAGTCGGTTACCCCGACCTGTCGAGACGGAAGTTGATTTCACTGCTTTCCAGCTACTACGCGGCAGCGCAATTGTAACGGATGGTATCGCGCGAACGGGCGACCTTCACGCCACCGCAAAATTCATAGAATTCACAGGCCGTGGACAGACAGACCTAACTACTCGAGATATTAACTACGATCTCAGCGCTATACTGACGGAAAGTTCTGGTATTCCCGGTTGCGAAACAATGGATAGATTGATCGGTAATCCGATTCCTTTGGCGCTCACAGGCAATGTAAATGAGCCTCTGCCGAGCTTTTTTTTTAACGAGGCAATACAACGGGAAGCTCTCAGAATTGAGCTACAGGAAAAACCTCAAACATACGAAAGCGAGTTGATGTCTGACTGAATACATCTTAATAAATAATACCGGAACCTTAATTAAGGCAACGTCGACTTTCTCACGCACGCCCTATCGACACAAATCTTGGCAAAGAAATACCGCAGCCAACTGTCGATATGATTGTTAATTAACATCTAAAAACCTTGCAAATCAGCGAATCAGGGCTATATTAGGGATTAAGTACGATCCTCATACTATGAAAAAAGAGGATAGTACCTATAGAAGTTCTTATTGCACGATTAGTTAGCCGTTTCAGAAGTTTGCTACGGTATCTCCTGTATATCGCCTTTCCATTTTTGCAATTGAACGTGAGTGTTTAATTTATTTAGAGGTTAATTAGATGATTACAGGTACCGTTAAGTGGTTCAATAAAACTAAAGGCTTCGGCTTTGTATCTCCTGAGGATGGTGGAAAGGACGTCTTTGTTCATATCTCCGCAGTAGAAGCGAGCGGTTTAGATACGTTGCATGAAGATCAAGTTGTCAACATGGAAACAGAAATGAGCCAAAAAGGCCCACAGGCGACAAAGGTCACGCTTCCTGAGTAGAGATCGAACTACGCTGAAAAACAAGAAACCCCGTGTTATCGCGGGGTTTTTTTTGCATAGTATTTTTAAAATAGCTCGCCGCGACTAAGTCTTAAATATGCGACCATCTCTATAATAATCATATGCGAGCCAATCGAATTCAGCGAAACTTTAAGCGCCCAACCGCACTACGCCTGCTCGCTATAACCGTAGCGTTTTTTCCTGTCATACCAGTTGGTTATGTTCAAGAACCACATCTATCGGCAATGCCCGAGGCTGAATTTCATATGGCGCGTCTAATTTATGGCCAAAGCGGTACCTTTGGGGGCGGTTTTCGCGGTGGGTTTGGCCGGGGTTGGTGGGCAATCGATTACCCGGATGCCGAATTTCACTTTACTCGTGGTCTCAGACGACTCACGCGACTCGAGGTCGCAAACGATAGCGTTCACCTGCGGGCTAATGACAATCGAATATTTGACTACCCATGGCTGTTTATTCAGCAAGTCGGTCACTGGCAGCTATCTACTGCCGAAATTGATCAGCTCAGAGAGTATTCGCTTCGCGGAGGTTTTATCGTCGTAGATGATTTTCACGGCGCGCGTGAATGGGCAATCTTCACTGACGTCATTCACCGCGTATTCCCAGGACAACCAATTGTTGATATTCCCGAAACGGACCCCTTACTTCATATTCTATTTGACCTGGATAAACGCACCCAGATACCAGGATTGCGCCATCTCTACCGTGACGCTAGAGGACAGATAGTCGCACAACTGCCCGGCGGCGCACCACAGTGGCGCGGAATCTATGACGATGACGGACGTTTGCTAGTCGCCATTAATTACAACATGGACATGGGCGATGGCTGGGAAGAGGCTGATACTCCCGTCTATCCGGAACCGATGACCGCGCTCGCATATCGTTTTGGAATTAATTATGTCATTTACGCAATGACCCACTAGCAACCGCGTCGTACCTTCTAGATGAGCGATATACAGATAATCTTAATCGCGTTTGCTGCGGTCATTGCGACAGCACTCCTCGTTAGAATATTCAGTGAACAACCGAAGAAAGGCACCCGCGGTCAAGTTACTAACATCGACGATGATCTACTTAGAACCTGCTGCGGGGATCAAGCTATGGCAGACAGATTAGTTCAACACGAACTCAACAGGAAACCCCAGTTATCGCGAAAGAGGGCAGCATTTTTGGCGCTAGCTAGGCTACGCAACGACAAGAGTTAGTTTACAGAAACTAGAATATAGAACTGATTAGGTCTTTCTGCAGTTAACTAGCCGAATTAGAACCGTCATCGAAAGCAAATACTAGCCGTTGATTAACCATGGCCTAAAACCGTTTGAAGGCCTCTAGGAGCTTGGGTTTGACATCCTCAACTTTTATCAAACTCATTGCACCAGGGTCACGGACACGTCGTCCCCAGCGAATCTCTTCGATGGAAGAACCTAACTCACGGCGGACCGCCTCAGGATATTTATCGACTACTAAATCTTGACTGTTGTACGGACCAGTCCGGTACCTGTTAGACGTTGCATACAAGCCAACAACAGGAGTTCCTACCGCAGTGGCCATATGCGCAGGGCCCGAGTCCGGACACAATACAACTGAACTCCGCTCGAGCACCGCTAACAGCTGTTTCAAAGTTGTCTGACCAATCAGATTAATAACGTCTGTCTTTGCGAGCTCAACAATGCCCCTACTATAACCTCGCTCTAGTTCGGTTAGCCCCCCCGTAACTATAACTCTGGCGCCGTGTTCCTTCGCTGCATAATCTGCGATGGCAGCGTAATTCTCTACACTCCAATTTCTAAAATTACGAAAACGTTGCCCGGCACACGGACTGATGACTAGAGATGGGCTGTCGGCATCAATCCAGAGCTCAGCAAATTCTCGATCCGATTCGGTGAGAGGGATATCCCAGCGAAGTTCGTCTCGCGGAACGCCTATTGCCGCTGCGAACTCGAAAAGCCCGTCCATGACATGCTGTTGCGGAGTCGCAGCTAGATGGTTTCGGCAGAACAACCATTGGTAATCGCGCCCACGCACTCGATCAAAGCCGAGGTTCGTAATCGCTGGTACCATCAGGCTTACGAGATTCGCACGCATCGATGCGTGCATATGTAGCAGCAGATCAAAATGTCGCCCTGAGAGTTCTCGGCGAATATCTAAGTATGCACGACGCCCGCGTGATTTATCGAAGAGCACAAAATCGACACCATCCAAACCACTCATCAGCCCATGCTCGACCTTTCCAAGGATCCAGGTAAGTCGCGTATCGGGCCAAGCTTTTTGTATCGCCCTAATCACCGGCACGGTATGACACGCATCACCTATCGCGGATAGCCTGATGAGACATAACTCTGACGGCGGGGAGTCAAACTCAGGAAACACTGTGACTTTAGCTTTACCGAATTGTCAGTTTAGATAATAGCTTACAGGAAGCGCCGACTAAAGACGCTTTCAGCAGCTGATTGGAAATTTACTATTAACTACACTCAGCTTTATCTAGAACCACTCCACAATCATAATACCGTTATGAAATTTCTAGCGACTATCATCCTCGTGGTTGTGGTGTGTATCGTATCGGTAACCTATATAGCCGTACGCGGTAGTCTGCCCATCCTTGATGGAACTTTTTCTGTCTCTCATCTGACCACGCCCGTCTCTGTTGAACGCGACGCGTTGGGTGTACCAACAATTCGCGGAACAACACGAATCGACGTAGCTCGGGCAACAGGCTTTGTCCACGGTCAGGATCGTTTCTTTCAGATGGACCTGATGCGCCGCGTCGCGGCTGGCGAGTTATCAGGACTCGTAGGTATTAATGCTATCGAATTAGATCAAGATCGCCGGCGGCATCGGTTACGCGCATTAGCACAGCAACGCATTAATAACATCGGTCCACAAGAACGTTCACTTATCGAGGCATACGCCGAAGGCGTAAATGCTGGACTGAAATCTCTTCGAGCTGCGCCTTTCGAATACATACTACTGCGTACCCGAACGCAACCATGGCAGCCAGAAGACTCATTTTTGGTTAACTACGCGATGTATTTTCAGCTCACTGACTCAGACGCTAGTCGCGAAGAAGCCTACGCAATACTTCACGACGGGCTGCCGGCTTCATTACAACAATTTATTCTCAATGAAGGTACTGATTGGGATGCGCCGCTGGTCGGCGGTCCGATTTCCGTGCCGCCGCCACCAGATATTAACGTCTGTGACTTAAGAACAAATATTGATCAACACTACGTCATGCACCGACCCGCAGGGAAGGCCATATCCGCTCGAGAACGATTAGCAGGTAGTAACGGATGGGCTATCTCAGGACGAAAAACATCGACTGGACGGCCGATAATTGCCAATGACATGCATCTAGATTTGAGCGTTCCGAATATATGGTATCGCATGCGCCTAATCGTGGACGGTTCGGGGAGCGACGAGGACAATCTCGACGTTACAGGCGTGACCTTACCAGGCGCCCCTGCAATCGTAGCTGGAAGTAACGGCGCAGTTGCTTGGGGTTTCACCAATAGTAACGGTGACTGGGCGGATTTGGTACTTCTTGAACTCGACCCCGATAATCCGAATGCCTACCTAACGCCTGATGGTTATCGCCTGTTTGATATTTACACGGAAGAGATAGAGGTCAGGCGTTCACCATCGATCCCCGCAACTATACGATGGACAATCTGGGGCCCAGTTGTCGGCGAAGACAGCAAAGGCAGACTTCGTGCGCTGCGCTGGCTAGCACATGTTCCTGAAGCTTCCAACCTACGTATTGTTGGCCTCGAGCGCGCTAGTAACGTGGACGACGCGATTAGCATTGCTCATACCGTAGGCTCTCCGCCTCAGAATATCGTTCTCGCTGATAGTAGCGGAAATATTGCTTGGACGATCATGGGCCGCATACCTCTGCGAATCGGATACAACCCACAACTACCAACGTCGTGGGCCGATGGACAGACCGGCTGGAACGGATGGCTACCATCCGAAGATTATCCTCTTTTGCTTAATCCTGCGGCGGACGCGATTTGGACTGCTAACGCCCGCGTGGTTGAAGGTACCGCACTGAAAAAAATAGGTGAGGGCGGCTATCCACTCGGCGCAAGAGCTAAGCAGATTCGCGATAGCCTGCTCGAACTCGAGCGAGCAACGATCGAGGACATGCTGGCTATTCAGCTCGACGATCAAGCATTGCTGCATGAACCTTGGCGTGACCTCCTACTCGAGGTGCTCGACCCTGCAGCGCTCGCAGGCAACGCGCGTCGCGCAGCCTTTCGTAACGAGGTTAGCCGCTGGAACGGCCGAGCTGACCCAGACACAGCTGGCTACCGACTGGTTCGTGAATTTCGCCAGCAAACCTCTGACGATCTTCTCTCGGAAATCATCTCAGGTTGTGGAAATTTTAGCGGCCCCGTCACTTTGCAGCGACGGGATCAATCGGAAGGACCAGTCTGGCGTCTTATTACGGACAGGCCCGCCCATCTTTTACCGTCCGTTTATGATTCCTGGCAGGACCTGTTTCTCTCCGCGGTCGACCGAACAATCCTGAGTTGCCCCGTCGATTCACTATCATTATGTTCGTGGGGTGAGAGCAACTCAGTGACAATTACCCACCCGTTAACAAGTACAGTTCCGTTTCTCTCGCCGTGGCTTACGATACATAATGAGCCGGTACCAGGGGGGGAACACACACCGCGACTACAACATCGCGGCCATGGAGCGTCGGAACGCTTCGCGGTATCGCCCGGCGACGAAGCTAAGGGATATTTCCACATGCCGGGGGGCCAGAGTGGCCATCCGCTTTCGTCCTTCTATCGCGCTGGTCATGAAGCCTGGGTCCACGGAGAGATGCTACCGTTTCTACCTGGAGAACCCTTACACACGCTGACACTAAGCCCGGCGCGCTAGCAGATCATATATTCATGTTCACAAGCTCTACTGAATATATGGCATGTAATCACTGAAAGGCTCCCGCCTTCGTCACCTTGAAAGCACTCACTAGGGGAAACCCGGTGACGCAGGAAGGACACCCTACCTTTAGTTTCTAAAATTCGAGTAGCGAAAACGGATCGACTCGCGCGCTTAGGATCCGTACTCCCCAGTGTAGGTGAGGACCAGTAACCCGGCCGGTCGCGCCCGCTAGCCCAATCAACTGCCCTTGTTCTACCATCATACCGGGTTCGACAAGAATCTCGGACAGGTGCAAATAAGTCGAGTAGATACCTAACCCGTGGTCGATAAATACCGCGTTACCACTGAAAAATAGGTTTTTAGCCAATACCACCTGACCGGCATTGGCGGCAAGAATATTGGTACCGATCGCGGCATTAAGATCTACGCCTGAGTGAGGCGCACGCGACTCACCGTTAAAAACACGGCGATGCCCGAAATTGCGCCCTCCTGTTGTGCCCGGTATGGGTGCTTGGAACGGCCGCTCCCAGTAAGCGACCGGCGTCAAGGTCGAGTAAATAGAGTTAATCTCACGCGACTCCTCAGCGGCACGCTCCTGGTTTTCTGAGCTTAGTTGCACATATCTCGGCTCTACAGTTAACTCCGTAATCGGATATTCTTTTTCCTGCACGTGTAGGACATCGGTGCGGGTCACAACGCGACCGTTCTCGTAACGAAGAAAAATATCGAGAGGATAATCACCAGCGACTGTATCGAGGTCCACACCGATGACGGTCAACCACACATCATCGACGTATACGTATGGAATAGTTCTGTCGTTCCAAAACGCCTCGACCGAAATCAGACCCGCTTCATGCGGCTGGACGAGTCGTAGCGCAATGCCTTGGACAACAGTCAACGCCGCAAGCAGCGTCAGCGAACTCATCAGGAATCACTCCTACTTTTTAAGCCTAACATTGGTATACATGGTCGCCTCATTACACTAATCAGTTAAATATTTTTGAAAAACGACCTGGAATTTTCCCCTAGATTAACCAAGCAGAACGATCGAAGACCCAAAACGCCGCGACAGAACCGATACCATAAGATACCGCGCGAGGCCACCAGAACGGGACGGAGATATTCGTCTGACGAATAATCCACCCGAGCGCAAGCGTCCCCGCGACAAACACCACCTGTCCGAGCTCAACGCCTAGATTGAAAAACAATAGCGCTAGCGGAATCGCCTGTTCCGGTAGTCCTACTTCGGACAGCGCTCCTGCAAAACCAAAGCCGTGTAGTAATCCGAACGAGAATGCCACAATCCAGGGAAAACGAGCGGTGAGAGTACCCTCTAAGGTTTTGTTACCGGCAAGTGTGGATGCCCTACCGAGCTGAGTGGCGAGAAATAAAATACTTAACGCGATCGTCGCTTCTACCGGCGCTCCAGGTACAGTGACCCAACCCATAGTAGTCACAGCCAGTGTCACGCTATGCGCAACTGTGAAAGCGGTAATTGTTAAAACAAGGCGTTTAAAACCGCTAATCAGCAACAATAATGTAAGGACAAACAACAGGTGATCGATGCCTGCCAGGATGTGTTCGACACCGAGGACCAGATAGTTAAACATGACGTCCCAAGAACTGGGCCTCTCCGGCACAATTACGCTCGGATTATTCGGTGTAAGCCGCTGAACGAAAGATGAACCATCGAAGTAATCAATTAGTAACAAAACGTCGGTCATTGTCGACGGCAACCCGCCAATTGCGATCGGCTGGTTAGCGAGGCCGCTCTTGCAAGTCAGCTCAGTATTCTGAATTTGCGCATCTAGAATGACGTAGGTCCGGACCTGCGAGTCAAGTAAACAATCCGGCGGCAGTTGCGGCACGAGAACCTGATAAAGCCCACCGTCGATAGAAACCTTCCATTGCGCCTGAAACACTCCAATAGAGGATTCTCTGAGGCTAAGATAGCCAGGATCAAATTCATGTCCATTAACGAAATCAGACGAAAAAAGAAACGTGACTACTGCGGTGGTAATTAGCGCCCGTCTCACTCCTCCGACCCCGTAACATCGTCGACTTCTGCAGGAAATTCTATTAGATTAACCACCACTTCATAGCGATCCCGAAGTTTTCGATACTCAGCGTCGTTGGCTTCGAAGCGGCGTAACGCAATAAGTGCTGAGAGCACATCGGCCCTTATATCGTCGAACTCGGGTTGTATCGATTCTACGAATTCAGACACACGTACAAGATGTATACCGAAATCCGAATCTAGAGGTCCTTGCCAACCGTCGTTTGGCGTCAGTGCCTGCAGAGACTCCGCAAAGCTACCACCGAACAAACGCTCAACCTCGGCGAGCTCGAGTTGCTCGTAACGAGCATCGAACAACAATGCATCGCTCGTGAACGACAGCGATGTCCCCACGCGCAATTCAGCGAGCGCATCAGTAACAACGGACACAAGCTCTGTGCCATGCTGCGAGACACTGAAGAAGAACTGCTCAAAGGTCCACATCGCGGGCACACGAAAACGTTCCAGATTATCGGCAAAGAATGACGCAAGCTCAGCATCGGTCGGCGGTACTGGCTCCGAGACATCTTGTGTGAGGAATAGCATCTTCTCGGTCAACCGAAGCCGCACTTGTGAATCATCTCTATCGAGACCGAGGGCTATCGCCTCTCGATAGAGAATCTCCTCCTTAATAATTGGCTCGAGAGTCTCCAATAGCTCATCTCGGCTAGGTACGCGCCCATGAAGGACTGCCAGTACCTGCCGCATGCTGTCAACTTCCTCATCACTGATAACGATCTGATAAGGATTTTGTGCATCCGGTTCCCCCCGCCACGAATAGAGCACAAACAGCAGCCCACCGAGCAGCAAAAAGTGTATAAGTGGATCTTTAAGTAATCTCAACATCACGATAACTTACCGTGCCAAGCAACCGTCGTCTATTAGATTCGACTTAACGTATTGTTTTTAGTGCAATCACAATTTGACCAACAACCTCGGAGCTCTGATGCCGGGTCTATATTCGCATAGCCTATTTTATGGAGAAGAATGACGTAAGCTGCACTGACAGATACTATGGTCCCACTGAACCAGATCCGCGAAAATAAAAGGATTCGGATAATCTTGGAGTCTCGACGATATGCTCAAATTGAAAATGGCAACTTTCGGCCTATTGGTTGTTGCAACCGTGCCGCCTACCAAAGCCCATCATGGCTTCGCAGCCCATTTCGACCCCGATCAACGTATCCGGATCGAGGGTACGGTAAAACAATTCGACTTTATTAATCCGCATAGCTTCCTCCTCATCGACTCCCTCAACGAGGCTGGCGAACCAATCGTGTACGTTTGCGACCTACAAGCACGGACGCAGTTAGTCCGACGGGGCGTAGACGAATCACTGTTTACGGTTGGTGAATCCATTGTCGTTGAAGGATTTCCTGCAAGACGCGATCCATACGGCTGCGAGTTCGGAAGAGGAACCTTCGCGGACGGCAATACCTTTACTATGCGGAGCCTCGACGAGGCACGAACGCAGTTCGCGGAAATAGCTGTACCAACACTCTCGCCAGATGAAACTCGTTCGATATTCGGTAGTTGGATTCGTCCCGGAATGTTTGGCGACGCCAGTGGCCGAGGGATGGGCTCGGGCCAAGATTCTATAACCGCTGCGGGGGTAGCAGCACGTGAAGCCTTCGACCCCATTGCTGACAATCCTGTGAATTTCTGTAGAGGCGGAAGCCCAATACGTAATTGGGGAGCTCCCGGGCTTGCGACACGAATCACACAAGTCAATAGCAAAATTTACATCTATCACGAGTCGATGGACATTACTCGTACAGTGCATATGAACCTGTCAGAGCACCCGGACGCAGTCCAACCAAGCGAGATGGGACACTCTATTGGCCGTTTCGAGGATGGCACACTGATTATAAACACGGAAAAATTCATCGAAGGTGTACTGATAGGTACTACGCTACATACTGACCAGATGACGATCGAAGAACGAATTTCTGTTACGCCGGACAAGGGGCGCTTACTGGTTTCATGGATTTCCCATGACCAGGATTATTACTCTGAGCCACTGACCGGTAGCCAAGAGTTACATCCCACAGACCGTACCATCATTAGTTATGGCTGCATCCCCGGGACACCGACAGGCTACGCAGAATAGTCACCTATTCATGATTACGACACCTAAGATAACTTGGGAATGTCCACCCAGATTGAAGCGCGTCAAGCATCATGGCAGAGCTCTTTCTAGAATCCTGATTCCCTGTCGACTCATTCTATCTACTCGGAGACATCTGTTATCGCCGTATCTTGAGCCCGGTCCTCATTGGCCGTCCACGCCATAAACATTGCTATAGGGAAAGCCAATGCCAGCAGCACTATTAGCGCATTCAGCGTCCACTCTGGTAGGCGCATAACTGGAAACGTCGCCGCTCCGATCTGAGTGAACAGCCAAGCGACGACAATGTAGGCGGCTACTGCCTTATATATCTGCCGTCGTTTTAGCTCCCGAAGGAAGGAAAACAATCGATTTCTCCGTCTCACTGCTAAGTGATTTTAACGGTTACTGCCCGCCCCAACAGCGGAAGTGTATATCAACGTTGGTCTGGAGGTCAGCACCAGCCTTATATTCCTTGCCCCCTGAAATTAAAGCTAAATTTGAGTAATCTAATAGACTGTGAGCTAAGAACCCGGACAGCTTTGCCCGATCCAACAACTTCACAAAGAATGAACTAGATAGAATCATGAAACGGCGACAGACAGCGGTAAGTAGACTTGTGGTAACTCTTGGCACCTCGTTCCTGGTGTCCTGTGCGTCTGCACAACTGCCCGATCCGCAATCACCTGCTGTATTCGAAGCTTCAGTGAACCCCCCTACGATACCGCAAACGGTTGAGCGTTCGCTGGGCACCTACCAAGCCGCAATGGTTGCTCAGACTATATTGTTGTTCGGTAGAGTGACCCTGATAGAACCTCTAATTCGACCATTCTCGACAGAAAAAGCGCTGCTTTCTCTTTTACTGAAATCATCTCTGGGCTTCGCCGAACGCTTAGCCGTCAACACCGGTCGCTTTCAATCAATGGAACGGGAACCAATTCCGCCACTTGTGCCGCGCCCGAGCATGGACCTGGCTGAATGGGAAGCTCATCTTGCGGAGATTGCAGGAACCTCAACGACGGGGACAGTTAAGTTTCTGATCGATGGCGATGAGTTTTTCCCTCGCTTACTCGAATCGATCAACGAAGCGGAAGAATCAATCGACGTTCGTACCTATATTTTCGACAACGACGCTTACGGTGTAAAGATAGCCGACGCATTAAAGGAACGGTCGGGAAAAGTAGGCGTAAAGGTTCTACTTGACGGCATCGGCACCATTTTGGGAGCACAAGTGTCTTCTGACGAAATATCGGAGAACTTCAATCCTCCAATAGCTATCTCGTCGCACTTGCGATCTGACTCTAGTATAAAAGTTCGTACTAGTGGAAATCCATTTCTAACAGGTGACCACACAAAAACAATCATCATTGATGGCCGTCGCGCGTTCCTCGGCGGTATGAATATCGGCCAAGAGTATCGACACGAATGGCACGATCTTATGATGGAAATCACAGGCCCGGCCGTTAATCTCCTGCAGAGAGATTATGATGTCGCCTGGTCTAAGGCTAGCTGGCTTGGGGACCTATCGATGCTTGCGCGTACTCTCACGCCCATAAATAAACGAGCCGACGAAAGCGGCGTGCCAATAACGATACTCACTACACGCGATCACGACTCACAACTCTATCGCGCGCAACTGGAGGCAATCCGCCGATCACAGAGCTATATCTATATTGAGAATCCTTACTTTTCAGATGACATCGTCCTATTCGAACTCGCGAAAGCCCGGCGGCGAGGCGTTGATGTGCGTGTGATTCTGCCGGAAGACGGAAATCACAAAAGTCATAACTATAGCAACGCCCTCGCGATTAATACGATGTTACGCAATGGCATTCGAGTATATATGTATCCTGGTATGACTCACCTTAAAGCAGCAATTTATGACGGTTGGGCTTGCTTCGGCTCGGCCAACTTCGACAAATTAAGTCTACAGATCAACGAAGAACTGAACATAGGCACTTCTGACCCGGAGATCGTCAACGAGCTACGAGCGGCGGTATTCGTTAACGATTTCGAAATTTCGAGGGAGCTCACAGCACCACTAGAAACACGCGGCATATACCACTTCGCCGAATTCATTTCCGACGAAATTCTCTGAGACCAATGTGATAGCGTTCGAGCACTATCCGCCAAACACTTAGCCAAAACATTTTTTCGGCATGACTATTCGAGGAATTATTTTTACTACTTGACCTTACTCTACACACTGGAGAAAAACCTAAGCGTTTAGAAGTCCTTCTTCTTGAGATTGTGAGCCCGATAAAACAACGCGCTATATAACAAGCGCATCACAACAACCTCTTACGTCAGCGCCCAGGTTACGATCTAACGAGACCATCCGATCGGCGGCGAAGTTCCCTAAGGAAAACCTCCTGACCGCCAAACAATATCATCGCGTAAAACGCATCACCTAGTAGTATCGCACCATAGAACGGAATAGCGAGAACATAACACTCGATTAGGCCGGCTAGCGTTAAGGGATAATAACCACTGAGCCAGACGCCTAAGTTAGACAACAAAAAAAAGACTGTCGACGATAAGATCACCGCTGATCCTATCCTCCCAACTGAACGCCTTGGGGAGATGATCAGCCGACCGATCAGTGGACCGCAAAGAAAACCAATATAAACGAAGAGCATCGATAACGGGCTGTAGAAACCGACGATAAGATCTGCGAAAAGCAGGGCGCACAACGGCACCAACCAGGCTACCCGCGGTCGGCAGTTAGCGCCAGCAAAAAGACCTAGCGCGCCGATAGGAGTAAAATTCCATGGATGCGGAATGAGACGCGCAATAACGCCGAGTACAATCAAGAAATAAGGCACAGTTCTTCCTCTGGCAAGATTACTGCCCTACGCGGATGCCAAAATAAGCGCCAACGCCCGGGGTACTAAAGCCTACGACATCTTCATAGTTCTCGTCTAGAAGATTCTCGATTCGCCCTACCAATCGCACAGCGGAACTCAATCGATATGTGCCAGCAAGACTAACGAGCTTGTACTCATCTAGCCGAACGCGCTCCGAAGGCTGTGGAAACGGCGGGTAAATTATATCCTCCTGACTGCCGTTATACGAGACATTCAGATTAATATTCGTACGTACTGATGGCGCATAATTAAAATTGATCGAGAACATATTTTTGGGGCGCCGCACTTCATCGAACTTTTCGCCTAGTGATGTGCGCTCCGTACTATCGGTATAAGTGTAGCCTACTGAAAGATCAATATTTTCAAGAACGTTAGCGTCAAAGCTAACTTCTACCCCACGACGATCGCTCTTACCAAGGCGGTTTGCCGAGGTGAATAGAAATGTGTTGGGATCGAAAACGAAACCGTCAATTTCATCCTGAAGCCGATCATTATAGTAAGTCGCTACCAACGAGGCAGCACCATCGCCAAACATTTGTTCGAAACCAATCTCCCAGCCTTTAGACTGCTCCGGCCTGACATGCGGGTTACCGATAAACTGATCGGAGAAGAATCCGAAACGATCTACAAACGTCGGTGATTTCTGTCCTGTACCAACGCTGACACGCAGCCGCATCTGTAATGGATCTAACAGATATGCCCCTGTGACACGGTAGGTACCAATATTATCGAAAGCACTATTATCATCGTATCGTAGAGTGGCCGAGACATAAAATCCGCTGAGATCTTTACCTTGATACTCAACCACATAACCTGTCGTATCGAGCGACTGATCCTGATTTGGGTCCCCGAAATCGCTCAGAGTACCGCGTTGAAAGAATTTCTGGGTCTCACGGTCCACTGCAAAAGTCACCCAGTGTGCATCTGAAGAAGTCAGCATTAAAGTGGTTTGATAGTAGAGCCCGAGCTTTTCCGAAGCCGTTAATCCGATCGGCACCGCAGAATCAAAATTTGCGTTATTAGTCTCCAGACTCGTCAAAGTCATACGGTGATTCCAACGTCCAGAGAACAACGACTTACTGGCCGAAGCGCGCAAGTACTGCTGCGTTGCGTCGGTCACACGGTCTGCATCCGCGGGCAAGCCAGTCGAAACGAAATCGATTAAATCGAAATCAGTAACCGTGTCGGTCTGCCTAGCGAAAAACTCGAGTCGGCTCGTATCAGATAGCTGAGCGCCCGCATTAAGATTAAACGTCGTGTTATTACTACCATCCTCCTCATCACCCAGACGAGAGATATTTGTGCCGCCGGTTGTGAGATGGGAGATACCAACACTAAGGTCGAAGACCTGGCCCGACGCCGATATTTGACCTCCAGCATGGTGCGTACCAAAACTTCCTGCCTCTAGGTACCCATCAGCAGCAAACGGCTCGCTACCACGCCGAGTTATCACATTAATTACACCGGCAAGCGCATCGCTTCCCCACAGAGCGCTCTGCGGACCCCGTATGACCTCGATACGCTCTATTTCAGTCGCGAGTAGCTGCTCAAAGAGAAACTCGTCACCTGACGCAGGGTCGTTCGCCTCAACACCATCGATGAAAACCATAATATGATTTGCTTCAGCCCCGCGCACACGTAACTGCGCCTGTGAACCAACCGTGCCGACACGACTGATCGAAAATCCAGGTACGTCCCGTAACATCTCAGTTACATGAACAATTTGCCGTCTTTCTAGGTCATCACGGTCGATTACCGTATAAGAACTTCCAACCCAAGCTGCATCGACAGGTGTTCTCGACGCGGTTACTAAAACCGTTTCGAGGTCCTTATCAGGCGGTTGAGCACTAGTGTTAGCTACCATGCCAATCACAGCAGCAAACAGCATTGTTGTTCGCATAAGTCGATCCTTTTGACATTCCCACCCGAGTATCGGATAGAGGCCAGCCGCAATACAGCAAACCAACCTATTAGTTTTAGGGATTAGAGTTTAGATATCTTTTTGATGAACCTTAAACACCCGGTCATTCCCTCCGCTAACCGACGCCAAGAACAGTGCAGGCCGGTATACGGGCTCGCGAATGAGCATTTGCTCGAAGTAATTGCCTTCCCATGCCCTAACGGCACAGTGGCGTGTAATCACTTCTTGACTCGCTTACCGTTGCGGGGGCAGCGACGGCCTTGTCAGATGACGCACCGTCTTCCCGTTTAACCCTAAGGAAAAAATCCTATGGGCACCTACAAAACATTCCTTAGAGGTATCATATACGGGATCACCTAATAAACAACAGTTCCTCGATGACAACTTTTCGCATTTATCTAATTTTTGTCCTTATCTGTCTCGCAGGATGCGGAGGTGGTGGTAGCAGCAACAACATTGGTAGCAGCAACAACATTGGTAGCAGCAACAACATTGGTAGCAGCAGCAACAATGGTAGTAGCAGCAACAATGGTAGCGCGGGAACATCTAACCCAGAAACAAACCCGGTCTCGAGCCCTAATATCTTGCTAATCCTTTCAGACGACGTTGGGCTAGATGTTGCGTCGAACTACTCAGTAGGCACACAACTACCAACTATGCCAACACTCGAAGGACTAGCCGAAAACGGCCTGACCTTCGACAATGCCTGGGCCTACCCCATGTGCTCCCCAACACGCGCGACGATTTTAACGGGCCGGTATGGTTATAGGACAGGAGTGCTATCAGGAGGTGACGATATCCCAACGGCAGAAACATCGCTCCAAGATTTTATCGACACAAATGTACCGAACGTCTACGAGCATGCCGTTTTCGGTAAATGGCATCTCGCCGGGAACAGTAATGGTGGCGACGACAATCCTCAAGTAATGGGGATTGAGCACTTCTCAGGACTGATCCCTTCAGCAAGTGGAGTCGACAACTACAATAACTGGACTCTCGTAGAAAACGGCCGAAGATCTCAGAATCAGACCTATACGACGACGAAGTTCGTAAACCTTGTCATCGAATGGATCGCCGGCCAGGATAAACCCTGGTTTGCCTGGCTTGCTTTTAACGCAGCACACGCGCCGTTCCATCTACCGCCGCTCGATCTTCACGATAGAGCCTTATCTCCGGATCAGAACGCCATCCGCAACAATCCTCTACCCTATTATCTCGCAGCTCTAGAGGCGATGGATCGTGAGATTGGTCGGCTTTTAGGATCGCTCTCGTCCGAAACACTAGCCAACACTATCATCATCTACATGGGCGACAACGGTACACCGGGACGCGTTACTCAAACTTACGGGCGCAACCGCACCAAGGGCTCAGTCTATGAGGGAGGCATAGCCGTGCCCCTCATTATTGCCGGTGCGGGAGTTACACGCTCTGGCCAACGAGAGAGTGCGCTAGTTTCGAGTGTCGATTTATTCGCTACCATCGCGACACTCGCCGGAACAGCTACCGACGAAATTAATGACAGCAAAAGTTTCGCAGAACTCCTAGCCGAGAATACAGCGCCACGCCGTTCATACTCCTATTCAGAAACGAACGCTAATGGCAGCAGGGATTGGACTATCAGGAACTCTCGCTACAAGCTAGTTCAACGACTAAATGCTACACAGGAGCTTTACGATCTTCAACTCGATCCATATGAACAGAATGACCTTTTCGACAGCGGGATCGATGTTTCAGCTATCGTAACAGAGCTCCGTACGCAAGCTGAACTGATCCGGCAGTAACAGGCTCTCCACACTAATACTTGTAGGCGACTTACGCGTATTGTCGCGAACTAAAACTCGTTCAGGCAAGCGACCAGAGCTCTACTTTTACTTTCGCTTCTTCTGTGTAGGAACCAAATTTACACGACCACGCTTACCGAGCTGTCGCTCGTTCAGCTGCGCGACGATCTCTTCCACAGCGCTCGTAACCGCCTTCAAACTACCCTGACGAAACCCGCTAATCGTATTACTCCCCTGCGAGATCACATAATGGCACCAACTCGTACCTTCAGTACCTTCGGGAGCCTCCGCATGTTTAACGGAAACGATCTCGTATGGTTGAATAGTCGCTATTGAATCGGTTGCCATTTGAAGTTAAGTGTATTGGTAGAGCTAACAGCTAGCAAAAAGCGCCGCAAGCCACCACTAGAGCAAATAAATCCCGCGTGAGCCTCCCGGCGACTACCGCCGGAACGCTTTTTCTGCAGTCTGATTTCGTTGACCTTAACTGGGCGACCACCGTAATCAGTACCATTAAGAGTTTCAATAGCTGTCTGCTCTTCCTTAAGGGTTATTAGTCGCCTAAGAGAGGATCTAGACACTAAATACCCGAGACTCAATGGAGAGTTAATAAGGACTATTGTAGCCCAATTTTCTCCCCATCCGAAGAATTAATAACTTGTGACCTATGTGAATAGCGTTCCGGCTACTGGATTAACCGGCTCAGGTTTATGTTCGTGGCATGGTTACTGCTTCCCAGCCACATTGCGTGGCCACAAACCACCAACAATAGCCCGCTCTAGACTAAGGCCATCGCAATATCCCGATCGTTGTAAGAATAGAGGTCCAGCAAGTCACTACCATAGGAACTCAATCAAATCGACACGGATTAGATTGCTCGGTCGATACGCAAAATCCGTATCAGATTACCGCCAAGTATTGCCTCCTTCTCTGCGTTATTGAGGTACGTTGAGTTAATTATTAGGTCCATCGTGTCAGGCCAACCCAGTGGCATGTCAGTGCCATAAACGACCTGACTCGGACCCATCTCAGCAACGAGATGCCGTAACCCCTCATCAGAGAACACCATGGAATCCGCAAAGATCTGCGTCCTCAAGTACTCTCTCGGAGGTTTTTGGTTCCGACAATTATCTGCTTGAATAGGATCATTCCCAATGAATTCTCCTTGAGAATTAATCGATGCTCCCCCGGCAGCGTCACAAGCCACATCAGTTCTACCGAAGTAAGATGGAAGGTATCCCCCACCATGAGCACCACATATTTTTAAACCCGGGAAACGATCAAAGGTTCCATCGAGAATCAATCTTGACAAAAAAAATGTCGTCTCCAGTGGATTGCCAATGATATTTCCTAGATCTCCAGCATAATCCAATGCACCTTGCTGAATTATGTTTCCTGAACCAGCAGGATGAACAAAAATTGGCACATCTAATTCTTCCGCTTTAGCCCAAAACTCATCATATTCTGGCCCAGCCGGAACGACACCATTAACGTGGCCACCCATTGAGGCACCCCTGAAACCAAGCTCATTAACTGCGTAATCCAACTGTTCCGCAGCAAGATCTGGAAATTGGACGGTAGGGGATGTGAGAGCAACAAAGCGATCAGGATATTGATTAACCCACGCCTGAAAACCCTCATCCTGCACGCGAATAATATCGGTTGCTAATGACCTATCATCAGTTCGATACCACCAATACTGATTTGCACTGATAACTGAAACGTCTATTCCCCATTCGTTCATCATGATTAGGCGAGAAGAATCAAGTAGTCTTGGACCTCCGATTTGCCTCTCTAGATCTGTTCCACGAATTATCTCTTCTACCTCTTTGATCGAGGCATGAGCATGAATATCAACAGTTTTAATACGCTTGCCTGCTATAAAGACTTCCTTCCGACCCTGTGCCCAGGCCGCAGGCCTAACGGCGAGAATCCCCGCTGCCGATCCAATAGCCCCCAAAAACATTCTTCGATTTGCCATACGAGTCCCTTTTTTACATGTATTACTTAACTTCCAACCAGTTTCCATTTCGCGGCAAAACAATTTGAACCGCCAGTATCTGCTTCAAATTAGATCGTACAACTCCCGCGTAATTAGATATTCGATATCGAATCATATTTTAGACACGAGCCGCCGAACATATTCCTTAATGATATTTTACCAATCGACTTCCGTACTCAATTGCTCCCGCCAGAGATCCCAGGCCCGTATGCAGGCCATTTTATTTGGCCCATCCGCAAGAAGACCTTCTTCGTCGCTAAGAGCCGCCACAGGCTTCTCACCACCAATCGTTTCCGCCCAATACTGGATTCGAGCATTAATCTCGGTATAGGCCGCACGAAATACTGCCATCTTTAGCGACGAACCACAGGTTACCGCACCGTGACCACGCATAACTACCACATTCTTACTTGCTAACACCTCGGCGAGGGCCACTCCCTTCGCGCCGTCGGTAACCATCATATCCGTGGCACCGAACTGCTCACTAATATCGAACACTGGCACTCCCTCCGCGATAAAAGCCGCGTTATGGAACATTGCCTTCATTTTTATATCAACGAGTCCGAAAGGAATCACCGATGGAGAATGGGTGTGCACAACGGCCATGACGTCGGGACGTGATCGATATATCTCGCCGTGAATGAAACGTTCGGAGAAACCGCTACGACCGTCTGCGTTGCAGGCCATGCTATCAAGATCGTACTCGATAATGTCGTCTGGTATGACACGCGCCGGCGCGAGAGAGCGCGACAGAAAATAACGATCAGCCGCGTCTGGATGACGTATCGACACGTGACCAAACCCATCAACAACACCCTGAGCTGCTAGGATCCGGCTCGCGGCCGCAAGGTCAGCAATCAACTCAGCGGAAATAGGGCCGCCAGACTCTGGGAGCTTACTCATCTCTCTTCACTCAATCATGTCTTGTATTTCTTAGAAAATATTTGTGGGGCATCAGGCTATCAGTTCTAGCGTCGAAGGCACAAACAGCGACTCTATCTCCACCGGTTTTCTCAATATTTGCTGGGTCGTCGCATGGGCGACCAGACTTTCCAAACCCCCCCGATTCGGCTCCACTCCATACGGTAAGGGATCAGATCCCATCTCCAACATCCTTGCATAGAGCTTATCGGCACTGGTTGGTTGATTGATCAGTCCTTCTCCAAGCTTCTCAAGATACATATGTTTTGCTGCCGCGAAGGCATTGAACACTGAAACAGCTACGTCAGGAAATGCATCAAGCACGTCGTCACGAACAACAACAAGATGGTTAATCGGATAGTGCCCATCACGACGAAATGCTGCTATCCCTTTATCCTGAGGATTAGTGATGAGTGGCTGAAACTCAGTGTTATCCGTCGGGATGTTGACCGCGGCAGCAATCTCGCCTGTGCCGAGCATCCCCTCAATCGTTTCCCCTGATTCGATCGACATCACGTTCGGCGGAGGTTCGTATGCTTCCACGTGTTCGTCACCGGACAAAACCCACGTTATCTTACTGAGATTGACGCCGTATTCGTCCTGAAGCACTGAGCGCGCCCAAACGCCAGTGGTCACCGTGTAACCACGGTTAACGCCAACCCGCTGTCCTTCAAGATCCTTGGGTTCTCGAACACACTTGTTTGTATTACAGACAATCGCACCGTGATGAAACGCTCGCACCAAAAATATCGGCAAGGCCGTGAAGCGGATATTGTGCTCGCGCGCGCATAGATAAGTAGTTAGCGCCATCTCACAAACGTCGAATTCCAGCGTGCGGACCATCCGACGGAACGCCTGCGCCAGCACCGGCACATCTACGAAACCGAATTCGAAACCCACCGGCAGGACAGTACCATCCGTCACCGCAGCATTAACGCCTTGCGTACGTGTGACCGTCTTTAATATTTGTCGGGACATATCGATACAAAAATTGTCACTATAGCAATCGACGCCCTAGTTGTTACCCGATTCTGCAACGATCGAATAACAAACGAGGGATCGTAAATTCCGCACAAAAGGTTTAGGTCGATTGGATCCGCTCTAGGGTAAGATTTTAATTACTTCCCTGAATAACTTCAGGCTCATAGGAACTATTTCTGCACCATAAACTCTGGCAACAAAGCAGATCCATAGGTCGCCAGCTCAAAAAACTCTATGGATTCATAATCCGAGGCCGCAAGTGCGTCCGCCAAAGCCGTTAGCGTTGCTGTTTCACCCACATACTTCAGTCGCCCTGCATTCATATAGAAATCGAGAAACTCGGCCACGGCGGTAGCTTTTTCCCTGCTGCTCCCTTCAGTATTCGCCCATACCGATCTGACTCGACCGCCGTTTAGCCGCACCCGCAACTGCTCCTGTTCAATGACTCCATTTTCCCTTGTATACCGATTATTTCGCCGTTTCCCATCTCTAATAAAGTCGTTATAAACATTGAAAGCCGTATAAATTTGTGTCTCAGTTACTAGTTGCAGTTCAGGCGCAACCAGAGAGTTATTAGACAGCGCGCCCGTCGGGGAAAAATCAGGGGAATAAAAATTAAACACCGACGGCGACATCAGCACCTCTTGACCTATGTCCATGTTGCCCATTCGTAATAACCTTGCACCATCTTGAAAATTTCCTGCATTGCTATAATTGAGGGCAAAAATGCCCGGGCCTAGACCGTTACCATCACCAAGAAAAACTGAGGAATACGCCTGATGCAGGCGTAACATTGCAGTCAGTTGCAATACGGGCTCCTTGTATTTTCCAGACTTTGGGTTATTCATCACTGTCGGATTTCGCGCTTCCTGGTCGAGCAAAATCGCTCTAATTACGGCTGTCATGTCTCCTGTTTCACCGAATGCGCCCGCAACTCTCTCGATGTAATCCGGACTCGGATTTGACGTGACAAACCGCTGAATTAGTCTCTTCGATACATATGGCGCGGTGCCACTGTGCGCCACTAATGCATCAAGAACGCTATCAAGCTCTTCATCCGGTAACGTGCCAGCAGGTATTCTTAACTGCACACCATTATCTACGAAGAGCACTTTCTCCGACATGTCATGCCTGCCGTTAAAAAACCTCATAGGCTCAGTCCAACGATACTGATACCCATTATTGAAACTATTATTCCGCGTGAAACTATTGTTATTGACCATGCGGCCATTAGACGCATACTTGCTAAAACTAAGCCCCGTAAAAACCTGTGCCATCTCTTTAATAATTTCGTTGTCATACGTTTGGATGGGCAGATTATTTGCTCCGAGCTTTATCGATCCGTTTGGGTTTCGCGCAACCAAGCCAAAGGTTAATAGCTGCATCACCTCCCGAGCGTAATTCTCATCAGGAAAATACCCGGCTACCGGATCTTCTTTTTCATTACGAAGATGGCTCAAATAGGCTCCCATTACGGAATGCCGGGTAACCTCCTCGAGCAGCTCCCGGTAAGTTAAATTAGCATGGCGTGCTAGCGTGTCGTAGTAATCCGCGGTTCCTCGGTGAGCATTGCGCACATCGCTATTCTCTTCGCTGACTACCAATATCTGACTCAAGGCAAAGGCAACACGCTGTCGCAGTTGGTCTTTTGCAAATGCTGCGACCGTCCAAAACGCGTCCTTACGGATAGTGTGCCCATTTTCCTCATCACCAACGGCATCAAGAAAAATTGGTAATTGAGCATCGAGCAATGGAAGAAATTCAGTGGTTGGCTGATCCAATTGGGATTCGATCCAGTCTGAATAAACTAATATACGGTTGCTTCCATCGGCACCAATTTTTTCTCGCAGGGCCTTATAAGCCTCTGGCGTTGCTCCAAAAGTAGCCTGATTTAAGAACCGGACGATATCGAGATCAACTTCCTCTGTAGTTAAGGTGCTTGTTGGCGGCGGCGCGACAGAAGAATCGTAAGCGAACACGACCATTATCTCGCCGCCGGGGTCATTAGCTGTGTGTATATTCACAAAGACACGACCCTGAAAAAGCGCATCCAGCAGTTCCTGCTCGGTTTGGAAAGGCGCACCATTCGCAAGCGATAGATGCCATGGATAATCGGAAACTGAACCTGAGAATTCGATATCTTTCAGTATTGGTCCATTAATCAGGTGAATATGCTGATCTACCTGCTTGCTAGCAAGATTAGAGAATGCGTAATTCAAATGACCCCCCCCCCCCCCCCCTGCGTCGTTATCGCCCTGCAGAATAAAACTCGCGGTTCCAGACGCGCTACTAACCACTCCATCTTGCGGCACAAACGTCCCTAGGAAAACCTTACGGTTTGCGTCTATGTTGGTAGCATCAATGATCGAGGCAGTAGCAGTAATTGAGGAGCTCAGATCATAGCCAACGCCAGCTGCAAGGGAGAAATTAGCTACTTCAGGCACTTCATCGAGAGTGTCTAGTGTCGGTCTCACTTCGATTACACGGCTATTTTGATTCGCGGACAATACAATTGCGCTCCCTTGAACTTTACCGCCATCGCTATAGTGCAACTCAAAATCTGCGCCCGAGGCAGAGCCCGCGGCGGCGTCCGTGTTACCAGACAAAGCAAAATTCACGGAGATCTCAGCACTGCCGCCAGTTCTAGAAACTTGAAACTTGGCAAATTGTCCAGACTTCTCAACGGCGATCGTCTCACCGGAGACTTCTGACAGACTTACCAAAGATGAGGGCTCACTACCGCTAATACCAGTCGTGCCACCACCACCGCCACCACAACCGACCAGTATCAGCAGTACTGGAATTAAGCAAACTAGGCGAATGATACTCATCCGGATGTCAACCTATAATCCCAGGATTTTCTGCACCAGAGAAATTTACCAAAGATGGAAAAATAGATAACAGCTCTGCCTCAGGCACCCCCATCCATCGGGCTAATTCCACGGTACATTGAGAACTCGAGGTAGTAGGAATCCATCTACCACGCCCCGTATCCAGTCCTTGATTTAGCCGAAAATCTGGATGGACCCCGAGTAAACGGCCGCCATTAATAGGACCTCCCATAAACATAATGTGCCCGCCCCAACCGTGATCGGTTCCAGCCGACGAATTGTTGCCATTCGGGGTAAAGGTCCTTGCGAATTCGGACCCGACCATAGTTGTGACGGAATCAAAATCGCCTTGTGCGACTAAGGCATCACGAAATCCCTTTAGAGAAGCATCCAGATCACCCATTAACTCCGCATGCTGACCTAATATATTTGCGTGTGTGTCAAAACCTCCCACTGAAACAAAAAATATTGGTCTTCGATTAGTAGTTGAATTTCGCCCCGCGATCATTTTCGCAATCGTTTTCAGCCGCCTTTGCATCCTCGTATTGGTTCCGCCAGCCGCCTGAAAAATTGCATCGTAATCAACACCTTTAGCTGCCGCTTGATCGAATGCTGCGCGAACAATAACTTCGGCAGTTCTCGCTGATTGAAATACTTGAGCATATTTCTGCTCGAGTAGATTATTACTGGTTGCAGCAGCTGACATCGACGTTTCAACCATCGAGCTACGTAAGCCACTAAACCGACTCAGAGCCACTGCACCGTCATTATTCAGGCTGTACGGAACTACGAGGCTGTCACGCGACACCTGAAACGCGTTGAGGCCAGACAATGTGATCAGTGGTGAGACGAGAGGATCCGTATTAAAGGCAGCTAGTAATTCAGCCATTCGACCGCCCCAGCCAAAACGAAATGGATTGATAGGCTCACTTTGCAATTGCCGCCGCTGATCGGCATGGGAAAACAATTGTGGCGGCAAAGCCACGGTACCGCTGTTATAGGATGCACGATCAACAGGCGTAATCATATTACCCGCGTTGCACATGATGCTGAGCTCACCTGCATTAAACATCTCGGCTAGCTGCAAGCAATTAGGATGGAACCCAAAATCGCTATGTTGATCCCCACCAAAAACATTAGCCGGCTCTGCGGGAGAAATAGCCCGCAATTCCCGAGCAGGCAACGCTATGAATCCTCGTCCTCGCTCGTAACGATTTCGCAACGCTCCTGATGTAGGGGCAAGCATATTGTAGGAATCATTGCCGCCCGACAGGAGCAAGAACACCAAAGCTTTAAAACCTTGTCCACTAGCCTGGGCTTGAGCATCCTGGCTTTGCAATAAACCACCAACGCCCATACCCGACACCGACAACGCAGCGGCTCCGCCTAAACTTTGGCGAATAAAATCTCTACGTCTTATTTCTTTTGCGGATCCCAATCTATCAAAACCCTTTTTGATCATTGTTAACTTATAAGTTAACTATACGTTTTTATAGAAAACAATTATAACGGCTGCCCTCAGTCTCAAAAATTTTAGCTCAGCTAAATTCCCTTCTCCTCGCCATGCACGTGATAAGCGATATCGCGTGATGGCGCTCGACCCATAATATCGGCACCAGTCGGCAACCAGGCGCACGGGTTGGCACCCGGAGCCCAAACTGTCTTGCAGCCGCCAGGCACAAAAAACTCGACGAAAACAAGATCCTCGTCGCTATCGTTGAGGAAAGAATGAACTTCCATTTCGTAATTGTAGAGAACATCGCCGGCACTTAGCTTAGACGTCTCGCCGGCAAGCACCGCAGTACAGCTGCCTTTCAATACATATTGAAAGTGTTCGGCACCTTCATGGTGATGCGCCGGCGCCTGCGTACCTGACGGGTAGCGGATCATCTCGCCTCGATAAGCACCGGTGCCAGTCAATGTCCGGGTCGCCATATAGATACGAGTACGCTCATCATGCTCGGATTGCAGCACCGGTTCGTGGGACCAATCTGTCGTCCGTAACTCTGACGGCGTTTTGGCAACTTCAGAATCGAACCGTATAGCCTCAGGTACCGTCGCCATCAATAAACGAGTACCGTCAGTAGCAGCGGTGAAAGTGCCTACATACCCTAAAGGCAAATAGGTCACACCGTTGGGATCCAAGTCCCGATCATAATCGGACAACAAACCAGAACCATCGATAACCTGAAGCCAGCCGAACGTATCGTCATTCAACGCCAAGTTGAACGCTGTTCCATTCCCGAATGTGATTAAGTCGAGTAGAACATTATCAGAGCCCGTATTTTTCTGAGACAGTAGTGACTGAGTCGTCACGCCGATACTAATAGGCTCATTTTCGACGTCCGCGCCTCGAACGATGATAGGCATTACATTCTCCGGAATCTGCTAAAGACCTATAGTGTATCAGCCACTCGAAACGGTAAAGCCCAAGGACAATAGATCGATCAACAAACATTTACCTGAATCTACACGTCAAATCAGATCAGAATTTACGGCATAAACATACTCGATTGGAAAACAGATGCAAAAATGGGGCGCGGTGGCAATTCACATCGAACGTTTTACGCCTGCAACCGACGGCAGCACGATGAATTACGAACTGACATCCGTTGATCCAGCCTATCTGATCGGCGCACCCATCCGACCAGGGAGTTTTACCTGGCGACCGGAATGGAATATCGAGACTTTCGGGTGCGCTATCTGGGAATAAGCTTAATAAAATGGTTTTAGTTGGAACTAACCATTGTCTCAGTTTGTGTTTCTTCAAGCCCATCTATTAATGAATCAAAAATTTCATAAAAAGAGCCGGGTGATCACTCAAGGGACCATCATCATTTTGGAAGCTAAGATCTTCACCGGTCGCTAGAATTTCAAAAGTTGTTGTTTTGCCATTGCGGTAAAAAATATAATCTAGGATTGGCCATTTTGTCTCAGTTTTAGCCCTTGCGCCCGAATGAATGAGCCCTAGGTCTGTTCTAAAAGATTCTAATAGCAAGCGGTCTCTTGCATCTTCCCAATTAAGATTTAGGTCTCCAGCAATAATAAGGGCTTCCCCAGATACCTCTTGCCGAACTCTATCAGTAATTTGTTTGAGTTGGGCTACTCTTGCCTCGCGATCCAAACTGCGCTGACCAGCATCAAGGTGTGTATTTACAACGAAGAAACGGTTACCTAGGCGAGTCTCTATAAGTAACAATTGAAAGCCTTTACTCGCAAAGCAGTCATTTAAGCCTCTTAACCATCCGGAACAGGAATCAAAAGACCCCGATTGACTTCCTAAATGCCACTCTTTCTCAAGGTTTGAGATTATTGTTAGACCTGAGCCGTAACAAAAAAGACAAAAGAAAGAGCGCCTTTCGTTGGCACGTATTACGAGACTCCTACGATTTAAACCATTTCGGAGCTTTTTATGGTGCGCATAATCTTCCTGGAGAAGCGAAAGTTCATATTGTTGTGTAAGTTTCCCAATTTTAGGAAAACGTTTATTAGGATCATCTCTTGCAAAAATTGTAGGTAATCCATGAGTGTTATAGACGAGCAAGGACATCTCTACTGGACCATTAGCTTCAGCAGTCCGTTCCACGTTACCGGAGAAGTCTCTATCCTGAGCGCCCACAGACAGCGCTACGAACGAGAACAAAACCAGCAAGTTTCTAATGAGTAACAACACCAGAGATACGACCGTCACCGCCGTTCACTCTCTCTGCAATATTAGCCCAGTTGAATAGCTTCTGATTCACGCGCGATTTCCCTAGAGACACGTAGTAGCTTGAATATTAAAAGTGTATTACGGTGAGCTCCCCTGATTACCTATCAGCGAGCGTTGTCGTGTTGTACCGGATAGGGGTGACTATCAATACACCGAATCCTCGATGTTCCGAGTCTGACACTCGAAAACTTCACCGACCTCGAAATCTGGCAGCATCTCATCGTCAGGCCTATAGAACCAGGTGTGATTCCAGATTGCTGGTTCCACCAAATTCTCTGGATCCGTAATGACGATTTCATAATGCAGACGAGACTCATCCTCGCTCATTGTGTACCGCTCGAGCATCGAGACGTCCTCACTCATCGGCGTACCATCTTGGTCGAGGAACGGGAAATTAAGCCGTGTGATGTCAACCACGAGTGTATCTCCCTCCCAGCGACCAACCGAGTACCCAAGATGACTTGGTGCCTGAATCTGGCCGCGCGCCTCTTCACTCATATGAATCACACGCTGCTGACCCCATTCCTCGATCCGCTGAACGATCCGATCACCTTCGTCAATAAGTTCTATCGGATAGGGATTTAGTATGGCGTTCGGCATGCCCGGCGGTATGCACTGTAAACTAGGGTCGTCGGTTCTGGCATCATAAACGTCTATAGCTGCTTGAGCTGCCGGTGTAAGTACTAACGGACTACGGAGCTGGTATCGATCTTGAAAACTCCATAACTTGAATATTCCGGTACCGGTAGCATCGACCACACTACCTGGCTCCGTCTCGTCTACGAATGACGCTGAAAACTCGCGATTTATGGAAATTTGGCTGATTCTTTCTTCAAAGGACATCTCCCGCAGCTGCACCTCCTCACCACTAGGTAAGAGCAGATGAGAAGGAGCGCCGCCAAATATCATGCGCTCACCTCGTCGGGAAGCTAGCCCGGAATACCTAACACGATCACCAACTTTCACGGTATCCCTGTTGAATCCCCTTCGTACCAATTCGCTGGTGGGACTGCCTTCCGTTACCCATTCTTCAACCACACCTTCAGCATTAACCACTTCGATTGAGAAACCAGTATGGGGATTTCTCCAGAAGATCTCGGTGACGGTCCCTTCAATCTCAGTTGTCCTGTTCCTATCATAGAAAGCCGCAACGGAATGGTGTCCTAATACTGGCGATGCAAGCATTAGCAAAGTGAGAACAACAGTAGTTAATAACATAACTGCCCCCAAGCAATAGTAAAATTAACTTAAAATATACCTAAACATAGAAAGGCCTGCCAAAAAAAACAAATTCCGGAAGGATGGACAGATAATGATAAAAATAAAACGAACAATGATCAGAATTAGCTTGTTCCCGACGATCGCCTTGATCTTGTTTGGATGTGATGATCAATCCCGCCTGGATGAGTCACAGGCTGCAGATCCAGCTACCCTTTCCACAAATGACAGCGCGAACCTGGTCAATCCATCGATGCAATACCTTTCCTATACTCCGGCGCCGGATGACGTAGCTGTTTCGCGACAGGCTTACCTCGAGAAGCTTCATGGGTTCTGGCTCGGCCAGTCCATTGCCAACTGGACGGGCCTGGTGACTGAAATGGACAGGATCGGTGGAGACGGGCCGAATGGAGGCCCTTTTTATACACGGGCGGATTGGGGACAGCCTGACCAACCAAATCACAGGGGCAGAATAGGCACCGAACCAGGCCCAGGCGAGATATTCAACACAATCGATTGGGTGCTAAGAGGTGAATCTCAGATCTGGGGCGCCGACGACGATACGGATATCGAGTATATCTATCAACACCTGCTATTCGAACACGGGACTAGCATGCTCAGTGGCGAACAGATACGCGATGGTTGGCTCACCCATATTTATTCTGATGAAAATACGCCATTTACACGTAATGGTCACCCTGAGAACTATCTCTGGGTATCGAATCAGGAGGCGCATGATCTGATGCTCGAAAAAGGTTTGATACCACCTGCAACCAGCGACCCCGTCAATAATTTCTTCTACGACATGATAGATGCGCAACTTACGACTGAAATTTTCGGTCTGTTCGCGCCGGCGCGTCCCGATGTCGCGCTCGAAATGGCACATCTACCAATCCGTGTAACAGCTTATGAAAATGCGGAGTGGGCAGCTGAATTTTATGTGGAGATGCATTCACTCGCATCATCAGTCGATCAGGGCCTGTCAATAAGAGACCAGATACAGTGGATGGCGGATACGGCCCGACTTCGATTACCGGATAACTCCTATACAGCAAAAATGTTCGATTTCGTGAAGAGCCGTTACGAGTCGGGCGTACCTTGGGAGCAGGCAAGGGACGACGTCTATGTTCGCTACCAGGTCAACCAGCTAGACGGCTACGACATTACATCTACAAAGCTGCTACCTGACACTAGCGACCTTGCTAATAACCCCTTCTACGAAACTTTTGTGCGCTGCGAGGGCTGCTTCGCTGCAGGCATTAATTTCGCAGCAAGCATTGTCAGCCTGCTCTACGGCGAGGGCGATTTCCAGGAAACCGTCAAAATCGCTGTCCTAGCGGGCTGGGACTCGGACAATCCAGCCGCAACGTGGGGTGGATTACTCGGCTTCATGCTTGGCAAAGAGGGAGTCGAACGCGCTTTCGACCAAACGTTTGCCGATCGCTTCAACATCCACAGGACGCGTGGTGGCTTCCTTAATGATGGCATCGATACATTTCAGGCCATGGCCGAGAAAGGCGTGTTTATCGTCGACAGAGTGGTGCAGGAAGAGATGGGTGGTGGCGTCGACCTGGTGAATAATCTTTGGCACATACCCAATGTCGGGTTTCGTTAACCGTTAACGATATTATTATCTACTCATTCCTCCTGAGCAGCGAGTCCGCTGATTAGGACCGAGGCACTTACGAGCGTATAGGGGCTGTGGTGCCTCAGCATTCGGCTGCAGAGATCCAGATCGAGCTGGAGGAGAAACTGACAAGCTTGCTGGCACCCCAATCACCTTGGGATAGTGGCAACAGGTATTGCGGGTCTTGCCTCCGTAGCATGTTCTTCCCCGTTCGTTAGTTAGTTAGTTAGTTAGTGGCACCCTGCAATTGGGCCGCGCGTTGTAGATATCTGTTCGACGATGACAGCGTGTAGTTCCGGGTCGGAGTGTTGAATGTTTCTTCGCCGACAATCGCAAGCGACTCCCCCAACAGCTGCCAGGCCTCGGGGTCATCCGGCTGCAAGGCCGTGACATGCCATGCCAATTGCGCGGCACCGATCTCGTCACCGGCGCTCATCGCAGCACGGGCCTTGCGCAGCAATTCGCCCACACCGCCAGCAAGGTCCGCGACGCGCTGCGCCTGCCGAACCGGGCTCTCGCGGTGCAGGTTCAGCGGATTGCCATCAAACCAGCCGAGGTTCTGGGCGTAGATGTCGCGCACCGTCCCCGCGACACCGCCATAGTAATCAGCCAGGTAATCGAGATCCGCGTATTGCTCCGGCAGCGCCGCGTACTCAACGAGGTCGTCGGGCGTCATATACAGGGCCGCTCCTTCTAAGGTCCTATCGTAGACCCATTTCAGCGCGTCGCGGTAATTGCTCAGCACCTTAACGGCATCGTTCATTGGCGTAGTATGACCGCCCACGAGCACCAGCGGGTTCTCGTCGATCATTTTTCCTAGGCTTGCGATCCAGTCTGTGACCGATCGCCGAGCCGTGCCTCGTAAGGGATACACGTTCGGCCAAGACTGGACGAAATTGTCGCCGGCGAAAACCACGCGTTGTTCCGGCAGCCAGACATACAGCTGGTCATCAGTCTCACCCGGCGCCGCGACCAACTCAATTGAAATTCCGGCAATATTGAGGGCTTTGCGTTCTTCACTGAACAGGTGCGTTGGAGTGATGGTGCCGGCCATTGCCTTCACATAAACGGGCGTTGGAGCTGGCGTGCCCGCCCTTGATCCATCCACCATCATGCTATTGCCTGCCGGACGGCTGGGAGGAAAGGGAGGAAACGAAACGCCGAGTCCCATCCTCTGCTCGTCTGGCAGATCGTCTCCCTGTGTACTCGAGAGGCGCACTCTGCCAACGAGGCCAGTCTCCCGGTTACGGTTTTGTTCCGAATGGTAGTTTGACCGCTGCCAGATCTGCACCCCCGACCCTTCGTCGAAGAAGGTGCGGGCACCGTTGCTGTGGTCGCCATGACCGTGCGTGTAAATAATTGCCTTGACGGGCTTGCTGGATATCTTCTCGAATTCCTGCCGCACTCGCGCCGCTCCCAATGGCCCCGCCCCTGGATCGACGATCACGACGCCATCATCACCGACGATCATCGTGTTGGATGTCACCTGATAGCCAATAGCCGTGTACACGCCTTTTGCCGCCTCGATAATCTGCGGCTCGAACATCCGGTTGCGCTCGGCAAGCCTCTGCGTTGCGGGGCTTGGCTGCGCCAGAACGGCTGACACGAAACTAACGAAGACGAAGACCAATGCTGCGATTGACGCGAAAACTCTATTTATCACAAAAAAACTCCTAACCCTTTGATTAGATGGCGCGCCCGGAGAGATTCGAACTCCCGACCACCTGGTTCGAAGCCAGGTACTCTATCCAGCTGAGCTACGGGCGCGGCTTTGTAATTAGCAAGACGATACAACGCTGAAGATATCATTAACAAGTCTATTCCTACAGGCTGTATCTTCGCGGATAATAAATCCAGACTTTGGGCGATAGAGCGATCATTTCAGGGGAAGCAGGATGTTTGATGCCAAAATTTTAAGCCGATTATCTTTAGTGGCCTTCACGTTACTACCTGTCGCGGGATTCGGACACCATACGTTACTAGGTTATGACCAGAGTCGGCTGATAGAACTAGAAGGTCAAGTCACTGCCGTATTTTGGAGAAACCCTCATGTTCGTCTGACAGTCAGAGTCACCGATGATGCCGGGGAGAGGCACTGGACAGTGGAAGGTATGTCGGTTAACGCTATGGAGCGTGCTGGTATCAGTCAGGCGATAGTCAGTCCCGGAGATCAAATCCAACTCTCAGGCCACCTATCAAGTGTCTATGAAAACACGCTTCAGCCCGTTTCCGTTCGATTGGAAGACGGTCAAATTGTCGTGCTCAATGAAGAGTCCGCAACCGCATTCGGGCTTATAGTTACGAATTCAGGAACCGTTCGCGATAGCGCCCCTTCCGCGGCAATCGATACGGTAGAGCGTAACGTAACCGGTATCTTTCGAGTCTGGACCAACCGTGACCGGCATTGGTTACGAGACGTCAGAGAATGGTGGGCCAGGGTTCACCCATTAACGGAATCGGCTCAGCTCGCCCTAAGCGATTGGGATCAGGAGACTGATGACTTTGCGGCACGATGCATACCGGCCGGCATGCCCGAAGCGATGCTGATGCCTTTCCCGATAGAATTTGTCGACGGAGGCGATGAAATTTTTCTCCGTATTGAGGAATGGGATAACACGCGGACGATCCACTTGGCGGCTACCAACAATGACCGCGCACCGTATTCACCCTTAGGACACTCCGTCGGCCGATGGGACAGAAATACGCTGATAGTAGAAACTAACCGGATTAACTATCCCTACTTCAACGATCAGGGCATCCCCCAAAGTCAAGATGTGGAAATCGTAGAACACTTCACATTTAGCGAGAACAACACGCGCCTGGATTGGACAGCGACAGTGGTAGATCCGAAAACCTTCACAGAACCGATTACTATGCCAGACCTACATTGGGACTGGGTGCCCGGCCAGGAAATCAAGCCGTACAACTGCACGGTCGATGATTGACCACCTATACGGACTCGCTAGCACAAACCCCACCTAGTTTTTTAACAAACGTTACACACAAAATTACGCATTATGAAAACACAGCCAAAAGGGACGACGGTAAAAGCCGCTAGTCTTACATTACTACTTTTAGCCTCGCTACCCGTTCTCGCTCAGCACGCTGAAGGCCTGCTCACTCCCGGCGAAATCAACCGCAGTGGAGCATTGCTCTGGCTAGCAATAGCTTTCTGGTCTAAACGGAAGCCTCTTGGTGGATGGTTGTTCTTTTACTATTTTACTCTTTATACAGGCCTTATTATAAGCCTTGCTATAACAGATTTTGAGCTTCTCAGTCCGTCGGGATGGGAAGCTCCCGCCTTATATACTTTGTATGTTCTTAGTATCGGCCCCACTTTATTAGCATTTATCTTAGAGATCATTTTTTCTACACGTTTACTTTTTAAGTCACAGCGTAGTAAACGTAGATTAGATGTACTCCGTTACGTTTTAGCTGCGTCTATCGTTACCGCAATTTGGAAAGGCGTAATTAACTATTACTTCTTTACAGAGCTGGATACTTTACAGTTCGATATTGCTACCGTTATCAGTTTCTCTATCTGGTGTCGATATTTCTTTGTCTCCAGACGAGTCGCCTACGTTTTTTCAAACTCGCAGAACGAGTGGAACTACGAATCCTTTGCTAAAAAGGAATCACAAGCTTGAAGCTAAGTTCGACCGGCTTCCGCTAGGAGACTAGAATAACCCTAACTTAACGCTATATCCGAACGTTAGCCCAACCGAGCTAATAGCGTGGACCTAGATAGTTTTTCTATCTAGTACGGCGCATGGCACTCCACAGCAATGAACTCATAGTTCTCGACATAGAGTTTCTTCCACACCATCTCCCAAGGCTCGTAGAGGTGTATTGGGTCGTTGATGATCATCTCCATCTCAACCATTGGTCCTTGCGTGGGATCATCAAGCCGTCGATACGTTTCTACAGTCGTCGTCTGGTCACTCAGTTGGTTACCGTATTGTCCGGTAGGACCGGCAAGTATATGCGTTGACTCAATAATTAGCTTGTCATCTTCGTAACGCGCAACGGAACGCCCAAGCTTCACAAGCGAGTCGCCGACGCTACCAGCATCTCTACCGTCAAAGTAAACAGTTCGAGTCCCACCGTATTCCTCGTATGAGATAACAACGCGATCGTCGAACTGCTCAATCCGAACCGGATGTGGCGTATAGCCCCCCTGGCGAGGAAGGCTCGGGTTTTCGCATGCTACCTGTGGATCGTCCACCGGATCCCATTGCTCTTGCAGCGCAATACCCGTTTCATTGAATGGTGGCGCACGATGATTACGGAAGCTAGGCCCGCCTCGACCACGCCCCCAATCGCCCCTTAAATTCGGCCGGCCATCGGCAAGTAACAGTGGTATGGAGATAATGTCAGCGTTATTCTGATTAGGAAGAAAAAAGCCGCCGCGAACGGTCGGGTTACGAAGAACAGCACGCGTTTCGGGATCGAGCACTTCAACATTACCCATCGAAATCATCGGCTTATTATCGCGGCCAGCGCGGCCAGTAATACGTACGTGCTCTCCCAGTTGAATCGTTTCATTAGACCAGCCAGCCGATCTCAGGCTCGTCGCCGCACTGCCTTCGACCATCCATTCAGTCTCCTCACCATCCTCGTCCGTAACCGTCATATAAAAAAGAACATGCGGGTTTTTGAATATATAACGGTTTACTACGCCCTCTCGGACAATTTCGGTATCGACGAAAGAGGCTGCGAAGGAGTGGTGAGCTTTCGCCTGGCTCGAAACGATAACCAGGCTAAGGGATAACGTTAATAAAGTTTTCATAAGAATCCAAAAAAAATTTAGCTACTATAGGAGATCTTATCACGCCGACTAATAACGGGAGTCGTTGGTTAATGTCACGGACAAAAGTACCTCTTCTATCTTCAGCTAAACAATAAAATGATCGGTAACCATTGACCAACCCTGGACTTGGGCGCTACGGTTATCCTACTGCGATAACACACTGAGGAATAAACGATGAAGTCAATACTGAGCGTGCGTAACACGCTGTACGCCTCACTCGTAGCTCTAAGTTTTATTAGTCCAGCGGGTGCGACTAACGTAGCGGTCTGTACGGATCTTGGCAGATTCACTATCGAATTATTTGATGCGCAAGCGCCTGCTCACGCAGAAAATTTTCTAGGTTACGTAGAACGGGGCTATTACACCGGTACAGTTTTTCATCGCGTGATCGAGGGCTTCGTCGTCCAGGGCGGCGGCTACAATCGGGATTTTCGCACCAAACAGCTGATGAATCCCGTGCCAAACGAATCTAAGAACGGCCTCGAAAACTCACGCGGCACATTATCTGCTGCACGAACTGCAGACCCACACTCAGCGACATCGCAATTCTATGTCAATCTATCAAACAATAACTCGCTCAACGCGCGCGGGGACGAATGGGGTTACACAGTTTTCGGCCGGGTAGCGGACGGAATGTCGGTTATCGATAATATCGCAGCGCTGCCGACTGGAGCCGGCGGACCCTTCCCAACCGAGGTAACGGAACCGCTAATCGCGGTTACATCCATGGCGCGCATCGTGGAGGATCGTTACCCGACGTTATCGACTGAAGAGCGCCACAACGCACTTGTGAATGATATCCAGACAGCGGTCAGTGCGAGGGATAATGCGGCTGCGGCGGCCGCCTTTAACGAATATCGGGCTGCTTGTGGCGAGCTAGATGCGGAACTGTTGTTTTCGGAAGCACGGGTGTTGGCGGCTCTCGACCGCAACCCTGCGGCTATCGAGTCGCTCGGTGAGTATTTACGCATCGCAGACCCAACGAGCGAAACCTACCTGCAAGCGTTATCGCTCACTCGCGAACTCGACCCGAATGAGGCCGCAGCACGTGCGGAAGAAGAGTTACGGATCAGACAACTTGCATCCGATTGCGAGTTTCCAATGACACCTCTTATTCCTGACGCGCGCAATACGGCGATGGAAAATATGGTAGAGACACAAACTAATGTCCGGCTATTCATCGAAACAAGCGACGAACTCCTCGAATGTCTGGAAGATATTGTTGACGACGACGATCTTGCTAATGATGACCGCCAGCTGGCCATTACTGCCTACAACCGAGCGGTTCAAGAGCAAGAGGACCTCGCCAACCTCTGGAACGAACAAAGGGCAATATTTATGGAATCACAATAGGCGATAGGGCAACAACCGACGGATCAAGACATGGCAGGCTTTTATAAGGGTAAACGTACTCGGAATATCTACGCGCCGGAAGACAGCAAGCCCTTTAAGCTTAGCCGTAGCAAGATCGACCGGTTTATTGAGTGCCCACGATGTTTCTATATTGATCGCCGTCTGGGCGTTGATCGACCTCCGGGCTTCCCATTCAACCTGAATAATGCAGTCGATACGCTATTGAAAAAGGAGTTCGATATCCATCGAGCTCATAACACACAGCATCCATTGCTCGAGTCCCACGGCATCAAGGCACGACCTGTCCCTCACGAAAATCTCGAAGCCTGGCGAAAAAATTTCGTTGGCGTACAACATCTTCACGAGAACACCAACCTCATCATAACGGGTGCGATCGACGATCTCTGGCAGGAGCCTGGGGGTAACTATATTGTCGTCGACTATAAGGCTACCTCCAAGAACGACACGATTGACGCGCTCGATAAAGATTGGCATGCGGGCTACAAGCGACAGATGGAGATCTACCAGTGGCTGCTGCGACGAAACGGCCTGCAAGTGTCCAATACGGGTTACTTCGTCTATGCCAATGGTGCGACAGACAGGGAAGTATTCGGCGCGAAACTCGAGTTCGAACTTACGCTTATTCCATATACCGGTCATGACGACTGGATAAATAGCACACTCGAAGAGATTCACGGCTGCCTGAATAAGAACCATATCCCAGCGGCAAGCGCACGCTGCGACTACTGCCGCTATCGCCAATCGGTGTCAGACGTAACAACCTAACGCATTCGATTTTCCTAAACTCTCGACGCATCCAAGGGCGAAACAAATTAGGGCATCTAGAAAGAGGCCATCATTTCTACTAACAAGCAAGCGGCTGCGCGCTTAGAATACTTCCGTGACCTCTCAACCCTCTCTCTTAACGACTGTCGAGGATAAGACAATGCCGCTGGCCCACCGCATGCGCCCTAAGCGGCTCGAATCTTTCCTGGGCCAGACACATCTGCTCGGACCCAACATGCCGCTGCGACAAACGATTGAGCGTGGCACGGTCGGCAGTATGGTCTTCTGGGGCCCCCCGGGCTCGGGTAAAACTACGCTTGCTCGCCTCATCGCAAACTACACCGATCGTGCGTTCGAACTATTCAGCGCCGTCACCGAAGGTGTATCACGTGTGCGCGAAATTATTAAAGAGGCGACAGCGCGCCAGGAAATCGAAGGCCAAGGTACCATTCTGTTTTGCGACGAAATCCATCGCTTTAACAAAGCGCAACAAGACGCCTTCCTTCCATGGATAGAGGAAGGCGTGATCACGCTTATCGGCGCAACAACCGAGAACCCGTCATTCGAATTAAACCCCGCATTGCTATCACGGCTGCGCGTATTCGTTCTTGAACCGCTTGCTGCAGAACACATCGGCTCGATTATCGGCAACGCTTGGAACATGCTAAACAACGAATCGGATGACAGCCAACAACTTTCGCTTTCCGAGGATGCAATCGAGCTACTCGTTCGACATGCCGACGGGGACGCCCGTCGTACGCTGAACGCTACCGAAGCGGTCTGGGCATATGTCTCAACAGCCGACAACTCGCTACCGCAGACGCTTACCGCCGACCTCATCGAGTCCGTGCTCGAGCGGCGACTCGCGCGCTACGATAAGTCAGGAGAGGAACATTTCAACCTTATCTCCGCTCTGCACAAAGCAGTACGCGGTAGCGATGTCGAAGGCGCGCTCTATTGGCTCGCACGCATGATTGAAGGCGGCGAAGATCCGATGTATCTATCGCGCCGTGTCATTCGCATGGCATCGGAAGATATCGGGCTGGCCGATCCGCGCGCATTGCAACTCGCGCTAGCAGCGAAGGACGCATATCACTTTCTCGGTTCGCCCGAGGGCGAACTTGCGCTCGTCGAGGCCGTCGTCTTCCTAGCAACGGCACCTAAATCCAACAAAATCTATGAAGCTTGGGATTGTGCTCAGCAGGCGGCACGCGATTATCCAGCCGAGTTAGTTCCTAAACATATCCGTAATGCACCAACCGAACTTATGAAGGAACAGGGTTACGGCAAAGGCTACCGTTATGACCACGCCGAAAGCGGCCACGCGGCTGGACAAGAGTATCTACCAGACACGTTACGTGGCGCGAGCTGGTACGAACCAACAAATCAAGGCTTCGAGAAAATAATTGCTGAACGCATGGCCTGGTGGCAACAACGGAAACAGCGCTAACTGCAAAATTCTCCAGTACGTTAACCCAGATAACTAATCAGAACATCATAGGAGAGATCATTGACCGCTGGCAGAAAATTACTGTTGTTTTTTCTCTTAACCCTCAAGACAGGTACAGGCTTTACGCAGGATGAAGAAGGTTTCTCCGGGCGTGCGGCCTTCGGCTATCTCGCGACTAGCGGTAATAGCGCTAACGAAACGATGAGTGGTAATTTCGATCTCGGCTGGAACTATGCAACGTGGCATCACTCTTTCAAGGGCGCAGCCGTGCGAGCTAGCTCTAGTAGCGTCGATACAGCCGAAGCCTACGCGTTGGACTGGAAGACAGACTATGATCTGGGAGAGAACACCTACGCTTACGGTCTCATCGCCTGGACCGATGATAAATTCAGCGGCTACGAATCCCAAACTAGGCAAGCGATTGGCTACGGACGGCGTTTCATCGACACGGAACGCCATATGCTAAATGGAGAAGCCGGTGCTGGATCAAGACAGGCCGAAGTGCGAACCGGCATGAGCCAGGATGAAGGCATTTTTCGCCTGAGCGGCGACTATCTATGGAATATCAGTGAGACATCTGATTTTTCCCAGACACTAGCTATTGAAAGTGGTTCGGAAAATACATTTACAGAATCCGTATCGAAGCTTACAGCGGACATCCGCGCCAACTTCTCAGTAGTTTTTTCCTACACAATTCGTAATAACTCCGACGTGCCCGCTAATACGAAGAAACGTGATACGTTCACTGCAGTTGCTTTGGAGTATACGTTCTAGAGAAATATTAGCCGGCACCTGAATTCGAGCAAGCTTACCTCTCGAGCGCCAACTTCACTGACGACCAACGCGATAGCTTTTCCTCAAAACATGTTGCAGCGTTCGCGGGACTCGTTGACGGTAGGCGTTCGTAGCAAATCTGCTCAAAGTCACCTTTGAGAATAGGCAGAACACGCTGCTCGAAAAGTTTAGCGGCCTTGGCTCCATTAAAATATACAAATTGAATATGGGGATAGTTTTTGAAAAGCTTATAAAAATCGTTGATCTCAACGCTTGCTTCAACAATCGAGGAGTCGAGACTACCGGGTCGTTCGGCGGATGCAACGACATCCCAGAGCGCGATACCGCATTGGCCAAGTCGTTGAATTCGTTTAGCATATGCCAATTCAGGGCCCGCATCGAATAATTCTCCCATAATCCTCCAGAAAGAATTCCGTGGTTGAGCATAATACTGCCGTTCTTCCAGCGAGCGCCTACCCGGCAAGCTACCAAGAATGAGCGCTACTGTATTAGACATGCTAGTCGGGGCGAAGCTTCGAGACGGTTGTTCCATAAGGCCGTTCTAAGTAGACGAAAGCGGATAGGAGCACAACCCACGCGTACAACTGTGTAATCTAAGCTGTATCTCTAAACAACTATAAAACATTCGAGCAGGGCAACTCATACTCTTCACAAATAGCATCTGCAGAAATGAAGAAAAGCTATATAGCGCTTGATTAGTCACCCCAAGCCCTTCCGGTACCTACCGTAACGCTTCTTCGGTAACGTCGAACCATTGAAGATCTGAATTGATAGAGAGATTATAATTCGTCAAGGACATTTTAGTTTTTATAGCAACTGATACGGTAGAAACCTAACTGAAGAGGATTAGGATGGGAAAGCGGAAAAATAAAGGCCTTATTGCGGCCACCGTAACACTTTTAGGACTCGTCTATTTACCGGTGCTAGAAGTATCGGCGGACACCATTGTTGTCTACGGTGCAAGCGGCCGGGTCGGAGGATTGATTGTGAACGAGGCGCTAAACCGCGGCCATGACGTTATCGGCGTTTCCCGAAATCCCGATAGTCTTATAAACGATCATCCCAAATTCTCTGCGGTCGCTGGCGATGTCACACAGTTAGCATCAGTGCTGGAAGTAATTACTGAAACCGATGTTGTTGTTATTTCAGTACGCGGTGTTGGGCCTAGCAACTCACCAGACGACGCTATTACAAGCCTAGCCGCAAAAACGTTCGTGCAAGCCGCTACGGAACTTGGTGATGCGGCACCGCATGTTATTCAAATTAGCGGAGGTACGACACTGTGGCGAAATGGGGTATGGGGTCTGGACGATCCAAAACTTGAACCAGGCACAGCGAATCATGCCCAGTACTTCGGCCATTGGCAGGCTATCGAGACTTACCGCTACTCAAAGGATATGCAGTGGACAGTCATAACACCACCACCTTCCGCAATGTCTTCAGCCGAGCGCACAGGCGAGTACCGGCTGGGAGAGGACGAGATACTTTTCAATGCCGAAGGTAGCAGTTTCATTTCAACCGAGGATTTTGCACTAGCCGTAATCGACGAAGCGGAAACCGCTCAATCTGCCGGTAAACGGGTGACTGTCGGGCCTCTGATGTAACTCGGCCATGGCGCCTACAAGCACAGATTCGATCGTATCGCACTGTTCACAGGAATAGTAAACTGAAATAGAGTGCAACCGTGAAGTTGCACGTCGTTTCCTAGATCGAGCAACTCCAAAAGAGTAAGTATCAATGCGTATACCAATGTATCTAATTACTTTTCAAGTGTTCGTCGAAAAACGCCATATATAGGGCGAAAACCTCCTCTTGAACGTCATCAGGTCTCGATGGGCCACCCGGTCGCTGGCGCAATAGTGAGTAGCCATGCTCCGGGTGATCAAAAGACGCCCATTTAACTTCTCTGTCAGCTTCAACGAGCCACTCGTAGGCAAGCTGAAAGACTCCCTGCAAGTGATCGTTTTCACGACCGAGAATCAGCAGCGGCGTTTCCGACTTTCTAATACGCTGCATCGCGACGTCTTTGTCGGCAAGACTCCGCGCAATCTCTATATCGTTAAAATCGCGCTCGCCCTGAGCGTTGTGCGACGCTGCCAACACATCGATAGCAAGATACTCAAGCGCTGCCGCCTCACTCGGAACACCGGCACCAATATTGACGAGCGCCGTACCTTTGAGAATGATTTCGCCCGAATGACTGCTTCCGATTGCGCCTATGCCCTCCGGATCCGCATAAGGCAGCGCCTTCACATGCTCAACGATGGAAATATAGTCATCCGAGTCTAGTGCCGGCGCGGACTGCAACCTACGGTCCCCGCCACTGACGGTATCTGCGAGAAGCTCCGATCGTGCGATCTCGTTATAAAGCTCTGGGATCTCGTTACGAAAGTTTAGATAAGCAGCCGCATAACCGCGCTCGACAAACCGATCCATGAGTTCCTCAACATCCTCCATCGCCTGATCGATCTTGAGCAGTCCATCACGTCCCTGACCAGAACCGACAAGAATGAGTGGAAATGGGCCATCGCCGTCCGGTTTTCGCACCCCGATTGGCACGTAAACCTCGTCACGAGCCAGCACGAGCTGCAGTTCCCAGACAGTACCGGATCCCGGCAGCGTACGCTCGACCACGATATAGGGAGCGTTCGCCTGCTTGATCGCCGCGCCTGTCTGCTGCGCCTCGGCAAAATTGCTAACGGTAACTATCACCGCTACCGATACCAGGACGATACTTATGACTCGGCGTAATAATCGTTTCATCGTGCTTTCCTCTCCACCGTTATTTGAATTGTAGTCCGCCGACAACAACCACTCATTCACTTAGTTTGTAGAAGCAACTCCTTCTACTTCAAGTATTTCTCCAGCGTCATGTCAATTAGTTCTCCGACCTTCGGGTCGGTAAAACGCCCATGGCCACCACCAGCGACAGTATAGAACTCGACCGGAACATTAACTTTCTCGAACGCATCAACCAGAATCTCGCTTTGATGGTGGGGAACTAACAGATCGGCATCACCGTGGATTACTAGAAACGGCGCATCGCTTTCGCTGACGTAGGTGATCGGATTCGCACGAGCCACAGCATCAAGATTATCCTGTAACGCGCCACCGACTAATAGTGATTCAGGGGAATCCGCAGGATTGTGCTCTTGTCCGTCAGGAAGCCGATGTGCATCCATCTGCGCGAAATCCGTAGGGCCATAGTTGTCAATCACAACCTGCACAGCACTCGATACATCGAGGTTGCCCCCGACCTCGAACTCAGCCACTCCGTCGGTAACACCCAGCATGGTAGCTAGGTGCGCACCAGCCGATTGCCCCCAAGCCGCGAACCGCTCAGGATCGATGCCATAATCGTTGGCATTAGCCCGCAACCAACGGACGGCCGCCTTAACATCCTCTATCTGTGCTGGAAAAATAGCGTGCTGACTGAAGCGATATTCAACACTGGCAATAGCGTAACCCTTTCCGACATAGTCAATCGCCGGCACTCCATTTTTGTCACCCGCTCGCCACGCGCCACCGTGAAGATAGATAATCAGCGGAAAATTCTCACCGGCCTCGGGCAGGTAGAGATCCAAACGCTGGTTCTGGTGGCCATCTTGGACATAAGCGATATCACGGTATACACGCGCACCGAATGGAGGTACGGTCGGTTCCATACCCATACCCATACCCATACCCATACCCATACCCATACCCCCCTGTTGAGCAGATAACATCATTGGCAAAAACGCAAAAGTGCCCCCAAGCAAGGCAGTCCCAATTAATCTAATCATTAGTTATTCTACTCCTCTGCAATTATCGCTAAATAGCATGGGCTCACCTGGACCACGGCAAACCTGAACGCGCCGTTCTTCCTCCGGTTGCCGACAAGTCTCTCTCGTTAGCTCTTCTTAACGTATCGCTATCGGCCTAACCATACTGCCCGTCGCGCCCCTCAATCGTTCAGGCAAGGTCAAAAACAAAAACTCATAGCCCTCATCTTCGGCGAGCTCTAGTAAATTCATATTCTCTATCATCGGAATCCCTTCACCGAGGAATAGCATCCGGTGAACGTTCTCCGGACCCGGCCGCGGTCGCACCTCCACGCAACAACTATCCGCTCCAACTATCGAGATTTTCTTCGAAATTAACCACCGCGTAACTTCGGCGAAGATACCGGGCGAACCTTCATTCTCTCCAACGCCAACACGGCTATCATTGTACTTCGATGGGTTTCCCCAGTTCATAGCCCAGCCATAGTTAAAAAGCACCGCATCACCCTGCGCTATCGAGTGTTCGTTCATACCCTGGCGCGCTAAGGCACCGCGCACATCGTCCATAGTAACTTCGTAACCTGCAGGCAGGGGGCGCGTGTTTTTGTAACCGGCGACATCGATGAGAACGCCGCGTGTGATGAACGGCTTCATGGTTTCAACGCCAAGCGCCTCCAGACCATTCCTGCCAAGGTTAGCACCGAGCAGCTCGTCCTTGGTATAGCCGTTATAAAAGACCGACTGAACCGAACCATCAGCCATCTCAATATTACCCGCCTGGTGACCCAGCCCGTCAAGCTGTGTACCAAACTGACCGATGTGACCGGTAAAGTACTCACTGAGCGAGATACCCTCATCGCCGAATCTAGATGGCGCAGACTGCATAATATTCATGTACCACGACCGGTCACCATAGAGCGGCATACCCTGCTCGTAGATATGGCCAAGCTCGTAGGTCTGACCTGTCATCGGAATCTTCAGCGCCTGTAGAATTTTAGTCGGCGTTACATAGTTTGAAGCACCAGCCTCATCAGCCGGGCCGTGTGGCCCCGGCCACCAGGGGCCACTCTCACGAGTCTGTCCATTAGCTAACATTCCTACTGTCAGCAGCAATAATCCTAAGACAGAAGAAATTAAACCTTGAACTTTATTTTTAATCGGCATGGAGTGCTCCACCTTAATAGTTAGTTTTCTTAAAACAACCGCTCCAACAACCTTAGCACTCGTAATTGTAGTCAGCCTCGTTGTTGTATTCGTCAATACCGTAACTCGCGTCCTGGCTAATTTGTTCGGTCTCCTGGCTATTAGGTAGCTCCACAGCTTCGGGCTCTTCTTGCATTTCAGAACGCTCACCGTAACGCAAGAAATCTGCCTCGACGTCCGTGATTTGAAAGAACCGACCTAGCCCGCAACGAATCCCCATGTCGAAAGAACTCCCGAATTGTCGCAACACCGCTATTGTGTCTACGCTACATAGACGATTTCCCGTTACTCTGTATGAAATCCGGTTTTCACGCTCAAGGCCACGGCATTCGTACTGCAGCGTGTTGCGGTACACATCACCACCACGCATGTAGAAAAGGACAGTCCGATCATCGGTAGCATGAGTCTGCCGTATTCGTGACACGTTGATACAACGCTCGCCTTCACGATTGAAATCATCTTCCAAGGCAATCGAATCGAGCTCGATCTCGCTATCCTGCGCGACTACCGTCATTGTTATTGTTAAGGCCGCTAGACCCATCAATATGGTCATTCCCCGTTTCATAAATTACCCACCCTTTTCAAAAATTCTAGGCACGCAACTACTAGATTCGTAATTTTCATCAGTCACCGCTAATGTATCGACACCTGTCATACTGTTCTCCTGGTTTTATGCACGCGCGCTAGATGGGAAAACCATTTATCAACTTCCAGGACGTACTGTCGTTAAAAACCACCCGATGGTCTAGACTCATGAATTGAATGGTAGTTGCTACTGGGAATCATCACTTTACAGGAGTTCCAACGCTTGTTCAGACTGTTTTTGCCGACCCTCTTACTGCTCGCAAATTCTACGATGGCAGAGATTATCACGGCTACGTTCGGCCAAGCCTACTCCTATAGAGAAAACGACACCGCATTCGACGTGGCTGTTTACCAGGGCTCCGGGCCGGCCATTGGGGCCTCTTTAGGAATACGAGTAAACCGCCTCGAGATCGAGCCTGTCTTGATAGAACTCGAGATGGATGAAGCCTTTTCACTTCGCGATCTATCTGTACGAGCCTTCGGTCGAGACAACGGTTTAGTCGAACGCGCGCCACTCACAGTCGAGCTAGAAGCACCCGACGATCTCATCGCCTTAGATCTCTTTGATACTGATGGCCACACGCTACTTGCTGACCAACCTGGCATTGGCCGCCTATGGATCAATTCGGTGGCGCCGCCAGTCCGGGGCGAGGCCTTCAGTTTACCTATCGTCATTGTTGTCAAAGGCCAGCGCGCTATCCCGCAACCGCCGTTCTTGTATTAATGATCACCTAATCCTTACAGAGCTAAATCATGAGAAAAATTGTAGCCGCTATCGTTACCATCATCGCCGCGGCAGTCATTGGCATCCCACCCTTAATTGGTAACCTTACCGAACAGCGCGTTATGGCGCAGGCTGAACTGGCCAAAGCCATGACCGACAAGGCTTACGACTTCGAGGTCCTTGAATACAATAGTGGCTGGTTCGGTAGCACAGCCCTAGTCGAGGTAAACCTTAACGCTGAACACATCCAGCAGATTGTCGATACAGTCAGCCAGGAAGACGATATGGCCGCCGCCATTACGACCATGGTAATTCAGTCATTTTTAGACAAACCGATGCCGATCCAGATCGAGATTGGTCACGGTCCCATCATATTCGGCAACAACATGCGGTTCGGCATATTGAGTTCGGTCATTCGAATAGGCCCGCGTACCGAAGATCTATCTGAACTACTCAATATATTGGACATCCCATATCTCTTCGAGGCGCGCACACTGACCCGCTATATTGGTGTGTTGGGCTTTACCGGAGTAATACCCCCGATAGAAGTTGCCAGTGGGAACGCCGAGATTAGCTTCTCCGGGTTCAATATTGAGGGTAGCTACGATATTCCGGCGCGCCAAACCAACTCCATCGTTAGCCTCGAATCCTTGCGCGCTAGCGCACCCGGAATAGGCGCGGTAGTAATTGAAGATATCCTTCTCACAATCGATGGCACAAACCACCCGTCAATACTTTGGCTAGGTAAGGTCGCCACTAACATCGCTAACATCACTGTTAACGGCACCACCCCGCGGGGACCATTTGATCTAGCAATCATGAATGCGGGCGCCAGCTTCGATACCGCGATGGATGACCAGAAGGAACTCATATCTATCGAAGGTAGCTATTATGTAAATTCCTTTCAAAGCCTAGATGACCTCGACCTCACCCTAGCGCGTATCAACTTCAGCCTTAGCAATTTCTCGCGAGAGGCGATAGAAGAATACCTCGCGTATAGCCAACTCGTCGCGAACGATCCCCGAACCGCACCACCCCTGATACCCGGTATCCAAGACATGATCTACCTAACGCTCGCGACTTCGCCAACTATCCAGATCGGTCCCATAACTTTCCTCTGGCAAGGCGAACCTTTCGACGCCGATCTACGTCTTGATATCGATGGCAGCGTTCTGCCACCGCAGAACGAGTTCAGCATGCTTGATATTCGTACGATAACTAATTCCATCACAGCGACGGGTTTCACCGAGATGTCTCCCGAACTTGCGGAGACACTCATTGCAGAATTGATCAAATATCAGATGAGCACGGGCGCCGCACTAAGCGGCAATCAGACCTCAGAAGACGATCTCAACACGATCGCCGATCTGCAGGCGATCGGCATGCTGCTAGGTTTAGTCGCGCAGGACCTCCTGGTCGAGTCCGATACGGGGTATCGCAGCGCCTTCAAGTTCGAGAACCGTGAACTGACAATAAACGATCATGTTTTTCCCATCGGCCTGCCTTTATAAGGTATACGTCATCACAACCATGCGCATCGCAGATACGTTAATCACGAGGGAAGAAGTCATAGCACCCTATGATCAGATGTCTCACATATCGACGAGCCTATTCGCCAGAGGTTCTGCCATCATGGCGCAATTCTATAGCGGCGAGCGGCGAAACGAAGGGAATCCTCGTTAAGGCCTGCTGATCTTCGCGCGATATACTTGCGACCAAATGGCCAGCTCATCCATTCCAAATATCAACGTGATCGCCGCACTCGGGCTCAGCGATGCATCCTTCGAATCGCTTCCGGCAGGCCTCATCAACGCTAGCTGGCTTGTTGTCATGCCCGATGGTGAACGGCGCGTTTTACAACGGGTCAATCCAATATTTCCGACTACGATCAACGATGACATCGAGGTGGTAACTAGACATCTGCAAAGCTTCGGGGTGTTGACACCAATGCTGATCCCATCGGCTAATGGCAAGCTATCAAATAAAATTGACGACGAAAATTGGCGACAGCTAACCTATATCTCCGGCCGAACATTCGATTGGATAGAAAACACACACCAAGCAGAAGAGGCCGGCGCGCTTCTCGGACGCTTCCATACCACCGTAGACGGACTCGATCACAGATTTTCTAATGTTCGCCTGAAGGTTCACGACACAGTCATGCATCTTACGAACCTCAGCGCCGCACTAAAGACGCACGAAAATCATACCGAAATTTCGCGCGTGAAATTTCTCGCTAACGAGATATTCGAACTCGCTAGCCGGCTACCGAAACTCGGCAACCAACCCGAACGCATTGTGCACGGCGACCCGAAGATCTCGAATATCGTATTTTCTAGCGACACCAAGAAAGCAAAATGTCTCATTGATCTCGATACATTAGGTCACATGCCCATCGTGCTCGAAATCGGCGACGCATGCCGCTCATGGTGTAACCCGAACGCCGAAGATCAAACTAATTCTGAATTTTCCATACTGATATTTAAAAGTGCAGTCAGTGGTTACGCGCGTGAAGCTAAGTCACTCCTAACTAAAAACGAGTGGCACAAAATTCCGGCTGCCATTCTCACAATCACTGTCGAACTGGCCGCAAGATTTTGCGCCGATGCGTTAAATGAGAGTCACTTCGGTTGGGATCCATTGCGTTTCCGTAGCCCAAGCAGCCACAATCAAGCACGCACCCGGAGCCAAATCAACCTCGCGCATAGTATTAGCGCGCAACGTGAGCGGATCGAGACGGAAGTCCTAACGGCCTTCGAGTCACACCACGATGAACAAAACCATCACCTCTAAACTGTTCGTTCAGAACACTATTTCAGTCCAATCGTGACACGCCCGTGACAAAAGACCTTACAGAAAGGTTAATCTCAAATACAGGTAATTGACTCGTAGGCCGAGCATGCTCGAAGATCTTAGCGTCGTCGGAATCTCCTGGCGCCATAAGGGTAGCGAAGGACTACATCGCTACATGCTGTCGGAAGAGACGCTGACCGAAGCGCTGCGTGAATTTGCCGACCGCGCCAACCTTGCCGAGGTCGCCTATCTCGCTACCTGTAATCGCGTCGAATTATTTTTTGCGCGCACTGTAGCAACACCATCGCGGGATCTCCGTCCGCTCATCTATGAATTTCTAACCGGTAGCCCCGCAGAACCAGGCTTCGCAGAACGCACGCTCAAAGCTTGGCAGGGCGAAGGCGCATGCGAGCATCTTTTCCTCGTGGCGGCTGGACTCGACTCCGCGGCAATCGGCGAAGTCGAGATCGCGGGCCAGGTGCGTCAATGTTACGAAACCGCCCTCGATTCTGGGCTTTGTGGGCCGCGACTCAAACTGCTTTTCGAGGAGTCGCTGAAAATCGCCGCGCTCGTCCGCGGCGAAACTGATATCGGCACGGGCCGCGTATCGCTGGCGGAGGTAGCGGTTAAACATATTAGCGCACGTATGGCGCACACGCCCGGTACCACGGCCCTTATCGGCATCTCACCGATGACCGAGCGCGCAGCACAATCACTGAGTAAAGCGGGGATCCCATTACTTTTCGTCAACCGCTCGGCTAGTAAAGCCGCCGAGCGGGCAGTAGATTATGATGCCGAATTTATTTCGCTCGCCGATTTTCAGACAGACCCGCCGGCTATTGAAGCCCTACTGTCATCGACCAGCGCTCGCGGGACGCTCATCGGTTCTTCGATACTCGAGCGACTCGCAACCAGAACTCCCTCGGGCCAGGCGCCGTTGCTAATTGACATGGCTATACCGGCCGATATCGACCCGACAGCCTGCGCCCAGCTTGGCATAAAACGGATCGGCATGGACGAAATGACAGCCGAAGCGGAAAGAAACCGTGAAGCACGTCTTATCGAAGCCGCACAAGCGCGCGAACTCGTCGATGACGCACTGCTCAGACTCCATGACCGCTTTGCCGAACGCGTTTATGGCCCGTTATTCGGCGTGCTACAGCAACGCTACCAACACACAGCACAGGTAGGCGTAAAGCGCCTACTAAAGAAAGAGCTCAGCGGCCTCGGCGACGAAGAGCGCGCCGCGATCGAGACCTGGTCAGAAGTGCTCGCGCGCCGCTTCGCGCACATCCCTTGTCTCGGCCTGCGCGGCCTACTTTATAACGGCCCCGATGGCGCCCTTGATGCGTTCCTCAACGGTCTCGATCCAGAATTTGCGGACGAGTTACGCCAGGCGCTCAAACAGGCCGTAACACCAAAACGAGCGATAGGCCGATGATGATCCGTATCGGCACGCGTGGGTCGCACCTAGCTCGAACACAGGCTACCACCGTTGCCAGCGAGCTCATCGAGCTCGGCCACCAGACCGAGCTCGTCATCATCAAGACGGTTGGTGATCAATCCGACGCGTCGAGTTTCGGCGCTATAGGCCCAACCGGCGTATTCGTGCGGGAGATCGAACAGGCACTGCTAAACGAATTGGTTGACGTAGCAGTGCACTCGTTAAAAGATCTCCCAACTGAATCGCCAAAAGAACTCAAACTCGCCGCAATACCGCAACGCGAAGATGTAGCAGATGCTCTGATCATGCGAAGCGAAGCCGGATGCGAGGCCACTGGAAGTATTCCAATAAAAGAAGGGGCCCGGGTCGGTACGGCTTCAGCACGACGCCAAGCCTGGCTAAAACATTTACGACCTGATCTCATCGTAGAGCCTATACGCGGCAACGTGCCTACTCGCATTGGTCGCCTGAACAAAGACTTTGACGGGGTCGTACTTGCAGCAGCGGGCCTCAACAGGCTGCAGGCTTCGACGTTAGACGACCGCCCAATGCTAGCTCTCGACGATCGCGTAGTCGCACGACTCGACCCTACCGTGTTTATCCCCGCTCCGGCACAAGGCGCACTAGCACTGCAATGCCGTGATAGCGACACTGAACTCATGAGCTTGCTCAGCATCCTGGCCCATAGCTCAACACAGCTTAGCGTTGCCGTCGAGCGCGCGCTGCTGGCCCGTGTAGAAGGTGGCTGCGACCTAGCTTTCGGTGCATACTGCCGTGAAAATGGTCACCTCGACGGCCTGGAACTTATCGCCCAGATCGAACACGATGGCGAACTCATCGCGACTAAGTCTTACGGCAAAGAACCACGCGCTCTAGTCGACATGGCATGGGAAGGCTTGCAGAACTCATGAGCTCGCTCGCTGGACAAAGTGTACTAATTACACGTAGCGCCGAGGATTGCCACGAATGGGCTCTCTCTCTCGAAGCCGAGGGTGCAACTGTCGTCGTTCTGCCCTGTATTCATATCGAGCTACTCAACAGCGACGAACTCCAGGAAACTATCGAAACCGAACTACCACAAACGGACTGGCTCGTTTTTACATCGCAACGCGGTGTCGATGCGTTCGTCTCATTAAACGGCGAAACACTTCCTGATCTTGTAAAAATAGCTGTTGTCGGCCCGAGAACCGCAGATGCGGCTATCGTCGCATTCGGCCGCGCCGACCTCATGAGCGAAATGGGCACTGCAGCCTCGCTCGCACAGGCACTCAAGGCGCAAATTACCGAGCATCCTTCACGGCTTTTGATCGCCGTTGCCGAGAATGCCGGGGATACAATTGAGGAAACGCTGCGAGATACCGGTGCGACCTGTACGCGGATCAATGTATATCGTACCGTTCCCGCGGCCGAACTAAGGCAAAAGGAAGTGCTGTCGTCATTCGACGCGGATAACATCTTCTTCGCGAGCCCTTCTGCCGTTGAGGGTTTTATCAACCAGGTTGAGGTTGATACTGAGGCCGCAATATTCACGATCGGCCCGTCCACGACTGATGCTGTAATGGAAGAAGACTTGGATGTGACGGGACAAGCTACTAGCCCCGGGCTCGATGGATTGATGGAGGCACTGAGATGCGTAAATTGAATATTACAACGCCGGGGCGCATACGACCACGGCGGCTACGCCAGACACAAGCCATGCGCGACCTCGTCGCGGAAACTCATATTGCACCATCACAGTTTATCGTACCGCGCTTCGTCCTTCCCGCCGATAAGGCCGAAGAACCTATTCCATCGCTGCCCGGTTTATCACAGCTTGGTCTCAATAATCTCATCGCAGAGGTCAACACCGATCTAGAACTCGGTATTCGCGCAGCGCTCTTATTCGGCCATCCCGAAAACGATGCGACAAAGACACCCGACGGCAAGCTCGCCTGGGATCCAAACGGTATAGTGCAAAGGGCCGTCGCACGACTAAAAGCCGAGTTTGGCGACGACCTCATCGTCATAACAGACGTCTGCCTTTGCGCCTATACCGATCACGGCCACTGTGGACTCGTAAAAGGAAAACGTATCCTCAACGACGAATCGTTGGATCCGATAGCACGCACCGCGCTAAGCCATGCGGATGCTGGCGCTGACATCGTCGCACCATCGGACATGATGGATGGCCGCATCGCCGCGATACGCGACGCACTCGACGATCATAATCACGGTAACGTCGCTCTACTTGCCTATGCTGTGAAATACGCGTCCGCCTACTACGGGCCATTCCGTGACGCCGCAGACTCCTCTCCGCAACACGGCGACCGACAAAGTTATCAAATGGATCCGCGTAACGCGCTCGAAGCGCTAAGCGAAGTAAAACTCGACGAAACCGAAGGCGCCGATATGATCATGGTGAAACCCGCGCTTGCTTACCTTGACGTCATCCAAGCCGTTCGCGAGAAAACCTTATTACCACTATCAGCCTACAACGTATCGGGCGAATACGCGATGGTGAAATCTGCGGCCGCCAACGGCTGGATCGACGAGGCGCGTGTGGTACGCGAAAACCTGCACGCGATTAGCCGCGCGGGCGCCGACCAGATCATCACCTACCATGCACGCGACGCACTACGGGGTGGCTGGTTATGAGTAAAAGTTCCGAAGACTGGTTCGCAAAGGCACAATGCGTTCTGCCGGGCGGCGTTAGCTCACCGGTACGGGCATTCGGTGCGGTCGGCGGCTCCCCTCCCGTGATAGCGTCTGCCAGCGGCGCAGAAATAACCGACGTCGACGGCCGTAGCTATCTCGACTTTGTAGGGTCTTGGGGACCACTGATTCTCGGCCACTCCCATCCAAACGTTACAAAGGCTGTCACGAAAGCCGCAAAACAAGGTATGTCTTACGGTGCCCCCTGCCGAGCCGAAATCGAACTCGCAGAATTAGTCGTCGATGCTTATCCGGGTATTGAGCAGGTACGCTTCGTTTCCTCGGGAACCGAAGCGGTCATGAGTGCCGTACGACTGGCACGCGGAGCGACCGGACGAGACCTCATTGTAAAGTTCTCAGGGTGCTACCACGGCCACATAGACTCCCTACTCGTCGCGGCAGGCTCGGGTCTCGCAACCTTCGGCCGACCCTCTTCCGAAGGAGTGCCCGAAAATTTTACCCATCTTACACGCGTGCTCGAGTTAGACGACGACAAAGGACTCGTCGATCTGTTCCGAACAGAAGGAGCGCGTATCGCAGCTGTCATCATCGAACCAGTACCCGCCAACAACGGTCTACTGATACAGCGGGCAGATTTTCTGCAACTGTTGCGTGACCAATGTAGTAGCCATGGCGCGCTACTGATCTTCGACGAAGTAATTTCCGGTTTTCGTCTCGGCAAGGGTGGCGCTGCTGAGCATTACCGAATAACGCCCGACATCGCAACGTTTGGAAAAGTTATCGGCGGCGGCATGCCTGTTGGCGCGTTTGCATCGACGACCGAGATCATGCGACACCTCGCACCGGTGGGTGGCGTCTACCAAGCTGGCACTCTCTCCGGCAATCCGGTCGCAATGACAGCTGGTTTAACAACACTGAAAATCCTCGAAAAAAATGACGGCTGGCGACAACTGGATGCACTCGGCCAATATCTCGAGATCCTATTGAATCCCGTTCTTGAGAACGCGAATATCAACGCCAAACTTGCCCGGCTGGGCTCGATGTTTTGGATTGCCTGGGACACACAATCACTACCACGTAGCGCCGAGGCTATCGCCTCGCAGGCGCGTAAAACTTACGCAGAAGTTTTCCACGCACTACTAGCACGTAGCATTGCGCTCGCACCATCAGCGTACGAGATCGGTTTTATCTCTATGGCCCATAGCCGCGATGATATCGACCGGTTCGCTGCCACACTCGGGCACGTACTCAACGACGTCAGCCCACAAAATACTGGAGAGACCTATGATTCTCAGGCGTGATCCTGTTAAGGCGCTGCAGATCGGCTTTCTCACGTTGCTCGTTATCTCGATCGCGCAGGTAGCATGGTGGACTACAGAGTCCGTGAGCTATACCCGAAACATGCACGAGCGACTCGCCATGCTGTACGAGGCAGATGCACAAGCCGTTGTTTCCGTCTTTGCGAACGCCCCCGAAACCCTCGAGACACTGCTACCACATCTCGATATCTCGCCAGCGAACGGCACAGCATCAGTCAATGAAGGCGTCTCAGCCATGCTCGCAGAAGAAGCCTCTTCCCGAATCAATCGCCACGTCTGGGAGGGCGGATTTTTTTTGTTGGTGTTGCTATCCGGCCTGACCGTCCTAACACGAACAATTCGTCACGACGCCGAATTGCGAGTGCGGCAGCAGAATTTTCTTGCGGCAGTATCACATGAGTTCAAGAGCCCGCTCGCAAGTATGCGGCTTTCAGCTGAAACGCTACTGGTGCGCGTGAACGATGACGACAGTCAGCGCCTAGGCCTTCGAATACTCGACGACGGCGAACGGTTACTACGTATGGTAGATAATCTGCTCGACACGACCCGTCTCGAGGAGGGCCGCGTTCAGCTCTCACCCGAAACCATACAACTTCATCCGCTCGCCGAGTCTTGTGTAAAGGAGTTGGAAGTTCGTGCCGCACACAACAATATCGAGCTTCAGCTAGACATGCAGAAGGACCTAGTAATTTATGCCGATCGGACAATACTGGAAACCGTGTTACGAAATCTGCTAGATAATGCCGTCAAAGCCTGCATCGCGGGGAAGGGAAGGCGGATCGAGTTACACGCGGGTCTGAGTGGCAACCATGTTGAATTCTCGATCAGGGACGACGGCCTTGGATTCCCGCCCGAGGACGCTGCCATGATCTTTGAGAAATTTTACAGACTCGGCGACGAGTTACGCCGCTCTACCCCAGGCACGGGCCTCGGGCTCTACATCGTGCAACGTCTCATCAAACTTTCAAATGCAAGTATCTCAGCTGAGAGCGAAGGCCCAAATCGTGGTGCCAAACTCACTGTATCGTGGCCTGAGGCTAAAAGCGGATGAGTCCTACTCCTTCACACATACTCGTTGTCGATGACGAGGAGCACCTAGCGGCGGGGATCTCTGAGAACCTCGTGGCCGAAGGCTACAAAACTGACGTCGCGCACGACGGTGAACAGGCCCTTACTAAGATTCGCGCTAACACGTTCGACTTGATTGTACTCGACGTCATGATGCCAAAAATCGACGGCCTTAAGGTCTGCGAGGAAATACGTGCCGATGGACTGCAAACACCCGTTCTGTTCCTGACCGTCAAGGGCGATCCGGCCGATCGTATCCGCGGGCTGGAAGCCGGTGGTGACGACTATCTCAGTAAACCATTCCATCTCAAGGAGCTATTACTTCGCGTCGCAGCAATCCTACGCCGTACCGATTGGTATAACGAGAGCAATGCGAGTTTAAGTTTTGGCGGTAACGAAATTAACTTTAAAACCTATCACGCGCGTGCCTGGGACGGCAGCGAACACGAGCTAACGCACAAGGAAGCCATGATCTTGAAGGTACTAGCCGGACAACTCGGCGCGATTGTGCCACGCGAAGTCATACTCGATAAGGTCTGGGGTTACGAAGTCTTTCCGTCTACTCGAACCATCGACAACTTCATTGTCCGCCTTCGCCGTCGCTTCGAACGCAACCTCGAAACACCCGAATACTTTCACACGATCCGAGGTGTTGGTTATCGCTTTACCCAGGAACCGGAACCCCCAACCGAATGAGTACATACACTTGAAAAAATTATTACTACAGACAATCCGACGCGAATTAACCTCGCGTCGCCCTCTATGGATCATGCGTCAAGCCGGGCGCTATCTACCCGAGTACCGCAACCTGCGGAAAAAGCACTCTTTCAAAGAGCTTTCGCAGTCCGCAGACCTTGCAACCGAAGTTACGATGATGCCCATTAAGCGTTTTCCACTCGATGCAGCAATCATTTTTGCCGACATTATGAGTCCGTTGCCCGCAATCGGCGTCGAGTTTGACTTCAATCCCGGTCCTGTCGTCGAGGATCCGATTCGAGATCAGGCTGGTGTGGACGCACTGCTACAGGCCGATCCCGAAAATATCGCACCAGAAGTCATGACAGCATTGAAGCAGGTCCGCAAGGAGCTTCCCAATGAAACCACGCTGCTCGGTTTCTGTGGCGCGCCCTGGACGTTGGCAGCCTATCTCGTCGAAGGTCGAGGTTTGAAGGACTTCCCAACATTACGCGCGTTCGCTGCCGCCCAGCCAGAGGCACTCGACAATCTGCTCGGGCGACTTTCCAGTCTTATGGTTCACTATCTAATTAATCAGGCGCGTGCCGGCGCAGAAGCCGTGCAAATCTTCGATTCCTGGGCAGGTGTATTGTCGCTCAATGACTGGGAAAGACTCATTCGGCCGCATCTACATGCATTGCTCGAAGCCGTAGGCAACGCCGGCATACCACGAATTTTGTTCCTGCAGAATGCGCCACACCTTGTAGACGCCTACGCGAGCCTACCCGCCGAGGTACTGGCCGTTGACTGGCGCGTCGACCTACCGGAACTGCAAAACCGTTACCAGAATAGGCTCGCCGTACAGGGTAATATCGATCCCGCGACCCTGCTGGGCGGCGCTAAGCCTACGCAGGCTGCTGCACGCGATCTGTTAACGCGTGTCGACCCGGTCGGCCATATCGTTAACCTCGGTCATGGCATCCTACCGGGCACACCGCTAGCGAGCGTGGAAGCACTTGTCGAAGCTGTACACAACGAGACGGAACTGTCTCAGTATCAACCCGCACTCACTGGAGCATGAGATGAGCGAAGCACAATCGGAAAGCTTGGATCTCAGCGAAAAAGGGCTCAAGGACGGTAAACCGATCTCGCTCGACCGACGACTTTTCATGAAGTTCACAGCGTACACAGGCTGCACCGATAACGGTGCGGCTGCTGCAGTAGCCCTAGCGGCGGCAGGTATAGAGGGAGCTCTCTACCTCGACGCGAACGACCCCGAAGGCATCGGCCTTACCGTGTTAAGCGAGGATCCAGAGCTCTTCGTTGGAACCTTGCGTTCAGTTCTCAATACAGCGCCGTTTTCCGACCTCAGGCATAAGCCCGAATTCGACATGCTTGGTCGCACCTACTCAATTGGCTACGAGCCCGATCTCGAAGACTCGTTGTTCGTCAAACCACGCAGCAAGACATTGAACCCCCAGTTTCCCTGGGCAATTTGGTATCCCTTACAACGCGCAAAGTCATTTCAGCAATTACCCGAGGCTAAGCAACGTCAGATTCTAGGCGAGCACGGTACGCTAGCGAAGCGTTATGGATTCGCCGGTCTCGCGGCGGACGTACGACTCGCCTGTCATGGTCTCGATAAGAATGACAACGACTTCATCATCGGACTCTTGGGCCCGGATCTATTTCCGCTCTCGGCGGTAGTACAGGAGATGCGCAAAACTGAACAAACCTCACAGTACCTCGATAGCCTCGGGCCGTTCTTCGTCGGTAAGGTCGCCTGGCAAAGCCAGGAATAGACCGCAGCATGGCCGACAACATCACAGACGATCATAGATCGCACAGCTACGATGCAATACTCATCGTCTCTTTCGGCGGGCCGGAAGGGCCGAACGACGTTATGCCATTTCTAGATAACGTCCTCGCCGGATTGAAAGTTCCGACACCAGTTAAGAAACAGATCGCTAAGCGTTATGCTAACTTCGGCGGCGTCAGTCCTATCAACGGTGAAACGCGCGCGTTCATCTCGGCGCTTGAAACCGAATTACGCGAACGCGGCATCACGCTTCCTATCTATTGGGGCAACCGTAACTGGCATCCATTGCTGTCGGACACATTTAAAAACATGGAGACTGACCGTGTACGCCGCGCCATCGTTCATGTGACCAGCATGTTTAGCTCTTACAGTGGTTGTAGGAAGTATCGTGAAGACCTCTACGCAGCGACGGCGAATCTTGAGAACGCAACGATTGTCGATAAACTCAGGCTCGGGTTTAACCATCCAAATTTTATCGCTGCGGTAATGGATAGAACGGAATCGGCACTGAATGAGTTACCAACCGGCCGGCGAGACAATGCAACGCTACTATTCACTGCACACAGCCTACCTCAGACGATGGCGGATAACTCGGACTATGTAGCACAGCTTCGAGAAGCTTGTTCGCTCGTCGTCGAAGGTTTGGGACAAACGCAATGGGATCTCGTCTACCAGAGCAATAACGCCTCATACGGTAACTCCTGGCTCGAGCCCGATATTGGTAACGCGTTGCTACAACTCGGGGAAGATGGTGTAGAAGATATTGTCATCGTCCCAATCGGTTTCGTCTGCGATCACATGGAAGTCGTGTTCGATCTCGATATAGAGGCACGGGAAATTGCTGAGAAAGCAGGTGTGAATATGGTCCGGGCCGCTACAGTTGGTTCCCATCCAGCCTATATCAGTATGGTCTGCGAACTCATAGAAGAACGTTTATACCCTGATAGGGACCGCCTGAGCCTCGGTGGTCTCGGACCGAGCCACGACGTCTGCCCCCCTAACTGCTGCCTTTCGGGCCGGCCCGGCAAACAGAAGCCCGCGCTGTGCGGAGCCGACGGCGCATAGCATTGACCGAACAACACAAACACGACGTGATTGTTATCGGCGCTGGGCTTGCGGGCCTAAACGCAGCGCTAAAACTACAGGCAGCCGGCGCAGACGTGCAAGTCATCGAAGCACAGGACCGGGTTGGCGGACGTGTTCATTCCATGCGCCAGCTGGGGAGCAACACAGAAGCCGGCGGCACCTATATCGGCGCCGGCTATACACGTGTTATCGACGCGGCCGAGAGTTACAACATCAAACTTATCGACGTGACGCCCATGCTGAAATTTTTCCGTGAGCAGGAACTAGTACTTGGTAACGAGATCATCCGCCAGGCTGAGTGGCCGGATCATTCTGCTAACCTGTTCACTGGTGACGATAGATCCGTCATGCCCTGGGCCTATCACCGCCTTCTGTCAACAAGAGAGAGCCCGCTCGCCAAACCCGGTGACTGGCTCAATGCGGAGGTTACTACTCACGACATCTCGGTACACGAGTGGATGAAGAGTCTCGACTTCAGCGACGAAGCAATCGGACTCGCTTACGGTATGAATTTAAGCTTCGGTGAGCACGCGCGGGACGTATCGGCGCTGCTACTGTTCTTCCGCGCAGCATTCTCGGTCGCGCAGCGCACACTAGCGCCCGAAAATATTCTCGGTTACACCGCTAAGAACGGAGTATCGCGTATTCCCGAAGCCATGGCCGAAGCGCTACTGCTGCCTGTGCGACTCAACAAGACCGCCATCGCGATCAACAGCCAGCCGACCGATGCTGAAGTACATTGCGCCGACGGAAGCGTCTTTCGTGCACCGCAAATCGTTTGCTCGCTACCTTTCAGCGTACTACGTAATATCAATATTAATCCCGCGTTGAGCGGACTACAGGCCGAAGCCGTCAACACACTGCCAGCCCAAGCGATGACCCAGATTTATCTTGCGCACAAATCGAGCTTTTGGGAAACCGACGGCTATACACCGAGCCTCTTTACCGACGGTATCCCTGGCATGTTCGCAGCTTCGCGCAACGGCGAAGACCCTGAAGAAGTCATGGGCTTCACTTCATGGACACTTGGCCCCAACGCGACTTTTCTAGACACACTTCCGCCTGAGGAAGCGGGACGGCGAGTGATCGAGGCCCTCGAGAAAATACGGCCAGCGGCGACTGGGCAACTCGAGTTCCTAGGAATAAAATCCTGGGGAAAAGACCTCTGTGCACAAGGCGGGTGGGCATATTTCCGTCCCGGTCAAATCCGCCGCTTCGCGAAGACGATGGGCAAGCCACATGGCCAGATCCGTTTCTGCGGAGAGCACCTCGCCCAGAATAATCGCGGCATGGAAGGCGCAATGGAATCGGGCGAGCGGGTCGCCAACGAAATCTTGGAAATTTAAGCTCCGCGTCCTTTGTGGGAAAAAGCTGTGCATACTCGGGTCAGTCCTTTACTGCTGCGGACAAAAACCGAAGGGGCCAAACAGTTTGCTTGTCTGCGCCTCATTCAATCGCAATTCTTAACCATCGCTCGCAGCGACCTCTATGACAGCGTGCCACAAAAACTGAATCAGACTCAGTAGCGACCCTTCTATGATGCGCTCATCATCGCCGTGCGCCCCACCACCACCAGTGATGTCCTCCTCTGAACGGATCGGCCCGAAGCCGTAGCATTGTGTCCCCTGAGCGCGAATCTGTGCCATATCGGTCGCGCCCGTTAGCATCGTCGGCAAAGTGACGGCATCGGGATAGAGGCGGCTAGTGACACTCTCCAAAACCTGAAACATTTCATTGTCTAAAGCCGATGGCGGACTTGCGGGGCGATAAACACCTTCAGGAATCATCTCCACGTTTGGATCATTTATTACTCCTGCAATGTGTCGATAGAAATCCTCTGGGTTCTCATCCGGCAGTCCACGGATGTCAAGAGTTGCCTCGGCCTCTGAAGGGATTACATTTCGACGAAAGCCCGCGTTCATAATCGTCGGCACAACTGAAGTACGTAGCAACGCATAATGCTGCGGTTCATTTTCTGCGAAGTAATGCTCTATACGCGCTTGCTGAGCTGGATCCAGAATGCCTTCGTAACGCGCGGCTTGTTCTGGTGGGCTGATATCAGCGAGGCGATTGAAGTAGGCGATAGTTGTTTCATTCAGCCGCAACGGCGTCTGCCACGCCGCCAGTCGACCGATAGCCGTGGCTAACGCGGACACAGCATTATCCACTCGCGGAATCGACCCATGGCCTGCAGTTCCATGTGCGACAAGGCGTACACGCATCGGAAATTTCTCGGTGGTCGCAATGGCCATAACCTTAACCTCACCATCACGCGCTACGGCACCGCCACCTTCTGCGAGGCAGTACTCTGCAGCGATCTCGCTCCAATGATTCTCAACCATATAATCAACACCGAAGGCCGTGGTGCCCTCCTCGCCTGCTTCGGCAAGGAAAATAACATCGCGATCGAGATCGACTTCGGTACGCTTTAGTAACAGCATTACCATGAGTGCCGCGGTTACATTATCTTTGTCATCAAGCGCCCCGCGACCGTAGATGTATCCGTCTTTTATTACGGCACCGAACGGATCAACAGACCAATTCTCGCGTTGCACTCCTACAACATCGGTGTGCCCCATTACTAGTAAAGGTTGTTTACTACCATTACCACGGATGCGTGCGACTAGATTCGCGCGCGAGGGCTCGAGAGCGTAGAGATCCGCAGTGATGTCTTCCTGACCAAGCACTTCCTGGAGATACATAGCGGCATCGGTTTCATTTCCAGGCGGATTGCTCGTGTCCGTGCGGAGCAGTGTCAGGAAGTACTCCATCGACTCTGTTTCCACGGCGTCCCAGTCGATAGGAAATCGATCCTGAGTAATGCCCACTGACGGACCACCTGCTAGTACAGCACAAACTACCGCTGCGGCCAGCCCATCGCATTGCCCCGAAAACACCATCGCAAAACCCTCCTGTCGATCTACACAATTCTAATGTATAAGAAGTACCCCGTCGCGATTCTTCACCATCATGCTAAAGTTGTATCCATGGGCGATGGATTACTCACAACCCACAAATTGCTAGCAATGGCAACTTTAGCGGCTCTTCTGAATGCTGCTGTCTCGTTAGCTCAGGAACCATTCCCCGCGGAACCGATCGACATCGTCACACACGCCTCACCGGGCGGTGGCACAGATGCGACGGCGCGTGCGATGGCAGTCGGAGCCCGCATTGCGCTCAACACAAACATGGCGGTGGTTCCGAAAACGGGTGGCGGCGGTATCGTGGCAATGAACTACGTCAACAACCGGCCTCGAGATGGCTATACCGTCTTATCAATCACACCAACGCACCTGTTCGCCATTGCCCGTGGACAGGGTCCCTTGTCAATCGACGATCTCGTGGGCGTTGCCAGGGCGACCGACGATCCGCTGGTCGTCATGGTCCGCGCTGATAGCACGGTATCGACACTTGGGGAGCTAATACAACTGGGTCATATTCGTTCGATTAAATGGGGAACGACCCAAATTGGTGGCGTCGATCATGTCGCCGGTGCAATTCTTGCGCAGGTAGCGGAAACCCAGCTTAGCGTCGTTCCATTTTCGGGGGGCGGCGAAATAGTTACGAACTTAATGGGTGGTAGTATCGATGCAGCCGGTCTGAACCTCACCGAAGCATTGGATCAAATTCAGCGCGGCGACTTCCGCGCGCTTGCGGTGATGGCCGACGAACGCCTGGAGATACTCCCTGATACGCCTACAACTGTCGAACTCGGTTACGACGTCGTGTTTTCTACAGTCAGAGGATTTCTAGTACTCAAAGGCACACCGGAGGATCGGATTGACGTATTAGAAACAGGGCTACTGGAGGGTATGCAACAGGAAACGTTTCAAACCTATCTCCAGGGATCGGGACTCGACGCGAATGCCGTCGCCGGACGCGAAATATGGGACGCGCAAGTTAAACGTCTTTATGCTGACGCTAGGCAAGCCATGATTGACCTTGGCATCATCCAAGCAGAATAGCGGGTTACCAGGACGCTCAACATGAAGCATCCGGATACGCTTGTCGGCATCTTACTACTCGGATTCTGCGCGGTAATCTTTTCGCTCACGATGAACTTTCCCGAAGTACCGGCCATGCTTTCGCAAAACGTCCCACCAACCTTTTTTCCGCGTCTAATCATTAGTGTCATTGCAACGCTGAGTATTGTCCTTATATTCAACGGCCTGCAAAAAACTGCCAACGTCACCGAACGTGTACAACCAGCTGTACTTGTTACAACAGCAATCATCATTGTTGCCGGAATGATGGTCAGTCTTGTCGGAACGTTACTGACCCTATCTCTAGTCGCAGTCGCAATACCATTCGCATGGGGAGAGCGGCGCCTTCGTCCGATCGGAATCCTCGCAGTTACGTTGCCGGCTTGTATCTACTTGGTCTTCAGCTTGGCCCTCGGGATCCGCTTCCCCGCCGGGTTACTCTTCAGTTGGATGACCTAACTCGTGGGCCTGCCTGGATTAGAGCATGCCCTTCCGGTATTCACCGACCCGTTCGTCATCGGACTCATCGTCCTTGGGACGATTGCTGGCGTAATCGTAGGAGCACTGCCAGGTCTTTCTTCTTCGATGGCAATCGCACTTCTTTTGCCGTTCTCTTTATACCTCGATCCTGTTCCCGCCATCGCACTGCTTGCCGCGCTCTACTGCTCTGGAACCTTTGGTGGATCAATCACCGCTATCCTGATCAACGCGCCGGGCGCGCCCCCGGCAGCCGCTACCGCATTCGATGGCTATCCGATGGCAGTGAAAGGCGAAGCTGGGCGTGCCCTCGGCATCTCGGCCATCGCATCAGCGAGCGGTGGCATCATCAGCGTTATTGTGCTGCTTTTTGCTGCACCATTTCTTGCACGAGTCGCATACAGCTTCGGGCCACCAGAATATTTTGCACTCGCCGTCTTTGGACTATCCATGCTAGCTTCCATCAGCGGTCAAGCGCCTATCAAAAACCTGATCGGTGGCTGCTTCGGTCTATTGATCGCAACAATCGGGATAGACCTGACTACCGGTGTTGAACGATTCACATTCAACGTGCCAGAACTATACGAAGGCGTAGATTTTATACCAGTACTGATCGGCCTCTTTGCCGTTGCCGAACTCCTAAGCCAAGCACAGAACCTAGATCGAGAAAAACACAGCATAAAGCTCTCCGCTGTGAAGCTACCATCGATCGACGATCTCCGCCGTGTTAAGAGTTCGATCCTGCGATCAAGCGGTATCGGCACCTTGATAGGCGTGCTACCAGCAGAAGGCGGTACGATGGCCGCGATGATCGGCTACAACGAAGCGAAACGCTGGTCAGATGAACCCGGGAAGTTCGGTAAGGGAGCGATAGCTGGCATCGCTGGTCCCGAAGCGGCAAACAATGCAGCCACGGGCGGCGCAATGGTGCCGACGCTCGCTCTAGGAATTCCCGGTAGCGCAACGGCGGCCGTGATTCTTGGTGGACTTCAAGTTCAGGGGCTACGACCAGGACCCTATCTTTTCGATCAACAACCGGCACTATTGTATGGCATCTTTTTCGCTATGCTTCTCTCGAACATACTCTTTCTCGGCTTTGGCCTCATCGGCGCGAAGCTCTTTTCGCGTATTAGTCTGGTACCACGAACTCTATTGTGGCCAACCGTATTCGCACTGTGCTTCGTCGGCGCGTACGGGCTAGAGCAATCTATTGTCGACGTATGGATAATGATTATCGCGGGCCTAGTCGGGTTCGTCCTGAAGCGCTATGGGTTTAGCCCCGCTCCTATCATCATGGGACTCGTACTCGGTAGCCTGGTCGAAACGTCACTCGCTCAGTCCATGATAATTTTCGATCAGCAGTGGACAGGGTTTCTCGGCCAGCCAATAGCGCTAGTATTCTTCGGACTAGCTGGTATCAGTGTGCTTTTAGCACCGACGCGTGCAACGATACGCCGCCTGCTTTCAGAAAAAGACCGAAAAGCCTAGACTTTAGGCATAGATAATGCGACGAGAATAAGAAAATCAGGGAGACCTATTGATGAGTGCTGCCAGTAACGCTGATATCCAAAATTTCACGCCCGATATCAAATCCCGCCATGGCGAGAATCTGACACGCGAGGTAGTATCTTTCGTTCTCAACACGACGTTCGATGACCTGCCTATAGACCTAGTTGACCTAAGCAGGAAATCGCTTCTAGACGGACTAGGCCTAGCCTTATCGGGATCTACAGCTGAAAGCGGAAAAATAGTACAGGAGTACCTACGGAGCCAGAACCTTACCGGTGACACGACGGTAATAGGCACAGAATTGCGGATGCCGGACCGATTTGCCGCATTTGCCAATGGCGTCAGCGTACATGCGGACGACTTCGACGACACACAACTAGCAGTCGGAAAAGATCGGGTTTATGGGCTGCTGACTCACCCAACTGCCCCGTGCCTACCCGCCGCTCTAGCAATCGCTGAAAGTAGTAATCTATCCGGCCAAGACCTTCTCCTGGGTTACAACCTCGGCGTCGAGGTAGAGACAAAGATTTCAGAAGCGATGTCACCACGACACTATCAACATGGATTTCACTCGACAGCGACCTGCGGAGTATTTGCCTCAGCATCCGCTGTAGCGAAATTATATGACCTCGACTCCGATACTAGTTTGCGAACGCTAGCTATCGCCGCCAGCCAAGCAGCTGGATTGCGGGAAAACTTCGGTACTATGACTAAGCCTTTTCACGCCGGTCGCGCAGCAGAGGCAGGCGTAGTTGCGGCCGATTTCGCTCGAGCAGGCTGGACCGCAACCGATAAAATTCTGGAGTCGCCGCGCGGCTTCTTCCAGGCGCACGGGGGCGGCTACGATCTCGGCTCTCTACAGGGTAAGCTCGGTAACCCATGGACATTTGTTGACCCCGGTATCTCTATTAAACCTAATCCATCGGGATCACTGACACATCCCGGAATGACGAAGATGCTCGAGCTAATCCTAAAGTACGACATCGAGCCCGACCATGTGGCCAGCGTCAATGTAGGTACAAATCACAATATGCCCAACGCGCTCATCCACCATCAACCGTCTGACGAATTGCAAGCAAAATTCTCGATGGAATTCTGCATGGCAATTCTGTTACTAGAAAGACGCGGGGCTCTTCCCGAGTTCACTGACGACGTCGTGAATCGCGAAGATGTCAAGGAGCTAATCAGCCGCGTGAATTTTAGCGTACACCCTGAGGCTGAAGCGGCAGGCTACGACAAAATGACAACCATCATTGACATCAATCTTCACGATGGGAGGACTATTTCGGGACGCGCTGACTTCGGTAAAGGAAGCCCAGCAAACCCGATGAGCTACGAAGAGGTTGCCGATAAATTCAGGGGTTGCGCAGAATTCGCCGGTTGGCCAGAGGACCGTTCCGAGGAGGTGGTCGCGTTAGTCAAAAATCTTGAGGATCTTGGTTCCGTCCGCGATCTGATGACACTCCTAGCACGTTAACAGACGGGAGAGATTATTATGGTGAGTAGTAATTCTAACGTAGACCTAAACAGTGAAACCGCGATTGTGATAGGAGGTACGCGTAACATCGGATTAGCGATCGCGCATGCATTTCTTGAAGTAGGTGCGGGCGTGTGTGTGGTGGGAGGATCAGACTCCAAGGCGCTCGCTAGCGCTTTGAAGGAGCTCAACATGAACGAAGGTCGTGCCACGGGACTACTGGCTGATATCACCGACGAGTCGGCCGTTGTCAACGCTTTCGAACACACCGAGAGCGTACTCGGACCAGCGTCCATTCTAGTAAACGGGCCAGGATATCGGCCGCATGGGCCATTCATGGATATCAGCCTAGAGATGTGGAGTTCAGTGCTCGACATTATGCTGACAGGTCCATTTCTGACCTGCCGGGAGTTCTTCAGACGCCTACCAGTTAATCGCAGGGGCGCAATAGTCAATATCGGCGGCCTGAGCGCGCATCGACCAGCTAAGGATCGTGCGCATGTTATCGCAGCCAAATCGGGCCTTATCGGTCTGACACGGGCGTTGGCCGCAGAAGGCCAAGGTCAGATTCGTGCCAACTGCGTGGTCCCGGGCCTCATCGAGACACAACGCAAACCTGGACAACCACAGGCACATTTTAATAATGATGAATCGGACACACGGGGTAGTTGCGAAGATGTCGCGCGGATAGTTCTAGGTTTCGCTAACCCCATAGACCAATACGTAACCGGACAAACCGTGCATGTCAGCGGTGGCCGCTATATGGCTTGATACTACTTCGATGAGTCAAGCCGATCGTGACAAGTGGGATAAGCGTTACCGCGAAGGAAGCTACGGAACTCGTACTTATCCTACCGAGTTACTGACGGAATGGTTACCTCGTCTGCCTAAAGGACGGGCTTTAGATGTCGCATGCGGAACAGGACGCAATGCGCTCTACCTCGCCGCGGCTGGCTACACGGTCGATGGTATCGATATCTCGAGTATTGCGCTACAGCGCCTTAAAGAGACGGCATGCACTCGAAACCTAACAGTGAAGTGCATCGAAATCGATCTCGACTCGGAGCCGCTTCCATACCAATGCTACGACCTTATCGTCTTAGTGCGCTATAGAAGTACATCGCTAATATCCAGACTTTTACCCCTTCTCAACGAAGGCGGCTACTTCTTCTGCGAGGAACATCTAACAACCAATGCCAACGTCATCGGCCCCTCCAGCCCATCGTTCCGCGTAAAGCCAGGTGAACTAGAAAAACTCTCGGAGAATCTCAACGTTCTTTTCTATAGCGAAGGAATAGTCAAAGACCCAGACGGTCGCCGAGCCGCACTAGCGAGACTCATAGCCAAAAGATCTGCAAACAAGCCGATTTTATCGGATAGCTGATGAAAAATTAAAAACGCTAATTAACCAAATCAAAAATAGTTTTCATTGATCAAAATTTAAAGTTCTGGTTTTCTTCTTGCCCCCTGGGGCTAACATCCCCCCGTCCTACGCTATAAATATGCCTAGCCCGGACACTGAACATGATGGCGGGATTAATCCCAAAGCTCAACAGTTGGACTTGTATGTGCGAAGCCCTAAGACGAAGAGTCAGAATCATCCTGATCGAGAAATATTCGATCGCTTTTTCGCGATGAATATAACCTGGTGCTAGTCGAGTCGTATCCAGGTATTAATCAAATATTTGTTTGCCGTTCATCATGTACGCATTACCCAGTCACTATAGACAACGTAGCTATGCCGAATCTCTTGTATATCTTCGCTGATGGAAGCTGGATCTTGATAGAATCAGCTGCCAGGAATTATTTGACAAATTGACGCTTAGACTGCCAGGTCAATCGGAGAATGATGATGAAATCTAATATTTTTACGGTGCTGTTCATGATCGTCGTAGGCTTTAGTGTCATGTCAAACGGTTTAAATGCGCAGAGCTGGGGACCACGCACTCTTGAAGAGCTTAAGCGTGAGACGTTACATAGGGCGCAAAACAACCTGGGTCCTATCACGGGAATCAAGGCGGAAGATGCTGAACGCGCGATGGCAGATTTAGATCGTTTGGATCAGGATTTGTGGGCCGCGCTATGGATACGGAATGGCGAGAATTACATTGAACTCGCGGAAGCGTCGGAATCTATATCAGTCGAGAAAGCTCGCGAATACTATTACGATGCATGGCGAAATTTTAATGTCGGCCGTTGGCCAACCGAGAAGAATTCCCCAGGCAAGCGTGAATCTTACGAGAATGCACTGAAAGCCTTTCACGAATACGGTCGCTTGTTGGAGCCGCGAGTCGAGACGGTTCGGATACCGTTCGAAGATTCCGCTTTAGTTGCCTATATGAGGATACCAGAGTCATCTGGTCCGGTACCGCTTGTGATTGGTATTAACGGCCTCGATTCGCGAAAGGAAGATGTTATCGCAGGAGCAGATCGTTATATCGCGAACGGGGTTGGCATGTTCGCGATGGATATGCCGGGTACCGGACAGTCACCAGTTCTTATCGATGTGGGATCTGAGCGAATCTTCTCTGCAGCCCTCGATTATTTAGCTACGCGTGATGACGTTGATGCGGACCGGATTGCAATCCAGGGCCGCAGTTGGAGCGGTTATTGGGCGGCAGTCGTCGCATATCTAGAGCATGATCGATTGCGGGGTGCTGCAATACACGGTGTTGGCATTCACGGTTATTATCAACCTGAATGGCAGGAGCACGCATTGTTAAGCGAGGAGTATTTATTCGACTTGTTTCCCGCTCGTTCGGCAGTCTACAACACCAATACGATGGAGGAATTTCTAGCCTATGGTCCGCGTTTGTCATTAGTCGAACGCGGTTTAATCGATCAGCCTTCCGCACCAATGTTATTAGTTAACGGTGAACAGGATACGCAGCAACCCATCGCCGATCTCTATCTAATGATGAAGCATGGCGATCCTAAGCAGGCGTGGGTCAATCCTATAGGCGGGCATATGGGCCGTTCGGAAGAATGGCCTATGGGTCGGATTTTGTCGCAGGTCGTTGAGCCTTGGTTAATGCGTCAACTCGGCGTCGAGCCGAAACGTAACTAGCCTACGTTTCATCGCCGCATAATTCCGGTTGAGAAACTAGACACTTCGAAACACTATGACTGAGATACCCACGCTTGATCTCGGTGAGTATCTGTCGGGAGATATAGAGGCTCGTGAATCTCTTGCGCAGACGTTGCGCCAGGTGCAGGAGACTATCGGTTTCTACGTTGTCGTGAATCACGGTGTGCCGCTCGAAACCATAGAGAGCGCCTATGATGCTTTACGCGAGTTTTTTTCGTTGCCTCTCGACGAGAAGCTCCGCTTGAAAATCGATGAGCGATCCGTTGGTTATATTCCAGCTAAGACGACGGTTTACGTCACTTCGCAGGTCAATCTGAACACGAAGCCCGATCTCAACGAGACAATTACGCTAGCTCGTGAACGCGCGCCAGATGATCCGGCTATTCAGCAGGGAATGCGATTCGTTGGGCCGAATCCCTGGCCCGAGTCAATGCCACAGTTTCGGCGAGCGATGCTTGCTTATCAGGAAGTATTATCTGTTTTGGGTTATGCGATGTTGCCGCTTTACGCACGCGCTTTAGGGCAACCGGCGGAGTTTTTCTCGCCCTATTTCACCGAACCGATGTGGTGGACTAGAAACTCCTACTATCCCGCTGTAGAACCTGAAGAAAATCAGTTCGGAATTTCGCCTCACTCCGATCATGGATTTATCACGCTTTTACCCTTATCTGACGTTCCCGGGCTCGAGATTCTCCTGCCTAACGGAGATTGGCTTCCGGCGAGGCCGCTCGATGGCGGTATACTCGTCAACACGGGGGAGTTTTTAAATCGGTGGTCGAACGGGCGCTTTCTCGCTACGCCTCACCGTGTTGTCGCGCCGATACAGGATCGTTATTCAATGGCGCTGTTCTTCAACCCTAACGCTAATACAGTGGCTGATCCACTTGCGAGCTGTGTTTCCGAAGAAAACCCGGTCGCTTTCGAGCCCGTAACTATGCTCGAGTACATGAGCTGGTATATCGACAGTAACTACAAGCGTGAATCTGGTGGTCGACAGGACTAGGTAGAGCAAGGCGAGAATATTAGGATTAGTGAAATATGCAGAAGCTATTAACAAACTTCTGGGCCACGCGAGCGCTCGTCATTTTTGGGTTTGTCTCGGCGTATGGTCCTGTCGGCTGTCCTAGGATGTTTTCTAGCTCGTCGACATTTCGTGTAAGCGGGTTTTGTCCAAATGCAGCCACTGAGGCGGTACGCTAATTTTAACCGCGGGTAGTGCCTATTGTGATACCAATTCTAAATATCTGTTTCCCCCCTCCCAGGGGGGAGGGTCCAGAAGGGGGGAACAGACATTCGAAGTGTAGTTACAGTAATTCTGAGGCAAGAAAAGCACGGTTAAAGAATGCTTTGTCTTAGGCCTAGAACATGTAGCCAACTCCTAGATCAAATCCTTTGAAGTCCTTCTTTTTTGCGGCCGCAAGACTGTGCTCGCGCACTCTACAATCGAATTCTAGTTAGTTTATTTAGATAACGAATAGTTGTTTTGTTGAGAGAACAAACCTCCTCCATTAATGGAGGAGGAGGTTGCTCTTAATAACTAGAAATTAAATCTTAGTCCTGCATTGAAGTATTGAGGTCTTTGAGTCCTGATACCATTTTTTGGTGCTCTAGCAATAATATTACTACTATCAGTAACATTTCCTATTACCAAGTAAGCATCAGCTCGATCATTAATTTCCTTGTTAATTGAAAGATCAATAACAGAGTATGAATCTATAGTTGTATCTGTAGCACAAGATGCGACTGAGCAAGTACTTCCAAAATTAGTCAAGTTTATCATTGTTGACCAACCATTATTCATAACAAGCCCCGTGGTAAGTGAAAGCTGGCTATCTGGCATATTAGGAAGTTTCATTCCTTTGTTTACATCTCCCCAGTAAGAACTTTCAAAGCTTGAATCAAATTTACCATCTGAGCTTGTGAAGTTAATCATAAGAGGGATGGTTGATCCTGATGCATTAGTGAATGAAGTAGATGCTGAAAACTCTAACCCAGAGATCATTGCTTGACCGCCATCGAAAGTATCACCAATAGTACATCCTTCATAAATACCAGAAGCAGAGTTAGTACAGGTTCCAACAATATTTTTGTAATCAGTATTAAAATAAACTGCTTGAATATTAGTATTTCCTATTTGACCTCTCCAGCCTAGCTCCATGCTATTAGCGCTTTCAGGTTTCGCATCTCCAGTGGTTGGAGAAAAGCCTTGATGATACCCAAGGAATACTTCACTACCATCTGAAAGACCATAGCCAGCACCAAAACCAAATAAAGTTTCACCTTTTTCTTTATTATTTGTTTTTGATTTAGGATATCCTGTTGCTACTGTAGTTCTTGCTGTTTCATTCCAACGAGTTTCATTTATGTCCCAATTTTCCTTTCTAACACCAGCTGTTATGGTTAAGTTATCAAGTCTTAACTCTTCATTTAAAAAGATAGCATTTGCTTTAGCAACTGTGATTCTATTGTTTGAAGATAGACCTGGCTTGGAGCCAACTGTTAATGCACTGAGTTTTCCAGCTTGCCAATCTGCAGTTTCATACCATTGCATACGATCTTCCGAGTCTTCAGTAGAGCGATAGCCAAAAGTTAAGGTTTGATTATCAGTTGCCCATGAACCTTTTATTACTGTTCCTTCTGAAACATAAACTCTATTGTTATGCTTATACTTTATTTGCTCAGCTGTTGTATTGGTCCCTCTTAAAACCGCGATAGCATCAGCAGTGCCTGCATTAGCATAGTCGATCATATTATTGATGCCTTTTGCAGCTCCGTTATAACCAATTTTGTCTACTTTAAACCAATCACGCGCAAAATTATTTTCATATGTGGTTGCAGCAATATTAAAATCACCAAAATCAACACTATATGTGAGAACGACTTGATCGTGTGCATTATCCATCAAATCATTTTTAGTAAATCCATAACGCTGTCTAGGATTGCTATTAAAGTCTACCTTTGAAAGGCCAACATAACTTTGATTAGATTTTTCTGAAGAATCCTGATATTTAAAGTCTAACTGTTGGTAGATAGCTGAATTTTCGTCAGAATTAAGTCTAAATTTAAACAGAACATCATCTTTATCAAAGCCAGTATCACCACCAACGTGCTCTATTGTATCGAAGCCGTCAGTTTGAGCGAAATGTCCCTCAAGAAGAAAACCAACATTTTCTGTAGATACACCATATCCTACATGTGTTCTTGATGCGCTATCAGATCCCATTTCTTGGTTAAAAAATCCGCTTGTTGAATCTGGAATAGGAGTGCTGATTAAATTAATTGCACCACCAATAGTATAAGGACCCTCTGTGATAGCTGATGGACCTTTTAGCACTTCTACGGAATGAATTCTTCCAAATGAAGGGAAATAATAGGCTGAAGAAGCTGCATATGGAGCAGGAGCAATTAATACACCATCTTCCATTAATGTTACCTTTCCAGATCTATCATCATATGTACCTCTGATAGAAATATTTGGTCTAAGACCGTAACCTTCTTCAGGTCTAAAATTAACACCTGGAACATTTGCAAGAGCTTTATGGACATCAATATGTTCAAATATTAGTAATTCATCGGGCTCGATAATTGAAGCTGATCCATGAACTGCTCTTTCGCCAATAATTGTAATATGCTCCATCTCATCGGCGTTTTGAGAAAAGCTTAAAGAGCTTAACGAGCAAAGTGAAGATAGTATAAATAGTTTAATTTTCATTAATAAATCTCTATAACAGTCGCGCCTGCGGCATTATTACCCTCGGGATTTCAATCTCTTAAATTAAAAAAAGACCACCCGTTAAGCCCCAGAAAAATTCTCCGATGTGGAGTGGATGAACAGGGTCTAAACGAATAGCGCCGGGATGATAACGAACCCTATATGCAAATGCAAATCATTCTCATTGCGATTAGAGATTGAGTAGAACTGCGAAAATCGCCAGGCTTATGGGGTAAAGTGGAGAATCCTCTGCACGCCACAATCCAACTGGCATACCGTCACCAGTCGCCACGACGACTAGCGGGTGCAAGCGCTCTTAATCCCTCGGGACCTTTGCTTCTGACCGTTGGTACCGCACCCTGTTCTGGATACTCGTCCCCGCTCAGTCTGTCAGTATCAAGACTTCGTCGTAGGACTCAACTTCGCGCGCGTACCAACGCGCGTCAATACGATGACAGGCAGAATACCCGCTACGACGATAAGCAGAGCGGCGATAGCACCGTCCTCGTAAGTGCCGCGAATTGCATCTCCGTAAAGATGCGTCGCAAGGGTTTCGAATCCGAGCGGTCGCAACAACAAAGTTGCCGGTAACTCTTTCATGCAATCGACGAAAACGAGCAATGCGCCCGTCGCGAGCGCAGGCTTGAGCATCGGTAGGTGCACTTGCCAGAGGACACGACGGAAGCTTGCACCCAAGGTCTGTGCAGCCGCATCTATCGATGGCGAGACGCGGCTGAAGCCCGCCTCTATCGAACCCGCTGAGATCGCCAGATAACGCACGACATAAGCGTAGACAATGGCTGCGCCGGAACCGAGCAGGAACAAACCCGTCGATATTCCGAGGAGAGACGTTGCAGCGTTGTCGACCACTGCCTCGATTCCCGTGATGATCGGCAACAACCCAATTGCGAGAACGGTTCCGGGCACGGCATAGCCGATCGACGCCACGCGCAAAAACAGACGCGGCAACAAGCTTGGCCCAGTGCGTGCGGCGTAGACGACAGCTAGAGCGATAACCACCGTGCCAAGCGTCGCAATGGCCGAAAGGGCGACGGTGTTCAGCATTTCTACGAATATCACAGGCGAGATGCCAGCGAAACTGACGCGCGCGATCGTTGCATCGGTGAGATACCAAGCCGGCACGATGAACCCGAGGAAGATCGGTAGGCCACAGGCCGTTGCAGCTAGCGTTCCCTGCAAACCTCGCAGCCGCTCGCGCTGTAACGGTCGTGGGTGTTGGGCATCGTTGGCGTAGCGCCGACGGCGCCGTCCCCATCGCTCGAACGCCATGACGCATACGACAACCAGCAACATTGCGAGCGCAAGCTGCGCTGCGCCCGGCAAATTCGATCTCGTCACCCAAGTTGTGTACACGGATACCGTGAGCGTTTGAATCCCGAGGAACTCCGACGCGCCAATTTCGTTCAATGTCTCCAGCAAAACGAGACTGACTCCGACTGCGACTGCCGGCCGTGCAAGTGGTACTGCGACGCGAAAAAAAATCCTGCTCGGTCCATCGCCGAGTGTACGAGCGACATCAATGAAATTTGCCGACTGCATCATGAACATTGCGCGCGTCGTCAGATAGACGTAGGGATAGAGCACCGCACTTAGCAGCAGGATGCAGCCAACCATGGAGCGGACATCCGGCAGACGAAAATCTCTGGGGCTGTCTGCTCCGATGAGCTCCCTGATGAAAGTCTGAACCGGTCCAATCGGATGCAGCACATCCAAGTAGACGTAAGCAACGATATAGGTCGGCACGGCCAGTGGCAGCAGCAGTGCCCAATCGAAGAGCCGACGCCCGGGAAACTCGTGAGCGGCAACGAGCCATCCGGTGCCCGTACCGAGCGTTGCAGTCAAGACACCCACGCCCATGAGTAGTACGAGCGTGTCGCGCGTCGCCACGGGTAATACGAACGCGAATAGATCGCGCCAAACTTCCTCTGATCCGGACGCAGCAGTGACAACCAGCGCCGCAAGCGGCGCCGCAACAGCCAGTGCGGCGCACGCGGCGGCGACGCACCACGGCCCGCGCCCGCCGGTCCTAATCACGCGCGTCAGACTATTGGTTGAAGCCGACGCGGTCTACGAGCTGGCTTGCCGTGTCCCGATGTCGCGCGACTTCGGTCAACGACGCGCCGTCAACCGTCAAGGTCCCCAATTCAGCGATAAGCGGGTTAATCTGTGCGCCCTGTTTGATCGGATACTCGAAATTAGCCTCGGCGTAGATCTTTTGCGCGGCATCGGAAACGAGATACTCGAGCAGCTGAACAGCCTCGGCATGATTTGGCGAGTATCTCGCAACAGCCGCACCAGAGATGTTCACATGCGTACCACCATCCTCGAACGTCGGTAGAATGATCTTGATCGCTCCGCCCCACTGCTCTTGATCCGGACCGCCGCGGCCACTGCGCATGAGGCCGACGTAATAGGAATTGGCGACACCAAGCTCGCAGAGGCCGCCCAGGATGTCGCGCGCAACGTTGCGGTCACCGCCTGCTGCAGGACGTCCCTGATTGGCCTTGAGGCCGGTTAACCACTCCTCCGTTGCAGCTTCGCCATGATGCGCGATATGGGCACCGAACAGAGCCGTGTTGTAAGGATGCTGTCCTGAACGAATGCAGAAAGCGCCGCGCCAACGTTCGTCCGCGAGCTCCTCATACGTAATGGAATCGATGCCCAGATCCTTGGCGGCATAGACGACGCGAGCACGCATCGACAACGCATACCAATGACCATTATCGCCCCGCAGATTGGCCGGCACCACAGAGTTAAGCACGGCAGAGTCGGTAGACTGCGTGAGGCCCTGTTCAACGAGATCGATGAGCATGCCAAAATCGACTGTCATGAGCACGTCGGCCGGAGAGCGCTGGCCTTCCGCAGCGACGCGTTCCGCCAACCCGTCGCGTACAAAGATGCTGCTGACTTCGATTCCGGTCTCCTCCGTGAATCCGTCGAGTAGCGGCTGGATGAGCCCCGGCTCGCGCGTCGTGTATAGATTGACCTCCTGGGCCGCGACCGCGCCTGATGCCAAAACGGCAACAGCAATCGAACCAAAATAGAAGCTGTTTTTAATCATTGAATTACTCCTCCTAGAAACCGTTAAAGTTGACTCACGTACCGGCCCTGGTCGGACGACGAGCTACTGCCGTTCTCGTTAATGACCGGTACCGCGCCTGTGTCGGCCGCGAGATGCACGACCGCTCCGGCATATAATTCATCGTCCGAACGTGTTTCTCTCGACTCAACGCAAACCGTTAACAACGACTCGAGACCGTCGATATGGACGACTACATAACGACAGTCGCCGCGGTACTCGCTAGTGACGACTCGTCCCTCTACGCCCGTCCCGGCGTCCGCAAGCTTCAAGTGCTGCGGTCGAATGCACGCGATTGCGCGAGTTCCTTGTGAAACCCCGGGCGCTGTGAAACGACCGAGGCGTGTCTCAAGACAGCCTTCTTGGCCGACGCCCGAAAGCGCTGTAACGTTGCTGAAGAATTCGGCGGCGAACAACGAAGTTGGATGCGCATAGAGCGCTTCTGGTGTATCGAACTGTACGAGATGCCCGCGATCAAGCAAAGCAATGCGATCGGCGATACGCATCGCCTCGTCGGGGTCGTGTGTAACGATGACTGTGGTAGTACCGGACTCACGGACGAAGTCGAGCGTGTGCCGTCTAACGTCGTCTCGCAGTCGACTATCGAGACTCGAGAACGGCTCGTCCATGAGTAGAACACGTGGCTTCGGGGCCATTGCACGGGCGAGAGCGACGCGCTGACGCTCTCCGCCGGAAAGTTCATGTGGAAACTTCCGCGCCAGCGGAGTGAGTCCGAGACGTGCGATCAGTGCCTCAATGCTTTGCTCACCTCGACGCAGACCGAACGCTATGTTGGCATCGACACGCAAATGCGGGAACAGCGCATAGTCCTGAAAGACCATGCCGACCTGGCGCTGCTGGGCCTCGACAAACGCGTCTGGCCCGGCGACCTCATCGCCATCTATCGAAATGCGCCCGCTCGTTGGTCGCTCTACGCCCGCGACGGCGCGCAAGAGCGTCGACTTACCGGACCCCGACGGTCCCAGCAAGCAAACAACCTCGCCACAATGCACGTCGAGCGTGACCTCGTCGACCGCAGCCGTCGCGCCGAAGTGGACCGACAGCGCCTCTAAAGTAAGTAATGACTGCAAACGAGATACCTATATTTGAGCAGTGTATGGAAAATGGGCGTACGTCCTGAGTTGTTGCGCCATTAAGGTCTTCATAGCGACTGTAGATGCCACACTTGCTAATTGCAAATGATTATCATTATTAGACAAGAAAGGTTGCTGTATTCAGGCCAGGCGCAAGGCAGATAAAGCGACTTAGGATGATTCTCTGGTTGATGGGTGCGAGTCGATTTGCGCCGTAGCTACTGATCGGCGGTGATTCCGCAGATCACCAGTTGACAGGATGAGCTGGTAGCTACGGCATTAGGCCAACAGGATATGGGAGGAAGAGTAATAGTTGTAGAATAAAGCCGATGGACATAGCTGATGATGCCCCAACCTTCGATACTAGAGCATCGCTGAACGGCGAAGCTTTCGATTATTCTCTGAGTGAAGCGCTCAAAAACGGCATGGTGGTGGTTTATTTCTATCCATCGGCTTTTACTCCCGGATGCAATATTCAAGCACGCGAGTTTGCAGATAATATGGAGGCATTTAATGCTGCAGGCGCGACCGTTATCGGGGTTTCTCTTGATAGTATCGACCGGCTAAATGATTATTCTGCTGATTCGGCCTATTGCGCCGGCAAGCTTGCGGTAGCCTCTGACACAACCGGAGAAATTGCTAGATCCTACGACCTCAAGGTTGACGAATGCCAAGAGGGTGCTGCGGATACGCGAGGTATTACAATTGATCATGGCTTCGCCGAACGTAAAACGTTTGTCGTCTCAGTAGACGGTAAGATTGTTGAGACAATCAGCGGGATTTCGCCGACGGAAAACGTATTGAAAGCGCTTGAAGTAGTCCAAAGGCGTGAGTAAAAGGATTAATTGTCTATAGTTGATGGACCCTCATTATGTTTCTAATACGACAGTTGGTTTCTATACTGCTCTTCTCAGTGCCGCTGGCAATAAATGCGCATCATTCTGTTGCGGTGCATTTTTCCGAAGAAACGGTTACTTACGCAGGTACAATCGCCGAGCTCAAATGGGCTAATCCGCACTCTAGCTTGCTGTTGGTAGTGACGAATGAGGATGGAACTAGCGATGAATATCGCGTCGAATTCCTTTCAAAAATCGCGCTTGAACGTAGCGAGTTCAATTTCGATTCTTTGCAAAACGGTTTTATTGTGGATATTACGGGTCGGGTCGGTGTTCGGAATCAAAGACATCTTTTTTTTCAACAGGCTGTGCTTGAGGATGGTCGAATCGTTACTGCAAGAAGCCCACTTCAAGTACGCTGATATTTAAAAAGCCCGCCCGTCCGCATGGTAAACTCTTATCCGTACGTAACCAGTTAACTAGGCAGCCTAGGATATTCAGAATTGATATAGGTATGGCTTAAAACTCTGGAAACTAGCGAAGTTGAAAAATAACAACTATCAGTCTGGGGACGGAATAAAACGGGTAGCAACCTTTCTTTTATTGTTTATATGCTCCTCTGGTGCAAGCAGTCATCATTCACATGGTGAGTACAATTTCGAAGTAACTGAAGAGTACGTTGGAGACATTGTTGAAATAAGTTGGAGAAACCCGCACGTTAGGATTTTGCTTCGGTCAACACATGATGATGGCACAGAAGTTCTCTGGGACCTCGAACTATTTCCTGCCAGTAGATTAGGTCGTCTTGGACTAACCCAAGAGATGGTAGAACTAGGCGAAACAGTCCGGGTAGCTGGTCATCGCTCTAGAAGTCGTGACAAAATTTATCTCACCAACATGCTACTTTCTGATGGCACTGAAATCCGGACTAGAGGGGGCATAGAGCCCCGATGGTCAGAGACTAATATTGGGTTCATCCCTGGGTACACAGCCTTCCCCTTAAACCAGGATCTCTTTGCTAATGATGATTTCGAAAGTATATTCCGAGTTTGGCTACCATCAGAAAACACTAGAACTAGCGAGCATATAAATCTCCCACTCACTGATTCGGCTAGGGCCGTGAAAACATCTTGGAATTCAGTAACAGATACTCCGCAAAACGGTTGTGAGCCGATTGGTATGCCTGAAGCAATGTTCGGTCCAAATCCAATTGAATTTGTTAGAGATGGAGAAAAAATTGCTCTTCGACTTGAAGAATTCGATAACGTTAGAACCATCTACATGACGGCGGACACTAGTCTGCACAATCAGCGGGCTACGATCATGGGATACTCGGTTGGCCACTGGGAAGAAAATACCCTGGTCGTTAGAACCACAAATATCGACTATCCCTGGATGGACTATGAAGGGACTCCTCAAACCGAGGCGGCAATCATAACTGAACGTTTTATGCTTAGCTTGGACGAGCGCACCTTGAATTGGGAGGCAACCGTAACTGATCCGAACACATTCACAGAACCTGTCCTGGCATTCGCCGCGCGCTATGACTGGGCTCCCCAAGAAAAAATCCAAGCTTGGGATTGTTTGGTTCTCTAAGAGCAACGTCGACTAACACATAATGAAGAATATAAATTATTATTTTTATGGGGTAATGATCGGTTTTTGTAGTGGCTAGTCATAGACCGTAGTTAGGCATTCAGTTCGTTTAGAACCTATTTCTTCAAGCTAACCCACTACATTTCTCCATATTTAATAAACTGAAAGGGGCTAGATATGAAACAGTATGTATTATTAGGTGTATTGATAGGATCCTTAATTGCATTATCAGCCTTTGTTCTGATGCCGGCAGCTGCCCAGGAAACCGCTGGTTCCGAGCAGCAGGCTAATGAGCCCCAAGTGCCAGAGCAGCGGGCTCGGAGGCGAGTTATTCCAGAGCGTTTAGGTCCGGGGCGTCCGGGGCGTCCGGGAGGCGTACCGATTCAGTTACCGGAAGAATCGGCCTGGGAAATTACGGTAACGCCATACGGGGACGATGATCTTGTTGTGGTTAAGCATAATAGGATTACTGGTCAGACATTGATTCTGAGCTGTTCCAGAACATGTGGTAATAATGAAGAATGGCGTGATTACCCGGTCGCTGAATAGTATTAAAGTTTTGAGTAATGATTTCATTGCGACGCATCCGCAGCTGGTTCAGGAGCTGATCGGCGGCCTGAGGGGCGAAACTTGTCACACGTACTACAGCACGGTCCCTACAGCGGATCAGGCGTTCAACATGGAGAACATCCATGAGAACAATGAATTCAGAATGACCGGATCGAGCGACAAGTGCATAACGCTATACGAACCAGCCGCTGGCTCATTTGTCTCGCTGGAAACCTGCGACGGACGTGCGGCGCAGGAAGTGACGTTCGATGATGAGGGACACATCATTGTGGGCGTGATGCCCAAATTGTGTCTGACGATGAGCGATGTAGTGTTGCCGGGCGGTGGGCAATAACCGCTTGACGGGCATCGCCGTTGGTGACGTCAAAGTACACACATTGTCTTCTGTCAAGACTGGAGAAAGATATGAAAGAAAATTTACGCGGTGTCCGATATTCATCTGGGGCCGTATTTCTTGCTTGCCTCTTTTCGGTGGGGTGCACTCCTTCTGAGCAGACTCCTCAGGTCTTCGGAGACACTCAGCAGGCCGAAGAACCCCAGTCAGGTCCGAGTCAGATCCTTTACAACGGCCAGATACTGACTGTTGACGCCGATTTCTCGATTGCTGAAGCCATTGCGATTAGCGGGAAACACATCCTCGCGGTCGGTAGCACAGATGAATTGCTGGCGATGGCCGATGAAAACACCGAGCCGGTCGATCTGGAAGGGCGCACCGTAATTCCAGGTTTCATCGACAACCATTTCCACTATTTGCGTGGTACGAATTATGCGGCCTATGAATTGCGTATCCACGGCATTACTTCACGGCAGCAGGTGTTGGATAACATCAGCGCCAAAGCTGGAGAGCTTGGACCAGGTAAGTGGATATTTATTATCGGGGGCTGGTACGAACAGCAGTTTGCCGATCGACCGGGAGGGTTCACGCGCGAAGAGCTCGATGCAGCAGCTCCTGAAAACCCCGTCTATATTCAGCGCACCTACAACGCCTTCTATGTGAATCAGCTCGCGGCTGATACCCTGTATGAAACGAATCCTGAGTGGTTCGCTGAAGACGGCACGCTTCAACCCGCGCCCGGAACAGGCCGGGCTGTGATGGCCGCGGCGCTTGAGTATTTCCCTTTTGCTCAGGATCTCGAAGGGCGTATGGAAGAGGTCAAAGCGTTTAACGGGTATCTGAACAGCATGGGGATAACGACAACCTATGACGTAGGTTACCTGGATGGTTCATATGATCCCGTTGAAGCAGTTTATGAGGCCGGCGAACTTTCTCTACGCGTCTTCTACGCCCTGCGCTACTGGGCAGAAACTGATCGAACTGCAATTGCGGCCGCTGAGTTACTGGCCAGAGAAGCGCCTTTTGAGCGCGACGATCAGTTCGGAATGTTCGGTATCGGTGAGCATGTCCATGGTTTTGTCCACGATAACACTCGCAGTGCGAATTCTGTCGCCACCGATGAACACTTTGAACAATGGGGTCTAATTGCCGAAGCTGCGGCCAGGAACGGCTGGTATATCAATGAGCATGCCATGCTGGACGAAACGGCCAGACGCATGCTCGATTATTCAGAGGAATTCAACAAGCAATATCCGATTCAGAACCTGCGCTGGACGCTCGGGCATGTCGATCTGGTTGACCCTGAGACAATTCAGCGTGCGAAACACCTCGGCTGGAATATCTCCATCGCAAACCACGCGGTGAAAGCGCCCTTCGAGGGCATTGTTTCGCCGCCGATTCGCGAAATCCAGGACAGTGGCATCCTGTGGGGCCTAGGTTCTGACGGAACCATTGTTGCTACGTATAACCCGTTCCACACGATCTGGGAATACACGGCCGGGAAGGTTTTCCCCGACATCGTCAAGTACCAGCCTGATGAAGTCATCACGCGCGAGGAAGCGCTGATCGCCCACACACGCTCAAACGCGTACATCCTTTTTATGGAGGATAAGATCGGTACGCTCGAAGCTGGCAAGTACGCCGACCTGGTCGTGCTTAACCGTGATTATATGACTGTTCCGGTCGATGAAATTCGCGACCTCAGTCCTGTGATGACCATGGTTGCAGGAGAGGTGGTATACCGGGCCGAATAGCCCGCAATTAAAGCTCAACTCTCCCGTTCGACGGCGCGTTACGCGGACGACAGGCTCATTATCGAGTCGACGCATATCACGGCCGTTTATAATGGGATTTCAGAGCGGTAATATTGAAGGTAATGCCTATGAGTATCCGTAGATCTATCGTCACTTCGGGATTCTTGATCTTTGTTTGGTCAGGAACTCATGCACACCATTCCTCTGCACCCTATTACGACAGTAGCCGAGTTATCGAAGTAGAAGGAACGATCACAGAGGTCTTCTGGCAGAATCCGCACGTCCTGTTCACGCTGCAGGACGATGAATCCGAAGAGTGGAACATCGAGACAACTTCGGTCAGTGTTCTAAGTCGATGGGGCTTGGCTGAGGACGTCGTCCAGGTCGGAAATCGCGTCCGGCTGGCCGGCAGCGCTGGAAGGCTCTCGGAGCATGCGATGTGGGTAACGAACATTCTCCTTCCCAGCGGTGAGGAAGTCTTACTGTCTGCCCGCCCGCGCTGGTCGGAGAAAACCCTCGGCGAGGATTTACGTAGCGAGGTTACCGGAGACACTGAACTCGGAATTTTTCGCGTATGGACGAGCGCCCACTGGAACGATGGCGGGAGACTCTGGAATAGGAATTACCCGTTAACTGAATCTGCACGTGCGATAAGGGCAGCGTGGGATCCAATTAAAGATGACGTGACCGCAGACTGCGCACCCAAGGGTATGGTGTCCATTATGGAGGCTCCCTATCCCATAGAGTTTATCAATCAGGGTGACGAGATCTTGCTCCGAGCGGAAGAATACGACCTGGTGCGAACCATCTCGATGCCTACTGAGGCCGTGATTGAGGCGCGACCGGCGAGTCTGTTGGGCCGCTCCGTGGGGCGCTGGGAAGGTGACACGCTGGTTGTCGACACTTCGGGCATTAGTTATCCGCATTTCGACAAGACTGGAATCCCCCAGACAGAGGCGGCCATTTATGAAGAGCGCTTTTCCGTGAGTGCGGATGGCAGCCAACTAAATTACGTTGCGATCGTTACCGATCCAGCGACGTTCACCGAGCCAACCGAGCTAACAAAGACATGGGTATGGCGACCCGGCGAAGAGTTGAGGCCCTATAACTGCACGCAGTGAACCTAATCGTTCGAAGTGCCCGGTGGCGAAGAGTGGTCAAGAGAGGTACGGATTAAGGAGAAGCCAAGTGTCCACGAAACGGTTGGTAATCAGAACAATCTGGGCCGATGAAATAAAGGCATATGCCTGACAGCAACTTGTGAAGATGGTGGTGATGGGTAGACTTGAACTACCGACCTGCGGGTTATGAATCCGCCGCTCTAAACCAGCTGAGCTACATCACCACATTTTTATTCAATAAAATCAGTTACTTAAATTTATAAAACTGATCCGGTCGTTGTTGACATTGTGTTAACAAAAACCACCACCTCAAATGCAACCAAACTGAGGAAAACCCGTAATGTTTTTAAAGACATGGGGTTTTAGTTTACTTCGACAAGTTCTCCGCTACTGTACGTCCTTGTTCTAGTCAAGTTCCCGTTTTCGTCGAAGTTCTCAAAGAGCCCTTCTCGTTGCTCGTCTATGAAGTTTCCTCTCCAGCGTAATTGACCGCTCTCGTAGAACCCTTCCCAAAGACCATCTAGTTCACCGTCTATATAGTTTCCTCTAAGCCTTAATTGACCATTTTCGTCGAACCCTTCTACGAGACCATCTGGGTTTCCCTCTATGTAGGTTCCTCTCTCACTCAATTGACCGTTTTCGTGGAACCCCTCAAAGAGACCGTCTCGTTCCCCGTCTATGTAGGTTCCTCTCTCACTCAGTTGACCGTTGTCATGGAATGACTCATAGGCACCGTCGGGTGGTGCACATGAACTCAGAAAAACCAGACAGAGGTAGTTGAGAAATTTCATTTGATAAAACTGTGCGTCACGCCTTTTAAACGCTAAAGCAATAACATAGTTAGCTTTAGCTGGTTTTTCAACCGATAACAATTTCCTTCAAGGCAGTATTTCCGCACTTCCCTCAAACCAGCGCACTTCTATATCTGGACCTCTATAGGAGGCTCCACTCCCCACCGCTCGGAACATTTCATAAACAACTGAACCATCCGCAGCCTGTGTGCTTTCGATTACACGAACCGGCTCGAAAGAGTCCGGCACACCAGCAACCGTGGAGCGAACCAGCTGCGGAACAGCAGACCACTCAACATCACGCTGAATCTCGATTATGGTCCAGTCCCCGTTCGCTTGTACCATATCGATCTCAATCTCATCACCGTTAGGTAATGTGCCGGTTACCTCATATTGGTTACCACTGGCATTGAGTTCTCCGCCCATGATGGAGATTTCAGGTACAGCGGCTGAGACTACTGCCGAGACATCTTCGCTAACAGAGGATATCGAAACTTCAGACTCCTGAGAACAAGCGCTCAAAACCGACCCACAAAAAACAAGCCCACATAGACGAAAGCTAGAGGCCGTTAATCGTGTTGCTTTCATAACAAACTCCCTAAGTCTACTGCTATCAGCACTTGCAAGCAGATAGAACACCGACAAAACTCAAAGGATTAAGGCACACATAAGCCAGTTGACCTGTCAGCACCCGCTTCAACAGTTGTTTAACCATCTATCATTTCTTCTATTGCCTGGGTGGAAGTTCTCGCGACACGATCTACCTTAGCAGCGAAGAAAAAATCACTTTCAGTAAGACCTCCGATTTTATGAGTCCAGATCTCTACCACACATTTGCCCCAAGTAACGTGGAGATCAGGATGATGATTTTCTTCATCTGCAATTACCGCAACAACATTAGCAAGCGTCATAGCATCGTTAAAATTACTAAAAAAATAGACGCGTTCTAGATGTCCCGCAGAGTTTAGATCCCAACCCTCATCGAGCTGTTGTAGCAACGACTGTGCTACTTCAGATGACAGCGGAGGCACACCACCCCGGCAAGGAATACATTTATTATCAGCAAGGCTCATAGATCAGTGTCATCCTTCTTAAGGATCAAATGTATAAACAAGTAGACCGGTACAGTACCAGGTTACGGGATGGTAAAGATGGTATCCAGCCCCCCCTTGTGTTGACAAATAGGGACTAGTAGTCGATATCATGAGTCATGAGCGAAAAACCCTCAGGACCAATCAAGAGAAAAAACCTCATTTCGCAAGCCGATTCGACAGCATCTGAGAATAAGGACGCGATGATTGAGAGGCTTCAGGCCGATCTCACCCGATATCGAACGACGCTGGAAGAGATTCGAGACCAAACTTTCGAGCAAGCAAATTCGCAGCGCCTCATCGATCAACTCTGGCATTTCGTTAGATGGACAAAGGCGACGGCTAGAAATGCGTTGGAGCAATCTGAGAAAAAAACAAAGAAATGATGCGAGCAATCTAGCTGGTCTTGAGTTTAACGAGCCGCGACAAGCGGCGATTGAGAAAACCACAAAAGTCTGCCCCCCTACCGATCGATAGTCCTGACATACAACGTTAGACCCTTCCTCTCAACAACATCAACACGATCTCCAGGCAATATCGTACCGTCACCATTATGAAACGCATTCCAGCGTTCACCCTTAACTACAACCTCACCAATCTTACTATCGCCGAAACCACTGAGAACCTTCGCAAACGGTCGCGAAACTTCGCCAGGTTGTAAAATAATATGTGTTGGAGCATATCGCTGCAGTAATAATGCTGATACAACATCGCCCGCAACAATGATTCCTAGCGCGATACCAATTCCGATCGGCTCTAACAAACGATCAAATTGCAACAGCACCCAAGCCGCCAACAAGGCCAAGAATACTGTTTCTATTGCGAGTAGAAGCCAGATTTGCTGTTTCGACAATCGCATTATCTCTGCTACCTTATCCCTCTACCAACGAAGCCACTATATGGCGAAGAGCTTGGCAACTTTAACCCACTCGTACATTAAGGTGATGATCAATGACTAACAAGAACTGGAATATTTATCTAGCCGGCGAGATCCACTCAGACTGGAGAGATCGGATTATCGCGGGTGCAGAGGAGCAGAAACTTCCTGTCACATTCTCCGGCCCCGTAACGGACCATGATGCTAGCGATCTCTGCGGCGTTCAGATTCTGGGCGAAGAAGCCCAGGCTTTTTGGCAGGACCGCAAAGGCGCTAGCATTAACGCTATTCGAACCGCTAACATGATCGGCCAAGCCGATATCGTGGTCGTAAGATTTGGTCCGAAGTTCAAACAATGGAACGCCGCATTTGATGCGGGCTACGCTGCCGCGCTAAACAAGTCCCTCATCATTCTTCATGAAGAGGAGCACAATCACGCGCTTAAAGAAGTAGACGCTGCCGCAAACGCGACAGCCCGAACACCCGAGCAGGTCGTCGAGATTCTAAACTACGTTCTAACAGCCTGAACGCGCCCGATATGGTACGAGAGGATAACTAGAGTATCTCAGCTAGAAAATTAGTCATCGCCTGCCAGGAGCGCCTATCCCCTGATTCGCTGTACTTAGAGCCCGGATTAGGAATCTGACCGTCTGGTTTGGTAAACGCATGCAGCGTGTGACCGTAACCGTGAATCTGCCAGTCGGCTCCCGCTTCGGTAAGTTCCGTTGCGAGGGCAACCACACGTTCCGGCGGTACGGCTGGATCTTCCCATCCATGTAAGACCAAAACCTTCGCACGGATGCTCTTGCCCTCAGTATTACCGGGCGGTTGAAAGAGACCATGAAAGCTCACCACTCCCAGGATATCCGAACCCATGCGAGCAAGGTCCAGTACACAAAGTCCGCCAAAACAGTAACCGGTCGCCGCAACGCGCGATTCATCTACTACGGGCTGATCACGGGCAACTTTAAGACCACAGGCAACTCGACTCTGTAGCAACGACCGATCGTCGAGTAGCGGTTGCATAAGCTTGAGGTTATCGTCAGGGTTGTCACCGCGTACTCCTTTACCATACAGGTCCGGGCAGAACGCTGCATAGCCAAGCTTCGCGAGCTCGGTGGCACGCGATTGCTCGAAAGCGCCGAGCCCGCCCCATGCATGGTAAACCACTACACCGGGTAGTGATTCTCCTATTTCATCATCCCAAACCAGACACCCTTCGAAAACGGTACCGTCATGAGTGTACTCAATTGTTTTAATCTGTATGGTCATTCTTCAATTATTCCAAATTGCGATGGCCGCGAATTCTACTTCTTGAACAAAAAGAATGTCGACTAGCTACCGGGGGCCTCGGCCAGTTCCAGCTCCGGGGCCGCGCCCCCCTGCCTGGAAGGGAGTTACTGTTTCGAACATAGCAGAGAGCCTATTCTGAATCGCTTCTTGTTGCTCGAAAAGGCTTGAACTCGGCAGAAGCAAAACTTCAGCATCGGAATCGAGTCCCGCGACAATCTCACTGTACTCGAGATCCGTCAGTCCGGTTTGGACTGATAAGGGCAAGGTCCCGCCGTCCTGCATCGTCACAACCCAATAGCTTCCGCCAAACTGATAGTCGGTAATCGATACGGTTTCTAGAACGTTGCGTCCACCACCATTCATACCACCACCGGACTGCCGGATGCGTGCCTGCAACTGGTCAATGACCGTTTGCTCCTCCACCGTCAGCGTTTCACCATTGCGGCGCTTGGCAATAATCTGTTGAATCTGTGAGATTTCAATATCATCTGGTAATTCACTGTAACGTCCTGTTGAACGCTGCTGCATTCGTTGCCCTGTATCCGAAGCGGAGCTCTCAGGCATACTGGCCGAAAGCATTTCGCGCAGCTCTGACTCAGCAATGCCCAGCATCAGGGCTGTAACCGGGATGTCGCTTTCCGCACGCAACGCCATCGTAGGCACGGCCGCAACGGAATCTCGACTCGCAATCCGTATCTGGACCTCGGCATTCATACCTGGCTTCAGGACGTCACCCCTATTTTCTAGCCGGATCAGTACGGCAAACATGGTCACATTCTGTTCCACAATTGCCTGAGGCTCGATTTTGAGCACCTGACCATCGAAAGGTTGGTTCGGATAAGCAGCAAAAGTCACACGAGTTTCCATCCCCGGCCTGATCTTGCCAATGTCCGTCTCATCAACCAGCGTTCGAACCTGCACTGTCGTGAGATCGGCCATCTGCAATAATACGCTGCCACCGCTTACGTCTTGTGTCGGCGATGAAATAACGTTACCAGGCTCTACCTGTCGCTGGATAATAGTGCCGGTGATTGGCGCTCGCACCTGGGTATCGTCCATCGCGATTCGCGCATTTTCGAGCGCAACCTCCATGCCGATCACTGAAGCTTCAGCGTTCGCATACTCCAACTGGCTTTGTTCATAATCATACTCAGTAAGTGTTCCCGTACCGAATAGCGTTTTCGATCTCTCCATCTGTGTTTCCGCAATCGTGCGCCTGGCTCTTGCCGCGACGAGGTCAGCTTCCGCCTGCGCGAATCGATTCCGCGGCGTACGTTGGTCTACCTCGACTAGAAGAAATCCAGCTTGAACAACGTCCCCAGTTTCCGCATGAACGGCAAGAATTTCACCCGACGCTTTCGATTTCACCTCCACGGTCACTTCCGGCTCGATTACCCCAGCCGCATCAACGGTTACCTCGATTGCTCTAGTTGCCACCGGCGCAGTATCGTAAATCGGCAAGGCCACTACTGACTCATCCGGTTCACAAGCGCTCATCAATAGCGCCACCGCCATTATTGTCAAGACACGCATCGTTAGTGACTCATTACTCTAGTTTTCCGATCTGACTCTATAGCACCATCGCGCAGGAAAATTGAACGTTCCGCATGCTCCGCGACATGCGCTTCGTGCGTAACCAGAATTATCGTGTGCCCGGCGACGTGAAGATCATCAAATAAACCCATGATATCCCGTCCCGTTACAGAATCGAGATTACCAGTCGGTTCATCGGCCAGAAGAATACTGGGTTCAGTAACAAGAGCGCGCGCCACGGCAACGCGTTGTCGCTGACCACCCGACATTTCGCTCGGACGATGACTCATGCGATCAGATAACCCTACCCGTGCCAATGCACTCGCAGCACGCTCAAGGCGTTCTTTACGTTTCATACCGCCGTAGATTAAAGGCATCTCCACGTTGTGGAGAGCATTCGCGCGCGCTAACAGATTGAATGTCTGGAACACAAAGCCAACCTCACCGTTCCTCACTCCTGCTAACTCACTATCCTTCATTTCAGATACCAATTTACCATTGAGCCAATACTGGCCGTCATCAGGCGTATCTAGACAACCAATCATATTCATCAGCGTCGACTTACCTGAACCGGAAGGGCCCATCACTGCAACGTACTCACCATGATCAATTTGCAGGTCGATCCCTCTTAGGGCATGGATAGTTTCACCTCCCATAGAGTAGTGACGCTTTAAATCGCGCGTAACGATCATCACTTCTGAGTGTTTTTCGACCATATTCCTAAGGCAATCTATTTGCTCTTTTTTCCGTCTATTTCATATATTTCAATGGTTTGATTATCCCACCAAACGTCCGGATTTACGCCGCGAAGGAAAAACTCGCGGTATCGCTACCAAATAAAACTATCCGATTAGAGAATAAACGGCTAGGTTTACGCCCCGTTGACAATTTGAGCTTAAGGATTTGTTATTTTTCCACGCTCGCTAGAAATCACATATGGCCCAAACCATACCCAAAGAAGAAAAATTTAGCTGGAGTTACTACTCGGCAACACGACTGAGCCGGCGAAAATACTCGGCCACAGCATCCTCGTAACCCTGAGTGACCTGAGCCGGCGTCTCAGTCCTAACTCCCCCGTCGTCATTACCCAACTCACTACTGGCAAGCTGCAGTTCCAATTGCTCTACTAAACTCAACATTGCGAGAAATTCCTGTTCGACTAACTCGGGGTTACCCGTGAGCCCGCCGCGAAGCGCATCACCTAGACGACGAACGGCCTCGAGCTCCTCAGCAGTTAAGCCTTCCGTACGCAAACGTGACCCGAGCGTCAACAGATCCGCCCCCGCCTCATTCAGCCTATCCTCGAGCTCAGCCTGCAAGTTCTCGTCAAAACTCGCAATACCTGCAGGATCCCATGCGCCAAGTCCTCGACGATTCGGATCGTAGAAACCCTGCCCACCACCGAACGTGTTGCCGCCGAATACACCGCCGGACTGTTGACCGCCCTGGCCAGCTTGATCCGACTGGCCTTGCTGACCCGGTTGCCCAGCCTGTAACTCTGAAAGCTCGCGACGAAGGCTCTGAAGTTCCGCGAGTAATTCGGCCGTAGCATCAGACTCAGCTTGGATGCCCTCCCCAGATTCCCGTAACGCAAGCGCTAAAGCACGCTCTGTCCCTCGCTGCAGCTCATCCAACGCCGCCGTTGTTATTCCCTCCATCGGCGCAGCTTGCTGCGCAGCGCCATAACGAATAGCCGCGGCTGCATCACCAAGACGAGCAATCGCCTGCGATCGTTGCAGATCAGTCAACGAATCCCGCAACTCTTCGCTCGCACTAGGTGTCTGCCCTCTAAACTGCTGTGCTATGGCCTGGATATCCTGCTCGAGTTGCTCAAGCTCTTGCTGCATTTCCCATTTTCGCACGGCCAAATCGTAGGTTTCCTCTGGACTTAAGACATCTCGTGTAGGCTCATTTCGCGCCTGAGCATCAAGATATCTTCGTGCCACCTGTTGTAACTCATTCGCTATCTGGCGTTGTTCATCAAACAGCTCACCGGAACGGTCGGACAACCCAGAGAAAGCTTCCTCCGCCACGGCTTGACGCTGTGCTGTCATCTGCTCGAGCGCTCGATCGAGCTGGCGTCGAGCCTCTTCCATCGCACGCTGCATCTGTTCGGGATCAAGATTCTCTCCCTCCTGACCGCCTACCCTATTCATAGCCCTGCAGCGCATTATCGAGTTCACGCATTGCTTCTTCTGTCTGCTGGCCCTGTGCCCCACCACTAGCCTGGTTTCCCGAAGCACCGACGGACTGTTGTTGCTGGTTAGCCGCAGCCTGCCGTAACTGATCAAGTTCCTGTCTGAGCTCTTCCGTCTCTCGCCGCAGTTCCTGTTGCTGCCAGCGTTCTTCCTCGGTCAGCCCGTTGCGCTGATTGGCTTGCCTGGCAAGATTTTCTTGGCGCTGCGCTAATTCTTGAAGCTTAGCGATTGCCTCATCAACCTCCTGTTCCTGCGGGCTACCAAAAGATACGGCCGATTCCGTCTCATATTGGTTCTTATCCAGATCCATTTCGAGTTCAAATAATTCTGCCAAATCACGACCGGCGAAACCGCCAGCACCGCCACCGCCGCCACCCTGATTGAACGCAACCTGGATATCCGTGAATACCGCTTCGGCCTTGAGCAAGTGCTGCAAAGCTTCCTGTTCCGACGGAACCGCATCATCAAACTCGACATCAGCCAATCGATCCGCGGCAGGCATCATCGCTTCAGCCGCACTTTCTAAACTTTGAACAAAGGTCTGGATTTTTTCGTCAACGCTCGTTAGTTGCCTTGCGCGTGTTCGCGACGCCAACGTCTGGGCTTGCTCGGCGAGCGTCCGTTGCAGCTCAGCCAAGAGCAAACCATTATCCTGAATCTGCTGTTCATCCTGGTAACCAGCTTGCTCATCTTGCTCACGGATCAAATTCCAGGTCGCTACGAGTATTTCCTTCTGGCGTTGCGAAATTTCGCTCTGCTCTCCAGCACCACCACCCCCTCCTCCTCCGCCACCGCCTTGCGAGGACTGCGAGAAACTGCGATCGAACGGCTGGACTTCGACGAAATAAAGATCAGTCCGCATCGAAGAATCTCGATCGTAGGCCTCGGCAAAGTAAGATATAAGATCACCGGGCACGAGCCTTTTATCAATTGCTTCGGCGCCTTCCGGGTTCAAAAGTTCCAGAACCATCTCTTGGTCGAGTTGCGCCAGATCTTCGAGATAGAGAATTTCTTCGTTCAGGGCATAGTCGCCCTCGACTTCTAGCTCAGTTATCTGCCACTCACCCCCGTTGACAGCGTAATGCAATTCCAAGCGATCCAGTCCAAAATCGTCGCTCGCCTGAATTTGCAGAGAGACTTCCTCAATATTACTGGCACGCCAGTCACGGCCAGGCTTAACAATCGTTACCGCTGGCCTGTTGTCCGGAACGACATCGATAAAATAAGTGTCCGACAACCGAACCGGATCACCGTTAAACAAAGTCGAAACGTAATACTCCCCCTCGTCGCTGACTTCTAGGGTAGCCGTCGCCAATGAATCGCTGGACGACATCGTCAGCGATTCTCCGTTGACTACAAGTTCTGCGTCGCTTAGCGGCCTGTCGGTGCGAACTTCAACCTCAACTCTGGTACCAGCTACGGCACGAATGTCATAGCCAGGGTCTTCGGTCAAGCTATCTAACTGCGTCCACTGCGGATATTGATAGGTTAGCTTGACGCTACTCACGCGAGGAAGATCAACAACCTGAATTTCGAATTCCTCACTGCTTATACCTGCCGAGGTAACGTAGTAACGAAGCGGTTCTCGAACCGCATAAAAACTGAAGTCGAAACCGCCCTCCTCCGACATGTCCATTGGCGCACTTTCCCAGGTTTCACTACCCTCGAAAAGTGCAAAAACTAAAGCGTCCAATGGATCGAAACCGGCAGCATTCGCTGTAATCTGAAAATCGCCGCCGCGCCGGACCGCCCCATCTCCCGGTGTGACAACAATTCGTTGTGGCGGAAGCGTATCGGAAATGGCCCAGCCGGCCCATAGATGCCGTGCACCGTATCGCCAGTTACCCGGACCGAACGCAGCGAACCAGATCAAAGCACCTAACGCAACGACTGTGATAACGGTCGGCGCAGATATCTCCCAATCTCTAATTTTCAGTGCTATCGGGATTCGGCGCGCAACCTTCAATGTGTCTTCAGCGAGCAAGCCCAAAAATGGGGAATGTTGCTCATCATTTTCGGAAGATTTAACGAGCCCATGGTAGGTTTCAACGCGCCCATCAAAATCAGGCGCGCGACGCTCGATATCCTTTACTCCTTCAGAGCGCTGCAACAAACGCAGTGGAAATGCCAACAAACCGATGACCAAACCAACAAGCAACAATACGAGAAGCAGTCGCGCACCAACCATGAAGTCATTGGCAAAGGCCTGTCGAGTGCCAACGTATACCGCGCCCAGTGTAAACAGCAGTGCCGCAACAGAAAGCACCGCAGCGCCACGAGCAACGATCAGGGCCTTGAGTCTACGACGGAACTCATTAAGGTAGCTTTCCAACTGTGATTGGACGGTCATACTGCAATTCCTCTCCGGACCCTAAGATGCCAGTTTCCGACCCAAGATTCTACGATGACTATTATTACGAGAAGACCTAATAACCATGGCCACAAGGGCGTAGGTGGCATTTCTGAAAGATTAATAGTTTCACTTTGCCCGTTCCCAGTCACTCGAGGCCCCAAAGCCAACCAGCGCGTTACCGCATTGGGTTCGATTGTTCCCAAATCTGACTCTCTTGGATCAATATTCACTGCAACGAGTTCTGTCTGACCCGAACCTACTATCTCATAAAAGCCCGTCTGGTTAAGCAATACGTCATCGCCTGAGCCCGCGCCCGCAAGCCCAAGCGCCTTATTACCGTCGGGATCGAAAATTTGCCCACCGACAAGACCAACCGCGCGCGGCGACAGGGTACTGCCTAGATCCGCTTCACTACTCAACGTCAGGTCACCCGTAAGGTACGACGAGAGTTCGGCTAGCATTGGCACGAATACCGGTTTGACGGGTAGATCATTCCACTCACGGTCTAGTGAAGACGTGAATAGGAAAACCTGTCCGGCGCCCATAGTGTGCTCTATCAATAAAGGTGTACCATCGTCAAGCACGACAGGAACACTATCCAACTCGGCCGGTTCAACGGCATGATACCGAGAGAATCTTGCCGAGCGCAGCTCATCAAGACTACCCAAAGCGGGATGCGTACGATCTAAATTACCAACAGAAGCGTATTCACCGTCCACCTCAGCGAACTGCGAGATCGCAGAAAAATTGTGGCCTGTGACCGGCACTTGGTTGAGCCCGGTAGCTCGCTGTCCGAGCGCCATCAGGAGCGCCCCGCCAGCATTAACGTATTCCCTTAGTTGTTCCGAATCCTCGTCTGCGAGAATCCCCCCATCACCAACAATTACTAGCGGATATTCGGCTAGCGTCTTTTCACCAAGCGCGCCGAGCGTAATTTGTTCGATCTGAAAAGCCAGTTCCGGTAACGTATCTATCGCTGCTGTAACGAACAATCCGTCTCTGCCTCGCGGATCTCCAGTGACGAGCAGTAATGGGCGCGGCACTGGACGCCGAACGACGAGCACTCTCTCGTCATCTACAGCCAGTCCATCGCCGGATTCCAACTGCACGCGAATACGATTAGCGCCGGTCTCGAGCTCCAGCCCATCAAAACTGAGCTGGGCTCCAGCGTCCGCCAGCATAGTGATCTGCTGCCTCGCAACTTCTTCACCATTGAGTTCTAGCGTAACCGCCGTCTGCGACTCCTCCGTACCATAGCCGCGAACCGCAACAGCGACAGCTCCTGATGCTGCTGTCCAAGCTAGGCCCTCAATGCTCATGTTGATATGACCTTGAGATGAGACGTCGTGTATCTGAATCTCGAGTGGCATCTGCGGCGCCAGATCCGCGAAACGGGCAGGCATCGACGTTTGTTGAAGATCGGTCACAAGATGAACGACGATTGGTAGCTCAACACCACTCAAAACACCATCCATAGCACTGATGAGTTGGCCATAATCGATACGGAATAACCCTGGCTCGAGAGTATTCAGCGCCTGCCTGAGACCAGTACGATCAAGTGACGGCTCCGCCATTACGCGAGTAAGCCGTCCGGCCGCTACAAGTTGTCCTAGGTCGGACGCGGCCATCTCGTCAATGATGTCGCTAGCTACATCCTGCGCACGGTCCCAGCGTTGACCATAGCGAAGCGATGCGGATAGATCCATTACAACAACCTGCAGACTTGCAGTCTCGCCAAGGAATGTCTGGGCGCCCCCTAGCAAAGCGGGTCTCGCGAACGCGAGCGCCAAAAGCAATAGAATCCCGATTCTCAACGCCAAAAGCAATAGGTACTGCAGCTTCTTGGCGAGCACGCGTCGCGGCTCACCGGGCTCGAGAAACATAACGGAGCTGAACGGCTGACGATTAGGATTTTCTGATGACAAACGATGTAGCCACAACGGCACCCCGATCGCGAACAGGCCAAGGAGAAATGCGGGAGCAAGTAACGTCATGATGAATTCCTAAAACTATCCCCGCCGCTGCCGGAACAGCAAATAGTTACGCAGTGCACTATCCAATGGCTCAGCAATGCTAACGAGGCGGTGATCGGCGGCGGCTCCCGCAGCTGCTTCACTAAGCGCATTTACGTGCGACTGGATTCGGTCGCGATACCGCGAACGCATAAAGATCGGCGACACTTCCATCGCTTCCCCGGTCTCCATATCTTCGAGCAGTGCGGACTCCCTAAATTCTGGCTTGAGTTCCTGCGGATCCAATAACTGAAAGAGAATTACGTCCTGGCCTTGGTAGGCAAGCGGCTGAACACTTTTTATCATTGCTGCCGTATCACAGTAGAAGTCGGAGATTACCGCAACGAGTCCTTTACCTGACTGATACTGTCGAAAACGTTCGAACGGAACTTCTAGATTGGTTCCCGTACCAGGCGTCACGCGATCAATAGCATGCAATATTGCGCTGAGCTGCCCTGGCTGCGAGGATGGGCGACGCTGCTCTCGCACCTCTTCATCAAAGATGACTAATCCCACAGCATCATGCTGTTGCGCAGCCATGTAAGCCAGGGTCGCTGCTAGAAACTTCCCATACTGCAACTTTGTAATAGAGCCACTGCCATAACCCATCGACGCGCTAGCGTCAAAAAGAATAACAAGGTGCGTATTTGTCTCACCGAGAAAACGCTTGATATAGGTCCGCTCTGTACGCGCGTAGACATTCCAATCGACGAAGCGCGGGTCGTCGCCCTCAGAATAGGCTCGATATTCCGCAAATTCCTGGCTAAAGCCAAAAAATGGGGAACGATGTAGACCATTCAGAAATCCGTGTACTGCCGCCCGCGCCACAAGCTCCAGATTGGACAAGCTCGCAAGCACCTCAGGATTAAGGAGTTCACGTGGCGTTCCGGCGGTTCGCTCACTCATTGACTAAATAGCGCCCCGTCTTATCCGGCTTTAGCTTGCTGACCGGAGCTGCCAAGCGCGGCCACCAGCTGTTCTAGGATCTCGTCGGTATCAACACCGTCGGATTCTGCAAAATAATTTGTCAACACACGATGCCTCATAATCGGCAAGACAAGCGCCGCGATGTCGTCGATTGTGACGTGAAACCTACCACTCATTAGCGCACGAGCCTTTCCTGCCAGGGTCAAGAACATCGTGGCACGAACGCTAGCGCCATATTGAACGTAACGGCGCACAACTTCGGGCGCATTAGGATCGTCAGGGCGCGTCGCCCGCACCAGGTCAACAGCGAACCGATTAACGGTCTCCGAGACGGGCACCTGACGCACAAGCCACTGGAACTTGAGGATTTCTTCGGGTGTAGTACACGCGCTGACTTCCGGAATGCCCATCTGCGTCGTATACCGCTGCACAACTTCAAGCTCTTCATCATCACTGAGATAGTCCAACACGACGTTGAACAGGAACCGGTCTAGCTGCGCCTCAGGTAACGGGTAAGTACCCTCAAGCTCGATTGGATTCTGAGTCGCTAACACGAAAAAGGGGGGCGTAATGGTGTGGTGGTTACCGCGTACTGTTACCGAAAATTCCTGCATAGCCTCTAGTAATGCCGATTGAGTTTTTGGCGGCGTCCGGTTTATTTCGTCAGCGAGCATCACATTAGTAAACAGCGGTCCCGGCACAAACGTCCAAGTGCGACGCCCTGTCGTAATGTCTTCCTCAATGATATCTGTGCCCGTCACATCAGTAGGCATGAGGTCCGGCGTAAATTGGATACGCTTGAATGTCAATCCCAAAGCATCCGCCAGGGTGCGCACCAACAAGGTTTTCGCGGTCCCAGGCAGCCCGGTAATCAAGCAGTGACCACCGACCAGCAGCGTCATAAGTAGATGCTCCACAACCTCGTCTTGCCCGACAATTACTTTCTGGACCTCCACGCGGATATTATCGAGCGACCCTTGAAATGTTTCGATCAAAGCCCGCGCCTCTTCGGTATCTAATTGACTAGATGATTCAGAACTCAACGTGCAATCTCCAGTAATAATTGTTGTGCTTCCCGATAATGCGGGGCGATTTCTAGAGCATACAATACATGTGATAGCGTGCTAGCGTCGTCTTCCAGTTGCCGATATGCTGTCGCTAGCCGGTAGTGAGCCGCGGCCTGGTCATGGGGATTCATAGCCAGCGATGCCTCATATTCACGCAGCGCTACTTCAGGCATCTGCTCTGCGAGAAGCCAATCGCCGAGCTGAATGTGTAAATCATTGTCCAACGGAGCAACCTGTAGAATAGCTTCCGCAACTGCTATAGCTTCTGCCTTCCTCTCTTCCTCAAAAAGCCATCGAGCGAGCTGATTCAATGCTGACGGGTCATAACCGCCACCGCGCCAATATCTTTCTAACGCCTGGAGCGCAGCCGAGCGCTGCTGGAGTTGGTCATGCGCGCGTGCTTTATAAAGATACGCCGAGTTCTCAGCAACATGGTCAGGATAGTTAACGATCGCCTTATCAGCCGCCTCGATAACATTCTCCCAGTTATTTTCGCTCATCGCTTCGGAAGCCGCGGCAAGGTGCTCACGCCAGTCTCCAAGACCCGCTAGTGTGCCCTCAAACTCGTTCTCTATGAAATTTTGAAAACCGTTGTCAAATACATCCGGTGTAACACCAAGCGCCAGGAGAATAGCCTCACTTGTTGTCGTTCCGTCGCGAAAACCCTCCAACATGCCTACAAGTCCGCTTTGCCCCCAACGGTTTTCGATGTACTGACAAATCAGTCCTGCCTGCATATAGGAAACCATAATTTGACCGTCGTAGGTCGGTCGTATGAAACCGCTGTCAAGATCGGCTACGGGCAAGAATTTGTCTTCTTCCATCGCCTGCAAAACATGCAGTGGAATGTGCCGACCGGGCAATGGTCCTGTACTCCATTCCTCGAAAACTGAGACACCCTCGCTAAACCAGCGTGGCACGAGATGGTCTGTCGCTTCAAGCGTAAAAACATGTGCCATTTCATGCCATAGAGTCGTGCCCCAATGAAAGTCACCTTCGGGGCGCCCCGAGGGGCTGTCCATCGCGACAAGATAACCAAAAGTCACACCTAGGAGACCTATCCCCGGCAACCCGGACGTTCGCACCGAGAAATCAGCGGAATCCGGGTATAGCTCAACAATCACTGGTTCCTCGAGATTGAACTGATAACGTGCTGTAAAGGTCTCGATGCTTCTGGATACGAGATCTACAACATAAGGCTCGAGCACATCCGCCTCTTCGTTATGGAGTCTCAAAATAATGCCTGGGAAATCGGACTCACCTCCCAATCGAGGGCTATGCGTAATAACCTTAAAATTGTCGAAACTGTCAATTAAACGCAGTGTATTAACGATTTTCGCACTAAAAGGATCGCCTCGATAAGCAATTGTCAGATGCCGTTGAGCCTCGTCCACCCGATTCTCGCGTAGCAGATTCACACCCAATTCCGAGTGAGCGGCCCACAGATCAGGCTGAATGGTGACCGCTTGTTGCAGTAGTTCGATAGCCTGACGGTATCGTCGCGTAATGACGTAAAAATAGGCCGGTGTCGAATAGATTTCACCATAGCGAGGGTTATAGGCGAGTGCTCGATCCGTCCAGGGACTATCGGTAATATCACGCAGAAGATCACCAGATGCGTTCAGCGCATATATCTCTAGCGGGGGCATATCTAACGACAACACAATTTCAAGCGCCTCCGTTAGTACTTTTTCAGCTTCTTCCAGAGCACCTTCCTCAAGGTGCATCTGTGCCAGCAGCAGATGCGCATCCACGCGTTCAGGATTTTTCTCTAGAACCTCATTGATCAACTCACGGGCCCGGTCCTCAAAACGTCCGGCAGAGACGCTAGCGAGGCCAAGTTTGGCCTCCGCAAGTTCAGGATCTAACGAAAGCGCTTCCTCGAACAACTTAACTGCATCGCTGTCCTGATGAGTTGCAAGATAAAGTCCACCCCAACGCGCCCGAGCATGAGCGTCCTCCGGATATATCTCAACCGCCGTCTGAAAATAGGAGTTTGCGGTACGCAGATCGCCAAGGCCCCAAGATGCTTCGCCACGAATCCGCGCGTCCTGGCTTTTCGTCAAAAGCGCTCCGTAACAGAGCTCGGCTTCCGACCGCCGCCCCCTGTAGAGATGCGTATCGCAAGCCCTAAGCTCTATATTGCGAGTCGACGAGTAATCGATCTCCAAGGCGAAGGCGGCAGACAAGCCAACTAACACAAGGGCAACAACTGCGAAAACGATTCTCATGGTCTACTCAGCGTTACGAATCTCATCTATTTCTCGCTGAACCAAAGCCAGCTCAAGTAGCAATTCTTGCAGCTCGGCTAGATACGCATCGTTACCCATGCTCTCGCGACGAGCCCGCAACTCGTCGACAGACTCCTCAAGAATACCGAGTTCCCCTATGAGAATCTCAAGCTCGGCCGTAGTCGCAAGCCGCGCTTCGAGAAGGGCAACATTGAATACGCCATCGATATCACCGACGAGTTGCGGATGCTCTGTCGCCAGGGTCCCAGCGCTTTCATAACTATCGGCAACCTCTCGTTCAGCGAACGCAAAAGCCTCGTGGGCAGTGATCGCGCCATTCTTATTTTCATCAGCTTCTTCACTTGACATTGCCTCGACCCAGTGCGCACCGAAACGTGGCGCGTTCCTCTCGCCACCACTCCTAGTGGCCGTGATCAACATGCGCCGGTCATCAGCCCAGTTCTCCAGAACTGCCCCGCTCGCGCTCGTCGCATTGACAACAAGCTGCTTCCCTGCCGGAATATTACCTAGCAACACTGCGAGGGTACCCCCATCTATATCCGGGCCGGGAAGATTATATTTATATAATTCACCGTCAAAACTACCGTGGCCGAGCAGAAATATGGCGACACTATCTTCAGGGCCAGTCTCTTCTGCAAGCCGTATTAGTTCCGCTGTCAATGCGTTTCGACTAGCGGCATCCCCTGACAATATAGCGACTCGCGATTCCTCGCCCAGTGTCCGTCGAGCCGCATCGGCCAATGCCTCCGTCTGCGCAGAGAAACGCTCCTCGTAACTAGCCTGACCTCCGAGACCACCAACTATCAGGTAATGGAGCTCCGCCTGCACGTACACACTTGTCAAAAACGAGGCGAGGATAAGATTTCTAGCGACGACTCTCATAGGCGCCCCCAATATAGCCGCAGCACCCATTCGCCAGCCTTCAAAAGAATTAGCAGCATAAAAAATATAGGCATGTTCCAAAGATCGAGAATTTCCGTTTCGATAATACCCGCATCAGAAAACCGTATTACTTCGGGTAGTGCCTCAAGATCATCGAGCGCGAAATACTGGCCGCCCGTCAAACTGGCGAGATTCTCGAGAAGAAATCGATTCTGTTGGATCTGGAAGTGCTCCGCAATTCCACTAGCACGTCGGACGGCGAAACGAGCCGAGCCGAGGACGTCATCACCAAGTGAAGCCTCAGCTTCAAATCGATACATACCGGTTTCGGTCGCCTGAATCATCACTTCGTACTGCCCGGGTTCACCAGGCAATGGCAGCATCGTCAGAACATCCGGGGCTCCACTGCCTGCCGAAATCACGGATAGCGTAACATCGGCATTAGTAACAGGTACGAATTCTCTATCTCGGACTTCCGCACGCAACCTGATCTCATTCTCATCACCATAGAAGAGCTGTTCAGCAGAAACAACGACCGCACGCGGAGCACTGGAAGCTAACGCATGCAATATTTGCCGCCAAAAGGTTTCATGACGCATATCCTCGGATGGTAGTTGCATCTGCCAGCGCCACGTACCGCTCGTTGCGAGGATATAAGCGTTACCGAGACCGTATCGCTGTTGAACCAATAGCGGGTGCGGTGTTCCTTGAACATCAGCCTCAAGCAGCGCCACTGCCCCAGGTTTCAGATCTTCAAGATATTGAAAATCAGCGATATCGGGCATCTCTGCCCAGCGGGCAATATTTGCGTCGCGATCTGAGTCAAGGCGCGTGAGCAACGATGCCTCGCCCTCCTTAGTCAGAATAGCCTTCGCCGGCCAACGATTGAACGTGGCCGCCTCAATGTTAGGCAGCAATGCCGGTAACGCCTCCGCAACAACGCTGTTGCCCCAGCCACCATCAGCGAGACCCCGCAGCCCCGCTAACATAAGGAGACTGCCGCCACGTTCGCTTACAAATGCACGAATATTTTCCTGCTGCTCCGGCGTTAAAGCAGCCGCCTCGTAGCTACCGATTATCAGCGCATCGTAACTGAACAGAGTTTCCCGATCCTGTGGAAACCCGTTTTCGAGTTCATTTGGCCCCTCGATCCCCTGACGATAGAACTTATTCGGTGTCGTCCGCAACAGGCTAGCCAGTCTAAGTGGAGAATCTTCCTCTAGAGCTCGACGAATGAATTTGTATTCCCAACGCGGCTCGCCTTCAATGTAAAGAATACTGCGTCGATCTTCGGGAACTTCGAGCACACGGTATTGTGCATTATTAATTGTGTTACGTTCACCGGCAACGGTATCCAGAACAAAGCTCAGATCCTTAACGCCTGCAGCACCAATATCAAAGTCAACCCAGTGTGTCGTTACACCGTCACGATTTGGAAGCACCAGGTCTTCAGATGCAAGAATGGTGGCGCCGTCGTAGATCTTGAGCCTGGCTACGCCAGACCCTGCGTGGCGGATACTTAACTGGGAACTCACACGCGACCCAGCCATTACCTGTGTTGTCATGCTAACGCTTTCGAGTTCAATATCTTCCGGTATCGACTCGCGTCCTACACCAACGGTGTGCACAGGAACTCCGAAGCTCGCAATCTCAGCAAATTGGGCAGAATCAAGCTCATCGGAATTGTCAGCGCCGTCGCTGATTACCACCACCGCACCGAGCGCCGATGAGCGAGCCTCCCGCAAGACCGCAAGGACCGCCTCCCCCAGATGAGTCGCGGTGCCGGGCGGCGGCACCAGCTCGAAACTATCAATCGTCGTCGAATCTTCAGCAAAAGCATACAATCGTGTCTCGAGACTGCTGGCGAGTTCTTCGAGTACGCCATTATTGAGTGCTACAACGGCTTGCTGTAAGCGCGACTCTTCGGCTTCACCGTAACTCATACTCGCCGAGGTATCGAGAAGCAGAGCAACTGCATTATCTTCGGCACGAAGCCGGTCACTCAACAACGCGGGTTGCCAGAGCAAGACAAGGACGAGAGTAACCATCGCAACTTGAATAGTGGCGAGCGCAATCAGCTTACCCGTCGTCAGTGAATCGCGACGCAGTACCAAGCTATAAACAACTCCAAGCATCGCGGCCAGGCTCGCAGCAACCAGCAACCAGATCGGCCAACCACTAGCAAAAACAAATTGGCCCTGATCAAAAGTTGCACGAGAATATTTGAAGAGTAATTCGAACAAACTAAACAGCCTTCAGCGCTATTCTGTCACTATTGTGTGACTTAACTAACAAACACGACAGGCCCCTCATCTTAATCCTTACTCATGACAAAACTGAGTAAAAACTGGGGCCAACATTCGCTACACGATGTTATCATTTTCCAACCATCCGCCCAGTAAAAGATTTCTGAGTGAAAAACCGAGCATATCGAAAAAGCGGCGTGAGGCTGAATTAACTGTGGGAATGGAAAAATCTAGTGGCGCCAGCGCTATCATTGGCTCGATCTTAGTGGCCTGCTTTAGTTTAGCAGTAGCACAAGAACAAACGACGGCAACCCCGTTACCTTCGGCAGAATTTCAGTTCACAAGGCTAGTTTACGGTAGTGGCGGCAGAGACTTTGGTTGCCCGGACTGGCGCCAGCGGTGGGCGATTGACTGCCCAGACGCTGAGTTCCATTTCATGCAGGGACTGAAGCGTTTAACCCGGGTCGATGGAGCGGCTGTTAGTCGTTTCAACGGCGACGGTGGACGCAGAATTCGCCTCAATACCGACGAGATCTTTAATTACCCATGGCTTTATGCGGTTGAAGTCGGCGGTTGGTATCTCAGCGACTTCGAGGCCGGTCGACTCAGGGAATATTTACTGCGCGGTGGATTCCTCATGGTCGATGACTTTCATGGCAGCCGCCAGTGGGCTGGATTTGTTGCCAGCATGGGGCGCGTCTTTCCAGATCGACCGATTCTTGAGATCCCAGAGGACGACGAAGTACTACACGTACTGTACGATCTGGATCAGCGCGCACAAATTCACGGCATTCGCGTACTCTATAGTGGGCAAACCTGGGAGGAAGACGGCTTCGATCCACACTGGCGCGGTATTTACGACGACAGTGACAGACTGATGGTCGCTATTAATTTCAATATGGATTTAGGAGATGCCTGGGAACACGCCGATACGCCCGAGTACCCTGAACCAATGACAGCGCTTGCTTACCGTTTCGCTATGAATTACGTGATTTACTCGATCACACACTGAGTATGTAGTCAACTCACAACAAACGCCATCAGCCCATACCCATACCCATACCCATACCCATACCGATCGCTCGCCGGTTATTGAACTCTGCCTCAGAAACCGTCCCGCTACCATCCGTATCCCACTGAGTTAGTATCCGATCTGCCTGCCCATTTCCCGACTGCACAAACGGCAACGCCGCGATTTCCTCCGGAGATAGCTCTCCGTTTGAGTCGGCATCTATAGCCGAAAAGTTCAGTGCGCCCATCCCCTGCCCGATCGTAAGCTGGGACGCAACAGTCATAGTACATACCAATAGTGTCGTCATTAACTTTTTCATTACCATCCCTTATTTATTAGTGCGCGGCGCGTACGTATCTTTACCCACAGCGTTTGGTCACAGAGTCCGTTGACAGGTTCTGATAAAAATAGCTTTAAATTCTGTTCATGGCTGGTAGCAAAGATTTCTTTGCGCGTCCAATCGAGTCTCACTCGTATCCTACCGACTCGGGAAAACTTTACCTAGCGGCCTGGCAAAGTAGGGCTTCCGCTCAAGAGTTCGGTAGACATTTAATCTGAAGATGAAGCTTTGAAAGAGAGCTATCTAGGAGGGGCTTTAAAAATTCGAATCGTGAGTATTAACGCCAGGGTCGAGCACACCAGCCCACTAAGAAAGGTGACCAGCCCAATACCAATCCAGCCTGCAATAACGCCTATGATCACACTACCTATTGCGGGAGCGGAGAACGCCACCGCAGCCCATAAACTCAAGACACGACCACGCATGAATTCATCTACCTCGGTCTGGATCAATGACTGCGAACCGATACCGATGAGTGTGAGAACGAAGCTCAACGCGACCACGAGAAAAATCGCGACAATATAGCTATCGGTCAAGCCTAATCCGGCCATCAGCATCCCAGAAATCAGGGTTGCGCCAACAATCGCACGTAGCAAGCGCCGGCCAGCGCCGAGCCGTGTAAGATAGATTCCCGCCCCGATCGCTCCCGCTCCAGAAACCGAAGTAAGCGTCGCCAACGCACTACTGCCACCGCCGAATACGCCTCCCGCAAACGCCGGCAACATTACAATGGTGGCGCGTCCAAACAATGCCGCAATCGCGACAATCAAGAGTTGCTGACGAATCGCCCTGTGCTGAAAAGTGTAGACGAACCCATCCCGTAGTTCGGATAGGAAATGGCTCTTTGCCCCACCAGAACGCTTCGTTCTCAGCTCGATAAGCAGTAGCGCAACAATCATAGCCAGATAGGAGATCGCGTTCAGCGCAAAAGCGGATGCGAGACCCATTGTCGAGATCGCAACTCCCGCCAAAGCCGGTCCAACAAACCTCGAAATATTAAAAACGATAGACTGCGCCGCTACGGCTTCCGAAAGGAGTTCGCGCGGCACTAAACTTGGGACCAGAGACATCCGTACTGGTTGAAACGCACTTCCCACAATGCCGACGAACCCCGTAATAATCCAAAGGAGATAGATGTCCATTAGGTCCATAGCGATCAAAACGAACAACAACATCGAAAGGCTGATACTCGAAAGCGTCGCGAAGTATGCGACGGTTTTTCGATTCAGCCTATCCGCCCAAACTCCGAAGAGCGGTCCAAAGAAAACCGTCGGTAAAAATTCAGACAGGGCAATAAGTCCTAACCAGACCTCAGAGTTCGTCAACTCCCACGCGAGCCAACCGATAGCAACACGCTGGATCCAGAGTCCGTGCAAGGAAAACATACTACCGACTAGGTAGATTGCGAAATCTCGACTCTGTAATGCTTTAGAGAGCATTTGTTGACTCTTCCGGCAAGAAATTTTTAATAAAATAGATGTGCGGAAGTCCGTCTAGTCTCACGCGCGCCGAACCATACACTAGGCACGCCTGCTGAAACAGTCCCCAATCGTTTATTTGAAAACCCGGTACTGTTCACATAAAGGTCAGCGCTATACGCCGCAAGTCTCGCGAATCTCGATAAGCCGGTCTGGTGTCCCGACATCGCTCCACATACCCATATAGCAACTGCCCTCAAGCATTTTTTGCGCTATTGCAGCGTCTAAAATAGGGCGCAGAGGCCGGTGACCGGGCACGAAACCGTGAAATATCTCTGGCGAAAGTATCGCGATCCCGCTATACGTCAGCAACGGTAACTTCATATTGACCATGCCAGACGAGGCCAAACCAAAATCACCGTACTCATGTTCGGGCGGATTGGGCACGAGCACTAAATGCCCGGCACGATTTTCACAACGTAGCGTTGTGAAATCGAACTCGGTAAAGATGTCCGCGTTAACTATGAGAAAAGGTCCTGGCTTTAATAGGGGCAGAGCATTTATTATGCCGCCGCCCGTTTCGAGGGCTGGTGAACCCTCGTCACTGTAGGTTAGCGTCTGCCCCCATCGCGAAACCTCTCCGAGTTCATTGCGAATTCGATCTCCCAGATAAGAAAGATTGATTACAATTTCAGAGAAACCCGCCCCAGCCAAGCGGCGTAAATGTCGCTCGATGAGACTCTCCCCCCCAACTGTCAGAAGCGGCTTGGGGGTATCTACGGTCAGGCCCTCCAAACGCCGACCACGACCAGCTGCAAGGATCATAGCTTTCATCGTAAGTCGTTCTGGTGAGCTTGTCGGCTCGGGCTCCGGGAAGTATCCTGCTCAGCTACCACCTTCGGTCTCCTATCTAATTCATTGAAGCAGAAAAAGAACTGTGCCATTGTAGTTGTTTGTCCCGCCTAAGCCTTGTGGTTTTCAGAAACAGTCTAGCTGTCGTCTTCTGGTTTACGCTCTTCGCCGCAAAAGCGGCATTAGGGCAGGATGTGATTTGTTCCTCTACGAACGTCGATCCTATACCAGAAATACTATCGACTGTTGACGATCCAGACGAACCAACACGGATCGAGATAACGGCCGGGCAAATCGATCTCTCGAGCACAGAAGGTGTCGGACTCTCTGACCAGGTCTTGTTTCGATACGGCGATCGGGGTATTTCCGCCGAAAGCGCAAGCTACGATCAAGCCGGACAGAGCATCGACGTCAACGGATCTGTAACCTACTTCGACCCGAATATGACCGTGTTTGGCGAAGACGCGAAAATCGATACCGAGGCTGAAGAAATTCGATTCGCGGCCGCAGGCTTCAATATTCCGCAGCGCCCGGCACGCGGTTCCGCCGATACGATAAATATCAGTAATAACCAAACGATAACTCTGGAGACGGTCAATTTTACGACCTGCCCGGAAGGACAGACCGATTGGGAGCTGATGGCTACTGAGATCAACTTGGATATCGACGAGGGGTTTGGTAGAGCGCGCGATGTCAAGCTCGAGTTCAAGGGTGTTCCGATACTGTATGCGCCATATCTGACGTTTCCGATAGACAACCAACGAAAGAGCGGGTTGCTCACACCGCAATTTTCGGAACGGGACCGGACCGGACTGGACATTTCGGTACCGTACTACCTTAATCTCGCGCCAAATTATGACATAACTCTGGAACCGCGATTAATGAGTAAACGCGGCGTCCAGTTGAAAACCGAGTTTCGCTATCTGTTGCCGAACAGCAATGGACATCTAAATTTTGACTATTTACCCAACGATTCTGACGTGAAAAAACGACGTAGTTATTTAATCTACGATCACGAAACGCTCTTCAGTAGTGGGTGGCAGATCATCGCGAGTTTGGCAGACATATCCGATGACGGCTACTTCGAGGATCTTGGCGATAGCCAAACAGCCGCGAGTCAGACCCATCTAAATAGATATGTAGACATAAAATACCAGTCCGCCAACTGGTCTCTGCTATCGAGATTCCAGTCATATCAAACAATCGACTCACTAATCCCCGCCGAAGAACGGCCATACAAGCGTGTCCCGCAGATCCTGTTCAAAGGCCGCTGGGTGGGAAATCTGTTTGAGTTCGAGTCGACCAACGAGCTTGTGCTATTCGATCGTAGTGTCGGTGCAACGGGCTGGCGCTTGGATTCAACCGAAGAGATCAGCACCTCTTTCACACGCCCAGGTATTTATCTGAAGCCTAGTCTCACTTTGCGACAGACAAACTATCAGCTAGACAATGTATCGCCTGGAGACCCCGACAGTTATTCCCGCACACTACCGATGGCAAGCGTCGATGCCGGATTCATTTTCGAGCGTGAATTAGAACAAGATTCTGGCTGGTTACAAACAATTGAACCGCGCCTACTGTACGTCCACGTACCATTTGAGGATCAGTCCGAAATTCCGATCTTCGATACGATTGAGCCAGACTTCAACCTCGTGCAACTATTTCGTAAGTACCAGTATCTCGGTGCGGACAGGATCTCTGATGCTGATCAACTAAGTCTCGGCGTCACGACTCGCCTGATAGACAATCACAGTGGTCGCGAGCACATAAGCGCAACTCTCGGTCGAACCGTCTATTTTGATACGCAGCGTGCAAAGCTACCAGGCAACCAAATGAAGACTATAGATGGATCGGACTATATCGCGGAAGTTTCGCTCCACATGTCTGAAGCCTGGCGAATTGATGCCGGCTATCAATGGAATAGCGAGACGAATGAAGCCGGGCGTGCGGAGACTAGTATTCAGTTTGCTCCCGCTGACGATCGCTACGCAGCATTCTCCTATCGCTCTGGCAAGGAGTTTCTGAAGCAGGGCGATCTCTCCCTCGCGTGGCCAGTAAGTCAGAAATGGCGGGTCATCGGTCATTACAGCTACTCGTTTCTTGAGGAGGAGGCTCTCGACCGATTCCTTGGTTGGGAATACGAATCTTGTTGCTGGCGACTGCGGTTGACTGGTAGACGCTATATAAGTCGGCGAACGGGCGAGTCGGACAGCTCAATTTCAGTACAACTACAGCTCAGAGGCTTCTCTGACCAGGGCGGGGTTCCGGAAGAGCTCCTGGATCATGGTATTCTTGGCTACCGTAGATTCGGTAGCGGTCTGTAACCAATTGAAGAACAGAACTTATTCTGCTGGCATACTTGCACTCCTTGCGGTCTTGGCAACCAAGGCCTGGACGCAAACGCGTGAACTTGGTGGTACCGGCGAGCTTCTAGACGGAGTCGCCGCAATCGTCGATGACGGCGTCGTATTAACGAGCGAACTCAACCAGCGAGTAGCAGTTGTCATGGATAACTTGCGCCTTGCCCAAGCCGCAGCCCCGCCCGAACAACGGCGACCTTTACCTCCCTTGTCCATACTCGAAGAGCAGGTGCTAGAGCAATTGATCCTGAGACAAATTCAGCTACAGCGAGCAGGACGATTCGGCATCGTCGTTAGTGATGAGATCCTGAATCAGGCACTCGGAACGTTGGCTCAGGATCTCGGCCTTACGTTCGAAACGCTGCCCGCAGCGCTCGCCTCGGAAGGAATCGACTACGCAATGTACCGTCAGGATACGCGCGAACAGATGATTCAGGATCAGCTGCAACAACGGGAAGTATACGGTAGCATCGTGATATCGCCACGCGAGATGGATCTGTGCCTTGGGCGCAGTTCAAATAGCCTCGCAGAGGAAGTCGACTACGATATCTCTCATATTCTCATCGGACTGCCGTCGAACGCGACGCAAGACCAAGTCAATGCGGCTAACGCCGAAGTCACTGAAATATATTCGCGACTCGAAGACGGCGACGAGTTCTCACAGCTCGCAATCACTTTTTCCGATGGTCAAAATGCACTAGAGGGTGGCGCTCTCGGCTGGCGTAAAGGCTACCAGTTACCGACGCTTTTAGCCGACTCCGTCATCGCAATGGAGGAAGGAGAAACATCCGAGCCGATTCAAAGCGCTAGCGGTTTCCACATTGTAAGACTGAACGAAACGCGCGGCGCCGAGGTCGTCATCGTCGATCAGATGAGAGTTAGGCATATTCTTCTTCGCCCGAATGAAGTCCAGGACGATGATGCGATTGAGCAGAGGATGAGGGGTATTCGCGAGCGCATTCTAGCAGGTGATGAATTCGGCCCGATTGCGCAGTCCGTGTCCGAGGATCCGACCTCAGCAGCCGATGCGGGCGATCTTGGTTGGGTCGAGTCTGGCGTTTTCGTAGAGGAATTCGAGGAAGTTTTGAATTCACTCGCGCTCAACGAACTCAGTCAACCGTTTCGGACTCGCTTCGGTTGGCATATAGCCGAAGTCATTGAAACACGGTCCTATGACGTTACGGAAGAGATCAAGGAACAGCGCTGTGCGGATCAAATTCGTGCCAGTAAAGTCGAAGAGGAACGTGAGCTGTGGCTCCGGCGTCTTCGTGACGAGGCATTCGTCGAGAACCGAACCTAGTTTTCGATTATCAATGGGCTAGGCAACCCCGTCTTGGCGACTCGAACCCCAATCATTCTCTTAAGCTCCGGTGAACCCGCGGGTATAGGGCCGGATATTTGCGCGATGCTAGCGGCCGAAGAGTTCGGGGCACGATTGGTAACGCTAGGCGACGCGGAAGTGCTCGCGACTCGTGCAGAGGAACTCAAACTCAACATCGAACTACGCAAAATCGCGAACCCAAACGAGGCCGACCTCGATACTGCCGGCGTAATGCAAGTGCTAAACGTTCCGAAACAGGCGCGGGTCCGGGCCGGCAAACTAGATCCTGCGAATTCAACCTATGTAATGGAGATGCTGTGTCGCGGCGCTAAATTTTGTTCTACCGAAAACAACGTGGCACTCGTCACCGCCCCGGTGCACAAGAGCGTTATAAACAAGGCAGGTATTCCATTCACAGGTCACACGGAATATCTTGCAGAGCAGACCGGCGCCAAAACTCCAATCATGATGCTTGCCGCGGGAAGGCTGCGGGTTGCCCTAGCTACGACGCACTTGCGTCTAGCTGACATTCCGGCTCAAATTAGCCAAACCCGGCTCGAGCAGGTACTTATTATCCTCGACAAAGAATTGCGGCAACGATTTTCAATTAAGGTACCGCGAATCGCCGTATTGGGACTAAACCCTCACGCTGGAGAGAGCGGTGTACTGGGGAATGAAGAACAAGAAAGTATCGCGCCCGTGATCCAACGCCTCCGTGAACGTGGCCTATCGCTAAGCGGCCCTTTACCTGCAGATACGGCATTCACTCCCGATGCGCTTAAACGTTGTGACGCGGTTCTAGCGATGTACCATGACCAGGGGCTGCCAGCGATTAAAGCCCTGGCATTCAGCGAAGTCGTTAACATTACGCTCGGGCTAACGATAATCCGTACCTCTGTCGATCACGGCACAGCCCTGGATCTCGCCGGTACAGGTCGGGCGAAGCCCGACAGCCTGCGCGAAGCTATCCGTATTGGGTGCAAACTCGCGCTAGGATCCGAACCCTAATGCCGCTGCGAACACGCAAGAAACTGGGCCAACATTTCCTCCACGATCCGGCGGTTGTCGACAGACTCGTAGCAACGATAGCACCTCAACTAACAGACTGCATGATCGAGATCGGGGGCGGTAAGGGAGCACTGACGTTCCCGTTACTACATAAATTACGTACGCTGCACGTTGTAGAGATCGATGAGCGTATGGCCGACCATCTCGAAAAATTCGTGCCGGAACCTCGCAAAATGATCCTACATCGAGATGATGCGCTCGAGTTCGATTTTTCCTCACTAGCCATTAAACCGGCATCGTTACGCATCGTTGGAAATCTACCTTACAATATTTCAACTCCGTTACTCTTCCATCTGCTCAACCAGCGAGCCGCAATCAAAGACATGCATGTGATGCTGCAGAAGGAAGTCGCCACAAGAATAACCGCCCTACCTGGCAACAAGGACTATGGTCGATTGACGGTTATGCTTGCGCTCTGGGCCAAGACAGAGCATTGCTTCGATATCGGACCCGGTGCATTCTCACCTCCACCGCAAGTTCGTTCGACGGTTGTCCGAATAACGCCACAGGTAAAACCCCAATTCGAGGTTAAGAACATCGATCGATTTGCCGAACTCGTTAGACTAACATTCTCGATGAGGAGAAAGACGCTGGCACGATCATTAAAGGGCCAACTAAGCCGTGACCAAATCTCAGCAACAGGAATAGATCCTAGCTCTCGTCCAGAAACGCTGCATCCATTCGAGTTTGCGAAACTAGCCGACCTAGGCTCATATGGGCAACGCGATTAGAATCGCGTCTGATCCAGGTAACGCAGCGAACGCTCGTGACACTCTATGCGATAGGCGATATTCAAGGCTGCGCCAAAACCTTCAACAAGTTGCTTGGCGCAATCTCATTTGATCGTAATGAGGATCATCTCTGGTTGGTCGGAGATCTTGTCAACCGTGGTCCCGATTCACTAGCAACACTGCGCGAAGTAATGTCGCTCGGCGAAAACGTGACGACGGTCCTCGGTAACCACGATTTGCATCTGTTAGCCGCTGCTGCCGGTGTACGCAAACTGGGTAGCAATGATACAGTCCACCAGGTTCTGGCCGCGCCAGACGCAGCGAATATCCTCGACTGGCTACGATACCGGCCGCTCCTTCATCACGACGAGGCCAGAAACCTATTACTGGTCCACGCAGGACTACCACCTACGTGGTCATTAGCCGAAGCAATATTACGTGCAGCTGAAATAGAGGCGGAACTGCAAGCCCCAGGCTGGGCCAATACACTAAAAAATATGTATGGTGACGAACCACGCTCGTGGTCCGCTGATCTTGATAGCGCCGATCGCAGCCGCTATATCATTAATGCCCTGACCCGAATGCGTTACTGCGATTCAAACGGCTCTCTAAATTTCGAACACGCGGGGCCGCCTGGCACTCAGCCTACAAACCTAGTGCCCTGGTTTGATTTCCGGGAGCGCGTGGAAGCCAAAATTCATGTCGTCTTCGGCCACTGGGCTTCTCTTGGGCTACTGCGCCGAGCCGATATAACGGCATTGGATAGCGGTTGTGTCTGGGGCAGAGCACTTACAGCCGTACCTCTCGAGCCTACCGGCGAGCCAGTTGCTATTGCCTGTATAGAATTTCTACGGGACGATTGAAAAACTATACGGCTACGGGCGCTCTAATATGATCGTGCGAACGATAGTCGACAAGTTCAAAATCTTCGAATTGGTATCCGAACAGTGAATTCGGCTGACGTTTGATAACCAAGGACGGTAACGGTAACGGCTCGCGAGCAAGTTGCAGATCGGCCTGTGCAAGATGATTGAGATAGAGGTGACAATCACCGCCAGTCCACACGAGTTCTCCTGGCCGCAACCCGGCTTGGTGCGCCATAAGCATCGTCAGCAACGCATAGGACGCGATATTGAACGGCACGCCAAGAAACACGTCTGCGCTGCGCTGGTAGAGCTGGCAAAACAATCTGCCATCTGCCACATAGAACTGAAATAATGCATGACAGGGTGACAGCGCCATCTCACGGAGTTGCCCAACATTCCAGGCACTGACAATAATTCGTCTCGAGTTTGGATCATCCTTGATGAGCTGTAATGCCTGTTCAATCTGATCAATGTACCCACCATCATCGGTCGGCCAGGCTCGCCACTGGGATCCGTAAATTGGGCCTAAATCGCCATTCGCATCAGCCCATTCGTTCCAAATAGAGACGCCATTTTCGTTCAAATACTCGACATTGGTGTCACCCTGAAGAAACCAAAGAAGCTCGTGGATGATCGACTTCACATGCAGTTTCTTAGTAGTGACCAGAGGAAAACCAGCTTGCAAATCGCAGCGAAATTGACGGCCGAAGACACTGAGCGTTCCCGTTCCAGTCCGATCTGACTTACGAACTCCGTTATCGCGGACATCCATTAGTAAATCTAGATATTGTTTCATCTCGCCTTTCTCTCAACAAAAACATTCTTTTTGTAGGCCAACCAGAATAGTACTATCCCGGCTAGTATCATCGGCGCTGACAGTGCCTGCCCCATCGTTAGCCAACCGAACGCAAGGTAGCCGTCTGCAGCCTCATTGAGATGCATGTCTGGAAGACGCACGAACTCAATAGCGACGCGAAAGGTCCCATAAAAAATGAGAAATAGGCCGGAGACAGCCTTTATCGGTCGTGATCGTAAAGAAAATACCCAGAGTAGAAGAAATAGCATGAGCCCTTCCAAAAAGGCCTCATAAAGCTGGCTTGGGTGGCGGGGAACTCCATCTACGACGACAGCCCAGATTGCATCCGGACCTGTCTCCGCACCCCATAGTTCACCGTTAATATAGTTACCGATTCGACCTAAACCTAACCCGGGCGCAACCCAAGGCGCAATAAAGTCCGTTATTGTGAAATATGGCTGATTGAGGCGGCGGGCAAATATTCCCATTGCTATAAGAACGCCCAATAGGCCACCGTGAAAGGACATACCTCCTTCCCAGACTTTAAAAAGATTCAGCGGATTCTCGAAAAAGCTACCGAGATTGTAGAACAAAACATAGCCGACCCGCCCACCGAAAATCACGCCAAGCGCGACGTAAAAAACCAGGTCATCCACAAGGGCCGGCGTCATCGGACTATCAGGGCGCTTAGCGCGGGCGCGGGCACCAAGCCAACCTAGAAAGAATCCGCCTAAGTACATGAGCCCATACCAGCGGACTTGCAATGGACCGAAGCCAAATGCAATGGGATCAATATCAGGATAGATAAACACTATAGTAGTATTTTAGTAGTGGATCCGCGCTAGGGCCAGTCGAGTATGCTGCTATAGTCGCTAGATGACGAATCAATTGGCAACCGAAACGAGCCCTTACCTTCGCCAACACGCTGATAATCCAGTCAACTGGCATGCATGGAACGACGAGGCGTTACAGCTTGCACGGGAAAAGAAAAAACCGATCCTGCTTTCTATCGGCTATTCGGCATGTCATTGGTGCCATGTTATGGCCCATGAGTGCTTTGAGGACGATGAAACCGCGCGACTCATGAACAAACTGTTTGTAAACATCAAAGTTGATCGAGAAGAGCGTCCAGACCTCGACAAAATCTACCAAAGTGCCCACCAATTGATCTCGCGAAGCACAGGTGGTTGGCCGCTAACGGTATTCCTTACCGCCGAAGAACACTTACCGATCTTCACTGGTACCTATTTTCCACGTGAACATTTCAAGGAACTCATGCGACGAATCGACGAATTCTCCCGTAACCACAGCACCGAGATAAAAAAACAGGGGAAAGTATTGCAGGACGTTCTCACAAGCCTCGATCCGGCCACCCGGGACAAAGGTACAGTAGAGTTTTCTGAAGAACCGCTGCGCCTCGCTCGCAGACAACTCGAGGAATCATTCGATGCGGAGTATGGGGGTTTCGGCGGTGCACCAAAATTTCCCTATCCTACGAACGTCGAAGCACTACTCTTAGCTTGGCGTTCTACAGCCGAAACGAAAAACCCGGATCTGCACGCGCTCTATATGGCGACTTTAACATTGACGCGCATGGCTACCGGTGGACTTTACGATCAGTTAGGTGGTGGATTCTTCCGCTACTCGGTGGACAATCGCTGGGAAATTCCGCACTTCGAGAAAATGCTCTATGACAACGCAGCATTACTCAGCCTCTATAGCAACGTTTATGCCGCCACCGGTGAAACTTTCTTTAGCCGAATAGCGGGTGAAACGGCCGACTGGATCATAAGGGATATGCAGGATAAAGACGGTGGATATTACGCAACTCTGGATGCTGATTCCGAAGGTAAAGAAGGCAGGTTTTATCTTTGGGATCCCGCACAATTCAACACCCTGCTAACTGAAGAGGAGGCTACCGTTGCACGTGAGCACTACGGAATCGAAGGCGCCGCAAACTTTGAAGGCACTGCATGGCACCTTCAGGCCGTAACGCCAATCGATGATCTCAGCAGTGAATTGTCGCCAGTGCGTGCGGAGGAAACACTAGAATCAGCGCGCGGCAAACTTTTAGCGAGTCGTAACTCAAGAGTATGGCCAGAAAAAGACGAAAAAATTCTCGTATCCTGGAACGGCCTGACGATCAAATCTATGGCAACGGCGGCAAGAGTTTTGGGCCGTGACGATCTCGCCGAGTCGGCAACGCGGGCAGCAGATTTTATACATGCTGAACTTTGGCGCGACGGTAGGCTACTTGCGAGCTTTAAAGACCAGCGCGCACGATTTCCGGCCTACCTCGACGACTATATTTTTCTTGCCGATGGACTATTGGAATTACTTCGCTACCGCTGGCGCTCCGATTACTTAACATTTGCCTGCAACCTGGTCGATGTCCTGCTGACGCGATTCGAAGATCCTAACGGTGGTTTCTTCTTTACAGCCGACGATCACGAAAAACTTATTCATCGGCCCAAACCGTTTTCAGATGAAGCTACTCCTTCCGGAACGGGTATCGCCACTCAGGTTTTATTACGACTAGGACACCTGCTAGGTGAAACACGTTATATTGACGCCGCAGAACGGACGCTACGAGCTGCCTGGCCTTTGTTAGAGGAACAGCCTCGGGTACACGGCTCTCTACTACACGCTCTACGAGACGTTATGAGCCCACTCGAAATCATTGTCATGCGTGGAGACCCCGAAGCCCTGGCGGATTGGCAGCGCTTCGCTAGCGCAGGATACACCCCCAGTAGGACAAGTTACCTAATCCCAAGCGAGATAAACGACCTGCCGGGACTACTAAAGGAGCGTGTGCCGCTCGGAGAGACAGTTGCCTACGTCTGTCAGGGAACTGAATGCCGATCCCCAATTACTACACTTCAAGGACTCGCGGCTGCACTTAGCACGACCAATTAATCGCGAAGGAATCTGCCAGTCACATCCAGATTACGCTCGAAATAGTTACATTACCATCTGCGGCGAGTAAACAAGCGTCCTTTGATTTTTCTAGGGCGTTGCAAAGCACCCTGTGTTTTTCTCTACAGTTGTATCCGGCGCCAGACGTCACCTTCACGACGCAATTCATAACTCGGCCAGTATTGTGTATCAAGCTTTAACGTGATTACCTGAGGGACACCATTCCAGGTGACAGTGTTAAGCCTGACCGACTCGCGGTCGGTAAGCCCACTTACGGCGCTTATAAAACTGTCTAGATCGATCGTCAGCTGGCCGTCGACAGCGATGATACGCCGACCCGAAAAGAGACCCGAACGACTAGACGGAGACCCGAATCCAAAAGAGGAAACGTACACGCCTTGAGAGTCGATACCTCGCTGCGCGGAGATAGCGCGATATGGCGCCTGCAATAGGGCACCTGCCCACAAGATGACACGTTGAATACCTTCACCGCTCAGAGTTACAGTATTGATTGATTCGCTCACTTCTTGACCATCGCGTAAAACGGTTATCGCTACTTCGGGACGTTGCGCCGCCAGTTCGACTTCGCGGAAAGTATTGAGTGGCTCGCCGTCCATACTCAGAAGAATATCCCCCGCACGAAAAAAATCTGCCGCGGGCGAACCTGCTACGGCACTGGCGACGGATAGCACCTGACGACGTCCCGGATTGTGGAATTCGTAGATCTCGACCCAACTCTCCGGCAACCCGAACTTTCTCGCGGATGCGAGCGGCATGTAGCTCCACTCTACTTCAAGAGAGTACAGAGGAATACCGTCACGCAAACGATCAACCATATCGGCGACGAGTTCACCCGGGACTCCCATGTTGATCTGCCTCACTTCGCGTCCGGATTGAGAGGCGAAGGTTGCCCACTGCGCTGCGACCCGGCCCTGTCGGTCAACGATAACTCCATCGAAATCATCCGGGCCATTAACAAGCGTAATACCTTCCATATTCGACTCACGGAAACGCAGCGTCCGAGATAATGGGAAGTTCGCAGCCTCAACAGCAGCAACTGCACTCGATTGCGAGTACAACGAATGATCTGGTTTAAGACCAACTACGGCAAATTCGTCTCCCGGTAGTATATTTTCTGTTGTAAAGACTGCGCTGCGCGTGGGGGTATTACCGATCAGTTCAGGCGCATACGATACGATGGCGAGATTATGCAGCGGGTGCACGTACTCAACCTGTCCCGTTATCTCCAAGGAACCAGCAAAGGTAATACGCACATCCCCCATGGCTACCGGAACAGTGTTGCGATCCACAACGACTAAGCCACGCTCAGCATCCACTATCAGCCCCGTACCATAGTAGTGCCTATCCGAAACACCCGACACCGTATACGGCATATCGAAGTTCACGAGCACCAGTGACTGAGCTATGCGCTGCAGATACCGCTCCCCGGGTACCGGTGGAAATGTGGTGTTCTGAGGCTCCGGTGTCGTTACGACCGGCACAGACGCCAGCTGCTTACAAGGCCAGAGTCCAGTTTGATCATTTCGCTGGCAGCGCTCTGCCGGAAACCAGTCCCGATCATTGATGATCACGCGCTGTCTTTCCGCTTGCGGGTCGTCGAAGTGCGCAAACCTAACTGTTACACGACTACCATCAGGGATTCTCTCAAGTACCCGCTGCAGATCGTCGAGGTTACGCATTTCATCGCCATCGACGCTGAGAATAAGACTTGCCCGAGGAATCGCGGCCGAGCCGAATATGTAACCAGGGTTCGCGACATAAACACCAGAGACAGGTCGATTATAGTGGCGCGCCTGCTGATAGGAGAGGTTGTTGAAAACACCGTCACCGTACTGGATGAACTCAAACGGTGTAATCTGATGCAGATCATCAACAGTGATTGAACGCTCAATCACCTCTCCGCGACGTTCAATTTGCAATGAGACTTCCCGGCCGACATTATCGTCCAACGTTGCTTCGACAGGCACAAATCCCATCACCATTTCACCGTTTATACGCACGAGAATATCGCCTGGCTGAAGGAATCCGCCAGCTTCGGCGCCTGGAATCACGCGGTCAACAACTAGCAGTCCAGTCTCTTCCGGATAAGCCTCGCGAACTTGCACTTCGGTCTGCTCAGTAAGACCCAGTCGCCTTAGCTCCGCGAACGGTTTGTGTACAAATTCGCTCTGGAGTGTTCCTCTGGCTACTGGCATACCATGTTGAATCAATCCCAGCGCCCGATTAATTCGATCTAATGGCAGAAAAAAACTCGACGCAGCCTGGCTACTCGCGCCAGCATTCAAGGCAACTACCTGCCCTTCGATATCGAGCACCGGCGACCCGGACGATCCACCCGACGTACTGGAGGCGGCTTGCAAATAGAAAGTATTAAAATCGTTGTAGTTACCACGGCCATAGTTCGGCGCCTGCCGGTCTAGTCGCGCGATGGTGCCGGCCAATATCGAGAGTTGCTCGCCTGCATCATTGCCAACTACGCGAATATCCTTTCCTATTTGCGCAGCTTCCGGCACCAGGGGCAACTCAGCAGGGTCTATAAATTTGAGATGCTCAGGGTTATAGCTGAAAAAGCCAAAATCATGAACCGGATCTCGATAGACCGGAACAAGTTTAACTTCTTCCTGATTCGGAAAAATCGCCTGTGCGACGACCGGACCCGGTGTTACCACATGGCGGTTCGTAAGTATTAGCCCACGTTCGGTATCGACGACGAAGCCAGTCGCCTGACTCGACTGATTACGTTGTGTGTCAAACGCCCGCGTGCTATCGACCTGAATTGATACGACTCCGGATGAGATCTGTGTCAGCGTCTCATTCCAGGATCTTTCTTGCGCCTCGGCCAATGGCAAAAAGACCGCTGCGACCAGACTGATGGCAAATGTATAGGTTAGTTTCATAATATCTAGATTGTAAGGTTGAAACTGAGTTTGTGACTAGCGTCGCGCTTAATTAATCCCTAGCTTAGACTTTCGCGACAGTTGGTCCTCCTAATCATCCTCCGTTTGCGCAATAGCACCCGAGCCAGTCTGCTGATAACGGACATCCAAGTGGCGCGCAGCACGCACTTCATCGAGCCTTCTTACGGGGGTCGTGACAGGTGCTTCTTTAATTTCCCTAGCGTCCTCTCGAATACCCGCAAGGATCTCGGTCATCACCGTTACAAATCTGTCTAGAGTTTGCTTGCTCTCGGTTTCGGTGGGCTCGATTAAGAGACACTCCGGTACAAGTAGCGGAAAGTAAGTAGTTGGGGCATGTATCCCACGATCGAGTAGTGCCTTCGCCACGTCCATCGCCTTTACGTTGTCGGACTGGGCCTGCCGTTTCAAGGTAACGATGAATTCATGACTAGCTCGTCGCTCGGGAAAAGCAAGATCAAAGCCAGCCTTCTGCAATTGTTTCATGACGTAGTTCGCGTTAAGTACAGCGAAGTCTGCAACTCTCTCCATACCTTCCGGTCCAAGCAATCGCATATAAACGTAAGCTCGCAGCAGAACGCCTACATTACCCATAAAGGCTGAAAGTCGGCCGATGGTCTTCGGTAAGTCTGATTCGTTGAGCCAATGATAACTGTCAGCCGTCGAGCCGATTACCGGGACAGGCAGAAACGGCGCGAGCTTCTCGCCGACTCCAACGACACCGGAACCCGGGCCGCCACCGCCGTGAGGTGTCGAGAACGTTTTGTGCAAGTTAATATGCATGACGTCAAACCCCATCTCGGCCGGAAGCACCTTGCCCAGGATCGCATTCAGGTTAGCGCCATCATAGTAGAGAAGACCACCAGCCGAATGAATCAGTTCTTGAATTTCACTGATTTTTCGCTCAAACACGCCCAACGTAGATGGATTTGTCAACATGATTCCAGCCGTCTGTGGACCGACGAGTTCGCGTAACCTGTCGAGATCAACATCACCGTCCGTACCTGTAGGCAACTCTTTAACGGTGCAACCACACATTGTTGCGGTCGCGGGATTCGTGCCATGAGCAGCATCCGGCACAATAATCTCGGTCCGACTGAGATCGCCTTTATCAACGTGGTAGGCGCGAATCATCGCTACCCCGGCTAGTTCTCCCTGAGCACCCGCCATCGGCGTCAACGAAAAGGCAGCCATACCCGTTAAAGCTTTTAGCATTTCCTGCAATTCAAATAGACACGCCATCACTCCCTGCGAAAAACTCGGGGGGGCGAGCGGATGTCGCTGAGTAAAACCGGGCAACATCGCCAGAGAATTGCAGCCGCGCGGATTATATTTCATCGTGCACGATCCCAGCGGATAGAACTCCGTGTCTATGGAGAAATTCAATTGGGATAAACGCGTAAAATGCCTAACGACATCTAGCTCCGAAACCTCGGGCAACAGCGGTGGGTCACCTCGAAGATACTTGTCGGGTATAGCATGAATACCATCCCGACGGGGAAACTGCGCACTAGCAGAGCGTCCGGGTCGGCTAGCCTCGAAGATCAGCGGTTCAGTCATTGTTCTTTCTCCGCAACGGCTATCTCTTCTCTGAGCGCATGCACAAACACTTCAATATCATCGTCGCTCTTAGTTTCAGTAACGCATACCAGGAGACAATTAGAGAGATCCGGAAACCACCTTGACACCAAGACTCCAGCGGATATTCCATGCCGCTTTAATCCTTCGATAACCGTAGCAGCGGATACGGGAAGCTGCAGCACAACCTCATGAAACTGTGAAGCCGAGAACTTCAACTCTACGCCATCGATTGTCGAGGCGGCGGCGGCCAGGTTCTTGGTATTCGCAGCGCATACCGTAGCGACCCGGCGCAATCCTTTTGGCCCGATGAGACTCATATAAATTGTCGCCGCGGTCACCATCAATCCCTGATTAGTACAGATATTCGACGTCGCGCGCGATCTGCGAATATGTTGCTCCCGTGCCTGCAACGTCAGTGTAAAGCCAGGAGTTCCCTCTATATCGACCGTTTTCCCAACCAGCCGACCTGGTAACTGCCTTACGTGCTCCTGCCGACAGGTCATAAAACCGAAATACGGCCCACCAGAACTCAACGGCACACCCAAAGACTGACCCTCACCACAGACAATAGCTACTCCTTCTCTCCCCCAATTTCCCGGTGACTTCAATAGACCCAACGAAGTTGGATTCACGACTGCGATTCCAAGTGCGTCTGTTTCGTTCGCCCAATCGGCGAGCTCGTCAACAGGTTCCAGCACACCAAAGACGTTTGGCTGCGGGATGATGACCGCAGTAATATCCGTCTCCGCATAAGCACGCAACGCATCCAGATCCGTTCGTCCGCTGGTTGGTTCGAAAGGAATCTCTATTAACTCTATGCCCTGACTTACCGTAATTGCTTTCACGACGGCAGCATAGTGCGGATGCACGCTACACGGAATAAGAACGCGCCCTGACTTCGATTTACGGTTCACACGAACCGCCATAAGCACGGCTTCCGCTAGGGCCGAGGCACCATCATAAAGTGACGCATTAGAAACCTCCATGCCCGTCAAGCTCGCCATCATTGTTTGATATTCGTAGATGAGCTGCAGCGTTCCCTGACTAGCCTCAGCCTGATACGGCGTGTAAGCACTATAAAACTCGCCGCGTGTCGTTAGCTCCCAAACGGCCGCGGGAATATGATGTTCGTAGGCCCCAGCACCTAGAAAGTTCAACGCAACCCTATCCTTTTCGGCCTGGCTGCTCATCAGGCGCCCAACCTCGTGCTCTGAAATCGCGTCAGGAATACCCACGAGACGCTCACACCGCAGTTTCCCCGGAATCTCATCGAATAGCTGCTCGATCGAATCAACGCCGATTGCCTGTAGCATAGTCGCTATGTCGTTTGTCGTATGCGGAATAAAAGGCACTATCGACCCCTAATATTAGTCGTTGAGTTCAGCTATGAAACGTTCGTAATCGTCGCACCCGAGAAGCTCCTCAAGTTGCGCGGGCGTATCAGGCTTGAACCGCAATAACCAACCGTCACCATACGGATCTGAATTTACAAGTTCGGGCGCGTCCTCTAGCGCATCGTTCTTCTCAACAATCGTACCCGAGAGCGGAAGATAAACATCGGAAGCCGCCTTCACAGACTCCACAACGGCACAAGCATTACCGGCTTCGATAGCTGTGTCATTCTCCGGAAGCTCGACAAACACTAAGTCACCGAGCGATACCTGAGCATGGTCAGTTACTCCAAGTACTAATGTTCCGTCATCATGCTCACGGACCCACTCGTGCTCCTTCGTGTACCTTAGCTCAGCTGGAATCTCACTCATACATAAATCTCCTTAGCACAAAGCATTAGCGTTCTATTTTGATCTGGCCATTCCTGACAAATGGGGGGGTTACGATCCGCACCTCATTGGCACGATCCCGTATGAGGACCTCGCATTCGCCACTAGAACCAACCGGAATTCTAGCGAGCGCGATCGAGCGCGCCAGAGTCGGCGAGAACGTACCACTCGAGACCACTCCCTCACCTTCGGCTGTGCGCACAACGTAACCTGCTCTAAGTACGCCCTTACCTTTGAGAATCAAGCCAGATTGTTGGAGCGACACGCCGTTAGCAAGCTGCCCTTCCAGTGCATCGCGACCGATAAAGTCCCGTTCAGATTTCATGCTCACGGTCCAACGCAATCCACATTCGAGCGGGCTCACCGTTTCATCCATATCGAGTCCGTACAGATTTAGCCCAGCCTCTAGACGCAGCGTGTCGCGCGCACCGAGACCACAAGCAGTAATATCTAGCGACTGTAGTGCAGCCCATAGTTCTTCGGCCCGATCAGCTGGAAGAATGATCTCGAACCCATCCTCGCCTGTGTAGCCGGTTCGGGCAATAAGGGCATCGTCATCCCGGAATGCCCAAAATGCCTGCAACGCCAGCAATGCTCCCTCGTTTTCATACGCAACGGCTACGAGTTCGCGAGCGTGTGGACCTTGCACAGCTATCATCGCAAGATCAGGCCGCTCAAGAATTTCGAGCGAATAACCACCACTTAGCCCGACCAGCCATTCTAGATCTTTCTCTCGTGTCGCTGCGTTAACTACGACCCGGTACTCGCTCTTCGCCAATCGGTAAACAATTAGATCGTCGAGAACCCCACCGTCCTCACGCAACATGCAGCTGTACAATGCTTGGCAATGTCCATCTTTACCAACCTGCAACCTACCCACGTCGTTTGCGAATACGTAGCGAAGATAGCGCTCAGCATCGGCACCCGATACGTCAACGATCGTCATGTGGGATACGTCGAATGCTCCAGCGCGCCCGCGCACTGCATGATGCTCATCCAGTTGTGATCCGTAGTTTAGCGGCATGCTCCAACCGGCGAACTCGACCATGCGCGCCCCGGCCCGGACATGGCTAGCATACAACGGTGTTTGCTTAATTCCGATCATCTCAATTCAACACAAAAAAACGGCAAGCCTATAGCTCGCCGCTCCTCTGTCCTGAAACCTGAGAGATTAGACGCGAATCGAGCGCCGCTCACCTTCGGTGGGCCCTAGTTCAGGGCCACTCTCCAGAGCCAATCAAGTGCTGCCGTCCATTTGCCTGAGCGTTTCCGAGCGGTGGTTGCGCCTTCGGCGCTTCGCCGAAGCGAAGTCTCTCCGGCAGACTTTTTGATTGAGCCATGATGATAGCTCAACTACCCGAGCGTCTCTACAGAACAAAGAAAATAGACTTAGGTGACTTGTGATCGCGCTACGCTCGGTAACTCACCAACAAGCCCTAGCGCCTTGCGCATCAGTCTGTTTTTCGCGAGCGGTACCATATCGACCGCGGAAAGTCCGACAGCACGGAGCGGCCCAAAAAATGAGCCTTGAAGACCGAACAACCGATGCAACGCATCCATCCCCAATAGCATCTTCACGTTACTCCCCTTGCGCTGTCGCTCGTAGCGCCGCAAGATACGAAGGTCACCAGGATCCTGTCCGTCCCGCACAGCCTCTAACAGCGTGTCGGCCAATACAGCTGCATCGAGCAACCCAAGATTCATTCCCTGGCCGGCCAGTGGATGCACTGTATGGGCCGCATCACCAACCAAGGCTACTCGGGAACAGCAATAACAACCAGCATGGGAAGCCCGTAAAGGAAAACTCGCTCGCAATGTGCTAGAAGAAATTTCGCCGAGCACGCCGCCACTTGCCGTCTGTAGCTGCTCCAAGAAATTGCAATCCGCGGCCATAGAAAGCCGTTGCGCTGCATCGGAGCTCATCGACCAGACAATCGAACTCCGACCATCGATTAAGGGCAAAAAAGCGAGTGGACCATCGGGCAAAAAGCGTTGCCAAGCTGTCTCAAGATGCGGTTTTGATGTTTCAACATTCGTAACAACAGCATCTTGTCCATAGGAAACTGTCCGTACCGGGAAATCTAACAGTTGCCTGATCATTGAATTACCACCATCGGCCGCAATTAAAAGCGACGACTCAAAAGTCTCACCGTCTTGGGTATCGATTTCGACGGTGCTAGCCCCGACACGAACTGCAGTGAGTTCAGCGCCAAAGTTAAAATCAACATCTGACGACGTTGCAAACAATCCAAATAAGCGTTCCCGTATCAATCGATCTTCGACGATGCTTCCTAAGTCAGGCTCACCTATTTCAGCACTGTCAAACGACAGCGAACCTAACCGATCACGATAGTCTTTTTCCCAGATATGCATGCGTCGGTAGGGGCTTACACGCGCAGCTAAAATTTCTGGCCAAACACCAAGATAATCGAGAATGCGCTGAGAAGCTCTCGATAGAGCGTATACACGCAAATCCATTTCCTCTGGATCCCACACCGGTAGGGGTCGCGGCTCTAGGATTCGGATTCGCAATTTTTCGGAGTGTTTATCCGCGAGTAACAACGCGGCAACTGTCAAACCTACCGGTCCCGCACCTACAATTATTACCGTTCTATTCTTAGATACCTTCATCTGCCTCCATCCGGCCGCCGGCGACTAGGGGAAATCAGTGGCAACCCACGCGCTAGTCGTGACAGTCGACCCGATAAACCCATCGTCTGCCTTGCCAATTGTGCTTTAGCCCCGGGCACGAGATCGAAGGCCATCAGCCCGATACCTCTGACAGCGGAAAGCGGTAACGCCCTATATCCAAACAACCGGATCAAACCATGTGTCAGTGCTGAAACGGATTGCTGATCCCGTTCGCGCCAGATTTCATAGCGCTCCAAGCAATTTGAACTCCCCGGGTCGACTTCAGTGTTGTCATCAGGGCGCTCCGTAAAAAGCTCGGTTAGTGCTGCTACGTCGCGCAGCGCTAGATTAAACCCCTGCCCCGCGACAGGATGAAGATTAACGGCAGCGCTACCGATCAAGACAGCGCGCGGACCGGTTACCGCGGCGCTGCGAACGCGCGCCAGAGGATAGGCTGAGCGCAATCCAATGCGCATGATGCGGCCTAACCGATAACCAAATGCCGCTTGTAGTTCGAGACGAAATGCATCCTCCTTGAGTTTGAGTAATCTTTTTACTTCCTCTGGCGATCGAGTCCAAACGACGGCGACGCGATTACTACTGAGCGGCAGAAATGCCAGCGGTCCATCCGGCGTGAAACGCTCAAAGGCCCGCCCTGCATGTGCTATCTCGGTCGTACAATTGAGCACGATGGCATGCTGATCATACTGCTCTTCGTAAGTATTGATTTTGAGCTCGCGACGCACGAAAGAGTTCGCACCGTCTGCCGCAACCACGACTTTCGCAATAACTGACAGGTTGGACTGAGCCGCTGCGACATCGGCCTCGACATTATCGTCACCAACGTTCAGCGCCAACAATTTTGCCGGTGCTAACAACGTGAAACGGGCGGTTTTAGATAACGTCCGCCGCAACGCGGCGCCGAGTATCCGATTCTCCAGCGTATAACCAAGTGCCGGTACGCCTTCGTCTGCAGCGTTGATTCTTGCGGCTCCGAATCGACCACGTTCAGAGATATGGATTGTCCGGATCGGCTCCGCGTCTAGTGCAATCTCATCCCAAAGGCCGAGGGCCTTCAAAATTCGCTGACTGCCGTTCGCGAGAGCGGTAGCTCTACTATCAAAACTCTGCTGACCCAGTTGCGACGGCTCGCGCGCCTCGACGACAACTGTCGATAACTTCGTCTGCGCTAGCGCATGTGCAAGCGCGGATCCCACCAAGCCGCCGCCGACAATCATGACATCCGTTTCTACAACATCACGAAACATCAACAACTAGCCATTAATTGTTCAATATCGTCAGCCTGTAAGGGCAAATCTTTCGTCAACACCTGCGGTCCGTCTGTCGAAATGTGTACGTCATCTTCGAGCCGTATCCCGATACCTCTCCATTTTTTGGCAATACCCCTTGTATCCGGTGAAATGTAAATGCCAGGCTCGATAGTCGTAACCATCCCAGGTTCCAGTAAGCGCCAATGTCCAGCAACTTTGTAATCACCAACATCATGAACATCCATACCGATCCAATGTCCGGTTTTATGCATGAAAAATGGCCTATAGGCCTGCTCCTTGATCAGTGTAGGAAGCCGGCCTTTAAGTATGCCGAGATCACGCAAACCGCGCGTAATAACCTTGACAGCCGCATCATGTGGATCGTTCCAGTGGTTGCCGGGCCGGGCCTTCTCAATCGCCGCCCGGTTCGCGTCGTACACTATTTCGTATAGGCTGCGCTGAGGCTCAGAAAATTCCCCGTTTACCGGAAACGTTCGCGTCACATCTGAAGCGAAGAGCTCTAGCTCACAACCAGCGTCAATCAAAACGAGATCACCATCATTCATCAAGGAATTATTTGCATGATAATGAAGTACGCATGCGTTGACGCCAGCCGCAACAATTGGCTCGTAGGAACACTGTGCGCCGTGCCGTGCGAATTCATGCCTGAATTCAGCCTCGAGCTCGTATTCATACATCCCCGGCGCACATGAACGCAGAGCGCGACGATGAGCCGCGACAGCGATTCGCGCCGACCGTTTCATCACGCTTATCTCACGACGACTCTTAAAAAGTCTCATTTCGTGCAAGAGATGATCAAGGTCGATGAGTTCATCTGGCACGTGACCGCTCTGTCGTCTCGCATGCAGCGCGCGAATCCAATCAAGAAAACGTTGGTCGAATTCACCGAAGACTCCCATCGAGTAATAAACGCGCTCGCTTCCTTCCAACAACCCCGGAAGAATCTCGTCGATATCACTGATAGGGAAAGCATCATCCGCGCCGTATTGCTCGACTAGGCCTTCGGGGCCCTCACGGTAACCGTCCCACAACTCCCTTTCTCGATCCTTGTCACGACAAAAAACCAGAAACTCGCCCTCAGGACGCCCCGGAATCAGAACAGCTACGGAATCAGGTTCCTGGAAGCCGGTTACATAGAAAAAATCGCTATTCGGACGGTAGGCATAGAGTGTGTCACGACTGCGAGTACGTTCGGGCGCAGCAGGAATCACGGCGATGCTACCAGCGCCGATAAGCTCCATGAGATGCCGTCTCCGCCGAGCGAACTCTTGTGCGTGCATTAATCTAGTGCTCACTTAATGATACCGGTAGTGCTCTTTCACAGTTACGGACATCGTGTGCATCCTCGAACATAATTTGCACACTGACACGCACATACTCAACAATCTCTGCCACGTCGAAATTCGTATCATCTGGATTGTTGCGCTCAGCCACGCTGAGTCCGGCACGACTGAGTGCAACAAAATCTTTAACAATCTCAACAACCGGGTTCTCAGCATCTTCGTCGGTAGATTTACTCAAAGTATCCTCAGACAACTGTAGCCCACCTAGTCCCAGCCCGGAAAGGAACCCGTAACACCAGAGACTTAACTCGCTGACGCGATCCTCAAGCGAAGCATCATCCTCCGGCAAGATCGGAGTAAACTCAAGATCTGCGCTCGCGAGCGCGTTCCGAGTATCTAATGCCATAAACCGGAAAACTCCGCGAACCTCCTCGGCTATGGACAACTCGGTATCACTCTCACTCACACACTGTCCGAGCCAAGCCGAGGCAGCATCCGGACCCCCTGTACAAAGAAGACCGCAGAAACCTCCATGCAATTCGGCTACAGTCATTGGTCCGCCGAGAGACTCCAAAGCGGCTGCTATTTTTGCGTACTGTGTACTTCTATATGCCATACCTGAGAGTCTCGATAAACACCGATTTCAATGCTACCACCCTACAATGCTTGTTGACCGCCTAATGGTTGCGGTTCTATAGTCTATTAAATGGATAGTCCTGAAACGAATGAGCGAGTAGACCTCGAGCTGCAGCGACTCGAGAAACGGCTAGATGAGCTTGTCACAATCTGTCGGCAACTTCAGGAAGAGAACCAATCGCTCAAAGAGCGACAGGACATGCTAACCGAAGACCGCGCCACCCTGTTGCAAAAAAATGAGCTAGTTAGGGGCCGCGTCGAGGCAATGGTCAGTCGTCTAAAGGCAATGGAGCAGGCGCAATGAACGAAATGTACGCTCATGTCAGTATTCGTATTTTAGAAAAAGAATATCAGGTTGCTTGTCTTTCGAACGAAAAGGCTGCCCTGATGGAATCGGCGGAAATGCTCAATCAGAAAATGCGCGAGATTCGCGATAGCGGCAAAGTCGTCGGTCTAGATCGAGTAGCTGTTATGGCCGCGTTAAACATGGCCAATGAGCTTCGTCAAAAAACAGGCGAAGATAAAGAGCTAAAGGATATCGTTGGCGGCCGTGTTAAAGCTATGCGGGAAAGGTTGGATTCGGCTCTCGGGGCCGGCCAACAACTGAATCTTTAATGGTTTTGGCGCTCCCTGTGGTGTTCGATGTGGATTGGAGAGTCTTTCGGCCCTAAATCTTGACCTTGGGGTTGTGTTCTGTCGATGGCGTTGTGCATATCCAGCTGCGCTGGATCGCCTGCAACTATCACGGCTTACCCCACCTATTGCTCTGAGTCGAGAGCAACCAACCGCGCCGGCACAGGCGGGGAGCGTCATCTGCACCCCCAGTATCATTTAGATATGGATTAACTGCTCTCTTGTCGAAAATTAACGCTGCTACTACTTCCAATCGTAACCAGACTCGCCATCGAATGCGCGACAAACGCAACGCCATCTCAACAAAACAGAGGAACTTGGCAGAATCTCAGATTGCTGAGCGCTTGCTCAATATGGAATCGTTTCGACGTGCGGATCATATTAGCATTTACCTCGCGATCGACGGAGAGTGTTCTTTACAGAAATTCATGGCGTATGCTACGCGCAGTAATAAGCAGTTTTACGCACCTGTCGTGAGAAACGAGAGCCTTCGATTTGCGCTACTAAACCCCGACGCAACTATGAGGCTGAATCGTTTCGGTATCCCAGAACCTCGAGATCGCTCATATATCGATGCTCGTTCTCTAGATTTGGTACTTACACCACTCGTCGCTTTCGATGACAGAGGCTATCGTCTCGGAATGGGTGGCGGCTACTACGATCAGTGTTTTAAATTTTTAAAACAGCGCACAAGGTGGTTTAAACCCAAATTGATCGGCGTCGGCTTCGAGCTACAGCATATCCCTAGCATCGATAATGAACCCTGGGACGTGCGTCTCTGGTCTGCTATCACCGAAAAAACTTGCCGTTATTTTTTTTAAATCTTTTTCAAAATTGCGCAAATCAGCATACAAAACTACAAATGCAGTAATTTTTCGATGAGGCTAATATTAACTTTCGCGTGCAGAGCCACTAAACAAGCTACCGCATTTATAAAATCCCGAAACTTACCTCCGAATCAGAAAACACTCAATGCAACAATTTAGATAAAACGACAACCGACAATACGTTCTACTGGCACGATCTCCATCTAGTTCTCAGCCCTTTCTCAAAATCTCACTCTAGTTCAAAAACAATGACGTGAACCAAGGAAGAACCCAGTAAAATAGCGCCCTTCCGAGACAATGGCTAAGCAGTGACGACTAGTACTTCGAGGAACAAAATTATTTTTTAAATTCAGTTAAAGATAATTATTAATGGGTTGCAAAAAACATTTCCAATTATGTGCCTAGTAAAAAATAATTGCGCGTAACCGAAAAAAAAGAATTTATCTCTACTACTCCGTTCCAAATAATGTGTGCGAATTCGTAAAACAGATAACATAAATAGCGGGCTTATACTTAAGTAAAATTAACTTGCTGGAATTTTCAATCCTTTTATATATACTCAACGCCGGTTAACCCCGATACGGAGACTATCTATATGGCTAAGAAACCCGCTTCTAAGAAGCGAACTTCTCGTAAGAAGGCGACCACTAAAAGTAAAGCAGTGCGGCGCAAAGTAACTAAGAAACGAGCCACTAAGAAGAAGGCGGCACGTAAGAAGGTTACTAGTAGGAAAGCTACTAAGAAGAAGGCTGCCAAGAAGAAAACTACCCGTAAGAAAGCTAAGAAAAAAGCTACTCGCAAGAAAGCTAAGAAAAAAGCTACTCGTAAGAAAGCTAAGAAAAAAGCTACTCGTAAGAAAGCTAAGAAAAAAGCTACTCGTAAGAAAGCTAAGAAAAAAGCTACTCGCAAGAAAGCTAAGAAAAAAGCTACTCGCAAGAAAGCTAAGAAAAAAGCTACTCGTAAGAAAGCTAAGAAAAAAGCTACTCGCAAGAAAGCTAAGAAAAAAGCTACTCGCAAGAAAGCTAAGAAAAAAGCTACTCGCAAGAAACGGTAGTTTAGTCAATGCCTTATGTCGGCCTTCTGGCTCTGACATAGATAAAAGTGCCCGCTTTATGCGGGCACTTTTTTTGGGGACCTAAATGGATCAAGATACTAAGAAACGACGGGTCGCATCTTCTGCCATAGAGCAAATAGAGAACGGAATGTCTCTCGGTGTTGGCACCGGTAGTACCGTTGACTTCTTTATTGATGCATTGGCTGAGAGTAAAAAACATCTTACGGCTATCGTTTCTAGCTCGGAGGTATCTACCAAGAAACTTCAACGGCATGGCTTTGAAGTTTCCGATCTTTCTAGTGTGGGCGACCTGGATCTTTACATCGATGGTGCCGATGAAGCAACGAAACACCTCCATCTTATAAAAGGTGGTGGCGGAGCACTGTCGCGCGAGAAAGTCATTGCCAACGCGTCAAAAAAGTTTGTTTGTATTATTGACGACTCTAAACTTGTCAGTAGACTCGGTAAGTTTCCACTTCCAGTGGAAGTTATTCCAATGGCGCAATCATTCGTAGCACGACAGCTTGTCAAAACGGGTGGACGACCCATCTGGAGACCGAACTTCATCACAGACAACGGCAACCATATTCTCGACGTCCATAATTTGAACATCCAAAACCCGCTCGAACTTGAGAGCGGTCTAAATCAGATTCCGGGTGTTGTAACAGTCGGACTGTTCGCGAAAAGGCACGCAGATATGCTACTGATTAGCCGGGGTCATGGCGTCGAAGAAATACGCTGATGACGACACCGAAGTAATACCATGTACCGGAATAGAATAACTGGAATTGGCTGGGGGAGAGGGATTCGAACCCCCGCTGTCGGAGTCAGAGTCCGATGTCCTACCACTAGACGATCCCCCAGTTTTGGGATGACCTACCGCCGTTAACGCTTCGAGTATTGCGTAGCGCGTCGCGCCTTACGCAGGCCTACTTTCTTACGCTCGACCTCACGGGCATCGCGAGTGACGAAGCCGGCTTTTCGTAGTGGCTGCCTAAGCGACGCATCATAGGAAATCAGCGCGCGCGTGATACCGTGACGAATAGCACCTGCCTGTCCCGTAGTACCTCCGCCACGAACGCGAACCTTGATATCAAATGCTTTCTCAAGCTGCGATAGCTGGAGTGGCTGGCGAACAATCATACGGGCCGTTTCTCTGCCAAAAAAAACGTCGAGCGGCCTACCATTGACTTCAATAGCGCCGCTACCGCGACGCAAGAACACCCGTGCTGCAGATGTTTTTCGGCGGCCAGTACCATAATAGATTTCAGAAGTCATTCTCTATAGTTCCAGTGGACGAGGCTGCTGCGCCTGATGAGGGTGGTCTGTGCCCCGAACGACTTTAAGCTTCTTAAACATCTGCTTACCTAGTGTACTGCGCGGCAACATACCTTTCACGGCCCGTTCGATGGCTCGTTCCGGCGCCCTTTCCAGCAAATACTCCAGTGATTCTGATTTGAGGTTACCGACATAACCGGTATGGTGATGGTAAATTTTATTTTTAAGCTTGGTCCCAGTCACACGAACCTTCTCGGCATTGCAGACCACAATATAATCGCCCGTATCTACATGTGGCGTGTACTCCGGCTTGTGCTTACCACGAAGTCGCTTGGCTATCTCGGACGCAAGACGACCTAGCGTCTTACCACTTGCGTCCACAAGATACCAATCGTGCCGGACTTCTGCCGGCTTAGCCGAAAATGTCTTCATCATTTGCTAGGGCCCAGGCAAGGCAGCCGACCGAAGAGCGGGGGATATTACTCGCCTAGTCATGGCCTTGCAAGGCGCAAGATACCTTCGACGAAAGGAAACCAATTAGATCGAAAGGTCTTAGTTAAAGTTGTTCGCTATAATGAGCGGATGACTACTATGATTAGTTGGCAAGATCGACTCGTTGCAGCCGCCGACCAGGCCTTACGGACACTAGCTACGCCGGCAAACAATTCCCGGCCCTCTCCGGCGGAAGAACTCCTCAATCCCAAACTAACACTGAAGGAACGGGAACAAAGTGGGGCTCTCATGCGCGTCAACCACGCGGGCGAGATCGCCGCCCAAGCTCTATACAGTGGGCAAGCTATTATGGCTAGATCTGAAGAAACTCGAGCTCATCTGCTCAACGCTGCTAGTGAAGAGGAAGACCATCTATCTTGGTGCGCAACGAGAATAGACGAACTTGGCGGCAGTAGAAGCTTGCTAAACCCTATCTGGTACGGGGGGAGTTTCCTTCTGGGAATGTTGGCAGGCGCCGCCGGTGATAAAACAAGTTTGGGTTTTATTGCGGAGACTGAGGATCAGGTCGAAGCACATATCACCGATCATTTAAGCAGACTTCCTGATCAAGATACTAAAAGCCGCGCCATTCTTGAGAAAATGGCGGCCGATGAAGCACACCATGGGACAACTGCGAGACTATGTGGCGGCACGGAGCTACCCAAGCCTGTTAAGTCCCTGATGGCGTTAGGCGGGGAAATTTTGCGTCAAACGGCTCTTAGGTTTTGAATATAGTGTTGCTGCGGTATCTAATACGATTCTGGAAATCATAGCCGCCCTCCATGCTGTGGAAGATCGACTAACGGTAATATATCGTCGGGCGCGAACAACTGATAGTACTCCGCATTGCACCACCATCGGTCCGGGCTCATCTTATAACCCTCAGCTGACAAGTTCAGGATCTCACCTTGGTGCACTACCTAGTTAAAGCCTCGGGCGGTCTTCACCCGCTCGTAAGCGGCGCGAATTTTCGCTGTCTTCTCTTGGGCTGCGTAAACCATGGATTGCGGTAATCCACGCGCAACTAATTTGTCCGGATGATGCTGATTCATTAGTCTTCTATAGGCTGTCTTGATCTCTTGGTTGTTGGCATTAGGTTCCAGACCAAGGATCCTATAGGCATCATTCAGAGCAGCCTTCTCATCCCGTGTTGCACTAGTTCTAAACAGCTGCGCACGAATCAGTGCTTCGACTCGGGCAAATTCTATTCGGCCTATTCCGAGAGACTGAGCCGTCTGCCATAAAACTCGCCGCTTCACCTTGCTTATCGGTCCCACGGATAACGCAGCCTGCATTTGTATTTCCATAAAGGCTGTGATGAGATCGCGGCGACCACGCAACCGATCGTGAAGCCTATGCAGACACTCTGAACGGCTAAAACCCAAGCTCTTACCCATCGTGAAATGTTCAATCGCCTGTTGAATCTGCTCAGGAGACAGTGCCATTCCATGCATGATGCGGCGAGCAGCTCGAATGTCGCCCTCGGAAATATGGCCATCAGCCTTCGCCACGTGCCCAATCAAACAAAACGTGCTCTCGAGGAAAAACCGCTGAATTTTCTCTGACCTGAATCCAGGGCGGCCGCGTACCACGTGGTTTTTACCAAAGCCTAGATCGAACTGGTGCCCTACTATTACCCCCAGCGCTAAACCAATGATACTGAGCGGGCCACCGAGCGCATAACCCAACACACTACCAATTGCCTTGCCGAACCACTGCATTAGACTATCTCTACCAACATACTGACCTGCGATCACAAATTAGGAGTTGATCAATGACTGCCTAACGAGTCATTATCGCGTTTCAAAACCTATCCATTCTCTTACTAAACCTAGAGGACATCGTCACCAATGACTAAGCCATTGCCAAATGCTGTGTTCAAATCGGCCCTATCCGGATTGGAGCTCATCGCACAAGGAAAGGTGCGTGATATCTATCGTGTAGATGACAACCATCTATTAATCGTCGCAAGTGACCGAATATCAGCCTTCGACGTCGTTCTTCCCGATCCGATTCCTGGCAAGGGAATCGCACTGACAAGCATATCTAATTTCTGGTTCGATCGCCTTAAAGATACCGTACCGAACCATCTAACCGATATTGATCCAAACGATGTCCTATCAGACCCTAAGGATCAAGAAATCGCTAAGGATCGTTCCGTTGTCGTAAAGAGTCTTAATCCCCTGCCAATCGAGTCAGTAGTTCGCGGCTATCTCATCGGCTCGGGTTGGAAAGATTATCGTAATTCTGGCAGCGTCAGCGGCATCGCACTGCCGTCGGGACTAGAGCTTGCCGAACAGCTTCGCAAACCCCTATTTACGCCGAGCACCAAAGCTGCGGCGGGCGATCATGATGAAAACATCTCAGCAACCGATGTCGACGACTTAATTGGTACCGAGCTACGAGAACGAGTAGAGGAGATCTCGTTACAACTTTATTCGGAAGCGACGCAATATGCCAACGAACACGGCATTATCATCGCAGACACGAAATTTGAGTTTGGCCTGGATAAGGAAGGAGTCCTATATCTGATCGACGAGTTATTCACACCAGATTCCTCAAGGTTCTGGCCCGTCACAAGCTATAAACCAGGCACTTCGCCACCTAGTTTCGACAAACAATATGTTCGCGATTATCTTGAGACGTTAGACTGGGACAAGACCCCACCGGGGCCACGTTTGCCATCTGTCGTAATCGCGCGAACTCATGAAAAATACTTCGAAGCGTTCAGTATACTGAACCAATGAAGGTAGTCCGGCATTATTAATTCCAGCGGCACAGAATACGCTGATGCTACCGACGCTCCTACAGATCAGAAGCAGTTTTAAGTTCCAGCAACCGTAAGTCCTTCAACCAGTACAGAACCGCAGCGAACCGTTCCCCTAAGATCAATGTCGGAGCCGATAGCTCTAATGCCGTAAAATAAATCCTTCAAATTTCCAGCGATTGTCACCTCATGAACTGCGTGTACGATCTCGCCGTTCTCGACCCAAAAACCCGCCGCACCGCGTGAGTAATCGCCGGTAACCGTGTTAACACCTTGTCCTAATAGCTCGTTAACTAGAAAAACTTTTCCGGCATCGCTAAGCATCTGCTCTAGAGTACCTGCCGTAGGAGTAACAACCAAGTTATGAACTCCACCCGCATTACCTGTATTTTTTAACCCGAGCCGCCGCGCTGAATAGCTTGATAAAACATAGCCCTGTAACACGCCACCATCGATAAGTATACGAGGCTGTGTCGCAACACCTTCGTTGTCATATGGTGCGCTAGCCATCGCCCCAGCTATAAACGGATCCTCGTCTATACATATAGAATCAGGGAAGATTTGCTCACCGCATGCACCCAGTAAAAACGACGCTCTACGATATTGGCTAGTCCCACCTATTGCAGCGACAAGATGCCCGAACAAGCCGCGCGCCAGTTCTGCAGGATAAACAACTGGTACCTTACGTGTTGAAATTTGCTTTGCGCCCAAGCGGCGTAATGCCCTCTCAGCTGCCACCGCACCTACAAGCTCCGGTGGTTCTAACAAAGCTACATCGCGTGCAGATGTTGACCAATAGTCACGCTCGAGAGAATTTTCATCTTCCGCGATAACACAACAACTCAAAGAGTGACTGGTCGTTGCGTACCCGTTACAGAAACCATGACTGTTAGCGTATACCTGTACGCCTCCACCAGTCGATATGGTTGCCCCTTCGGAATTAGAGATTCGCTTGTCTGTACCGCGTGCCGCTTCTTCAGTCTCTTTGGCTAGCCTCTCCGCGGTCTCGATTGTTAACGACCACGGATGATAGAGATCGAGATCCTTCGACTCACGCGCCATGAGTTGTGCGTCGGCAAGTCCAGCATACTTATCCGCAGCCGTAAAACTAGCGATGCTCAGCGCTTTAGCTAATGTCTCCTCAAGAGCCTCGCGCGACGATTGGGTAGTGCTCGCGCTACCTTTGCATCCGTCGACATAGACTGTGATCGCGAACCCCCGATCACGTTGCCTTTCTACCGACTCCAGAACTCCCTTACGAACTGTTACTGAAAGCCCCTCGTCGTAACTAGCTCCAACCTCAGCTTCATCGGCACCCTGCGACCGTGCGAGATCGACAATTTCTGCAGCAGTTACCTGAAGCGACTGCAACGCGTCCTGCTCATCCATTCATGACAATCCTAAAAATCCGAAACTCTTATTCTAACTTCTGTACAATAAAGAAATGAAACCACTTATCGGCATTATCATGGGCTCAACATCCGATTGGGATACGATGCGCCATACCGTTGAAACCTGCGACGGGCTAGGCATCCCAATCGAGGTCCGGGTCATATCTGCCCACCGGACTCCGGACCTACTGTTCGAATACGCCTCTGGAGCGAGCGAGCGCGGAATCGAAGTACTAATCGCAGCTGCCGGTGGTGCCGCGCACCTTGCAGGTGTCACAGCCGCAAAGACTCACCTGCCCGTGCTCGGGGTACCAATGCAATCCAAGGCTCTAAACGGAATGGATTCGCTTTTATCCATTGCCCAGATGCCTGCCGGCATACCAGTCGGCACGTTAGCTATCGGCAAGCCTGGTGCGATCAACGCAGCCCTTCTGGCTGCGGCTATCCTTTCTAACAAGCATGCTGCGATCTCCGATGCGCTGCTGGCGTTTCGTGAGAAACAGACCCAACGCGGCATGAACACTCCGGACCCACGAGATTCTTCCGAGTCTAATAACTAATAACACGGTTGCTCAGAACCGGCGAAAGTGCGTCCTGCATTAGCTCATTTACCACCCTCTCGAACCCCAAAAACTCAAGCAGTTGTTCCGCCTACGGTAAGTGCATCTATTCTCAACGTCGGCTGTCCTACCCCGACGGGCACAGACTGACCTTCCTTCCCGCATATACCGACCCCTGGATCAAGCTCGAGGTCTGAACCAACCATAGACACGTGAGTCAGAACTTCGGGGCCACTGCCAATCAACATAGCACCCTTCACGGGAGTCGTAAGTTTACCATTCTCGATCAGATAGGCCTCGCTAGCTGAAAAAACAAACTTACCTGAAGTGATATCGACCTGCCCACCACCGAAATTCGGGGCATAAATACCCTTCTCAACAGAAGCGATAATATCTTCGGGCGCATGTTTACCAGGCAACATATAAGTATTAGTCATACGCGGCATAGGCGGATAGGCGAAAGACTCCCGACGCCCATTTCCGGTCGATTCCGTCTGCATAAGCTCGGCATTTAACTTGTCGTGCAGATATCCCTTCAACACGCCGTTCTCGATCAGCGTATTGCATTGCGTTGGTGACCCCTCGTCATCTATATTTAGCGAGCCGCGGCGGCCTTCTAGAGTACCGTCGTCAACGACCGTGCACTCCGAAGTCGCTACACGCTCCCCAATCAAGCCTGAAAATGCCGATGTTCCTTTTCGGTTGAAGTCACCCTCAAGCCCATGACCGATCGCTTCGTGCAAGAGGATTCCTGGCCAACCGGCACCTAAAACGACAGGCATGATACCGGCCGGCGCCGAGATCGCTTCCATATTCACAGCTGCCTGGCGAACCGCTTCCTTAGCAACACTGCAAACCTTCTCTCTCGACGTCAACAAAGAAAGATCTCCGCGTCCACCGAAGCCCGCATAACCCTGCTCACGGCGGTTGTCTTTTTCAGTAATCACCGAGACGTTGAGCCGCACGAGCGGCCGGATGTCGGCGGCAAGAATACCGTCCGAACCCTGCACGAGAATCATCTCAAAAACGCTTGCGATACTGCCGATGACCTGGATAACACTATCATCTAGGGAGCGGACTTCACTATCTAAATTGAGTAATAACTCAACCTTATCGATATCATCAAGACTCTTTGAAGGATCATCTGTCGGATAAAGATTATGCGTGCTTATTGGTTGCCTTATCTTGGCACGACCGGCTCCCTGAGACTGCGCGATTCCGCGTGCAGCCCCGACAGCATCATCGAGTGCCGCTGCATCAAGCTGATCCGAGTATGCAAAACCGGTACGCTCCCCGGACACAGCACGAACGCCGACGCCCTGGTCAACGCTATGAATTCCATCCTTAACAATCCCATCTTCAATACTCCAAGTCTCAAAGCGCTTGAATTGAAAATAGATATCCCCGTATGTAAGTTGCCCGTGTCATCAGCGATGACAGAGCCCGATCAACCTGGCTTAGATCGAGTCCCACTGGTTGTAAAAGTTTATCTTCTAGAGTCGCTAACGAATCAACGGCGGAATTGATGGATGTTTCAGGTCGCATAGTTACGTTGTCAGGCGCTTATAAACGGCCCGCCCTAAAACCGGCGCCTTTGCTCGAGGGCAGAAAAACTTTGTGCAAGCAGTCGAATGTGCATCATATCCAGATCTGACATGATCGCGCTAGGGCCGAGTCCACAAGATGATTATTTTTTCATGGAAAAATAATCATCTTGTGGACTCGGAAATACGGGCAACGGAGAGACTCATCGAATTATAGGCAAAAGACAGCAACCTTCATGATGCGATGGCCATTAGTCGCTGAGATTTAGGCCGCCTGATGGGAGGTCAGCGCATAACTCCCCGGCAACAAGATTCTCCGGAGATAACCGCTCGATCAAAGGATCGTCCCATGTCCCCGACATACAGTAAGACGCGCGTCCGATTCCTTTCAGCGGCTCTTTGAATATCTCGGTAAAAAGTAGCAAAGCGGCCCCGACTCCGGTACCAGCAAGGAAGCCCATAGCCGGTAAAATCTTGCCAGGCTCCACCGTAACAATAGCCTGCTGCTGATAAGTTTGATCCTTCAGTCCGGTGCGACCGACAACGCCGATATCGGCAACGGGACCGGTTAATAGAAGGTTATCAGTGTATGCGCTACCGTCGATTAGAACGAACGCTCCGGTAACAGCGTCGAATACGAGACCGCGATTGAAAACGTCTCTAAAATCTAACGCTAACCGCCGGGGCAACTCGGTAAAACTCATGAGACCCATCATTCGACCTGCTCCTGGCTCAAGATCGAGCACACTACCCTGGTCCATTTCTAATACAACATCTCCGCTGATTGTTTTGCGCCAATCCGCTGATAAGTTACCAAACCAACTGACATTCGCAGTAACCTTTGCAGATTCGCCTTCAAGTACCGGATCTAGACCAAGCTCATCGAGTGCGCTCCCTACATTTTCGCTCCGCGCTGTGAACCCTACCCGAGTCATAAACCCGTCGGCTCGTGCGAACCAATTACCGCTTCCTTCGAGAGTGAAGCCTTCATTCACAGTCTGAATTGACTCGAACCTCAAACCGAGCGGCTCCGCCCGAATATCCGCTCTGAGCTCCCCATAATGACGAGCCCCAAAGACGAAATCGCTAGCAGTGATGAGAAGACCAGGTATGTTTCGAGGATCAATTTCTGTTGACTGATCAAACTCACCGCTAGTCAGATGTAGCTGCCGCATGTCCGCAAGGATTTGGGGACGATTGCTTAGGTCCAGCGGCACAACAATCTGCCCCGCTACCGGGGTGCTCTGAATGTCTATTAACCATTCCCTTACCTCAGTTTCTATGTTCAGCGTCGTCTGACCGAGACGCTGATCAAAAATTGAGAAGTCTGCGACTTCGAAGTCCGCCACAGACAATGATGTGTTCCAGTTCTCTTTCGGCGAGAATTCACCGAAAACTTCGGCCCATTCATCCATATTCAACTGACCAAGCGAACCACGAATATCTAAACCGTCCTGAGGAATCAATAACGGCGAGGAACCACCGAAACGAATGCTACCTCTGCGCAACAACAAACCATCATCACGGTTCCAGAAATTTAATGAGAAGCGATTCTCGTCACCGAAGTTACCCTCGATATCTATGTGCTCAGACTGCACGAAAGCAAAGTCAAGCAAGAAATTCCACGACTCGGATGAGAGCTTCGCCAAAGGGGACGGAAATTGCAGCGCAACACCAGATAAATTTGACTCTACCATTAGCCTTAAAGGCGCCCGGAATTGAGTAGTTTCGCCGCGAGTATTCGACGGCAACATTAATTTTCCTTTCCATAGCGTCTTTCCCTTAAGGTAAGCACTAATTGGCAAATTGAAAGCAACGCCAACCGACTCGGCTAAGACCTCGCCCTCGAAATCGAGCTCCGCACGATAACCCTCCTCGTCCGAGCTAGATACACTTGCTGTCACGGGGCCATCGAGTAACGTTGCTTCGATTCCTTCTCCAGTCACGCCATCCTGGTTGATATTCAGTTGACCGTTTATTTCAGTCGCGGCGAGCCCGATACCCTGAACGCTGAGCTCACCTCCATGCATGTCCAGCTGTACGTCTAGTTCGTAGCTCGTTAAGTCCTTGAGTGGAAGATGTAGGAAAAAGTCAACATCCGTAGTACCAAGATTTGACTCAAGTCTCCTCAAATCGGAACCGAGCTGTTGCGCAAAAAACGGGGCCTCTTTGAGATAGCCCAGAACATCAGACATGGAAGCAGTCGTCTGTCCATCAACGAGGACCACCGCGTTCCTCATGTCCGGAATTCCACCACTAATAGTCACCGGATTCTCACCGATTACATTACCCGTTCCACGCGCTGTGAAACCCTCGTTAAGAAATTCTACCGTTCCACTAATATCCCTCGCATCCGGCCAGTCTTCAACAAAATCGAGGACGCCGTCCTCAATGTCAACCGTCGCCGAGAATCTTCCTTTCCCGTCGTAGAATGGGAAGTCAATTATGGGGCCGACAAATGTAAGCGCCGCTCGCGGTATATAACCACTCACAATAGAACGGTCCAACCATGAAACAACAGGAGTAGGCAATGCTCCTGTGGGTAGATAGTGACTTATTATTGCAGTATCCAATCGACCGATCGTAGTTTCCAACTCCAGCAACGGAGAACTCCCATCGGGTGGGATTGTGAGCTCGAAGTTAGAACGCGTCGTTAGATCGGCATTTTTTAAAGTTAGGTTATCGCTGACTATACGAGTTCCATCCTGTCCCTGCCTCCAGACCAACGCACCGATCATTTCGTCGACACTCAAAGGCTGCCGGAATATTGCCTGCCAGTCGAACTGTGAGTTTCTGGAAGACAGCGCTATTCGCCCGCTTCTCGAGTCGGCCCGCACTTCTCCTGATAAACCCGTAACACCAGGCCATTGACCGTTCTCAGAAATACCTATATCGCGAAAATCAGCCTCGGCCGAATAGGTGAAAGTATCGGCACCGCCATTCCAGTCGAATGCAAACTCGAGAAGATCGCCCCGCGGCGCAAACGCCAGCCAGGACTCAGTAAAGAAGTTCTCCGGAAGTGCAAGAATGAGAGGAGTAATATCTTCAAGCCGCAGAAAACTACTACTCAGTCTGAAACCATTCAGGGCATCCGCGCTTTCAGTTATTTGCAGACTAACACTAACACCGCCGGGCCAGGAGCGGCTTTGCCGTCTTAGATTCACATTACTGAAAGCAACCTGCCAACCGTCAACCTGACGGCTCCACTCTATCGTTCCTACTAGAGTTTCATAGTTTGGTTCCGCAACTGACAATTCCGGATTATCCCCGAGATGAAGATTCTCTAGCGCCAGCTGAACCGTCGCCTGTTCCAATTTTCCGCGGATCAAGTCGAACCATACTGAAACGTCGCCAACTCCAGCACGGGGAATACCTTCACTGTCAGGAAAAAACTCCGGTAGTGCGCTGAGATCGAGGTCACGCAATTCGGCAACGATCCGCCAATTCTCGCTATTATCCTCTGACGCCGATACGCCACCCTCCGCTGAGATATCTATGCGACTAGCAAGTGCGGCCGGCGCTTCCGCACGCGCCTCAATTTGGAGCTGGTTACCTTCACGTGCAAATCTCAACCCGGCATTCGGAAACTCCCAGGAAACATCTCGGAGTGCGTCTTCAAAAACTACCGTACTATTTCGGACAATGACTTCGACTGCTGGCAGATCTTCTATCCGAAATCCTGTATTGGCATTCTGCTGTTCTGGGGCACCCCTTAGCCTCACACTACCGTTCTCTAAACGCTCTATTATCAAGCGCGTGTCTGCAACAATCAGTCGGCTTATAGCAAGCCGCCGCTTCTTAACGAATGTTATCGCGCTGAGACCGATACTAGTTTGGGCCGCGCTGAATATCGATCCGTCTCCAGTCCCAGGGATACTTACCTCAACATCGTAAAGAGTTAATTCCGGGCCCGACAGTGCCCAACGCGCATCCACTCTGTTGAAGTCGATCGTCAATCCCAACGCATCCTGTGCCCATGTCTGTATCTCACCGCGATAGCTCTGTAACTGGGTCACAGCAAGACGAAATGCAACCATGCCTATAACGAACACGATCGTTATCAGTGCAACAACAATATAAAGTTGCTTCGCTATTCGACGAAAGAATGATGGTATAAGCATATTAGAAGTCACATCAGCACTACGTCGAATTGATCGGGTGCACAAAAACTTTTACTTTGAAGCCGGATAGGAGACCCAGTCAACTCCTGGAGCTTGGCGACACTCGTCGATTCCTCGTCCAACAAACGTTCGATGACATCTGATCTGGCTAACACTAACAACTCCCGGAATTCCGACTGACTATACTCTCTTAGAATTTCTCGAAAAATATCAGAGCACACAGTTTCTGAGGTCTTAATAAACCCACTACCTTCGCAGCATGGACAAGCGTGACAAAGGACTTGTTCCAGACTTTCGCGGTTACGCTTTCTTGTCATTTCGATTAATCCAAGCGGCGATAAAGGCATTATCTGGGTTTTCGCAGAATCGCTGGCAAAGTGATCCAAGAGAGTCTGGAATAACTGGTACCTGTGCTCCTCCTCGGACATGTCGATAAAGTCGATAATAATAATTCCGCCGAGATTTCTGAGCCGAAGCTGGCGCGTTATCGCCACTGCAGCCTCAAGATTCGTTCGAAAAATGGTTTCATCGAAGTTTCGGTGGCCGACATAAGCTCCCGTATTAACATCGATGGTTGTCATCGCTTCTGTCTGGTCGAAAACCAGATAACCACCAGACTTTAGCGGTACTTTTCTTTGCAGCGCTCTATGAATCTCGTCTTCAATATCAAAAAGATCGAATATTGGACGCTCACCAGCATACCGCTCAATAATCTGCGATATATCAGGGACGAACTGATTCGCGAAACGCCTCATCTTCGCATACACGGAATCCGAATCAACACGTAAACGCACCGTCTCCGAACCGCTCAAATCCCGTAGAACCCGAATTGCGAGAGAAAGATCTTCGTGCACCAACTTACCTGGACCTGTTTTTTTTGCATCCTCTTCGATGGATAGCCAGAGCTCCTCAAGAAACAGCATATCGCCGCGCAGCGCTTCAATAGGCTCTCCCTCAGCAGCCGTCCTAACAATATATCCCGGCGCTCTTTCCGTATCGACGAGGCTCTCTACGCACTGACGGAGCCGTTCCCTCTCAACGTCATCTTTAATACGGCTCGACACACCCACACGGTCACTGTGTGGCATCATGACAAGGTAACGGGATGGGATAGCAATCTGCGTTGTAAGAAGAGCTCCCTTTGTACCTAAAGGGTCCTTGAGTACCTGGACAAGCACATCACTACCCTCTTCGATTAACTCTCGAATATCTATCTCAACTTCGACACTGCTCGTCTCCTTGCCTGGTTTAGGTACGATGTCCGAAGCGTGCAAAAATGCCTTTCGATCAAACCCAATATCAACGAATGCCGCTTGCATCCCGGGTAGCACTCTCGATACACGACCATTGTATATATTACCGACGAGACCGCGGCGACTCGTACGCTCGATAAAAACCTCCTGCAAAACATCGTTCTCCAACAGCGCAACGCGTGCCTCGCGAGAAGTTATATTGATGAGAATTTCTTCCGTCAAAGCGTAGTCTCGCTACTATACAACCACCCTGGTAACTCAAATTCTGCCAGAAGCGCCGCCGTGAGATTCAACGGTAAACCCATCACTGCCGAATAACTACCGGTGATTTGCTCGATGAAGACAGCCCCCATCCCCTGAATGGCGTAGCTACCAGCTTTCCCCATCGGTTCTCCGGTGGCCACGTATGCGCGCAACTCATCTTCGGTGGTCTCGCGAAACTTGACCTGACTGCTACTAACTTCGCTTCGGCATCGTGAACCGTAGCGAATCGCCACCGCGGTCAGCACAAGATGTGTTTTTCCCGACAAACTAGCCAGCATCTGCAACGCATCGCGGGCGTGGCGTGGCTTGCCTAGCACCTGCCTATCTACCACGACGATAGTATCTGCCCCAAGGACCGGGCTCGCTTCGCTTCCCGTCATCTCACCCCAAACCCGGTCAGCCTTAGCGCAAGCAAGGCGGGTTACATATACACCAGGATCCTCGTTGATGTGTCGAGCTTCGGAAATATTCGCAGGCCGTACCTCAAAAGGCACACCAATTTGCTCCAGCAGCGAGCAACGTCGCGGGGATGACGATGCGAGATACATATAATTCTTTCTCATTCAATGAATTATATGAGCAAATCAAAAGAAATCGCAGCATCTATTTACTGAGCGACGGTATTAGTTGCGGTGGTATGGATGTCCTTTCAGCAGCGACCAGCTTCGGTATAGGCTCTCTGCGAGAATCACCCGCACGAGGCCATGTGGAAACGTCAGCGGCGACAACGACCATGTCTCCGCAGCAAGGGACTCGCACTCGGCCGATAAGCCGTCAGGTCCACCTACGAGCAAAGCTACTGAGGTTCCCAATGTCATCCAGTGCTGTAGCCTATCGGCTAACTGCTCAGTCGACCGTAGCCGGCCTTCGACGGTCAACGCAACGACATGGGCAGCCTTTGGAACTACTCGTAGCATACGAGCGCTCTCTTCTTTCTGAGCTTTATCCGATGATCCAGATTTAGGCCGGCGGCCGAGCGAAATTTCAACTAGTTCCAGAGTGCAGCTACCTCTTAAGCGGCGTGCGTAATCACTAAAACCGTCATCGATCCATGTGGGTTGCCGATTACCCGCCGCGACTACGAGAATACGCATGATCCCTCGAATACCACCTCAAAAAGGGCAGCGAAGCGTCTAAAGTTAGAAGATTGCTTTGTTTTCAACTAGCCCGCAAGGTGGCTACGATGCTTCAGAATAACTCCCCGCTTAAGAAAATTCCTCGTCATCGCTTAGACTATCGATATTCCAAAGCTTTTCGAGTTCGTAAAAATCTCTAACCTTAGCTAACATCACGTGAACGACGACGTCGGCCAGGTCGATAAGCGCCCATTCCCCTCCGACGACTCCCTCGATACCCAGCGTTCGATGACCCTCGTCCTTACTTTCTTGAACGACAGCTTCCGCGACCGCTCGAACGTGCCGAGAAGAACGCCCGGTCGCTATTATCATGGTGTCTGTAACGGAGGTCAGATGACGAACATCAAACCTGACAACGGCCTCGGCCTTGAGATCGTCAAGCACTCGGAGAACGAGTTCGACTAGCATGTCTGTCGACGACTGTTTTCTATTAATTCTCTTCGACATAGCACTTCGACTGAATAATTATTTTCCTAACACGGTCTGGAATAAGAAACTTCGGATCGCACCCTTGGCTAAGCAGAGCCCGTAACCCTGTCGCCGAAATCTCTAACTGCGTTACCGACATCACGAAAACGCGACCAAAAGCGGTATCTTGTAACCTCGCCACCTGATCTGTCCCACAATCTGCCAGCAACCGGCCCAGAGGGCCTTTATTGGGTGCCTGCCATCCCGGTCGGTGCGCGACGACGATATGTGAAAGTCCGATAATCTCTTCCCAGTGATACCAACTTGGAAGCCTAAGAAACGAATCCATTCCCATAAGAAGACAGAGAGATACATCTGGATTTTCGTTACGAATAGCAGACAATGTGTCAACCGAGTATGACGGGCCTCCGCGGCAAAACTCCCGGTTATCTACTACGAATGCAGGCTCTTCAGCTATCGCCGCCGCAACCATGTCGAGCCGAAGAGCACCCGCAGTAGGCGCCGTATCACGATGCGGTGGATCCGCGCATGGAACGAACCGTACCTCCTGCAGGGACAGACGTTGCTGCAATTCCAATGCTGTTCGCAAATGACCAACGTGGATCGGGTCGAATGTCCCGCCAAAAATTCCGATTGGATCCATAAGCGTGATCAATCGTTCCCAGTTATGAAACGGATATGGATGGGGGACACTCCCCCCGATCCAGCATCGCGACAACGAGCCGCGTTAACTCGTCCCAGGGAGACCCTCTACGAACACCTTTAATCACATCATCAACCTTTGTGAGCTGCATCAGCAAGGTCGTCAGGTTTTCTAAGCTATAACGCCGCAGCGCACTTCTTACGAGTGGCTGGCGTTTAGGAGGCCATATCCGATTTTTAGAGAATGCTTGGCTTTCGCTAGCTCCCTGAGAAACGGATACGGCCAATCGGCTTAGAAGACTCACCTCGCGACTCAATGCCCATGATACCAGAACGGGTTCGATACCCTCTGCCCGCAACCCGTCCAAAACTGCAATGGATCGCCGCACATTTCCTGCTAGTACAGCTTCGGTAAGCCTGAACACGTCAAAGCGCGAATTGCTCGCGACCGCATCCAATACCAACTTCTCATCCACATCACCACTACCGAGGAGCAACGCTAGTTTTTGTATTTCTTGATCGGCTGCCAGTAGGTTACCTTCGATGCGATCAGCCAAAAGCTCTGATGCACTCGTAGAAAAATTCAATTGCACGCGTCCAGCTCGCTGTCTAATCCATTGCGGCAAGTCCTTCCGATCAACTGGCCACGCTTGCACAATAACGCCGCTCTTATCGATCGATTTAACCCAGATACTTTTAATCACTGACGAATCAAGTTTCGTAGTGGCAATCAATAACAGGCGATCCGGATCCGGCTTATCTATAAGGGCCTTGATGACTCTCCTACCTTCGTCGCCCGGACGTGGGCTCAGAAGCCTTAGCTCCATAATCCGGCGAGTGGCAAACAAAGAAAGATTATCAAATTCATTCTCTAATTCTGCCCATCTAAAACCACGCTCAACGACGACCAGATCCCGATAACTGAAGCCGTCTCTTCGCGCACGCGCACGTATCGAGTCAAGTGCCTCGGCTACAACTAATGGCTCATCTCCAGCGACGAGATAGACGGGCGCAAGCGCTTTATTGAGATGTGAGGCAAGCTTTTGCGCAACAATCTTCACTAATTTGAGCTAAACGCGGTCAAACTGAGCGAGTGCGATACAGCGTTCCTCCAAAAGTACGGGTATACCGTCGACCATTGGGTAAGCGAGTCTGCCGTCCTCGGTGACGAGTACCTGTTCAAGCACAACGTCGACTATATCTTCCGAACGGTCTTTGATCTTCTGTTCCTGGATAAGCTTATTTAGTTTCGCTAACCGCGAGGCAGTCATCATGCGTAACGGTTGCCTTGTCAATGGACAACAGACAATGTCGAGCAGATTCCTATCAAAATTCATAAGACGACCTAGTCAGCTAATGGCTTAGGGTTATCAGGGGTGGGTTTCCCCGGGACAGGGTCTAGGCCGAAGGTCGCCCACGGATGGCAGCGAGTGATTCGCTTTAACGCAAGCCAACCACCATCAATCAAGCCATGCAGTTTGATCGCCTCGGCCGCATAATCAGAACAAGTAGGCGTATATCTGCATCGCCGACCGAGCCACGGAGAGAGGCAATACTGGTAGGTACGAATGAAACCAACCACCATGCGTACAACAATGTTCGAGAACCTGCTCATAATATTAACGTACCCGCCGCCAGCGGGGGCCGTCCAAACTATCCTCTATAACTACGCCGGCTTTTTCAAGCTCCTTCCTGATTCGATCGGCCTCAGCGAAATCTCTCTCGGCTCGAAATCTTTCACGTTGACTCACAAGTTCATCTATCTTTGAACCTTCGATTCCTCCCGAGTCCTCAGCATCGACGAACCAGGCTTCTGGATCAGCTTCTAACAAGCCTAACAAATTCGCGCCCGCACGCAGGCTCGTCACGATCTCCAGACGACGTGCGCTGTCCGTCTCGCGATTAGCCCGTCTTGTTAGCTCAAACAATGCGGCAAGAGCCCTAGGCGTATTAAGATCATCATTCAACGCATCTACGACCGCCGCAGGCGGCGTATTGCCACTATCGTCCTGTTTCGCGCCGGTCACGCCCGCTACCCGCAGCGCGCCATACATTCTGTCGAGTTTCTGACGCGCATCGACAAGAACATCGCCGGTCCAATCCAAGGGCTGCCGGTAATGGGCTGTGAGCAGACCTAGTCGAACGGCCTCCGCAGGCGCTTCACTTAGAAGATCACGGAGCAGAAGAACATTGCCGACAGATTTCGACATTTTCTCGCTCTCAACATGAATTAGCCCATTGTGAATCCAATAGCGACAGTAGAGCATCCCAGCATGGGCGCAAGCACTCTGCGCAATCTCATTCTCGTGGTGCGGAAAGATGAGATCCTGTCCGCCGCCGTGAATATCAATCGTCTCGCCGAGGTGCGCCTCGGCCATTGCTGAACACTCGACGTGCCAACCTGGCCGCCCGTGCCCCCAAGGACTCTCCCAACCGACAACATCAGACGCAGATGGTTTCCACAAGACAAAATCAGCAGGCTCTCTTTTATACGGGGCAATATCGACGCGAACACCCGCTATCAATTCGTCGAGTGCACGCCCGGATAGATGGCCGTAATCGGGGTAGCTTGCCACTGAGAACAGCACATGCTTTTCCGCTTCGTAAGCGTGACCACTGGCTACCAAGCGCTCGATAAAATTAATGATTTGCGGAATATGCTCCGTCACACGTGGTGAGACGTCAGGGGGTTGAACGCCCAGCAGCGCCATATCCTCTAGATAGGAAGCAAGGTAGCGCGCCGTGAGCACGCCGATCTCGATTTTCTCAGCCTTGGCTGCGGCGAAAATTTTGTCATCAACATCCGTGACGTTACGCGCATAGATTAATTTGTATTTCCGCCGGAGAATACGAGCGAGAACGTCGAAGACGACGGCGGGCCGAGCGTTACCTATATGAGGAAAGCTATACACGGTCGGGCCACACACATACATTGTCACGCTCGCTGGATCAGCGGGTTCGAAAAGCTCGCTCGAGCGGCTTAAAGTGTTGTAGAGATAAAGGGCCATATTGCTTCCCGATCGTGCTTCTACCGTTGCATCCCTATCACCGGAGACGGTCGAACTAGACCGTTTGAGTTTACAGAAAACGAGCAGGTTTTCGACCTAGAAGCGGTCTATGGCCGCTCGCCACATCCGGCCAAACTCGAGGCGAAATCAGGTTCTCAGCCGCCAGGTTGGTTCACCCTCCTCATCAATGAGATTCGCAGACTCGAGCCAGGACCGCAGGCTCTGCCCATCACCATGGAACCATCGTAAGGCCGAACCCTCTCGAAAACTATAACCCCAAGCATCCAAATCTCGAAATATCCGCTCCCGCCCATACTCTGGAATATAATCGGCCAAAAGTACCTGCAAATAACAAACCGCGGATTCTTCGTTCTCATCACCCCCTGCTTCGCGCCAAAGAGCTGCACGACGTTTAGAATTCATACAGATATAATGGCAAGCTTCGTGCAATAACGAATGAACGGGCGTGTCAGGACGAACGAACAAACAACGTCCTGCAAGACCTGCCTCCGGCTCACCCCAGTACGAGGCCGGTATCGCAGTACCTGGTCCAAGTTGAATTAACTCTAGACCATAGCGCAGCATGAGCCCAAAAACAGCCTCCGGTTTTAGCTCATGAAATTCAGTAACACTCAGGGCATCGATTCCACAACCGCAACGCGCCTTCGCTCTCTAACTCTAATTATTCGCCGCAACACCTGCCGGGCGAGATCCTCCGCGAGCGATTGTTTTAAAACCGCTTCTTCTAAACTTTTTCCGAGAACCAACGTTTCATCGTAGGTATAACTTCGAGTCACAGTCAACGTCTCGGCAGGTATCATGTTTTCACCCTCGGCATCAAAACCAAACGTTACAGAATAGAAAACCTCGTACTCTCGGGGAATATTCCGCGCGGATACCGACAACATGCGCTGACCCGTACTGTCGTTAAGAATTCTGAGTATGCCACTAGCTTCCTGCGGTGATTCCGCTATTTCCACGCCGCGCGCGCGGAGCGAATCCGCTAGGCTGCCATAAAATTCCGTATGCGTATCACTCGCCTCGAGATAGGTTACTGCGGTAGCTGCCGGCAACGTACCTCCTCCCTCGAGCTGAAAACCGCAACCAACAAGTCCAGCAACATATAGAATGGATACTAAGAATATTGGGATGAAACGCTGCGGCCAAATACGCATATCAACGCTGATCATATGGGTTCCAATACATCACATGCTTGATTCTAACTGGTTTTACAAAGATCATCCGACACCATTGATAGAAACACATTTAGGCCCGATACGTCTGCGCACATACTTCGCGGGTTCCGAGGACAAAAAACTACGATGGCAACATACCCTTTTAAGGAGATCGAACCAAAGTGGCAGAACTACTGGGAAGATAACAAAACCTTTAGAACTACCGAAAAAATTGACCTGTCGCGCCCCAAATTCTACGCGCTTGACATGTTTCCTTACCCAAGTGGCGACGGGCTGCATGTTGGTCATCCCGAAGGCTATACGGCATCCGATATCATCTCGCGCTATAAGCGCATGCGCGGATTTAACGTTTTGCATCCTATCGGCTGGGATGCATTCGGGCTTCCAGCAGAACAGTACGCGCTAAAAACGGGCACACATCCAAAGAAAACAACTGAAAAGAATATTCTCCGGTTTCGCGAACAGCTCAAGTCTCTCGGTTTTTCTTACGACTGGGACCGCGAAATCAACACGACGGATCCAAATTACTACAAATGGACCCAGTGGATATTCAAGCAACTATTCGAACGCGGGCTTGCATACCAAGACAAATCGCCAGTCTGGTGGTGCGATGAACTCGGGACGACACTCGCGAACGAGGAGGTCATTGATGGACTCTCTGAAGTTGGCGGTTTCCCCTGCATTCGTCGGCCACTACGCCAATGGGTCTTAAAAATCACTGACTATGCCGACGCTCTCCTGAGCGGGCTAGACGACCTAGACTGGCCCGAAAGCACGAAAGAGATGCAACGCAACTGGATTGGCCGTAGCGAGGGTGCTGAGATTGATTTTCGTATCGACGGAGACGCCGATGACTCAATCCGCGTTTTCACGACACGACCCGATACGATTTTCGGCGCTACCTATATGGTACTAGCACCCGAACATCCGCTGGTCGACACGCTGACTAGTACGTCAGAGCGGGATATAGTTCAACGCTATCAGCAAGACACGGCGCGGAAAAGCGAACTCGAACGCGCTGAGCTACAGAAAGATAAGACGGGCGTCTTTACGGGCGGTTTTGCCGTCAACCCCGCTAACGGAAAACCGATTCCAGTATGGGTAGCGGACTACGTGTTAGCTAGTTACGGCACGGGCGCTATCATGGCAGTTCCAGGACAGGACCAGCGTGACTGGGATTTTGCTAAAGCATTCGACCTCCCGATCATACGCACAGTGCAGCCAACCAAAGACTTCGATGGTGAAGCGTATTTGGGTGATGGTCTAACCATAAACAGCGGCTTTCTCAATGGCTCGACAACGAACGAAGCCCAAAAAAAGATAATCCTATGGTTGGGAGAACAAGGACATGGCACAGCAAAAATCAACTACAAATTGCGTGACTGGCTATTCTCACGGCAGCGTTATTGGGGTGAGCCGTTTCCCATAATCTACGTTGAGGGCGAGCCGAAATGCTTACCGGATGAAGAGCTTCCGATCACCCTGCCCGAACTAGCAGAATTCAAGCCTAGCGGCTCACCGGAAGGTCCGCTAGCAGCCGCGATAGACTGGCTGAACACATCCGATCCCGAAACCGGCAAGGCGGCGCTGCGAGAAACTAATACGATGCCTCAGTGGGCGGGGTCGTGCTGGTACTACCTCCGTTACCTCAATCCCGACAACAACGAGCAACTCGTTACAAACGAACAGGCAAACTACTGGCTGCCGGTCGACCTTTATGTCGGTGGCGCGGAACACGCCGTCCTCCATCTGCTGTATGCGAGATTTTGGCACAAAGTCCTGTTCGACGCGGGAATTGTACCGACGCCAGAACCGTTCATGAAGCTCGTTCACCAAGGGATGATCCTTGGTGAACTTGAGTACACTAAGTACCTGGATGCCGAAGGTAACGCTGTCTCCGCAGAACATATCCGCTCCGGAGAGGATATCCGCAACCAAAAGAGGGTACGGAGTGAAGTGATAGCGGCTAACGCCGTCGTAAAACACAATGAAAATTTTGTGCTCGCGGCCGATGAATCCGTTCGTGTTGATGCAAAAGCTCATAAGATGAGTAAGAGCCGCGGTAACGTCGTCAATCCGGACGAAGTGGTCGACCTATACGGCGCCGACGCATTTAGGCTTTACGAAATGTTTATGGGGCCACTAGAACATGTGAAAACCTGGAATACACGCAGTGTGGAAGGAACGCACAGATTCTTAAATAGAGTATGGCGACTTCTAACAACCGATGACGGACTGAGTAATACCATCCGGGACGAGCCTCCTTCGGGTGAGCAACTCCATCTCCTGCATCAGACGATTGCGAAGGTTACTGAAGATATCGAAAATCTTCGTTTCAATACGGCAATCGCAGCACTTATGGAATTCTCTAATGCAGCAGCTAAATGGCCACTTCTACCGCGCGATGTCATTGAACCATTCGTACTGTTACTCGCTCCACTTGCCCCGCATATCTCGGAAGAACTCTGGGCAAGACTTGGACATTCGGAATCGCTAGCCTACGAGCCCTGGCCCGATTTCGACGAGGCATTACTCAAGACGAAAACGATCGAAGTCCCAGTTCAGGTTAACGGTAAAATGAGAGGCCTAATTGAGATCCCAGCAGATGCTGACGACGAGCTCGTCCTCCAACTTTCCAAAGATGACGAAAACGTATCGCGTTATCTACAGAACAAGGAGATCAAGCGTGCAATCTACGTCGCCGGACGAATTGTAAATTTCGTAGTCAGCGACTGACTTAATAACAGCACTAACATCGCGGTCACGACAGCATAGTTTCCCCATCTAGCATATGGTGTCGAGCCTGTGAAACCCCAAACGACGCCGCGTAACACATGCGGCTCGAACGATGGGGAGAAAGCCACAACATCGCCGCGCGGATCGATTATTCCAGAAATACCTGTATTGGTAGCCCGTAAGAGATAGCGTCCAACCTCCGCAGCTCGCACACGCGCGATCTGTAGATGCTGTGGTGGCGCAATCGAATCGCCGAACCAAGCGTCATTACTAACGTTCACAAGTAATGTCGCATCAGGAAGGTAATGCAACTGCTCTGCACCGAACACGTCTTCATAACAAATCGTCACGGCAATTGTCTCGCCAGCAACTTCGAGTGGTGGCTGACCCGCATCCCCGGGAACCACATCACTATAAGGCAGGTTCATCAATCTTAGCCAGTTACGCACGAAACCGGGAACCGGGAAGTATTCGCCGTAGGGAACTAGATGACGCTTCACATACCACTGTACCGGCTCTCCAAGCGCTACTACAGTGTTCTGCACTGCACCACTCTCGGTATCGCTCGATAATATCCCCAACATCACATCACTGCCCTGGCGACGCGCTTGGACCTCGATCTCTGCTAGGTAGTCGGCAACCTGTCCATAGAGCGAAGGGATCGACGCCTCCGGCCAGACGACTAGGTCACTACCCTCACTCTGGCGCATCAGATCACTGTACAAATCTAGTGTCGGTAGGAACTGACTGCTTAGCCATTTCTGATCCTGGGGAACAGCGCCCTGAACCAACGCGACAGTCAGAGAGGAATCTCGAGCTTCGGTCCAACTCGTTCTACCAGCGGCAAAAGCGCCTGCCCAAAGAATTAGTATCAGTGCGCCGGCGAAGGATCGCGCACGCGTTGAACCAGCACAAAGAGTTACCATCGATCCAGCTGTAAGGAGTACAGCCCAGCTCATAAAGTGAACCCCGCCGAGCGCAGCGTAACCCATGAGCCAGGAATCGGTTTGACTATAGCCCGCGGATAACCAGCCGAAGCCGCTCAGAAACCAACCCCGCCACCATTCCGTCAGGACCCACAGAGCTGGGAAAATTCCGAGCCAAGCGGGCGGACCATCGGTAGAGAACCACCTTGCGGCCATCCATCCGGTGAGGGCGACGAAAAATGCGAGGCCTGATCCCAGGGCGAGCGTCAGAAACGCTGCAATGAGCCCATGTACCTGGCCGAATTCGTTGATACTAATATAGACCCAATGAATACCGCCGAGAAAACTCGCTATACCAAACACGAAACCTGAAAGAAACGCTTCCTTAGGTTTCGTGCCCCGCCACACGAGCATTAGCGCAGCAAAACTCAAAGGTGCAATCCAGAACTGATCGAATGGCGCATATGCCAGTGGAAGCGATGCGCCAGCAATCAAGGCGGTGAAAAAGCGCAAACTAGTAGAGGCGTTCATGAACAGCTGCAAAATAAGCAGCGACTGCATCAACCTCCATCTGAGCCGGCCGGGCGAACAACCTCAACAGAGTGAATGCGTCTTCGATCAGCCCGCAACACGTTGAACTCAAAGCCCGCGAACTCGAGAGTTTCCCCTCGACGCGGGAGCCTCCCCAATTCGTGCATAATAAGACCACCAACCGTATCATATTCGTCGTCACTCAACTCGAGGCCGAAATATTCATTGAAATCGTCAATTCTCGTGAGCGCAAGGACTAGAACGCGGCCATTGTCCTGAGCCTGAATACTCTCGTCTTCCTCTGGATCGTGTTCATCATCGATATCGCCGACGATCTGCTCGAGCACATCCTCAATCGTCGCTAAACCGGCCACTCCACCGTACTCATCAACGACAATAGCGAGATGGTTGTGGCTTTCTCTAAACTGCGTCAATAGGGCATTTAATCGTTTGCTCTCCGGGATTATCACGGGAGCACGAAGTAGACTCAGCAGATCGAATTTTTGAGTATCCTGATCCTCTGCGAACCGCTTTAAAAGATCTTTGGCCAGAAGGATACCGATAATCTCGTCGCGATCTTCACCTATTACTGGGAAGCGGGAATGACCCGACTTGAGCATCGTCTCCAGCAGCATCTCGAAAGGTTCGTCGAGATCTAGAACAACCATATGCGACCGGGGAACCATGATATCTCGAACCTGTGTCTCCGAAACCTCCAGAACACCATTGAGCATCGCGTATTCCTCCGCGGCTAGAAGTTGGCGCCGTCGGCACTTGGTCAGAAAGCGAGCTATATCCCCTCGATCGACAGCATCATCTCTGCCGCGATTAATCAGCCGGGACCACCAACGGTTTTTTACGCTGATGCTTTTATTGGAAGGTAATTCGTCAGCCATCGTTGAGTGATATCTTGCAATTCCAGTCAGTCGCTTGCAAGAGATCAATTTTCGCCCACGTATGGGTCGTCGAAACCCAGAGAGCCCAGAAGCTCGGTTTCTCTAGCTTCCATTACAGCACAGCTAGCTTTATCCATATGATCAAAGCCCTCGAGGTGAAGGGTACCGTGGATCGTTATATGTGCCCAATGATCCTCAAGCGGCTTATTTTGCGCTTGGGCCTCACGTTCAATTACCGGCGCACAAATAACTAGATCACCAATCGACGGAAGATCGACCTGCCCTAATAACGGAAGTTCTCCGGCAGGAAAAGCGAGGACGTTAGTCGCACCACTACTATTCCGATAGCGTTCATTCAGGTCGGCGCCCTCCGGCTCATCCACTATCCGAATCGTCATCTCACCTCTACGGCTAGGCTCGAAAACAGATCTGACCCATTCCTCTATACGATCCAGACTCGGCACTGTCACATCACCCGACACATCTTGGAAAATTATTTCGAAATCGCGGTTGTTAAGGCTCACCGTTATCCGCCCGGTCTTTATGCGCACCCTTTTCCGCCCGCCCATAGGCTTCAACAATTCTCTGCACCAACGGATGACGAACAACGTCTACGGCACCAAAATGTACGAATCCAACACCTACTAGTCCATCGAGAATACGACTCACGTGCCTCAGTCCCGACTCCTGATCTCGTGGCAGATCCGTCTGAGTAATATCACCCGTAACTACTGCCCGGGAACCAAAACCGATACGCGTCAAGAACATCTTCATCTGTTTTACGGTCGTATTCTGTGCCTCATCCAGAATAACGAAGGCCTCGTTTAACGTTCGTCCCCGCATAAACGCCAACGGCGCAATCTCGATGACATTCCGCTCTATCAAACGTCCGACCCTATCGAACCCGATCATTTCGTAGAGTGCGTCATACATAGGCCGAAGATAAGGATCAACCTTCTGTGACATGTCTCCCGGCAAAAAGCCTAGCTTCTCACCCGCTTCTACGGCCGGACGCACGAGAACGATTCGACGAACGATATCGGCTTCAAGCGCATCCACACTTGCGGCAACCGCTAGGTAAGTTTTCCCAGTGCCAGCCGGACCGATTCCAAAAGTTAAGTCCTTCTCTCGCATCGCGCGAGCATACGCGAGTTGATTAGGGCCTCTAGCACGAACAATCCGACGTCGCGTGCGAAATGTCAGGCCATCGACCTGCTCTTCACGGTCGGGCCGCGCGTGTTCCTGCAGAGTTATATGCACATGTTCAGGACCCAAAGTCTCGGTCTCCGTGATCGCGTATAGCTCTTCCAGTACCCTGCACGCGACATCCATATTCTCAGGATCACCAGACAACTGAAAACGATTGCCGCGATTGTTAACTTGGATATCGAGGCGGTATTCGATTTGACGAATGTGCTCATCGAGTTGGCCACAGAGATTCGCTATGCGCCGATGATCATTCGGTGACAAACTAACGGACACGGAGTCACCAACTGAAGGCGTGTTAGGCAACGGACCGGGCTATAGTTGGGGCATTTAAGCGCCCACGCAGAGAGTTCGGAAGCGCTTCAACGATTACGACGTCAACGAACTTACCAACCAGTCGCTCGTCTCCGAAAAAATTAACCCACCGATTATTCTCCGTTCGTCCGGCCAATTCACGCGGAGATTGTCTCGATGGTCTCTCGACAAGAACTCGCTGCATAGTGCCAATCATACCGCGACTAATTTCCCTGGCTTGAGCATTAATCAACGCCTGCAACTCTGCTAGTCGCCGCTGTTTGACCTCACGACCAATAGAATCGTGCACGGAAGCGGCTGGAGTACCGGGACGCTGACTGTAGATAAAGCTGAATGATTGATCGAATCCCACCTCTCTTATGAGACTCAGAGTCGCCTCAAAATCAGCGTCAGTCTCCCCAGGAAATCCAACGATGAAATCTGAAGAGATAGAAATTTCCGGGCGCACATCACGCAGCATCTGAAGCTTTTTCTTATAGTCGTCAACAGTATGTCCACGCTTCATAAGCGCAAGGATGTGATCCGAACCAGACTGCACCGGCAAATGCAGAAAGTTTGCGAGCTTATGTACATTAGCATAAGCATCTATCAGCGGCTTCGTAAACTCGACTGGATGAGACGTCGTGAATCGAATCCGCTCAATACCGTCTATCGCTGCTACGTAATGAATAAGCGTGGCCAGATCAGCGAAACCGCCACCATGTGCTGGGCCACGATACGCGTTGACATTTTGCCCGAGCAGGTTGACTTCCTTTACACCGAGTTCAGCCAGCCCTGCTACTTCAGCCACGACATCGTCAAGTGGACGACTAATCTCCTCACCGCGCGTATAAGGTACGACGCAGAAGGTGCAATACTTGCTACAGCCCTCCATAACCGACACGAAAGCCGTACAGGGAGATTCCCTAGTAGTCGGTAGCTGCTCGAATTTCTCGATCTGCGGAAAACTAACATCGACTACTCCCGTCTGTCCGGAGCGTACGGTCGAAATCATCGCCGGCAGACGATGCAGAGTCTGCGGCCCGAATACTAAATCAACGAAAGGCGCACGACGCAGAATCTCTTTACCTTCCTGGCTGGCGACACACCCCCCCACACCAATGATGGTATGCGGCTTTTCCTCTTTCTGTATGCGCCAGCGTCCGAGGAGCGAGAACACTTTCTCCTGAGCTTTCTCACGAATCGAGCAGCTATTTAGCAACAGAATGTCGGCATCCTGAGCCGCAACTACCTCATGAACGTCGAAAGCATCCCGAAGCACGTCGACCATCTTCGCCGAGTCGTACTCGTTCATCTGACAACCGAACGTCTTTATAAAAAGGCGATCAGGCATATTTCTTTAAATTGTTGTTATAAATAATAAAAAAATAATTATCCGCCCGATGGCCAGTAACGCAGGCAATCGGCGACCTCCAGAAAACCAGCCCGCATACGATCAGAAGGGGATGTCGTCATCGAACTCCGCATTAGCCGGCGAACCATCAGGAACCTCAGCCGCTTGGGCCGGGGGACCCGAACCAGGGCGCCCTCCTAGCATCTGCATCTCGTTCGCAATAACTTCAGTGGTCCAACGATCGTTACCGTCACGATCCTGCCACTTACGGGTCCGTAGCTTACCTTCTATATAAACTTGGGACCCTTTACGAAGATACTCCGCCGAGATCTCCGCAAGGCGTCCGAAAAAGGCTACGCTGTGCCACTCGGTCCGCTCCTGCTGATCACCGGTGTTCTTGTCTTTCCAGGACTCACTTGTCGCCACGCGAATATTTGTTACTGCACTACCGTTCGGCATGGCGCGCGATTCAGGATCCGCACCCAGGTTACCGACGAGAATTACTTTATTAATGCCCCTTGCCATTCGAACTCCTCGCTAATCTATAGCCCGGCTCCAGACGAGTCCCGGCCGGTTATTGTACGCTGTGGCTCTAACAAAGACATCAGGCCTTCCCCAAGCTCCTCAGAGAGACTGATCTATAGTCGAAATCTTTGCTCCACGGTTTTGATACATCGTATAGTAGGGGATTACCCGCGCGAAAGACTCAAGCAGTGTCCACAAGCCACATACTGATCCGCGGTGCCCGCACCCATAACCTGAAGAACGTTGATCTCGACCTACCCAGGGGCCGTCTCATCGTGTTCACTGGACTTTCAGGATCTGGAAAATCTTCTCTCGCCTTCGACACTCTTTACGCGGAGGGACAACGCCGCTACGTCGAGTCTCTATCAGCTTATGCTCGGCAATTTCTCTCAATGATGGAGAAGCCTGAAGTCGATCTAATCGAAGGACTTTCTCCTGCTATATCGATAGAGCAGAAATCAACGTCCCATAATCCGCGCTCAACAGTTGGCACCGTAACGGAAATCTACGACTATCTTCGACTGTTGTTCGCGCGCGCCGGTATCCCGTCGTGCCCGAACCATCGCACGACACTGGACGCACAAAACGTCTCACAGATGGTCGATCAGGTCATCTCGCTCGGTGAGGGTTTACCTGTAATGCTGCTAGCTCCTATCATCACAGCACGTAAGGGCGAGCATCAACGAGCAATCTCGGATCTAAAAGCACAAGGATTCGTGCGCGCTAGAATCGACGGAGAAGTCATTGAACTTGATGATCCTCCCAAACTGGACAGACAACGAAAACACGATATTCAGGCTGTCGTCGACCGGCTTAAAATTAGCTCCGACATAAGACTTCGCCTCGCCGAGTCCTTCGAGACGGCGCTGGCTCTGTCAGACGGCGTGGCTCAGATCGTGCGGCTAGACGAACCAAAAAAAGAGCCCCTAGTGTTTTCAGATAGATTTGCCTGTTCAATTTGTGGCTACAGCATCGCCGAACTAGAGCCACGGCTTTTTTCGTTCAACAGTCCATCGGGGGCCTGCCAGGATTGTGATGGGCTAGGCGTTTGCAGTTTCTTCGATCCGCAACGGGTTGTCAGGCACGCACACCTCTCACTCGCCGGCGGCGCCGTACGCGGTTGGGACAGACGCAACCCATACTACTTTCAGTTGATCCAATCACTCTCCGAACACTATTCGTTCAATATAGAGACACCATTTGAATCTCTACCCGAAAGCATACAGGACATAATCCTTTACGGTAGCAAAAACGAGCGAATTCAATTTCAATATACGAATGCTAAAGGTAGTGAGAGCCGTTGGCGCCATAAATTCGAAGGCATCATTCCGAATATGCAACGTCGCTATCTGGAGACTGAATCCAGTGCCGTTAGAGAGGAATTAGGTAAGTTCCAGAGTACCCGCTCCTGTAAGACCTGTGAAGGTACAAGACTGAACGAGGCTGCAAGAAACGTTTTCGTGCAGGGCAATTCTCTGCAGCAGATAAATACATTGAGTGTCAGTGACGCTCTCGAGTTTTTTACAAACCTAAAGCTAGACGGCTGGCGAGGCGAAGTCGCCAATAAGATTGTCACGGAAATTCAGAATCGCGTCAGATTCCTTGCAGACGTCGGACTCGACTACCTTACGTTGGATCGTAGCGCAGAGACACTGTCTGGCGGTGAAGCTCAACGCATAAGACTTGCGAGTCAAATCGGGTCGGGTCTTGTCGGTGTCATGTACATACTCGATGAACCGTCGATCGGATTGCATCAGTGCGATAACCGCCGACTACTAAACACACTACAACAGTTACGCGATCTGGGTAATACGGTCCTCGTGGTAGAGCACGACTCCGAAGCTATACTCGCCGCCGACCACATCGTCGATCTCGGCCCCGGTGCAGGTGTCCACGGTGGTAGGGTCGTCGCCGAAGGAACACCGGACGAAATTAAGGCAGATCCGGCCTCGCTGACAGGCCAGTACCTAGCCGGTCACCGCCAGATTCCGCTGCCCGCCACGCGGCAGGCTTTCGATCCTCAGAGAGTTATCAGCCTCCGCGGAGCACGTGGCAACAACCTTAAGAATATCGACATTGATATCCCGTTAGGGCTCTTGACCTGCGTTACAGGCGTCTCAGGATCGGGAAAGAGTACGCTGATCAACGACACGCTTTATCGACTCGTGGCCGAGAGAATCAATAAATTGAATTACGACGCTGCGCCTTTCGATAGCGCGAAAGGACTGGAAACAATCGATAGGGTTGTAAAGATCAGCCAGAGCCCTATCGGACGAACACCGCGCTCTAACCCAGCAACCTATACCGGGATCTTCACACCCATCCGGGGGCTATTCGCTGCTACTCAGGAAGCTCGGTCACGAGGTTACCAACCCGGACGATTCAGCTTCAACGTCAAAGGTGGGCGTTGTGAATCATGCCAAGGCGACGGCGTCATAAAAGTAGAAATGCACTTTCTTCCAGATGTCTACGTACCATGCGATATCTGTGCTGGCAAGCGATACAACCGTGAGACCCTCGACATCCACTATAAAGGCAAGAACATCGATCAGATCCTACAACTAACTGTGGAGGACGCGTTGGAGTTCTTTCGGAATATTCCACAGATAGCGAAGAAGCTGGAGACACTAGCGGCCGTCGGATTGACGTATATCACGCTCGGCCAGAATGCGACGACGTTATCGGGTGGGGAAGCGCAGAGAGTCAAGCTTGCAAAAGAGTTATCAAAACGTAGTATCGGATCGACGCTTTACATACTCGATGAACCTACGACCGGCTTGCATTTCTACGATATTGCCCAGCTATTGGAAGTTCTGTACAAGCTGCGAGACCAAGGCAACACAGTTATAGTCATCGAGCACAATCTTGAAGTCATCAAGACGGCTGACTGGATAATCGATCTTGGTCCCGAAGGCGGTATCGGTGGCGGTGAGGTCGTCGCAACCGGCACGCCTGAGTCACTCATCGGGCACCCTATCTCGCGAACGGGAAAGTGCCTTAATGAGTTAATTGAGACAGCTAACCGTCCTGCAGCGGTCGGAGATACTCGCCGTAAAAATCATTAAGTTCAGCAACCTCTACAGAAAGTGCCGTAGTAAGATTTTTCGGATTATGGAATTGTTCCCAATCTCTATCTTTGGAAAACTTTCTTAACTTTGATTTAACTTTTTCTAAATCCAACCCCCCTGTTGAACTGATTCCACCGTGCCCGACTTGCCCGGCCAGGCCTCTTACGGTCATCAGTTTAGCTATTCCGGCGTACAACCATAGCGATAGAGTTCTAGATGCGGCACGTAGGTCATCTCGGTACGCCCGCTGAATGGTTCAGCCAGGTACTCCGGATCTTCCATAAAGACGTCCACAATGGCCCGAGTACCGTCTTCGCTCAACGAAAAACGTTCAACTACGTGTTTCTGCGCTCCGGAGGGCACGCCCCGACCGTTACCCTCAGGGAAATCTGAGAGCAACCTGGTGTCAACTACCAACACATCGTCTTCCCAGTAGCCTATTGAGTGTCCCTGTACCGTGCGCTCGCCATCCACAGGATGACCGCGACCGTCCATATAGACCGCTCTCATCATGTCGAGGAATTCATTCCTCAAAATAACTTGATCTTCGAGGATCTCGATGCCCGTAAGGTAGTTGGTGGTGGAATTCAGGAATGGCGGCGGGCTAGCAATACATCGAATGTTCGGATCATCAGTCTGAGGATCATAATTTGCGCCCTCAGACTCCGCGGCCGCCGTTAATTCTATATTGCCAAGTTGCCGATTCAGGTTTGTAGAAGTGATTCCCTTCCATACCCCAGACAACGTCGTCGCACTCTCCGTCGCTTCCGCATCCCGCTCGATCTGCGACCATAGTGCACCATCATTCGTCTCCAACGTATTAAGAATCGCTATGCGTCTACCAGATCGTTCCGGATGCGCCCGCACTATAATACGGTCTCCCGGGCTCAGCAGATCGGGACTCCATCCGCTTCGTTGCATGATCGGCGTAGAGCCTGTTTCTATCTCCCATTCAACCACATTGCCAGCCGGATCTTCAGCTTCCACAAAAATTGTTGTGTGCGGATTGCGAAAAACAAAGTGGGTAACTACCGCATCAAGCACTACAATTATTTCTCGGTCATATCCAGCATCGCTATGATGCGAATTCGTTACCGTCACCATAAATAGAATAGGCAGTACACTAACTATTTTTAGGATTTTCAATTAATTTTCCTCATATAACTACCTCCTACTGATTCCATCGCTCACTATTCCAAACGCCTAATGCCAACAGCATTGCGAACTTCCTCTAGTACTGGGACACTGATCTGCCGAGCTCTCTCCGCGCCTTGTTGCAACACGCTCTCGACGTGATCGGGCGCTGCAATCAATCGCAGATACTCGTCACGAGCGGTACTCAAATGTTCGTTGATATACTCGAACAATATCGTCTTCATCTCCCCCCAGGCAATCCCTTCGGCGTACCGAACTCGCATCTGCACTATCTCGTCAGCATTAGCAAACGCGCTATAAATTGTAAACAGTGTGCTCTCGTCCGGGTCCTTAGGTTCCCCGGGTTCTTGCGAGTTCGTTTTAATCCGCATAATAAGCTTACGTAATTTTTTCTCGTCCGAGAACAACGGAATAATATTGCTATAGCTCTTCGACATCTTCCGTCCATCGAGCCCCGGCAGTACTGCCGCATCATCATTTACTACAGCCTCCGGCTGCACGAGAAATTCTCCGAAGCGATGATTGAATCGACCTGCGATATCGCGAGCCATCTCAACATGCTGGATCTGGTCTTTACCTACCGGAATCTTATTTGCTTTGAAGATTAAAATATCCGCCGCCATGAGGATTGGATAAGAGAAAAGACCCATTGTAATCCCCTTATCGGGATCCTTATGCTCACTAGCGTTGTTCTCCGCGACCGCTGCTTTGTAGGCATGCGAACGGTTCATGAGTCCTTTAGCTGCCATACAAGTCAGAATCCAGGTCAACTCCATTATCTCAGGGATGTCAGACTGTCGATAGAAGATACTCTTGGTATCCAATCCCGTGGCTAGCCAACTGGCGGCAATTTGGAGGGTCGACTCGTTAACTAGTTCAGCATTCTGGCTCTTAACAAGCGAGTGGTAATCAGCAACTAAGAAAAACGACTCAACTTCGTGAGCCTTGCTTGCCATCACAGCCGGACGTATTGCGCCTACGTAATTACCTATGTGCGGTGTTCCCGTAGTAGTTATTCCTGTGAGTACTCGATCCATTCTAATCAGCTCGCCCTCTTAGTAACCAGCAGCATATCCATCTTTCCTCGATTCCGATGCCCCTTGATAAACCAACCGTTCAGCATCCCAGCGAATAGCCTGATAACCACCATAACCAGCTCCGGTTCGGCCAGTAGTATGTCCTTTCTCCTCTAGCGCCACCAGCGTCGAAGCTGCATGACCTGACTCAAGATATACAAGCCCACCATCGGACATTCTCTCACCTATCGGTGTGCTCGAGCCATCGTGCCTGATACGAGGAGCGTCACCTGCTTCCTGGATATTCATGCCAAAATCAATATGATTCAGAAGTACCTGAACCTGTCCCTGTGGCTGCATGTCCGCGCCCATCACACCGAAACTCATCAGCGGCTCACCTCTACAGGTAACGAACGCGGGTATGATGGTATGAAATGGGCGCTTACCGGGCTCATAAACGTTCGGATGGACCGGATTTAGGCTAAAAAGTTCGCCACGATTCTGCAAAGCGAACCCGAGCCTACTTGGCGTCATCCCAGAGCCCATACCGCAATAATTACTCTGTATAAGAGAAATCATATAGCCGTCTTGGTCCGCAACCGTCAGATAGACAGTATCGCCACGCTGAAGAACGGAAGGATCACCGTAGGATAACTCGCGGGACGCGCGCTGCGGATCGATCAGTTCGCGTCTGGTCTTAGCATAATCCTTCGAGATTAGCTCTGAAACCGGAACATCAACAAATGACGGATCAGCATAGAAATACGCCCGATCCTCATAAGCGAGTTTCTTTGCTTCAATCAGCAAATGGAGATACTCGGGACTCTCCCAACCCAGTGACGCCAGGTCGTATTCCTCAAGTAAGTTAAGCATCTGTAACACAGCGATACCCTGACCGTTCGGAGGCAACTCCCAGATGTCGTAACCCCGATAATTCGTCGAGACAGGTTCCACCCACTCCGAAGTATGTTCGGTAAAGTCCTGTGCGCGAAGGTAGCCGCCGTTCGCACGCATATAAGCTTCTATTTCTGCAGCAATATCTCCCTCGTAGAATGCCCTACGCCCCCCCTCAGCAATCACACGATAGGTTTCAGCCAGCCTCGGATTTTTGAAGAGTTCCCCAGCTATAGGCGCTCGCCCATCGAGCATGAAGACTTTAGCGAAACCGGGAAATTCGGAAAAGAGTTCTGCGCTCGCAGCCCATTCGTTTGCGATTACCTCCGTCACCGGGAAGCCCTGCTCCGCATAGTCGATCGCAGGCGCAAAAAGCTCGCAAAACTCGAGTTTGCCGAATTCGGCATGCAGTTCGGACCAGCCATCAACGGCACCAGGAACACTGACTGATAAAGGACCATAAGTCGGAATTTTTTTCAGCCCTAATTCGTGTAGCTGATCCAGCGTAAGATGCAACGGCGAGCGGCCACTGGCATTAAGCCCCCTTAAGCAGCCTAGCTTCGCGTCCCAAACTATAGCGAAAAGATCTCCGCCAACGCCAGCTCCAGTCGGCTCCATTAAACCCAGCGCCGCATTTGCGCCGATGGCCGCATCAACCGCGGAACCTCCCTGGCGCAGGAGCTGTATCGCGATTTGCGTAGCTAATGGGTGACTCGTTGCCGCAATTCCATGGGTAGCCATCACGACAGAACGAGTTGCATGCTTTTGATGCAAGGGTCTATCCATTAGCCGGGTTTGAGTTACACTTCATGAAAATTACGCAACAATGTGAGACGCACGGGCGACCCACCAGTCCTCTCAGACGTAAGGCATGCTACCAGGGGCCCATTATTCACGAGTTTGCTCATACTGTTAACTAATTAATCAATCCTAGCCTACCGCCGAAATTCATGATGGACTTGAAGTCTCAGTTCAACTTGGACCAATTTTTTTCTAGCATCTTGACGAGCAAAATTAAGGCTCATTAATCAGAGAAATCTGAGCTAAAATAAAGAACTATTATGTTGACAGAAAAACTACATTTCGAACCATACGAACTTCCAGCTTCACTAACGCCTCTTCGCGAAGCGGTACGGGATTTCCTAGCGCAAGAGTTACAATCTCACTCTCTCGTCCAAAGAAGTAACAGCTGGGACGCCTATGACCCCAAATTTAGTGCCAAATTAGGTGCAAAGGGGTGGCTAGGCATGACCCTACCAGAGCAATATGGCGGCCATGGACGCAGTGCGTTCGAGCGTTACGTCGTAACCGAAGAGTGTCTTGCAGCAGGCGCCCCTGCCGGTTTCCACTGGATAGCTGATCGTCAGAGCGGCCCTTTAATTGCTCGGTACGGAAGCGAAACCCAAAAAGCGGAATTGATTCCGAAAATCACAGCGGGAGAAGCATGCTTTTGTCTTGGGATGAGTGAGCCTAATTCCGGTTCTGATCTTGCCTCCGTGAAGAGCCGAGCTAAGCGAGTTACGGATGGTTGGCTAGTCAACGGCACCAAGATATGGACGACGGCTGCCCATCAGGCTCACTACATGATTGGCTTGTTCCGGACCGATAATGGGTCAGATAGCAAGCACTCCGGTCTATCCCAATTTCTCATCGACATGAACAAAGAAGGAATAACACCGAGAGCAATTAAAGATTTAACCGGCCGTAGACACTTTAATGAGGTCTTTTTTGAGAATGCGCTATTACCACTCGACTCCCTAATCGGTGAAGAAGGTCAGGGCTGGAAGCAGGTTACAGAAGAACTTGCATTTGAAAGAAGTGGTCCCGAACGGTACTTGTCGTGCTTCGTGCTCCTGACACAACTGATTGATGTCGTTAAGGATGATTTATCCTCCGCTACAATGGCTCGGATTGGCTCACAAATAGCCTGGGTTACAACCCTGCGCAATATGTCGATAAGTGTCGCCGGTTTACTAAACGAAGGTCAGGATCCTTCGCTCGCCGCGGCGATCGTCAAAGATCTGGGCTGTCAGTTTGAACAAGGCCTGCCAAGCCTCGCTCAGGAACTAGCCCAACTTAGGCCTACTTTAGAAGGACATGGTATCGATTACCAACAAGTGTTAGGTAATCTCGTCCAGCTTGCCCCTTCATTTTCTTTACGGGGAGGCACCACCGAAATAATGCGGGGAATCATCGCCAGAGGCCTTGAAGTAAGATGAACGAAATCAGAAATATCCTTCGAGAAAGCGTGAACCGGCTATTTTCGGATGCTCTCGACTGGGAGACCCTGAGTAGCATCGAAGAAAACGGATGGCCGGAAGAGTTGTGGCGACAGGTGACTGAACAAGGAATTCACTTGGTATTAGCGGACGAAGCCTCCGGAGGAATGCAGGGCGTCTGGGCCGATGCCTATCCAATCATCCGCGCTTGTGGGCAGCATGCAGTCCCCTTACCTATTCCCGAAGCCATTGTGGCTAGTTGGCTTGCACAGCAAGCCGGATACACCCTACCAGACGGTGTTCCAGGCTTAATCCCGCAGCCGTTGACGTCCAAGAATTTCACCGCTGGACAGATCACACTGGGAGAGATGGCTGTCCCGTGGGGCAGAAATGCGACTTATTTAGTCGGACTATCGAGCGCCAAAGAGGGACCTGAGCTTATTGTGGCTTTGACCAAGGATACCTCCTGTAAAGAGGCTTACAACCTTGGTCTGGATCCCCGCGACGAGTTCACGAGCCCCCTACCAATACTCGCCAGATTACCCATCGACGTTGAAATCGACGTTGTCCATTGGCTAGGTGCAATGATCCGCGCGGCTCAGATAGCCGGTGCGGGAGAGACTTGTCTTGAACTTGCCGTGAATTACAGTTGTGAACGCGAGCAATTCGGCAAAACACTATCGCGCTTTCAGGTAATTCAGCACCACCTTGCAAATCTAGCCGGAACCATGGCCTCTGTAGACGCGATGTCGGCCGCTGCCTTCCAAACGCTTGATCGACTCGGTATTAGTAACCATCGCCGCGACGCGCGTTTCGAGATTGCGGCCGCAAAATGCCGTGCTAGCGAGGGCGTCGACAAATTAACCGGGTTGTCGCACCAAGTTCACGGCGCTATCGGTTTTACTTATGAATACGGCCTCCATTTCTTTACTCGGAAATTGTGGGCTTGGCGTGCAGAATTTGGCGGCGTCGCTGAATGGGGAGAATACCTCGGTAGAGTAGCCTGCGATCGCGGAGGCGAACAAATTTGGCATACGATTACGGAATAATATTAAGACGGTAAAAAAACGATGCAAGAAAAAGACCTACTGTTAGAGATAGATGGGGTAGTAGCGCGGCTCACACTGAACCGACCCGACAAGCGTAATGCCCTAGGGAATAAGGATGATGGCGAGATATTCGAAACAGCGGCAAAGACCATCAACGAGAATAAAAATTTACGCTGCGTGATTATGACGGGGGCGGGAAAATCTTTTTCGGCCGGTGGCGATCTGAAAGCTATGCGCGAAAGGACCGGAGTTTTTAGCGGTACCGATCTGGAACTCCGAGATGGCTATCGAGAAATAATCCAACGCGTCATACGTTCTCTATGGAATGTTGAGGTGCCAGTGATCGGCGCTATCAACGGTGCCGCTATTGGTCTTGGCAACGACGTTGCCTCTTTGTGCGATATTCGCATCGCCGCTGCTTCAGCGAAATTCGGAGCTACTTTTCTTAAGCTAGGAATTTTACCTGGCGATGGCGGCGCATGGCTGTTACCAAGACACATAGGTTGGTCGCGTGCCGCACAGCTATTTTATACAGGCGATGTTATCGATGCTCAGACGGCCTGCGAATGGGGTTTGGTCTCAGAGGTAGTCCCAGATGAAGAACTACACGATACTGTGCAGGCCCTAGCCGACAAAATCTGTCAGCAACCACCACAAGCCCTGCGAATGACAAAGAAATTGATGCGCGACGGGAGCATGGCCAGTTTTGATACTGTAATGGAAATGTCCGCCGCCTTGCAGGTCATCTTGCAAAATACAGAGGACCATAAAGAAGCGCTGAATGCATTCTTCGAAAAACGACCACCCACATTCTTGGGCCGATGAAACCACTCGCCCAGTGTGAGGCATATAGTAGGCTTATAAATCGTGCACGAAATTCATGACGGACCAGGAATCGCAGTTCAGCTGGGCTGATCTCTATTCCCAGCATCTTGACGAATGGAATAAACGATTGGCCGGAGCGCTTAGCGCATCCGGCCTCGAGAGTATCGTCATCTTCGCGGGTGACGAGAAGACTCAGTTCCGTGACGACCAGACTTATCCGTTCGCAGTTGAGGCCTACTTCAAGGCCTGGGTTCCACTCACTAACCATCCGGGATCCGCACTAAAACTCGTACCAGGCCAAAAACCGCTACTTATCCTACTTCACGAACAAGGCTTCTGGCACGATACCGCAGTGGAACCGACAGGGTTCTGGGTGGAACATTTCGAAATTCGCGAGGCGGCTTCGTCGGCCGCTGTCTTGAAAGAATTGGGTACCGTTAACTCTAGCATGTCTATGATCGCAGAGCGGGCTGCGGCCAAAAATCACTCATCGTTACTCAATGATGAAACTCTGTTGAATTACCTCGACTATTTTCGAGCCTTCAAAACAGACTACGAAGCCAACTGCATTCGATATGCTAATGAAATTGCAGCACGTGGCCATGTCGCTGCACAACATGTATTTCGTGAAGGGGCCTCCGAATTCCAGATACACCACGCTTACTGTCTTGCGACAGAACAAATAGATTCGGATCTGCCGTATCCTAATATAGTCGCAATAAACGAACATGCGGCGACACTTCATCATCAGAATCTCCAGCGTGAAATCCCGGACAAGATTCATTCATTCCTACTAGATGCTGGCGCACGGTACCGCGGCTACGCGTCAGATGTTACACGAACCTATGCGCAAAATGAGCCTCTTTTCGAGTCGCTAATCGGTTCGATGGACACATTGCAACAAACACTATGCACCGAAGCATTAAGCGGTACAGACTTCATCGAACTAAATGAAAGAGCTCATCAGCTTCTCGCAAAAATCCTAACCGAGCACCAAATTCTGAACTGTTCAGACGACGAGGCTTATTCAACAGGTATCACACGAACGTTTCTGCCACATGGACTTGGACATCTTCTCGGCTTACACGTCCACGATGCGGGTGGTCACCTTGTCAATACAAACGGAAAAACTCGCAATCCGCCTACCAACCACCCTATGCTTCGGCTCACAAGGGTACTTGAGCCCGGCTTTGTCGTGACGATTGAGCCCGGTCTCTATTTTATCCCCTCGTTGCTCTATAAGCTTAGAAACACTGCTTTAGGACGAAGCATTGACTGGGATAAACTATCAGAGCTTTATTCTTGTGGTGGGATTCGGGTAGAAGACAATGTCTTAGTGACGAATACCACCCCACAAAATATTTCCCGGCTAGCTTTAAAAACTGCCGGCCTGTGACAAACGTCAGTCGGAAGCACCGACGACCTTAAAATCTAATCACAACCATTGAAGGCTAATTACCATGTCACATCGCACTGACGACCTAGCGCCGCTCTCCGGTGTGCTGCACTTTTTTAGAGAAATGCGATACCACGAAGCGTCGCGGCAGACACTCGCGTTCGTACTAATCGCACTCTATGGGTTCGTAGCAGAACCAACTACCGTACTAGTGACAATTGGTACGCCGCTCATCATCCTAGGTGTGCTGATCCGACTTTACGCTAGCGGCTTTATCGTTAAAAACGAGCAGCTCGCAACCTACGGGCCATACGCTCTAGTTCGACATCCTCTGTACACGGGCAACATACTAATAATTATAGGGTTTTCTGCTATTAGCGGAATCTGGTGGACAGCGGCCGTCGCCTTCATATTTTTCTGGTTCTACTATCCAACCGCTATTGAATACGAGGACCGGAAACTCCGGCGCCTATTTGGCAGTGACTGGGAGGAATGGTCGTCCCGTACACCAGCTCTGATTCCAACTGTCTCTAACCTCCGCTCGGTAAACGAAGGTAACTGGTCTATCCGGAAAAGTTACCGACAGAACGGCGAACCCATTATTTTAGTCTTTATCGTTTTTTGGATCGTATACGTATTCTGGCATCTACCGTGAACGTTGAAAATTCGGATCGAAACGTTGGGTCCATTCGACTTGAGCAGCTAAGTAGTTATCTCTCGAAAGACTCCGGGAAACATCTTGCAGACGGTTATCAAGGATCAGTAGATCTCTATGAAACACCTTTCGGAAACTATGTTGTGAAAAGAGCGCGAGGCACTTTCCTCTGGAGACTGTTCGGTGAGGCAGCGCTACGGCGGGAACGGGAAATTTATGCTCGCTTACAAAACGTAGATGGTGTACCGCAATGTCTAGGTTTGCTCGAAAATAAATATCTCGTCCTCGAACATATCTCTGGGCAATCTTACAGATCTCGCCAGCATGAAATTGAGGATCGCGGCCTATTTTTCGATCGTCTTCTCAAAACACTGAAAGGCATGCACTCGGTTGGTGTTGCCCACGGTGATTTGAAGCGTAAAGACAACTTACTGGTCGGCCCCAACGAACAGCCATTCATCATTGATTTCGGTTTGGCTTGTCTCCGGCAACCCTATGGAAAACGTCTCAATCGCTTCTACTTCGGCTGGTTAAAACAATACGACTATAACGCCTGGATCAAACTAAAGTACCAGGGACGGCTAGAGTCAATTGCAGTTGATGATCTTAGCCTTTACCGCCCAATGAAATTGGAACGAATCGCTCGAATCATCCGTATTGCCTGGCAAAAGCTAACTTTCCGTACATATCGGACACGCCATCGGTAGCTCGAAGCCAAGTTACATTTATGAGACACTATTAAGCCGACAATCTAAGGCTCGGCTTAAACACAGTGCCTAAACTTACCACTAGCGCAGCAGAGAGCGGCTAATAAAAACAGCGGTGCAAGTTTACCGCGACTCCATTAAACGAAGTGCACGGTAAGAGATATGGCTATCACCCGAAAATCGCTTCTAAGACGCTTCTGCAGCCGAAGTTTCCGAAGAGTTAGGTTGATCGAGGAGTTGCACTAACGCCATCGGTGCAGCATCACCAGCACGGTGACCAATTTTTAAAATTCGCAGATAACCACCAGGACGATCTTTAAACCGCGGTCCAAGCTCATCAAAAAGTTTACCAACCGCTGCATTATCCCGCAATCGGGCAAACGCCAAACGACGCTGCGAAACGCCATCCTGTTTTGCAAGCGTTATTAGAGGTTCAACAACACGCCGGAGTTCCTTCGCCTTAGGAAGAGTAGTTTTGATCGTTTCGTGCTGCAGCAAAGAAGTAGCCATGTTCCTAAACATGGCTATTCGATGTGACGAGTTTCTTCCGAGCTTACGACCAGATTTCCTATGACGCATGAGCTTAGATCTCCCGGGCTAAAACGCTACCGATACGGTTTCGGTTTTATCGGTCTCTCCGGGTGGCGGCCAATTCTCCAGCTGCGTACCCAGAGAAAGCCCATGAGTCTCTAGAATCTCTTTAATCTCAGTCAGAGATTTTTTGCCAAGATTCGGAGTACGCAGGAGCTCCACTTCCGTACGCTGCACTAAATCACCAATGTAGTTTATGCTCTCGGCTTTTAGACAGTTAGCAGATCTGACCGTGAGTTCTAGTTCATCCACCGGACGCATTAACACTGGATCGATCTCCGTCTCAATGCTGCCGAAGCCGATCTCATCCTCGCCCTGAAGATCAACGAATACATCAAGCTGGTTCTTAAGTATACTGCCGGCACGACGAATGGCTTCCTCGGGATCAATCGTTCCGTTGGTGTCAATGTCCAGAATAAGCTTATCTAAATCCGTACGTTGCTCGACACGAGCACTCTCCACGCTGTAGGTAACACGACGAACAGGACTGAATGAAGCGTCCAACTGTAGCCGACCGATAGCCCGCGTTTCCTTATCGAACATCGCCTGCTCCACGGCTGGCTTATAACCGCGACCGCGAATGACCTTAAAAAGAGCCCGAAGTTCCCCATCACTCGTTAGGTTTGCTATCACGAAATCGGGATTTACAATCTCGATATCATGATCGCAAAGGATGTCGCCAGCTACGATCGGACCCGGTCCTTTCTTCGTCAGATGTAATTCGGCTTCGTCGCGCGAATGCATCTTGATCGCGACTGACTTAAGGTTGAGAAGAATGTCAACAACATCCTCTTGGACGCCCTCAATACTAGTGTACTCGTGTAAAACACCATCGATCTCAGCTTCCACGAATGCCGCACCTGGCATCGACGACAAGAGCACGCGCCGGAGCGCATTTCCGAGAGTGTGGCCGAAACCCCGTTCAAACGGCTCGATCGTAATTCTCGCTCTATTAGTGCTAATGGATTCGACTTTTACGGCTCTAGGCCGCAAGAATTGGTTAGATAATTCCTGCATTTGATATTCCTCGCGTTACTTGGAGTACAGCTCGACTACCAGGTTTTCGTTAATATCGGGAAGTATCTCTTCCCGTTCTGGTAGTGACCTAAGTACCCCTACCATGTTCTTGTCATCTACATCTACCCAGTCGGGTAATCCAACTTGAGTAGCTATATCCAGTGCGGCCGTGATACGAGTCTGTTTTTTCGCGCGTTCGCGAACCGCTATCTTATCTCCAGCCTTGACTTGGTAAGAGGGTATGTTGATTACACGTTCGTTAAGCATGATTCCTTTGTGACTAACCAGTTGACGGGCCTCCGCACGCGTCGAGGAGAAACCCATGCGATAGACGACGTTATCTAACCTCGACTCAAGCATCTTTAGTAAATTCTCCCCTGTAGAGCCTCGTCCTTTTGCAGCGCTTTTATAGTAGTTACGAAACTGGCGCTCTAGCACCCCGTACATCCGACGCAGCTTCTGTTTCTCGCGAAGCTGCAAACCATAATCGGACAGGCGTGGGCGACGCTGGCCGTGTCCACCCGGTGGAACGTCCAACTTACACTTCACCTCTAAAGGTTTGATTCCGCTCTTCAAGAACAAATCTGTGCTCTCGCGCCGAGCAAGCTTACATGTTGGACCTCGATATCTCGCCATTAGTTGCTTCCGTTAAACTCGACGACGCTTAGGTGCGCGACATCCGTTGTGAGGTATAGGGGTTACGTCTTCAATCTGTGTAACTCTGAAACCCACTACATTCAGTGCCCTGACCGCGGACTCACGTCCAGGCCCGGGACCTTTTACACGAACTTCGACATTCTTCACTCCGTAGTCTTTCGCTGCCGTTCCTGCACGCTCTGCTGCAACCTGAGCTGCAAACGGCGTACTTTTGCGTGAACCACGAAATCCGCATCCCCCCGCAGTCGCCCAAGAAAGCGCATTGCCCTGCCGATCGGTAATCGTAATAATCGTATTGTTAAATGAGGCATGAATATGTGCAACGGCATCGAGCACCTGCCGTTTCACATTCTTCTTCGCCTTCGTTGGTTGAGACATACCTTCTCCTTAGCTACCGTTCTTCAACAGAGTACCGATCAACCTAATTCCGGACCGGTCGTCGCGGACCTTTACGAGTTCGCGCATTGGTTTTCGTGCGCTGCCCATTGGAGGGCAATCCACGTCGATGCCGGACTCCACGGTACGCACCAAGATCCATGAGTCTCTTAATATTCATCGCCGTTTCTCTGCGGAGATCGCCTTCAACGGTAAATTTCGCTATGACGTCTCTGAGTTTCGCAATCTCTGGTTCACTCAGGTCCTTAACCTGCATTTTCGGATCGATTTCCGCAACCTGGCAAGAAAGCCGTGCGCGGCTATGTCCAACACCGAAGATATGCGTCAACGCGATTGCCACCTGTTTACCGGGAGGAATATTGATCCCTGCTATACGAGCCATAATTGTGTCCTCAACCTTGTCGCTGTTTGTGGCGCGGATCTGGACAAATCACACGCACTACGCGTTTACGCCGAATAATTTTGCAGTTCCGACAGATTCTCCTAACGGATGCTCTAACTTTCATAGTACGGTTCCTCGCTACCTAACTAGCGCGTCCAGCACCACGCAGATTTGCTTTTTTCAGCAAACCGTCATACTGGTGGCTCATCATATGCGCCTGCAACTGTGACATGAAATCAATGGAAACAACGACAATAATCAACAACGAAGTCCCACCGAAGTAAAACGGCACGCTGAACTGTAAAATCATGAATTCTGGAAGCAAACATACACCCGTGATGTAGATTGCTCCCCAAAACGTTAATCGCGTCAATACTTTGTCAATATATTCTGCCGTTTGTTGGCCGGGTCTTATCCCAGGAACAAACGCACCTGATTTCTTCAAATTATCAGCGGTCTCCTTCGAGTTGAATACGAGCGCCGTGTAGAAAAAACAGAAGAATATAATCAAACCCGCGTATATCGCAATGTATAACGGCTGACCAGGTGAGAGACGAGCGGCTACCGTCTGCAGCCACGACACAGCCTGGCTCGTACCGAACCAACTCGCAATCGTTGCTGGGAAAAGAATTAAACTCGAGGCGAAAATTGGGGGTATAACACCGGACATGTTGATCTTGAACGGCAGGTGCGAAGTCTGGCCAGCATACATCCGTCTACCCTGCTGCCGCTTTGCATAATTCACAGTGATACGGCGCTGAGCTCGTTCCATGAACACGACGAAGAAAGTAACCCCAAGTATCAGGATACCCAGAATAAACGGCATCGCTTGATTCATTCCCCCGGTATTGACGAGTTCGAGCGTCCCACCGATCGCCGAAGGCAAGCCCGAGACGATACTAGCCAAAATGATCATGGAGATACCGTTACCGACACCACGCTCCGTTATTTGCTCACCTAACCACATCAGGAACATTGTCCCGGTTACAAGTGTAATGGCGGCGGTGATGACAAAACTGCTACCTGGATTGATTACAACGCCCTGATTCTGAAGCGCTGTCGCAGCAGCAGTGGACTGAAAGCAGCATAGCACGACCGTGCCATATCGCGTGTATTGGGTAATCTTCCGCCGTCCCGCTTCACCTTCCTTACGAAGCTGTCCGAGGCTTGGCACGACGTGAGTCGCCATCTGCATAATGATAGACGCCGAGATATACGGCATGATTCCGAGCGCAAATATCGAGAGCCGCGACAACGCCCCGCCCGAGAACATATTAAACATACTCAGGATCGTTCCGGATTGCTGCTCAAAGAACTGCTCGAGTGCCAGTGGATCGATACCTGGAACAGGTATGAAAGTACCACAACGATAAACAACCAGTGCGCCGATCAAAAAGAACAGGCGCTGGCGAAGCTCGGTGAAGCGTGTTGCATCTCCGAGTAATTGCGCTGGGTTTGCCGTGCCTGCTTTAGCCATATTTTGTCCTAACTCTCAACACTGCCGCCGGCCGCTTCAATGGCCAAGCGCGCGCCTGGAGTTACGCCTACCCCGACAATTTTTACAGATTTATCGAGCTTTCCAGACAAGATAATTTTGGCCCGCTGCGCTCGTTTTGGCACCAATCGTTCTGCCTTTAGGGTAGCTAGATCCACCGTTTCCCCTTCAAACCGCGCCAATTCATGTAGTCTCACTTCCACGCGAAACTTTCCGCGCATCGAGTAAAATCCGACTTTCGGCAATCGTCGTTGCAAGGGCATCTGCCCACCCTCAAAACCAACCTTGTGATAACCCCCCGAGCGCGAGCGCTGGCCTTTCATGCCGCGACCACCGGTCTTACCACCGCCAGCAGAGTGTCCACGCCCAACTCGCTTGCGGTCCTGGCGAGCACCACGAGCGGGTTTAAGAGAGTTCAATCTCATATCAAGCTTCCTCAACACGCAGGAGATAAGACACTTTGTTGATCATGCCTCGATTCTCAGGGGTGTCCTGAACTACGACTGACTGATGACGACGCCGCAAACCCAAACCATGTACACATTCCTTGTGGCCAGGGATCCGTCCGAACTTACTCTTCAGCAACGTAACAATAAACGTTTTCTTTTCCTGCACCATATAAATCTCAGCCAAGAATTTCTTCTACTGTCTTGCCGCGTTTCGCTGCAACTTGTTCAGGCGAATGCATATCGGCCAGCGCATTGACTGTTGCGCGAACAATATTAATCGGATTGCGCGAACCGTAACTCTTCGCAAGCACGTTTCGCACACCCGCACACTCGAAGACGGCCCGCATCGCACCACCGGCTATGATTCCAGTACCTTCAGAGGCAGGCTGCATAAAAACTCTCGTAGCTCCATGACGCCCACGAAGACGGTATTGTAGTGTCTCGTTCTTCAGATGAATTGAGAACAGGTTCTTACGCGCGGCCTGCATCCCCTTCTGGATTGCTAATGGCAGTTCGCGTGCCTTACCGTACCCGTACCCAACGCGTCCCTCACCGTCGCCGACAACAGTCAATGCGGTAAAGCCGAACTGCCTACCACCCTTAACTACTTTCGAAACACGATTAACTGCGACGAGTTTTTCTTGAAGTTCTTCTGTTTTTGCCATTCGAAATATCCCGAACTAAAAGTTCAAGCCTGCCTCTCTAGCAGCATCGGCCAGTGCCCTGATGCGACCGTGATACTTAAATCCGGAGCGATCAAACGCTACACGCTCCACCCCCACGGCCTTTGCTCGTTCGGCTATCAACTTACCAACTGCCTCGGCTGCCGCTTTGTTTCCCGTCACTTTCAGTTCTTTCCGAAGCTCCTTAGTGATAGTCGATGCCGTAGCAATAACCTTCGAGCCGTCGGACTCCAGTATCTGCGCATAAATATGTCGCGGAGTACGGTGCACACTCAAACGCGATATGCCAAGCCGTTTGATCTTTGCTCGCGCACGTCTGGCTCTCCGCTGACGCTTGTCTTTCTTTTCCATTAGAAATCCTATTTCTTTTTCGCTTCTTTCAAGACGATTCTCTCGTCCTCATAGCGAACGCCTTTCCCTTTGTAGGGCTCTGGCGGTCGGTATTTTCTAAGGTCGGCTGCTACCTGGCCGACTTTCTGTTTGTCTATACCTTTTACTAGAATTTCCGTCTGAGTCGGAGTCTCTACACTGACATCTTCCGGCACGACATGAACAACGGGATGGGAGAAACCGAGCGCAAGATGAACCCTCTTTCCTTCAGCCTTAGCCCTGTAACCAACGCCTACGAGCCTCAGCTTACGCTCAAAACCTGCGCTAACGCCCACTACCATATTACTGATCAGAGAACGCGTTGTACCCGCCATCGCCCTAGCGAAGCGGCTACCAGAACGCGGGCTTACCGTGAGACCAGCATCGTCATTGATTATCTCAACCTCAGAGTGGCATTCCATTGAAAGGCTACCCTTAGGACCTTTCACGGTCAGCGCATGATTAGCGAGATTCACTTCGACTCCCTGTTCAACAGCAACCGGAATTTTCGCAACTCTAGACATCGTTAATACTCTATCTCTAGCTCAAGACACGAAACAGAGGACTTCGCCTCCATGACCCTGTGCCCGCGCCGCTCGATCGGTCATCACGCCACTCGAGGTCGATATGATTGCGATCCCAAACCCTCCCTGTACTAACGGCAGGTCCTTCGATTTAGAAAAAGTTTTTAGGCCCGGCCGGCTAGCCCGCTCGATTCGCTCAATAACTGGCTCACCCTCGTAGTACCGAAGCGTCAACGTGAGCGTATGTTTATTTCTATCATAAGCCTCGATTTCAATACCGCCAATATAACCTTCCTCCTCCAAAACTTTTGCGATCGAAATCTTCACTTTCGACGAAGGCATCGATATTTTCCCTTTTTTTGCCTTCTGGCCGTTTCTGATACGCGTCAACATATCGGAGATAGGATCCGTCATGCTCATCTATCGTCTCCTTACCAGCTCGCCTTGGACAGGCCAGGAATCTCACCGCGCATTGTCGCTTCGCGCAACTTGTTTCTCGCTAACCCAAACTTTCGGTAGTAACCATTCGGCCGACCAGTAATCGAGCAGCGATTACGCTGTCTGACAGGACTAGCGTCACGTGGTAGCGCTTGGAGCTTTAGCTGTGCTGTGTGCCTTTCTTCATCCGTCGATTCTGGGCTACGGATCACCCGGCGGTACTCCGCACGCTTTGCCGCATAGCGCTTCACAGTAGCACTTCGTTTCGCCTCACGCGCAATCATCGATTTCTTAGCCATAAGTAATAACCTCGCTCAATTCCGTAACGGCAGGCGAAAAGCGTCTAAAAGAGCCCTACCTTCCTCATCGTTTCTAGCGGTCGTCGTGATCGAAATATCTAATCCACGAATAGCATCGATTTGATCAAAATCTATTTCCGGAAAAATAATTTGTTCCTTTACTCCAATACTGAAGTTTCCTTGGCCGTCAAACGATCGCGCACTCAATCCCCTGAAGTCGCGAACCCGCGGAATCGCGACATTCACTAGCCGATCGAGGAACTCATACATTCGTTGCCGTCTCAACGTAACCTTACAACCGATCGGAAAACCTGCTCGAAGCTTAAAAGTAGCGACACTGACTCTAGCGTTACAGATCACCGGCTGTTGGCCAGAAATTCGTTTTAGGTCGCTGACCGCGTGCTCGAGAACCTTGCGATCTGTCAACGCCTCACCAACCCCCATGTTCAACGTGATTTTACTAATCTGAGGAACAGCCATTGGGTTAGTAATCTTTAATCGCTTCATGATTTGCGGTGTAGCTTCTTGCTGAAAATATTCTTGCAGCCTACTCATAATCAACTATCCAAAACTTCATCGTTGGACTTAAAATAACGCACCTTACGGCCATCTTCCAAAGACCGAATACCGACTCTGTCACCTTTACCAGCGGTCGGGTTGTAGATCATCACGTTCGATATATCAATCGGCATCTCTTTCTCAATGATTCCACCAGGAACGCCCGCGTTCGGATTAGGCTTCTGGTGCTTTCTGGCAACGTTAATTCCTTCAACCAGCACACGATCATCGTCATAGACACGGATTACGCTACCTCTACGACCTTTATCCTTTCCTGCTATAACCACCACTTCATCGCCTTGTCTAATTCGGTTCATCGCTAGTCCTACAACACTTCCGGAGCAAGCGAGATAATTTTCATAAATTGGCTCGTACGAAGCTCGCGCGTGACTGGTCCAAAAATACGCGTACCTATTGGTTCCAAACGAGCATTCAGTAGGACCGCAGCATTACCATCGAAGCGGATCTTTGAGCCATCCGGCCGACGCACACCGTGATTAGTTCGAACGACGACGGCGCTGTAAATTTCGCCCTTCTTTACTCGCCCTCGCGGAATGGCATCTTTGATGGTCACCTTTATTATGTCCCCGATATGAGCGTAGCGCCGCTTGGAACCACCAAGCACCTTGATGCACACCAACCGGCGGGCACCGCTATTGTCGGCGGCGCTCAGCGCTGTCTCTGTTTGAATCATCGGATCACCCTCGGCTATCTCAAGAGGCCGTAGCCGACCCTATAATTTTTACGACCCGCCATGACTTTCGTTTAGAAATCGGCCGACACTCCTCTATCGCAACGGTATCGCCTTCATTACAGCTATTTTCCTCATCATGGGCGAGCACCTTCGTAGTACGACGAATAAACTTGCCATAAACAGCATGCTTTATTAGACGTTCCACAACGACTGAAACGCTTTGGTTCATCTTATTGCTAACGACGCGACCAACAACCATACGGCGACTTTTCTCGCTACTCACCTGATCTAATTGCGTTTCTTCAGCTGCCATTTTCTCTATCCTGAACCTTCAATGTTAGATCTTTCTCTCAAGATGGTTTTAATTCTCGCGATATCCTTACGAACCTTACCAAACTGATCCGGTCTTGCACCCTGACCCGTAGCTGACTGCAACCGAAGGCTGAACCGCTCACGGTTAAGCTTTATAAGTTCCTCGCCCAGCTCCTCGTCTGACATAGACCTGATGCTTTGTACTTTCATCAAGCAACCTGCCTTGTAACAAATGTTGTCGCAACGGGTAACTTAGCCGCCGCCCGGCTGAACGCCTCTCGAGCTACCAGTTCGCTTACACCGGAAATTTCATAAAGCACGCTACCAGGCTGGACAAGAGCCACCCAATACTCAACATTCCCTTTACCCTTGCCTTGCCGAACTTCGAGAGGCTTCTTGGTAATCGGTTTATCTGGGAAAGCCCGTATCCAGATCTTTCCACCGCGTTTGACATGGCGAGTCATAGCCCGTCGGGCTGACTCTATCTGCCGCGACGTGAGACGACCTCGACCAATCGCCTTCAGCCCATACTCACCGAAATCTACACTGTTGCCTCGCTGAGCTAGCCCTCTATTACGACCCTTATGCTGCTTACGGAATTTTGTACGTTTCGGTTGAAGCATCGTTATTCGGCCTTCTGCTGTGCCCGCGGGTCCTGGGGGTCTTTATCCACTCCAGAAGAATCGAAGATCTCACCGTTGAATATCCAGACTTTTACACCGATGATGCCGTAAGTAGTTCGCGCTTCTGAAAATCCGTAGTCAATATCGGCCCGCAACGTATGCAACGGAACCCTGCCCTCACGATACCACTCGGAACGAGCTATTTCGGCACCGTTCAGTCGGCCAGCTACCTTCACCTTTATTCCTCCAGCGCCGATTCTCATCGAATTCGTCACTGCGCGTCGCATTGCGCGACGAAATTGGACGCGGCGCTCAAGCTGCTGAGCTATCCCCTCCGCGACCAACTGGGCATCAAGCTCGGGCTTTCTGATCTCAGCTATATTGAGCCGCACATCAGGCAAGACCATTCTAAGCAATTTAGCCACCTCGACTCGAAGCTTCTCAATGTCCTCGCCTTTCTTACCAATCACAATTCCCGGACGCGCGGTATGAATCGTGATGTTGGCACGCTTTGCGGGCCGCTCTATCTGAACGCGACTTACTGAAGCATCCTTGAGCTTATTTTTTAAATACTCGCGTACTTGATGGTCTTGGAAAACATTGTCGGCGTAATTTTGCGTATCAGCGTACCACTTAGAGGTCCACTCTTTAGTAATGCCGAGACGAATCCCGATTGGATGAACTTTTTGTCCCATATGCTTTTACCCGTCAGCGACCTGAACAGTAATGTGACTATTACGCTTCAAAATTCGGTTACCTCGACCCTTTGCCCTCGCCTGAAATCGCTTAAAAGTCGGCGCTTCCCCAACAGTAACCGCAGAAACTCTAAGCTCATCAATGTCAGCGCCATCATTATTCTCGGCGTTGGCAATAGCCGACTCTAGAACCTTACGCAAAAGATGTGCCGCCTTTTTTTGGCTGAACTGCAACACTTTAAGCGCCTGAGCAACAGATTTTCCACGAATCTGATTTGCAATCAGCCGGCACTTCTGCGGAGAAATCCGTGCATAACGTAATGTTGCTACTGTTTGCATTTCTACTCCTCTGGACCTACTTGGTCTTACGTGACCCAGCGTGACCTCTAAACGTTCTCGTCGCGGCAAACTCACCAAGCTTATGGCCTACCATATTCTCTGAAATTAGCACTGGCACATGTTGACGTCCGTTGTGCACAGCAATAGTCAACCCTACCATTTCAGGAATTATCATCGAACGGCGAGACCAAGTTTTAATCGGACGTCGATCCCTAGTTTGCGCCGCAATTTCCACCTTCTTCATGAGATGTGTGTCAATAAAAGGACCTTTTTTAATGGAACGAGACATTCATTAATCCTTACGTTGTAGCCGCCACAAAATCCAACCTACTTCTGTTTTCTACGGCGAACAATCATAGAACCGGTGCGTTTGCTATTTCGCGTCTTGTAACCTTTCGTAGGAACACCCCATGGTGTTACGGGATGCCGACCACCAGAACTTCGTCCCTCACCGCCACCGTGAGGATGGTCGACAGGGTTCATCGCCACGCCCCTAACAGTCGGTCTGACTCCACGCCAACGCTTCGCGCCAGCTTTCCCGAGCTTGCTGAGATTGTGTTCGTAGTTACCAACCTCACCAATGGTGGCTCGACAGTCGACGTGGATTCTTCGCATTTCGCCTGAGCGCAAGCGAAGTGTTGAATAGCGACCTTCGCGAGCTACAATCTGAACAGAGCCACCCGCGCTTCGGGCAACTTGACCTCCTTTCCCAGGTTTAATTTCGACACAGTGCACTAAAGTACCGACCGGAATATTCTTCAGCGGCAGCGCATTACCAACCTTTATCGGCGCATCAGAACCCGACCGAATCGGGTCACCCGCTTTGCATCTCCGTGGCGCCAGTATGTATCGCCGCTCACCATCCGAGTAAAGGACTAACGCCAGATGGGCGCTACGGTTCGGATCGTACTCGATACGCTCTACGCAGCCCGCAACCCCATCTTTATCCCTCTTAAAATCGACGATTCTATAATGGCGCTTATGACCGCCACCTCGATGGCGCGTCGTAATTCGACCGTTATTATTACGCCCACCCGTATTGGATTTTGGCGTTAGCAGCGCAGAATGAGGTTTGCCTTTATGCAAATCATCGCGGATAGCTCGAACAACGAATCGTCGGCCAGGAGAGCTAGGTTTTGACTTTTTTACTGGCACAATACTATTCCACTACTCAACGCCCATGAAATCTATATCGCTACCCGGAGCCAACCGAACATAGGCTTTCTTCCAAGAAGCTAAACGCCCCTGAGTCTGCCCATGTCGTTTAAGTTTACCCCGAACGTTCGAAACCGTTACATTACCAACCTCGACCTCGAAGAGCAGTTCAACCGCCTGCTTGATTTCTTTTTTAGTCGCATCGGAACGAACCTTGAATACAACTTGATTGCTCGCCTCCGCCAGTGCAGTCGTTTTCTCGGACACATGCGGCGCAACAATTACGGACATGAGGCGCTGTTGATAAATCAGATTGCTCATCCGAGACGCGCCTCCAGCAGCTTTGCCGCAGCAACCGTCATTACAACCTTCTCATGACCTACTAGGTTGACCGGGTCAACGCTGGCAGCATCAAGCACATCTACATGCACGAGATTTCTTGCGGCCAGATAAAGATCTGAGTCAAAGCCTTCCAAAACAATCAGCACATTCGCAGCGCTAAGCTCTTTAAGCTTCAACTTGAGTTCTTTGGTTTTCGGTGCGCTCACTCCGAACTCTTCAGTTAACAAGAGCCGATCCTGGCGAACGAGCTCGGATAAAACGGACCGCATCGCACCACGATACATCTTGCGGTTCACCTTTTGATTGAAGTCCCGCGGCCGCGCAGCAAATGTAAGTCCACCACCTGTGAAAATCGGGCTGCGAATTGTTCCTGCCCTGGCCCGTCCGGTCCCCTTCTGTCGCCACGGTTTCGCCCCACCGCCACGAACTTGGGAACGATTCTTCTGTGCCTTAGTCCCCGATCGTGCCCCAGCAAGATACGCGGTAACAACCTGATGCACGAGCGGCTCGTTGTAAGCAGCGGCGAAGGACGCGTCGGCCAAATCGATCTTACTATCCTTTCCCTGTAATTTAATCTTCATAAAACTACGCTTTCACAGTCGGCCGAACGATGACGCGTCCGCCAGGCGCTCCGGGTACTCCGCCCTTTATCAGCAGGAGGTTTCGTTCCTCATCGACACGGACAATCTCGAGATTCGGCACTGTCCGGCGAACGTTACCCATCTGACCAGCCATTTTTTTGCCCTTGAACACACGTCCGGGCGTTTGATTCTGACCGATAGACCCCGGGGCTCTATGCGCTAGAGAGTTACCATGCGTCGCATCCTGCATACTAAAATTATGCCGCTTCACACCACCCGCGAAACCCTTACCCTTGGATGTGCCCGCGACATCCACCCGCTGGCCATTTTCGAAAATACCCACTTTGATATCACCACCGGCGGCTAAATCCTCTCCTTCGGTACCCGCAAGACGAAATTCCCAGAGATTGTCGCCCGGGGCTACCCCGGCTTTGGCAAAATGACCTGCCTGTGCCTTCGTCACTTGATCCGGCTTACGGTCGCCCACAGTCACCTGAACAGCCCGATACCCGTCGCGATCGGCTTCCTTCAACTGTGAGATACGATTGGGCAGGGCCTCTATTACGGTCACCGGGATAGACTCACCGGTTTCCGTGAAAATGCGGGTCATACCGCATTTTCGGCCCACCAGACCGATTGGCATTGACTGATTCCTCTAAATCCGCGCCGACTACGTGCGGCCGGCACTTCAGCCAGCAGGGCTTTACCAGCTGGCACCAAATGGCTCCGATCAGGGCAGTCCCGTCGAAACCCCAAAATCTGATGTTGTGTAACGGCTGCCAGCCTAGATGATCAGCAGCCTCCAATCAAAAAACGACCCGACAAAAGAATCTCGTCGAGCTAATGCGTAGCCCACTATTATAACATTGCTTGGCTCAGGCACAACGCTACCAACCATTTACGTGAGGCGGATCTGGACGTCTACGCCAGCCGGAAGTTCGAGACGCATAAGAGCGTCGACTGTCTTATCAGTTGGATCGACAATATCCATGAGGCGTTTATGGGTCAACAGCTCATACTGATCACGGGCATCCTTATTAACATGCGGTGAAATTAGGACTGTAAATCGCTCAATTTTAGTTGGCAACGGGACCGGGCCCTTCACGTTCGCCCCTGTCCTTTTAGCTGTTTCGACGATCTCACGGGCCGATCGATCGATTAGCCGATGATCGAAGGCCTTCAGTCGTATTCTAATGCTCTGATTATTAGCTACCATTTACTCTGCCCGTTTAACACAGTGCTAACCTGACTCTTACTTTTGTCAAATCAGTACACCTACTACCCTCGAAATCCCTGCGTATACACCACGCTTGGGCACCTACGATTTATTCAATAATTTTCGCAACTACGCCCGCACCCACGGTACGGCCGCCTTCGCGGATCGCAAACCTCAACCCATCCTCCATCGCGATCGGCGCGATTAAATCTACTTTCATTTGGATGTTGTCACCAGGCATCACCATCTCGGTCGCCTCTGGTAACTCCACCGCCCCCGTTACATCTGTCGTTCGGAAATAAAACTGCGGCCGGTACCCTTTGAAAAACGGAGTATGCCTCCCTCCCTCTTCTTTCGTCAGGATATATACCTCAGCTTCAAACTTCGTGTGCGGCGTGATCGACCCCGGCTTCGCCAGCACTTGGCCTCGCTCCACTTCTTCACGTTTCGTGCCTCGCAATAACACACCCACGTTATCGCCCGCCTGTCCCTCGTCGAGCAATTTGCGGAACATCTCCACACCCGTACACGTTGTCTTCGTCGTCTCCTTAATGCCCACAATCTCGATCTCGTCACCTACACGCACAATGCCGCGCTCAATTCTACCGGTGACCACCGTACCTCGTCCCGATATCGAGAACACATCCTCAATCGGCATTAAAAACGCCCCGTCCACCGCTCGATCCGGTATCGGGATGTACTCGTCTAACGCACTCACCAATTTCTCAATGCTCAACGTCCCAATCTCAGAAGTGTCGCCTTCTAATGCCTTCAACGCACTTCCTGTCACGATCGGCGTATCGTCGCCCGGGAACTCGTACATCGACAATAAATCGCGTACCTCCAGCTCCACCAACTCGAGTAACTCATCGTCATCGACCATATCCGCCTTGTTCAGGTACACCACAATAAATGGCACACCTACCTGCCGTGACAGCAAAATATGCTCCCGCGTCTGCGGCATCGGGCCATCTGCCGCCGATACTACTAGAATCGCGCCGTCCATCTGTGCCGCTCCCGTGATCATATTCTTCACGTAATCAGCGTGCCCCGGACAATCCACATGGGCATAGTGACGATCATCACTCTCGTATTCCACATGCGCCG
>JBJKYL010000018.1:85000-86122 GCA_045561055.1 Candidatus Rariloculaceae bacterium | reverse complement strand
CTTGCATCCGCAGCTTCGGTATATGGCTTAAGCCCCGTTAAATCTTCCGCGCGGGCCGACTAGACCAGTGAGCTGTTACGCTTTCTTTAAAGGGTGGCTGCTTCTAAGCCAACCTCCTGGCTGTCTCTGCCTTCCTACATCGTTTCCCACTTAGCCATAATTTTGGGACCTTAGCTGGCGGTCTGGGCTGTTTCCCTTTCCACGACGAACCTTAGCACCCGCCGTGTGTCTCCCGTGATTGCACTTCTCGGTATTCGGAGTTTGCATCGGTTTGGTAAGTCGGGATGACCCCCTAGCCGAAACAGTGCTCTACCCCCGAGAGTGATACACGAGGCGCTACCTAAATAGCTTTCGAGGAGAACCAGCTATCTCCGAGCTTGATTAGCCTTTCACTCCTATCCACACCTCATCCGATAATTTTTCAACATTACCCGGTTCGGGCCTCCAGCAGGTATTACCCTGCCTTCACCCTGGACATGGATAGATCGCTCGGTTTCGGGTCTACTCCCAGAGACTAATTCGCCCATTTAAGACTCGGTTTCCCTACGCTTCCCCTAGACGGTTAAGCTTGCCACTGAAAGTAAGTCGCTGACCCATTATACAAAAGGTACGCGGTCACCCATCCGAAGACAGGCTCCCACTGCTTGTACGCATACGGTTTCAGGTTCTATTTCACTCCCCTCTCCGGGGTTCTTTTCGCCTTTCCCTCACGGTACTAGTTCACTATCGGTCGGTAGGTAGTATTTAGCCTTGGAGGATGGTCCCCCCATGTTCAGACAAGGTTTCACGTGCCCCGCCCTACTTTTGTCACGCCTCGATTCCATCTTTCGGGTACGGGGCTATCACCAGCTACGGCCAGCCTTTCCAGACTGTTCCCCTAGATTTAGTCGATTGATTGTGACTGGGCTATTCCCCGTTCGCTCGCCGCTACTTAGGGAATCTCGGTTGATTTCTTTTCCTCTGGGTACTTAGATGTTTCAGTTCCCCAGGTTCGCTTCTCTACCCTATAGTATTCAGATAGAGATGACCACCGAAGTGGTCGGGTTTCCCCATTCGGACATCCCCGGTTCAAAGCTTGTTTGCCAGCTCACCGAGGCTTATCGCAGGCTTCAACGTCCTTCA
>JBJKYL010000018.1:0-80000 GCA_045561055.1 Candidatus Rariloculaceae bacterium | reverse complement strand
CGGCAAGGACAAAGAATTGCTTTTGTTGGGCAATCTGGTCTCGCAACAGGGCCGCATCTACATTACGAGTACCGCATTAACGGCGTACACCGCAACCCCCGAACTGTTACGCTGCCACCAGCAGATCCGGTTCCGGCAGATCAGCGGGAAGACTTTATGACTACAACAATGCCACTCTGGCGCCAACTCGACCTATATCGACATGCAAACTTTAGCGCATTATCCGTAGCCAACTGAGAAGGGCAAAACTAACAACCATGACTCGGCAACCACCGCCTACGGTAAGCTAAGCTTATGGGTGAACTCTATATCGGGGTTATGTCAGGAACGAGTCTCGATGGGGCCGACGTAGTCATCGCCGAGCTTGATAGCGCTGACTGCCTCGTTCACTCGGCTAGTACAACACCGTTCCCGGAACAGCTGTCAAAACAATTGCGAGCGCTGACAGCGACACCAGAAATTTCTCTATTCGAACTCGGAACTCTCGATGCAGCGCTTGGCAGTTTTTTCGCTAGCTGCGTAGGGAAAAGCCTTATCTCCTCCGGACGCAATGCGAGCGAAATCATTGCTATCGGCCACTCCGGACACACAATATTCCACAAACCAGCACAACCTCACCCCTTCACCATGCAGATTGGCGACCCCAACATTATCGCAGCTGAAACTGGAATTGATGTAGTCGCTGATTTTCGTCGTATGGATGTTGCTCACGGAGGACAAGGCGCACCATTGGTACCGACCTTCCATGAGTGGTGCTTCGCCGATCCTTATGAAACCAGGGTTGCCCTGAATCTCGGCGGCATAGCCAACATTACAGTGATTGATCCTAGAGAACCGCTAACCGGGTTCGACACCGGGCCCGCGAATTTGTTACTAGATGCCTGGTGTTACCGCTGCTGGGGTGAACGTTATGACGTCGACGGCCATCGAGCTCGTGATGGCAAAATAGCACCGGGCCTGCTAGCTATTTTCATTGCGGATACTTACTTCGAGCAGCCGCCTCCCAAATCAACTGGATTCGAGTACTTCAACCTTAACTGGGTTACCAAAAAATTAGCTCAATACGGCCAAGCAATCACGGACTCTGATGTGCTTACGACATTGACGGAGGTCACCGCGGCGACTGTTAGTAATGCGATTAAGACCTCAGCGCCGGAAGCAAAGCGGATCATTCTTTGCGGCGGCGGGACTTTCAACAGTTACCTCGTCGAGCGATTGAAGTCGCGCCTAACGGCCAGCGTCGTAGAATCGAGTTCTGCCCATGGCGTCGCACCAGAGTGTGCAGAAGCCTTAGCCTTCGCGTGGCTCGCAAAAACACGCCTGGAGAATAGGCCTGGCAGTGCTGCCACTGTTACAGGCGCATGTCAAACGACCCTGCTCGGAGGAATATACTCAGCAAAACAGCATGGTTAGCAATGGCGACGAAAATATGTGCCCGATTTTCAACAAGAAGATTAAGAAAAGGCCGGTACGGAACCGGTAAACCTATAACACCTACAACTTTAACGAATAAAATTTACTTACCGACGGATCTTACAGGCTAACCAACCCGGAAACCGGCTAGGAAAACACCGTCCGAAAAGCATTCTTCGTACAAGCGCGTCTAATTTACTGTAAAAGTAGCGCCCAGTCGGTTGTACCGTACGTCCGCGTAGTTCATACCGAAAAAGACGAGCCGCAACCACAGGTCGTCGACGCGTTCGGGTTTCGGATGATAAACTGAGCGCCAGAAAGATCCTCCTTGTAATCTATTTCAGCTCCCTCCAGATACTGAACGCTCATCGGGTCGATGAGCAGCGTCACCCCACGATTCTCGATAGCTGTATCACCATCCTGAATAGCGTCGTCGAATGTGAACCCGTACTGGAATCCAGAGCAGCCACCTCCCGATATATACACGCGCAGCTTGAGATCATCGTTACCCTCTTGTTCTATTAACGCACCAACTTTATCGGCAGCGGCATCAGTAAAATTCAGTAGAGACATGTCTTGCGTCATTTGAGAGCCCGTCATTTCTTTCAATCTCCGGAGGTCTGCACAGCGGATATAATTCCTACCTCCGGCTGGCTTGGTTGCGATTCGACAACTTGCTGTTCGTTCTCATGGATAAGTTTACCGTTCACTTCTGCCCCAAGCGCCATCTCAATCAACTTGTACTGAACATTACCTATGACACGAGCGCAAGGTCCAAGCTCCATACGCTCAGTCGCACGCACATCACCTCGAATGATGCCGTTCAATAACAGGTGAGAAACAACAATAGCACCCTCCACGCATCCGGTTTCACTAATGCTGAGCACAGCTCCATCGTCTTTGATCCCCTCAACGTTTCCGTTGACATAACCATCGACGTGAAATCCGCCGGTGAATTCGATATCACCATGTACGCGGGTATCGGTCCCCACGAAGCTTTTAACTGCTGCTCGATTAGATTTTTTCTTCCCCAACATTCTCAACCTCTGCCTAGCTTGTCTAGTAAACTCTAAGCTTACCGCTCATCGCCCCTCGAGTGGTAATCGGGGGCCTTTTCACCCACACCGACCAACCAAGCATAACTCTGTAATATTGGTTGCTCCTCGAATTCGCGCGGCCAAATCTCCACATTGACCTGGCTAGGCTCGAAACCAGCCGGAAGCACTAATTCCCGCTGCAACCCTTGAAAATAAAGGAAGTCGAACGGGATACTGCCAGATCCAGGTTCCAAGAAAACCTCATCTGATAGCAACACCGCAACCTCGCCCTCCCAACTGCCATCTATATTGAGTTTTACAACACCAGAAATGCGATTGTCGCGGCTGATAGCCTGGACAAGGACCAAGCTCAACAGATAGTGATGGTCCAACTCCATTGCCGTCAGCTCAAACGTCTGGACGCCCAATCCCGAATGGCCTTCCTCCGGCGAGATGATGCTTTTATAGAAAGCCAGCTCCTCCTCCTGCACTTGGATGCGTTGCTGCAGTTGCCTGAGATCTCGCTCTATCTGAACGTAAGTCTCACGGTCTATTTTCTTAGAGGCCTGCAACACGGTTACCTGCCGTCGGAGCTCCTCAGCCACAGCAACTTGGTCTCTAGACCGTTGTTGAAACGCTTGCCGTTCGAGGCGCTGATCGAGAATCGAGTAGTCAGCCTGATACCTACCGAGCTCGAATATGAGATAGCCGGCACTACCGAGCAGAATCACCCCCACAAACGAAAACAATATAGATCTGCCCACGCTCAATTCAGCGCTTCCTGCCATATATCAGGCCACCAGGATGGCCGTGGTGGCACTTCGGTGTGCGGAAACGCGAGGGGAGCGAGCTCGGTAAGTGCATGCACATAAACTTGACGCTTGAAGTAAATTACATCTTTAACCGGCCGCCAATAATCCACCCAGCGACAACGATTGAATTCGGGATATTTCGTTATATCAAAACGGACCCGTGCCGAATCGCTGAACAAGCGCAGCAGATACCAGCGCTGCTTCTGACCAACACAAAGCGGTGATTTATCGGTTCGAACGAAACGCTTTGGCAGTCTATACCGCAACCAGGCTTTAGTAGAGCCGAGATTTTCAACATCGTCGCACGTCAAGCCAATTTCCTCCCTTAATTCCCGATACATAGCTACTTCCGGACTTTCATCGTCGCCGATACCGCCTTGAGGAAACTGCCAGCCACGGTTACCGACGCGACCGGCAATCAACACACGACCGTGACCATTTATCAGAATGATGCCTACATTCTCACGATAACCTTGTGTGTCGATCCGGTCCATATTAGCGCCCTAATTAAGATTAGCAGTCCAGATAATTCCTATACTAGACCAACCGTTAACGGTGCTTAGAACTGATAAGGCACAATCTGTATGGAAGTCTTGAACAATCACCGGAAGATCAGCCGTTAAGCTCTAGATATTGGCATCCCTCTTCCATCAACGCTACAAAACCCTCTTCATCACCTCCAGCAATGAGATCTCGAACGTGCTCGGTTGCATTGACAAGAGCGTCCAACGGAGCCTTACCGTACTCGTTCAGCACCTGAATTTCATAATACAAATGAGGGTTTTCGCCTGCTACGCGACTAGCTATGTCAAGCTGCGCATCGAACGTCGTACTCGACAATCTCTTGAGATGCGGAACCAATTCGCCGCTAGCGGCTAAAGCCGTAAAAAAAGCCAGATTTAGTGCGTGCGACAACCCGAGCACATAACCAATCAACCGATCATGTTCCTCCAAACTCATGTCTACACATTCAACCATCGTAGATTCGAACAGGCCACGAGCCTCAACGGTTGCCGCAGGAACCCCAACGTCGACGAATATAACGTGACGCTCAGAGAGCAAGCGCGTCTCGGGGCCGAACATCGGATGAATTGACGTTACATTGCAACCCGCGGCTACGAGACGATCGAAGCTACCCTTGAGTGGGGTCTTCAGCGAGCCTACATCCATAATCAATCCACCCGGCTGCCGGTCGGCGAGGTCGGCGAGTATTTTCGCGGTCACCTTAATTGGCGCGGCGACGACAATCAGATCATGCTCCAACGAACTTTTGCGCCAATCACCGATTTGCGAATAAGGGAGCTCTTCTTGAGAAGGATCCGCAATCTCAATCTCGAACTTCTGAGACGCAAGAAAGTGGGAAAGCCAGCGGCCCATTTTACCGGCACCGCCAATCACGAGCGCTCGGTGTCCCGCGCCGCTACTCTCAGCCGCAACTCGAGTCTGTTCCTGATGTGTCAACGAGGATCGAATCAGCAAGCGCATAATGCCTAACGCGATATCCGGGTCGATACCTAACTCGCTGGACTGCTGCTGCACACGTCGCAGAATATCGGCTTCCCGCCCGAAGTCACGCGTGGCCGTTCCAGTCTCTATCTTATGCGCGCTAACTTCAGCGACAATACTCTGGCGCTCACCAATCAGCTTTATCAGCTCTGCGTCAACCGCAGACAAGCGTTGTCTTAGTTCATCCAAGTCCATTAGAACTCTCCCGTGGCTGCGGGTTTTACCCGGTGAATCCCCAACACGCAAGTATGGCAACTTAAGTCTGTCTCTACGATACTCAGTTAACCACTGATAAAGACACCTAGCCATAGCACTCGTCAAAAGCTACTCTGACCTCCTAACCTTAAAGCAACACATCGCATAACCGTGATTTCCTTATCCACATCTCCCCCAAACGATCCTCTAATTTTAGTTGGTGATTGGTTCGCGGACGCCATGCGGAAAGATGTTCAGAGGCACCCTAACGCTATGACACTGGCGACCGTCGACGACGCTTCTCGACCCTCCGCGCGCGTGATTCTGATCAAACATCTTTCACGCAGCGAAGGCTACGCAACGTTCTATAGTCACTATGAATCGCGCAAGGCTAAAGAGCTGGATACCAACGTAAACGCAGCGGGCGTAATTCATTGGGATAAGCTCGGTAAACAAATACGTTTCGAAGGATGTGTTGCCCGCTCTCCAAAACAGGAAAGTGACGCCTATTTTGCGACTCGTCCAACTGAAAGCCAGTTGAATGCTTGGGTCAGCGAACAAAGCCATCCTCTAACAGACTTATCTATACTCGAACGCAGGCGGCGGGACAAAATACAAGAACTCGGCCTGGTAGCAGAACGTTTCGACAGCGCTACTACATCCGAATGCGGTCAGGTTCCTCGTCCGAAATTCTGGGGCGGCTACCGGTTCTGGTTTTCAGCAATAGAAACCTGGCAGGAGGGCAAGGATCGCTATCATGAACGGCTCCGTTATGAACGTGATTTGAAGCAAGATGAGACATCATCCTACGTAACTGGACCATGGACCTGGCAACGCTTGCAACCGTGATCGGGAGTTACACAGCGTGCTACTATGCGAACAGAAAATTAGTTGCCCTTGTTGCGGTGAGATGATCCCGATCCTGCTGGACCTGTCGCTAACAGAACAAAACTATGTCGAGGACTGTTCGGTCTGCTGTCAGCCGCTCTTATTACAATACTTTTCCATAGCCGGAGAGCTATTGAGGTTCACCGTGCGTCCGGAGGGCGGAGAGTGATTGCTCACCGGAGCGCACTTCTTCTGGCTAGCTCGCCGCTGACACAATGTACTCGCTGACGCGCCCTTACCTCCCATCACAAATAGCCTACCCATCGACCAAACTTCGATCAAACACAAAAATCTGCGCAGTCTTATAAAACAATAAGATATGGTTTTTTTATAATGCCAAATCAAGAAACCTCGTGTAACGCAAATGATTTTTTTGATTAATTAAGAACGAGTCTAAACAGCCCGACCCGACAATGCGCTTCGCGCTAATATATTGATTTATATAATTAAATAATAATACCAACCGCATCGAGGATCCTCCCGATCACGCTCAAATAGAGTCTGAAACGCTTTCTGAGACCGAAAAGCTATGCGATATCGTGCGCGATTCTGTTAGATTTAGAGACTAAGAACAATTAGAAGAATTAGAAAAAGAAGAAGACGCTATAGGCTGTCATAATTATAAGAGAGAAGGTTCGAATGCTCTGCAGTGATAGCACTGCTTTAGCTACGACCGGCAGCCAGGCCGCATATTAAAAAACCGTAAACTCTGATAATAATAAAAAACTAGCCCGGCGCTCCCACCGCCGGGTTTTTTTATACGCTGCGATAACGGGAAAATCTGCGGCCTAGCCTATTGCTTTTTGGTTTCCAGATACCCGACTAGTCAATCCACTGCAGTTATTTCTCATACTATTAGCTATAAACATTCAGACGCATGCGTGTCGCAACTCTAATAGGCTCTCGACCCCAACTCGTTAGCTAGACCTTAATAGGTATTGAAATCGGTTAATCGGCCGGTAACTAGTCACAAACTTCCTTAATCGAAGACGGTATGATTGCTATATCAATGAGAGGACTTGGAATACGATGTCAAACCGGCTAACGAAAATCTATACGCGGCAAGGCGATTCCGGCCTAACCGGTCTCGCGAACGGGGAACGCATACCAAAATCAGAAGATAGGATAGAAGCAGTCGGCACAGTTGATGAGACAAACTGTGTACTTGGTGTTGTCTTAAGTTCAACTGGAATACCCTCTGGGATACGTAACAGTCTAAGGAGAATTCAGAATGAACTTTTTGATTTAGGTGCGGAACTCGCACTTTCCGGCCACACAACAATAACAGCCGAGGTAGTTTTAAGGCTCGAAATAGAGCTCGATGAATTGAATGCATCCCTTCCCCCGTTAAAAGAATTTATTCTTCCAGGCGGAAATCCCGCTGCCTCGGCTTGTCACTTGGCCCGGGCGACCTGCCGTCGTGCCGAACGACGCGCATGGATGATCACTAAGAAAACGGAAATGAATCCTGAGTTGCTTAAATACCTCAACCGGCTCTCTGACCTTCTATTCGTGATTGCGCGAGTACTCGCCCGACAGGAAGGTACAACCGAAGTGCTCTGGAACTCAGGACGCCGCTAATCTGTCACAAACGTATCAGTAAGTGATGAGCTCCATTTGATATTCCCTTCAGCGCTCCAACAAACGACGGAGTAGATCCCAATCAAAACAGTCTCCCGGATCCGTTTTCCTCCCGGGAGCGATATCGCTATGACCAACGATTTCCGCATCCTGCAAAGAAGGATAGGTTTGTCGCAATACACTGACAAGTTCTGCAAGCTGTTTATATTGAATGAGTTCATAAGAACTATCATCGGTACCCTCGAGCTCTATCCCAACCGAAAAATTGTTACATCCTGCACGGGCCTTATAACATGAGTCCCCAGCATGCCAAGCGCGCTTATCGAACGGAACATACTGAGTCACCTCGCCGATCCGAGAGATCAACACGTGGCTTGATACACGAAGAGCGTTAATTTTTTTAAAATAAGGATGGTCGCTGCTGTTGAGGGTATTCGTGAACAGATCGTCGATTGATGAACCACCGAATTGCCCAGGCGGCAGACTAATCCCATGGACAACTATCAGGTCTAGCGCAGTACCAGATGGCCGCTCATCGCAATTTGGGGAGTTTACCCGCCTCACTCCCGAAAGCCACCCGGTATTAGTATCTATTTTCACGCGATCTAGTCACTCCGGAAGCAAACGTAATATCCTCAACAAATGTCAACTTAGGCCGCACGATCTATACACCCTCGAAACACATTGACTAGCGAAGCTACGGCGACTATATACCACGCTTTAACAACAGCTATAGCCATATCATCCGACTCCCAAAATGAAAGCCAATTCACCCAAGTCTCCGCGTCTATATCTGAATGTACCACTCAGTGCGGAGGAGGTCTCTTTAACAGATAACCAGGCACATTATCTGCGACGCGTGCTACGACTGAAAGTCGGCCACCCGGTTATTATCTTCAATGGGAAGGGAGATGAGTATTTAGCACAAATCGATAAACTAAGTCGCAATCGCACCGTGCTTCGACTTGAGACTAAACTCCAACCGCTATCGGAATCTCCCCTCAAAATCATTCTCATTCAATCACTGATAAAGAACGATGCAATGGACATGATTGTTCAAAAGGCGACCGAACTCGGCATTTATAAAATAATCCCAGTTATTAGCGAATTCAGTATCGTCAAGCTAAGCGATGACCGGATAGCACGGCGCGTAGCGCACTGGGAAAAAATTTCAGCAAGTGCCTGTGAGCAATCCGGACGGCATCAGCCGTTAATCATCGAAAAACCGCGGTCACTGGAGCCAACACTAAGCCGTACCCCCGAAGCGCACCTTAAGCTAGTGCTACAACCCCCCAGTATAGAGTACCTGCCGGAGGCCAACCTTCCCACGAACCCTCCCACCGGTATTACCGTACTGATCGGACCTGAAGGGGGGCTTAGCGAGAGAGACTTATACACAGCACATCGAGCACAATTTACGGGTGTTACGCTCGGACCCCGGGTGATGCGCACCGAAACCGCTACGCTTGCTGCCTGCGTGTTACTGCAACAGCAATGGGGAGATCTTTCCTATTAAATCCCTAGATCCAATCATCACCAAGATATAATGACGTCCAAGTATCGCAACTTAGCTAATGTAACAATAATGGGCGGATCATCTTTCTTAACCAAGTTATCTATTCCTGTGCGTGAGCCGCACGCTAACGATCCGTTTATGGCAGCACACCCATCTTGTGAGACACTGCGATTTGATGCCTATTTATAAGGACACTGAATGACCAGCCCCCAACGTCTACTCGGAGTGGTCATGGACCCGATCGAGAGTATCTGTCCAGCTAAAGATTCAACGCTGGCAATGCTACTCACTGCCCAGACGCTCGGCTGGACGCTGATTTATCTTCGCCAGTCTGATCTTTTTGTGAGCAACGGGCTAGCGTTTGGACAGGGGCTAAAGATTCAGGTCGACGATAACAACACCCGCTGGTATACGCCCGAAGAGCCGTGGACTGGTCCGCTAGACGAGCTTACCGTACTCCTTATGAGAAAGGATCCACCGTTCGATATGGAATACATCTATACAACTTATATTCTCGAACTGGCAGAAAGCCGTGGGCTGATGGTTGTCAATAAGCCCTCGGGGCTCCGAGAGATTAATGAAAAAGTTTATACGTCTTGGTTTCCTAACTGCGCACCGATGAGCTTAATAACAAGAGAGCAAAGTGAGTTAAGACAATTTTTAAAAGCACAGGAGAAGATCGTTCTGAAACCTCTCGACGGGATGGGCGGCCGCTCGATATTTATTGTCGCTCTGGGGGATGCAAACACTAATGTCATCCTCGAGACACTAACTGATAATGGAACAAGATATATACTCGCCCAACAGTTTATTCCGGAAATTTCCGACGGCGACAAACGTATCATCCTTATAGATGGCAACCCGATCGACTATGCGCTGGCTCGAATTCCCGCACCGGGCGAGAGTCGTGGCAACCTGGTCATGGGGGCAAGAGCAGAGGGACGTAAACTCAACAAACGCGATCGTTGGATTTGTGACCAGGTTGGCCCCACACTGAGTCGAAAAGGTATTGTATTTGCTGGACTAGATATAATTGGCGACTATCTCACAGAAATCAACGTGACTAGCCCCACCGGCATCCGCGAACTCGACAAGGAGTTCGGATTAAATATCGCCGCCGACTTTTTCGCTGCGATAGAATTACGGCTGCAAGGTTCCTAACTATTTTAAAGTTGCCATGATACGTTCGATACAACTCATCCTGGCTGTGTGCTCCGCATTCAGTATAGGCTGTACCGAACAGTCGAGCGATTTCGCGCAAAAACGAATCTACGCGATGGCAACATGGGTCGATCTCAGTATCCATGGTTCCGATTCCGTCACTGCTTCCGCAGCTATAGAAGAGATCGAGAAATTCTTGGATACTTTCGAGCAGGATTACTATGCCTGGACACCCGGCGAGCTAACCAATCTCAATGCCGGTATTCAACGAGGCGAACCCGTACTCGTCAGCACTTCACTGGCAACCCTTCTCAACGAAGCACAACGACTATCGCAGCTTAGCGGTGGACTTTTTGAACCTGGACTTGGAGGGCTCGTAGAGCTATGGGGGTTTCACTCTAGTGTCGCTCTCCCGGCAGGGCCACCTTCGAAGGAGGAGATCGAAAAACATCTCGGCGTGGGGCCACGCATCGCTTCCGTTCATATTGACGGCCAGCGAATTTTAAGTGATTCACGCGAGCTAACACTTGACCTAGGGGGGATTGCTAAGGGCGCCGCTGTTGACGCCGTCGTCAGCCTATTGCGTGGATGGGATATTGAGCACGCTCTAGTGAATGCTGGGGGAGATCTTCGCGTCATTGGCCGTTCCGAGGGAGGGATGAGCGAGCAGCTATGGCGAGTTGGGATCCGGCATCCACGAGAAGCAGGGCTATTAGGAATTGTCAAACTATCGAGTGGCGAGTCAGCGTTTACGTCCGGTGACTATGAACGTTTTTACGAAAACGAGGGATCGCGACTCCATCATATTCTGGATCCACTCACAGGCTACCCCGTGACACATACCCAGGCTGTTACGGTAATAGCAGCCGACGGCACTACCGCAGATGCGGCTGCTACCGCACTCTTTGTCGCGGGCCCTTATCGCTGGCGGGATGTGGCACGTTTGCTTGGGGTTGACTCGGTACTACGAGTCGATGCGAACGGCAATATTGAGATGACTGAGACGATGCGCAAACGGCTAACACATGCGAACGGTAATGAATCAGACATAATGACACTATCCACACATAACAGACCGGATTGAGATTAGTATGCGGCTAACCCGATATTAGCTCCTCACACCAAACATGGTTGACAAAATCCCAGAACGATCGTGAAAGGTACGACAATCGCTAAGTCTCAGTTAAGATATCGTGAGTTACAAATACGGGCCAGTGGGACAGCATGCGGACACTACAAAATCACTTCCTCATCGCAATGCCGTCTACAGGCGATCCTAACTTTGAAGGAACCGTCACTTATCTGTGCAAGCACTCTACCAAAGGAGCGCTAGGCATTATTATTAACAGGCCTCTCGAAATGCAAGTCGGAGAGATATTTCGGCAGCTTTCTTTTGATGTGATCGATACCGCACAGGCAAATAGCCGCGTCCTTGGAGGCGGTCCGGTGCAGCCAAGCACGGGTTTCGTCCTGCACAGATCCGACGAAAAATATGAGTCAACACTAGACAGCAACGGTGCGGAAATCAAAGTCACAGTATCTAAGGATATTCTGAACGCAATGGCGCAGGGCCAGGGGCCAAAACCTGCTGCCGTAGCATTAGGTTATGCGGGCTGGGAGCCGGGCCAGTTGGAATCCGAGATCGCTAGCAACACCTGGCTCAGCGCGCCCGCCGATGCCGCAGTTGTTTTTGATACGCCGTTTCAAGATCGGTGGGCCTCAGCTGCTGCATTGCTGGGAATAGACATTAGCATGCTCTCGATCTATTCAGGTCATGCCTGAACTAATTAGGGACTCGCACCGATGACATGTGATCAATCCTCAGGTGTCGTAATAGCTTTCGATTTTGGCTTCCGGCGAATCGGGATCGCTAGTGGCAATCTTCACACTCAAACTGCATCGCCACTGAAGACGTTATCCGTTCGCGACAAGTTTCCATGGAAAAGGTTGGATACGACGATTGACGACTGGCATCCTCAACAGCTCGTGGTTGGGTTACCGAGCTCTGACCTCGCCAGGGAGGTAACTAGACGAGCTGAAGAATTCATCGTTGCGCTCCGAGATCGATACGGTATCCCGGTTGCCTCGGTCGATGAATCGTTTACCTCTCGAGCTGCCCACTCTGAGCTAAAAGCAGCTCGGCAATCGGGCATCCTGAAAACGCGCGTTCGGAAAGACCAGATCGATAGTCATGCGGCCTGCCTGATTGCCGAGCAATGGATGAGCGGATGACAAGCGAACAAATTAACGATAAGAACCAGCTACGGCATCTGATTAGTTTGCGCAAACTAGACCGTAGCCATATCGAGATGATTATCAATCGAGCCAATCAGTACCTGACTCCCGTAGGCCTCCCCCCATCGCGCGATACAGTGCTGAAGGGCAAAACAGTTGCGAATCTTTTCTTCGAGGCTAGCACACGCACTCGCGCCTCGTTCGAATTGGCCGCTAAGCGGCTCAGTGCAGATGTTCTCAATCTCGATGTCAATATGTCATCGCGTGCCAAGGGCGAAAGCATCTTAGACACTATCTATACGCTACAGGCCATGCAGATAGACATGTTCATCGTCCGTGATGCGAGTACCGGGGTGCCTGCCGAGATCGCCCGTCATGTACTACCGCACGTGTCCATTCTGAATGCTGGAGAATCCAACGTCTCACATCCAACGCAGGGGTTGTTGGATCTCATGACGATCCTGCAGCACAAAGACAACATAGACAGTATTAGCGTAGCAATCGTCGGTGATGTGAAGCACTCGCGCGTTGCGCGTTCCGTATACGAAGCATTGTCGAAGTTTGGGACAACCGATATACGGTTGATTGGACCCGAAGAATTGTTACCTAAAAAAGGCTTTGAGGGCGCTAGACGCTATACGGCGTTAAGTGACGGCATCCTGGATGCCGATGTTGTGATGGCTCTGAGAATTCAGCGCGAACGGTTTGCCGAGAAAGGTACTATCCCTAATCCAAGAGAGTATTTTCAGCGTTATGGGTTAACCGAAGAAACCATGAAGAACGCGCGCGCGGATGCGATCGTTATGCATCCCGGACCAATAAATCGAGACGTAGAAATCAACGGTAGCCTTGCAGAGGGGCCCCGTTCCGTCATAGCAAAACAAGTGACTAATGGTATGGCTGTGCGAATGGCCGTTCTGGCTCTCGCTCACGAGCACGCTCATCATAACTAGGGGAAAAAGACTTTGAGTGACTCTAATAACCGGGGCACAATTTCGCTCGAAGATGCTCCAATTCTCTCTCAGACCGCATATCCGGGAAATCAGTACATTATTCGACTCGCGGCCCCGGATTGTGCTCAGCACGCAACACCAGGAAGCTTTGCGCACGTAACCTGTGCCCCATCGGTACCTATGCGGCGACCCTTGTCTCTCATGTGCGCCGATGCAGAGAAAGGATGGGTCGAGTTTCTATACAAATCGACTGGCCGGGGATTAGCCCTTCTTGCTAGCCGGGAGGTTGGTGAATTTGTCAGCGTGCTAGGCCCGATAGGCCAAGGTTTCGAAACCGACCCAGCGCGCCCACTCATTTTGGCGATCGGCGGCGGAGTTGGTATTCCACCGATTTATTTCTTGGCCGACCAGCTTAAAGGCCATTCAGTATTCGAACTCTTCGTACTGATGGGTTCCGAAGTTCCTTTTCCATTTGACCTTGCTACATCAAGCCGGGCGATAGACGGAATTCCCGCCGAAGTGAATATGAAGGTAACGGATCTAGCTGAGCGGGGAATAACATCACGACTTGCCAGCAACGTTGGGTTCTCAGGCTGCTTCAAGGGTTTGGTGACGGAACTAGCCCGCAACTGGCTAACGGCACTTTCAACCCAACGTCTGACCAAAGTGCAGATAGTTAGTTGTGGGCCGATGGCAATGCTCGAAGCGACAGCGGCGCTAGCAAGAGAATTCGAGGTGCCGTGTCAGGTAGCTGTCGAAGAGTACATGGCCTGCGGTGTCGGAGGATGCGCCGGCTGCACAATTCTCGTCCAGACCCCCAACGGCCCTGCAATGAAGAGAGTGTGCGTCGATGGCCCAGTGTTCGATGCTGCGACCATATTTACAGGATAGCAAACTGTATTGGTACGGACTGGGAGCGCTTGCCAGCCAAGTTTTATTTTTTACCTCAAGATACGCAAGGGATAGATGTTTACCAAAGCTCCTTGCATGCTAACGCACACCAGTCTGGCATACCTCTAGTCTAGTAACTGAAGATCGTGACACTAAACGACACAGCCACCGTTCATACAGCAATTTCTAATAGATAAACTACATCAACCACAGCCATTAGTTTCCGTCAAAAGCATTGAACTCAATGACCGACCGATCGCGTTACTATATATCAATCTGTTATTGGCTAAAGTTAATTTAAAGCGTGGATAAAATCGCGACTCACATTGCACAAACGCTCCAACGAATTCGGGATGCGAAGTTCACCGGGAGGTTCCCCGATTCCGTTGTTACGCTACTAGCAGTAAGCAAGCGGCAATCGGCAACGGCTATTCAGGCCGCTTACGATAGCGGCATCCGCGATTTTGGTGAGAGCAGGGTCCAGGAAGCCTTAGAAAAACTCGAGGACCTTGAATCCCTTAATATCACGTGGCATTTCATCGGACAGATTCAATCCAACAAGACTCGTGAAATCGCAAGAAACTTCCAGTGGGTTCACGCGGTCGATCGCTTAAGAATAGCGACTCGCCTCAATGATCAACGTCCTCATAACTATCCGCCGCTGAATGTTTGCATCCAGGTAAATCAAGCGGGAGAGGGGCAAAAAGCGGGCGTCAACGAGGCAGACGTATCAACGCTCGCTCGCAATGTGATGTCGCTGCCACGATTGCGTCTGCGTGGACTAATGACACTACCTCCGGCCAACACAGATCCCAAAACCAACGCCGTTTTATTCGCTCGACTACGCAACCTGAAAGACACTCTAGTGGCCGACAGAATTCCATTAGACACTCTCTCGATAGGCATGTCGGCAGATTTCGAGATAGCTGTTCGGGAAGGCAGTACAATCGTTAGAGTCGGGACGGCGATATTCGGCAAACGAGATACGCCAATTAAAACCCAGTAAAAACCTCACAACAAACATCATGCCGTGATATCTTCCAGAACCGTAATTTTCTACACATCAAATTTAAGCTATGCGTGACTCACTATTCTTTCTCATCAGAGTTCTAAGTCATCTCTATCTTTTACTATTCCTACTGCGTTTCATCATGCACTGGATTCGCGCCGATTTTTACAACCCGTTAGCGCAGTTTGTAGTCAGAGCAACAAATCTCCTGGTGGTCCCTGCTCGTAGAGTGATCCCGGCAACATCTGTTATCGATCTGCCAACATTGGCAGTGTTGATAATTGTCGAGACTATCGCAACATGGCTACTGCTGTCTGTAGCCTCGGTCCCCTGGACATGGGATGTCTTTGCAAGCTACGTCCTGTTTCGCCTTGTGAACCTAGCCCTATCTCTATATACCTGGACGATTCTGGTATATGTGATTCTCAGCTGGGTCAGTCCTGGCGGTTATCACCCACTAACAATGATGCTATCTGAGTTGAATCAACCAATATTAGGACGAATTCGGCGGATTCTACCTCCGATATCAGGACTGGACTTGTCGCCCTTACTTGCCGTTATTTTAATCCAAACCATATCAGTGGCAATCCCGCTACCTAACCTGATGCGCTAACCGGATTTCTTCAGCGGTAAACTCCAAAACACTGTCCTTTAATCAGTCGATCCGCTTCACTATCTGGGATATGAAACGGTTTTTTGTTGTTTGAAAATCAGCTCAAGTTTCATGTGCGTGTTTGACCTTGTTTCGAATACGAATGAGATCACCATGCGTGACATAGAGTAACTCAGCTACCTTACGAACAACATAATCCTCATGCTTGTCGAGATGATCATCTACCACAGCAACTATCCACAACATTTCGATAATCGAGTGCTTCTCGGACACCGATAAATTTTCGTGAAGCAAGCGCGTAAATTCCTGCAACGAGACGGAATGGTCTGCTCTCTCTTCAGCTTCTTTGACTAGAATCAGCGTTTCTTCATCCGACAACTGGAAGTGCAATTGAAGCTGTCGGATTACCGCCTCGGTTTCGTTAGTATTTTCTTCGTAATCAGCACGAACAACTTCAATCAACAAAACCGCTGTCGCCAACCGTAGAGCATGATCGCGAACTGCTGGGTCATCATGGTCCCCGTTGATCAAAGTGTTACTGAAAATATCCCGAAGTTGTTTGATCATCACGACCCTCGCGGTAGTAGTTTGACAGCAACCTCTAGAAGTAAACTTCGCGCGAACGCGCGGGCGAACTTATTTACCATAGTGCTACCATGAAGCGAATGAGTGTGCCCAAGCTTTGGAATATCGCCAACCAAACCGCGCACACTAATTTTTTCTATTTTAAGCGCTCGAATAGTCATCCGCTCTCTTAGACTAGTGACTCCGAAGTAGGATCAGCCATTGCTATCCTGATGGAAGTTTAGTGCTGCCGAATTGATACAATAACGTTGTCCGGTTGGCTGCGGACCGTCGGGAAAGATATGTCCTAAATGAGCGTTGCAGCCAGAGCAAATAACCTCCTCTCGAATAACTCCCAGTGAACGATCCTCGCGGACGACCACTGCGTCACCAATAATAGGTGACCAGAAACTCGGCCATCCCGTACCTGAATCGTACTTTTGCGCTGAAGAAAACAATGCCTTACCACAGCAGATACACCGATACACGCCATCGGACTTATTATCCACATACTCTCCCGTGAAAGGAGCTTCTGTACCAGCCACCTGTGTGATCCGATATTGTTCCGGTGTTAAATGCTCCGTCAACCCTTGCTTGGAAGTATCGGCGTTTTCAGTCATGCTCTCTACATTATCTCTTTATAATATTTGTACTGCACATGTTGTGCACGATGGCTTCCTATTTTAAATGTTATCTTAAAACCAACATGAGCGTGATCATCGACTCACAGTGAGTCACTAAGCCATGTGCTGAAACAACCAGCATCGATAACCTAACTTTCAATCATTTTGCCATGCACGAAGGCAAGACTCTTTAGCGAAAGCAGCAGTAAGATTCTTCATGGCTCAATTACAGCGAACCGATTCGTGCTGTTTACAGAAGAACTGACCTTAAAGACGATTGAGCACTGGCTCGTAGCGCGCCAACTCATCTCATGGGAAGCCCCAACCTAGGGGAAGCGGTCCCATTAATCTATAGTAAAAAGCTATTAATTCGCTGGACGAATTTTGCAGGATCCTCGAGCAATTGGCCCTCTATAAGCCGGGCTTGACCTAGGATAATCTGCGCAAGGCTCTCAAAAGCATCCTCATCCGACTCATCCTCTAGTCTCTCGATCAGCGGATGTTTAGTGTTCAACTCCAGAGACGGTACGTCATTAGGGGCCTCCTGACCGGCGGCCTTCAGCAATTCTCGCATCTGGAAACCGAGCTCGTGTTCACCAAATACCAGACACGCGGACGACTCTCTGAGCCGGTCGCTCAAACGAACCTCGTTTACTTGCTCTCTTAGAACACGCTTCACACGCTTCAGGAAATGCTGTTGATCTTTAGTCAGATTCGGCTCGACGATCCTATTTTCATCACTACCAGTAAAATCTAGTTCTCCGCGACTCACGTCTCTAAAGGATTTACCGCCGTACTCTGTTAGGTGCTGCATGACCCATTCGTCTATCCGCTCGGAGAGTAACAACACCTCGATACCTTTCTCTCTGAGACCTTCCAAATGCGGGCTGGTGCGAGCGGCGGTAGCAGACTCCGCGGTGAGGTAATAAATAGACTCCTGGTCATCGGTAGCAGCCCCAAGATAATCCTCCAATGATCGCTCAGCAGCATCAGACTCAACCAGCGTGCTATTAAAGCGAAGTAGCGCCGCTATTTTTTCACGATTGCTTGGCTCCTCAACGATACCCTCCTTCAGTACGGTCCCGAAGGCCATCCAGAATTCTTTGTATTTCTCAGCGTCATCCTTTGCCAGTCTATGAAGCAGATCCAACATACGCTTAGTCAGAGCGCTTTTGATAGCTGCAACGCTGGGATCCTGTTGTAGCAGTTCACGTGAAATATTCAGGGACAAATCGTTAGAATCGACCACGCCTCGGACGAAACGCAGGTATAGGGGTAAAAACTGCGTTGCCTCATCACTGATAAAAACACGGTTAACATAGAGCTTGACGCCTCGCGGGGACTCGCGGTTCCACAAGTCGAACGGCGCCGTCGCAGGTATGTACAGCAAGCTTGTGTATTCGCGCTTGCCTTCGACTCGGTTGTGACTCCAGACCAGAGGATCCATAAAGTCTTGAGCGATATGTTTGTAAAATTCAAGGTATTCATCATCTTCGATATCGGCTCGTGGTCTAGTCCATAGTGCCTTCGCTCGATTGACTGTCTCCGTATCACCCGATTCATCGCTTCCGTTCGCCATATCAACTGGGAACGCGATGTGATCAGAATACTTATGAATGAGAGCCTTGACCGTCAGTGGCTGCAAAAACTCGGCTTCGCTAGGCTTCAGCTTAAGCTTAACGCTCGTCCCGCGTTCAGGCTTATCTATCGCCTCGACTGTGAATTCACCCTCACCTGTCGAGATCCATTTTACGCCCTCGTTAGCCGAGACACCCGCTCGACGACTCGAGACTTCGACCTCATCCGCAACGATAAAAGAGGAGTAGAAACCAACGCCGAATTGACCGATAAGTTGCGAGTCCTGTTTAGCGTCACCACTCAAACGACCCAAAAATTCTGACGTCCCCGAATGTGCGATCGTGCCTAGTTGCTCGACGATGTCATCTTTAGTCATTCCGATCCCATTATCGCTAACGCACAAAGTCCGTTTGTCAGCATCGAGATACACAGTGATCCGCAGAGCCGGCTCACCCTCTAGAAGCTCCGGAGTTGCGATTGCTTCGAATCTTAATTTGTCATTAGCGTCCGAAGCATTAGAGATTAACTCACGGAGAAAAATCTCCTTATTGCTGTACAAAGAGTGCACCATGAGGTGCAGCAGTTGCTTTACTTCTGTCTGAAAGCTAAAAGTCGTTTGTTGTGTAGATTCAGCCATGCTAACGCCCAGAGTCCCAAATTATCGAGCTAGATGGGGACAGAAGCCTCGATTTCAAGCGTTTGTATGATAACAGCCTGAATTGTTGTAGTTAGAATTCTCAGAATTCGCCCATATAGGGTGCAACAAAACAGAGTTCAGCGCCATGTCTGATAAATGCTTTCGGAGTACTTGGACTCATTTGGGTGGGCGTGAATTATTATTTGGCTGCCAAATGAGACGTTTACCCCATGCGCCCCTTCGATATCTAGAGCGGCTGCTCACCATTAAAAACAAAATATAAGGCCTCTCCCTGGTCGTCCCCTTCTACCTCAACATGATCAGGTTCAAAATCATCAGACTCTCTTGGCCACATTTTCAGAACCCCCTCTAGCATGAGTCAATATCATACGTGATCATTTTTTTGAGCGCCCGCTTGACTACTATCCTATACTCGAAAAGAATATGATTCCTCTGACTGATTGCTGGTTACGCGCTTTAAATCAGTTAGATGTCTGTAAGTATTACATTATTGTGGATGATTAAATGACTGGTATAGCAATGAGTTCGTTTTGGCAAAATTTTCTTGGTCACGCTCCTGACTGGTACAAAAAAACAATCGTCGCTTTTCTGATTCTTAATCCTGTGTTTTTGATCATAGCAGGACCCACTTTAACCGGCTGGGTGGTCGTGCTTCAATTTATCTTCACTCTGGCTATGGCCCTTAAGTGTTACCCTCTTCAACCGGGCGGGCTCATCGCCATTGAGGCGGTAGCATTAGGGATGACTAGTCCTGATACCGTGTACCACGAAGTCGTGGCCGCCTTTCCTGTCCTCCTGCTATTAATTTTCATGGTTGCCGGAATCTATTTCATGAAGGAGTTGTTACTTTTTACCTTCACCAAAATTCTTCTGAAAGTAAAATCTAAAATACTACTCTCTATGCTTTTCAGTTTTACCGCGGCGTTTCTTTCGGCATTCCTCGATGCGCTAACTGTCACCGCCGTGATTATCAGTGTAGCCGTGGGGTTTTACTCTGTTTATCACAAGGTCGCCTCAGGAAAGGGCTTTTCTGACGCACACGAACACGGGAACGATGAAACGATTTTTGATTCGTACACTACTGAATTAGACGAATTCCGTGCTTTCCTTCGGAATCTCATGATGCACGCAGCGGTCGGCACGGCGCTGGGGGGCGTAATGACAACCGTTGGAGAGCCTCAAAACTTGCTAATTGCCACTTATACGGAGTGGGAGTTCATCGAGTTTTTCCTAACGATGGCTCCGGTAACTCTGCCAGTATTTGTCGTTGGATTAATAACCTGTATGTTGCTAGAGGTCACCAAAAAGTTTGGTTATGGCCGCCAACTCCCCGAACGGGTCCGAGACATCCTGGTCGAGTTCGACACTCACCAAAGTGAAGCTCGAACTGAAAAAGAAAACGCACGATTAGTGATACAGGCACTGAGCGCCGTTTTCTTAGTAATTGCTTTGGCCTTCCATATCGCCGAAGTGGGCATTATCGGCCTGACTATCATTGTGCTACAGACGGCCTTCAACGGTGTGATTGAAGAACACGATCTCGGACATGCTTTTGAAGAAGCGCTACCTTTTACCGCGCTGTTGGTCGTCTTTTTCGCGATAGTAGGGGTCATCCATGACAATCACTTGTTCTCACCTGTAATCGCATGGGTTCTAAGTCTTCCTGAAGAAGCTCAGCCAGGTATGTTCTATATCGCTAATGGTCTTTTATCGGCCATTAGTGACAATGTTTTTGTTGCAACGGTATACATAGGCGAGGTCCATACTGCCTACACAAATGGGGAGATATCGAGAGATTTATTTGACAAGTTGGCGGTGGCGATCAACACCGGCACTAACATTCCGAGTGTGGCAACTCCAAACGGACAGGCCGCCTTTCTATTTCTATTGACGTCTTCTGTTGCGCCGCTCATTCGTCTTTCCTACATGACCATGGTAAAAATGGCGCTCCCTTATACCATAACCATGGGCATCACTGGATGGCTGGGCGTGATGTATCTTTTATAGAGACAGAAGGCAATTAGTCGGGATTGCTAAAGAACTCCAAATAGAAGGCTCTGAGTTCTTTTCATCGATAAAGTCGATAAATTCTTGATGGGCTTGAAGCTCAGACTTAGAGACTTTGACTTCTGGCAACTTACTCCAGTCTTTCGGAGTGTTACTTACTTCTTCGTCTGATAGTGTTTTGAGGTCGCCATCTAGAGCTCGAGTCACCGTTACTATCGCCCGACCATCGCTAATCACTACATCTCCAATCGATTTTTCTCAATCCTCAGGGCGAGGCAATTGAAATGCGAGAATCAGAACTTCCTGAGGTATTTCCTGATCAGTAGTTCTTCTCACCATCACATATGAAGACCAACGCAAACCAAATTCATCGGCAACAGCAGACACTGAGACGCCTTCTCGCAATCGATCCATCGCCGTTTGCTGAGCTTCAGCGATCGCAATATCAGTTTTCTCTCTGATTAAGGACTCTTTAATTAGCTCCGAAACCTTCTCTAACGGTATCAAATCAGGATCCCTTCTATCGGAGGTAGAAATTTCTCTCGGACTTCATTACGAATAGGAAATCTACATACTCGTATTCAGGGATAAATTCAGCAACCACAAGAATACCTATATCTAACGATAGGTATAATCCGGCAGGGGCAAGAACCAAGGTAATTTCTTCATTCCGCGACCGACTCTGGAACATTTGCGTCCGAAACATCAGCGAGCTGATCGACGATCGTAGGAAATAAGTGGGTTTGTAAGACTGTGATTGGTAACTCTTCCGACTAACGAGACGTGAAAAATTATTAACCGATAGATGATGGAAACCATAGAGAATTGTTCATTACTGAAGTTTTACAAACCGCGATACTGGTTTACCTGGCTTGCGTATGGGTGGATGCGGGCAACCGTACTACTCCCTTTCGTCTGGCAGGTCTGGTTAGGAAGAAGGCTGGGACGCCTTTTACACCTTTTGCTGTATCCGAAGCGACACATCGTGACACGTAATCTAACCGCTTGCTTCCCTGACCTATCAGACGATGAGAGAGATACCTTGCGACGCCGTCATTTCGAAGCACTTGGACTTTCTATCACGGAGATGTCACTAGCGTGGTTCGGTTCCAAGGAAACTATATGCGACTTGATTCAGGTCAACGGAGCAGAACATCTAAATGATGCTCTAGCCAAGGGAAACGGAGTAATTCTTTTCAGCGCACATTTAACAACTTTCGAGTTCTTTTTTCCGGCGCTCGAAAAACTTTGCCCTCATATCTCCGCAATGTACCGAGCGCAAAAAAACGATATGGTGAATGTGATTATGACACGAGGCCGGAAACGCACCATTAAGGAGCTGTTTCAGAAAGACAGTATTAGGTCTATGATCACAAGTCTGTCCCGTAATTCCGTCGTCTGGTACGCCGCCGACCAAAGCTACCAGCACAAATACAGCGCGCTTGTCCCATTTTTTAATGTGCCTGCCATGACGAATACTGCTACCAGTCGACTCGCGAAACTTAGTGGTGCTACTGTTCTCACCTACTTCGGGCGCCGACTTCCTGATGATTTAGGGTACATCCTGGATATCGGTAAACCGCTAGAAAACTTTCCCAGCGAGGATATGGTAGAGGATACGCGCCGGCTGATGAATGAGCTCGAAAACTATCTCCATCAATGTCCAGAACAATATTTCTGGATACATCGGCGCTTCAAGGGAAGGCCCGAACCGCATCCAGATATCTATAAAAAAGAGGGGCGTCCCACCTGAGTGGTCAACGGAAAAATTTTAACATGAACCCCAAGCACGATGACCTGTCGTTAGATAGGTTCTGGGCGCCGCGCTACTGGCCCGTATGGGTTTTATTACTCTGGCTTCGCAGCTCCGTCTTCCTGCCTTTCCGTTGGCAGATTAGTATCGGCAAACGTTTCGGACGAATCCTTAAGCCGCTTATGCGCAAAAGTTCGCACAGCGCAGCACGTAATCTTGAAATTTGTTTCCCAGAACTAACCAATAACGAAAGAGATCTGCTACTCACGCGACATTTCGAAGCGCTAGGCGCCTCGGTGGCAGAAATGGCTATAGGTTGGTTTGCACCTATAGGGCGGCTACGTAGACTTATTCATGTGGAAGGCCGGGAAAATCTAGAGGCAGCGAAACAGCGCGAAAAAGGAATTCTTTTGTTCGTTGGGCACTTCACATGTCTTGAGGTAGGGGTCGCAATTCTCGAGGATCTATTCTCTTCTGGAGGAGGAATGTATAGGCCCGTGAAAAACGAAATGCTTGGCATCCTCGCACGACGTGGGCGCAACCGTAGTCTGCAGAACCTGCTACCAAGCAACAACATTCGCGGATTAGTAAGAGCCCTTCGAGAAAATGCAATGTTTGTCTATCTTTCCGACCATGCTCAGGTCGAGAGCAACAATGTACTGCTACCGTTTTTTGGAGAACCTGCACTTACTACAACCGCGGCCAGCCGGTTAGCGAAACTAAGTGGCGCTACCGTATTACCTTATTTTTTTCGCCGCCTACCCGATGACTCTGGGTATGTCGTAAACATCGCACCACCAATGGAAAGTTTTCCAAGCGATGATCCAATAGTCGATACGCGACGCTTAGTTTCACAGTTGGAGGACTATATCCGGCTCGCCCCAGAGCAATACATCTGGACATACCGTCGCTTTAAGGGCCGGCCAGCAGAATACGCCGATGTCTACCGCATGGACTGATAGCTCCGTTTGAGCGCCTGCCAGCCATTCGTGTTGAAACTCGTCCCTGTTTCTAATGCTACTTTCTGCAACGAGCGTTTGAGTCGCCTAAGGTTGCGGTCCCGCCATGCGCCAGAGCCCCTGATCTTCCCTTTATCAAAATCGACGAGATAGACCTGATGATTGTTATCCAAAAGGATATTGCGCGCATTCAAGTCCGAATGATCTACGCCAAGATCGTGAAACTGCCGTAGCGTACTACCTATCCGTCCCCAGTTATCTAAGGACACGCCGACACCATTAATTATGTCTTCTAGTGAAGACGTATTATCAATATGCTCGGTGATAATGTCTGCGGTATAGCCAATTCCAGAGCGGCGGACGCGAGCTGCAATAGGCGTTGGAACTGGCAGATCTAGATTGCATAACTTCGACAAAAGGCGCCACTCTCGAAACGCTCGCGTGCGCTCTAGACCTTGCCATACATACCGGTCCCTGATGAAATGTCTAACAAACCCACCTCTGCGATAATGGCGTAGAACCCAAGTACTATCATCGTGGCGAACGAAGAGAACCGATCCGCGTCCCATAGCTTCACCGACAACTTGACCAGTTGAGCGCCAGTGGGTCTCATCGAATAACGCATCGGTTACACAAGCAACGCGGCAGGCATCGTATAAAACGACGCTGTTGCCTTGCCAATTCAACTTAGCATCTAACACTACCGGAAATACTAGCACTATCAGGTATAACAGCGTTGGAAACAGCCGATCGAAGTCAGGATACTCATACCGTGCTGCTACCAGCACCATGCAATCCACCGAGCGCAGTCACAACCGCGCTGGAAACAGCGTCAACGGAAATATCCCGCATGCAGCGGAAATGACCCAAGGGACACTGTCGCTGAAAGCATGGGCTACAATCTAGCTTCAGATAAAAAACTTTCTTCGTTGCGGTCAAAGGGGGAGTAAAGCTCGGTGAGGACGATCCGAAAAGAGCGACGACGTGTGTCTGGACAGCTGCGGCCATGTGCATCAACCCTGAGTCGTTACCAACCGCGACAGTCGCTGCACTCAATAAATCCGCGACCTCGGCCAGGCTAGTCTCGCCGCAGAGATTTCGCACGCGCGACTTATCTATCGATGCAACAATCGAATTGCCTAATGCCCGTTCGCTTGCGGATCCCAATATCCTAACGGCTACCCCTACCCCGACTAGACGGGCGGCGAGGTCTGTGAACTTACTTAGTGGCCAGCGTTTCGCCGATCCGTACTCGGCCCCGGGCATTATAGCAACGTTATTAGCGCCAATTTCCAGATCGAATCGGGCGAGCGTCTGGAGACGGCTCTTCTCGCTAACTTGCAGAGTAGGTACATCAATCTCAGGCAGGTCAGTTTCTTCTCGGTCGAGCCCCAATACCACAAATCGTTTAACAGTCTTATCGAGCACCTCAGCACTGAACGGACGACGGTCATTGAGAACACCATAGCGCCACTCCCCGCGAAAACCGGTACGTACGGGAATCGATGCGAAGTAAGGCACTAACGCGGACTTGAACGACCGAGGTAGTACAATCGCCTGAGAATATCGCTCTGACCTAAGGCGGTAGCCTAGTTCTCGGCGAAGAGAGAAATTGAGCTTACCATGACCGATAGGCTGCTCGATGGCGCAACTGACTTCAGGCATCAGCTCAAGTACTGGTTTCGACCACGCGGGCGCAAGAACGTGAAGTGCGGCCTCCGGTTTACGTCTCGCTAGCAGTTTATATAGCGATTGCGCCATGATCATGTCGCCAACCCAGGACGGACCAACAATTAGGATCTTCTCTTGCCCGCTCACTTAATCTCGTCTAGACGGTCTAGATACGCTCTAACTCCACTAGAGGGATCAACGAATGCGGCTCCATAACCGACGTCCCTAAGTTTACTGATATCTGCTTCAGTAAAGCTTTGATAGCTATCCTTGAGCTCTTCGGGAAACGGAATATAGGTGATCTCTCCTTTCCCATGCCAGCCTATAACGGCGTTAGCCATTTCGTTGAAGGTTGACGCCTTTCCGGTACCGATATTGAAAATTCCTGCATGGGCCGGATGCTCCATAAACCAGAGATTCACGGCCACTATATCGTCAACATATATAAAGTCACGCGATTGCTCACCCGCCGCACATCCGCTACTACCCTCGAAAAGTCTGGCTTTGGCTCCTTGGGTAATTTGCCGGTTAAGATGCCACACGATGCTCGCCATAGCCCCTTTATGTGCTTCTCCTGGTCCGAAAACATTAAAATACCGTAGACCGACAACCTGCGTTTTCGCACTGGCTAGCCTACGTCTCACGTACTGATCGAAGAGGAGCTTCGAATAGCCGTATACGTTTAGTGGCTGCTCGAACTGCCGTTGTTCCTTGAATTTCTTGTTAGCACCATATACTGCAGCTGACGACGCATAAATAAGCGGAACATCATTCGCGAGACAATAGTCCAGCAACTCGACCGAGTACTGATAGTTCGTCTCCATCATATAGCGGCCATTCCACTCTGTCGTATCAGAACACGCCCCCTGGTGAAAAATGCAATCGGGCTCAATAGACAAACCGGTTTTCATCCGCTGCTGAAACACATCCATATCCCAGTAATCAGCAATCTGACAGTCAACGAGATTTGCAAACTTATGTCCGTTAGTTAAATCATCAACGACTAGGATGTCTTGCTCACCACGGCTGTTCAAAGCGCGGACTAGATTGCTACCGATGAATCCAGCTCCTCCGGTCACAATAATCATGCGCTTACCTCTATCTCTGAAAAACTCGGAAGAATCTTTTTATAGAGCTGCCAGTATCGCTCGACCATCAATTCTGGTCGAAAACATTCCGCTCTTTTTAAAGCAACGGCAGACATAGCATTGCGCTTCTTCTCGTCTTTATACAGGCAAACAATTGCGTCTAGTAGAGCTCCTGGATCTCCCGGCGAGACTAGCGAACCATTTTCCGAATCTTTGATTATGTCTGGAATCCCACCAACTTCGCTCGCAACGATAGGTAGCCCGAACTGCATAGCATCAAGCAAAATCGAGCCGAGTCCTTCTTTTAATGACGGTAAGATGAATAAATCAAACGCCGCAAGATAGTCACCGACATTGTCAACCCATCCGGTGAAACTGAGGTTATCGAGATCCTTCCCAGCATCCCTGATTCGCGTTTCGTCGCATCCACTACCCACGAGCACAAAATGAATGTCTGGGTAAGATTCAGCGAGGCTTCGAGCCGCTTTCAGTACTGTAAGCTGGCCCTTGTGGCTATCGTCGAGCGCCGCTACTTGACCAACTATGAATTTCCCTTCAAGCGTCTTACGAAACCGACACGCCCATGCCACGTCGGATGGGAGGTTGCTAACCGCATCGGGAATCCGCTGAGTGCTAACAAGCGGCTCAGTTTTGACGAGTATCTCGCGAATTATTTTAGATATAACGACAACCTTGCCTGCGCGCCGATACATCAATCGGGTAAACGGATCCGATCTGGGCCGATTGTCTACTCGCCTCGTTATCAGGTAGGGCGTTCCCGATAATAGATGCCTGAGAAACGAAACCTGCGCGGCTTTTGTCTCATGTGCATGTAACAACGCCGCTCCGGCAGTCATCGCCAAGGCTTCACGCCGCCCATCCACTGGAATAACCTCTATTCCAACCGTATTCTCAAGCCGCGCGTGGAGAGGTGTTCCGCGGCGCGCGATCAACTGTTGTTGTGGAAGGTAGTCTGAAAGACCACGAATTAGAATTTCCGTCTGACGCTCACCACCACGGTAGTCGCGGCCAAGATTGATGTGCTGCAAAACACCAACGCTATCGGTAATATCCACCGCGGGATCACTGCGACGCAGCAGCTATCAGTTGGTAGCTAGCCCCACAATACGGACACTTCGTCTCCCCGCTCCCTTCGATCGGCAGATAAACCTTCGGATGAGAATTCCATAGATACATGCCGGGCAGCGGACAATGCAACGGCAAATCGTCGGATTCTATACGATAGAGATTCTCCGCATTCGCGACGACCAATTCCTGCTCTACCCTACCGTGTCGTGTTCGCACCCATTCATCTCTACATTCAAGAAACCACACAATTATACTATCTCGTATCTAGGCTTACCCGGCAAATACATCGTTCATATCGAGTTGGTACAGGCTTGTCCATCCCTCAGCCTTTAGTGCTGTTATCGTTTATCTCAAGCTCATAAAGCGGACGAACGTTGCCTAGATAAACGGCCAATTTTAGTATCCCAAGTGCGCTTGGCGGCGCGACCGATGAGTTGCGATTGAACAATTGTCCGAAACCTAACGCAAAAAGCCCCGCACAAGGCGGGGCTTCAAAGCTTAGATAAGGAGCATCCGACGTAACTTACATCATGCCTCCCATACCTCCCATACCTCCCATATCAGGTGGCATGGCCGGAGCCGCCGCTTCTTCCTTAGGTGCTTCGGCAATCATAGCCTCGGTTGTCAAAAGCAACCCCGATACCGACGCTGCGTTTTGCAGAGCCAAACGCGTGACCTTGGTCGGATCGATAATTCCGAACTCAACCATATCACCGTACTCATCCACAGCTGCATTAAAGCCGTAGTTACCTTCACCTTCAGCAATGGCGTTCAGAACGACAGACGCATCCCCACCAGCGTTAGTAACAATCTGACGCAAAGGCTCCTCAACAGCACGGCGTAGAATGTTGATTCCCACATTCTGATCGTCGTTGGCGCCCTCCAGATCGGTAATCGCAGCGACGGCCCGAATTAAGGCCACTCCACCACCAGCGACAACACCTTCTTCTACCGCAGCCCGTGTTGCATGCAACGCATCTTCGACTCGAGCCTTCTTCTCCTTCATCTCGATTTCTGTCGCTGCGCCAACCTTAATGACGGCTACCCCGCCAGCGAGCTTCGCTACACGTTCCTGCAGCTTCTCGCGATCGTAGTCAGAGCTCGACTCTTCTATTTCAGCATTAATCTGATCTACACGACCCTTGATGTCATCGGGCTTGCCTGATCCATCAATAACAGTACTATTTTCCTTAGTGATCTGGATTTTCTTCGCCGAACCGAGATCTTCTAGGCTAGCTTTCTCCAAAGAGAGTCCAACTTCTTCTGATATCACCTGGCCCCCAGTCAGAATTGCGATATCCTGCAGCATAGCCTTACGGCGGTCGCCGAACCCTGGCGCTTTAACCGCAGCAACTTTGACGATGCCCCGGATGTTATTAACCACTAGAGTTGCAAGAGCCTCGCCTTCCACATCTTCAGAGATAATCAACAATGGCCGACTCGATTTCGCGACACCCTCAAGCAGCGGCAAGAGATCGCGAATATTCGAGATTTTCTTGTCGTGAATAAGAACGTAGGGATCCTCAAGCTGCACTGACTGACTTTGTTGATCGTTGATGAAGTACGGTGACAGATAACCGCGATCGAACTGCATACCTTCCACAACGTCGAGCTCATTCTGGAGCCCTGACCCCTCTTCAACGGTAATCACTCCTTCCTTACCTACCTTACCCATAGCGTCGGCAATGATGGTGCCAACCTCCGTATCAGAGTTTGCGGAAATAGTACCCACCTGCGCGATTGATTTGTCGTCCTCGCAAGGCTGAGACAAATTTTCCAGCTGCTCAGTTAGAGCGCCGGATGCCTGATCGATCCCACGCTTGAGATCCATCGGGTTAAATCCGGCAGCGACGCCCTTTAGTCCTTCACGCAGCACAGCCTGAGCAAGTATTGTCGCTGTCGTCGTACCATCTCCGGCAGCATCAGATGTCTGGGAAGCAACTTCCTTGAGCATCTGAGCCCCCATATTCTCAAACTTGTCCTCAAGGTCGATTTCCTTGGCAACGGACACGCCATCCTTCGTGACGGTCGGTGCTCCGAAACTCTTCTCAAGTACGACATTTCGCCCCTTCGGGCCAAGCGTTACCTTAACGGCGTTCGCTAGCACATTGACACCCTGGAGCATCCGCTGGCGAGCGTCATCAGAAAATTTCACTTCTTTAGGCATTTCAGTCTCCCTAATTCCTTATTCTATCTATCTGCGAAGCGTGTGGAGGTTAACCCTCTATCACCGCCATAACGTCGTCTTCACGCATGACCAACAGCTCTTCACCATCGACCTTGACCTCTGTACCAGAGTACTTGCCGAATAGAACTCTATCACCTGCCTTCAGATCCAGGGCTCGAGTCTCGCCGTTATCTAGCACCTTGCCATTGCCTACTGCTACAACTTCACCCTTGATAGGCTTTTCGGTCGCAGAATCGGGAATAACGATGCCCCCGGGGGAGGTTTTTTCTTCCTCCGTGCGCCTAATTACGACGCGATCATGTAAGGGACGAATATTCATTGGTGGTTCTCCATCTCCAAATATATGATTTTAATTAAAAAAAATGGCCTTTTACCGTAGTTTTCATTAGCACTCGGCCAAATCGAGTGCTAATAATATGGATGGATTGACAGATTTCAAGGGGCGATGACAAATCATCCATGACAATCGGTCCCTAATACGATTATGCTTGTCAATATCTTAGACGCTCCAAACCTCCCCCTCGTGAAATCGGAAGCCCTGTTAGTATTAACGACGTGTAGCAATGCCAAGGAGGCAGCCAGACTGGCAGACACCTTGGTCGAAGAGCGCCTCGCAGCGTGTGTGTGTAGAATGGAAAGTATAGTATCAACCTACCGCTGGAAATCGAAAATTCAGCAAGATGAGGAGATTCTCGTCCTCGTAAAAACGACTTCGGACTGTTACCAGGCCCTTGAGAAAATGATTCTGCAACTTACAAGCTATGAACTACCAGAGGTTATTGCTGTCCCCGTTCAAGGCGGCTCAGCAGATTATATGAAATGGCTAAAGGCAGCGGTCAGTTCAAGAGAATGATATATGCACTGGACACCTAACATAGCTGAAAAACTGATGCTCTTAGTAGCATGGCTCGTAACCTGTGCCGCGGTTATTGCTCAGGAGGTCCTGCCGCCGGAGCAAGCCTTCCCCTACTCGATCGAGGCCTCAAATGACAACCTCTTAGTGAATTTCAAGGTTCAGGACGGTTACTACCTTTATCGAGACAAATTCAGTTTTTCGAGTCAGACAAACAACATCGAACTGGGTACACCGCGGCTACCTAATGGCCATATGCACACAGACGAGTTTTTCGGTGAAGTCGAAACTTACCGTGACGAGTTCCAGATCACGATTCCCTACCAACGTGCCGCGGCCGCCTCGGAGATGGACTTTCAGTTAACCGCTCAGGGTTGCGCCGATATCGGCTTGTGCTATCCCCCGCAACGATGGAGGACCACCCTCTCACTACCAAACAACAACAGTGATGGGGGATCGTTTCTCAGTACGTTTCTCTCCAATGGTTCCGATGAAATTCTGGCGCCGGAAGAAGCCTTCATCATGAACCATCGTGTTGATAGCTCTAACGAAATTATACTTGGCTGGCAGATAGAGCCCGGCTACTACCTCTATAGCGATAAATTCGCCTTTAGCACAGATAGCCCTATTCAGCTCGGTCCTGCGCGTATTCCGTCAGGAGAAGCTCATTACGACGAGCACTTCGGTGATGTAGAAATTTTCTACGACTATGTAGAAGTACAGCTACCATTCTCGAGGGCTTCGCCTGACGCCGTCAATGTCATCATCGAAGCAAATTTCCAGGGATGTAAAGTCGATAGCATCTGCTATCCCGTGATTACAGAGACAGCAGAGTTGGTGTTGCCTCCCTCGAGCACGTTCGCCGGCCAAATCGCGGAAACGCCGCTACTCGTATCGGAGCAGGATCGCCTTGCGACCTTAGTACTAAGCGATTCCTGGTGGCTAGTATTAGCCACATTCTACGGCCTCGGCCTTCTGCTAGCGTTCACGCCCTGCGTGTTACCGATGGTCCCGATCCTCTCTGGAATCATCGCTGGCCAGAGTGACAAGGTCACGGCCGGTCGTGGATTTGCTCTGTCGCTCGCGTACGTTATGGGGATGGCTATGACGTACACGATCGGTGGGGCGATAGCCGCATCTTTCGGCGCACAACTACAAGCTACGTTCCAGGAACCCTGGCTCCTGACACTCTTTGCGGCTCTCTTCGTCGGCCTCGCGTTGAGCATGTTCGGTATTTACGAACTCCAAATACCACCTGCTATTCAAACACGTCTATCCAATATGGCGAACAATCAGAAGACCGGCACCTTCGTCGGAACTGCCATCATGGGCGCGCTTTCAGCGCTGATTGTCACAACCTGTGTCGCACCGCCACTCGTAGCGACGTTGGCGGTCATCGGCCAGAGCGGCGATGTCGTTCGGGGGGCGGGTGCATTATTTGCTCTGAGCCTAGGAATGGGTTCTCCGCTATTACTGGTTGGGGCCTCGGCCGGCAAGCTACTGCCCAAAGCAGGGGCCTGGATGAACGCCGTTAAAGCAAGTTTCGGTGTGATGATGCTGGGACTCGCCATCTGGATGATGGATCGAGTTCTCCCAGGCAGTATCACGCTATTGCTATGGGCATTTCTCGTTTTCCTGACAGGCGTTTTTCTCGGCGCCTTTGAACCGATACCTACAGCTGCGTCGGGATTGAAACGGCTAGGGAAAGGCTTCGGTGTCATGGCGTGTATCTATGGCGCTCTAATGCTCATCGGCGTGACACTCGGCGGAGAAGATCCGCTCAAGCCCATTCCGCGCAGTAATTTCGTGGCAGGGTCCGCTCAGAATATCGACACTGGGAATCTCGTATTTGAATCCATCGAGTCGGTAGCAGCATTGGAGATAGCACTCGAGGAAGCACGGACCGCTGGTATGCCGGTCATGTTCGATTTCACCGCAGAGTGGTGCGTGGCCTGCAAAGAACTGGAGAAATACACTTTCCCAAAACCCGAGGTCATCGCCGCATTAGAACCCTTCATGCTAATGCAGGCAGACGTTACCGAAAACGATGATGACGACAAGGCTCTTCTAAAATATTTTGGAAGTTTTGGTCCGCCAACTATCGCTTTCTATGATGCGGCAGGCCAAGAACAACCTGCCTACAAGCTCGTCGGATATGTGGAAGCCGAAGAGTTCGCGGCTCATGTCAAAAACTTAGCTGCTCTATAAACTGTAACCCTGTATGGCCCGCACCGCACTAGTCACGATACTACTTAGCAGCACGGCTATTCTCACCTATGTCGGATACCGTGCCTTGGACCTAGTCACGATCCCACTGGAGACGACCGAGGTCGCTGCTACGATCAAATACGTGGAGACACTTCCAGAATTTTCGCTCGAGAATATAAATGGAGAGCAGCAATCTATCCTCAGCTGGCCGGACAAGGCATTGCTCGTAAATTTCTGGGCTACGTGGTGCGCTCCCTGTTTACGTGAAATCCCGCTACTGTCAGAGTACCAGACGAATAATGAAAACCTATCGTTTCAGGTTGTCGGTATCGCTGTTGATCAAGCCGACTCCGTAAAGGCGTTTATAAATAATATGGGGGTTAACTACCCAATCTTAATTGGCCAGTCCGACGCCATGGATGCCGCCGCATCATTCGGGGTTGAATTCTTCGGCCTACCTTTCAGCGTATTTACCGATACGGAAGGCCAAATCCTGGGAGTCCACACCGGCGAGCTACGTGCTGGAGACCTCGACGAACTTATGAGCGTTCTCAAAGATCTAGCGTCTGGTACTATCGATCTCGACGACGCCCGCGGCCGTCTCGCCTACCGCATATAACCCAGCCGCTTATTACAATAATGTCGCTAAGTTCGGCGAAATTGGTATAAAATAGACGTTATTTGCTGCGATCTTCGTCTATGGCACAATTACTACTCATCAATGGTCCCAACCTCAATCTGCTAGGCCAGCGTGAACCGGAAATCTATGGCAGCGTTACCCTTGACGACATTGAGACCCGGATGGACCTACTCGCCCAGGAACGACAGCATAAACTCCTTTGCTATCAAAGTGATGCGGAACACGAGTTGCTACGACAGATTCATACCGCAAGCGAACGGAATATTGACTTTATACTTTTCAACCCGGCCGCATTTACCCATACGAGTATCGTTTTAAGAGATGCTCTACTTGCCGTTGGAGTGCCTTTCATCGAAATCCATCTTTCGAACATAGCGGCGAGAGAAGATTTTAGGCAACAGTCCTTCTTCTCGGACATTGCTGTCGGCACTGTAACCGGCTTCGGTATAACGAGTTACGAACTGGCATTGATCGCAGCCGAACGTTATCTCGGAGCGGCTTAACAACACTTCACATGAATAGTTCGTGGACGCACGATAAGGAATAAGAAGTGGATATCAGAAAGGTCAAAAAGCTGATCGAATTGCTTGAAGAATCCGGCATCGCGGAAATTGAGATATCCGAGGGCGAGGATTCAGTACGAATCAGTCGTTACTCTCGCGAAACGCCTGTCACAGTCGCAGCACCAGCACCGATTGCGTCTACTGCTACACCTAACCAGGTCGCGACGGAAACCCCGACTCCCAAACCTAAGCGCAACGGCCATGAAGTAACTGCACCGATGGTCGGAACGTTCTATTCCGGCCCTGCACCAACAGCTAAACCGTTCGTAGAGATAGGTACCGTAGTTTCGATCGGGGACACACTATGCATCATCGAGGCAATGAAAATGATGAATCAGATCGAATCAGAGGTCGCCGGAACAATCGTAAGTATCCTAGCCGAAAACGGTACGCCTGTTGAGTTTGACCAGACTTTGTTCATCATCGAAAATCAGCCTTTTGATGCTGGATAAGGTTCTGATTGCCAACCGCGGGGAAATTGCCCTTCGCGTCCTTCGTGCTTGCCAAGAGCTCGGCATAAAGACAGTCGCCGCATACTCGTCTGTCGACGCCAACCTCAAACACGTGTTACTGGCGGACGAAACGGTATGTATCGGCCCGCCACCCTCCTCTCAAAGCTACCTGAATATACCGGCTATCATCGCGGCCGCTGAAGTAACTGATGCTGTTGCTATTCATCCAGGTTATGGATTTTTGTCCGAGAACGCGAACTTCGCAGAACAGGTACAGGAAAGCGGTTTTATTTTTATCGGACCGGATGCCAAAACCATGCAACTCATGGGAGATAAGGTTTCCGCGATTCGCGCAATGAAAAAAGCCGGAGTTCCCTGCGTACCAGGCTCAGACGGACCATTGTCGGAGAACGATGAGGAAAATTCGCGTCTAGCACAAAAGATAGGCTATCCAGTCATTATTAAAGCATCCGGTGGCGGAGGTGGACGCGGGATGCGGATCGTTCATAGCGAAGCTTCTCTCCTTAATTCAATATCTCTCACTAAAAGCGAAGCCCTAGCAGCCTTCGGTAATGACCAAATATATATGGAAAAATTCCTAGAGCGCCCGAGACACATAGAATTTCAGGTGCTCGCCGATAGCCACGGCAATGCCATCCATCTCGGTGAACGAGATTGCTCAATGCAACGCCGACATCAAAAAATCATCGAGGAGGCACCAGCGCCGGGTATTTCAGCTGAGATTCGCGCGAAGATGGGTGAACGTTGCGCAGAGGCATGTCGCAATATCGGCTACCTAGGGGCGGGAACGTTCGAATTTCTCTATCAGGAGGGCGAGTTCTTTTTCATCGAGATGAACACGCGCGTACAGGTTGAGCACCCTGTTACGGAGATGACTACAGGGCTCGACATTGTAAAAGCTCAGTTGCTGATAGCCGCCGGAGACCCATTACCATGGAAACAAGACGAGATTAGGTGGTCGGGACATGCTATTGAATGCAGAATCAACGCCGAAGACCCCAAGACTTTTATGCCGTCTCCGGGACCAGTTAACCGGTGGCATCCACCGGGCGGACCCGGTATTCGGGTAGATAGCCATATCTACAGCGGTTATTCCGTTCCGCCACACTACGATTCTCTAATCGGCAAACTTATCGCCCATGGAGAGACGCGTCAATCGGCGATTGCGCGAATGAAGTCGGCTCTCAACGAGGTTGTCATCGAAGGCATACGCACGAACATTCCTCTTCATCAAGAAATCTTTCAGCATTCCGCATTCAAGAAGGGAGGAACGGATATCAGCTATCTAGAAAAACGCCTCAAACTAACTTAGCGTTTTATGTCCTGGTATCAACTAAAAATAGCTCTGCGAGCGGAGAATTTACCGAGAACTGAAACATTACTGAAACTAGCGGGTGCGGAAGCTTTCTCAATCCGCGATGCCGCACATACAGACATAGTAGAACCGGAACCGGGAACCGCTCCGCTCTGGCCCGACATCACCGTCAAAGCATTGTTCCGTTCGAAGTCAATTGCAGCTGCCGGTCACAACATCCTCGCAAGCACACTCGATAACAGCACAAACATTCGAATTGAACAATTAAGTGACTCCGAATGGCAGGAGATATGGACAAAACATCCAGCCACACAGAAGATTGGTAAGAATCTAGCGATAGTTGCTGCGAGCGAAGAATGGAAGGATCCCAACCGCGTCGCAGTGAGGTTGAACCTAGGGCTCGCTTTCGGTACTGGCAGTCATCCTACGACATCGCTTTGCCTTGAATGGCTGGACAGTAACGTCCGACCGGGAGCGCGGGTACTAGACTATGGCTGCGGCTCGGGCGTACTTGCGATCACAGCACTAAGCCTTGGCGCGGAATCAGCTTGGGCCGTCGATATCGATCGTCAGGCCATCTTAGCCACGCGCGAAAACGCTAAGTTGAATGGTATGGCGGATAAGCTATGGCTCGGCACACCAGACGAATTACCCGCTATTGAAGTTGATATCATCATCGCAAATATTCTAGCCCAACCCCTAAGGGGACTGGCCGCAAGATTTAGCGATCTCGTCGTACCGGGTGGTTACATCGTGCTTAGCGGTATATTGTCGGGGCAAAGCGACGCGGTGCAACAAGCGTACGCTAGTAACTTCGGGCCCTTTATTCAACAACGTCGTAAAGACTGGGCCTGCCTTGTAGCTCCACGCATATGAATGAGACTCGAGAGAACACAAATAAGAGCGACTGGACAGTCTATCCCATAGAATGAATGCTCAGACTACGCTTGTGCTATTTACAGGCTATCAATCGCTACTTCGAATAACGGTCGTGCTTTTACCAAAACGGATGACAAAATTAGATATGGCGCTCCTAGCAGCATATCCGCGTAACTCTACACTGCGATAGATGAAAATCGGCGAATTCGAATTTACAAAGCCAATCGCGCTCGCACCGATGGCTGGAGTTGCGGACGCACCGTTTCGGCGACTCTGTGCGAACCTTGGTGCAGATTTAACCCCCAGCGAGATGATTACCTCGAACGTTGAACTATGGACGAGCGAAAAATCTAGAAGACGCCTAAGATCATGGGATGACATCACTCCACGCATAATTCAGATCGCGGGCTACGACGCAGATATGATTGCGGATGCGGCTCAGCGCGCGCAAGACCTCGGCGCTAATATTATCGACATCAATATGGGATGCCCGGCGAAAAAAATTTGTCGGCGCCTGGCGGGATCTTACCTTCTGAAGGACCCTGATCTAGTGCGTAGCATCCTCGAACATGTGGTTCAACGTGTGAACGTGCCAGTAACTTTGAAAATCAGGACTGGCTGGTGCCCAGCGTCGCGTAACGGGATTCAAATTGCGCGTATAGCAGAGAGTTGCGGCATCGCTGCACTAACCGTCCACGGACGAACCCGAAAATGTAGATTCAAAGGACAAGCTGAGTACGACACCATTCGCGATATCAAAGCAACGGTTAAAATTCCCGTTTTAGCAAACGGAGATATAGACTCGCCACAGAAGGCGAGAGAAGTGCTCCGCTACACACGTGCCGATGGCATCATGATCGGACGGGGAGCATGCGGTCGACCGTGGATCTTTAGCGAAGTAAAAAATTTTCTATCAACAAAACAGAGAGATCATGCAACCCTTCCATTACCGTCGGTCCATGATATCATTCTAAATCACCTTGATAGTCTTTATTCTTTTTACGGAGAATCGACAGGGGTTCGCATAGGACGAAAACATTTATCCTGGTATGCGCAATATCAGGGTAGAAAAGATTCCTTTCGCGATCAGGTAGTGCGAGTCGAGACTGCTCGAGAACAACTCGAACTTACACGAGAATTTTGTATTCGAATTTCACGGTCAGTCTCGGCTGACCGTGTGCGTTCCGGGAGAGAACGCGGTGCCGACAACGACTAACAGAAAAAAAAATCATAAGAAAAATCTCTGTCCGACCGTAGCTTCCCCGGCTATGGGGGTCCGAAACAAGCCGCTTAGCGAACTTACCGACGAAGCCCTGCGGAGTTATCTGTCCGCGCTCAATGGCCACAAACCGGCAGCCCTCTATCAACTCGTGCTAACAGAGGTTGAGAAACCTCTCTTTCGGACTATTATGGAGTATGTGGGGGGGAACCAGAGCGAGGCCGCCGAGATCCTGGGGATTAATCGGGGCACCCTGCGTAAGAAGCTAAAAAACTATAAGCTTTTAGGTAGATGAGCCAACATCGTAGAGCTCTAATCAGCGTCTCTGACAAGACAGGACTCATAGCTCTCGCTACCAATCTAATAGGCCTCTCCTTCGAACTTATATCTACCGGTGGGACGGCTAAAGCGCTTCGAGATGCCGGCCTAGCTGTTACCGATGTTGCCGACGTTACAGGCTTTCCGGAAATCATGGACGGACGCGTTAAGACCTTACACCCGATGGTTCACGCTGGGCTTCTCGCGAGAGCGGGAACAGATGACGCGGTCCTAGCCGCACAAAATATCAAGTCTATAGACCTGCTCGTCGTCAACCTCTACCCATTTGAAGAAATCATCACTAAAGCAGGCTGTACTGTCGAATACGCGATCGAGAATATAGATATAGGTGGGCCGGCTATGCTAAGAGCCGCTGCAAAGAATCACGCACGACTGACTGTCGTTGTCAATCCAGCCGACTACGACAATGTCGTGGATGCCTATCGAGAAGGCGAACCTTCCGCCGAGATGAAAGCGCAACTAGCCGTAACCGTTTTCACACACACGGCTCGATACGATGCTACTGTCAGCCAGTATCTAAGAAAGCAAGCAAATCCTACCGACAAATTCCCCGAGTCCCTTACTCTTGGGTGGCACCGCATCTCGAAACTTCGCTATGGTGAAAATCCCCATCAGTCCGCAGCCTATTATCGCGCCTCTGGCAATACGGCCGGCACAATAGTAAGTGCTGTACAACTACAGGGGAAACCCCTGTCATTCAACAACGTCGCAGATGCTGATACGGCTCTCCAATGTGTCAAGGCATTCTCTGAAAGCGCCTGTGTCATAGTAAAACACGCCAATCCCTGTGGAATCGCCGTCGCACCAGACCCGCTCTCCGCGTACAAGGCTGCGTATAGCACGGACCGCACATCGGCGTTCGGCGGCATCATCGCATTCAATCGGCCGCTGGATAACATCACCGCTACTGCAATTCTCAATCAGCAGTTTGTTGAGGTCATCATCGCACCCGAATTCAGCGCTGAAACAAGGCAGTGTTTTGAAAAGAAGAAAAATATACGGGTACTCGAGGTTGCTGATCTTTTGGAGAAAGCAAGCATTTCAAGTCAGTTTCCGAATCTGCGTTCAATAGAAGGAGGGCTCCTTCTTCAGGATGCCGATACGAGTGATCTGAATGACGCCGAACTAAGAGTCGTGACGAGGCGAAAGCCTTCCGTATCTGAGCTTACGGACCTGCATTTCGCTTGGACTGTCGCGAAATTTGTGAAATCAAACGCAATCATCTACGCACGCGATGGTAGGACGCTCGGAATCGGTGCGGGACAGATGAGTCGCGTTGATAGTTCGCGCATCGCTGCCGTGAAAGCTGCTGACGAGGATCTAGATATCCGCAACGCAGTAATGGCTTCGGATGCATTCTTCCCTTTCCGGGACGGGCTAGACATAGCGGCTAAATACGGTATCAGCGCTGTTATCCAGCCTGGCGGTTCGATACGTGACGACGAGGTCATCGGGGCCGCTGACGAACACAACATTGCAATGGTTCTGACCGGAATGCGTCACTTCCGGCATTGATCCCTGTTAGTAGAGGATGAGAACGCGATGAAAGTATTAATCGTTGGCGGAGGCGGAAGGGAACATGCTCTGACCTGGAAAGTAAGTCAGTCACCTCTCGTAAAAGAAATTCTTGTCGCTCCCGGTAACGCAGGGACGGCTTCAGAACCGAAGACTCGCAACGTGCCCATCGATGCCAACAATCTAAATGCTCTCGTCGAACTAGCCCAAACCGAATCCGTTGCCCTGACGATCATTGGTCCTGAACAACCTCTGGTTGCCGGAATCGTAGATCAATTTGATGCGGCAGGGCTGAAATGTTTCGGGCCTCGTGCTGCGGCCGCGAGACTAGAAGGATCGAAATCGTTCACGAAAGATTTTCTAGCCCGCTACGAGATTCCAACCGCAGCTTACAAATCATTTGACAAGGTCGCTCCCGCATTGGATTACGTTGGGTCACGGGGTACTCCTATAGTCATAAAGGCTGACGGCCTTGCAGCCGGCAAAGGCGTCATCATCGCCAAAACAAATGAAGAAGCGGAAGCTACCATCAGATACATGCTAGAGCAGAACGCATATGGTGATGCTGGCGGTAGCATAGTGATAGAGGATTTTCTAGACGGCGAGGAAGCTAGCTTCATTGCCATCGTCGACGGAACTGAAATTCTCCCCTTAGCAACTTCACAGGATCATAAGACTCGTGATGACGGCGACAAAGGACCCAACACCGGGGGAATGGGCGCATATTCGCCAGCGCCCGTGATCACTCCGAAAGTACATGACCGAATCATGAAACAAATCATGATTCCAACTGCAAATGGAATGAAAGATGAAAACAACATCTATCGCGGCTTTCTTTATGCCGGCCTAATGATCAACTCAGAAGGCCAACCGAAAGTGGTTGAGTTTAACTGCCGCTTCGGAGATCCGGAAACGCAACCTGTACTGGCAAGATTACGCACAGACCTAGTAGAACTCTGTTTACATGCCTGCAACGGCTCTCTCGATCGGGCCACCATTGCCTGGGATCCGAGGGCGTCATTAGGCGTGGTTATGGCGAGCAAAGGCTACCCTGATAGCTACGGGAAAGGCGCTGTCATTCAAGGCCTCGACGAAGACCTGGGCGATAACGTAAAGGTATTCCACGCCGGAACAGGTACTCAGGATGGCGATGTGGTGACGAATGGCGGACGCGTGCTGTGCACCGTTGCCCTAGGCGATACAGTAACCGTCGCGCACGATTTAGCGTATAACGCCATCAAGAAAATCGGCTGGGGGGGCGAGTTTTACCGGAGAGATATCGGTTATAGAGCAATGGCACGCGAACGCGCCTAATTGGACCGGACCGACCGCTAACGCTTCATCGCCTCGAAGAACTGAAGATTAGTCTTCGTATCCTGCAGTTTATTTAGAAGGAACTCAATTGCGGCTAGCTCGTCCATCGGATGAAGAACCTTACGCAATACCCAGATTTTCTGCAGTTCCTCAGCATCGGTCAACAATTCTTCCTTACGCGTACCGGAACGATTGATGTTAATCGAGGGGAAAACTCTCTTCTCTGATATCCTCCGGTCGAGATGGATCTCGAGGTTACCTGTACCTTTGAACTCCTCGTAAATAACCTCGTCCATCTTCGAACCTGTATCTACAAGCGCCGTGGCAATAATTGTTAGGCTACCGCCCTCTTCGATATTACGCGCGGCACCAAAGAATCGCTTCGGCCGCTGTAATGCATTTGCATCCACGCCCCCTGTTAGAACCCTACCCGACGACGGCACTACAGTATTATAGGCTCGCGCTAAACGGGTAATCGAGTCAAGCAAGATAACAACGTCGCGTTTATGCTCGGTTAAGCGCTTTGCTTTCTCAATCACCATCTCCGCAACTTGGACATGCCGGGTTGCCGGCTCATCAAAAGTACTGGAAACGACTTCGCCTCGAACCGTACGTTCCATCTCCGTAACTTCTTCTGGACGCTCATCAATCAAAAGCACTATGAGATCGATCTCCGGATGATTCGCGACGACAGATGCAGCTACGTTTTGTAATAACATCGTCTTACCGGCTTTAGGCGGCGAAACGATCAATCCACGCTGCCCCTTACCGATCGGAGCAACCATATCGATGATCCGTGCCGTTAGGTCCTCGGTACTCCCGTTACCCTCCTCAAGCTGCAAACGTTCTTTCGGAAACAGGGGCGTAAGGTTTTCGAATAGAACTTTACCTTTGGCTTCCTCCGGCGAATCATGATTGATCTGACCGACTTTTAGCATCGCGAAGTAGCGTTCTGAATCCTTCGGTGGGCGGATGAGTCCGGATACCGTATCCCCAGTTCGCAGGTTGAAGCGGCGGATTTGGCTTGGTGAAACGTATATATCATCCGGACCAGCAAGATAAGAGCTGTCCGGCGAACGGAGAAAACCGAAGCCGTCCTGCAAAATTTCTAGTATGCCTTCGCCGAAAATATTCTCGCCCTTTTGGGCGTGTGCTTTCAGAATAGAGAAGATAATATCTTGCTTGCGCGAACGTGCCAGACTCTCAAGACCCATGGATTGCGCAACCTTGACCAACTCAGACGCCGGCCGGGTCTTAAGCTCGGCGAGATTCATCGCCAGCTTCGTCTGCTCCAGTTCCTCCTCTGGAATTATTTCGAACGCCTCATCGTCCGGAAATTCCTCGCGAGACGGTCTCTTACGACGCGATGATCGCTTCTTATTATCTCGATGATGCCTGTGGCCGTCCTTCGACCGAACGCGTGCTGAATTACCCAAGTATCCCCTCACCTATATTTACCAAGGTTGCTGAAAAAACTTATCCCTCTGCCTTATCCGGCTGGATATGTTCATCTAGAAAGGCTGTTAGTTGCGCTTTGGACACGGCTCCCACTTGCTGAGCCGTGACCGTACCATTTTGGAACAACAGTAAAGTCGGAATACTTCGCACATTGTACTTCGGAGCAGTCACCGGATTCTCGTCTATATTTAACTTAATTACCTGCAAACGGTCACCGTAATCTTCGGCAATTGTGTTTAATACGGGCGCGATCATCTTGCACGGCCCGCACCACTCTGCCCAGAAATCTAGCAGCACCGGTCGCTCAGAATTCACTACGTCTGCTTCAAACGTATCGTCTGTTGTATGTATGACCTGTTCGCTCACTTACGGGTCCTCCGATTTTCTTCGGTCTACTGTCTATTCTTCGGTCTACTGTCTATTCTTCGGTCTACTGTCTATTCTTCGGTCTACTGTCTATTCTTCGGTCTACTGATTTATTCTTCGGTCTACTGATTTATTCTTCGGTCTACTGTCTATTCTTCGGTCTACTGTCTATTCTTCGGTCTACTGTCTATTCTTCGGTCTACTGATTTATTCTACCGGGATAGTCACTTAGAGAGGCTCGAAAGCAATTGAACTGAAAGTGACGCCGCGCGCCCAATCAGGCACAATATTGCTACTGAATGCTTCCTTATGAAACGTGTAGGAATGTCATGGGTATCTGAGGAAGCGAGAACTCTCGCCTAGGTATTTGCCTTTTTAACCGTTGAGAACTTAATTTGCAAGTTTTAACGCCTAATGTTGAGACACAATCAATCTCACAAGACCATCTCACTGAGCTGGAATTTAGCTCATTACGGCTCCCCGGAAAACTCCTCGAAGGCATTGTGGATGCAGGATTCAGTCGTTGCACGCCGATTCAGAGCAAGACTCTGCCTCTCGCGCTTAGAGGCCAGGATGTGGCAGGCCAGGCACAAACGGGAACAGGAAAAACCGCAGCATTTCTAGTTGCTCTTTTCTCCCGGCTAATCGAGACGACACCTCAACCGGCTAAAATTCCAGAAACTCGAGCACTTATACTAGCGCCAACGCGGGAACTCGCCGTACAAATTCACGCCGATGCCGTTCAGTTAGGCAAACATCTTCCCTTCAAACTAGGCCTCGCTTACGGCGGTACGGATTATGAAAAGCAACGACGCATACTTGCCGAAGGGGTCGACATATTAATCGGAACGCCAGGCCGACTAATAGATTACTTCAAACAAAAAGTTTTCACTCTGCGAAAAATAGAAGTGATGGTGCTAGACGAAGCCGACCGTATGTTTGATCTTGGCTTCATCCGGGACATCCGTTATGTACTTCGACGCCTTCCGGATCCTTCTAAACGCCTGAACATGATGTTTTCCGCTACGCTATCGTATAGGGTTCTAGAGCTAGCATACGAGCACATGAACGATCCGGATCTAATCAGAATTGAGCCGGATAAGATGACCGTCGATCGAGTAAAGCAATGTATTTACTTTCCCTCGAACGATCAAAAAATTCCTCTACTAATGACGCTATTACGTAAGATGGACTCTGCGCGTTCACTGGTCTTCGTCAACACGCGGAGGGAAGCCGATAGACTCCAGAATTACCTTCAGCACAACGGTATAAACGCAGAGGCGATGTCAGGCAATGTGCCACAACGTAAACGACTTCGGATGTTACAGGCATTCCATTCGGGCGAGTTACCCGTGTTGATCGGCACAGATGTCGCATCCCGCGGATTACATATTCCGGACGTAGGGCACGTCTTCAACTATGATCTTCCGCAGGACGCCCAGGACTACGTCCACCGTATCGGTCGTACCGCGCGCGCTGGAGCATCGGGCAACGCAATTAGCTTCGGGTGCGAGGACTATGCCATCTCGCTACCCGATATCGAAAATTATATTGGGAGAAAGATACCGGTAAAATCCATAGACCCAGAAAATTTTATCGAAATCAAGATGCCGCCCAGACGATTACGAAAACCGCGCGCCTATAGCAACCATCCACCGAACAAGCGGGGTAAGCCTGGCGGTAGGCGCACGCGTAATCGAAACTAAGCCGGCAAAGGCTACTCAAACCCAACTATGCTAAAAACGTTGCTCCCCAGCGAAGACTACTGAGTGAGATCGTGAATACTATCAACCGAGGAGAATGATGATATCTCTCGAGCAGGCTCGCCTGAATCAGGCCGACGTATCGCAACAGTAAACTTCACACCGAACAACCTCGCTGCCTGAAGCACACTCAAGCTGTCCTCGACAAGAAGGGTCCGCTGAGGATCGAAATTTTCATCTACAAGCAGTCGCTCCCAGAAAGCTTGTGTTTCCTTCGGGACTCGATAGTCGTGCGACGAAATAATTCTATCTACCTTTCGATCAAGCTTAGTCTGAGCAGTTTTTACAGCCAATGTGTCCCTATGTGCGTTAGTCACGAGCAATAATCGTTTATCGCGCTGTTTGACGAACGCAAGAAAATCTGTCGCTCGGGGCAAATACCTGACGAGGTCACGGTGCTCCCACTTCAGAGCCTTAATATCGATGCCTAGAACGTCGCTCCAATGATCTATGCAGTACCAAGCCAATTGGCCTTCGAGCTCCTCATAGCGACCTGTTAGTTCCCTTCGAGCGGTTTCCTCTGATAGATTACGATCTAGAGCGTAGCGGGAGGGAACAAGTTCGCGCCAGAAAAAATTATCGAACGCGAGATCGAGAAGCGTACCATCCATATCGACCATGACGGTATCGACCTCATTCCATGGAATAATAGTGCATGTCGAATCAATCATTTTGGTCCCTGGCTACAAATTTGATCCAATTATGATGTTTCGAAATCAGCAATGAAAAGGAGTTTGTACTCCTCCCTGCTCGGAAATATAAGGGCGATAGCAGCAGAAGCAGGCGATGTCATTATGAACGTTTACGGTAGCGAGTTCTCCGTAGAATTAAAAGACGACAAATCGCCGCTAACCGACGCTGACCGCCGTGCGAATGAAATCATTATCGACGGCCTTAGTTCGCTCAAGCCGACTATACCGATCCTTTCTGAGGAATCTCCTACTAACGAGCTTTTCAGTCGCCGCAGTTGGGATAGTTATTGGCTTGTGGACCCCTTGGATGGAACCAAGGAATTTATCAAACGTAACGGGGAGTTTACCGTTAATATCGCACTTATCGAACAGCATCGTGCAACAATGGGCGTAGTTCTAGCGCCCGCGAAAAAAATTGAATACTTTGGCGCGGTCGAACTAGGGGCATCAAAACGGGTCGCTAAAGGTCCCATAGAAAAGATAAGTGTGACATCAAGACAAACCGGACCAGTTAGGGTCGTATGCAGCCGAAGCCACCGAAGCAACGCACTTGCAACATACCTTGACGTCCTAGGAAAGCACGAACTCAAGCTCATGGGGAGCTCACTGAAAATATGTCTCATAGCTGACGGCCAGGCGGATATATATCCACGCCTTGGCCCCACTTCCGAATGGGATACGGCTGCCGCTCAGGCTATCCTAGAGAGTGCTGGAGGGAGTATGATTGACCTTCTTGGTCAGGAACTGCGCTATAACATGAAAGAAGACCTTCTGAATCCTTTCTTTCTAGCATTTGGCGATCCTGAACGTGACTGGCTTATGCCCGTACGTAGTGATTAGTGATAGATAAAATAGAAATTGGGGTATTCAAAAACGTGGGGCGACTCAAAGAGTTGCGTGTAGAGCATCAAGATCTAGATCGAGTGATTTCCCGGTTGGTGGTCGACCCGGACGTAGACCAGATTATGTTGAAACGCTTGAAAAAGCGTAAGCTAATGCTGAAAGATATGATCACGCAGCTCGAGAGTGATCGAATCCCAGATTTGAACGCCTAAGAGCGACTTGTTCGCCGCTTAATTAAGCGCTACCGGAATTGGCTCCGCCAGGGGACATTTATAAACAATATGGCCCTAATCGCCGGTGTCGGCGTAATAACCTCCCAGTACGCACCCGTTAATGTTGGTAGCCAAATCGTTGCTACACAAATTTTCAGTATAAGAACAATTAGAAAATCTAGAATAAGATAAGGAGGGAATCTGTGGCCTCAGCATACAACACTAGAACTATCAGAAATATTGCATTAGTTGGCCATGCCGGGTCCGGCAAGACGACACTAAAATCTCTCACTGGTGGAGAAGGCGTATTCACGATGGAATTCGACCACTATGAGACTGCGCCAGCTCCCGTTCAGAAACAACTCGAAAACGAGTTTTGTCCAACAGCGGAGGCTTGAGCCCCAGCCAATCATGCATACCACTGGGAAATATGGATAACGCTGCTAAGAAAGGGTGGCATTTCTGGGTAGATCGTGGCGGCACCTTTACTGACATCGTTGCAGCAGCGCCAGACGGGCATATCTCCGCGCTAAAACTACTATCGGAAAACCCGAACCGATATCTGGATGCCGCTGTTTTTGGTATCAACAGCCTACTCAGTGGTGCAGGAGCTGCAGTAGCGACTGTAAAAATGGGCACTACAGTTGCAACCAACGCGCTACTTGAACGGCAGGGCGCCTCTACCGCGCTGGTCATCACAGCAGGATTTCGCGATGCTCTGCGAATCGGCTATCAAAACCGCCCCGAAATCTTTGCGCTAAACATCCAAACTCCGGAGATGCTCTATACACGTGTTATCGCAGCACACGAACGAATGTCGGCACATGGTGACATCGTCTTACCACTAGATGAAGTTCAGTTACGATCGGATCTACAGATTGCTAAGCAGAATGGCATAACTAGTATCGCTATCGTCCTTCTTCATGGCTACCGCTACCCTGGTCATGAGCAACGTGCGCTAAACGTTGCGCGTGAACTCGATTTCGACCATGTCTCAGTCTCTCACGAGACGAGTCCCTTAATGAAGCTGGTATCGCGCGGCGATACAACACTCGCAGATGCATATCTATCACCGGTACTAAATCGCTACGTTAGTCAGGTTAGATCCGGACTCTCCGCGCTAATCGGGAAGGTCCCCTTGTTGTTTATGCAGAGTCATGGTGGACTTGTTCAGGCCGACAACTTCAAAGGTAAAGACAGCATCCTTTCGGGGCCCGCAGGCGGCGTCATTGGAATGGTTGAAACCGGACGAGTCGCCGGGTTCGATAAGCTCATCGGCTTCGATATGGGCGGCACATCGACAGATGTCTCACTGTTCGATGGTAAGCTTGAGCGGACCAGTAATTGCAAGATCGCTGGCGTTCACCTCACTTCACCAATGTTACACATTCATACGGTTGCCGCTGGTGGCGGGTCGATTTTGAAATTCGCATCAGCGCGCCTACAAGTCGGCCCGGAATCCGCCGGCGCGCTTCCTGGGCCAGCATGTTATCGCCATAACGGCCCTCTGACTATTACAGACGCAAACGCTCTTCTAGGCCGAATTCAGCCGGACTTTTTCCCCTGTTTGTTCGGGCCCGACGGCGATGCTCCAATCGATTTAGACATTGTTACAGAACAATTCGGGGCTCTAGCCAAAACTGTCACAGCTGCGAGCAACCAGATTATCAGTCCACCGAAAGTGGCTAGTGGCTTTTTGAGAATCGCCGTAGAGAAGATGGCCAACGCGATCAGGCAAATATCGGTGCAGCGCGGCCATAATCCTACCGAATTCACTCTCTGTTGCTTCGGCGGTGCAGGAGGGCAGCATGCCTGCGAGGTGGCTGATGCTCTCGGTATAAAAACGATTTTGATCCATCCCTTAGCGGGAGTACTGTCGGCTTATGGAATGGGTCTAGCAGACCTGAGAACTTTGCGACAAAGTGCAATCGAAACGCCGCTAGTACCTTCCTATAGCGATTTTCTTTCTAATGAGGTTGACCGATTAGAGAGTGAGGCCGGTGCGGACTTGTGTCGCCAAGGTGCGAACCCGCAATCGATCTCGTTTAATCGAAGCATACAGTTGAAGGCGTCAGGTTCAGACACTGCGCTCGAGATACCATGGAAAGAGACAGTCAAATCCATAGCTGCTAGTTTTCACGTAGAGCATTACAGACAGTTTGGTTTTCATTGCAATGAAGCATCACTAGTTGTCGAGTCCATTCAGGTCGAGGCCATAGCGCCTGTACCTAGAGCGAAGGAATCACCATGGATCGATTCAAGTGGACGGCTAGAGGCACTATGCTATCGAAAAATCTGGTTTAACAGTACCTGGATGGTGACACCAGTTTACCGGCGCGAGCAACTACCCTGTGGCGTATCGATACCTGGTCCGGCAATTATCGTTGAGAATAATGCCACGACAGTCGTCGAATCGCAGTGGCAAGGGGAAATAGATCAGCACGGAAACCTTTTAATAACACGGCAGATACCACAAAAAATAACGGAGCTACTCAGTACACGAAGTGACCCCATCATGCTCGAGATTTTTAACGGTCTTTTCATGCATATCGCTGAGCAGATGGGGATTTTACTCGAACAAACGGCTCACTCTGTGAATATTAAGGAGCGTCTGGATTTTTCCTGTGCGGTATTCGATGCCGACGGCGAACTGATCGCCAACGCACCTCACATGCCAGTACACCTGGGCTCTATGGGCGAAAGCATTTCCACCGTGTTGCACCAGAGGCAAGAACCGATGCGGCCGGGAGATGTATACATGCTCAACGCACCCTACAACGGCGGCACGCACCTTCCCGATGTCACAGTAGTCACGCCAGTCTTCAGTGACACGGGTGATGAAGTAATTTTTACGGTCGCGTCGCGCGCTCATCATTCGGATATCGGAGGAATAACACCGGGCTCAATGCCCGCGACTAGCCGCTCCATCGAAGAAGAAGGGATACTGTTCGATAACGTCACCCTTGTCTCTGATGGAGTATTTCAGGAACAGCAGATTAGAACTCTGCTTAAACGCCAACCATTTCCAGCAAGAAATCCGGATCAGAATATTAAGGACCTTAAAGCACAGGTCGCGGCAAACGCCAAAGGCGTAAAGGAATTATCCGCTCTTATAGCCCGCTTCGGCCTAAGAGGAGTGCGAGCATATATGAGCCACATAAAAAATAATGCAGAAGAATGTGTTCGAAATGAGCTAACCAATCTTCGAGAAGGTAGCTCATCAGTGGAGCTCGATACAGGCGACCGTATTTGTGTCAAGATTTCAATTAATAAAGAAAAAAGAACAGCCATCGTTGACTTTGCTGGCACATCCCCAACGAGCTCTAGTAATTTCAATGCACCTCCATCGATCGCTCGCGCGGCTATCCTATATGTCTTCAGATTGCTTGTGAAAAATGACATGCCGCTGAACGCTGGCTGTATGAAACCAATAGAGGTTCGATTGCCCATGGATAGTCTCGTCAATCCCGCTTATCCAGCAGCAGTCGTTGCCGGCAACGTAGAAACTTCGCAGTGCATTACAGACGCTCTCCTCGCAGCTCTCAATGCCTGCGCCAACGCACAAGGAACGATGAACAACTTTACATTCGGCAACGATCACTATCAGTACTATGAGACGCTATGCGGCGGTGCGGGAGCAGGGTTAAATTTTGACGGCGCGAGTGCCGTGCACACACATATGACCAACTCGCGACTGACGGACCCAGAAGTTTTGGAGTGGCGCTACCCCGTACGTCTCGAACAATTCCGAATCCGCGAAGGAAGTGGTGGTAGCGGGCGGCACAGAGGTGGCGACGGGGTCGTCCGAGAAATTCGCTTTCTGGAACCAATGAAGTCGACGATACTTTCGAATCGTCGGCGAGTGCCTCCTAGAGGACTGAACGGAGGCAAAGACGGCCAACCTGGGCGAAATTATTTGATTCGTGCAACGGGCGAAATCGAGGAGCTCGGGAGCACTGCTGAAGTCGATCTAAGGGAGGACGACAGATTCATCATACAGACGCCTGGCGGCGCAGGCTATGGTGACTAGGCCCTCCCGCCTGAGCGCACTTAACGCTGAAACAATTTAATTAAAAGTAGTCCGGCAAGGAACCCGCCGACATGTGCACGGAAAGCGATTCCACCGCCCACCTCAGATGCCGCAAGCGAATTCAAAAGCTGCCCAACAAACCATACACCTAAAACGATAAAGGCCGGCAGACGAAGCGTGTAAAAAACGACCAGGAGCGGTACGACGACCAAGATTCTGGCGCGTGGAAAAAGCAAAACGTAAGCGCCCAGCACACCTGAAACCGCACCGCTCGCACCAATCATTGGAATCGTCGATCCTAACTCTGGTGCCGCCTGCGCGAACGCCGCCACAACGCCACACACAACGTAGAACAACAAGAACCGCCCATGCCCCATGCTGTCTTCGATGTTGTCTGCGAAAATCCACAGATAAAGCATGTTGCCTGCAAGATGGAGCAGTCCGCCATGTAGAAACATTGACGTGAGTACCGTTGTAGGCGCGGGAAGCCAGGCAAGCTGGGCCGGGAGTTCCACATTTCCGAACAACACTGCGGGAATGAAACCAAGCGCATAAATTGCAGCCTGGCTACTCTCCTGACTAAGAGAGGATTGCCATAAAAAAACGAGTATGCACAAACCGACTACCATCAGCGTGACTAATGGCCGAGTCGTCGCTGGGTTATCGTCTTTGAGAGGAATCAACTAAACTTCAACCGAACAGCTAAATTAGCGTGATAGCAGACTATCCATTCCGCTCATTAACCGCTCCGGAAACGGTCGACGTCGTTTGTAAGTGACTTTATAGATGTCGAATTCCTTAGTTGCCTCAAGAAGGAAGTCATCGCTAGTACGAATCTCATCTACGAGCTGGAGTTCCATTGCTCGCATGCCAAACCAGTGTTCCCCAGTCGCGACTTGATCCAGATTGATCTCAGATCTATGCTCTAAAATCTGGTTTTTGAATATTTCATGGACCTCTTCGAGCTCCTCCTTGAGTTTTTCTCTACCTTCATCGGTATTCTTTCCAAACAGGGTTAATGTTCGCTTGTAACGCCCGGCCGTTATCTGCTCGAAATCGACGCCTTTCTCCTCAAGTAGACGATGAAAGTTTGGTAACTGAGCAATTACGCCTATTGAACCGATAATCGCAAACGGCGCCGCCAGAATTCGATCTCCAACACACGCCATTAAATAACCACCGCTCGCAGCTACTTTGTCAACAGATACAATCAGGGGAATATCCCGATCCTTAATACGCGCCAACTGCGAGGCTGCAAGCCCGTGTTCATGTACGGTGCCGCCCGCATTCTCTAGTCGGAGGAGCACTTGGTCTTCTTTAGTGGCGACGGCAAGTACCGCTGATATTTCCTCTCGCAATGACGCGGTGGCAGTCGCGCGAACGTCACCCTTAAAATCCAGAACGAATACTCGCTGTCGCTGCGAACCAATCTTCTCCTGCTGCTTATCGTCTTTACGCCGCTCTTTAGAATCCTTCTTTAGGCGTGCCTTGCCATGCACGGCACGGCGGACGGCATCGCCTAAATTATCGAAGCGCTTGTTGAGATTTTCAACGTCGAGCCCGTCTTGTTGAGCGCCACGCCTAGCTGAGGTGACTATGAACCCAACCACAACCATCACTATTATTGCTACGGTCACGAGCTTCGCCAGAAACAAGCCGTAATTAGAAATAAGTTCCATCATAGTTATTTCACGCGATGCCTTTTGTTACGACGTTATACGCCTATAAACCAACGTTATTTTTTTCCAGCGCACGCTCTGCACGGTAGCTCGATCGCACTAACGGACCAGAGACAACCTCTAGAAACCCAGCCTTCAGGCCCCATTGTCGATATTGCCTAAACTCCCGCGGCGACACATAACGCTCTACTGGGAGATGATTCACAGTTGGCCGAAGGTATTGGCCGAAAGTCACAATGTCGAGATCAATCTCTCGAAGAGCACGCATCGTCTCGCGCACTTCATCTTCTCGCTCCCCCAGTCCCAGCATTAAACTAGTCTTGGTCAACACTTCGGGTTTATAACGTTTGGCATGAGCAAGCACCTCCAAAGTCCTTTCATAGCCCGCCCGTGGGTCTCGAACATAGTGAGTCAAGCGCTCAACTGTCTCGATATTTTGCGCAAAAACCTCAACACCGGAATCCAAAACAGTCTCTACACTAGCAAGCACGCCAGAAAAATCTGGTGTTAGAGCTTCAACTGACGTGTTCGGCATATGCGACTTGATGGCTCTTATACAGGCCGCATAGTGACTAGCCCCACCATCAGATAGATCGTCCCGATCAACAGACGTGAGAACCACGTATTTGAGCCCCATGAGTTCGACCGAACGCGCAGCATTCTCCGGCTCTTCGGGATCTAACCAGCCATGCGGGTTACCTGTATCGACAGCACAGAACTGGCATGCACGAGTACATACCGACCCCATTAGCATCAGTGTCGCCGTTCCGCTCGACCAGCACTCACCAATATTAGGGCACATCGATTCCTCGCACACCGTAGCTAGACGGTGTTCACGGACGGTGTCTTTAACCCGCGCGTATCGCTCACCGGCTGGAATTCTTGCCTTGAGCCATGGTGGTTTACCGCCCATCGGAACAGGCTGCCGCCCAACCTGATTCTTAACGCCATTCTTTATAGCGGTAAAACCCTGGTTCGTAAGGTATTTCGACCCAGTATCAACGACGGGAATGCCACGGAAGTCGCTCACAGTGATTAAATGTTCGCTTATTATTAAAGTGCACATATTATCTCATGGATTTTAGGAAGCTTCCTATGGGGCGATACCGACCACCAACCCCGCCACGTTCTAAATACATCACCCCGGAAGGAGCCTCTGCGCTGAAAGACGAACTAGCCTTCCTCTGGCAAAAGAAACGGCCGGAGGTCACGCGCGCTGTCGCAGAGGCCGCCGCACAAGGGGATCGATCTGAAAATGCCGAATATATCTACGGAAAAAAACAACTTGGGGAGATCGATAGACGTGTTCGTTACCTTCGAAAACGTCTCGAAGGAATGCAAGTGATTGATCAGATTCCCAGCGACACAACACGTATTTTCTTCGGTGCCTGGTTCGAACTCGAGAACGATGCAAGGGAGCGCAAAACGTTTCGAATTGTCGGCTCGGACGAGTTCGATCGATCAAAGGAGTACACAAGTATGGACTCGCCACTAGGGAAAGCCGTTATTGGGAAATCTTTGAATGACGAAGTAATCGTCACATCGCCCAATGGTGACAAGCGGTATTCAATAGTGCGTATACATTATCAACCAATCAAACCTTAGCGTGTCACCGGCAGCAAAAATACACCATGAGTCCTAATCGGCTCGCTAACCAGATAAAACTCTGACAACTTTTATTGTCATTAAAAATGCGGTCAGTTGATTAAAAAACCCGTAGCTATAATTTGAATCGGGTTTCTAGCCCGGGAGTTTCAATATCCTACGACCCGTAGCTGCCGTAGTAACCTATTGATCATGAGTAAATCCTTGACATATTCTGCCCAGACTATATAGAGATACTATGAAACCATATCGAGCAAAGCCGATAAAAAAGTGGTGCGCGATCATCGTCGGGCTTGTACTGGCAGGTGAAACAGTAGCACAGGACCTGCGTGAAACATTATTCTCGGAAGCCGACCGTGCGAGGATTGCAGCGCAAACCGCCAATGCTCAGCTGCTATCTCCACAATTTTTCACCGACGGTATGGAAGCCTACGCGGCAGCTGAGAACGATCTCGAGAGAGGTAGAAATCTAGAACGTGTTCGCCGCCAGATAGTCGAAGCAACAGCCTCTTTTAATGAGGCCGCAGAGGTTTCTGCAATTGCCAACACTACGCTCACGTCACTGATAAGTGTGCGCGATGACGCTATTGAAGCCTTTGCACAACGGTTCGCAACTCAATTGTGGACGGATGCGGAGAACTTATTTGATAGCGCAGCACGTCGTTTGGAGCTAGGTGATATTGAAGGTACCAGGATCCTCGCTACCGAAGCCGAAATACAATTCCGCGAAGCCGAACTAGCCGCGATCAAAGCTCAATACCTTAGTCAGACGCGGGCACTACTGGCAGAAGCGGAACAGCTACGCGTGCCACGCTACGCGCCGGAGACCTTCAATAAAGCAAAAATTCTACTCTTGCGAGCTGAAGAAGCATTTAATAACAACCGTTATGAAACCGATCTACCTCTCAGCCTGGTACATGACGCCAACTATGAAGCCCGACATGCTATATACCTCGCCGAGCGCGTCAGATTGCTGCGTGACCAAGATTGGACTGAAGAGCAGCTCATACTTTCATACGAGGAATCCATTGCACAGATCGCCGCAGCAACCGACAGTGTAGCTCAACTGGATCGCGGTCCTAACCCAGTAACCCAAGAGTTGATCGCTTATATCCAAGATATGCGCCAACGTGAGATACAACTCAGTAATGAGCTAGAAGAAAGTCATCTAAGAATTGTTGGCCTCGAAGAAGAAATACGTGACCTCGATGAGCAGCTAGGGGGGGTAGCGCAAGAACAAGTTCTTCTCGTCCAGCTTCTCGAGGCTGAAGCACGAATCCGAGAACAATTTGCCCAGATCGAGAGCACATTCTCCCGCAATGAGGCCCTCATTTACCGAGAAGGCAATAACATTATTATCCGTTTGGTTGCGCTGACGTTTCAGAGTGGCGAACCCAATGTAGATCGGGAGCATCGGGCATTATTAATTAAGGTCCGCGATGCCGTAGAGATTTTCCCTCGCTCGCGGGTAGTCATAGAAGGGCACACCGATTCGAATGGAAGTGCCAGAGCAAACATGTCGCTTTCTCGTGCTCGGGCAGAGTCGGTTGGCCAATATCTTAGTACCGAACTCAATATCGCAGCTTTCAGATTATCCGCGATCGGCTACGGAGAGACCCGTCCAATAGCAAACAATGAAACACTGCAGGGCCGGACACAGAACCGCCGTATCGACATTCTCATCGAGCCTCAAATAGAGTAGTTATACGTTACCTGATGCTAGACGGCAGGGTTCTAGATCTTCGTAATTAGCTATAGAAAGAGTATATCCAGGGTACAAACGTCAAACGCTCCGTTTCGACCGTGAAAGTTTTAGCTGGCTCCAGCTATATGCGAAACACTCCTGCGACTATCGTTCGGCAGAGTTCTTTATGGTGAGCTTCTGCAGTCAGTTTGGGCTTCATACCCGGCTCAGAAATGAGCCTTCCTGTTGTCAAATAAGCTACCTAAAACGTAGCGAATCCCACTATGAAACCTAGAACAATGCCATCGGAGCCGTTACAGTCAGGAAAGAACTAAGAATAAATAGCCGGAGAAGAGATCTTGCGATATTTACATACAATGTTACGAGTACGGAATCTTGAGGTATCCCTTAATTTCTATTGCAATGCTCTCGGGCTACGGGAAATTAGGCGAGTCGATAGAGAAACGGATCGTTACACGCTGGTATTCGTCGCTGCTGAAGGCCAGGAAGAATGTACATTGGAGCTAACCTATAACTGGGACGAAGAAGATTATGGTGGCGGTAGAAATTTCGGCCATGTTGCGTTCGAAGTCGAAGATATCTATGCGGCGTGCGAAAGACTCATGGCAGCTGGGATAACGATTAACCGCCCTCCGCGTGACGGCTGGATGGCCTTCGTCCGTTCCCCCGACGGCATTTCGATAGAGCTTTTACAGAAAGGGGATAGGTTACTACCCAAGGAACCGTGGAGTTCGATGGAAAATAGCGGCGTCTGGTAGATCCAGTTGCCACGATAGGTAGAAATAAGCCTAGCGCAGGCAGTCAACTAGCTAAGCACGACTCGAAATTTACCTCAGACTGCTCGTAGAGAGACCGGACTATTGATAAAGCGGCAACAAGTGGTCATTAGACTTTTTGTTAGATACATTACTTACGGAGTCAAAGTGCGCCAGAGCGACGCGCAACTCCTTCCCGCTCCAAGGACTTGCATCCGGGCCATAGAGACAACGATCTAGGTCGTGTACTAGTCCCGCCAAATCACCGGGTAGCAACTCCGCTAGCGCACCTAGACTCTGCACCATGGCATTCGGAAACCTCAGCTCTCCCCAGGCCATCAAAAGCTCGCGCGCAAGGGCGCCATTATTATCGTCGCATGCTCTCCGAATCTGCTGAAGTAATCGACGGCTAGTCGAACGTTTCGGTGGCATCACGTCTTTAGACTTAACCGGCGTATCGGCCGATCGCCTACTAATATGCCAAAGAACTAACGTTATTAACCAGGCAGCGAGCAACCCGGCGCTAATTCCCCGCCAGATCCGATCGTTCGATTGTGCAATCAACTCCTCCGAAGAAATCTCTGAAAACTGCGTCCCTGGATCGGGACCGACAACCTGTGTCCCGGGCAGCACATCTAAAGTTTTAGCCGGGATTCGTGCTATCTCCCAGCGCTCTTCCGTGGTGTTAAACCATGGCAATTCAATTTCTGCAAGTGCGTGCGACCCGGCACTTTGCGCAAGAACCGCAAAACGCTCTGTACGGAGTGCCCGGATCGTTCCCTGATCTGCTTCTCGTCCAAGCTCAGGCTGATCCGAATACTGGCGGATACTATCCGACTGGGGAATATTAAGAGCCGGTAGCTGTGTCTCTAGAATACCCTCGGCAACGATCGTCAGCGTTCGCGTCTGCGGTATCCCTGTGATCAGTTGTTCTTCTCCCCCACTCCAGCGTTCCTCCAAACGCAACGACTGGGCAGGAATCCATGACGCGTTTGTAAGCTCAGCAGGCGCTACTACCGCAGGATTGACCGTCAGCGCTAGCGGCTCGGAGCGATAACGCTGTACGTTCGAAAAACCGGAGTTTGAAACTACCATGGCCTCGAACACAATAGGCTCGATAATCATAGATCCGGACGATTGAGGAAAAATAGCGTACTGTCGCTCTAACGCGATAAAGTTTTTTCCATCAAGGACAGTTTGGTACTCGCGATCCTGCCCTAGTTTCTCAATAATTGCCTCGCCACCGCTTACCTCGGGCAGCGTCAGCGAAGACCTTCCAGTTCCTACGCCCCGATAGAGCGTCATCGTATAGACCACTTGCGATTGTACGTAAGGATCGCTAGGTTCAGCAGTAACTTCTAAAAAAATATCGGCGGCGGCTGACGTAACAGCGGCGGGTATTACATCAATCTGGAGTGCGTTACTCAGCGCATTTTCTAAAGCGATAGGCGGCAGGGTAAACGACCCGGACTGACGAGGCATGAGTCGTAGTGTCCACTCCGTCATTTGGACTGTCCGCCCACCAGTCATCTGAATACTAGTGTTGCGTGAACGCTGCAAGATGTCGAAGTCGGTAGCTAGCGGCACTAAGTCGGGCTCAGCGCGTGTTGATCCATGCACCCGTAAAATATAGGTAAAAGATTCGTTCTCCTGCACTACAGTCCTATCTACGCTAGCCTCCAACGAGATATCCTGCGCCACCGTAACTGACACAGAGAAAACAAGGGCAAATAACAAGAACACATTGATTAGCCTAGTTACCATGGTTGCTGCTCATCACCAGGCCAAACAAAATTACCATCCTGATCAATCCCGAGTCTCTGGTACTGATAGAGAAACTTGCGCCGCAGAAGGTTGCCGGGATCTTGAGGTACCCGCCGCAGCCACTGATTCGCCGCTTGCTCGTCCTCCCATTCTTGGAGTTCCTCGGCTGTTGGCATCTCGCCTTGCGGTAGTTCCTCAGATTCCTCCGGCTCGGCTAAAGCTTGCTGGGACGAAGGTGACTGCTCTTGCTGCGCTCCAGCGTTTTGAGGATCGGATTGATCTGACCCATTCGATTCCTGGTCGGCTTGTTGTGGCGTATCCCCGCTCTCGCTATCTTGAGATTCATCACCTTCGGAATCGCTAGAGTCAGACTGATTTTGTTGAGGCTGCTGCAAAAGCAAATCGCGATTGAAACGTGCGTCCTCGTGATCCGGATCTAATTCTAGCGCTCGCTCGTAAGCCTCGATGGCCGAACCGATCTGGCCAGCTCTTGCCAACGCATTACCCCTATTGTAATGCGCGTCGGGCGTGTCCAGTCCTTCGAGTGTCGCAGAGCTAGATTCAAACTCTTCGGCCCTGAATTCCGCCGCCGCGCGCCACATTGGATCTTCAAACAACGCGCTGGCAAGAGCATGGTCTTCAGCTTCGAATGCCTCCTGCGCCAGCTGATCGGGTGTTTTCCAGAGATCGTCCCATGTCAGCGCTTGAACCTCTGGAATGGGTAACATAAAGCATACTAACCAGGTCAGCACCCAGCCGCGCCGAAACGCTAGCGCAACAAACGGCAACAGAACTAAAACGAACCAGAGGCCTTGGTCCCGCCACACATCAATTTCAAATCTTTCAGATTCATCCGCGGAGTTCTCCAGCATACCATTCAGGCCCGAAGCTAAGGACAAAAGGTAATCTAGATCGCGATCATCGGCTGTAATAGTGGCAAAGCGACCGCCACCGTTAGTAGCGAGGCGCCGCAGACTAGTCGTGTCGACTCGAGGTACCACAACCTGTCCCGACTGGTCAGTTAAAAAACCTCCGCCCGGCTCGATGATCGGGCCACCATCAGATGTGCCGACAGCAAGCACATGTACCGTATGGCCGGTACGGTATATATCCTGCGCTATATCCAAAGCCGTCGGCGAAACACTGGAGTCGGTGATCATTAGGATCTCACCTCTTGGAATACCAGCTTGGTCAAGTAACCCAGCGGCTTTGGTCATTCCAGCCTCTGGATAACTGCCACGGCTCGGCATAATGTCGCTGGACAAGCTTGACACTAGCAACGCGATGGTACGCACGTCACTGGTAAGAGGAGCGACTGTGAACGCGTGTGCGGAGAAAACTACAAGTCCCGTCTGACCAGACTCGCGGCGTTCCAGCAAAGAGAGCAATTTCAATTTTGCTTGCGTCAGGCGGGCCGGCTCGAGATCTACCGCATCCATGGAACGGGATAGGTCGAGTACGATAACAAGCGCTTCATCCGAACGCACTGCGGGAACCGGTAGACGTTCCCATGTTGGTCCTGCGAGGGCAACTATTGCAAGCAACCACGCACATATAGCCGCGAACATTGCATTACGACGTTCCTTTATCACAACACTCGTTCCGGTTAATACGAATGGCTGCAGCGCTTCATCCACAAACGCCTGCCAGCGACCACCTTTAGTGCCACTTCGCAATAGATGGAGGATTAGCCACACACCGATCGGTAATGCCAGCAACCACCACGGCCGTAGAAAATGAAAATCAGCCATAATCTGCCGTCGCTAAAGCCGCTGATTTAAGCGAACCACCAAGTGAAATAAACGCCCATAAAAGACTAATAACCAGCGCGCCGGTGAGCGGCCAATGATACCGCTCTGTAACCGGACGGAATCCACTCTCCTCTCCAGCTGCTGGCTCGAGCTCATCTAGAATCTCGTAGATCTGCTGAAAGGCTTCCGTATCGCGAGCACGAAAATATTGACCTCCCGTTCCTTCAGCGATTGTCGTCAATGTCTGCTCGTCCAGGTCGGCAGATGGGTTAACTTCACGCATCCCGAATAGCGATTGCACCATTAACGCATCAGCGCCGATCCCAATCGTATATATAACCATACCGCGGTCCCGCGCCAATTCTGCTGCCTTTAGCGGATCAATAGCTCCCGCTGTGTTTGCCCCATCCGTCAATAAGACCAGCACACGCCGACTCTCCTGAATTTCCGCATCAGTTAACGTCCGAATACCAAGACCGATCGCATCACCGATTGCAGTCTCCTGGCCCGCTAAGCCAATCACGGCCTCATCGAGAAGGGTCTGTACGGTAGTCCTATCGAAAGTTAGGGGCGCCTGCAAATACGTCTCTCTACCAAAAAGGATCAAACCTATTCGATCTCCGATACGCCTTTCTATAAATTGCTTGGCAATCGCTTTTGTTGCCGTAAGACGATCTACCCAGCGGCCCTCTAGCTGAAAATCCTGTTCTTCCATGCTCCCGGATAGATCGACAGCCATGAGAAGGTCCCGACCCGTCATTGGGAGAGATTCTGGATCACCTACGAATTGCGGCCGCGCAGCCGCAAGCAGGACAAGAATCCAAATTAGCCAGAGCAACAACAATCGGTATTGGTCTACACCGCGACTCTGTATACCACCGAAGAGATTCTCAAATTCTGTCGCAGCCGGAACAAGGAGCGCAGCATCCTTTTCCATAGACTCGGGAGACAAAAAACGACGCACTAACCATGGGATCGGTAGCAACAAGAACATCCACGACCATGCTAGTTGCCACATAGGTTAGCCTCGCAGAGGCTGAGCTTTGACCCAGTCTACGCAAATAGCACATATCTCGAGCGAGTCTTCCGCCGCCGAACCCTCAACACTACGATACGGTACTGTCAAAAGAAGCTGGCTAGCTCTTTCACCAAAAACATTACCATCCGAGTGGCTATCCAGATAGGAGAGCCAGCGTTCCCCGACTAACCCGGCTACTTCAGAGGAATCTTTCTCCAGGGTCATTGCAAAACGACGTAGCGTCGTGGATGCTTGAACTGCACATAAACGTGGATCGGATCCCGATTTAACGGCATCCGCCAACTTGCGCAACTCGCGGCAGGCAGCGCGATGACTCCTATATCGGAAGTGGCGTATAACAAAAAAGATCCCAATGCCAAAGATGAGGATGCCAAGCAACCACCACCCCACTGCGAAAGGCCACCAGCTAATCTCGCTGGGGAGATGAATATCTCGTAACCCGAGCTGACTAGGATCGAGGATTGGGTTCATCTATTTTCAAACCTCTCTTTAAGAACAGCGAGCGGATCATCAACTGTGGAACAATCTAGTAGCTGCACCGATGGAAAGCGCGTCAACTCTTTTAGTAAAATGCGGCGTTCTTGAAACTGTCGACTATAACGCTGTCGAGATGAATCGGAGCCAGTGTTTATCGAAATGGTCTCAGCGTCGGCGTGTATTCGATAATGCCCTGGTGGCGGCAAATCTATCTCTATAGGGTCAAACATATGAATCGCGAAAATATCGCAGTGGCCTGCAAGCGAACGCAAATTTTGCTCGAACTGTGCACCTAAATTTCGAAAATCGCTAAGTAGGAAGATCATGCTACCTGGACGGGCCACTCGAGTTAAACGAGCAAGCGCGTGTTCCGCGTCGGCACTGGTATCACCGACATCGTCAACAGCTACTTTCCAGAACGAATCTTGAGACATCGCCTGAAAGAGCCGTAGCGTTGAACGTCGCCCTAAGCGAGGACGAATTTCTACGTGCTCGCGTTCCGAAAAAATTAGCCCGCCTAGTCGGTCACCATTACCTACAGCGCTCCACGCGATGAGTGCCGCTGTTTGTGCAGCGCGTACAGCCTTGAAAACACCGCGTGTGGCAAAGTGCATCGGCCGACGAAGATCAAGCCAGAGGATGACCGGACGGTCACGCTCATCGCGAAATACCTTGGTATGGGGTTTCCCTGTCCGAGCTGTGACCCGCCAATCGATAGTTCTGAGATCATCGCCTGGTTGATAAAGTCTAGACTCGTCGTACTCGACTCCGCGCCCCTTGTATGGTGAGAGATGGGCTCCGACACCCAAAGCGCGCACTCGGAGAGTGGTAAGGTTCAAGGACTCACCGGCAGCCTTCAGACTGATGAGCTCCGATAAAGATGCGCGGGCTGGTGAACTCTCGGTCGCGGTTGCGTTTACCGCAAGCGCAGACACTATGGCACCCCTATTCGTGCCAGTAGCATATCTACAATTTGATCTGGGGTCCTTCCTGCAGCCTCCGCCTCGAAGCTGAGGAGTATACGGTGGCGTAAGACATCATGTGCAACGCTCTGAATATCAACCGGCGTAACATAATCTCGACCAGCTAACCAAGCGTGAGCTCGAGCGCAGCGGTCAAGCGCAATCGTTGCACGTGGACTTGCACCATATGTTAGTTGTCCTGCTAGATCGTCACCATATCGCTCCAATTCTCTGGTCGCCACAATTACTTGGACAATGTATTCCTGTAATTCACCCGCCAGGTGTAGGTCAAGAACCTCCTGACGGGCTGCAAGAATCTCGGACTGTGATAAAACTTCCAGTGGTTGAAAAAGCGCTTCATCCTGTACCGAACGCTTCGCTTCATCACGATTAAGCCCCAGAATGGCGAGTTCACCTTTCGCGTCAGGGTACTTGACGAACACGTGTAGCAGAAATCGGTCGAGCTGCGCCTCAGGCAACGGATACGTGCCTTCCTGCTCAATCGGATTCTGCGTCGCCATAACCATAAATAGTTCGGGCAACGGGTACGTCACTGAGCCAACCGTAATTTGGCGCTCGCCCATCGCCTCCAGAAGAGCCGATTGAACCTTTGCGGGTGCCCGGTTTACTTCGTCTGCCAAGACAAGGTTATGGAATAATGGGCCTTCACGAAAAACGAACGAACCATCCTGCGGACGATAGATTTCGGTACCTGTCAGGTCCGCTGGAAGCAGGTCGGGTGTAAATTGCAAGCGATGAAAGTCTCCCTCAACACTGTGACTAAGAACTTTAATCGCACGAGTTTTTGCCAGCCCGGGAGCCCCTTCGACAAGCAAATGCCCGTCACAAAGGAGCGCAACGAGAATCCGATTGATAAGAAGCTCTTGTCCTATCACGAGCCCCTTGAGATGGGCCTCAAGCTTGAGAAAGTTTTTCTGTAAAGACATAGGCTAAGCAACCATTAAACAACGACGATTTTACCGGCTGAAGGTTTAAAAAAAAATGCTCGCAGCTACTTTCGCAGGCTAAGACCAAACAATGCCCAAATGTAATGCACAGTCGTATCTTCGCGACCGGCGACAACAGACCTCAAGTCCCATTAGGATACAGAAAGAAATATCTTAGGCGCTATGAAAGACGGCTACATATACATAAGATCGGCTATTTTCTATTAAATGCGTCTATCTCCATCTAAATTACGCTATCTACAGCTTTATCGGTTTCAGGGACTCTCGAATAAGCCCTTGGTCCCGAGCTGCCGTGACAGTTCCGCTAGCTTCTCCTCCAAACCAGGATGAATCGGGATACCGTTCTGCTCACGATCAACACGGATCATGTGACTACGTTCGCCTGGAACCCGAACATTGTCTACGCCAGGCAAAGTTGGTGAAGCGTGCATCGAACGAATAACGGCGTCGACCTTTCGCTTGAACTCCTCAACATCCATAAACGCTTCGATCGACACCGCGGCAACCATTTGCCCTGTATTTGTCGGCGATCTCGAATCAGCATTAAAATCGACAACCTCCCGACCGAAAGCCGCACCATTTAACGTCCCGGCTAGCAACCCAAACATCAACGCTAGACCATAACCTTTGGCGCCACCGATAGGCAAAAGAAATCCCTCCGCCGCGCGCGTCGGATCGGTTAGCGCGTTACCGAACTTATCCATCATCCAGCCCACGGGCATTTGCTCACCACGCTGGGCCGCCGTCTTAACCTTACCGTAGGCTGCAACCGTAGTTGCCATATCTAGAACAATCGGTGGCTCTTCGGCGGCCGGCACCGCAACCGCAATGGGGTTAGTGCTGAGTAGCAACTCAGTGCCGCCCCAAGGTGGAAGATGATTGGCACTGCCCACAGCAATATAGATTCCAATCATATCGTGGCGCATAGGCATTTTGGCGTAAAGCGCCGCGGGCCCAGCATGGTTTCCATGTCTGATACCAACCCAACCAACACCGTGCTCCGCAGCTTTCTCGATCGCGATTTCTGTCCCGCGGTGCATAACGAGGTGACCCATACCATCATCACCGTCGACGAGCGCCATTGCGCCTTTGTCTTTTACTACCCGGATATTTGGCTTGATGTTGATACCGCTGGTCTTAACTCGCTTGATATACTGAGGCAGACGAAAAACCCCATGCCCGTCGGAACCATTGAGATCAGCCTCCGTCATCAACTCCGCGACTATCTGAGCATCCTGCTCAGGGAGATCGACGGCGACCAGACATCGTCTAATAAAGCGCGTGAGGCTGTCAGCGGTTACCGTTTGCATCGTCGTAACATCTCTATTCTGCTCCTAATCACCAACCAATGAACGGCCTGGATAAGTCGTATCCTGCGCGGATAGATGCGCGACAGTCTGTCCGGTCTCCGTGAAGGTGCGAGTCACCTCATCGGTATCGTAGACCCAGAGTATCAGCATCGGTCCGTCGCCTACATTGATGAATCGGTGTGGCTTACCGGCGGGGATATAAGTTGTGTCATAACACTTTAAACGGGTACATTTCCCGTCAATTTCGACGTCAGCATCGCCCTCCAACAGCGTCACTTGCTCAGCGCAGTTGTGATGGTGAACAGGCACTTTCTTAGCCGCTGGAAAGCGTGTTAGCCCAGACGTAAACGAAACAGGACCGCAGCGATCCTTGCCGACCAATAGCGTCGTCTCGACCCCATCCCCACGAGCGATACTCTTTAGCTCATCTAGTTTTAACAGCGTTGCATCCATCATAGTAATCTTTAAAGCCCACAGATTAGATAGATCATTGTAAATCAGTACCCGTTCCGGTTGGGAACATCAGCCCTCAGTCCATCGACTAGTCCATTTGCAAGAATGGAGCTCTAGACAAAGACGGCCTCACTCTCCCTCGCTATAATTCGTAAACCTCGACGCGAGATGTTGAGCTGGTTCCCCTAGCGAATTTTGTCTTGGGGATCTGAACTCTCCCAACGGATGAATATGTTCCCGAAAATCGGATTTCTTGGTCTCGGCAAGATGGGCTCCGGCATGGCCGCCCGGCTTGTTGAAGCGGGTCATAACGTTATCGTCTGGAACCGTACCCGTGCCAAGTGCGACCCGCTACATGAACTTGGCGCAACGGTAGCAACCGTACCTAGAGAAATACCTGCCCGAACCGAGATCATCATATCAATGCTGTACGACGATTATTCCGTAGAGGAAGTCTTCAATGGCCCGGATGGGCTCCTGTCGGTACCTGTCGAAGGCAGACTTTTTATTGAGATGAGCACGCTACGACCGGAAAAGGCAAAAGCGATCGCGCGGTCCTGCGGTGAGCAGGGCGCAGAATTCATTGACGTACCAGTCTCGGGTACGGTCGGCCCTGCAAGATCAGGGAAACTCATGGCACTTGTTGGCGGCAGCGAATCTAATCTCGAGCGCGCGCGGCCTATCCTAGAGGATATGACTCGAAGAATCGTACACGCAGGACCCGTGGGGAGCGGATCACTGTTGAAGCTTGTTTTGAATCTGCCGCTTGCCGTCTATTGGCAGTCACTGGCCGAAGCCATCGCTATGGGTCACGCAGGCGGTCTTGAGATTGAGACCATGCTTAACGTTATTAACGACAGCGGTGGCGGATTATCCGCACTGTCCCACAAAATTTCTATGATCGTAGAAAATTCAGAAAACGTAGCGTTCGACATGAAAACAATGATAAAAGATTCACAGAATATACTTGCCAAGGGTGAAGAGTATGGCATTCCAATGCCGGCCATGTCGGTGGCGCTCGATTCTTATAACGCGGCCCATTCGGCAGGCCTAGGTGATGCCGATGCTGTCGCTATCGTGCGGTTTCTTCTTGAATCCGTAGGTTCGTCATTACTAGAAGATTAGACGTGATTCCTGATATCCCAGCGCACGCACCTTTCTGCGCTGCTCCCGATCCTTCTCCAAAAGCTCCCCGGCAAATATTACCGGACCTGGCTTGTGACTCTCATGTACATATCTGCGGCCCACTTTCTCGGTACGACTACGCCGCTGAACGCATTTATACGCCGCCCGATTCTCTGCTAGTAGACTACATGCACCTATCCAAGGTTTTAGGCTTACAACGCGTTATCTTCATACAGCCGAGTATTTACGGCACGGATAACTCTGCGATGTTGGACGCGATGCGCGAATGCCCGATCGAGAATCGTGGTGTTGCTGTCGTCGATGAATCGGTTTCGGATGCGGAACTAAAGAAATTGGATCACATCGGTATTCGTGGTATTCGCTTCAATCTTATCGACGTCAAAAACAAAACAAGTCAGCTACCGATAGAATATATCCGTCGACTAGCCGAAAAAATTCACAGCCTTGGTTGGCATGTTGAGCTCCTTATACACGTGGACGATTACCCGGATCTCGAACGGCAATTAAACACGATACCGACCGACGTGGTGGTAAGCCACTTAGGTTATTTTCGTCCTCATCGCAATACCAATGACAAAGGATTTCAAGGGTTATTACGTCTAATGCAGCGTGGCCGCGTCTGGACAAAATTGACAGGGCCTTATCGGGTTTCTGCCGATCCCCTACCTTATCCGAGCGTGGATATATTTGCCAAGCATTTAGTTCAAGAAGCGCCGGAACGTATAGTCTGGGGTTCCGACTGGCCGCACGTCATGGTGAAGGGCAATATGCCAAACGATGGTGACCTCCTAGACCTTCTATTCGACTGGGTTCCAGACGCGACAAAACGGGAAAAGATCTTGGTAGATAATGCAGCAGAACTCTACAACCTCTGAAGAGGATGGCTCATGTCGGAATCAAAATTTGGTGGTGTGCTGGTACCAGCCCTGACCCCATTCAAACCCGATTTCAGCCCGGACAAAAATAAATTCTTACGGCATTGCCGCTGGCTGCTAGACAAGGGAGCCGATGGTTTGGCGGTATTCGGTACGACTAGCGAGGCTAATTCACTAGGGGTCGATGAGAGAATGATGCTGCTGGAATATCTACTCGATAATGATATCCCGGCTGACGTTTTGATGCCCGGAACTGGAACTAGTGCTCTAACAGATACAGTAAAACTAACCAAGCACGCAGTCGCGCATGGCTGCGGCAAAGTCCTGATGCTACCACCATTCTATTACAAGGCGGTCAACGACAAAGGACTCTTCGCAAGCTACACGGAAACAATTCAGCGAGTCGGTGACGCTAAACTTAAAATCTATCTCTATCACATCCCACCGATCTCGCAAATCGGAATTTCGCTAGATCTTATTGGCCAACTCTTAAGCGAGTCACCAGACTCGATCGCAGGAATAAAGGACAGTTCGGGAGACTGGCAGAACACACTATCGATTCTGACTGAGTACCCCACGCTCGCCACTTTCTGTGGCTCTGAGGTATTTCTGCTAGACACCTTGCGCAACGGAGGCGCCGGCACGATTACGGCCGTCGGCAACGTCAATGTGGTCGGAATACGGCAACTATTCGAACGCTGGCAAACTCGGGACGCTGAAACCTTGCAGAATCACATCACACAAATCAACCATACCATTCGAAACGCCACACTTATTCCAGCGTTGAAATCGATTGTTGCAAGCTTCTATGACACTCCCGATTGGCGGCTTGTCCGCCCACCACTTGAAGCGTTGACCGATAGCGATTCCGAAAATTTATTGCGTGGACTCGCGGAGCTTTATTTTAAGATGGGTGACTTACCTTCCCGGGTTGGATTCTCAATTGACAATGCTTGACCGCACTGCCGATATTTTCGGAACGCCGGGGTAAAAAACTGCGCTCACGATCGTTGTACTGTGATGAGTTTCTGTTTCTGCTAGTCATCAAATACCCCGACACGCCTCGGCGACCATGCCATGCCGTCAGGGGTCACATGCCCGCTAACGAGTGTAGTCGGTGGCTCGCCAGGCCGCGCAAAATCATAAATGAGAATACGTCCGTCCCCGCGTGTACTGACGAAACCAGTATTTTCAACGACGAAGAAACCGAAGCCGCCAGCTCCTACTTCGTCGCCCGGAATCGGCAACTCATGAAGAACCTCTTGGGTTGCAGTGTCATATATAAGAATACCGGCAGTCTCCCTATTACCATTTATCACTGCCATACGGCCACCGGGCAAATTAGCAAGACGTCTTGGCTGGGTGGCAGCAACAAAGGTTTGCTCCACGACAAGGGCTTCCGGATCAATAATAGAAATCGTGTTGGCATCCTGATTGATAACCCACACGCTACGGCCATCAGGGGTTGTAGTAATCGCCTCAGCACCGATACCGGTCTGCAATACCGTCGGCTCACGATCCTCATCGAGATAAATAATCGATACAGTCCCCTCACCAAGCCGACCACCGACGTAAACGCGATCTCCTTCTGGGCTCAGGAAAATCATATGTCCTTCACGTGCATCGTCGCCGATAGGATAGGTCCGCACAATAGTCTGTGAAACAATATCTATGATCGCGAGCAGGTCCTGCGTCTCGAGCGTTACAACCGCGTGACGGTTGTCGGGTAGAAAGACCGTGTCATGGGGCTTAGAGCCCGATCCCATATCAACATAACCAAGAACCCGTGCCTCCTGGACATCCATAATAACGACACGCCTACCCGGCTCGACCTCACCGTATTCAGCTGTCAACGCGAGACGTCCATCGGGAGAAACGGCAATTTCGTGGGGCCATCCACCACCGATCGGAATCCGCGCAATCTCAACCCGAGTTTGAAGATCAAAGAGCGAAACGCTGCCGGCAGCCGTATGTCGATTAGCGACGAGCAGCGTCCCCTCCTGAGCTGAAGCGGCGATGCCAGCGAGGCACAAAAGAGTACCGATAATACGTCTTGGTACTACGTTCATCGGTTGATCGGCCTTGCTGCGGATAACATATGAACCCCGCTTGGAAAGACGAAGCGAGGCTACACGGGGCAAAAGCTCTAGTCAAAAGGCGTTAACGGCAAAATTTAAACACCGTATTGAATAGAGGAAATATTGATGATACTGTTCTGTTGATTATAGAATAAAAGCACGATCATTCTATTTCGTGTTTCTGGGAAGTACAAACAAAACTTCCTTGCTCAGATCTTTTAGATCGCTCTAGCGTAAGCTATTCAAAAAAGAAAACGCCGCTATCGTTCACTATGTGAAGAAGGCCAATCTGATAAAAAGTACGATCGTTCACTAAACTATATTCCTTTAATTCCTGCGCTAAATTCGGGGTGTCGTGAATGATATGGCGCCCAAATGCTCAGCAACTCTCTCCAATCTTCCTTATGCCTAAAGTTTTCGGCAGTGTGTCATGTTAACGTTCTATATTCGCCTAATTAGACAAACATGCCCCTCGTTGCTCACAATCACTTGCCTTCATTTCAGCGCTTACGCGATAGCGGTATTACCGTATTGACACGCGAACAAGCGGAGCTAGATGACGGTCGCGAGTTGCATATAGGTCTGCTTAATATGATGCCTGACGCAGCGTTGTCGGCCACCGAACAACAGTTTATGAGGCTAATGAGCGCATCAAGTGTGAGCGCCAAAATCTTCGTATACCCGTTTTCAATTCAGGAACTAGATCGTGGCGTAGCGGCCAAGGATCACATTCACCGGCATTATTTTGAGTTTGCTAGTTTGATGGAGAAGGGATTGCATGCGTTAATAATTACGGGAGCGAACGTGATTAACCCAGTTCTCAATCAGGAACCAATCTGGAAACCGCTAATCACTATAGCCGATTGGGCCAAAAAAAATGTAGCCTCTACTCTTTGCTCCTGCCTGGCCTCCCATGCGTTAGTAAAACACCATTATCAGATCGACCGCCAACCACTGCCGATCAAGCGATGGGGTGTTTACGAACATTCCGTCCGGCACCCAGACCACCCTCTAATGAACAACGTATCAGCAACATTTCATGCGCCGCACTCGCGTTGGAATACCGTAACCCGCGCCCAGCTCGAACAAGCAGGACTAACTGTGCTTGCGGAAAGTAAAAAAGTTGGTGTGCATCTGGCGGTCAGTGCGGATCAATTTCGCATTGTTTACACACAAGGACACCCAGAATACGACGCCAACAGTCTGCTAAAGGAATATAAGCGCGAAGTATTTCGTTTCTTAAGCGGCGAACTCGAGAACGCGCCACCTTACCCAGAAAATTATCTACCCGATGAGGCAAAAGAAATTGCCGACGCCTATCTAGTGAAAGCAACAGAAGCGATAAAGAATGGCAGCACTGCGCCGGAATTCCCAGAAGCTAGTATGACGCAACATGTCACTAACAGTTGGTACGATGTCGGCAGATCGATCGTTGGTAACTGGTTAAAGCTGGTTCATCGACTGTCGAATTTCGATCGTAGACAGCAATTCGCTCCGAGCGTCGATCCGGACAACCCACTGCAACTCAACGCAAACCCACGTAATTCTTAAGATATCGTTTTAATTTTTTAAAACGCTCATCGACGACATAATGTTCCTCATCACGGAGCAGATTAGACTCGAGAGCATTTCATGCTGGCGGAATATTAAGCCTCTGCAACTAACTAACCCACACGATACTCAAGGGGGGTTCTAAATTTCCTAGCGTAGAGTTATTGCAACCCCGCCTAAAGGGGATGAGATAACCTCAACTATAGCGGACGACAAAATTAGCAAAAAGGGCGCTTCGGATTGCGACAGCGGCCGTGCTTTATTTCTTGCCTATCCTTCCGGATGCCTAATTGATTCGGGCGCCCTTTGCCTATCATGCTGGATAACATCGAAATGGAACGTTAACTCGAAATCAGCTGGCGGATAGCAAATCTCATCATCGCAGACTTGATGGGTGAGAATGGCATCAACTGAAACCATCTCTCCATCATAAAGCGGCGATAGTGTGATCTCTCGCTGAATCTGTGGAGTACCGTGATATACGGGAACGCTTTCATCGATCGGTTCCAGATAAAGAATCTCATGCTCAGGAAGATCCAACCTATTCTGCAGAACATGCTCAGTCTCAACGATGCTCAGATTTGCAGCCGTATAATCGGACCCTGGCGCGTAAAGGTGCATACGATCAGGCAAATCGAAATCTACTACGAGAACTATCGTGTTACCCGGCCGCCAGCTATCCTGCGACGCATACGCAGCAAAATTGAACTGTGGCAGCTGCACTTCTGTGCGACGACCACCGTCAGCACCAAAGGTCTTCATCAAAACAGTTTCGGCAGTCGGCCGGACCCTACCATTTTTTTCAAAAAACTTCTCTTGCACTATGCCATCAGCGTTAACGATATAACTACCCGGGAATGCCATACCGTCGGTGCGGCTACCGGGTGCCGGGTTTGGGTTACGGATACCGAAGGTCTCAATAATCTCGGAGTTCGGGTCAGCAAGCATAGAATAGCTGAATCCTCCCATACGATCGTCAAAGCTCTTTAGTATCTCGACGGTATCGTAACTAATCGCGACGACACCAAGACCAGCAACGCTATATTTCTCTATCGATTCTTCCAACTGCACGAGTTGAGTTTTACAGAAAGGTCACCAATCGGCAGAGCGCTGAAACAATATAAACGCGCCGTTTGGTCCCATCACATCATCGAGACTAACGAGGTTATTGTTCTGATCGTAAGCGGCGAAATCCGGAACACGCTCACCGACATCTGGGCCGCTAACCATACCGGCACTGCCGACGGTCAAAAAAGTCTCCTGAGCTATTGCCGGCATAGCAAGGATTGACAGTGCCAGTGCTGGTATCAATCCTATTCGTTTTATTATTTTCTTAGTCATAGTCTGCTCCACCTCTAGCACCTTTAAATTAGAACTTGCTTCACTACAAGACTGCTATGGACCCATAGGATCCAACGTTCACCCATAATGATAGATAACTTGACTTCCTAGCCGACGCTATTCCCAGCGTACTGTAAAATAAGCAAAACTGGGCAATAGGATATGAGGGTAAACCCAATTCCTGCCAATATCCACATAGCCTTATCTGTTATTAACATTATAGAGGGGTAATCTTGCATGCAAAACTTAAATCCTACGAATAGACGCCATTTTCTGACCGGGGGCGCCGCTCTTGCAACTGCTGCATGCATAGCGGAAGAGACTTCAGCGCAAGGCTCCGAATACGTAATTGATCCCCCAGACATCGTCTCGTTAGAAATCGATGGATCGGATCAGCGATTCCCAGTGCGACGCGTCTATTGTCTCGGTCGAAATTATCGCGCCCATGCGATCGAGAGCGGCGACGATCCGGATGTAAATCCGCCTTTCTTCTTTGTTAAACCTCGCGACGCGGTCGTCGATTATCGCGATGGGTTCCCCTACCCACCCATGACTCAGGCGCTACGCTACGAGGGTGAGATGGTCGTCGCTCTAAAAAGCGGTGGTACTAATATCGATCCGGCTGATGCATTGGATCATGTCTACGCCTATGGTGTTGGGCTGGATATGACACGCCAAGATTTGCAGCAGAACGCTCAACGGCTCTCTCGTCCTTGGGCAATCAGCAAATCCTTCGACAACTCTGCTCCCTGCGGGCCGCTTCACTCAGTCGAAACAAACGGCCACGCCGTAGACGGCCGTATCTGGCTGAGCGTCAATGGTGAGATCAAACAGGATTCGAATCTTGAGCTACAACGCTGGTCAGTGTCGGAAGGAATTTCAATTTTATCTCAGTATTATGAACTTGCTGCCGGCGACATCATTTTGACGGGGACGCCTGAGGGTATAGGGCTCGTTGTGAAAGGTGACGTGCTCCGGGTAGGTATTGCAGGGCTTGGTGAAATTGAAGTCACTGTCACTTGATCAAGCAGCTAACGCAAGGCCCTCTAATGCCTCTCAGAGTTAAATAGTAACCAAAAGGCGAATCGATCATCCGACACGCGATTCTAGGTAACGGATCAGCTAGTGCAGTTAGCAACACGAGCACCTCTCGCACGGTGACTTCCAGCCTCTAGGCAGCAGGGTACGCCTGATCATGAACGTGTCCCTGATCTCGACGATTTAGTAGCTGAGGGCTCAGCCTACTCGCTTGACCTTAATCGTAGAATCTCCGTCTTCAAGGTCTCGTATGCGCTGCGCCGCTCACCAGATAGGTCGCCGCGCAGAAGATCGTCGGATTCGTAGGGGTCAGCTTGCAGGTCATAGAACTCTTCCACTCCCCGAAACTTTAGAAGTTTGTACCGTGCACCACGTATCGCATAATTCGCAAGATCGGACCGGCCGTCACTTCCCCTAAACGCGTCAGCGTAAATCCATTCACGTCGAGAGGGACCGGTCGGATTAGAGAGAGCCGAAAAAAAACTAACTGAGTCGGTTGTAATTTCCTCGGGCACGGTCTCTTCCGGATCAACACCTGCCATCTCCATGATCGTGTAAAACATATCCGTTGAGTTTACAAGCGCCTCGGATATAGCATTGCGTTCGACGCCCGGACCGGTGACGATTAACGGCACGTTAACACCGCCTTCGTAAACAGAATTTTTCCCCTGATGGAACGGCGCGCTAATAGTTCTACCAGTAGTTCCGTTATCGCCCATAAAAATGACATACGTATTTTCTCTAATATCAGGATCCAGGGCCGCCAGTAACCTCGCTATTTCTGTGTCCATGGCCTCGATCATGGCTCGAAAGTGAGGCTTGGACATTGGGTCCGGGACAGTACTTGGATCGAGGGCCGAATAATCTGACTGCAAACTAGCCGGTGGCGGGAGGTGGAATGGAATATGCGGCAGATTGAACGCGAACCAGAGAAACCACGGGGTGTCGCCCTGCGCATCGATCCATTCGATTGCATCGTCTACTTTGTCTGTTGGCGCATATCCGGTCGCACCGGAAGTTTTACCATCTACCGTTTTGTTCCAGGCGAAATACGAATGGGGCTCACCAATAATCAAGCCGGAGAAATGGCCGAAACCAACTCGATTCGGATGATCTAACCATCCGTTACGGGCATCTGCCAAGTGCCATTTTCCAATGGCCGCCGTCGAATAACCGAGATGATCATTAGCGTTAAACGCCATTGGCAAGGCGTATTCATCTTCAGTTAAACCCCAGGTAACTGTCTCTACGATTCTGCCTTCGACCATCCACTCTGCTGGCGCAGCATCTGACTTTTTTGGCGGGTCAGGCCACGGTCCGAAGGCTTGAGGGGGAATAGGTCCTCCGACACCAGTTCTAAAACCATATCGGCCAGTTAGCATCGTCGCCCGAGTCGGCGAGCAGATAGGCTGTGACCAAAAGTTAGTAAATCGCACACCTTCCTGGGCCATCTCATCTAAGGCTGCGGTCGTCGGCGGACTCTCCCCGACACCGTAGGAAGACAGGGTCTCTACTCCCATGTCATCGCCAATGATCAATAGGATGTTTGGAGTAGCCTCCGCACTACCTGGGAGGCTAATTGCTGCAATTATTCCCGCAAATACTCCAACATTGGCAAAAATCGAAACAGTCAGCCGGAGGCCAAACATCATCTATTCGACATAAGCGTGTCGAACTCTTCCTCACTGACCGCGCCATTCCCGTCCGTGTCCACAGACGCAAAAAAGTCTTCCGCCGAAGGTGCGGGGGAGCGACCGCGTTCCACGGCTATATTGTATAGATCAGAGAGCTCTTCTACTGAGAGCGAGCCATCTGAATTAGTGTCCAGACCACCGAAAGAGATACCCCCTTGGGCGAGTGCAAACTGCGAGACGATTAAGCCGCTCGCAAGTAGCAGTAACATTTTTTTCCCAACTGATTTCATAACTATATTGTCCGTTTGTTGTTAAGTAAGGGGTCGTTACTATATAGGTTAACGTGCCCGATGAAAATCGGGCTGGAAAGAAATAAATCTGAAAGATCGTCTCCATCTACATGGTAGCTGGCTTTTATAATAGTGTTAACAGAGATCCAACTTCACTAATTCCCCTGCTGAATCCTTTCAAAGATCTCTGTAGAGAGTTGTTGTGCTTCGGCAATTTGGGCAGGGGTCATTTCTTGTTCTAGGATCAACCTATTATTAGGGGCAAGTTCTACGCCAGCAGCTGCAGCAATATTGAACCACGCATAGGCCGCCACATAATCTCTAGGTAATCCCGAACCTTCGTAATACATCACACCAAGATTAGTTTGGGCTGATGCATTCCCCTGTTCAGCAGCAAGTCGATACCATCTCGCCGCTTCCGCATTGTCTTGAGGTACACCTTCACCACCGTCATAAATGCTGCCAAGATTGAATTGGGCCGATGCATGTCCTTGATCAGCAGCAAGGCGAAACCACTTCACCGCTTCTGCATAGTCTTGAGGCACACCTGCACCAAGGTCATAGCTCCACCGAAAGCCTGATTGGTCACTGCAGGCGTAGAACTAGTAGAGCGCCTCCGCCACCACCTCCGCCGCACCCAGCGACGAGGACTAGAGAAAACAAAACAAAGCACCACCCGAATGGGCGAAGGCTAGAAGTTATTATTCGGTCTCATCACAAACTCCCCAAGTCTGGCTTGATGCGTTCAAGTCTTTTGAAGTTTCCCAACCATATCATTAGTTCCAGTTTATTCTGAGTCAGGCTGGCTGTGTGGCACCCCCTAGAAAGTTAAACAAGAGCACGAGGAAGATGGTCTGAACTATCCAGCCGATTACACACACACCTACTGCACGCCATGTGCTCTCATAATCAAGCGCTTGTCTCACCGCAATCACCATAGCCGACAACATCCAAATCGAAGCGACAAGAAAAACGATTTCTGTCAGCCACGGGATTATTCCTAATACTCGAATTAACCCTGGGGAACTTGAAAAACCAATCGTGCGCAATAACTCACCGTGATCTGCTTTGGTTTGTGGTTCTGGAAGTAGTCTTGTGCCAATAAAATAAGTTAGGTAGGCCCAGATATACCATCCGACAAGTGCTACGATCATCCCGGTCAACACCCCTCCAAGGCCACCTTGCCCAAAACTTCCAATTCCGGCTGCGACACTTGAAAGAACGACAACTAACATAGCCTGACGCAGTGCCCCTTGATCAGCCTCAACCTCTTCATAAAGGTCGATATCAAGTTTTGCAGCACGAATCATACGGTCCTTTAGACGAGTCATTTCCTCTCTCCTGCAATGCTAAAAGAAAACTTCCCCAAGCCTGCTTCTGGTTTGATTGCTTCAAGCTCTAGTTCTCTAGGTTTCTAAGACTACGCCTAGATTAGTTCACAGTTCAAAATGGCTAAAAATGTGTGAGCAGTAGTTATATTTGGGTATGGGGGGCCATGGCCTTCTGCCCTGCCCCTTTAGCTGGTCTATGCGTACAAGAACGACAGAGTTAACTGCGCTGCAAAATGAGAGGGATTCAACACCACCAAAAGGAAACAGCGTGGTTACATAGAGCAGGTCATTTAGAGACTGGTTTAACTACCCCTATAAAAATACTTTATAATCAATAGGTTAATGGTGGCCAGGGGCGGAATCGAACCACCGACACGCGGATTTTCAGTCCGCTGCTCTACCAACTGAGCTACCTGGCCATCTCAAGATCGCCGTTATTAGACCGGTCAGCTTCTACCGTAGTCAAGAACGACGCCCACATTCGTACGATACAAACGTTTTGACAGCGCTAGAGGCCCTGGCTACCCTCGATCTCAAATCTATTAAGAAAAACCTGATCGAACCACAAAAGACCTATGACCACAATCAAGCTTCGGTCGACGCAATACTCGTCCTTATCGTAAGTTATAGAAAACAACCCTGAACTAACGGACTTCGTCACTCTTGAAATTGACAACGGAATATAACACTAGCAAACGAAAGGGTTAGTAATAAAATGAGCGAAGAAAAAGTTTATCCGGCAGATTCCTTAGTAACCGAAAGCGCCTGGGTCAACGAGGAAAGTTATAAGGCGCTTTACAATGACTCGGTTGAAAATCCTGAAACCTTCTGGGCCGATCAAGCAAAAACGCTCGAGTGGCTGAAGCCATTCACTCAGGTTAAAGATATCTCCTACGCAGTTGATGATCTGCACATCCACTGGTTCGCTGACGGCCAACTCAACGTTGCAGCTAACTGCTTGGATCGCCATCTCGCCGAACGCGCCGAACAGCCCGCTATTATCTGGGAGGGCGACAATATCGACGATAGTAGCGTAATCACATACCGCGATTTGTACGAACGCGTATGCCGACTCGGTAACGCGCTGCGGTCACTCGGCGTAAAGAAAGGCGACCGAGTCACTATCTACATGCCGATGATTCCCGAAGCGACGATCGCAATGCTAGCCTGCGCCCGAATCGGGGCCGTTCACTCAGTCGTTTTCGGGGGGTTCTCACCGGAAGCACTCAGAGGCCGTATTGAAGACTGTAACTCCAACGTCGTGATTACGGCGGACGAGGGCGTGCGCGGCGGAAAGACGATTCCATTAAAGACTAACGTTGACGCTGCTATCGAGAAACTGTCAAAAAAACAGATAGAGACAGTCGTCGTCGTACGACGTACCGGTGGAGAAACCGATTGGGTAACCGAACGCGATCATTGGTATCACGATATCACCGCCCGAGCGGACACGAACTGTCCGGCAGAGGTGATGAACGCCGAAGACCCTCTATTTATTCTTTATACATCGGGATCGACCGGTCAACCGAAAGGGGTTTTACACACGTCTGCCGGGTATCTACTCTATGCCGCAATAACTCATCGTTACGTGTTTGACTATCATGACGGTGATATTTACTGGTGTACGGCGGATGTCGGCTGGGTTACTGGGCACAGCTATATCGTCTATGGCCCATTAGCGAACGGAGCGACAACGCTCATGTTCGAAGGCGTCCCTAACTATCCCGACACGAGCCGCTTCTGGCAGATCGTCGATAAACATCGAGTCAACATTTTCTATACAGCACCTACAGCTATTCGGGCCTTGATGCGGGATGGCGCGGCCCCCGTAAACCGAACGTCGCGGGATACCCTACGCATTCTCGGCACTGTCGGCGAACCAATCAATCCCGAAGCCTGGGAGTGGTACTACCACGTCGTCGGCGAAGGTCGATGCCCTATCGTCGACACTTGGTGGCAAACGGAAACAGGCGGCATTCTAATCACCCCTCTACCCGGTGCCACAGCCCTAAAACCGGGTTCAGCCACGCGCCCGTTCTTCGGTATCAGACCCGCCATCGTCGATAACGAAGGCAACATTCTCGAAGGAGAAGCGACCGGCAACCTCGTTATGCTCGACAGTTGGCCCGGGCAAATGCGGTCCGTGTATGGTGATCATCAACGCTTTTTCAACACTTACTTCAGCCAGTTCTCCGGGAAATATTTTACAGGGGACGGTGCTCGCCGGGATGGTGACGGCTATTACTGGATTACCGGGCGGATAGACGACGTCATCAACGTTTCTGGTCACCGTATGGGCACAGCAGAGGTCGAAAGCGCGTTGGTTGCTCACACGAAGGTTGCTGAAGCCGCGGTCGTCGGTTATCCACATGACATCAAAGGTCAGGGCATCTATGCCTATGTCACCCTCAACGCAGATGAAACCTCTACCGAAGAATTGCGCGACGAACTCGTAAAGTGGGTACGTAAAGAAATCGGCCCGATTGCAGCACCGGACTTGCTACAATGGGCTCCCGGCCTGCCGAAGACGCGCTCGGGAAAAATAATGCGTCGCATACTGCGAAAAATTGCAGCAGATGACTTTGGTGAACTCGGCGACACCTCAACATTAGCTGATCCATCAGTGGTCGGAGATCTCATCGACAATCGAATGAATCAACAGCGCTGAATCGTGATGACGCCGTCGCTCGTATAGTCTTAATTCGCGACGACCTACATAAGAATAGCCTACTATTCACCGACAAAGTCGGGCGGTCGCTCAGAACCGCCACCGAAGAAAAATTTCTCCATTTCCTGCTCGAGAAATTCCCGAGCCTTCGGTTCAATCGGCGTAAGGCGGTATTCGTTAATTAGCATCGTTTGATGGCTGAGCCAGCGCTGCCATGCAAGCTTTGACACGTTCTCGAAAATTCGCTGTCCCAATTCCCCAGGATAGGTCACCCGAGCTAGTCCTTCGGACTCAATTCCCAACAAAACGCAATTCACGGTACGACTCATCTAGACCTTCTCCTACTTATATCAGCGAATTGAGCAACGCACCAATGGGCGCCGCAACACCGAAATCGATTTCATCAGCCGGTTTATACCAGAGCCACTCACCTTCCTCCACAACACTGCACGGCGTTTCTCGCAACTCAAGAATCATTGGTGTAATGCACAGATCGAAATGTGTGAACGCATGATCGATGGGAGCTAACGAACGGCTGCTCGACATCTGGGTGCCGAGATACCGAGCGCACCAACCGTCCGCATCTTCATCCGTACCAAGCTCCGGAAGACTGAACAATCCTCCCCAGATTCCAGCGTCAGGCCGTCGCTCTAAAAGAACACGCTGCTGATTGTCCTGCACAAGTAATACCGAAACCTTTCGCTGTGGCCGTAATTCGCGAGGTTTAGGCGTTGGCAGCCGCTTTTGGGTACCCGTAGCACGAGCAATGCAGTCACGGTTGAGCGGGCAAGTGTCGCAGCTCGGATTGCTGCGAGTACAGAGGGTTGCACCCAGATCCATGATCCCCTGCGTATATTCAGCGACTCGCCGGCTTGGCGTATGCTTCTCCGCTAGCGTCCACAGTTTCTCC
>JBJKYL010000017.1:0-406722 GCA_045561055.1 Candidatus Rariloculaceae bacterium | reverse complement strand
GCAGACCCGGTGGGTAATGTGCTGAAGATGTTCGTCTATATCGTAGTGGCGCTTACGTTTTTGTATTCTCGTGACTACTTGATCCAAGCTGGTTTGTTTAAAGGTGAGTTCTTTATTCTCGGGCTGTTTGGTCTCCTCGGTATCATGGTAATGATCTCGGCTAATAGTCTCTTGACGCTTTACTTAGGCCTAGAGATTTTGTCGCTATCTCTCTATGCGATGGTGGCCTTTAATCGTGAATCTGCTGATTCCGCAGAGGCGGCGATGAAGTATTTCGTGTTGGGAGCGATCGCATCTGGAACGCTGCTGTATGGCGTTTCTATTCTGTACGGTGTGACTGGAACAGTGCAGTTGGATGAGCTGTCGGCTCACTTCGTAGTAAATGAAGCGCTAAACGTACCAACGTTACTAGCGTTAGCCTTCATTATCGTTGGTGTTGCGTTTAAATTTGGCGCTGTACCGTTTCATATGTGGCTGCCGGATGTCTATCAGGGCGCCCCAGCACCGGTTGCACTGTTTATAGGTACCGCGCCCAAAATTGCAGCGTTCGCTTTAGCCTGGCGCGTCCTCGTTGAAGGACTAGGTGGTCTTCATGCTAGCTGGCAGGACATGGTAGCTATTCTGTCGGTTCTATCTTTAGGTATAGGTAATTTAGTCGCGCTTGTGCAGGATAATCTCAAGCGAATGTTGGCGTATTCCACGATTTCGCATGTTGGCTTTGTTCTTATGGGGTTTGTCGCAGGTACGGAGACTGGCATAGCCGCGGCGCTGTTTTATACGCTAGTCTACTCGATTACTGCCGCCGCTGCTTTCGGTATGATTATCCTTCTGAGTCGCAAAGGTTTCGAGGCAGAGAGAACGGCCGACTTCAGAGGTCTCAACGCGCGTAGCCCGTGGTTTGCATTCATGATGCTGATAGTGATGTTTAGCTTGGCCGGCGTGCCGCCGTTTGTAGGCTTCTACGCTAAACTCGTCGTGCTTGAGAGTGTGATTGATGCCGATATGCTTTGGCTCGCCATCACCGGTATTGCGTTCGCGGTCATCGGTGCATTCTATTACCTAAGAATTGTATGGTTTATGTACTTCATGGAGCCTGAGGATGAGATGCCTTTGACCGCCGAACTTGATTTCCGTGTAGTGCTTAGCGTGAACACACTCGCGCTGCTCGTGCTGGGTTTTTTCCCTGGTGGGTTGCTGGAGCTCTGTAGTCGCGTTCTGTTGTAGAAACGGTCGATGATTGCGGATGTTTCAGCACGCTATAAGCGTGTTAATTGTATGTCTATATTTATGAATATATTCGTAGGCCTTGCAGGTCTTTAGACCCACTAGTATTATCCCCGCTCGCGATTGCGGGGTGGAGCAGTCAGGCAGCTCGTCGGGCTCATAACCCGAAGGTCGTAGGTTCGAATCCTACCCCCGCTACCACTCTTTCTCGAGACAGAAGGTTATCGGTATATTTGGGTCTATGGAAAAACGTTGTTATTTGACGTTTTTTTGTTTTTCTGGCTCTAGCTAACGCCAGATTTAGTTACTCTCAAGACCAACCGTACGAACCACAACGATTGTCTGACGGTCGGCCGAACCTTAACGGGATTTGGCAAACTCTTAACGAAGCTAACTACGAGCTAGAAGCGCATAACGCTCGGCCTGCTATGGCTTTGATCGAAGGGCTGCATGGTCCTCTACCTGCTCCGGAGGTCCTGTATCTTGGAGTCGTCGGTTACGTGCCGGGAGGTCTCGGAGTCGTTGATGAATATCAGACGCGGGATCCATCTTTATTAAGGGCCAACGGCCGTCAACTCATCCTGTGATCTTCTGCTCCCCGCGAACGCGAATAAATTCAAGCCGACTTACTTATAATGAAATGGATCCGGCGAGTTAGCAATGAATGGACGGAGACTAGACGTTAGCGCATCTCTGCTTGTTTTGGTTCTGAGGAGGGATGTAGCCTCGCGCCAGATATTTTATTTGGTGAGGCTCGAACGAATAGCGCGGACGACCTTAAGTAAGCAAAGCGATAGGACTTACGACGCCAACTGTTGGCTGTGAAGAGTCGCTCAAGACAAAACTAGGGGGAATACAAAGCTTAGGTTTATGGTTATTCCTAACGCGCTGTGTTTCGCTCCCTATTATGGTTCATCGATAGTTCCGTCCAAGGTATCATCAGGGCTTCAAGTAACAAAGGGTATCACCCGATGAAAAAGTTACTATTCGCCTTGTTTTTTGTAGGATTCATCACGCGAACTGATGCCCATCATGCGCATGCCCCGTGGTTCGACCTCAACGAGACCATAGAAATCGAGGGCTACGTAAACGAATTTATTTTCAAGAATCCCCATGTAAACCTAATTGTTACGGTTGTTGGTGAGAATAATGTTGAGACGCAGTGGATGGCTACGGCGCCGGCGACGGCCCCGATGCGCCGCTGGGGCTGGACCGATAACATGATCCAGGAAGGGCAGTACTTGCGTCTGGTTGGTCGTCCGAGGCGAGATGGTGGGCCGATGATCCTGCTGGAGGGCCATGATTTCCGGGCAGAAATAGATACTGTCGTTGAAATTGATCCTGCAGACGATTCGGTCATTCGTGTGCTGGGAATCAGCCCGGTCGAAAGGCACGCCGCTCAGGCCCTTGCTTTGACTGGCACGGAAACCGTTTTCGTGGTGGACCGTGCGGATGGTTCTGTGATTCAAAGGCGTGCTGCCGAACCCCTTGCTATGATACTCAGCGATGGCCGTCCGAATCTCGCTGGGACTTGGATGGGCGGTCCCTCAGGTAGCACAGGTAGAACCCCGCCGCCATGGAACGAAGTGGGAGCAGCCAACCAGGTAGCGCTTGATCCCGCCAGCGATCCAGCCTTCACCGAGTGCGAAGCACCGGGGCTTGTGCGTACGGTCATGAGCATCAACGCTGTTGAAATCGAGCAGCACGACGATCGTGTGGTTATTACGTTTGAAGGTGGTGGAGACGGGCGCGTCATCTATCTGGATGGACGGGGTGTCGAGACGAATGAGCATACTCGGCTAGGTCATCACGTAGCTCGTTACGAAAACGGAGCGCTAGTAATAGAAACGAGTCAGCTTGAGAGCAGGCTCTCGTTGATTACCGGTAGCATGCTGAGCGATCAGGTCACAACGGTCGAGACCTATCGGCGATCTAACCACCCCGCTCGCGGCCCTTTACTCGAGATGAATATTGTTATCACTGATCCGGTGTATCTAGATCGCCCATGGGAGATGAGTTGGCAGAAACCCTACGCGGCTGACGAATACGAGTTTACGGGAGTCGATTGTCGAATACCCTTTCAAGCCAGCAGTTCAAATGAAGCAATTTACGCTAGCTAAAGAATCTATTAGATCTTTTCTATGAGTGGCCAGAAGATAAGTTGATGTGCGGAACTGTCGGTGTTCGCCAGTTATGTAAACTATAGCATGATGATTTAAGGGGCTTCGTATGATGAAAACGTTAATTAGAGTAGTGCTGATGGTGGCTGTTGCGTTACCACCTTTAGCAGCAGCGCATCATGGAACGACTACTAATTCAACTTTGTACATTATCGAAGAGTTGGTCGAAATTGAGGGTGAAGTCGTAGAGGTTTTTTGGCGTAATCCACATGTCCGGTTCAGGTTAGATGACGGCAGCAGTATATGGGAGCTTGAAATGGGTCCTCAGCCAGCGCTTTTTCGCCGACTAGGGATTTCACAAGACTCCGTTTCTGAAGGGGACCAAATTAGAGCAGCAGGCTATGTATCTCGGAGAAATGAAAGTTCGCTCGGTGTAATCAACCTTCTGTTGCCGAGCGGTGAAGAATTCGTTGAGGGTGGGCAGACGGCTAGATGGGAAAATAAACAGCAGATCGATATAGGCTATCGCGCGCCATCAAGTCAGGACGCTGATCCAGTCGCTGTCGAAACCGCAAGGGCTACCTCAGAAGGTATATTTAAAGTATGGGCGGGTGTTGGCGGTCATCGACCATTTGGAATGCCTGGATCGCCGAATGCCGACTATTCGCATGAGCGTCTTCTTACCGAATATGCCCAAGAGATGGTCGCCCAATACAATCACACAGATAACCCTGAGCTTGATTGCCAGACAGGGATGCCCTCGCCAATGTTCGACCCAGTTCCGATGCAGATCATCGACGATGGAGATCGAATTCTTATTCGCGTACAGGAGCATGACGTTGAGCGTGTCGTCCATATGGACACTGACGGAATAGGAGAGCCTGAATCGATCGCCGCTTCGCCTCTAGGCTTCTCTGTTGGCCACTGGGAGGGCGATTCCTTGGTAGTCTCAACGACGCACGTTGACTGGCCACTATTCAATAATGGGACAGGTGCGCCGCAGTCTGAACAGGTCGTCTACGCAGAGAGCTTCGAAGTGATTGAGGGAGACGTGCTGCGATACACATTCTCGGCGACCGATCCCCTTATGTTTACAGAGCCCGTGGTTGTAGAAATGCTACGAGGCTGGACCCCAGGGGTGGCTATTGAATCCTTCGACTGTGTTGCTGATTGGTAGGAGAAGGTTAGCAATTCACCAATGATCGCCTCATCTGTTCAACCTCACTACCGTTTCTGTAGTACCTGCTAGCTATTAGTGGTCTAGTGTGGCAGGGACGTTATTCTCGATCGATTCGGTTAACGATCTAGCCTTTGTCGGGGTGGCGCAGAATAATTTATTCGATATCGGGGGCCTTGTGCAGCTAACTTGGCAGTGGACATACGACCCTCTTGTCAGCCCGTCGCTATCCCCTGGACTAGACGGGCCTCTACTCTAATACGACTAGGGCGCCATACCGGGGCCTACCGCGGAAAAATACTAGGGCACAGGCTGGAGAGCGATGCATCGGAAATGAAGGAATTTTTCCTGCGTTACCCACTTTTTGCGCTCAAACGACTGAAAACTATAGATTGGTTCGGGAAATGTTCGATCGCCGAACGAAATTATGAGACATCCATTCGACATGTCTCGGATCTTTTCTTTGGATCCATGAGAACTAAAACAAATTAAGCGATGGGGCTCGCGATGGCGGCTATTGACGATGTCGTCGACAAGTTAATTTTTACCTTCCAAAGCTATAACGGGGGTTCGGGCTATCTTATTGTATAGTAATAGTATAGAAATAAACTAAAAATATATTGAATAAAAACAATATACTTTATAATATATACATGCTGTGTACATATATTTAATATTAGTTGATTAAATGAAGTCGAAAATCGCTTTAGAAGAATCGTTACTCGGAGGTCGCTTCTACCCGATCGGGGCAGTTGCGAGCCTGACCGGAGTTTCACCGATCACACTAAGGGCCTGGGAGCGCCGTTACGGCTTGATTCAACCGCATCGTAAGCGAAGTGGGCATCGTCTTTTTACGCGGGAAGACATCGATTTGATACTTCGAGTTGTGGCGCTCCTCGGGGATGGTATGCGTATTGGGCAGGTTCGCGATCAACTACTCGCCGAAGAACGAGAAAGAGACGGCGCCCATCAGCCAAGTGTTTGGGATACTTACCGTAATGAGATGATTGCATCGATTGTCTGTTTCGATGAGCATCGGCTTGAAACAATCTATGGTAATGCTCTTTCGCTTCACCCTGTCGAAACTGTCACGCGGGAGTTGCTAACACCACTGCTTGTTGAGCTCGGTAACCGCTGGCGGTCCGGGTCGGGCAGTATTGCGGAAGAGCATTTCTTTGCTTTCTTCCTGCGTAATACACTTGGTGCTCGTTTTCATCATCGCCAACGAGATAGCTCCGGTCGTCGGATACTCGCTGCCTGCCTCCCGGGTGAACATCATGAGATTGGCCTCCTGTTGTTCGGCTTAGCGGCGCATCAAGCCGGATTACAACTGATTGTTTTGGGTGCGGATATGCCCCTCCGCGAGCTCGCTGGTACTGCGGCTACCTCGCATTGCGAGGCTATCGTTCTTTCCGGTGCGCTCGAGCCGGAAATATTCATTATCGAGAACCAGCTCGTCGACCTTATAAATGAAACCCATTTGCCGATATTTATCGGTGGGGCAGTATCTATCGATTGTTGTGACGCGATTGAACGTGCCGGTGCTGTTCCGCTCGGTAGTGATATCGGCCAGGGACTTAAACGGGTGGTTGATGCATTGGAGTCAAAATCATATGAATAGGAGCGGGCGATATGAATGCGGCAGCCGCGCTAAATAGCAGCCGAATCTTAGACTGGGCCGAGATGGGCCTCGTGCCTGATAGCATTATCCGCTTTGGTATTCGTCGTTTGCTTAAAGATCGGCTCCGCGAGATTAGCTCTTTGGACTGTGAGTGTGTAGCTGCAGACCAGGAACGATTCCTCAAGATCATGGATGCAGGTCCAATCGCGCCGCTACCGGAGCTCGCTAATGAGCAGCACTATGAGGTGCCAGCCGAATTTTTCAAGCTCGTACTTGGCCATCGACAGAAGTATAGCTGCAGTTATTGGGATGAAGGTTGTGCTTCACTCGATGCGGCTGAGTCAGTTGCGCTCGAATTAACCGCAGCACGAGCCCAATTGCGTGATGGGCAGGTAGTTTTAGATCTTGGTTGTGGCTGGGGCTCTTTCAGTTTATGGGCTGCGGAGCGCTACCCCAATAGTACGTTTACGTCGGTTTCTAACTCGCGAACGCAATGCGCGGCGCTTGTTGCGGCGGCTGAGATTAGAGGTTTAACCAATATCACAGTTCTGACTCGCGATATGAACGATTTCGAGCCAGATAATCAGTTCGATCGAATCGTCTCCATCGAGATGTTCGAGCATCTACGTAATTATCGTGCGATGTTCGAACGTGTATCGCGCTGGCTAAAGCCCGATAGCTATTTTTTTATGCATATTTTTTGCCATCGTTCAGCGGCGTACGAATTTGTCGACACCGGACCGAGTGACTGGATGACCCGTCATTTCTTTGCCGGTGGAATTATGCCTAGCGATGATTTGCCATTGCGGTTTCAGGAGCATCTAAAACTTTGCGAGCGCTGGCGTTGGGATGGCAGTCATTACGAAAAGACCGCTAACGCTTGGCTCAACAAGATGGATTTTCAAAAACCGAATATCATGCCGATCTTGATAGTCACTTATGGAGAGGATAGCGCTCAACGGTGGTGGATGCGGTGGCGAATTTTTTTCATGGCTTGCGCCGAGCTTTTTGGTTACGCCGACGGTCAGGAATGGTGGGTCAGCCACTACCTATTCGAAGCAACTGCTCTAAACCAATCGATTTAATCGTTGCGCTATGCATCTCCTCATCAACATTATCGGATTTCAGATCGGCTGGTTTGCTTGTGTCCTTGGGGCAGCTAATTATGTTCCCTTAGTGGGCCCCATAGTCGTTGCAGTTGTCGTTTCCTTCCATCTGTCGCAGGCTAGCCGGCCGCTCTGCGAGTTAATGCTCGTCTGCGCTGCAGGACTGATGGGTGCGGTATGGGACAGTGCGCTCGTGACAGCTGGTTTGCTTGAGTATCCGTCTGGTAATTTTTTGACCGGCTTTGCCCCTTTCTGGATTATTACGATGTGGATGTTGTTGGCGACGACGCTCAATGTGTCGTTGCGTTGGTTGCGTAAGCGCACGATATTTGCTGCCGTTCTCGGTGGTTTCTTTGGTCCGCTAGCATTTTATGCCGGCTCTGAGTTTGGCGGGGTTATTTTCGTGGACCAAATTGTAGGGTTAATCGTGTTGGCGCTTGGCTGGGCGGTTATTATGCCGGCGCTTAGTGTTCTCTCTGCTCGGTTGGATGGTATGGCCGTCGTAGCAGCCAGTGAAGTCGGCTGTGTTTAGTCTCGACGCTTATTTTCTGGCGCTAACGCTAATCATGGCGCTCGCCGTGTTTGCATGGGGCATTAGTTTTAGGCTGCGAGATGTCAGTATCGTTGACAGTTTGTGGTCATTGATGTTCGTGCTTGCGAGCGCCGCTTACCTTTTCACCGCTCCCGTAATAGGCCCGAGAGCTTGGCTTGTGTTATCCCTGGTTTCATTATGGGCCGTTCGTTTGTCAGCTTATGTTACGTGGCGAAACTGGAACGAAGATGAAGATTACCGTTACCGAGAGATCCGGAAAAAAAACGAGCCGAATTTCGAAATAAAAAGTCTTTATATCGTTTTTGGGCTACAGGGCTCGCTAGCCTCTATCGTGTCTTTATCGTTAATGCCGGCGATCAATGGTCAGGCTTCAATTGGCTTGCTCGATATTCTCGGCGTTCTACTGTGGGCAATCGGTTTTTTGTTCGAGGCTGGGGGGGACTATCAGCTCGCACGGTTCCGCGCTGATGTCAGGAACAAAGGGTGTGTTCTCGATGCTGGTTTTTGGCGCTACACACGGCATCCGAATTACTTCGGCGATTTTTGCGTCTGGTGGGGCTTTTATCTGATCGCAGTATCGGCGGGCGGCTGGTGGACGATAGCCTCACCTCTCCTGATGAGTTTTCTGCTGTTGAAAGTGTCTGGTGTGAAGATGCTTGAAAGCACCATCAAAGAACGACGTCCAAAATATTCCGACTACATTCATTCTACCAATGCGTTTTTTCCTGGGCCCAAGAAGACTCTAAATTACTAGATCAAATAGCGAAGGTATCGTGAACAAAACAATGAGAAAGATGACTATTAGTATTATCTGCTTCGGTGTCATCCTATGTTCGGTAAGGCCTGTTTTTGCCTCCATGGAGACTCGTGAATGGACGTTCCGTGTTTATCTGGACGATGCTGAAATAGGGAGTCATCGGTTCTCTTTAACGGATTTCGGTGACGTTCGAGAAATCAGAACCGAAGCAAAATTTAATGTGCCGTTTTTGTTTTTTAGCGTTTACACATATCGGCACAGGAACACTGAACGCTGGGCTGGAGAGTGCCTCCAGGCGATCGAATCCGAGACGGATGTCAATGGCGACCGATACTCGGTATTAGGTGCTACTAAGGATCGGAGCTTTGTTGTATCGGCTGTTCGCGGCAACACCGAAAATCAATCGATACTGCCTGAATGTGTAACAACCTTTGCGTATTGGGATCGGGGTTTTTTGCTTGAGCCACGTTTGCTGAATACGCAGACGGGTGCGTATGTCAACGTTGAAGTTGAATTGATTGGGGCCGATGTCATCAATGTTCGGAATGAGCTCATACCATCGCTCCATTATCGACTAATGGGTAACAACATCGAGGTAGAGCTTTGGTACTCGCGAGATAGTGAGTGGCTCGCTCTGGAGTCAGTAACCAAAGGCGGTCGCCGACTGCGCTACGAGCTGACGTAGTGTTATGAAGATTGCAATTATTGGGTCAGGAATCGCCGGTAATATGGCGTCTTATTTATTGCGCGAAGAGCATGAAATAACGGTGTTTGAAGCTAATGATTATATTGGTGGGCACGTCAATACGGTAAGCGTCGCAGAGGGCGATGAACTGATCGCGATTGATACGGGTTTCATCGTTTTTAATAATAAGACCTATCCGAACTTCATCTCGTTACTGGAGGAGCTGGGAGTCCCATCTAAGCCGAGTTCAATGAGCTTTAGTGTGCAGTGCCCGCATATTGGTCTCGAATACAACGGCGCGACACTGAACAGTCTCTTCGCGCAGCGCGGCAATCTTTTCCGGCCATTTTTTTATCGGATGATCTGGGATATCTTGCGCTTTAATCGTGAAGCGCCACTCGCTTTTTCGAGAAATGAAAATGACTCGCGGCTTATTGACTACCTTTTTGAGAACCGCTATTCATCGGAGTTCGTGGATTACTATTTAATACCTATATGTGCAGCAATCTGGTCTGCTGATCCAAGTGACATCGGACAGGTCCCTGGACGATTCATCGTGCGTTTCCTGGAAAACCATGGACTATTGAATATCAACGATCGCCCGATATGGCGCGTTATCAATGGCGGTTCGCGATCGTATATAGATAGGCTTGTTGCCGGGCACCGCGACAGAATCAGACTATCTAGTCCTGTCCAGTGTGTCAGGCGTCATTCGGATGGTGTCGATGTAAAAGCGTTCGGTGCTGATTCTGAGCATTTCGATTACGTATTTATAGCCTGCCATAGCGATCAGGCGTTAAGGATGCTCGCGGACACGACTCCGATTGAAAGTGAGGTCCTCGGGGCTATCCGTTATCAGGCTAACGAAGTCGTTCTACATAGCGACAAATCATTACTGCCCAAACGACGTCTAGCATGGGCTGCATGGAATTATCATGTTGCCGACAATCCGCTTGGTTCTTTGTCCGTGACTTATAACATGAACATACTTCAGGGACTCTCGTTACCTCGAACATATTGCGTAACGCTGAATAACACTGACCGGATTCGTCCCGATAAGGTAATCATGCGTACTACCTACGACCACCCCTTATTTACGCGTGAAAGCATTGCGGCGCAGAGCCGTCACGCAGATATTAACGGCGTTAGCCGAACATTCTACTGCGGCGCGTACTGGCGCAATGGCTTTCATGAAGACGGTCTCTTGAGCGCCCAGACCGCTGTTCAGCATTTCAAGGAGTACCTACAGAATGCATAGCTGTATTTTCGAAGGGCTGCTAAAGCATTGCCGCTACACGCCTATCCGCCATGAGTTCAAGTACCGACTATTCATGATGTATCTAGATCTTTCTGAGCTCGAGGAGGTATTTCGTGGACGCTGGCTCTGGTCGGTGAAGCACCCCACATTAGCTCGGTTTCGGCGTGGAGATCATGCTGGTGATCCGGAAAAGCCGCTCGAAGTCTGTGTCCGCAATCTAGTTGAAGATCGAACCGGTCGTCGCCCTATTGGACCTATCCGGCTACTGACCCAGCTTAGTTATCTCGGCTACGGTTTTAGTCCGGTATCTTTTTATTATTGTTTCGACTCGACAGGCGAAGTCGTGGAATCGATAGTTACCGAGGTCAATAACACCCCTTGGGGGGAGCAGTACTGTTACGTGTTGTCAGGCCGATCGGAACCAGTTGCAAACGAACCTAGGCATTTTAGTTTGACTAAAGAATTTCATGTGTCACCGTTTATGGACATGGCAGTTGACTACGAATGGTGGTTCACTGATCCAGCAGAACGTTTGCATGTTTGTATGGAAAACCATAAGGACGGCGATAAGTTCTTTGAGGCTACGATGCGGCTCGAGCGATCCGAAATAAACGGATACTCCCTAGCCCGCTTACTTGTTGTCTATCCTCTGACCACGATGCGCGTTGTGCTCGTAATCTACTGGCAAGCACTACGCCTTTGGCTAAAGCGCTCTCTAGTCTACGACCATCCTAAAAATGACACATTAGTGGAATCTAAAAAATGATGCCATCAACTACTATTAATTCTGAAAAATTTCCTGCTGGGATGAAAAAACCTTCGTTTTTCACTTTGCTGCTGCGGTGGTTAGTGCACAGCCGGCTTAGGGGGCTTCGTAGCGATCGCCTCGTGATCGTCGAAGGTGACCGGCGCTGGGAATTCGGAGATATCACGGGTAATGCTGAGATCGTTGCGAGAATCATCGTGCATGATCCGTGCTGCTACCGTGATGTAGCCTTTAGAGGCACCATTGGCGCTGGTGAGTCCTATATGCAGGGTTATTGGACGACAGATAATCTCACGGCCGTCATACGTGTTCTCCTGCGAAATCGTGACCTTCTGAACCGTATGGAGACGGGTCTAGCGCGGATATCCGAGCCATCGCACAGGATGTTCCATCGATGGAATCGTAACAGTAAACCTGGAAGTCGTCGCAACATTGCCGCGCACTACGATCTTGGTAACGATTTCTTCAGGCTTTGGCTTGACGATTCGCTCATGTACTCGTCGGCGGTTTTCGAAAAACCGACGATGACTCTTGAGGAAGCATCGCAGACTAAGCTGAAATTGATCTGTGACAAGCTCGAGCTGTGTCCTACCGATCACTTGCTTGAGATCGGGACAGGTTGGGGCGGCCTGGCTATTTTTGCGGCGCGGGAGTATGGCTGTCGAGTTACCACGACCACGATTTCCCGTGAGCAATTCGAGTTTGCTCAGCAGCGTGTCCGGAAAGAAAACCTAGAAGATTGCGTCACTGTCCTACTCGAAGATTACCGCGACCTTACCGGACAGTTCAGTAAACTCGTATCTGTCGAGATGCTTGAGGCGATCGGTCACGAGTTTGTTGATAGGTATTTTGAGCAATGCAGTAACCTCCTTAGGGCGGACGGCATGATGTTGCTTCAAACGATTACTATCGAAAACGACCAATACGAGCGCGCCAAACGCTCAGTCGATTTTATTCAGCGCTACATATTCCCGGGTGGATCGCTATCATCCATGCAAGTTCTTGAAGCTTCAGTGGCTCGAGCCACTGATCTGCACTTACATCATGTCGAGGATATCGGCTTTGATTACGCGACGACGCTCAGGCATTGGCGCGAGCGAATGTTCTCGAGACTAGCGGATGTTAGAGAACTTGGTTACTCGGAAGAATTTGTTCGGATGTGGGATTTTTATTTCTGCTATTGCGAGGGTGGATTCATCGAGCAGGCGATAGGCGATGTACAGCTATTGCTGGCGAAGCCGAAGAGTAATCCGTTTGTATCCCGTAATGCTTGGGTCCAGCCTCGGAATTCCCAAGTTCAGCAATAGCCATGTGTGTTTTTAGATATCTCGCCCTTATTGTTTTTGTTTTAATTAATGGTTGTGCTATGAGTGATAGTCTAAGGCTAGAAGCAATCGACCGGTCCGTTGATTTGCAGCGATTTATGGGTGACTGGTATGTAATCGGCAGTATTCCCATCGATACCTGGTTCGCTAGCGAAGCCAATGCCCATAACGCTGTGGAGACCTACGCGTTAACAGACGATGGAAAAATTCAGACGACCTATACGTTCAGGAAGGATAGATTCGATGGAGAAGAGAAGCAGTTCAATCCAGTTGCTTGGGTTCACAATAGGGATACCAACGCTGAATGGCGGATGCAGTTTCTCTGGCCATTTCGGTCTGCCTATTTGATCGCTTATCTTGACGAAGACTATCAACATACGATTATCGGGGTTCCGAACCGGGCGTACGTTTGGATTATGTCCCGAGCACCGGATATCGGTGAAGATGCCTATGAACGACTCGTTAACGTTGTATCTGAACTCGGTTACGACAGCAGCTTGGTGCAGCGCATCCCGCAACAATGGTCGGATCGATAGGCTGCCATGGGTGCCTTACCAAATGGTTCCCTAGTTCGAGATATCGACACAGCCGGCCTCCAAACACTTTTTTCCCGCTGAATTTTTATGGTAAACGAAATGAACCTAACTCTAATCCAACGCGTCAAACGCTCACTTTTTGTTCTGGGTATAGCCCTGCTAATTGGCACAGCGATCATCGCAATTGCAGTGCTTGGAGGGTTTATTCAGTTTCCGGAAAATTTAATTGCGGGCGAGTCCACAGTACATTCAATAGCACGCTTCGCGATCGTCGGCTGCCTGTTCGCTGCACTCGGATCGATGGAGTAAGGCGCTTTTTTATCACCTCTTTCAATCACTCAATAGGAGAACACTATGTTTCAAAAATCTGATTTTTTTATATTACTTGCTGTCTCTATTTCATTTGCGTTATCAGCGTTCCTTTGGTTTACCGGGCAACGTGATGAAGGTGTCTTTACCGCCCTATGGGTGCCATCCATTTTGTGTTTTGGCATTTATTTCAAACTGATGTCAATCCAAGGAGCACGTTAATGGGCACAGAACTTATATTCATGTCCGCAATCGTTGTATTTGTTTTGTTGTCTATTGGCATATTCCTTACGATGATCGAGTTTAAAAAAATCACCGTTGATCCATCTATCCGAAAAGGTACGGGTGAGCCATAAGCGGGCATTTAACGTTACAAACAAGCCCCTCTGTTGATATGAAGAGGACAGCTGCAGACAATAGCATTCGGTTACACCTGGGGGGTGGTGGTACACACAACGGCGGCAACCATAAGAAGCAGATAGTTTCTTAGTTGTTTGTTATCCATCTGTTCTGCCTCTAAATGATATAAGTTCGGGCAATGCAATATGCCTACGGGTTGATATATATAGGCCTTTCTGCCATGTGTTGAGATTACTAATTCTTACGATCTTAAGTATCGGAATAATAAGCATAAATATAAATACTAACGTTTTATATAACCAGTCTGTATTTTTGTGGATTGTCGTTTTTTAGATTATTTATTCAGATGTGAACGTGCTTCGATACATGTTTTCAGCGACTGATCCAGTCATGTTTATTGAGCCTATAGTTATAGAACTTCAGCGCGGTTGGACTCCAGGAGTTACACTCCAGCAGTACGATTGTATAGCAGTGTGGTAGGGGAATATTAATGATTATGGATAGCGTCAATAAGATTTTAATCGTTGTTTCTTTCGCGTTGCTCTGCGCGTGCTCTACAGAAACATCAAACGATACTCGTCCGAATATTTTGTTCATAGTGGCTGATGATCTTGGCTTTACAGACCTCGGAGCCTTCGGCAGCGAAATCCCGACGCCAAATATTGATGAGCTTGCTTTTCAAGGCGTACGTCTCACGAACTTTCACACTAGTTACACGTGTCAGGCAACCCGCGTGATGATGATGGCGAGTACAGGAGTTTCTGGTGCTTTAGAGCTTCGCCCTCCAATGGCTAGCCGAGAGCGAGCTAACCGCTTGAGTCTCAACTGGGCTATCCTCCCGGAGCTTTTGCAGGAAGCTGGTTATGAGACCTACATGACCGGAAAGTGGGATCTCGGTCTAGAGGATGGTTACACACCGGCAACTCGTGGTTTCGATCGCTCCTTCGTGCAAGTTGGGGCGTCTGCGAGTTATTTTGCTGAAGTGCTCTGGGGAAACTATAGCTTGTACGAGCTCGACGGTGAGCGTGTCGAATACGAGGCGCTTCCCGACGACTTCTACGCAACGAATTACTACACCGACAAGATGATTGAGTTTATTAAGGCTAACGAGGGTGCTGCACCCTGGTTCGCCTACGTGCCTTACACCGCTCCACATTGGCCTTTACAGGTGCCAGAAGAGTCGTTATCTCGGTTTGCCGGAAGCTACGATGCGGGCTACGACGCGTTGCGGGAGGAACGTGTCGCTCGTGCAGGCGAGCTCGGGGTTATTCCGGGTGGTGCGACGCTTGTGGACTTCACTTCGCTTGCGCCGCGCTGGGACGAGTTAACGGATGAGCAGCAGCAGAGATATGCGCGTACCCAAGAACTCTATGCAGCGATGGTCGAAAACCTCGATATTAACGTAGGTCGACTCATAGATTTGTTAAGAACGAGCGGGCAGCTTGAAAATACCGTGATTGTTTTTACCTCCGATCACGGGGCGTCGACAGCTGAATTTGGTCATACCGCGGGGCTCGTTCCCTGGCAGGGTGGGCCTATAGTTCCTGATTTTATTGATAACCGGTTCGACAACTGGGGGCGCCAGAATTCCTTCGTCGATCATGGCTTAGGCTTTGGCGAGGCTGCTTCCGCACCGCTGGAAGGGGCGAAGGGCAACCTCAGCGAAGGGGGTTTAAGGGCTGCCTCCTTTGTCTATTACCCGGCGGCTGTATCAGGGGGCGTTGTCAACGGGTCCTTTATGACGATACTGGATATTCTGCCGACGTTCCTGGAGATTGCTGAATCCGAGCATCCAGGAGCAGGCGAATACAAAGGTCGTCAGATAAACGGCATTAGAGGCCGTTCCTTTTGGCCGCACATGACTGGTGTAAGCGATACGGTCCATCTGCCTGGGGACACAGTTGGTTGGTCGCAAGGTGAGAGGGGAGCGCTGATTCGTGGGGACTACAAGATTATTAACGTCCCCCCTGGAAGAAGCGTCGAAAAGACGGTTTGGCAGCTTTATGATATTTCGACTGATCCAGGAGAAAGGGATGATCTGGCTATCGAGATGCCGGATCTTGTGTTGGACATGGTTGCGGTGTGGGAGGCCGACTGGCGCTGATATACCGCATCCAATATTTTATTGGAAGGAACAACAGTAGGTGTGCTATGGAAATTACTGCGAAGTCGATAACCGTTTTTTTGGGGTTGTTATTCCCTTTTGTTTCAGGCGGCCATCACTCCGTAGTCGCTCCTTTTACAAACGAAGAAATCCAAATTGAAGGGGTCGTTACCGAGTTTAACTTCGTTAACCCCCACGTTAATGTCATCCTCAATGTTACGGATGAAAATGGAATGGAAACACTTTGGATGGCCACGACTCAGGCTCCAGACAACCTAAGGCGTACTGGCTGGTCCCCCGATTCCATCCAGATTGGCCAGTTTTTGCGTGTGACCGGTATGAAAAGTCGTCAGGGTCGGCCGATGATCTTAGTGGAGAGAGAACGCTTGGACGATGGCGGGATAGTTGAGCTAAATCCGGCTGATGGGTCGGTTGTACGAGCGCTGTCTGGATCGTCTGACCGAATCAACGATGGTCCTGCTCTGGGGCAGATAGCCATTCCCTTAAATCTAAGCGATGGACGACCGAATTTGAGCGGGTACTGGGCCAAACACCCCAGTGTTCGGGCCAGAAATGCGAGTCCTGGTAGGAATACCCCTCCGTTGAATGACAACGCGATACTCATACAGGCTAGTTATGATCCAGCTGACGACCCGAGTTACACCGAGTGCGCAGCACATGGGTTAGTTCGACAAGCTTCGTCGGCAAAACCTGTGCGGATTACGCAATATACAGATCGTGTTGTTTTTCAATACGAGGAAGGTGCAGCGCAACGTGTAGTGTATCTGGGTGAGGGTCGGTCCAATGCTAATGGGAACAAGACGGGCTTAGGGGACTCGATCGCCCGCTATGAGGGTGAGATGTTAGTTGTAGAAAGTGATCAATTGCTCGGTGACCTAACTTCGTGGAGAGGGAATACGCTGAGCGATCAGCATACGATCGTCGAGACTTATCGCCGTGCTGATGATGACATAGGAGCAGCACTGGAGATGACGATGATAGTCACCGATCCGACGGTTTTGACGGGCCTATGGAATGTCAATTGGAAAAGATACTACGCTGCTGAGTATGAGTTCACCGAAGTTGACTGTAGGTTGCCGCTAGTTGGAGACTAATTATTCGCAAGTGAGATAGAAGGTATCTCCCGGCTCATGGAGTAGCGAATTTGTTTGATAAGAAAGAACTAAAACTTCGTCTATTTATAGCGATATGCTTCGTTGGCATGCCTGTATCGAATGTAGCTCAGGCGCATCACAGATCATCGGCTGTGTTCTCCGCTGACGATATAGAGATCGAAGGCCTTGTAACGGAATTCAATTTCAAAAACCCTCACTTGAATATCATCTTAACGGTTACTGATGAAAAGGGCGTTGAGACGGAGTGGATGGCGACTGGTCCAGGTCCAACGCCTTTCCGTAGATGGGGTTGGACGCCAGATACGGTTCGGCCGGGCCAATTTTTGCGTATTTTTGGGCGAAAAAGCCGTGATGGTGGGCCGATGATTCTGATGGAAGAGGCGGATATTCACGGCGGCAAAATTGTCGAGATTAGCCCGACTGATAGAGTTGTCTTGCGAACGGTCAGTAGTACGAGCGATATTTCTCGGCCATCACGTGAGATGACTCCGTCGACGACCATCCCCACACTCAACCTACGACACAATGATGGGCGTCCAAACCTAAACGGTATGTGGCTCGGATCTCGGGACGGGCTAGGTCGAGACAATCCTCCATTTAACGTACAGGCTGCTGCTGCACAAAATACATTCGATCCTTTCGAAGATGATCCGGCGTTCACGGAATGCGCAGATGCTGGACTCGTTCGTCAGGCTACAACGATACGCCCGCTACGAATTACGCAGCACGACGATCGGCTCGTCTTTGAGTATGAAGAGTTCGCTGCTCGGCGTGTTATTTATCTCGATGAACGTGATCCTGAGACTAGTGAGAATACACTTTTCGGGTACCATATTGCTCGCTACGAAGGCGATACACTAGTCATTGAGAGCAATCAGTTGCTTGCCAATCTAACGGGTCCGCGTGGTAATGCCCTTAGCGACCAGGCTACGACGGTAGAGATCTACCGTCGACTCGATAATTCAGCGGTAGGGCCGGCTATCGAAATGCGCATGATCGTCACAGACCCAGGTAACCTGACGAGATCTTGGGAACTTGGCTCAATAAAATACTACACAGCCGATGTTTACGACTTTGTTGAGGTTGACTGTCGCCTGCCTTACTTAAGTTCCGGTTGATGAATGGTTCCACAGGCGATAGTTGCTTATCCTTGGAGTTTAGAAGCTCGCCTACAGCCGCCAGACTAGCCGCAAACTCGTATTGATTTGTTCAGTGGCAAATGTAGGAGCTGATCCCCATTGTGTTTCTATTATTAGCCGGTTTGTTATCAGTTCTCACGCTAGCTTCTGGCCTGTTCTGTTAAGGTCAAAAGATAAAGCGTTAGCTGTAGTTTTAATTCTCGAGTAGTGTCTTGTTTTCAACGTTGGTCCAGGACCCAGGTGTCTCGATACAGTTATATAGATTAACCGTTTCGCCAGGTCGCCAGATCCAGTGTGAATTCATTGTTACAGGTTCCGTAAACGTTGCGGGATCAGTAACTATCATCTCGTAATTAAGCTGATTTTTATCTACGCTCAGGGAAAATCTTTCGCGTATCTTTGCCTCGCGGCTCATAGGAATCTCTCGGCCATTAAAGCTCATCGAGCTAATGTGAGTCGTGGTCACGATCAGGCTGCCATTTTCCCAATGACCAACGGAATAGCCTAGTGGCGAATGTAAAGGACTCCTTGACCGCGCACTTAGATGGATGATTCGAACTCGATCGAATTCTTCTGCTAACAAACGGATCGACTCCCCGTCGTTCACGAACTCAAACGGCCAGGAGCTGCTCATTAGCCAGGGCATATCCTTGCCCGCGCAGCCGGTATTAATTCCCGTGACAGGATCCCAGATTTCGACTACCGCGCTAGCCTCCTCCGTTAGCGGATAACTGTCGAGCCAAAATTGAGGTCTATTATCGTCACGGCCCCGGCTCCACACTCTAAAGATACCGTCAGCCGATGCCTCCGCAGCGCGGACAGCCTCCTCTTCGAATCCCTGGAGGTTTCGTTCTACAGCGTTCTCCGTCCATAGTGGCCGCCGCCCAGTATGGAGCAATACTTCCCGGCCATCAGGTAGCAGTACGTGGCTCACTTCCATCGCGTTTGCAACCAGCTTGGAGGGCGGTCCTGCGACACGAACGCGTGTCCCGGCGACCAAAATATCAGGGCTTATACCCATACGTTCTAGAATGCTCGGCGGCGTAGTTTCCATCTCCCATTCTTCGCCGCCATATTCTATGTCGGCTTGGATCCAATAACGTACGTGAGGGTGGCGCCATTGAACCCGTGTTATTACTCCTTCGAGCTCAACGGTTTGGCTCATATCGAAAAAACTGGCTCGGGAATGATGAGCCTGGCCGGTTATCGAGATAATAAGTAGTGAAAGGCCTAAAGTTAGCTGAAGATTTCTTTTCATTTTCTTCTTCCCCTACCAATTACAGTTTCTAGCTCGGTTTTAACAAGTTAGTTCTAACGAGTCTGACTCGGTGCCGTTCGGTTGGAGAATTCTACTTATCATGACCCGAGATCTTATTTCATCGAATTCTAGTTTACGCTTTGTTTTGTTGGTCGGCTAACAATGTCCCTTAAATGCGACGGAGTTTAGTTCTTGCGCTTAGATCGTCGATCTTCTCTCTGGCCGTCAGTATTGAAATAGGGATGTTTGCTCCCTTGTTTAACTGAGACGGTAGGTCCCTAGATAGGAACCTACCCCAGGCATCCAACTGTTTGCCACCAGTGATGAGCAAATATGGACTTGTTTGGCGCACTTCTTCCACGATCTCTTGCAATGGTTCTCCATAGCGGACTTTTAATTTAGCATCCAATCCTTGCGTTTGGCACACTTTTAAAAAACTATTGCATGCCAAGTCTGCTAGGTCTTGTAAACACTCGTCTAGATACTCTAGGTATTGCTTGCGGCCCTGAGAGTAAAGTTCGTTGTGAAATTTCTTCAGGTAGGGATCAATCACATGCAGAGCGGTTACTTCAGCTGGTAAAGAGAGACCCAATCGAACTGCCCATTGAATGGCTACATTGCTATGCGGTTCTCCATCGATACAGACCAGGATTGTCAACGGCAATAATTAAGCTCCTCCGGTAACCTGTAGTAACTGAGCGCCGATTAGCAATACAACCAACAAGCCTAATGCCATCTTCACCAGGGAGGTCACCATGCCAATAGAAAAGGCCATACCGCCAGCCTTTTTCATGTCTTCAATAGAAATGGATAGGCCGATGCCAGCGAAACCGATAGCGAAACACCATGTGTAGACCGAATTCATGGCCCAGAAAGGCGACCCGATGATCCTTGGGTTACCAAGTGATTCGAGACTTAGGCTGTTTAGTAATACTAGAGCAAAAAAGCCAAGAATGAAGAGTGGAAACTTATCTTTCACCAATTGCCATTTATTAATTTCACGCCCTGGCCCCTGTTTTCCTACACGAAGAATGTAGAACCAAACCGCAAACAACACTACTAGCGGTAGAAACATGATGCGCGCAACGTTAATCAATATCGCGGTATCGAGGGCTTCTGTGCCGTACCATTCGGCTGCCGCTACCAGCTGTGCAGTATTGAGAATTGCAATTGCTGACCAAGCACCAAACTGTGACCCTGGTAAATCAATGCTTTGGCCGATGTAGGGCATAATGAACAGCATTAAAGTACCAAAGAACAGAATTGTCCCGATGGCGTAGGCGATTTCTAGTGGGTTTGCTTTTACTACTGGTGACGTGGCAATGATAGCGGAAACACCGCATACGCCAGTACCCGCGCCCATTATTCCTCCAAGACCATCGGATACGCCTGCTTTTTTGCACCACCACATTACTAGAATTGCGGTACCAAAGATGAATACCGCGGTCAGGGCTAATCCCAAGCCTCCGACACGTATAACATCTGCCCAGACATAGTGCACGCCCAGAATAATTATTCCAGGCTTAATGATTGGTCGGGCAGCGCTAATGCCAGGAAGGAGTAATTTTGGCAGCGATATTGTGTTACGAATGAGAATGCCGCCTAATAATAAAATTACCACATAGTTAAATTGCGCTTCTTCATAAAGAAACGTAGCCCAACCGATCCCATCCGCGTGATACTGGCTCACGAGCCTATCGAGATTCATTGCTATGAGAGCAAATAACGTGCAGAAAAGAAAACCTGGAATGTATCTGCTCCATTCAGGAACGAAGAGATTTTTTAGATGCTGCATTCGATCCTCGGGTGCCTGTAATCAGAACAAGTACAATGTGTCTCGGAAGAAATAATGAATCTGGTCTGGAAAGGCGACGCATAGGACTAGGACGACCATCGTGACAATAAGAGCCCAGATATCTTCGCGCTTTTCGGAGGAAAGTGTTTTTTCCGCTATGTCCTCGGGGCGAGAGATTTGTTTTTTCTCAGGAGCCTCGGGTTCTGGCATGATTGACTACAACTAAATCGCTAGAAGAGCGACTGTAACAAGGATTAATATTTTTTTCTCAGGAATTCGTAAATGCACCTGCTAAAATTCTAAAAGAGGAGGTTGTTTTCATGTCGAGTCTTATTTTGCCGCACGGTGCGGACTCCCTCAAGCCCCTTCTTTTATCTGATCCTGAGAGAACAAAAGAAAGAGTCCGTGCAAATAAACTCAAACAGGTTCCTTTAACAAGTCGCGAAGTTTCTGATCTTTTCATGCTCGGTATGGGCGCCTACACGCCGCTTAAGGGTTTTATGAGCGAAGAAGACTGGCGCGGTTGCTGCGAACATATGATATTAGCCGATGGGCTTTTCTGGCCCATTCCGATTACGCTATCTTGTACTGAAAAGCTCGCTAATAGTATAAGTGTTGGTCAGGATGTGGCGCTGGTTGACGGGGATACCGGTGATCTGATCGGTGTCCTTACTATCGAGGATAAATACTGTATTGATCGTGAGTTTGAATGTTTGCAGGTATACGGTACTGCTGATGTTGCGCATCCTGGCGTCGCGAAGGTATTAGGGCAGGGACCAGTTAATCTCGGCGGGCGGGTATGTACCCTGTCCGAGGGACATTTTCCTGATAGCTTCCCCGGTCTATACTTGCGTCCAACGGAAACGCGGGCTCTTTTTCTAGAAAATGGTTGGACAAAGGTTGCCGCCTTTCAGACTCGTAATCCAATGCATCGGAGCCATGAGTATTTGGCAAAGATAGCTATAGAAATCTGTGACGGATTACTGATTCACCAAGTGCTAGGCGCTCTTAAGCCAGGTGATTTACCGGCGGAGGCTCGGATTGAGGCTATCGATGCGTTGGTTCGAAATTATTTCGTGCCAGGTACTGTTCTACAAGCCGGTTATCCAATTGAGATGCGTTACGCGGGACCGCGTGAGGCGTTGTTACACGCGGTGTTTCGCCAGAATTTCGGCTGCTCACACCTGATAGTGGGCCGTGACCATGCAGGTATCGGTGATTATTATGCGCCGTTTGATGCTCACGATATTTTTGACAGTCTATCGGTTGATAGCCTTAAGATTCAGCCGCTTAAGATCGACATTACCTTTTTCTGCTACCAATGCAATGGTATGGCGACAGGTAAATCCTGTCCGCACGCGATGGAGCACCGATTGACGATTTCGGGTACGCGGCTGCGTGAAATGCTCGCGAAACACGAACCAATTCCGCCCGAGTTCAGTCGCAGTGAAGTAATCGCGGTACTACAGCGGTTTTACGACAGTTGCTGACCAACACAGTTCTTTCTTAGCTGTATAGGTCACTAGAACCTCTTTATTCTAGCGTGTAATTTACATATAATAGTTTTTTATTATAGGTCATCGGTTTAATTACTTAGCGACATTTAGTAGGTCGAATGAAGTTATTAATTACGCTGCGGCAATCACTGCTTAGCATCGGAATCCTCTATTAATGTTTACTACCAATCCGTTCGCAGAGCTTTCGGCGTTCTTATCGCCTTTTGTCATGCAGGGTTACATCATCGTTATGATAATTCTGGTTATGGCTGGAACGGTGTACGACGTACTACATAAAAAGAGTGCGCAATATTTTTTTAGAAATTGGCGCGATGTGAAGAATAAGGGTACCCAGTCGGTTAGTCCTGGTGATATGGCTGCTCTGGCTGTTAAAACGGTTGTGGTTGAGGCGCTGATGTCTGGTGAATTCTGTAACACGCGTCGCAGAATTGCCCACCTCATAACTATGTACGGTTTTTTGGCATATGCCGCTACAACTGTTGCTATGGTGTTTTGGTATCCGACGCCCGCTACTCTTGCGCCCGCGATCCTCCCGTTTCTCTGGCATATCGGAGCCTTGATGGTTTGTTTCGGTGGCTATTGGTTTTGGTTTTTTATTCGGGTCGACGTTACTGCTGAGGGAAATTCGCCATTCCGGGTTGTACGAGCGGATCTGTTTATTCTCGCGCTTGTTGGAAGCGGAACACTAGCTTTAGTTTGGGCGTATTTCCAAGTCTTAAATAACTCGTGGGTAAATGTGGTTTTTGGGTTGTACGTGATAGCGACAACGATACTTTTTGGAACTGTGCCATGGTCTAAATTTGCCCATATGTTCTTTAAGCCCGCAGCTTCCTTTCAAAGACGAGTAGAGGAAGCGAATGGCTCTAGGAACAACATGCCACTGTCTGCGGACAAGCCAGAAACGCTTGGCAGTGTTCGCGAGGGCTCTAGTAATTATTAATTGATTCATTCATTTTTGCGGGATAGTCCGTTATTGTTTTTCGAAAATAGGAGAGCGGAAAAGTAATGCCGACGTTTGTTTACATGACAAGTTGCGATGGTTGCGGACATTGTGTCGATATCTGCCCATCGGACATTATGCACATTGATACGACCTATCGTCGTGCGGTTAACATTGAACCCAATTTTTGCTGGGAGTGTTATTCCTGCGTTAAGGCTTGCCCGCAGAACGCAATTGACGTACGCGGTTATGCCGATTTCGCCCCTCTAGGGCACAGTGTTCGAGTGCTAAGAGAGGAAAAAAAGGGGGTTATTTCGTGGAGCGTTAAATTTCGGGATGGTAGAGAAAAGAATTTTGTTTCTCCAATCCGAACTACACCATGGGGTTCGATTAAATCACCGGCGGATTACGAATTGCCGAGCCATGATGATTTTAAGAATCAGGAGCTTGCTCATGAACCAGAAGCGCTGAACATCGAAAAGTTGCCTAGCTTGAAACCACATCGCGATATGTCGGGAGGGGCGTAATGGGCCTTTTCTCTCGGAGAAAAACTGTTTTTGTTGATTCAGACATTCTCGTTATCGGCGGAGGTATGGCTGGTTGCGGTGCTACTTACGAATCTAGGTATTGGGGGCGTGACCTTAAAATTGTATGTGTCGAGAAGGCGAATATTGAGCGCAGCGGTGCTGTTGCCCAAGGTCTGTATGCGATTAATACCTACATGGGCATGCAGTGGAACGAGAACCAACCTGAAGACCATGTCCGCTACGCTAGAAATGATCTGATGGGTCTTGTGCGTGAGGATCTTGGTTATGACATCGCCCGGCATGTTGACTCCTCAGTGCATAAGTTTGAGGAGTGGGGCCTTCCGATGATGAGAGACCCGGAAACGGGACAGTATCAACGAGAAGGTAAATGGCAGATCATGATTCATGGTGAAAGTTACAAGCCGATCGTTGCTGAGGCTGCGCGAAAAGCTGCAACAAAAGTTTATAACCGCATCATGGTGACCCACCTATTGATGGACAAAACCAAGCCTAATCGAGTTGCTGGGGCCGTTGGTTTCAATGTTCGTAGTGGTGATTTCTTCGTTTTCCGTGCGAATGCCGTTATCGTGTGTGCCGGTGGCGCATCACATATTTATAAACCGCGTGCGGTTGGTGAGGGTATGGGGAGGACATGGTATGCCCCATGGAGTAGTGCTTCTGCATATGCATTACCGATCCTCGTTGGTGCCAAGATGACACAGATGGAAAATCGTATTGTCCTTACTCGGTTTAAGGATGGATATGGTCCGGTTGGTGCCTACTTCCTACATCTCAAGACACATACTGAAAACGCGTACGGTGAAGAATATGAGTCTAAATGGTATGACCATACTAGGGAATTGGTGGGGGATTACGTTGATAGGCAACCGGTGCCAACCTGTCTTCGAAATCACGCTCTGCTAGAGGAGCTGAAGGCTGGTCGAGGCCCGATCCGAATGGTGACGAAGGAGGCTTTTCAGGACCCGCATAAGGAAACTGTCGGTTGGGAGAATTTCCTCGGCATGACCATTGGACAGGCGGTAGTGTGGGCGTCGCAGAATATTGATCCAAAACATACGAATCCCGAATTGACGACCTCCGAGCCCTACGTCATGGGTTCCCATGCGACGTGCTCCGGCGCATGGGCTAGCGGTCCGGAAGATTTGGCGCCCTCGGACTATCAGTGGGGATATAATCGGATGATGACCGTCGACGGGCTTTTCGGTGCCGGTGATACCATAGGGGGCGCGGCCCACAAGTTTTCTTCAGGATCATTTGCGGAAGGGCGGATTGCTGCTAAGGCAGCGGTTAACTACGTTAATGATTTAGGTAACGATCGGCCTGAGGTGAGCGAGGCGGAGTACGAAGACTTAAAGAAGAAAGTTTTTCAACCGATGGAAAATTACGAAGTTGGTCGTAACGAGATAGTGGGGGGCACTGTTTCTCCGAGTTACCTACTTCCGATACAGGGGCTCCAACGTCTTGAGAAGATTATGGACGAATACGTTGGTGGTATTGGGGCAAACTATATCACTAACGAGCCGCTATTGACCCGTGGGCTAGAGTTGTTGGGGATGCTAAAGGAAGACCTCAATTGTATAGGGGCCGAGGATCTTCATCAGCTTCAGCGAGCCTGGGAACTGCAGCATCGCTTGCTAGCTTCGGAATCCGTAACGCATCACACGATGTTCCGGACAGAAACTCGGTGGCCTGGATACTATTATCGCGGCGATCATCCAAAGTTAGACGATTCCGATTGGCATTGCTTCACTTTATCCCAGTATGACAAGGACTCGGAGAGCTGGGATATGGAAAAGGCGCCCGTACATCATATGATTGATTAGAAAACTTGTCGGTACCGACTAACGGATCGGTAGAGTATTTTCTTCGCTAGAGGCGTATCTTCCTTTTTTGTATTTGGGTTTTCGCGTCCTCCGGTATGCTCACGTCGAGTGGGCTTCCACCGACAATGATCCCGCAATAGTTTTCGAGTTGGATTTTGGGCAGACTTGTATGGTGGATCCTTACTCGAACGACTTCGCTTGCTTGCAATCCTCCATAGCGACATATTTTCTCGAACTCATTTTCCGCAACTGTATCTTCCGGACGGAGCTGATATATGAGGAATGGTTCGTTCAAAGGCTATGTGCTCGTTAGGAATTGTGATCTGAAACAATTAAGAATACGCTACCTGTTGATGGTGCTCACCTTAAGGTCAATAGGTGATAGGTGTAGGAAGAAAAATAAATGCCCCTGAGCTTTGTCGCAGGGGCAACTAGTTTGCCGTAACCAGAGGTTGCCGTTGATGAGTTGTTAAGAAACACTATTTCTATGAAATCAAATGATCAGTGGCCGGTGGGCTTATAACGATCGTGACCGTTTTCTCGATAACTTGCCAAGCAATAGCCCTTAGGCTAGTTGGATTTCGCTGGTTGGAGATGGATTATTTATTGATGGCCGATATCAAAACATTTATCTAACGTAAGGTATAAAAAAATTATTTGTGGAGATTACGATGCAGACAAAAAACATAAAATCGTATTGCGGGGGCATTACAGGACAGCCTTTGGTGCTTGCAGTTGCATTTGTTTTACTTACAGCCTGCGCTCAAGGACAGGCGCCTCGAAATAGTGTTGTATACGAGGGAGCAAGGCTCATTGTAGGTAACGGCGCTGTAATCGAAAATGGAATGTTTACTGTTTCAAATAGTGAAATCACTGCCGTGGGTGAGATAGGTGCGTACACCGTGCCGGAGGCAGCAACGCGGGTGAATCTAGCTGGAATGACGGTTATGCCTGCGATCGTTGATGCGCATACGCATATGACTACTAGCCGTGACACTCTGATAGAGGATCTGCAACGGCGTGCATATTTTGGGGTTGGTGCTGCTATTAGTATGGGATCAGACGGGCCGGACGCTCCACTCGATCTGCGTGATGAAACAATTCCGGGGACAGCACGGTTTTTGTCAGCTGGTCACGGCATTGTTGGTCCGGAACCGGGGCGCCGGGTGGTCCACTGGGTTGGGACTGAGGAAGAGGCTCGCGAGGCCGTTCGAATAGAGGCTGCCCGCAACGTTAACTTAATCAAGGTTTGGGTCGATGATCGAGATGATCAATTTGTGAAGCTGACTCCCGAAATTTACGGAGCGGTTATTGAGGAAGCACATGCGCAAGGCTTGAAGGTGGCTGCACATATATTTGATCTTGAAGATGGAAAAGGCCTACTTCGCGCGGGTGTAGATATTTTCGCGCATGGCGTTCGCGATCAGGATATAGATGACGAATTTCTCCAACTGGTGCGCGAAAATCCCGATGTTGTACTTATTCCCAATTTGCCCGGACGCGGTGTTGCGATTGATCCGAGCTGGCTTACCGGTTCGATACCCAATGAGGAATTAGCCGCACTACGGGCCGGGGAAGATAACTCTCAGGCTAAAGTAGCTTTTGGTATTCAGTCCCGTAATCTGGCCCGACTCAATATCGCAGGGATGACTATTGCTATGGGTACTGATGGAAATACGCCTTGGGCGCCACATACTGAGATGGAAGACATGGTGATTTCTGGTATGACGCCAGGCGAAGTTATAGTAGCCGCTACTAAGAATTCAGCTGACGCGTTGGGATTAACTGATATGGGCACAATCGAAGTAGGTAAAAGCGCAGATTTTATTGTGCTTTCTGCTAATCCTCTTGAGAATATTAAGAATACGCGGCGGATCTCACGGGTTTACCTCCGTGGAGAACAGGTCGATCGTGCTGCGTTAATGACACGTTGAGATGGAACGACCGCTCTTGCCGTGTTTGTTGTTATTTGCACTGTCAGCAGCGGCTCATCATGGGCCGCCTTCGAATGAAGTCTTGTATTTTACCGACCGTGTCATTGAAGTCGAAGGGCAGTTCGTTGATGTGCTTTGGCGTAATCCCCATGTGCGGGCGAAAGTAAAATCTTTCAGTAATGATGGTGAGGAGACTATCTGGGAATTGGAACTAGGGCCCTCTCCACGTGCCTTAGAGCGTAGAGGTATATCACCTGAAAGTTTTTTGGGGCGTGCGAGTGTTGCTGGATATGTATCTAAGCGGAACCCGAGATCTCTCGGTGTGTTAAACCTTTTGTTACCGGATGGACAGGAGTTGGTGCAGGGTAATCGTGAATTTCTCTGGATGGGAACGGCTCTGGCGCCGACTGCGGATATTGATCCCACGAAGGTTGCTTTAGCGCAACGAGAAGCTGATGGCCTTTTTCGCGTTTGGGGCAGACGTTCTGGTCTCGGTTCACTGCTTAGAGGAATCGTCGAGGCACAGCCACTTACGGATCAGGGGCACCGATTAGCTCAGGTCTATAATCCTATTGTCGATAATCTGGAGCTCTACTGCCAACAAGGTATGCCGGACACGATGTTCGACCCAGTCCCGCTGGAATTTGTAAAACGCGGGGACGATATAGTCATAAATGTCCGGCAGGCTGGCGTTGAGCGCTTAGTCCATATGAATTCGATGGAAGTCGGTGAGAGGTCCCAATCATCGCCTCTGGGCTATTCTGTGGGCCGTTGGGAGGGTGATGACCTCGTCGTCAGAACAACGCACGTGGCCTGGCCTTATTACTCGGTGATCGGCACACCGCAATCAACAGAAGTCAGTTACTTTGAGCGATTTTCCTTATCGGCCGATAGTGCGTTGTTGAATTATTCGATAACAATCACTGATCCGGTAGTTTTCAAAAGCCCCTTTACGATTGATTCAACGCGCGATTGGGCTCCAGGTGTCGAAATAGAAGCGCTTAATTGCGTTACTGAATGGTAGAGTTGTTGTCTGTAATTTGATTGTTAGTTTGGTACGCTTGGACAACGCGGGAGCAATCCTGGAATGCTAGAGTCTTGTCAAATGGTGACCAAAGGATCTCGATATGAATGTGTTTAGGAACAACATTACCTTTGTATTTGTTGTATTAGTTTTCACGGTTCTCCCAGCAGCAGCGCATCATTCTCATCAGAATTTTATCAGGGCTGAGTACTTGGTCATGGAAGGTACGGTACGAGAGATTCATTGGTTGAACCCGCATTCTTGGGTTTACCTAGAGGTCTTAGGCTCTAACGATGAACCAGATTTGTGGGTTCTTGAGGGTGCGGCGGCGAGAACGCTTTTTCGGAAGGGTTGGACTACGGAGATGGTTCAGGTCGGAGACGATATATCTGTTCGCTGTCATCCCCTCAAGGACGGTTCATCTGGCTGTTTGCTCGGGTACATTACTAACGAAGCCGGTGTTGAGAAAGAGTTCGACTGAGACCTAGCGCCGCAATTTTTTGGAGGTGGATATGCGTGTATCAATATTGCTTGCTACTTTGGTTGTTGTTTTTTCTCCAGGTATCGGTTTAACACAGGAGTGGATCGAATACGCGAACCTAACCGATCAGTTCACCATTAACTTTGCCGGTGATCCAGAGATAACGGAAACGACATACCTTTCTGAATACCGCGCACTTCTTCCTGCTCGGGTTTATACAGCGAATTATGGTCCCAATCGTTACTCAGTCACTGTGGTTGACTATACGGATGCCGAGCGTTTGTTAAGAGAACGTGATTCGCGCACTAGGGGGGACGATTTGCCAGGCGATATTTTAGGTGCGGTCGACTATGCAGCGTGGAATATAAGGAAACGAGGTGGCGAACTAACCTATGATTCTTGGGCGGCCTATGATCGTATCGCGGGACATCAGTTGCACATTACGAACGGTGATCAAACACGAACTTACGCTGGGATATTTCGGCATGTACGGCGGCTATACATAGTAGAAGCAACGGTCTCAATTAATTCGCCGCCACCGGTACTTTTTCAACAGTCTCTCGGTATCCTGGACGTTGAAGGTAGAAGGATCCGATACGAGTTTTATTCGGATGATAACGGCGAAATTCAGAAAAACCGCGTAGAAACCGGGGAACGTTGGGTCGGTGATCCACCGAGTCTCACCTTACATCCAAGATAACTACGGTTGCTTTTCGTCTGCCGTTATTCGATCGCGAGTAAATCGATTTCGAATACGAGGACGGAGGCGGGTGGAATCCCAGGCCTTCCCTGATCGCCGTATGCGATATCGGAAGGGCAGACGATACGACTCTTACCGCCGACTTGCATGAGCTGTAGGCCTTCCGTCCAGCATGGGATGACTTGATTTAGCGCAAAGCTCGCCGGTTCACCACGTTCAACAGAGCTATCGAAAACTGATCCGTCTGTGAAAGTACCGTGGTAGTGAACCGTAACAGTATCCATCGCTGCAGGGGTCGCACCTGTTCCCGTGACCGTTTCGATGGATACCAAACCGGAAGCTGTTCGTATAGCACCTGCTTCATTTGCCATTTGTTCTAGGAATAGTTCCCCTTCGGCTTGCGCTGCACTCGTTGTGATGCCGACACGTTGTTCAGCGAAAGCTTGAAGCTTGGGACCGTACTCCTGCATGTCAACTCGTTGATCCCGGGCCAAGACGCCATCGGCAATGCCTTGGTTTACCAGCACGAGTTCATCCGCGGTTAGGTTGAGTGTATCGAGGTTCTGGGCAAGGGCAATACCGAGGGCGTAAAGAATTTTTGATTCCTCTGTATCGAGAGGAGCTTGCGCCTGCCCGGTTAGTATTCCAGATATGGAAATTACGGTGAACAACATTGCGCTACGGTGAGCCTTCCTAGAGATCATAGCAGTCCTTTTAATATTTGTGGAATATGAGCCAAGCATTTAGAGGGGATACTTTGAGATATTAATTTATGGGTTCTATCTGGAAGTTATACTAGCTCAAAGTAGGTTAGGGAGTTATGCGTGCACGTGAGTGGTTTCCTATATAAGGATTGTACACAAGGCATAATACTTTATGTTATTTAGTTTGGATTGAAGTTAAATGATCGTGGAGATGAATGGACGAACGTTTTACCCATATTGGAAACACGTTCCGGTATGACGTTACTGTGTACGATCCGGAGGTACTCTTGGGGCCGTGGGTAGTGGATACCCAGGTGTTATAAATCAATCGGAGCTCAGCACCGTATTTGGGGGATCTACCCTGTCTTTATTTTGATGCGGTTCACATGGTTACACGGGAACAGGGTTAATAAAATATCGGTTTGCCGGGTGTCCGAGGAGATAATTATGTTTTTCGATGCTAGGTCTACAGAAGGCTTTCAAAGTGCGATTGGTCGGATCGGCGTTAGTTTGCTATTAAATTTGTTTGTCTTAAATACGGTCGGCGCTCAGTTTAGTAGTGGCTTCCCGGGTCAGATGAATCTGCCGAAGAGCGACTTCACCTGGGCATGGGGTCGTAAGCCAAACGGAGAGGTCAGGTTTGAGGATTTTTCAGTACTTGGAAATGAACTAAGCTTCCGTTGTGATCTTACGGGGAGACTACGAATTGGGTCGCGACTATCGAGAATGGACATCAGGAATCTCGAAAACGAGCTGCGCGGTCAAATGAGTTTCATACAATCAGCGGCTTATATGATGAATAATCTGGATGCAAATCGTGAACTCGAGTGGGCCACGCTAGAGTGCAAACTTCCAGAGCCGCCGGATGAAAGCAAGGGGATGTCAGGAGCAAGAATCAGACCAAGGTAGCGAGCTTTAGCTCTTTTCGAGAACCGATTCCGTCTTATACGATGATACGCTAGTGCTTCGACTGGGGCTTTTCAAAGGTCGAGCTAGATCTCTCGCGCGAGCTGCGCGGCAAGGCCGATATAAGTTGCTGGTTTTAGGTCAAGTAGCCGCTGCCGTTCCGCCTCTGGAATTTCCAATGAGCTGATGAATATTTCTAACTTTTCTTCTGTTATCTCCTGTCCACGGGTTAATGCTTTAAGTTGTTCGTAGGCATCTGCTATTCCATAGCGGCGCATGCAGGTCTGGATAGCTTCCGCAAGGACTTCGACACTACCGTTCAGATCTGACGCTATCCGCTGCTTGTCTGCTTCAAGCTTTCCAAGCCCGCGACTTGCCGACTCAATTGCGATGAGACTATGTCCCAGCGCAACGCCGACGTTGCGAAGTACCGTAGAATCGGTGAGGTCTCTTTGAAACCGCGATCGAGGAAGCTTCTCGGCAAGAAATGTTAAAAGCGCGTTAGCAATGCCTAGGTTCCCTTCCGCATTTTCAAATTCGATTGGGTTGACTTTGTGCGGCATCGTTGATGATCCGATTTCGCCGCTAACGAGACGAGATTTAAAATAGCCTAGGCTCACATATCCCCAGAGATCCTGACAGAGGTCGAGCAGTACTGTATTGAACAGGTTAAGTGCTTGTGCGTACTCAGCAATCCAATCGTGAGGCTCAATTTGGGTAGTATAGGGAGTGGGCAAAAGATCTAGTGAATCAATAAAGCGACCAGATATAGCGGGCCAATCGGCATCCGGGTAAGCAGCAAGGTGCGCGTTGAAGTTTCCGACTGCACCGTTAATTTTTCCGGTGATCGGTATTTTAATAAAACGCTCGGTTTGTTTTCTCATGCGATATACGACGTTGGCAAGTTCCTTGCCGAGAGTCGTTGGACTTGCTGGCTGACCATGTGTCCGTGCGAGCATTGGTATGTCGGCAAATTCATGGGCGAGAGCCTGTAATTGTTTTGTGATTGCCTCCATGTTTGGCATCAACACGAGTTCCCGCACATCTTTAAGCATTAGCGCGTAAGACAAGTTATTAATGTCTTCAGAAGTGCATGCAAAATGGATAAATGAGCAAAAGATCAGTTGCTGAATCCGAAACATTCTCTAGCTTGTTCCGAAGAAAATATTCGACTGCTTTAACATCGTGATTGGTTGCCGCTTCGAACATTTTGACATGCTGGGCATCATCAAGGCTGAAGCGATCAGTAACCTGTTTTAGAGCGTCCTCGACAGATTCATTGAGCGGGCCGAGTTCGCTCAGAGCTGACTCGTTAGCTAAATGCTGGAGCCAGCGCACTTCAATCAAAGTGCGATAACGGATCAGAGCATATTCGGACAGGTACTCGCGCAGTGGCGCGGCCTTTGCGGAGTAGCGCCCGTCTAACGGTGATAGTGCTATTAGTGTAGTAGGATCCACAGGTTTACTCGGTGTCCCTATACAAGCAGTTGCGGAGTGAGCATCATACACTGTTCCCGGGGTTTCTCCGACGCCGGGGAGCTAGGGCTGGTAGTAACCATGAAAAGAGAGTAAGGATTCACTATGGTAAGCAAAACACGAACCGAGCGAGATAGTATGGGTACGTTGGAAGTCCCTTCGGAAGCTCTTTGGGGTGCGCAGACACAGCGAGCCATCAATAATTTTCCCATTAGCGGTCTTACCATGCCACGCTATTTCATTCGTGGGCTCGGGCTGATCAAAGCGGCAGCTGCCGCTACCAACTCAAGATTGGAGCTATTGTCTAGCGATATCGCTGAGGCCATCAAGACGGCAGCGGCTGCGGTCGCTAGCGGTGATCATGATACTGAGTTTCCGATAGATGTATTCCAAACTGGCTCAGGAACCAGTTCTAATATGAATGCGAACGAGGTTATCGCGCATTTAGCGAGTGAGGCGTCGGGACTTAGTGTTCATCCTAACGATCACGTGAACATGGGGCAAAGTAGCAACGACGTGATTCCTTCGGCTATACATGTGAGTGCTGCTCTTGCCGTCACGGAGGTGCTGTTGCCCTCGCTTCGCCACTTATCAGATGCGATTCAACGCAAGGGTAGGCTGCTTGGCGATATTGTTAAGACTGGGCGCACGCATCTCATGGACGCTATGCCTGTCACATTAGATCAGGAATTATCTGGTTGGCATGCACAGGTTATATCCAATTATGATCGGATCGAAGGTGTTTTGCCGAGGTTAAGCAGTCTCACACAGGGTGGTACAGCGGTTGGGACTGGGATCAATGCTCATCCTGAGTTTGCAGTTCGTGTATGTGAAGAGCTTGCTAGTAAAACCAGTATCGGTTTTTGTTCTACTGACAACTATTTTGAAGCGATGAGTAGCCAGGACACGGCTGTTGAGCTTTCCGGTCAGCTCAAGACTACTGCAGTGAGCTTGATGAAGATCGCTAACGATTTACGCTGGATGAATAGCGGGCCATTAGCTGGGCTCGCTGAAATTTCACTTCCTGCGCTACAGCCTGGCAGCAGCATAATGCCTGGCAAGGTGAATCCCGTCATTCCAGAAGCTGTGGCAATGTCTTCGGCGCAGGTAATCGGTAACGATGCCACGATTACGATAGCTGGCCAGTCTGGTAACTTTCAGCTCAACGTCATGCTTCCCGTGGTGGCGTACAATCTTTTGCAAAGTATCGAGCTACTAGGTAACTCAGCTCGTGTGCTTGCGGATTCAGCTATTGAGGGGTTCGTAGTAAATGAAACGCGTCTTCAGGAGACGCTAGAACGTAATCCGATTCTTGTGACGGCCCTGAATTCGGTCATTGGGTATGAGAAGGGTGCTGCCGTGGCTAAGCAGGCCTACAAGGATGGTCGTGCAATTCAGGAAGTAGCGGCGGAGGAAACTGATTTAAGCGAGAAGGATCTCAAAGATTTACTCGATCCGATGGAGCTAACGCGAGGCGGGATTAAGGGTTAAATATCTTTGCGTGCGTTGATTGAAAAGCAGCTTGCCGAGGCGCCTGCTCCTGTAAGCGCGGCGACTCGGTTTTTAGATCAGGTACAAGGGCCGGTTTCGCCGGAATTGCTTGATTACCTTAACGATTCTCCGAAACCGGCTGCTGTTTTGCTAGCGCTTATCGAACGGCCAAGCGGGTTGCAGGTTTTATTGACCAAGAGAGCTGACCATTTAAGTGATCACGCGGGTCAGGTGAGTTTCCCCGGGGGGCAACTTGAGAGAACCGATTCCGGTCCAATTGAAGCAGCTCTAAGAGAGGCTCAAGAGGAGGTAGGGCTTGATAGGTCTCTGGTTTCGGTTGCCGGAACCATGCAAGACTTTTTAACGGGTACGGGCTACGTCATCACACCCATCGTCTGTTTCGTATCAAACGAATTTGTGGCGATTCCTGAGCAAAGCGAGGTTGCGGAAGTTTTCGAGGTGCCACTGACATTTTTGCTCGCTAAGGGAAATATTCGCCTAACTCAGCGGGAACGGTTCGGGACTATTATGAAAATGTATGATTTTGACTATGCTGAGCATTATGTTTGGGGAGCTACAGCGGCTATCCTAAAAAAATTTATTAATATTATATCTATGTTTAACAATTAGATATGCTAATAATGAATAAATTACTTGATATCATGGCGCGACTCCGTCATCCAGAAAATGGCTGTCCTTGGGATCGTGCGCAGACCTTCAAGACGATCGCTCCCTATACCATTGAGGAAGCTTATGAGGTTGCGGACGCCGTAGACAGGGAGAATCTTATTGATCTCAAGGATGAGCTTGGAGATTTGCTACTCCAAGTCGTTTACCACGCACGCATGGCAGAAGAGGCTAACGCGTTCGATTTCTCGGCGGTTGTAGAGAGTATCTGCGATAAAATGACGCGTCGCCACCCACATGTTTTTGGGAATGATACCGTTTTAGACCCCGATTTACAGACTGAGGCGTGGGAGATATTGAAACGGTCGGAACGGAAGGAGAGAGGTGATTCTGGTGTTTTAGGAGGGATTCCTAAGATGCTACCAGCGTTGACTAAGGCCGCGAAACTGGGACGTCGAGCGGCGCTTGTCGGTTTCGATTGGCCCGGACTGGCGGGCCCAAGGGCTAAACTTGACGAAGAATTAACGGAACTTGATGAGGCTATTAGCCGAGGTGATAGGGAAGCAGTCAGTGCTGAAATGGGAGATGTACTGTTTTCCTTGGTGAATGTCTGTCGACATCTAAAGTTGGACCCGGAAACCTGTCTACGCGATGCAAACGTTCGGTTTATCGAACGTTTCAATCGAGTTGAGGAGAAAGTCGGAAAAGCTGAAGGTGACTGGCAAGCATTTGATAGCGATCGTCTTGAGTCGTTCTGGCAGGAAGCTAAAGCTGAAACTTGAACAAAACGTGTATGAGTTACGTTTCTAATGTTTGAAGGAAAAATTGATGAGTTGCGATTTCACTTCTACTTGTGATCTCTACGATGAATATCTGGCGAGGGCGCGGGTGCCGTCTACGGTTCTCACCCATTTTGGTGGTCGTACAAAATTCTCCGGATTTGCGACGACTATTAAATGTTTTGAAGATAACTCCCGTGTCCGTGAACTCGTGCAGATGCCGGGTGATGGCAAAGTTATGGTCGTGGATGGAGGTGGTTCATATCAATGTGCGCTCGTAGGCGACGTGATAGCGGGGATGGCTTGTGATAACGGATGGGAAGGTATTGTCATTTTCGGTTGCGTTAGAGATAGCGTGGCACTAGCTAAACTCGACATCGGTCTCATCGCGCTTGCCACAACGCCGAAGAAGTCTATACGCAAAGATGTTGGGGAGGTAGAGTTGTCGATAATGTTCGACGATACTGTGTGCCATCCCGGCGATCGAGTTTTTGTCGATGAAGACGGCGTCTTGTTACTTGATAGAGGCGATTAAGATCATAGGGATGAACTCTCTACAGAATTCAGTGAGAGCTAAAGAAGGTTGGTGATGCTCGAGGCTCTAAGGGCGGGTAGAAAGTCACCAATGTACGAAGCGGGCCAGGGCACTCTGAGCAACTGGTGAAAAAGAAAATAGGACGCGCTCCATACACCGAGACTAACCGCTAAAGTTGTTTTCCAACCTTCTTTTGCCTCTATACGTAGGTAGCCTAATAAGAAGATGAGAATTGCGGGTAGCAAACCGATTAGTAGTGCGGCGCCGAGGGTAAAGAAGCACCATGCAAAATAGCGAACGGTGGATTGTGATGATTCAATGTCATTGAAGCCATCTAGCTTCGATGGCATGTCTGTATTGTGCATGCTAGACCCGGATCCATCAGAGGCGTTCGTCACAGGAGTAGACTTCGTGCTGATAAATAATGTGACTAGTAATTGCCATGAGGCGAGGAGAAGGCCTAGCCAGCCAACGATTTGTGGCACAAGTCGTGCACCAAAGTCCCATTGCCATGAGCCGGCAATTGCAGTTAAGAAAAACGCGATTACTGCCACGTTAAACCAGAGTGCTGAATCGGCACTCTGCGGTTTGAATCGAAAAATTAATTTAGCGGCCGGATCCCCGCGACGCTTTATTAGGTCAGTAACAATAGGTTTTAGGACACTGTAGATCGTGATTAGTAAGACGCCGATGACAATTGGTCGAAAGAGCCATTCAGTGTCATAACGTTGGAAAGAAATAAACATATAGCGTTCTAGCAATCCGCCGAGCACGAGACCGAGCAACAATGGGGGTCTTGGCCAGTCCGCCCGTTTCATCGCCCATCCAAGCAGTCCAAATCCGAGTAAGGCGACAACATCACCCCACTGGCGTGTTGCTTGATAAGCACCAATAAAAATAATCGATAGTACGACGGGAGCTAGAATGCCTACTCTAATGCGGGCGATTGCGGCAAGTTGTTGCGCAAAGATGAAACAGATCCCACATCCAAGCACATTTGCTAACGCAACTGTCCAAACAAGCGTATAGGTTACATCTAGGCGAGCCGTGAGCATTTCGGGACCTGGAGAGAGTCCATGAATCAAAAAAGCACCAAGTAATAACGCCATTGCAGCCGTGGCAGGCACACCAAAAGCAATTGTAGAGACCAGTGCGCCGCCTTCTTTAGCGTTGTTTGAGCTTTCAGATGCAATTACTCCGCGGACGTCTCCTTTACCGAAAGTTTCTGTAGCACCTTTCTCTGTTCGCATTGCGTGTCCATAAGCGATCCATGGAATTACTGGTGCACCAATACCGGGTACAGCGCCTAAAGTGCTTCCAATTGCCGAGCCACGGAACACAAGAGATAGGTTGGATAACGTATCCTTGACCCCTGCTAATTGCCCCTTTACGGTAGCAGCGCTAAGATCTTTTCGTATAGCTCGTTTACTGATTGTCATTTCTGCAATCTCCGGGATTGCGAATAATCCGAGCGCTAAGGGTACAAGCGGTATCCCCTCAAGAAGATATAAAGAGCCAAAAGTCCAACGTTCGATTGCCGTATTCGGTTCCTCACCGACGGTAGCAATCATTAGCCCAATCGCAGCAGCAGCTAATCCTTTTAGCGCGTTACCGCCACTTAGCACGCCAATTAATGACAATCCAAATATACAAAAGGCGAGAAGCTCGGGGGAGCCGAAACTTAGAATGAACGGTCGCAAGATTGGGACGCTTAAAGCTAGAAAAAGGGCACCGAGAAGTCCACCAAGTACTGATGCAGAGAAAGCCGCTCCAAAAGCGCGCGCCGCTAGACCCTGTTTTGCCATGGGGTGGCCGTCGAGGATCGTAGATGCTGACCCAACGGTACCTGGCACACCAAATAGTACTGCTGGAATGGTGTCTGACGTGGCGACAACCGCCTGTAGTCCTACTAGGAATGCAAGCGCCGTGAATGGGTCCATATTGAATGTAAATGGTAGAAGCAAAGATAGACCGACAATCCCGCTAAGTCCTGGGATGACCCCAAGCGCTAGACCGATGATGACTCCTAGAGCCACAAACATAAGTCGTGAAGGGTCAAAGACGATCTCGAGCGCACTTAATGCCATCTCAAACATAGATTTATTATCTTCCGTCTAGTCCTAGGATAGATCTTGCTTCAGACACAATGTTGTTTGGTGTTTTGAGAGCTTGTTCCACAAAGAGCTCTAGTTCACTACCTACAGTAGGTTGTAATTGTGCCTTGACTATAGAGTTAATAGCATAAATAAATTCGGGGTCTATCATTAGAGAGGCAAATGCTGTTCGTAATGCGTCTATTCGATCATAAGGAACTCCAGGCGGCGCAAACAATGGCCATCCCATCTGAGGGCCAATTTCAATAAAATCTACAAGTGCCGTGTCGCGTTCACTAGAAATTAGATCCCGTAGATATGGTACGCCAGGTTCCGCGAGTGGATTAGGTGGTCCCATATACAGTAGGTGGGTTATTCGACCATCGCTCAGCCAGCTAGGTCGAGTTATCGCCCAAGCCTGAAGACTACTAGATTGTCCGTCAACTTCACCCCTTTCCATCGCAAAAACGACATCATTACTGCTTTCATAACCGGTAACGATGTTGAACTTTAAGCCCAGTAACGCTTTTGCTAACGCGGGAAACTGATGGGCAGGCGAGCCTCGTCCTGTTGTTCCGATGAAGAGCTCAGTGTTGGTTGCTTCCCCAATAGTAGTCGCAGATGCCGTACTTATAACCGATACGATTCCTGTGTATTTTAGTGCCGACCCGATCCAGTTTATTTCCCGTCCATCAAATCTAGTCCGCGTCGGTTCCATTATTTGTGCAGTGATAATTCCGGGAAGGGAATAACCCAGCACTGTTCCGTCTCTTGGTGCCGAGCGGTAGAGCTGGTTTGTCATAGTGATGCTTCCGCCACCCGGAATATTTTGTACGATTATCCGAGGGTTGCCGGGAAAATGTCGTTGAAGATGTTCTGCAATGACGCGACCAGAAATATCTGTAGTACCGCCAGGACCTGAACCGACAAGTATTGTTACTGTGCGATCTTCGAAATAATCGGAGACGTTTTGTGAGAGCGCTACGTTAGCCGTTAGGATTGAGAAAATAGAAAGATAGAAGGTTTTACTATGCATCCGCACTTTTTCTCGACTGTTGTGGCCCGGAGTAGGATAATTGCCCCAATAATGGAGTCAACTTGTGTTTCCGGATACATTACTAATTAATTTCCCGTTTGCTACTAGAATTGTCAATGAGCCGGGTTGAGTATCCGGATTTTCAGGCGCATCTGGCGACACTAGAGGCGCGCGGTCTTCTTCATCGCATAGAACGGCCTATTAATAAAGATACTGAACTGCACCCGCTCGTTCGCTGGCAGTTTCAGGGCGGTCTTCCGGAATCTGAGCGTCGAGCTTTTCTTTTTACGAACGTAACGGATAGTGATGGTCGACATTATGATATGCCGGTCGCCGTTGGTGCGCTAGCCGCGACACCGGAAATTTACGCGATAGGGATGGGTGTGGAAATCGATGGTATCGGCGCAGCATGGTTACATGCGATGGCGAACCCGATTGCTGCTGAACTAACGGACTCTCCTGCTTGTCAGGAAATTATCGTTCTGGGAGAGGAATTGAAATTGCCCGGTAATGGGCTGGGGCGTTTGCCAGTGCCTGTTTCAACACCGGGCTATGATGCGGCGCCATATCTCGCTGCGACACTAGTTATAACCAAAGATCCTGAGACTGGTATAGCAAACATGGGTACTTACCGTGGTGCGTTAAAAGCGCCGGACCGACTTGGGGTGCGTATGGCAACGCGTATCGGAGGTGCCGGCGGGTATCTGCATTGGCAAAAATATCAGTCTCGCGGTGAATCGATGCCAGTTGCGATCGTCGTCGGAGCACCGCCAGTGGTTGCATTTACTGGCCCTCAAAAACTTCCTATTGGAAAGGATGAGATGGAAGTTGCAGGTGGTCTGGCTGGCACACCAATTCGCGTTGTTCAGGCGAAGACGGTTGATCTGATGGTGCCAGCTGACGCGGAGATTGTGATAGAGGGCGTAATTGACACAGAATTATTAGAGCCCGAAGGTCCGTTTGGTGAAAGTCACGGACACGTTGCGCTTGAAGATTTCAACATGGGTATGAAAGTTACAGCAATAACACATAAAAAGAATGCGGTCTTCGCATCGATTATCAGCCAGGTTACTCCTAGCGAGTCGAGCGTTTTAAAAAAGGTAGCCTATGAGCCGTTGTTTCTAGCCCATCTACGCGACGAGTTAAAAGTGCAAGGTATTAGGCGCGTTTCGATGCATGAACCGCTTACCAACATTCGACCGGTTATTTTTCTGCAGTTTGATGATGACACACCGAGAGAAGAAGTCTGGCGAGGGTTGAAAGGTGCAGCGACTTTGCAGGCGCAATGTGGAAAAATTGTAATAGCGGTAAGTCGCGATATCGACCCTTCGAACACTGATGCCATCTTTTGGTCGATGGCTTATCGTGCGAACCCCGTCAATGATCTTGAGATAATCCCAGATCGGGCTGTAGGCCATGGACCGAAGTCAGGTCGGACGGGTAATGATTCGGGAATATTGATCGATGCTACGCGGAAAGTATCGATGCCACCGCTCGCGTTACCAACGAAGTTATACATGGAGGGCGCGCGCGCGATTTGGGAAGAATTGGAGCTGCCACCGCTTTCACCAAAGTCACCCTGGTATGGTTATTCGTTGGGAGATTGGAATGAGAGCTGGGAGCAATTTGCGCAGAACGCGGTGGCGGGGCGCTGGGCAGAAAATGGCATGGAAACGTTTTGAACGCCGGCGCGGAGGCATAAAGCCAGAGACTCCGGTCCGCAATATAGAGGATGATGGTTAGTGTCGATATTTGAAGCTGACGGAAATATCGACAAGGGTTTACTTGCGAGCATTGGAAAACCGGTTCCGCGAAAAGAGGATAAAAGGCTTATAACGGGGCGGGGGCACTTCACCGATGACTTTAATTCTCCTGGTCAGGTATATGCTGCTTTTGTCCGCTCACCGTATCCACATGCCGAAATCGTTAGCATAGATACAGCTTCTGCTATAGAGATGCCCGGCGTTCTCGCCGTCTAATACAGGCGCAGATTGCCGGGCTGATCGACTCGGGGCCGTTCCGCACAACCCCGTACCGTCAACTCGTACGGATCTTAAGCTCAAATCCCCTGGTGGCGGAGACATCTTTGTCGGCCCGCAAGTGTTATTACCTGAAGACAAGGTTCGGCATGTTGGGGAGGCTATTGTGATGGTCATTGCAGCGACGCGTAGCGAGGCATTGGATGCATCCGAGGTCGTTGAAGTGGATTACTTACCGCTTGCTTCGGTATCGGATAGCGTCGTTGCAGCGGCGTCTGGGGCGCCAATTGTTTGGACTGAGGTGCCTGACAATGTTTGCTGCGATACGACTTTCGGTGACGCTTTGGCTACTGATAAGGCTTTCGATAATGCAGAGCATGTTTTTAGTATGGGATTTCGGATTAGTCGTGTAACCGGCGTTCCTCTTGAGCCACGCGCAGCGCTTGGCGATTACAATATAAAAAATGCGCGCTATACCCTATATGCTGGAAGTAACGGTGCTGTAAGGCACAAACAACAAATAGCGAAAGCTTTAAGAGTTGAGCCGGAATCGGTACGAATCCTTTGTCATGATGTTGGTGGTAACTTTGGAACCAAAAACCGCGTTTATGTTGAGTTCGCTCTCGTGTTGTGGGCATCTCGTAAGCTGACTCGGCCAATAAAGTTTACGGCGACTCGTGCTGATTCTTTTGTCAGTGATCTCCAAGGTCGTGACCTCGTAACGACTGTAGAACTCGCGGTTGCAGAAGATGGCCAGTTTCTCGCCTATCGTGCTTCTAATGTGAGTAATGTGGGTGCACGTGTAGTGTCGCTATCGCCGCTTGGAAAAGGCATCGCTTTGGTGACAGGGGGATACGATATTCCAATTGCGACTGCTCGCGCTAGGGCGGTCTTCACCAATACCGTCCCGACGCAAGCTTATCGAAGTTCTGGTCGACCCGAGGTCATTCACGCGCTGGAACGGTTAATCGATACCGTTGCGTATGAGCTAAAAATTGATCCAATTGAACTTCGGCGGCGTAACCTAGTAAAAACTGACGCGATGCCGTACAAAAACCCTCTTGGCATTTTTTATGATAGCGGTGATTACACGGAGAATATGAACATAGCGCTTGAGCTTTCTGAGTGGAAAACATTTTCTTCCCGCAGAGCGAAGGCTCAGGAGCAAGGTAAATGCCGCGGAATCGGTATTGCAAATTACGTAGAATCATCAATCGGTGCTCCCTCCGAGCGTGCTGAATTGCATGTAAACCCAGCAGGTTTTGTGTCAGTAATTGTCGGTACACAACCTACTGGGCAAGGTCACGAAACCAGCTTCGCGCAGGTAGCAGCGGACGTGTTGGGGATCCGAACAGACTTGGTAGAGATTGTGACGAGCGATACGGATGTTGTGAGTTTTGGTGGCGGCTCCCACTCAGGACGATCGATGCGTCATGCGGCGACAGTGATTTGCCTCGCTGCTGAAGAACTCATCCATCGCGGTCGCCGAATTGCCGGACTTGCCTTTGGTAGCGATGAGACGGAGGTTGACTTTTCAAATGGCCAATTCAGTACTATGGATCAATCTTTGGATTGGTTTGAGTTAGCGCAGCAAGCAAGCAAGATGCAGCTCTCTGGTGATCTAGCTGGTGGTCTCAGTATTACGAAGGATAACGAGATGCACACCCCGGTCTTCCCTAACGGTTGTGCTGTCTGTGAAGTAGAGGTTGATCCTGAAACAGGTGTTACCCTTATCAAGCGATATGTTGCTGTTGACGATGTCGGTCGTGTTATTAATCCCTTGATTGTAGATGGTCAGACACACGGTTCTATTGCTCAAGGTGTAGGGCAAGCTCTCTGGGAGCAGTGCCTTACCGATCGAGAATCCGGGCAACCGCTGATGGGCTCGTTAATGGACTACACCATTCCACGTGCAGATGATTTCCCTTTCTTTATCACTGAGTTGAACGAGGTATTGTCTCCGACTAATCCACTAGGCATTAAATCTGGTGGCGAGGGACCGACGACAGCAGCGTTAGCTGTTGTCATCAACGCGATTGTTGATGCGCTAAGAGAATACGGCGTTACCGACATTGAGTTACCCGCGACACCTTACCGTGTTTGGCAGACAATTCAATCTGCGCGCGCCGCATGACTATTGATCCTTTAAGGCTTATTGCTTTTCCCGGCGCACCAAATTTACCGATCTTCGTCGCAATGGAGCGCGGTTATTTTGAGGCTGCTGGGGTAAATGTTTTGCTTGAAACGACCCCGAGCTCTAGTTATCAGGCCGAATCGCTCATAAAAGGCGCTTTTCAAATTGGCGCAACCGCGTTCGATAATGTTGTCGCTTATCAGGAAGGACAGGGCGCGGTCAGCTTTGAGGAAAGCCCAGACCTATTTGCCTTTATGGGGGCTACCCAACTCGAGTTATCGCTTGTCGTAGCTCCAGAGATTGAGTCTTTCAACGATTTGCACGGTAAATCGCTTGCGTTAGATGCGCTAGCAACAGGTTTCGCTTTTGTTCTTTATCGAATGTTGGAGAAGGCTGGGCTCAGTGAGGACGACTATAAAAAAGTTCCGGTCGGTGCGACCCCTCAACGTTGGGAATCGGTCAAAGCGGGTGAGCATGCTGGAACGTTGACAATTGAGCCATTCACGAGTGTCGCTATTGCTAATGGGTTTCGGGTGCTTGCGAATAGCCGTAGCGTTTTAAAACGCTATCAAGGGGGGGTTTTTGTGGTTAGCCGTAATTGGGCGTTTTCTCATAGCGATTCGCTGATAGCGTTCATTAGAGGCTATCTTGAGGGTCTGGCGTGGACTTTAGAGCCAAATAATTATGATGAAGCTGTTGTCACGTTACAGAAGAACATGCCTGCGATAAAGGACGGTGTTGTGGACGCGGTTATGGCCAAGTTGTTGTCTCCCGAGACCGGCTTGACACCCCTCGCTGCGCTAGATGGATTGGGGATGAAGACTGTTCTCGACCTGCGTAATTGTTACATGCAAACGGAAGAGGCGCTCCGCAATATCGACCGATATATTGATCTAACTTACTACAATCGAGCAATTACCTAGTGGTTTCCACTAGAATTAAGATTCGCGGCAATCATGACAGATAATAAAAAATATTTTTAGAGAGGAGCGTGGCAGGGTCCTTAGGGGGCGTTCAAAGTGGTAAACAAACGCTCCACGTTCTATGCTTCTAGGTTCATTCTCGCTCTCCAAATACAGGGGCTGTAATGAAAGACGAAGAAAAGCCAGAGGGCGTAAATCGCCGTGAGTTTCTTTCTACTGCGACAGCTGGCGTTGCCGCTGCAGCATTGACCAAACCTGCTGCTGCGCAGGAGGGTGGTGCAACTAACGGGCAGGAGACCGCTGTATCACCGCCAACCGCTGCTCAGGAGGCGATGGAGTCTGGTACGCCCGATGGTTACGGTGCCGACGAGGCGATGGAGTATTTTGTTCGGCACCCAGGTTCCGATTTCATGGTTGATGTCATCAAAGACATCGGTTTTGACTTTATGACGACGAATCCCGGTTCGAGTTTCCGCGGGCTACATGAATCTGTTGTTAATTACGGTAAGAACACGGCACCAGAATTATTAACCTGTACGCATGAAGAGCAAGCGGTTGCAATGGCACATGGCTACTCTAAGGCCGCCGCTGGACAGCCACTAGCGGTACTTGTTCACAGTACTGTCGGCTTACAGCATGCGTCCATGGCTATTTATAATGCGTGGTGTGATCGGTCCCCAATGCTCATACTTGGTGGCAATCATCTAGAGGCAACTGAAAGACGTACGGGAGTTGAGTGGTCGCACTCGGCGCAGGATGCGGCAAGAGTGGTTAGAGACTATACGAAGTGGGATGACGCGCCCCTGTCTTTGCAAGGCTTTTCCGAATCCATGGCGCGTGCCTATAAAATTGCGACTACGCCACCGATGGGGCCAGTAGTCGTTATTATCGACGGACATCTCCAGGAAGGCGAAGTTGGTGACCAGGCACCGACGATACCGGGTGTTGCACCAACCCAGCCACCGCATGGTGATCTTTCTGCACTGGATGAAGCTGCACGTTGGCTTGTTGAAGCTGAATCTCCGGCTATTGCGGTAGATCTCATGGCGCACAATCAGGATGGGATTGATGCGCTTATCGAACTAGCTGAAGAGTTGCAGGCTCCTATTTATAACCAATTCGGTCGAGTGAATTTTCCTAACACGCACTATTTGTCTCAGGGAGCTAATGTAATCGCGCAGGCTGATGTTGTTTTAGGTCTTGAGCTCTATGACACCTGGGGCATTCTCAACACGGTTCGTGACCGCGTTCATCGTGATTCGCTACGCACGGCGCGACCTGATGTCCGCGTCATCGACATCGGAGTAAAGGATCTTTTCACGAAGTCTAATTATCAAAGTTTCCAGCGTTATAATGCCGCTGATCTCTCAATTGCTGGTGACGGACAGACTTCTCTACCAGCATTGACGGAGGCCGTTCGTCGCTACATGACCAGAGCCAGACGTGCGAGTAATGCGCAGCGTGAAGAGCGCTGGCGAGCAGCACATGCGCTGGCGCGTACTGCGAGTATTGATGCAGCGCGCTACGGATGGGATTCAAGCCCTGTCAGCACGGCACGGCTTTATATGGAGCTATGGGATCTTGTGAAAGATCGCGACTGGGCGCTTGTCTCCGACGATAATTCTCAAAGTCGTTGGGCGAGACGGTTATGGGCTGTCGATCAACACTATCAATATATCGGCCGTTCAGGGGGAGCGGGCTTAGGCTATGGTGCGCCTTCAGCTTTGGGCGCGGCGTTAGCTCACCGTGACGCCGGACGCCTTGCGATTAATATTCAGCGTGATGGCGACATGATGTATGTGCCCGGAACATTCTGGACTGCCGCGTATCATAAGATCCCAATGTTAACCGTCATGCATAACAATCGAGGATATCATCAGGAATTTATGCATTTGCAACGTATGGCTGCGCGGAGACAACGAGGAATCGACGGGAGTTCGCTTGTGGGTAACGAGCTGAACAATCCGGCGCCAGATTTCGCTCAGATAACGGCCGGAATGGGTGTTTGGTCGGAGGGGCCGATAACGGACCCTAAAGATGTTAAAGCGGCGCTTGCGCGTGCTATCGATGTCGTTGATCAGGGTGAGCCAGCGCTCGTCGATGTCGTTTGCCAGCCGCGGTGAGAGGCAAAATGATGGGCTATAGAGCAATGAACCACCTATGGCTTCTAGCTTGGGTCGTGTTGGGATTCCTATCCACCACAGTTGCTGGGCAAGACATTAGTGATACGGCGAACGAGGGCCGGGAGTTATACAACGTTAATCAATGCTGGCAATGCCACGGATATGAAGGGCAGGGTGGGGCTGCGGTGCGTATCGCACCGACCATTTATCCCTTTATAGCGTTTGCTGCATTGGTTCGACATACAAACCTCATGCCAGCCTATTCACCAGATGTTTTGAGTGATGAGGATCTACAGAAAATATTCGAGTTCGTTAGCGCGGTACCAGAGCCACCCGCGATTGAAGATATTCCAGAGCTGTCTGGGATTCAGTAGGCGATTGCGGCTGTCAAGGGTGACTGCCTACCCGGAGGTCAAAAGATGAGTATCGTCAAGTTACGTGTAAATGGTGCAACCCATGAAGTGGATATCGACGAATCGATGCCCTTGCTATACGCACTGCGCAACGATCTTGGACTGCAGGGCCCACGTTTTGGCTGCGGTCTTGCCCAGTGTGGTACTTGTACCGTTATCGTTGATGGCATTGCTCTTCGTTCTTGTATCTTGCCTACGGCGGAGGTACGGGGAGAGATTACGACGCTGGAAGGACTTTCAGACGATGGTCAGCTCGATGCAATACAGCAGGCCTGGATAGACGAGCAGGTGCCGCAGTGTGGCTATTGTCAGAATGGCCAGATTATGAACGCAAAAGCACTGCTGGATCGGAATCCAAACCCCACCGACGCCGAAATCCGTGAGGGGATGGAAGGCGTGCTATGTCGTTGTATGACTTATTACCGAATTCAGGCTGCGATCAAACGAGCGGCGAGCATGATGACAGGTACTGTGCTGGATAGTGACGAACAAGCTGCTTCGTCGATTCTGTCCGCTTCTGTAGCAGCCAATGAACCCGAGGCGATCGAATGAGCGGTGTACTTCGGCTTCCGAAGTTTCTTGAGGAGACACTTCTAGCAGTTAATCCTACTGCTTCGCGACGGAGCTTCCTGAAATCTTCTGGTGCCCTAGTCGTTAGCTTTAGCTTTAGTGCTACCCCAGTGGGGCGAGCACTTGCACAGGCTGCAGGCGAAGGGCTTTACCCAGATCCAGATCCTCTGCAGCTTGACACATGGATCGTTATCCACCCCGATAACACCGCGACATTTTTCCTTGGCAAGACCGATGGTGGTCAGGGCACTGGCACCGCGTTTCGACAGATGATGTGTGACGAACTTGACATTGCTTATGACAAAACGAGTCTCATCATGGGCAGTACTGACACGACGCCTGATCAAGGAGGCTCGGGAGGCTCGGACGCTATTGAGCGTGATGGCTGGCCGATGCGGTGGGTGGCTGCTGAGGCAAGGCGCGTCTTACTAGAACTTGCCTCCGATCAACTAAATACCCCGGTGGACGGGCTTACGGTTCGTGACGCGATGATTTCCTCGAAGCTAGACACAGCCAAATCGGTTTCCTACGCTGAGCTCTTAGGCGGAGAGAGGTTTCAGATTGGGCTGACCGGCGACAATATTAATGCTACTCGTGGAGTAGCTGACGTAAAGCCGGTCAATGAGCTTCGCGTGGTTGGGCAGCCAATTCAGCGGTACGACATCCCAGCTAAGGTTGACGGCTCGCTAACCTGGGCTGCTGATGTGAAGTTGCCGGGTATGGTGCATGCGCGGAATGTAAGACCGCCAGTCGTTGGCGCAACCCTGCAAAGCATCGATGAATCGTCGGTTTCAGGTTTGCCGGGTTTCGTCCAGGTAGTTAATCGCGGGAACTATCTAGCGGTGGTCAGTGAGCGAGAAGAGCAGGCTATCAATGCCGCCCAACAGTTGAAGGCAGTATGGATACCTCCGTCTGTGGCCCCATTTCCTGAATCAGATAAGTTATTCGACTACATGCGAAATGCCATTCCTACATCTAATCGTGAGAGAGACGTTCAAGGTAATCCAGATACGGAACTCGAGAACGCTGATTTTGTTATAGAAGCGGATTATGAAGTCCCGTTTCAAGGCCATACGGCGATCGGGCCGGCGCATGCGCTAGCTGATCCCTCCGATGGTCAAATGACGATCTACTCAAATGATATGAAGTCTTATGGTTTGCGGAGCGGTGTTGCAGAGTTTCTCAATTTGCCTAGGGAGCAAGTGCGGGTTGTATACATGGACGGGCCTCAGGTTTATGGTCGCTCCGCTGCTGATGACGTTGGTTTTGAGGCGGCATTCCTGGCTCACGAACTGGGGGTGCCGGTTCGTTTGCAGTGGATGCGTGATGAGGAGACGGCGTGGGATACAAAGGGTCCCGCCTATACGTTTAAACTGCGTGGTGGGCTCGACGCTGATGGCAAGATTGTAGCGCTTGAATACGATGCTCGTGCGCTCGCCTATAATCATCTCGGCTACAACGATTCTCACACTGTTCTAATTGCTCAACTGATGGGCATTCGCCCTGAGAGCCCTGCCGAAGGGCCGGCTGCTAGGGTGTCTAATATGTATGCTATTCCGAACCGACGGCTAACCGCCCGAGTCGTCAAGCTTCCGATGATTTGGGAGACGCCACTTCGTACCGGCAACTTACGGGATCCGAATGGGCCCCAGGTAACGTTTGCGTTTGAGTCTTTTATCGATGAGTTGGCGGTAGCAGCTAGGGCTGACCCTGTTGAGTTTCGTCTCGATATGTTGGCTCGTAGTACCGAGGATGACCTCTTTCGCCGTGCCCGTTCGCTCGCGACTGTTCGCGCTGCGGCAGAGGCTTACGGATGGGACTCGCGACCCTCGCCGAATTTGAGCGTAGGAGTCAATGTAGGTCGGATTCTGCCCGGACGCGGTATCGCCTATACATTTCGTAACGGCACTATTGTGGCTACGGTTGCCGAAGTAGAGGTCAATCGTGACACCGGTCGTGTCTGGGTTAAGCGTTTAGTTTGTGCTCACGATTGTGGGCTCGTAATTAATCCCGTAGGCCTACGTCAAACTGTCGAATGTGCGATGTTGCACGGCCTAAGCCGTGCACTTTGGGAAGAGGTTCGGTTTGATACTGAAAAAGTGACGAGTACCGACTGGGCGTCCTACCCGAGTCTCCGGCATTCGGATACGCCGGAATCGATTGAAGTCATTGTTGTGAACGGTGACCCCAGACCGGAGCGCGCCGATCTGCGGCCATATGGTGCTGGCGAAGCAAGTCATAAACCGATGATCGCTGCAGTTGCTAATGCCATTCATGATGCAACTGGTGTTTGGATGCGTCGAGCGCCCTTTACGCCACAACGTGTGCTCGAGGGCATGAACGCTAGTACCTAATTGTGGCGGGATCATACTAGTTATGATTAGCGATTTTTGTTCTAGCTTTTAACGAAAATTTCGGGCTCAGTAAGAAGATCAATCGAATCCCAGACTGATTATGATTTCCGTGGTAGTGCTACCGGTAAGGTGGGTGGCGGTCCTTCTTATTGTAACCAGGAGGCCTACTCAATGTTCCGGGCCCGCGTAACCTACGCACCTGCATCTGAAAATTGGCAGGCTGCGCTATTCGGCTCCAATATAAACGGCGCAGAATATTTTCAGGTTTGTGGCGCTTCGCGATCTGGTGTATTCGACTATCGGCACGGTGCTCCCGCACAGTGGGGTCTTGAGTGGAACTATAGCTGGGATGGCTAGCTAAACCCCTGAAAAGATTTTTTGTGTCTTTGCGAACGGCACCTCTTCGGAGGTGCCGTTTTTTTGATTGCTAGCTAGTGACCACCACTTCAGCACGCGGTCTCCGCCTTCAATAATCTTGCTTTTCTATTCGTCGCTGGGTTTTTTAAGTCGATCGTAGATCGGCTTGATGAGATCGAGAGGCAGCGGGAACACGATCGTGTTGGTATTTTTTTCACTTGATATTTCGGTCAATGTCTGCAGATAACGCAGTTGCAGTGCTTGCGGTTGACTAGATAACACATTCGCGGCATCTGCCAGTTTTTCCGAGGCTTGAAATTCACCTTCGGCGTGGATGACTTTCGCGCGCCGGGCACGTTCGGCCTCGGCTTGAGCGGCGATAGCACGGATCATGCTTTCGTCTAGATCGATATGTTTGATTTCAACGTTAGTTACTTTAATGCCCCAGCTCTCGGTCGTCTGGTCGAGGATTTCTTGAATATCTGAGTTCAGCTTTTCTCGTTCGGCAAGCATGTCGTCTAATTCATGCTGCCCGAGAACGGAGCGAAGCGTTGTCTGCGCTAGCTGACTCGTGGCCTCGACCCGGTTTTCGACTTGGATGATAGATTTTTCTGGGTCCATGACTCGGAAATAAAGAACGGCGCTGACTTTTACCGAGACGTTGTCGCGAGAGATGACATCTTGTGGTGGGACGTCCATGACAACGGTCCGCAGATCGACACGGATCATTTTTTGGATTCCAGGTACGACGATGATGATGCCGGGCCCCTTTACTTTCCAAAACCGGCCAAGCAGGAAAATCACGCCTCGCTCGTACTCCCGCAAAATTTTGATCGCGCTATAGAGGAGAGCGACGATCGCAAGGGTTAAAATGGCAGGTAATTCGAATAACATGGCTGTTCCTTATTTATTGATTTGTGGTGGTGGGTTCTACTTGTAAGACGAGCCCGTCAATCATGATAACGCGTAAGCGTTGCCCTCTCGTAACGGGGCTTGTACTACGCGCGTTCCAACGCTCGCCGTGAACCCAGACGTGACCTTCGTCTTGAAAGTCCTCCAGTGCCTCGACGGTCTCGCCGATTAATTCTTCTTGACCACTGACTATAGGCCGTTCGCGCGAGCGAATGGCGAACCAGACAATACCGAATAAAGTTAAAGCGCCTGCCGTGGCGATAGAGACGATTAGGCTAATAGAGACCCCGAATCCGGGAACATCCGAGTCGATGAGAATAACAGAGCCGAACACAAAGGCGGCAATACCGCCCATTCCAAGCGCACCGAAACTTGGCACAAGGAATTCGCTGAATATCAATATGATACCCAGGACGATCAGTGCAAGGCCTGCGTAATTTACGGGTAGGATTTGAAATGAGAATAATGCGAGCAACAGGGAAATCGCGCCGACAACGCCCGGGACGATCGCCCCAGGGTTATAGCCTTCGAATATCAGCCCGTAGATCCCGAGTAGCATCAGCATGTAGGCTACAGTCGGGTTGCTAATCACTTCTAGAAATTGGGTGCGCCAGTCAGGGTCAAACCGTTCGATCAATAAGCCGGTGGTTTCAAGTGTTATATCCTCACCGTCTATTTCCACCGAAAGACCATCGAGTTGTTCTACTAGATCGCCAAGATTGTCAGCAACGAGGTCGATGACGTTTGCTTCTAAGGCCTGTTCCGCGCTTAGGCTTTCCGCAAGTCGCACAGCCTGCTCCGCCCAGTCAGCGTTACGGCCCCGACGTTCTGCGAGGCTACGGATATAAGCTACTGCATCGTTGACCGCTTTACGCTCCATCGCCGTTGTCAGTGCCGGGATGTCAGATTCTGCTGTCTCATCTTCGCTTGTATCATCGATCGTTTCAGCTTCAGTCTCGGTTGTATCGGTATTGGTATCGTCATCTTCTGTTGGCGCAGCTGGAGGACCGCCACTGCCACCAATAGCGACAGGGGTCGCCGCGCCGAGATTTGTTGCCGGAGCCATCGCGGCAATATGGCTTGCGTACAGGATATACGTTCCGGCACTCGCTGCACGGGCACCTTGCGGGGAGACATAGGTAGCGACGGGTACCGAGGAGTTAAGAATGGCCTGTATCATTTGGCGCATTGAAGAGTCTAGCCCACCAGGGGTGTCCATAACGACGAATATGAGTGTTGATCCGGCTTCCTCAGCGCTCTCTATACCACGGACCAGATAGTCGGCAGTGGCGGGGCCGATAGCCCCACTAATCGTTATCAGGGTTGCTATATTTGTGTTTACGGACGTAGGGCTGTTATCGGGAGCTTCTTGTGCAGCAAGCCATAGAGAACAACCTAGGGCCAGAGAGGCCGCTAGGGCCAAATGTCTTACGCTGGAGGCCAGTAGCGACATATCTATAATAATAACAGGATTATATCTAGCGCCGTAATATCAGAAACTTAGGATAATATCTTTGCACTGTGAAGTGGAGGTTTGTATAGTCCCGGCCCTATGTCTCAGAGCAACATTTCAACGGATTGGCATCCGGCTAGCTGGCAGCAGTATGAAGCCAGTCAGCAGCCCATTTATAAGGACACTGGGTTGCTTGAGGCAACTATTAATGAACTAAATAGTTTGCCGCCACTAGTTACCTCGTGGGAAATTGAGGCACTCAAGGAGCATCTGGCTGCTGCCCAGCTTGGTGAGGCGTTTTTGTTGCAAGGCGGTGACTGTTCGGAGAACTACGCCGAGTGTACCTCGGAAAATGTGGTCCAGAAGCTAAAAATTTTGTTGCAGATGTCCCTGGTCCTCGTAACAGGCTTACATAAGCCCGTCATTAGGGTAGGGCGTATGGCGGGTCAGTATGCCAAGCCTCGTAGTGCGGATCAGGAAACTCTTGATGGTGTTTCACTTCCAAGCTACCGCGGCGATCTAGTAAATCGACTTCCCTTTACGTCCGAAGATCGTGAGCCTAATCCGAAGTTGATGTTGCGCGGTTACGAGCGTGCAGCATTGACATTGAATTTTGTCCGTTCGCTCATAGACGGCGGATTTGCAGATCTACACCATCCAGAAAATTGGGATTTAAATTTCGTCAGCGAATCACCATTGGCATCGGAATATCAAAAACTTGTTGACTCGGTATCGGATTCTCTCGGTTTTTTTGAGTCCGTGATGGGTAACTCGCTGCGCACAAAACGAGTGGAATTTTATACCTCGCACGAAGGTTTGCATCTTCCATACGAACAGGCTCAGACGCGCTATCTCGACCATCGTGAGCGTTGGTACGATCTGACTACGCATTATCCTTGGATAGGGATGCGCACCGCTGCCATAGACGGCGCACATGTCGAATACTTTCGTGGAATCTCGAATCCAATGAGCATTAAGGTCGGGACCGGATTCACGGACGATCATTTGCAAGAATTGATTAATATTTTAAATCCTGAAAATGAACCTGGTCGACTAACATTGATTACCCGTTTCGGGGCGAACGATGTTGAGGAGCACCTACCGCGGGTCATTCAGGCTGCGCGCGCGGCAGGATCACGCGTACTCTGGGTTTGCGATCCTATGCATGGCAATACAGAATCTACGGCCGAGGGATATAAGACACGTCGGTTCGACAATATTCTTGGGGAACTTAAATCAGCCTTTCGAATTCATCAAGAGATGGACAGCTATCTCGGTGGCGTGCATCTTGAACTGACGGGTGAGAATGTCACCGAATGTATCGGAGGCGCTCGCGGTCTTAAAGAAGAGGATTTAGGGCGAGCGTACAAGTCCCAAGTCGATCCTCGCCTCAACTATGAGCAGGCTATGGAGATTGCGATGCTGATCGCCGGTCACGTTCGTTCTCAGGGTGGACTTTAGGAGCGCGGCGATTCTCGGAAAGTCATACTAATAAGCTGATCGTTCTTATACGGTAAACGATCGAATTGGGGCATAGGAGAGATACTCTCATCGCGGACTGAACTTTGACTGGCACGAGCTATTTCGATCCTAATTGCAGCCATTGTCCACGGCTTGTGGCCTTTTTGTCCGGTTTGCGCGGCGATTATCCAGATTACTGGAACGCGCCGGTACCAGCGTTCGGAGATCCCGACGCTAGGCTGCTGATTGTTGGGCTCGCACCGGGGAAGCACGGTGCGAACGCGTCAGGACGGCCCTTTACAGGTGACTTTGCTGGCATTCTACTTTACGAGACGTTGCACGAACTTGGGCTTTCGAGCAAACCGATATCTACCGCCGCTGATGACGGGCTAATACTTGTCGGTTGCCGTATTACGAACGCGGTAAAATGTCTACCTCCGCAGAACAAGCCCACAACCTTGGAAATTGGAACCTGTAATAGCTATCTTGCAAATGAGCTAGAAGGGTTGCCGGAAAATGCTGTGTTGTTAGCTCTCGGTGGAATAGCCCATCGTTCCATACTTAAGGCATTGAATCTAAAGCAGAGCAAATTTGGGTTCGGCCATGGTGCGGTACATGATATCGGTGACGGCCGTAAGCTTGTGGATTCCTATCACTGTAGCCGTTACAACACGCAGACGCGCCGACTGACAGCGGATATGTTTCGCGAGGCGGTTGCCACGGCGAGAGATCTTGCGGGTATCGTCCCATGAATTCAGAGAGGGATACTTCATCGAGCGGATTCGACGCCGGGCCTTTACTGAAAAATTTGACGCATAAGCCTGGCACATATCAGATGTTAGATGGCGAGCATCGCGTAATTTATGTGGGTAAAGCGAAAGACCTTCGGCGCCGAGTGGGCAGCTACTTTCAGGGTCGTTCCCACGACAACAAAACGATGGCGATGTTGAAGCGAGTCGAGAGCGTTGAGGTTACCGTTACGCGTACAGAAACAGAGGCTTTGATTCTTGAATACAATTTGATCAAACAACACAAGCCTCGTTTCAATGTTCTTTTGAGTGACGACAAGAGTTATCCATATATACACGTCAGTACTGACCACCCCTACCCGCGACTATCTATGTATCGCGGAAAGCGTAAGAAGAGCGGTCGTTTATTTGGTCCTTATCCAAGCGCCGGATCTGTGCGCGAGACAATAGGTCAGTTACAGAAATTATTTCGACTAAGATTATGTGAGGACAGTTATTATTCTAACCGTTCTCGGCCCTGCCTCCAGTATCAGATACAACGATGCACGGCACCTTGCGTTGGGCAGGTCTCCAAATCTGATTACGGGTCCGATGTTGAGGACGCAATGCTTTTTCTGCGTGGGCGTAGCAAAAAGGTCACCGCGAGTTTAGTCGAACGGATGGGGAAGGCCTCCGACAAGCAGGATTATGAGCTCGCGGCGCAATATCGAGATCAGGTCGCACAGTTAAAGGCCGTTGAATCCCAACAGCTTGTTTCACGTGACAGCGGAGATTTTGATATCGTCGGTATCGTATTTGAACACGGTATTTATTGCATTGCGGTTATGTATTTTCGTGCTGGTCGATTACTTGGTAGCCGAAATTATTTTCCACGGACAATGGCGGAATCGAAAGACGACGAAGTGATTCGGGCATTTCTCTTGCAGTATTACGGTGGTCGTGAGGCTCCACGGGAGATCATCGTTAATCAGGCGGTACCCGAAGCCCAGACTTTTGCAGCAATGCTTGGACAGAATGCGGGGCATCGTGTGTTGATTAAATCAAGAGTTCGGGGTGATCGTGCGCGTTGGCTAGCTATGGCCGAGACCAACGCACGGCATGGTGCTGCGATCCGGCAGAAATCTGAGATGAGAATCACGAAACAGTTGGAAGCACTAACAGCGGCGCTCCGGCTAGACGAGGTGCCGCAGCGTCTGGAGTGTTTTGACGTAAGTCATACGGATGGTAAAGCGACCGTTGCATCGTGCGTAGTTTTCGGTCCGGAAGGGCCTATTAAAGCGGATTATCGACGTTTCAATATTTCGGGTGTAACTAGCGGAGACGATTATGCGGCGCTGGCTCAAGCCGTGCAGAGAAGGTATGCCCGAGTAAAGAAAGGCGAAGCGCCCATACCAGATGTGCTAGTGGTTGACGGTGGTCGTGGGCAACTTAATAGGGCTTTCGGGATCATAGAAGAACTACAATTAAATGGTGTGCAGGTTATAGGAGTAGCGAAAGGGCAGGGGCGTCAGTCTGGTCGCGAAAAGCTTTATCTTCCAGAGTTAGCGCAGCCAATAAAACTTGCGCCCTCCTCGAACGCTCTGCATCTTATACAACGGCTTCGTGATGAGGCCCATCGCTTCGCAATTACAGGACATCGAGGACGCCGACTGCGTCAGCAATCGTCGTCTCCACTAGAGGACATAAAAGGTCTTGGGCCGAAGCGGCGCAGAGAGTTATTACGACAGTTTGGTGGATTGCAAGCAGTAAGCCGTGCTAGCGTTGACGACTTAATACGTGTAAATGGAATCTCAGGTCGCCTTGCCACATCAATTTACGAATATTTTCATGCGGATTAAAGATGCGTTTTACGATTCCTAATGCTCTTACGTTCTTTCGGATACTGGCTATTCCGCTTGTGGTATTCGTGTTCTATCTGCCGATCGATTGGGCAAGACCAGCGGCTGGGATTCTTTTTGGATTAGCAGGTATTACAGATTGGTTTGATGGCTATCTAGCTCGTCGGCTCAATCAGACAACGAAATTCGGGGCCTTTCTTGATCCGGTTGCCGATAAACTCATCGTCGCGACAGCACTCGTACTACTCGTGCAGAGTGACCCGACCATCCTTATGTCTTTAATCTCGGCCGTAATCATTGGCAGGGAGATCACGGTATCAGCGTTGCGGGAATGGATGTCGGAGGAGGGTGAAAGATCTCAAGTATCAGTCACATATTTTTCGAAGTGGAAGACCGCATTACAGATTTTCGGTGTTAGCTTCATGCTTTATGAGCAACCATTTTTTGGCTTGCCTTTATACGGCCTCGGCACGTTGCTACTGCTCGTTGCTGTCGTACTAACCCTTTGGTCTATGTTCGACTATTTGCGAGCGGCTTGGCCAACACTCCTTAGAGACGATTAGCGCTAATTGCTCTATTGTAGTTTCGGGCGGTAAAATACTCGTCCCGATTACGGTGATAACTCAATAATTGCGACTGTAGCTCAGCTGGTAGAGCGGTACCTTGCCAAGGTACAGGTCGACGGTTCGAACCCGTTCAGTCGCTCCATTTTTGTGCAGGGAATCGCTGTCTATCATTCATTCCTATGACCCTTAGTTGGTTCAATCCGAATATTAAGCCAGCTCTGATGCCGAAGGGTTAATACAACCTTAAATTAGATTTATTTCAATGGCTTGAGATTCTAATATGATAAAAATCATTGCTTCAGGATTATGTTGTTGAGGATTTGTGTCTCCTATGTTTTTGTATGCGTTATGATCTAGATAGAGGTCATATACTGGAGAATAAGATGCGGAGTTGGCAGGTTTTTTTAGTTGCGTTTTTTTCGTCTGCGACCTGTCTAGGACAATCCCCTTCGCTAGGGCTTGACTGTCCAGTTCGTTACGATTCTCCCACACCTATGTCCTTACCCTCCCTTATCGATGAAGAGATCATCGATATACTCCGAAATGCACGACGATGCCTCGAGATATTGGATTTAGTTTGCGCCGAAGTCGTAATCGGTGATTTAACGCAAGCTGACCTCGATCCGACCGCTCTCGGTGCATTTCTAATGGTACGTGGAGACATAGCTTCGTTGAGTGAGGACTTTTCTGCTGCCGAAAATGCTTACCAGAACGTTCTAGGAATAACTGGGCTTCAAACGCAAGTAAGGCAAGGCGCTGTGATAAGGCTTGGGATTGTATATCTGCGACAGGGACGCTACGTTCTCTTACTGAGGCATGTGTCGGAAACAGAATGCGATGATCGGAGTGATGAGCTCGCCTTTCTAGAAGCTAGTGCGTACTTTGAGCTTGATAATTTTTCCAGTGCGCTTACGGCACTAAATCGTGCGCTAGAAGTGCGGGCGGTTACTGGGGGGATTATTCCTGAAAATTGGCATTTGTTGCAGGCAGCGATACAACAAGCGACTGCTCCCGACGAGAGGCTCTGCGAGACGGCGAATACTGCCGCTACCATTATCCCGACAGAGCAATGCTATACCGCTGAGGAGTTTAGGGAAATCGAGCAGTTAGGGAAAACCATCCCTTGCACGGGAACAGCTCGTACCCGGCGATATGGTGTCCCAGCAATCGAATGTAGCGGATTCTGAGATGAGCTTTAAATGCTGCTAGAAGTTTTTCTTCTTACCGCAGTTAATCATCATCCGCTATCAACAGGCGAAGATCACTTTTTCGGAGTTACCCTAAATTATTTAGCTGATAGGTCAATAAATGATGTTGAAAGCTAGCTCCACTAACTCCTTACATGCCTGATCCTAGAGTCTAAATCTGTCTACCTCAATTGTGATTGTGCAACCAATGTGTAGGATTCACATCCTGATTAACAGCTTCTACTGATTTTCCATAAAGAGAGTGCGTTGAACATTCCAGGCCTCTGCTAGCGTTTCCTGGTCGTCTACCACGTTATTATAACTTTCAATCGCGAGTTGACGGTCTTCATCGGGTAGGTCCTCATCCCCAGATATTTCATCGAGACACTCGAGTAGCTGATTACTTTCTGCCATATAACCTTGAATCGCTCCTTGGGCGGCAACCATTTGTTCCATCGTTGCACTGTCGGCCTCCGGTACGTTAGGTATGTCAGGTGATGTGCAGCCAGCAGCGTCTGTTAGTCGGGCGAGTCTAGACGGCTCCTGAGATTGAGCTCCGACCATTCCAATACAGCCGATAGCTAAGAGAGAAAGAAGTGATGTGAGCTTAAGGGATGTGCCTGGTTTCATGTGTGTTTTTCCTGCTTCGTATATAAATATCGGCCTGAGGCCGCGCGGAATGGCTACCCTATCGTCCGAGTTAAGGGTTGGTCAAGTCAAGAAAAGATTTTTTAGTAGGGATCTAAGAGGTGTGATACTTATTTTTGGAAGTCGTGAAAGCCTATGATCGAGTTATCGTAGTATTTAGTTTCGTAAAATCGTCCAAAAATGCGCAGACCCCTAGAAGAAATAAACGAAGAAAATACTAAATTTACCGATAACCTTGGAACGGTAGAACGTTATTAGCGTGTGGGTTATACCATAGAGGGTGAAATTATTTTTTATGATCAAGATATTTATGTGAGGCCTGTCTACTCAAAACTCACCTATGATCTATTTACTGACCCGCGCCCGGAGCTTCGGCCACTTTATAATTCCTATACCGACACCAATCGACCCTCGACGAGAATCTATATGGATGAAAGGGGGCTTCTTAATGAGCGTTTAGCAGACGATCCTCTTTTTTGGGACGCAACGGACCCGAGATCGTGGAAAATCCTTCTGGATATTGGTGATGAAAGACATGAGAGGTATCTCGAGAATCTCGAAACAGAAAGTCATTAAGACTTCATAATTTAGGTCCTAGATGACCTGTTTATAAGGTCTTGCTGCATGCCACAGCTCCTTACGATTTTTTAGATGATTGCTAGTTAATGTTGATGGATAATAGTGCTAAGACTAATGTAATTAGAGAAATAGCATTATGAGAGCAGTATTATTTTTCGTTGCGGTATATGCACTAGCTGGTTGTAGAATTTCGGTGACTGATGGTCCTCATCAGGCCACTGGAATCAAGATAGGGGAAATAACCGATAGTAGCGCGATAATCTGGGTCCGTTTAACACGATCAATAGAGCGCGTTGGTATTGGAGCGGCGGTGCCTGATACGTTATACATCCATCCTGAGACCGGCGAACTCGTTCAAGATCCAATATGGCCCAGAACTCCTGAAGATTGGGTCCCTGTTGTTAATTACCCTGAAGGGGCGACAATCGATAATATCGAAGGGGCAGTCCCAGGAGCTCCCGGGGAAGTACGGGTCCGATATCGAGCGGGTATGGGTGCTGAATGGCACTCGACACCATGGGTATCGGTGAATAGCGAACGAGATTTCGCTCACCAATTTTTTCTTGCGAACCTCGAGTCTGCGACGCCCTACGAAGTCATTACGGAAGGACGTCATTTGGGAAGCTCAAATGTCGGTTCGTCGATTAATGGCCAGTTTAGAACTGCGCCATTACCTAATGAGACCGCTCGAGTGGTTTTTGCAGCTACAACAGGTCAAGCTTATCCAGATCAGGACGCTCCGGGAGGTGGGTTTAAAATATATCCATCTATTCTTGACCTCCAGCCTGATTTTTTCGTACATACCGGAGATATCCTTTATTACGATCAATGGGGAAAAACTCTGGATCTTGCTCGGTGGGGTTGGGCCCGAATTTTCAGTCTACCGACAAATTTTGAATTTCATCGTCAACTCGCGAGCTATTTCATGAAGGACGATCACGATACGTTCTCTAATGATAGCTGGCCGACGATGCAGAGTGAATTTATGGGGGAATTCACCTTTGCGCAGGGGCAGGCTGTATTTCTGGAACAGGTTCCGATGAGTGAAAAAACTTATCGAACGTTTCGTTGGGGACAGAATCTTCAGATCTGGATGACGGAAAACCGCGATTATCGTAGCGCAAACACTGATCCTGATGGGCCAGAGAAAACAATCTGGGGCGCGGAACAAAAGGCGTGGTTTATGGAATCTTTTCTCGCTTCCGATGCTGCCTTTCGAGTATTGATTAGTCCGACCCCTATATTGGGGCCTTATAATGAAGGGGAAATAGACAATCATACGAATCTTGATGGTTTTTATCATGAAGGAGAAGAACTGCGTGCGTTCCTTTCAATGCACGATAACGTGATTGTTGTTAGTGGAGATCGCCACTATCAGTACGTAATTGAGGATGCTAGGACTGGTTTACGGGAGTACGCCACCGGTCCAGCTAGTGATGCGCACGCTAGGGGCTGGGATCCCGAAGATATTCGTCCTGAGCATCGTTATCTGAACGTAATTGGGGGATTCCTGACGGTTACGGCCGAACTGCAGGATGACGTGCCTATCCTGATCATGCGGCATCATAACGTCGATGGTGACATCGTAAACGAAGATATGCTAATAGCTAATGATGACGAGACTATATTACAAAATTAAAAAATAGTAGATGGTATGGGCCTGCTCGAATAACAAGGTCAGAAAGTCTCTATCTAGCGTTAGGAGGGTATTTCGGCTTCTAGATTGTCAATACAATATTAGTGACTTTTAGTACTCAGGAAAGGTTATAACAATAATGAGATGTTATTATCTAAACTATTTTCTAGTTATTGTATTTAAATAACTAATATCGTTAGTAATTATATATCCATTGTCTTCGTATTCGGATGTTTCAGTCTTTATAAAAATCTTTTACTGCGGATCATCGCAGACGTAGTTATTCATTGCCATTAAAAACGGTCGATGATGAGCGTATAACAACACGAAATCCCCAATGATCATTTCCTCGGAAGGGGTACATACCGTTTCGGAAAGCTGTTTCTGTTGTAGTTTCATGGTATTGATAACTGCCGCCTCGAGTTACGCGCGCATCAGGAGAGTTTTCATTGCTGCCCGCTGGACCCGTTACCAATATACCGGTTGGTGGCTCGATTCCGGTTAGGTTGATAGGATTACGGACAATCTTATTGTCTACGAGGTTTTGATAAAAGTTCTCGTCATACCAGTCAAGGCACCACTCCCATACGTTTCCCGCTAAATCGAATATTCCGAAAGGGTTTGCGGGATAGCTACCTACGTTAACCCTATGACCTACATATTCGTTAGGTGTATCGACTCCCGTATAATTTTGTCTTTGCATCCCGTTATAGCACCGATAATTAGCGACACTGCAGCCAATCGTTCCATCACTTGTAGCGAATCTAAATTGCATGCCGCCGCGGGCGACATATTCCCATTCGGCCTCCGTGGGAAGTGATAGCCCGTAGTAGTCGGCAAATGCCATCGCCCCGTACCATCTTATAAATGCTGCGGGCCAGTCCTCGAAGCCTAAGGCAACGGTAAACTGCTCGATCTCGGGTATATAGGTTATCCATGATTGGTTTAGTGGATGCTCAGGAATGAGGTGTGGGTGCCCCTGTGCCCTAATGTGCGATAGGCCGGAAACCGGACTAATGGCATTGTATAGCTTTCCTTCATGTTCAGTTCCCGGCGCCCCATAAACTGACCAGATAGGAAGTGGATAAACGATACGAGCGGGGCCAGAGTTGGCTCTTGAAACCGTTATTTTTCCCTCTTTAAGGGCTGAGTTTAGGAAACGGGCATACTGCGCGGTCGTGATTTCAGTATGCGCCATCTGAAACCCGTCAACAGAAACCGTATGCTCCGGGCCGGCATTTCGAAGAGGGACGACAGTAGGCGTAGTGCTTTCTGTGCCCATTGTAAAACCACCCGAGGGAATATCAGCAAACGTAATCATATATTTTGCTTCGTCCTTGCTGATTAGACCGTCGCTATTATTATCCATCGCCTCGAACAGTTGTGGTGTGCCGTTATATTCACCCTTTGCTAAAAATTCGTTGTTATCAGTGTCTAGATTAGAAAAATAGACGCTACGGTCATATATCTGCTCTGTGAGTTCTGCTGAGTGAGAAAACGCGGAAGAGAGTAGTGCCCATAAACAGAGCTGTGGGTACCGAAAAACGCTTGTTTTTGACATCATTTTTCTCCTTATCTAGATTACGTACTGATTGGTTAGGTGATGCTAACGCTAGAAATTAGTAGGGAAGCGAAAGCACGATTTCAAAAGCCTCATTGTTTGTTGCTGCCGTATCTCTTGACCAAGGCAGGTGACCTTGACTTAGAACGGTCGGAAAAAGATCCTCCATAAAGCAGGTACCATAACCCGATTCTGTGTAGAGAAAACGTCCAGCATAATTCGTAGTGGCGGTGCGGCCGTTTGTAGCAAATGGACCATCTTCTTTGAGTTCGATGATAGCCGATGCGATTGGCTGACCGTCACTATTCTTCACGGTTCCAGACACGCGAAATGTACATGTTTCACTTGTTGGAGAATATGATTTATCGGGCTCGACGAGTGTTTTCTCGACAACTCGCGGTAAGTCTAGGAATACTCCGACTGAAATAAGCAGAAGCGCTATTGACCCGATAGCGATGGCCGTAGCAGCGATCCATATTCGAGTTTGTGTCCACATGCGGGTTTTTTAATTTAGCTGGTACCATGAGGAACGCTTCCTTACGCCCGGCATATATTTAACGTTTCTCATTAACGATGCCGAGCCGCGATTGTCGCGAGCCCATCGTCTAGTGTTGCGCGATCTAGCCAAATACCTCTAACCATCACGCCAAGCGGGTAGTTTCCAGCGTCGATATTCTCCAACGGATTGTTTTCCACGAGTATCAAGTCCGCAGCAAGACCAGTGCGAATTCTTCCGAACTCGTCATCTAGATCAAAAAACTCTGCCGGCGCAGCTGTTCCAGTGAGCAATGCTTCGTAGGGGGAAAGTCCTGCCTCAATTATCAGTTTAAGCTCTTGATGGAGAGATATCCCCGGTACGTTAAATGTTTGTGGGGCATCGGAGCCGAGCAATAGGTTGACACCCTCATCGTGCATTGCTTTTATTAATCGCTTACGGATGTTTTGCAGGTGACTAGCGGCCTCAGGAACATCGGGCATTCTCCCAATGTTACGTTCTTTAGATTCAACCCAGCGCTGTATGATTTCTGGTGGCATATACGCCATTTCAGGAAGAGCAGCTCGCTCCTGCGCCGTGGGGCTCGGTGTTGCGGTGTGTTCGATTAAAGCTTGCGTGGGTACTATAGAAACACCGGCTTTCCTAGTGTCAATAGCAGCCTGAGTAATTCGATTTTCATCCACGAGATCCAGTAAGTTGACGCCGTAATAACCTGCGGGAATTTTCGAGTGGTCTATTTCGGGGGGTAACAGATATTGGATGTAGCCATCAAGATGATCGATCGTAGCTTGCCCCGCGTCCAAGGCTCCGCTGACGCCCACGTCTACTGATACGTGGCCAGCAATAGAAATATCTACTTCATTTGCCGCTATTACGACCGCATTAAACTCAGATTGGGATAGGCCGGGAAGGAGCTTAATGAAGTCGTAACCGGCGCTCGCCTGGGCTAGTACCGTTTGTCTTGCATCATCGGGGCCGGCGAGCGAGCTACCACGAAGTCCGGGTCCGGATGTAATAAAACGCGGTCCCAATATTTCGTGGTTTGCTAGTTGTGCCCGCAGCTCAAGGTGGCTAGGCTCACCCTGCATACCGCGAACGGTTGTAACGCCATTAGCTATATAGAGAAAAAGTACGTCTTTCAGGTATTGCTGGTCATCATTTCCAGGAACGTGTCCATGCATCTCAGCCAATCCGGGCATGAGATAGCGGCCAGGGGCATCAATAATAAGGGCGTTATGGGGAACCGGGACACTCTCGGTTGCACCGATTGCTACTATTTTCTCTCCAGAGATTACAACAGTCTGGTCCAACAACACGTCGGCGGAATCCATTGTAAGGACGTTAACGTGGGTGAAGGCGTAGTCAGAAGACTCCTGGCTTATTGCGGTACACATGGATAGTGAGACAATAGAGCAGCAGGTAACGTTAACAATTAGGCTACATTGATTCCTTAGTGTCTCCGATAGTGACACGAGTATCCTCATATAGATTGGTACCCCCAGATACTATCTAGAACTAGCCACTCATGAAACGATAGGAAGAACAGCCCGGTACGGGCAGAAACCCATTGGAATCCTGGGTCCGAGCGAGAGGTTCATTAGAGCCGGTTAATTTCGGTTCGGGTAGAGGTCGAAAAGTATTTCGCCTACCTTAAGCCGTTCGGTTTTCATTTCTAATGTGGTGCCGTCTGCATGGCGGTGGCCGAATGCTGTCACCTCATCGCCGACCGAGACGTTATTATTGCCAAAGTTTGCCCGCCGGCTACGGCTTGGGGTCGAGAGAACGATATTCCACATTTGGCCGTCTGCCTCAATGGTGAGACGGTCGTGGGGATTACCGAAATGTTTCTCGGCGATTACGCCGGTCAGCGAGAAGTCCCCATTTGTGTACCAGGACCAACCGTGGTGAGCTACTGCAGTACCGGAGAGCATTACAGTGAGAATACCGATTGTGAGTGCCAAAGTCTTACCGAAAAAGCACATAGAGCTACTCCTTTCGACTAGGACGAGAATGAATGTCTAGCCTACCATTCTTTGCCCTTTTTTCGCTAGACCTACCAGCTATTCCGAAGCTCACGTAATTTAAGGAAAACAGTTCGGGCGTCGGGAACGTCCGGAATATCAGGAAATGATGCCCGAAGCTGCTCTATTACGACTGGATTCTGCAGCCGAAAGAAGGTGTTAACCGTTTTTTCGAGGCTGAGGGTTGTTATCAGTGCCTCATTCGGATCTTGATCCTTAATGGTATTTAACAACTGCTGTGCCTGAGTATTGTCAGGCTCGCGATCTAGTGTGAACTCGAGATTATTTACAATGTAGTCGTGTCCTGGGTAGATCTGCGTTGTATCACTAAGCTTTTCGAGTTGTGCAGCGAATGTCTCATAGAGCTCGTTTGGGTGCCCCCCGTTATGACAATTACCAGCGCCAGCATTAAAGAGGGTATCACCGCAGAAGAGCCCGGGATTATCAGAGTGGGAAAGTAAGCAGACGTGGCTCATTGTATGGCCCGGCGTGTCTAGTGCCTCGAGTTCGATCCGTTTGCCGACCTTGATGATGTCCCCGGCAGATAGACCAAAGTCTATACCCGGAATTTTATTTGTTGCGTTCGCGTGCGCTAATAATTTGGCGCCCGTCGCAGCGATCATAGCTGAGTTGCCGCCGGTATGATCTTCATGCTCGTGTGTATTAACGATTTGGGTGATTTCCCAACCGCGGTCCTTCGCGGCGGATAAACATTTTTCATGGTCTAATGGATCGACAGCAAGCGTTTCTCCTGTCTCCTCGCACGCTATCAGGTAATTAAAGTTTCGATAGGCATTGTTGGTCCAAATTTGTTCGACAATCATTCAGAAAATACCGTAGTCGACAAGATTCTCGAAATAGCCGGTCACCTTTAACGTCACGACGACTGGGAACTCGTTGTAATTAAGCCAATACCAACCGTGTTCACCACCGAACGGTGCAACTAGCGACCCTTCGCCGTTAGAACCTTCCATTTGTTCGCGATATCGTACCCAAAATTCGCTCCCGAGCGACGGGTCATGTCCATGGTAGTCGGAATAAATATCACCTTGGCTAACTTCCCACGAGAAGACAATCATCTTACCTTCGTTCAAAACAGCTTTCACCTCCGTTTCTTCAAACGCACCGATCGAAATTTCGAGCGTTTCGCTCCGGGGTGGTCCATCTCCTTGCTGAAAAACCGCGGGGTTGGGTAAAGGTGTCGGTTCACCGGCATCTGGAATTTCGACCGTTCGGATAACTTCGTTGCCACCGATGATGTCCGTGATCTCAAAAGTTTGGCTACCTGCATTGCTCAATGAAGTGATCCCAGTGAGTCGACCAATTCCTGTCGGATCTATACCATATTGCGCTGGTAGGACCACCGTTAAAAGTAGAAGAACTGCAACCACGGCAGCAGTTATTGATCCGATTATCAAACGTCTCGCAGAGGTCGGTTCTGTCGCCGATATTGGTGAGTTGTCATTCATAGGACACCTATTCTAGCACCTATTGTTTGCATAAATTATCTTGCCTATGTTTTGTTTATGTGCCCGGCCCCATTAAAAGGTCTGGTAGCCAGGTGACAATTTCTGGAAAAACACATAATAGAAAAATGCCTAAGATCATAATAAATACAAAGGGGAGGGCACCGGCCAAAATTTTTGGAAGGCCTACGTCAGGTGCAATACCATTTATAACGTAAAGATTTAACCCTACTGGTGGAGTGATTAAACCGATCTCCATATTGATCGTAAGAATGACAGCGAACCAATATGGATCGAAGCCGGCTTGTGTAATCAGTGGGAGCAAAATCGGTGCAGTCATAACAATGACAGCAACAGGGGGCAAAAAGAATCCTGCAATGAGTAAAAAGACGTTAATTGCGCCGAGTAAAATCCAGCGATTCACTTCAAGAGCAGCTATCCACTCTGCAATAGATTGAGTAATAAAGAGACTCGAGAGCGTGTAGCTAAATATTGCCGCCGCACCGATGATCATCATCACCATAACGCTCTCACGTGTACTACTCTTCAAAATCCCCCATATTTTCTTCGGCTGCCACACTTTATAAATAACCGCAATCAGCACAAAACACATCATCGCACCGACGCCTGCTGCTTCTGAAGGTGTTGCTACACCGCCGTAAAGCACATAAAGAATCCCCCCGATCAGTAGCAAAAACGGTAGAACGCGTGGAGCAAGTTCCAGTTTCTCACGGAGGTTATAAGTTCGGCTGCCGCGGGTCATGCCCGAGCTATTGCTTGAGGCATAAAACACAGACCAAGCGATGAACATTAATGTCAACATCAAACCTGGGATAACACCAGCAATAAAAAGGCGACCTATTGATGTTCCCGTCGAGATTCCGTAGACGATCATCGTGACGCTTGGTGGTATTAAAATTCCGAGAGTTCCGCCTGCAGCAATTGAACCCGTAGCAAGACCGTCGGGATAACCCCGTTTGCGCATTTCTGGAATGCCCATCTTACCGATGGCGGCGCAAGTTGCCGGTGACGATCCGCTCAGCGCGGCAAAGATAGAGCAGGCACCGAGATTCGATATAGCGAGACCAGCGGGTATACGATTCAGCCATCGGTCGAGGGCGCCGTAGAGATCGCCACCGGCCGGGGAAGAGGCAACGGCAGCACCCATTGCGATAAACATTGGAATAGAAACTAATGTGAAATCCGCGAGCCCAGAGAAGAATAGCTCGCCAACGAAGCCAAGGCTGAAAAAACCGTCGAATATCACCAGAAAAGCCATTGCCACGATAGCGAGCCCAAATGCGACCGGTATGCCCGTCGCCAAAACCAAAATTGTGGTAACACTGATTAATGCACCAATAGTAAGCGGGCTCATAGATCACCCGCTTCAGGGGAGGGGGCAAAGGGCATCTCTCGGTGTGTCGCGAGGCAGAATATATCGACCGCGTACTGTAACGTAAGGAGTCCAAGGCCAATGGGTAGTGGCAACAGGGGGATCCATAAGGGTGGCCCCCAGAGGGATGGGGTTACCCAACCGGCTGCCCAGGCCTCATGGAAATACTGCCAGCCTGTCCAGAACAGTGTCGCGCACGCAAGAAAACCGAGTGAGGATGCGAATAACGCTAGCCATCGCTTTGCCGAGGGTCCGAGGTAGTGGGGTAAAAGGTCAACGTTAACGTGACCTTTAGTGAGCAACACATAAGGGCTACCAAACAGCGTTGCAGCAACGACCGCGAAAGTGACAAATTCGTTTTGCCAGATCGTTGAGCTACCGAGTATGTAGCGAACCACTACCATTTGACAGACAACGACGCAGGCACTAGCCAGACACAGGGCCGCCAGTGTTCCACAGGCGCGCGACAGTGTGTGTACCGCGTTTACAACGTTATCAGTAAGGGTTCTCTGGATCACTCGACGGCAAGTGCTTGTTCGATTAGCTGCCCACCACCTGGGACATCTTCCGCGAAGGCTTTATAAGACGTTTCTAGAGCAATATTACGCCAAGCCTCCGCATGCTCCTGGCTCATGTGGACGACTTCAACACCAGCATCTCGAAAAACATCTTCCATCGTTATGTCGAGTTGCTTGGCCTCTTCAAAGAAGTAATCTTCCGCTACCTGCCCAGCGCTCAAAATCGCGGTTCGCTGTTCGTCATTTAGTCGGTCCCAACGTCGTTTTGCGATAAGTACGGGTTCGTACATGAACCACAAGGCGTTGTCACCGGGGGCCGTGAGGCATTCAGTGTGCTCATAGATGCGATAGGACATAAAGCTAGCAGAGCTTGTGTTAGCTGCGTCTAATACGCCTGTTTGCATCGCGGTATAAATCTCAGCACTTGGCATGGAGGCTATTGACCCACCGGCTGCAGCCAGCATTCGCTCGAAAGCGGGCCCTGCAGCGCGTGTGACTTGCCCACTAATATCTTCCGGTGCCAAGATACAGTTTTGTGCTGACGCGAATCCGCCGGCAAGCCAGGCATCCGCAATAACGATTGCTCCCTGATCTTGAGCTATTTTACGGATGCTATCCATAAAATCAGAGTCGTTTAGACGTCGTGCATGGTCGTGGTTTTTTACAAGGCCCGGCATCAGAGTTGCATTGAACTGTGGGTGCCGGCCACTCGCGTAATCTAAGGGAAGGGCTGTTAGGTCCAGTTGGCCACGAACAATTGCAGACCACTGATCTGCCGCCTTGTATAGCGACTGTCCTGGATAAACGCGAATTTCGAGATCGACGTCAGCTGCTGCGACTTCGCGAGCAATTAGCTGGATCATTTCGTCGCGGATATCTCCGGTACCGCCCGGCCATTGATGCGAGGCTCTGAGAATCGTCTGTGCTTGAGATAGGCTAATTACGCCAAGATAGGCGGTGAACAGACAGAACCATCGAGCGAGACGGAGGATCTCTTTGGGGAGCTGTGTACGCATTTTAATGACGAATCCTAAACAGTTTTGTTATCGTAATAATCGACTGAAACGAGCCCAGTACGCGGATTATAGACAAATGACCGGATATATGCCGCTAACTGAACCGTGATCAGCTACAATAGGTGCTTATGCGAATCCTGAAGGCCATTGTGGGAATTGGCTTGGGCGCGCTGTTATCTATGGCAGTGTCGGCCCATGGTATTACAGGAGCCGATCAAGCGTTTGTCATTAATAATGTTGGCGCGCAGATCGGCCCGTATATATATCTCGGCGCTAAGCATATGGTTACGGGATATGACCATCTATTGTTTCTCGCTGGCGTCATCTTTTTTCTCTATCGACTTAGGGATGTTGCTCTTTATGTCACTCTCTTTGCGGTTGGACATAGCACCACGCTTCTTATCGGTGTGCTTGGCGGATTGCATGTTAATGCCTATATAGTAGATGCAATTATTGGGCTTTCGGTAGTCTATAAAGCGTTTGAGAATCTAGGCGGGTTTCGAAAACTGGGCTACGAACCCAACATTAAACTTGCGGTATTAATATTTGGTTTTTTTCACGGTTTTGGATTGGCTACAAAGTTACAGGATTACGCTATTTCCGAAGACGGATTGGTCACCAATATGGTGTCATTCAATGTGGGAGTTGAAATAGGCCAGTTTCTGGCGCTCAGTGTTATCTTGATCGGCTTTAATGTGTGGCGAGCTTCAGGGAAGTTTTTACGCTACGCCTATGCTACGAACGTGGGACTAATGGCGGCCGGTTTTGCGCTTATGGGTTACCAGATTACTGGTTTTCTAGTAACGTAAATGGATAGAAGGAGACGGTTTATGGGGATGCGGCATTTAGCTGTGAAAATAGTAACTTTAGGGTTAACGATAAGCGGCTGTAACTCAGTGGTGGCGCAAGACGGTGGAACGTCATTCGATGATGCCGAGCTAAAAGCACGGCAGATGGAAATCGATCTTCGTTCCCAGATTGCCTTGGATAACTTACTTGCGACCAACTTAAGTGCGCAGATACTTTTTGATCCGGCAGTGGGCTATGCGGTATTTGAGGTTACAAAGGCCGGCGGATTCTTGGTCACAGGTGCCGTAGGTTCTGGTGTAGCTATAAATAGGGTTACCGGTGACCGTTCATATATGCGTATGGGTAGCGCTGGTGTTGGTTTTGGTCTTGGCGCTCAGAAATATGACCTCATTGTCATGTTCGAGCAGGACTATCATCTCCAGAGCTTCTTGAACGGCGGTTGGGATTCGAGCGCGACTGCGCAGGCTGCAGCAGGACAGGAAGGCGTAAACGTTACCTCTAGCTTTATTGATGGTGTCGCTTTTTTTCAGATTACCGATAAGGGTTTGATCGCAGTTGCTGATGTTGCTGGTACACGGTTTTGGATAGCTGAAAATCTAAACTAGTTTGTGAGAGGGTGGCGGAGAAAATCTAAATATATATGCGGAATCAGAGCCTGAAACAATATCTAAAAATAGCGGAGATAGGCGAAGATCAAGAACGTGTGCTACATTTCCGCGCCTATGGCTAGGTGGCAGAGTGGTTATGCAGCGGCCTGCAAAGCCGCGGACCTCGGTTCGATTCCGGGCCTAGCCTCCATAAATAAAGGCCCGGGTGGCGGAATTGGTAGACGCAGCGGACTTAAAATCCGCTGATCGGAAGATCGTGCCGGTTCGAGTCCGGCCCTGGGCACCAATTAGGAAGAGTCAGCGATTACATATCCCATGTTTACACTATTGTGTTGCGGGAATTATTAAGTATCTCGTATCGTTTTTTTATCTAGTTGCCTTCAACAAAAGCGCTGTTTCTCCACTGTCCTTCCCACACAACCCCATCCGGCGTGGTAAGAGTCCCCTGGCCGTTGAATTCACCGTCCCGCCATTCGCCAACGTACTGGTTTCCGTTTGCATCGATAACAGTACCATGGCCATTTGCTTTGCCGTTGCTAAATTCACCCACATACTCCGTACCACTGGGTATCGTAAATCTTCCTTGACCGTTGAACTCACCGTCCCTGAACTCACCTACATAAACTCTGCCATCGGCGAAAGTCTGTGTGCCTAGACCATTAGGCGCACCGTTCCTCCATTCAACGATCCACTGTTCCCCCTCGGCGTTTGTAAAGGTCCCTTGACCGCTGAATTCACCATTACTGAACTGGCCGATATAACGATCGCCATTTGGAAAGCTCATGGTGCCTTGACCGCTGGATTGGCCATTGACCCATTCGCCAACATATTGATTGCCGTTGATGTCGGTCCCAGTACCTTGTCCGCTTGCTAGACCGTCACTAAATTCGCCAACATATTCTGTACCGTTAGGTTCTGTATAGCGACCGACACAATCGCTCCAAGTGGCTTGGTTTTCGCTAGTGGGACAAGGGGCTAGTTCCGAAATAGCAGCTTCAATATAGCCAGATAGTGGGGCCGAGATAGGAGCCCCATCTCCACAACCGTTTAAGATGAAGACACAAGTCCCAATAGAGCATCTTTCCAAAAAGAGTTCGAAGTTACGGACATTGCTAGACTTCATAAGCAGCTATCTAATGGGAAACCGTGGCTTAACGACTTAGGGTTGAAGGTACTCGTGATTTATTAGAACTCAATACCCATAAAATAGAAACCATCGTGCACTTTAGAACGGTAAATATTGGTTTCGGACAGCTAGTTTTTGAGTACGTTCACACTTCCGAACTCGCCCTGAGTGCGCATCCATTCTTGGGCGCGTTCGCTTTCGTCGCGCCGTTGTGCTTTCGTTCGACACCGATTGGTCGGAATGTGGCTACTGGTACGTCTCTCTCTAGTGCAGACCAAACGATCGTCGCTCGCGAGTGCATTGTTTGCAGAAGGCGCTAGCGCAAGGCTCTTAACGTTAAGCGTTATTTCTTGGAGAGGAGGCTGTTCTCCAGCTGTTACCTGAGCTTGCTGGGGTGGCTCAACTATTGAGTAGTTGGATCCGCATGCCGAAATTACCATTCCAAATAACAGTACAACGAATCCTGAAGCTTGTCTCATCTTAGAATCCTCAAATCGTTATGAGCTGCTAAAGTCTACCATATAGTCTCTAACACGATTTAAACACACGAGCTATCAAAGCTAACTTAATGTGAGCGTATGAAAGTGACAAGGATCGTAGTAGGACGGAGCTAAAAAAAAGGCCAGCTAGCATAGCGCTAGCCGGCCGTATACAGCATATGTTTTATTCAGCTATCAGTTATCAAAACCCCATCTAAATTGCACACCATATTCTCGTAGTCGGCGGAAGAACCGATTTCCATTGGTAGCTGGCGGCTCAGTAGCCATTAAGTTTTGCACAAAAAAGTTCAGACTACCGTTACCGAAGTTATAGATATAGTTTGCGTTAACGGTCCACAATCCTTCTTCATGATTGAAGGTTTCGAGCTCTGCAGTGTTAAGGTCCTCTATCTGTGCGTTTAAGCCGTCACGATAATTGGCGTTAAGGCGAACTGTATGATCTCCATTAATATTCCAGGTAAGCGGAATATTTCCTTGCCAGTGTGGCATAGAGGTCACGCCGTTGAAACTACCACCCATACCGGTAGTTGCGCCGATATCCCGTCCGATCCCATTACACATATAATCCGGGCATAAGGTTTCTACCCCAGCGCCCTTAAACGAATTATCAAAAAGGTATTTCAGTGTGAAAGCTGCCTGAGGCGAAATGCTAATCGAGCCATAAGCAGTGTCCCAGTTGAAATTAGCTCGTAGGTCGAGGAATTCCGCTTGCAGCCCACCGACGTTTTGAACCATGCCGACGGTTTTCGCCAGGTTCGGGTAGGTGATTGGCTGAGAAGCATCGTATGCGATTCCGCAGCCGCCCTGTGAAACGGGGACATAGACAATATCGCCTTGGTGAATAGTCGGTAGTCCATCGGCACCCCGACTGAGGCACGCTTCACCCATCATCACTGTAGGTGCAGTCGGGGTCACGATACGATTCTTAAAATCATATGCCGTCCAGCTACCACCAAAACTATGATTGTCGGCAAAATCCCAGTCGAAACCCAGAGAGAAGCTATCCGCGGTTTGGGGTGTTACCTCCTGAGAGTTTCTAATTTCGTACAGGAAGGACAGCCCACCACCCATGCCATACATTGAGCCTGCCTGGTTAACAAACCGCATACCCATACCTTGGATAATCTGAGATGCATGAGCGTGAACGACAGAAGGACCTCTGAAGGAAGTACCATATGATGCTCGCACTGTCAGATCGTCATTAGCAGTCCAGTTAACAGCAATTTTTGGAGTCGTTTCCGCGAAGCCTAATGCGTATGACTCATTTCGAACAGCAAGCTGAACGTTTACAGTGTCTGTTACAGGAAGCGCAAGCTCACCAAAAATTGAATCGACCGAGATGCTACCAGCCCAGTCATTAAAGGTGCCAACCGTTGCGAGCATCGCAAGATTGCTCATTGCATCTGAGTCTCGACTCTGGGTTTGTTTACGGTAGGCAACTCCGGCAGCAACGCCGATTGGCCCACCTGGCAAATTACCAACCTCACCTGTCACGAGAAAATCAGCACTAACAAACTCTGTGTGGAAAGTGTCGAGTCTGTTAGGAACGAGCCACTCAAGCAATTCAGCAGAGGTCTGGATACCCCCTTGGCTCTCAGGCACTGCGTTACTCATGAATGGGTTGTAGTACTCACAATTACCTGTCCCCGGTGTGGGGTTATTCGCGGCAGTTATATCTGTCACGCCACAATCAGGCCCGCCCCAGCCGTTAATCGCCAACGGATAGTTTTGCAGCAGCATGTCTCGAAGGGCATTGTCCATCTGATTATAGGCAGCTGAAACATCCGCTTTCCATGCCCAAACAGAGTTTGGAATTGAACCTTCGAGAGTCAAGGCCGCTCGAAAGAGGTCATAGCGATTAAAAGATGGCATGTGCGGCAGAGTAGTTCCGACGCCATAAGGTAGAGTCTCGCCCTCCTGATAGATTGCGCCGTTGTACGCCATCGCCATTCCCATAGAGACAATCTCCTTACCGAATTTCGGATCTAGCGCCTGTGCGCGGAGAAGTCCTGGATGGGTTGCCGGAATTGCGTAGTCTGCGCCCAATACCATCGGCGGCTTAGCCCAGCTTCTTGCTAGGTTGTCGCCCATTAGGTCCATTTCCTCAATACGTGTACGACCGTAATTGATTTCAATCCCGGCGGTGAGTAGATCACTGAAACGATGAGTGCCAGATGCGAAAAGGACGATTTGTGACATATCATGCTGAACGGCCATGCCGGGATTAAATCCTGATGGCCAAGAACACTCTATAGCAGCATTGCTTCCGGGGGCGTTTACCCACCTGTTATCGGCCTCACGATCAAAATCCCCGTCGTTATAGCTTGGATAGCCAGCTAAAATCGGTGCTCCAATGGCTGGGTTACCGCAATCGGGATCAACCCACGTACCCATACCTGGAGCATCAAAGTTCAACCCACTAAGATTCCCGAGACCGGTCCCGAACTCGGGTGTTACGTCAGGGTCGGTATCTCCCTTAAGTTCGATGTCATAAATATTAATCCGGTCGCTCTGCATAAACTCAACCGAAAGTATCCCGCTGGTCTCATCGTCGCCGGCACCCCAGAGCGCACCAAACGTATAGTTTTTAGCATCGGGGACCGTTTCATTGATTTTTGTGTCCAATGAGAAATCGAAGCCACGGAAGTCATTACGGGTGATGAAGTTCACCACGCCGGCTACCGGATCAGATCCGAACAGCGCTGAACCACCGTCGAGAAGAATTTCCGCACGGCCAATAGCTATACGAGGCACCATCGAGTTGATGTCTACCGTCGGCCATCCCTGACCGTCAATGACTGACGGGATAGTCCGTCTGCCATTCAGCACAGTCAGTGTGTTCTCATCACCGATACCGCGTAAATTTAGATTAGAGGATCGGCCACCGCCCCGGAGTCTGGGCTGAGAGTTGGAGCCGGTCTGCGCTCCCGTGTCACCGCTATAGTTTTGCGGAACATTAGAAAAGAAGAACTGCATTAAATCATGCGGCGCTTCGACCATAATATCTTCACCATCAACCACTGAAACTGGTGATGGGGAATCGATACCTGTATACAGATACGAGCCTGTCACTACCACTTCCTCGAGCGGACCGGCGTCGGGGGTTTGGGCATTTACAGATAGTGATGTTAACGAATACAGCAACAAGGTTGTGGCTGCCAGAAATGGATATCTAGACATCAAGTTCCCCTTTTAAAACTATGGAGTTACAGTGACAACAATCTCAAAACTATTGGTAATAACTACTTTAGGTAGGTGGAGGTTAACAACTGTTGTTAAGAAATTCTAGCTTATTTGGCTTTTACGCCACGATTATTTTAGGTAATAACAGTACCTATAGATTGCTTAGAACAATTCGATCGTTGCAAATAAACAACGAATTCGAGGGCGGGTTGCATAGCGAGAGGTGTTTCTTTCGAATTCCCCGGATTGGTTAACCAATCTGACAATCTATAAGTTAATAGAATTGAGATGTGTTCGCCCCTAGAATTATCGCTATTGATTTACTTGCAATTGACCCCTCAGAGGCGAAAATAGCCGCCGCATCGTATTGAATCATCGGATCTGACCTTGAGCGAATTCTCCACTGCCGGTTTAAACGTCAGCGCGCTTGAGATTTGGCGCGGGGAAAACCGCCTTTTTTCTAACCTGAGTTTCGAGCTTGAGGGTGGCGAGATCGCAATTATTACTGGTGGAAACGGTACGGGTAAGACAACGTTGTTACGGATCCTGGCAGGGCTATCTCTTCCTGCTAAAGGGATAGTGACCTGGCGAGGCAAGGACGTTCGTATATTTACCCCGGAAGCCCGTATAGCAATTGTCTATCAGGGACATCTCGAGGGACTGAAAAAGGATCTTACTGTTGTCGAGAACCTCGAGTTCTATCGATCGTTATGGATGACTAATAGCCCTGTCGCGGCGTTACTTGAAGAGCTCGGTTTGGCGGCTTTAGCTGACAGCCAAGTGCGTTACCTGTCTGCTGGTCAGCGACGGCGGGTCGCTCTCGGTTGTATGCGATTACGTCAAGCGCAATTGTGGTTGCTCGACGAACCCTTTACGAATCTTGATGCTGCTGGTACTAAGATAGTGGCAGGCTGGCTCGCCTCCCATGCGGAATCGGGGGGTACTGCTGTCGTCGCAACGCATCTTGCCGATAATCTTTCGGGAAAAGTCGCGGTTGAGGTTGAGCTCTAAATGAGTACGGTGATACTAGTCTTAGGTCGCGATCTTCGTCTATCATCAAGGCGCTGGGGTGAACGTGCGACCCCGTTGATTTTTTTTACTATCGTCGCATCGCTATTTCCCTTAGCGTTATCGCCAAATGAGGAACTGTTGCAATCCGCGGGGACAGGTTTTTTGTGGATAGCAGCGCTGCTATCCTCTCTTCTTGCTCTGGATGGCTTATTTCGCACTGACGTGCAGGACGGAAGCATGGAACAACTAACGCTCAGTCCCGCTCCGCTAGCGTTAATCGCGCTGGCGAAGATAGTGGCTCACTGGATAGTGAGTGGTGTACCACTTATTGTTATTACACCGATCATTGCTCTGTCGTTCCATGTTCCTGCTGAATCGTTAAAGGTTTTGATGTTAGCGCTATTACTTGCGACGCCAACCTTGAGCATTTTGGCTGCGCTCGGCGCCGCATTGACCGTGAGCGTACGCGGCGGTGGGGCGATCATTGGTCTTTTGGTATTACCCTTAACCTCACCTGTACTGATTTTCGGTGCGCGCGTTACTGACCTGGCGATTCATAGTGAGCCGACTCAAGGTCCGTTGTACCTTTTAGCCGCGTTTGCTGTGTTGTCCGCTTCGATCGGGCCGCTAGCCTGCGCAGCGGCTTTGCGAGTCGGTTTAGAATAGGGAGTGTGCTGTGGGATTCGTTCGATGGTTTCACTCTTTCGCCTCGCCGCCGCACTTCTATCGATTCGCGCAACGATGGTCTCGGTGGCTTGCGGTCGTGAGCCTCGTGCTCATGTTCGTCGGCACATATGGGGGACTTGTTCTCGCTCCACCAGACTATCTCCAGGGCGAAGCGTTTCGAATTATCTATGTTCATGTACCGACTGCTTATATTGGAATGCTCGCCTACGTTGTGTTAGCCAGTACCGCTGGGATCGGCTTTGTGTGGCGCATTAAACTCGCCCACGCGGTAGCGGTTAGTATTGCGCCGGTGGGCGCATCGTTTACCTTACTTGCGCTAGTGACCGGTGCTGTTTGGGGCAAACCGATGTGGGGAACCTATTGGGAATGGGGTGATGCAAGACTTGTATTTGAATTACTACTCTTGTTTCTTTTTATTGGTTACATGGTCTTGCGACTGGCGTTTGACGATCGGGACAAAGCAGATCGAGTCAGCGCTATTTTGGCCGTTGTTGGCGTCATTAATGTACCAATCATTCATTACTCGGTCGAATGGTGGAGCACACTGCACCAAGGCCCGACAATTGCACAGTTCGATTCCCCGTCGATCGATACCGCGATGCTGATCCCGCTACTGATCAATATCGTAGGATTTACGGCTTTTTTCGCATGGCTGGTTTTGACTCGCTTGCAAGGTGAAGTGCTTGAGCGCGAAAAGGCAACGCGTTGGGTTCAGCAGTTGGTGGTGGAGGATGTAAAATGATTGAGTTCTTGAGCATGGGTGGCTATGCAGCCTACGTTTGGACGGCCTACGGTATTACACTTGTAGTGCTTGTTTTGAACATTTGGTTTGCTCGGCGCCGGCATGCTCACATGTTAACTACAGCGCGGAAAATGGCGATATCTAAATCAAACGACCGGCGCCCGGTTGTACGGACAAATCGGTGAGGGCGGGACGCCGTCAGCGACTCTTGCTGGTAGGCCTTGTCTTGGCTGGTGTTGGCTTATCTGCGGGGCTTGCGCTACGAGCATTTCAGGAGAACCTGTTGTTCTTCTTTAGCCCAACCCAAGTCGTTGCTGGTGAAGCACCGACTGCACGAGCTTTCCGGCTTGGGGGCATGGTTGTCGAGGATAGTGTGCAACGGGAGCCGGGCAGTCTAACGATGAGCTTTGTTCTGACCGACTACGCTTATTCCATGCCAGTCAGCTATACAGGCGTTTTACCGGATCTTTTCGGAGAAGGGCAGGGTGTTGTCGCTCGCGGCCAGCTTATGGCTGACGGTAGCTTCATAGCCGATGAAGTGCTTGCTAAGCATGATGAGAACTACATGTCACCAGAGGTAGCTGACGCGCTCGCGGCTGCGGGTATGGTTAAGTCCGAATGATTCCAGAGCTTGGGCAGTTAGCGCTGGCGATCTCGCTATCGCTTGCTTTTATACAAGCGATAATCCCGATCGCTGGAGCCGCTTACGAGCGTGCTGATTGGATGGCGCTTGCGCGACCGACAGCTATTGGTCAATTTGTTTTTGTTGCTCTTTCTTTTTGTGTTCTTGCCAATGCATTTTTGAGTAATGATTTTAGTGTTCTTTATGTTGCGTATAATTCTAATTCCGCATTACCTGCCGTGTATAAATTCGCGGCAATTTGGGGCGGACATGAAGGCTCCCTCTTACTGTGGATAATGATTCTTGCAATTTGGACATTGCTTGTTGCGGTTTTGAGCCGATCGCTTCCCGAGCAGCTTGTTGCCCGCGTATTAGGGGTATTGGGGATAGTGAGCTGCGGTTTGTTGCTGTTCACGCTGCTAACCTCGAACCCTTTCGAGCGACTTTTACCCGCGGCATTCGATGGCAATGATCTCAACCCGCTGTTACAAGATCCAGCGATGGCATTACATCCGCCGGTTCTCTATCTTGGTTATGTTGGATTTGCGGTTCCGTTTGCTTTTGCTGTCGCTGCCTTATTGACTCGGCGTCTCGATAAAGACTGGGCACGATGGACACGGCCGTGGGCGTTGGCCTCTTGGATGTTTCTGACTGTCGGTATCACGCTTGGCAGTTGGTGGGCTTTCTACGAGCTTGGGTGGGGTGGCTGGTGGTTCTGGGACCCAGTTGAAAATGCTTCGTTTATGCCGTGGCTTGCCGGTACTGCTTTAATACACTCACTTGCCGTGACCGAGCGGCGCGGTTTGTTCAAAAGTTGGACCATTCTGCTCGCTATACTAGCGTTTTCTCTCAGCCTACTCGGTACCTTCCTTGTTCGTTCCGGTATTCTGGTATCGGTTCATTCGTTTGCGTCAGATCCAGCACGAGGATTGTTCATCCTTGTATTACTCGGCGTTATCAGCGGCGGCTCATTAGTCTTATATGCGCTACGCGCTGGTCGTATGGAAACCGAGGGCGGGTTTAAGCTAGTGTCGCGCGAGGCCTTTTTGCTACTAAACAATATTTTGCTCGTAGTTGCCATTATGGCTGTTTTGTTTGGTACCTTGTATCCGTTGTTCTTGGATGCAATGGGGCTCGGTAAAATTTCTGTTGGGCCACCGTACTTTAATACGGTGTTCTTAATACCAGGGCTTCCGTTGGGTTTGTTCGTTGGAGCTGGGATGCACGCAACATGGAAGAGCATGCGCGGGGAGACGCTTATACGGAAACTCGCGGTCGCCGCCGGCTTTGCTGGCGTTATCGGTGCCGTTATACCGTGGGTGGCATTTGGGTCGGCAAGTTCCCTGACGATGGTGGGTGTCATGGTCGGGTTATGGGTTGTGGTCTCAGCGCTTTTTGATCCGGTCCGACGGTTGGTATCGTCAAGCTCTTCTTCCACGCCGTTTTCGCTTGCGCAGTGGGGTATGACGCTCGCACATCTCGGTGTTGGTATTTTTATTCTGGGAGCCACTATCACTTCGAGTTATACGATCGAAACTGATCGTAGCGCAAGACCTGGTGACCGATGGGAGTTGTTCGGTTACGAATTTGTGTTTCGAAATGTCCGAAATTTTGACGGTGTTAACTACCGTGCTACAGAGGGAGAATTTGAGATACGTCGTAATGGTAGTCTCGTTACCGTGATGACGCCGCAAAAACGTACCTATCTCGTGCAACAAAACCCCATGACGGAAGCTGCAATAGACTCGGGATGGACACGGCACCTTTTCATAGCGCTCGGCGATCCATTAGGTGATGGGGCTTGGAGTCTCCGTATTCAATATAAACCCCTGATTCGCTTTGTCTGGCTTGGCCCCCTGATTATGGCTTTTGGCGGGCTTCTAGCAGCTTCAGATCCGCGTTATCGCCGCCGGCGGGTAACCAGCCGCGTGAAGTCTCGCCCGGTGAGAGTGGTGGGGGAGACGGTCTGATGTGGCGCTACCTAACCCCAGTTGTGATCTTTTCAGTACTGGGCCTATTTTTCCTGCGGGGGCTAAACCTCAATCCTGGTTACGTTCCATCCCCACTGATCGGCAAGCCCGCGCCTGAATACGAACTACCGAAGCTTAAGGATATGACGTCAACAGTTGGGTCAGCCGACTACGTCGGGGAGGTTGTTCTGCTAAACGTCTGGGCGACTTGGTGCCCAGGTTGCCGGCAGGAGCACCCTTATCTTGTGGAGCTATCGGAAAATAGTGGCGTGCCAATCTACGGTCTTAACTGGAAAGATGATGGGGATAAAGCTCGGGCTTGGCTCGAGACACTAGGTGATCCATATGTTGCGACAGCCGTGGACGCAACAGGTGAAGTCGCTATCGATTGGGGGGTGTATGCTGCGCCAGAAACTTTTCTAATCGGTCGTGATGGCAAGGTACTCTATAAACATATTGCTCCTTTGACTCCGGCAGTTTGGGAGAACGAGTTCCTACCGCGAATTGCCGCTGGTTGCGCTGTACAACCTTGCGCGCCACTGACTAACGTTCGCTAATGCGCTCAATGATCCTATTGGTGTTTTGGTTGGTGTCTTGTTGCGCGTGGGCTATAGATCCAGAGCCTCCACTCGATGACCCAATCATCGACGCTGAATATCAACAGTTGATACGCGAGGTGCGTTGTCTTGTCTGCCAGAATCAACCTATTTCCGATTCGTCAGCACCACTCGCTGCTGATCTTCGTCGTGAGATACGCCGTATGTACGAGGAGGGCTCGAGGCGAGCTGAGATTGAGGAATTTCTTATTGCCCGTTATGGAGATTTCGTGCTTTATAGGCCACAACTGAAACCGATGACTTGGGCCCTTTGGGGCGCTCCACTCGTGCTGTTATTTATTGGCGGTGCCGTGTTCGCTCGGATCCTTCGGGCGCGAATGCGTCAGCCTATTACTGAGGTTTAATCGTTGTGATAGGTTTTTGGTTCGCAGCAGTCGGTTTACTTGCAGGCGCGTTGAGTTTCGTAGTTACGCCAATCTGGCACTTTCGCCAGCAGAACGGAAATTGGTCGGCCGCCGGTATTATCGCAGCAGTTGCTTTGGTGCCCATAGCGCTTAGCGTCTACCTTTCGGTAACGACATGGAACTTGGAGGCGCCCTTAAGTGATGAATTGCCAGCAATTTCGGATGTGGTCGAACAGCTTGCGGGACGTCTTCGTGAAAATCCGGATGACGTGACTGGCTGGCTTATGTTAGGTCGAAGCTATTTTACAACCGGCCGTTACCCAGAAGCCCTAACCGCGTTCCGTGAAGCGTGGGATCGGACGCCCGTACCCGGAGTTGAACTGAAGGGTTCTATAGCTGAGGTTGAGGTATTAATAGACCCTTTATCTTTAAACGGATCGGCAGGGCAGCTCTTCGATGAGGTTCTCGATGAGGACCCGATGAACGAGAGAGCGCTTTGGTATGCTGGATTAGGCGCTCTTCAAAAAGGACAGATAGAGATTGTGCGGCAGCGATGGTCGGCCTTGCTTGCCATCGGGGTGCCGGAGCAAATGGCGCAGGCCATACAGGAACAGCTTGATGCTTTACCGGAGACCTCGGGAACCGTTAGCCAGTCAACCTCGATCCCCGAAAATTTCGGATTCGCGATACATCTAAACGTCACGTTCGGCGATAGTATTGTGGGTGCAGATATGCCAGGCCAGGCATCGTTATTTGTATTCGCTCGTGCTGCCGAGGGAGGCCCTCCATTAGCCGTGATTCGCGCATTAGGGACATCGGTTCCAGGCGTGTTCGTGCTGACCGATGCCAATGCAATGATCCCCGGTCGCTCGCTGGCCGATTTCGAAGCACTTAGTTTAGTAGCCCGCATCTCGTTCTCCGGCCAACCTATAGCTCAGAGTGGTGATTTGTTCGGCGAATTCGAGTACCGGCGGGGTGAAAGCACTGGAGTTGTGGAGCTCGTTATTAACCAAATAGTGCCATAGATATGGCACCAATCACGAAGCGTTTAGAGCTACCTCTTTCACAACCGACTTAGGCTTTTTATGGGGTAACGGGGCGACCCGTAACAGCGGATTCGATAATAGCTTCCATGACAGCTACATTTTCTAGCTTCTCGGCGCGAGTGAACGGGTAGGGACTTCTGCACTCAACAGCGTCGGCGAAAGCCTCGAGGTTAGTCAATACGGTATCTACGTAGTTGAATTTACGAACCTGTTTTTGCTCTCCCGTACGCGCAACCGTTAGTTGTGTGATTCCTTCCTGGCCGGGGTGCACGTCGCTTAACGCTTCGACCCAGGCCTGGGCGCCGAATACCTGGAACCGAATGTATATTGGAGTGACGAGGATCGTACTCAAGCTTCCAGTCATGCCGGACTTGAATCGGAACTGAACTGAAAGTGTGTCGCCAGAGCCCCAATTACCGCAACGTTGAGTTGAATAAGCGAACACCTCATCTATGGGGCCAAATAGGTGTATGTAAGCATCTGTGAGATGGATCGCCATGCCACTTAACGCTGGTATTGGTGATTCTGCCGTTGAAGCCCGCCAATCCTTGGAATCAACGTTAGCTAACACATCGTGGCTAAAGTTGGCTTCGACATGCATCAGAGTCCCTAGCTCCCCTCTATCAACTAGATTTTTTATATGGAGTAGCGATGGTTCGTAGCGGCGCATATGACCAATACCGAGGAGCACATTGGCCTCATCACAAGCGGTTATGGCCCTTTCAGCGCTCTTCTTGTTCAGTGCTAGAGGTTTTTCACAGAAGACGTGCTTGCCCGCATTAGCTGAGAGTATGATCTGTTCTTCGTGTAACGAATGTGGTGTTGCAAGTATGACCGCGTCAATTTTTGGGTTAGACAGCGCCTCATAGTAATCCGTAACAACGTGTGGCCTTTGTTTGTCCGGTAGCTCAGAGCCAGCATCAGGGCGGTGGTCGATGCCTAGCACGATTTGAATTTTGTCGCTGCGGTTGTGCAGACTGGAAATAATGCGCTGACCCCACCAACCGAGGCCAACGATTGCCGCGTCAATCATTTTGGTGTGGCATCGCCACCTTCGACAATGATGAGTTCGTTATTACCTACGTCATTAAGGCGGAATTTTCGAGCTCTCTGATATTCTGGAGACTGATGGCAAGCAACCGCCTGTTCCAATGATGGAAATTCTACGACGATATGACGAAAGAAATGTTCGGGTCCCTCGAGTTGCTGTTGCTTACCGCCGCGCGCTAATACCCTACCCTCATATTTATCGAGGATAGCCGGGACCAGGTCCGTATATTTTTTGTATTCGACAGCATCATTTACTTTTGCTCTCGCAAGCCAATAAGCAGGCATCTCATTTTCTCCTTTCTCTTGACCTATTATGGGGATTCAGGGTAAGAGTGGGCACACTAGTGATTTTTTATGACAACTTTTATTGCGCCGTCTAGTTTCTCACGGGCATAACGCAGCCCTGTTTTCAGCTCGTCCAACGAAAATGTATGTGTGTGAACAGGTGAGGGGTCTATTTTCTTTTGAGCCATAAGGGAAGCGGCACGGCGCACAGCACTCTTACCCTCACCGCGTATTCCGAATAAGTAAATATTGTTTGAGACGATGTGGCAGACATCGACGAGTTGAGGTTCTTGCGCGAACGCTCCAAGGCATACTCGACCACCACGATTGACAAGTTTGATCGCGTTATCAACACCAGTGGGCGCGCCGGAGCATTCAAAAACAAAATCTACTCCAAGCCCACGATTGATTTTGAATATTTCTTCGCGCGCATCTTTCTTAGCAGCATTGACAACGTAGTCGGCTCCGAGCGTTTTACCAGTCTGAAGCCGCTCATCGACAATATCAGTGAGAATCACAGGCGCCGCGCCTAATGCTTTCGCAGTAGCAACTCCAAGCAAGCCAATAGGACCCGCTCCAGTGACCACAATACTCTGGCCAGCTATTAATCCTCCGAGTACGTCGAGACCGTATACGGCCGTACCTGCGGTTACGATAAGTGTCGCGATTTCGTCGCTCATAAAGTTAGGCACTGGCACGAGAGTATTGACATGATTGACAGCGTATTCGGTAAACGCACCATCCGTGGTATATCCGTTAGCGCGATGTCCCTTACGATGTGTACCGAAGTTCATGCCGTAGTTGTGACAGGACGTATACATACCTTCGCGGCAACGAGCGCAGCGTCCGCAGCCGGCATGTATCTCTACCGCGACGCGATCACCAATTTCGTATTCGTCTACGCTCTCATCTAGTTCAACGATCGTACCCATGAATTCGTGGCCGGGGGTAAAATTTTTGTTGAAAGGGAGCTCACCGTCGATGAGAGCGGGAGCACCATGACTAATGATTTCAAGGTCAGTTGCGCATATAGCAACTGCGTCGATGCGAATCAGAACTTCAGCGGGGCCAGGGCGAGGAACAGGCTTGCTAACCAGGGAGAGTTGGCCGGGGTCATTGAGGACCCAGGCTTTCATGGTTTCCGGAATATTGTACTTGGTTACGATATTGCCCTTTTTTCTTCGATCGCCGTGAGTACACGTTCTGCAGTAGCAGGAAGTGACGTAATACGTACGCCGACAGCGTCATAGATCGCATTCGTAATAGCAGCGGCAGTGGGGACAGCGGTAGGCTCACCCGCACCTTTTGCGCCGAACGGACCCGTCGGGTCGTAGTTATCAACGAGTTCGACTTCAAGTTCCGGCATATCTAGACTTGTTGGCATGATGTAGTTTGTCAGATTAGGGTTAACCTGAACGCCGTCTTTGAAGAGAATTTCCTCCTGAAGAGCGAAACCCACTCCCATGGAGATTCCGCCTTGAATTTGGCCTTCAACCAGCATCGGGTTGATCGGTGTTCCGCAATCGTGGACCGCTACAATTTTCTTTACTTCGACTTCACCCGTTTCGTCGTCGACCTCTACATCCGCTATCTGCGTCGCATAAACGTAGGTATTGAACGGTTTTCCTGCGCCTGTTTCCGGGTCCATTTCGACTGTGGGTGGGTTATAGGATGCGCTGCCGATCGAAGGATTTCCTAAAACATTCTCACTATAGTGAGCAGCTTCGCCAATAGTTACTGATTTTGATGGAAAACCGAGGACTTGAATACGTCTATCGCGTGCCTCGAGCTGATCCGCACGCACTTTAAGCATAGGAGCGGCTGACTCGAACAAGATCTCGCGCGCTTTCTCCGCGGCGAGCTTGACCGCGTTACCGGTCACATAGGTTGTCCGACTAGCGATCGCGCCGGTATCCATTGGTGTTGCATCTGTATCGGCTGAAACGACGTGAACATCATCTGTCGCGACGCCTAATGCTTCCGCAGCTATTTGTCCCAGTACGGTAAGGGCTCCCTGGCCAGTTTCTACTGTTCCTGTTAGTAACGTTGCCGTACCGTCCGTGTTGACCTTAACTGTGGCGGCACTAGCGTTTGCTGCCACCGTAAAGCCGATGGGATACCACATACAAGCCATTCCCCGTCCGCGTTTAATCATTTTGCCAGCCTTTCCAGTCAAACCGTTCGGACGCCTGCGTAAGTGATTCTTTAACCGCAACACTGTGTAGACTCTGATTAGTCGGGCTCGAAGAGCCCCCCCCCCCCTTCGCTAAACGCATTTTTCAGCCTGATTTCTAGTGGGTCCATGCCTACAGTCCGTGCGATATCGTCCATCTGTGACTCGTAAGCGAAGCAGACTTGAGGAGCGCCGAAGCCCCGCATTGCGCCGGTCGTCGTTTTGTTTGTATAGACTGCATAAGCTTCAACAAGAATATTGTCAATGTTGTACGGACCAGGGGCGAGAATTGAGCCTTTACCTATTGTTGTGCCCGTCCAGGAGCAATAGGCACCACCATCGAGAATAAGGCGAATTTTTCTCGCGATTATTGTGCCATCGTTCATGAAACCGCTCGTGTAGTCCATCGTGAACGGGTGTCGAATCGTTGAGGAGACAAATTCGTCGCCGCGCGTAAATACTGATTTCACTGGACGACCTGTTTTACGCGATAGCATCGCGAGTATAGGCTCGTTAGTGATTTCATTTTTACCGCCAAAGTTACCGCCTACGATAGTTCCAATAAGGCGAATTTTTGCCTGTGGGAGATTTAGGGTACGGGCGAGATCTTCCCGGCCGAGCGTGATACGACCGAGGCTTGACCAAATGGAAACGCGACCGTTACCGTCCCAGGATGCGATTGACGCATGGGGTTCGAGCGGAACGTGTTCGACCATTTGGGTTTGGTATTGCTGATGAATGACGTGATCGGATGCAGCTAAGGCCGTTTCGACATCGCCTTTTTTGATCACTTTACTAGCGTAGACGTTCGTGTCACCGCCATGAATCTTTAGCGAGTCCTCTTCGAGCGCTACGAGGGGATCGAATATGGCCTCTAAGGGTTCATATTCGACTTTTATTTTCTCGAGCGCATCGGCAGCGATTTGTTCGGTAACCGCAGCTACAGCGGCAACCCCATCACCACGATGCCGTACGATTTCCCCGGCCAGCACCGGTTGATCTTGCAGAGTTGGCCCGAACGAATTCGTTGGAATCTCTTTGCCAGTCAAAGTCGCGAGCACACCGGGCATAGCTTCCGCAGCGCTTGTATCCACGTTAAGAATCCGGGCATGGGGATGTGCGCTGCGGAGCACCTTTGCATGAACCATATGCGGAAAGGTGATGTCGTCAATGTACTGTGTTTGGCCGAGACCATGCAGTCGCCCATCGGGCCTCGTTGCACGTTGACCGACAGCGGGTGTGCTTAGCCGACTCTCGGACTCAGGAAGTTCGAGCGGATAAATTACCGGCTCATCGACTGGCTTTACCAGGGGCTGTTTAGCAGGAGCTTGCGATTCTCTTGCCTTGACGAGTTCTTCCGCATCGGTTTGAACATCCGTCGTTCTAGTGGCCATCATTAGCTCTCCGTAAAGATTATATTTTTAAACGCGCCATTAAGCGGGGGTATTTTCCTCGCTCATCGCCTGACCAGCGTCAATTATGGCCTCGATGATCTTAGTATAGCCGGTACAACGGCACAGATTGCCGGACAATGCATCGCGAATCTCCAAGACCGATGGCTCGGGGTTTTTATCGAGCAGATCCTTGGCAGACATTATCATGCCAGGCCCGCAAAATCCGCACTGTAACGCGCCGTGTTCTTCGAAAGCCTGCTGGATGGGATGCAGCTGTTGGGAGTTAGCCAATCCTTCAATCGTTGTGACGTCGTGCCCTGCAGCTCGCGCAGCTAGCATTAGGCAGGAGTTAACCGATTCGCCATCTACGATCACAGTGCATGTACCACAGTCACCGACGTCACAGCCGAGCTTAGCTCCAGTGAGGCTTAGATGCTCACGAAGAAACTTCAGAAGCGTTGTCTCGGGTGGACAGTCAGCGGATCTAAGCTCGCCGTTTACTTTTAATTGCACCATCATGTCAGTAGTTCTCCGCTTAACCTTCTTTTGCGATCTCGATGGATCTCGTCAGCACGCGTTTGGTAAAGGTTCTAATGATATGACAACGATATTTCTTAGAAGCGCGAAAATCGTCGATCGGTTTGCTCTCCGATACAGCTATTTCCGCGGCCTCTGCTACAACTTTATCTGTCGCAGGTTTTCCTGCTAGAAAAGCCTCCGTCTTTAGGCAGCGTAACGGAACAGGCGCAACCGCACCGAGCGCGAGTCGAGGTTCAGAAATCGTCTCACCATCTTTCTCTAGCCATAGAGCAGCAGCTGCATTGACAAGTGCTAGCGCCTGCCCTTTACGAAGGCCATGTTTGAGAAATTTTGACGGTTTTCCGAGAGTTTCTTTTGGAATAAAAATGCTCTCTAATAACTCGTGCGGACCTAGTGCCGTTTTGCGCGGGCCAACGAAAAATTCCTCTATTGGCATTTCACGAGATCCGTCAGGGCCGATCAGCGTAACACGGGAATCCAGCACCATAACTGAAGGCGCGCTATCGGCCGATGGTACGCAAGTGACTAGATTACCGCCCAGTGTACCTAGATTGCGGGTCTGAACAGCACCAACAGTATGCGAGGCGGCTACAACTTCAGGAAGTTTCTCCTGGCAAAAGGAGGATTCCATGATCTCACCAAAAGTGACCATACTGCCTATACGCAGGCCTTCGGCGGTCTCTTCGAGCCCCCTAAACTCGGGCACACAGGAAACATCAACCAATAGATTAATAGCTCCTGCGTCGTGCTTGAGATCGACGATAAGGTCCGTCCCACCGCCTAGAGGGCAGGCATGTTCGCCATTTTCTGCCAAAACCGCAACAGCTTCTGCAGCTGATGCAGGCGCAATGTAGTCGAAAGGTCTCATCCGATTCTGTCTTCTCCGATTCTAAGCCACTTTCTGAGAGATCGTTCGATTAGCGATACTTTTGAACTGGTCGAGCGACAATAGCTCCTTGGTGGAGTTACCCTCCGCTTTGACTTCTTTAAGGATAGCCATCGCTTCCTCATCGGAAGCTTCGGCACCAATTTTTTCAAGCCAGATCCGGACCGAATCTATACCGCTACCTTTGCCCATCACCACATCTGCCGAAGGTTGACCTACTAACTCTGGTCTCATTGGGAACAGCTCAGTTAGATGTTCCTCACCACAATTTTTAAACCAATTAGCAATTATTCCGGATTCAACTTGGTACAGCATATCTCCAACAATAGATTTATTAGTTGGCACCTTTATGCGCGATAATTCTTCAACTAGCTTTGCTAGAGGGTAGAGTTTTTCTGTTTTGATACCAATATCCATTCCATACATTGTCAATAGCGCCATTACGATATCTTCAGTAGGAGCATTGCCCGATCTTTCTCCGATTCCAAGAACGGTTGAATGAACGATTTCTACACCTTCGGCTAACGCTAGTAAGGTATTTGCAACACCTAAACTAAAATCTTGATGAAAATGCGCCTCAAGACGTGTGTCTGGAAATTTCTCTTTTACTGCTCTCACAAAATATTTCATTGCGTGAGGGGAGATAACACCGAAGGTATCAACAAGGGCGAGCGCATCCATGTGGCCTTCACTAGCAACTGTGTTAATAAGATCAAGGACCCAAGATAACTCTGAACGAGAAAAATCTATCGGAAAGAAAACAACTTCCAGTCCTTGCTCATGGGCATAAGCAGTCGCCTCAACAGATGTATCGATTGCTTTTTGAAGCGGCCACTTGTAGCCATGCTCAATCAGATGAGTGCTAGCAGGCACTTCCATGATAAGTCCTTTAACTCCGCAATCAACAGATGCATCAACATCTTCCTTCATGCATCTACAAAACGAATAAATGTCTGGACCAAAATCTTTTTTAACAATTTCAGCTATAGCCTTTTTATCAGCCTCCGAGACCGCTGGTAGACCCGCTTCAATTCTGTGCATGCCAGCTTCAGCAAGCGCTTCAGCTATCCGCAATTTATCGTCGAAATTGTAAGCAATCCCTGTTTGTTGTTCGCCGTCCCTAAGCGTGACGTCATGAATTTTGATCGTGTCGGCAAAATTCAGATCCTTTGTAACTTCCTTGTCGTAGTTCCAGGCGCTGCTAAACCAATTGTCGTTTTTCCATGGCTGCTCACTCATCTTCAAAAATCCTCAATAAATCAAATCATTAATGCAGGGCTGGCGCGGATTATACCGGTTCTAACTGACCCGGCGAAAGGGAGTTAATACCATGCTGCGTACGTACCTTAGTGGTGCAACTAACCATTGCCGACCCAACGGGCGAGTTGTTCCCACCCCTAGACCGCATAAAGACGCGCAGTGTTTTACGAAAAAAAAATAATAAAACCTTTAATAATCATTCTCTAATGAATATATACTAACGTATTCTATGATAAGTGTCTCACTTTAAATTGGGACGAAACTCCTCGTTTAGGGCTGCTCGTATACGAGCTACGTTTTCCGGGTCTGGCCCATCAGTAAATCTGCTAACAACAAGTGTAATTGGTACGTTGAAGGCTAACCCCAAAAAATGAAGCGTCAAAACGCGTCCAGCTTTCTGGTAGCAAGTTAGGAACAGTCATTTGGAGTATGCCAAAGTCAAATACTCGTCCGCCTAGAAGGGCAGTCAACGAAATAATACACCCAGCCACTATTCCAGCCGTAACTCCGGCTTTTGTGAATCGGATGCCCATTGGAACCGTCACAGCAAGTACTGCAGGCAAGAGTTGCGTGATCATAGCGGCGGTCACACCGATCATTAGTACTATTAAACCCCAATTAAATGCGGCAGCGGTAACTGTAATGCCGACCAGTAGCACAACGAAGATCCGACCAACTGTTATGTAATGACGATCAGTGGCGTTTTTCTTTACAAAACTTGCGTAGACATCTTTAGTGAGCATAGCCGAATTCGCATTAGTATCAGCATCCATTGATGACATCCCAGCGGCAAGCCCTCCAGCGACTATCAGGCCTGCAAACCAAGCTGGGGCGTATGTTGCAAGGAGGAGGGGAAATGAGTTGTCCGCGTCACCTCCTGTAAGGCCGGGAAAGAAATGAAAAGCTGTAAAACCAATCACTAGTGAAGGCAGATAGAGAGCCATCAGATAGAAGCCAACGGTGAGGCCAATTTTTCTCGTCGTTTTTACATCGCGCGCTGAGTAAAAGAACATAAACCCTCGAGGCAAAATGGCCCAGTAAAGAGCTATTCCAAAGACAGGCCATGTCGTCCACCATTGCGGTGTGGCTAGGCCTTGAGGGCCGGGAAGAGTCAACAAGGCCGGCTCTGTTTCCTGGATAGTGTTAAATAACGTCAGAAGATTGCCGTCAATCAGTGTCAAGCACCAGAAAGCAGCTCCCCAAACCGCGATGAACATCCATATAGCCTGAGCCACCGTAGTCCAAGTTACGCCGCGGATACCGCTGGAGGTCACATAGACAATAACCATACCACCCATGATTAATAATGCAGCCCAGTAGGGGATGTTGCCCTCAGTACCACTAGATAGCAGACGAGCAGGGCCTGTGACATTTGCAGTCATTAGCGGTATGCAGCAGGATAGAATATATATAGCTATAAAGCCCCGAAACCTTCCATCGCCGAAATAATCCACAAGAAGATCCGCCGGAGTTATGTAGTTGAATTTTCTACCTAAACATGTGATACGCGCACCAACAAAGTAAATAACACCTAGTGGCGTTAATACAGTCCATAGAATATTTGCAGCGAAGGCTACCCCATGAGAATAGTAAAAACCCATAGAACCTGGAATCGCAAAAGCCGTATGAAACCCTCCGGCAATTCCTAAATACAGAACTACAAATCCGAAGCCAGGAGCGACCTTAAAATAGTCGTCCATTGCAACTCGCCCAACCTTAGTCCAACGACCAGTACCAACCCATAAAATTAGCGCCGCGTATATAGCTACAACAACGATTGTATAGTGCCAAGATTCCAAGCTAGTTCTCCCAATTGGTAGGATTTTCTTTCTCTATCTTAAGACCAAAATAGAGACACCCAAGTAACCAGACTAGGCCCCAACCGCTGCACCACACATACACTAAAGGCAAACCAAAAATTGGTATTGGCTCATTCACAGCCCACACACCCAGCCACACCATTAAAAAGCAGATAACAAACCATGCTAGGTAAAGCTTTTCCCAAAGCGTCCTTGGTATTAGATGGTTCGGTTGTTCAGAAGCCGCCATATTGATTCCCTGTAAACTAGACTTGGTTTTTTGTTGCCAGTGACGATTAAATATACTAGCCAGAAAATAATTAAGCCTTCCTTTTTTGATTTTAAGGAAGGTCGAAAGATCGTGTATTCTGCTGAAACAGATACGTCAAGTCTACTTTTCACTCGTCGTGCGCAAATCTTCTGGCGCGGGTATAGTAATAAAATCCTACAACCTGAATTCAATAGAGACAGTGAGAAGATTGGCTCCCGCGACTACTCTCTTTAGTGTCCTTGCGATGTACCTCGCTGTGATGCCGGTTTTCGGTCAGTGGCCGGAACGCCCTATCACGATGGTAGTAATGTATGGCGCGGGGGGTGGCACGGATGTCGTACTGCGCTCTCTCGTAGCCGAAATGGCGGCGGTGACCGATTGGCGAATTAATGTTATTAATCGTCCGGGGGCTGCTGGGTCAGTTGCAACCAAATTTGTCCTAAATAGGCCCAATGACGGTTATACGCTGCTAGGTTCGTCGAGCTTCGGTAAGTTTGCTCGTATCAGTGGAGACGGTGAGTCGCGCTCTTGGAGTGACTGGTACTACATGCAGGCCGCTACCAACCTTGCTAGTTGGGCCGTTCGTCCTGATTCTCCTTTTAAAACATTTGCGGATGTTGTTGCCGCGGCGAAAGCTGATCCCGGTGATATTACGATCTCAACCTCCGGCACAGGAGGACTCTGGCATGAAATGGCAGCCTCGGTTGCACTCGCGGCAGATATTGAACTTAAGTTCGTTCCGTACAACAGCGGACAAACAGCAACACTTGCGGGGCTAAATGGCGAAGTTGACATTGCTGGTGGTGGTGTACATGAGCATATGCAATTTATAGATTCTGGTCAGCTTGTGTCACTGCAGCAGACTAGCATCTCAGATATTGTTACGTCCGGGGGGAACGTGATGCCGACCATCGTCAATTATCTCCCTGAGATAAAAAATCTATTACCACCAAATGGTACTTACGATATTGGTATCCGGCGAGATACTCCTCTTGAAATAATCCGTGATGTTCAACGGGCGTTTTTGACCGCTGTCAATTCTGAAAACTTTCGCGAGATAATCGCCGAACGCAATTTTGTGATCGATGTGCTCGTGGGAGAAAGTGCTGATCGACGTGCGGCGTTGCTGGAAGTTGTTTCGGCGGATATGTTCGGCGCTCTGAATATTCCCGGAGCTAAAAATGCCGATCAGCTTGGATTGCCTTCGCCGGAAGAATTCGACCAATGGTGGCCACCAGCGGGTTATGAGCCACTGGGATTCTGATTCTATTAAGGCTAAGGCGGAATCTGGTATCGATAGCCATCATTCCGGTGAGAAGAGCCCTGTCAGAAAAGCTGTAGCGATGAATACCAGAGCCATGAGACTCCACTCACGAGCGATTCCCCGACGCAATGATATCAGGGCACAATCATCACCGTTCTGTACCGAGGGCAAATAGCGCCATTTATTCAACGCTGCAAGCAGCATTAAAACGATAAATACCGCAATCTTTCCTAGAATTATTTTCGAGTACGGCGTCGTGAAGTCGCTGAGGCTCGGTGCCATTAAGTACCAGATCGCCGTGCCTGCTATGAGGATTATAGGAACGAACCAAATTCCGATAGCCGAGAAGCGGGTTAGTAGTGCGCCGCTAACAGATTTTTCCTCGACCTCTGTAACGTGAATAAGCGGAAGCAAAGAGCCGAACCAAAACGCGAGGATACTAACGTGAAGAAAAAGAAGGGGACTCAAAAATAGGCGCGGCATATGTGTTGTTGTGTGCCCCATTATCACGAATGATCCTAGCGTTAGGAAAACTCCGAGCATGGCTACCCGCGTGTTAAGGGAAGATGTCGGTCGAACACTAAAGATAATGAGCATCAGTCCAGCGATACGTAGTGCGTGCGCCGATCCCGCGCTAGATTGGAGAAGAAATACTTGCAATGATAGGTCAAACACTTCGTTGAAGGATCCGGTTAATCGAGCTGGCCCAAAGAAATGATGCGCGATGGTTAATACAATGGCACCGTATGTGGCGACCCGAATGAGTCGGGATAAATCACTTTCTACGTTTTTTAGTTCAAGACGAAAAAGCCAGAGAAAAATCACGCATCCTGTAGCTTGAAATAACGCGATGAAGCTTAGCCCGCGTAGGCCGATAACGACGACATCTGGCGCGGTTATCAAAATTTCTTTCAGCCGATATTTAGTGGCTTGCCGCTATTTTCTGGCCAGTAACCGTGAAACTAAGCTCGCCTGATACAGCGTGTGTGTCAGCGCCGACGGCCCGCCAGGAGGTTAAATATTCACCGGGTGCCAATTCAACTATGATCCGAAGACTGAACTCCATTCCAATTTCTTCTGGGGTCGGTCCAAGCTCGATTATCGTACCGTCGACGTTGGCTAGCTTGACCGATAGTAGCCGAACTTTAGTGTTGAATTTCAGCACAATTTCCTCCGGTGACGTGGGCGAGATTGTGGAGTCTGCGGGCATGGCAGCTGCGAGTCGGGTATGGGCGTTAGTTTGGTAAGCCGACAGGCTAATTAAGCCTAGCACCAGCAGAGTTAGTGGTTTCATGGCGGATCCCAATGGAAATAAAAAGTGATCTTACCAGGATATGTATTAGGTCGGCAGTTGATTTTCAAGCTCAGCCCATCGATCAATTGCCGTTTCCAGATCCCGTTGTAGCCCGGCTAGTTCGTGTAGGTGATCGCGTACAGTTTTGTAGGGCTGCTCATAAAACCCTGGGGCCGTTATTGCTGTTTGTTTAACAGCGAGCTCATTCTCAATCGCTGCGATTTTTTTAGGCAGAGCATTAAGTTCACGCTTTAGTTTGTAGCTGAGTTTCTTAGGTTTTATTATTTTCGGGGGCTCTATGTTTCCGGATTCGGTCATGCGCGTCTCGTCGTCCCGGTCTTCTGGAACAGCAAGCGAATGCTTTAAACGGGTCCAGTCACTGTAACCGCCAGCGTAGCGCTTCACTGAGCCGCTCCCTTCGAAGACTAGTGTGCTAGTAACGACTCGATCGAGAAAATGCCGATCATGGCTCACAACAATGAGTGTGCCGGCATAATTTACGAGCCGGGATTCCAGCGCCTCTAGTGTTTCAATGTCTAGGTCGTTGGTAGGCTCGTCGAGCACGAGTAAATTTGCGGGCTGAGTAAATAGTTTTGCTAGGATGACTCGGTTACGTTCGCCTCCGGATAATGCCGAGACTCTTGTCATTGCGCGCTTGGCAGAAAACAAAAAATCAGTAAGATATCCGACAACGTGCTTCTTCTTTCCAGCAACATTAATGTAGTCTCGGCCGTCGCCGACAATTTCCGCAACCGTTTGGCTCACGTCAAGTTCGCGGCGCAATTGATCGAAATATGCAACCTCGAGATTTGTACCTAGCTTTACTGATCCGGCATTGGGCTTGAGTTCGCCTAGAAGAATGTGGAGTAGGGTGGTCTTACCTACACCATTGTTTCCGATTATACCGATCCGCTCACCACGCATAACGCGCAGCGATAATTGATCGAGAATCATTTTTTCCTCGTAAGCGTGAGAGACATTCCGTACTTCAATGACCTTCCGCCCCGAAAGTTGTGCAGATTCATTTATGTGTATCCGTGCGTGTCGTGGGCGTGGAACACGTTCGGTACGTTCTTCCCGCATCTCCTCTAGAGCCCGCACGCGACCTTCGTTTCTGCTTTCACGGGCCTTAATACCTTGCCGGATCCAGATCTCTTCTTCTGCAAGTTTTTTATCGAAAAGTGCGTTGCGACGGTCCTCTTCCAAATCCGCTTTTAGTTTCTGTCGAAGGAAGTCGCTATAGGCGCCAGGCCAACTTCGCAGTACTCCTCGGTCAATTTCTACAATCCGAGTGGCAATACGATCAACAAAGCTACGATCGTGGGTTACGAAAAGTACTCCACCCGGAAAATTTCTAAGTTCATGCTCAAGCCACTCGATCGTGTTGATATCAAGATGATTGGTAGGTTCATCAAGCAACAGTAAATCGGGTTGCGATACCATAGCCTGCGCCAGAGCTACTCGCCTACGCCACCCTCCTGATAAAGTATTCATACGATCATCACCGGGCAGATCAAGAGCTGTAACAATAGAGTCGACTTGCGTATCAATCGACCAGCCGCCACCGGCCTCAATTACTCCCTCTAGCATTTCCATTTCGCGGAGAACTGCGGCATTTGGTGAGGCGGTATCACTGAGTTTCTGGTAGTTCTGTATATGCGCAAAATGGTCCTGCATGCCGTCCGAGACGAAATTGCGGACCGTTTGTTCCGAGCCTTCCGCAAGAACCTGGTTAAGTCCAGAGATTTTTAAATTCGTTAGTCTATCGATATCTCCCTCATCTGGGTCCAGAGTGCCGGCAATTAGTTTTAGTGTCGAAGATTTTCCGGCTCCGTTTCTACCGATTAAACAAACGCGCTCAGTAGCATCGATTTGCAAATCAGCACGGTTAAGTATCGATTGTTCACCGAAAGCTAGCGAAACGTTATCAAAACGGATTAGGGCGGCCATGGACGCTAAGCCTACGGGAAAACGGCTAAGGCAACGAATCTAAATAATGTAATGGAAGAGACCTTTTCGTCGAAACGAGATTTGTTTGTAGGATAGAATTTTTGTTCATTGGGGAGCCTAACTTTGTAACAAAAAACTCCTAAACAAGCCCAATACCTAAGCAAATTACTTCAAATAGTGCTATAGAATATTGTTTTTATTGAGTTCAAATTTATTCATTTTTGTACGGAATCATTGTTACACTAATTCTGTGTCCCTGGGGCTAATGAGCTATCAGGGGATGCTGTTTCAAGCCGTGATTCTTAAAATAAATAATAGAGGAGAAACAATGAGTACATCAAAAATCGTTCGAATCGTGGGAGCTGTTCTTGCCGTCCTTGTCGCTTTAGGGAGCGATGCGGTGCCATTTTTAGCCGCCCAGGGAGGATTGATCTTGGGAGTTGCTGGGTTAGTGGTTGGGTATTACGTCTCAGCGGAGAACCGAAGGAATCTTTTCCTAATGGTTTTGGTGTTGAGCGCTGGTGGGGCGAGCGGTGCTTTGGATGCCATTCCAGTTCTGGGAGCTAACATTGTTAGCCCAATCCTCACAGCAGTTACAGCGTTGCTGGCGGCAGCTTCCGTTACGGTTATTACTATGATTTTAAAGGAGCGCTTAACGGAATAGAGCGCTTAAACCGAATGGCTACGAATTTAACTGTTGGCCGATAAAACCGCGAGATAATAGTATATTACTCGCGGTTTTTTTTTATTAAAACTAGTTAACCAATGACAATTGATAGTATGAAAATAAAATCCAATGTGGATCTGCCGGCAATCAGTACGCCATTTAGTCTCCATAGCCGATTGTTCGATTTGTCCGAAAAAAAATGGGCTTTCATCTCGTTTTTTTGTGTGCTTTCCGGCTGTGGTGGTGGCGGAGGGGGTGGGACTTCTGCCGCTCCTATAACTCCTACTCCAGCGAAGCCGGTGTTCACATCATCGGCATTATTTAGTGCCGCTGAGAATCAAGCAGCAATTGGTACCGTGACAGCTACAGATTCTGATAGCGCAACGATTATTTTTAGTGTATCCGGTTCTGAGATAGCGATAACTTCTGGCGGGGGTGTTCTAACGTTTGTCTCGGTGCCGGATTATGAAACTAAGAATTCATATACGGCAACAGTAACAGCCAGTGACGGTACCAACACGACCACTCAAAACATCACAATTTCTATTACGAATATTGGTGAGTTTGTATGTAAACAACCTACCTACACGACTAAACCAACGCCGGTTAGCTCAGATACGAACCATCGTTATTATGAATATTTTTGGCAGTCTAGTCCGGAAATCTGCGTAAACCTCTACCATACGTCGCTGCTGGATGATTCATGGGAGACGCGCACAGTTCAAATTCTAGAATGGGCGAAAACGAATCTAGGTTTACTTGTTCCAATGAATGCCTTCGTTATGGATCAAACAAATGGATCTAAGGCTGAGTTAGACCAGATAAATGCAGATGTCTGCAGGATATGGTCGCCCTTGGAAAAACATAGCCAGAGCGAGTGCGTTAGTAATCAGGACGCTTGGGGAAATCGTTCTGCTGCAGCTGGGGTTGGGTTCAAACACCTACCAAATGGGGGAGATTTGTTTTGGCCACAAAACGTATGGGTCGACCATAGTGATATAGGCGTTCCCATAAGGATACTTTTGCATGAGTTCTATCATGTATACCAAAATTCCATGAAATTCTATTTTGAGGCTACAAATCGGTTTGGAATCCCAGTTAGATGGGAAGAGCAAGAGATGACCTACTTGCATCACAATAAATTTGTGACCGTATTTCCAAACTGGATAGAAGAAGGCGGCGCCGACTTCGCCGGATTTGTGATGGCGACGAAGTACGACAATTCTATAGATGCGAGAAAACAGTTCATAGACCACTTAGATGAGGCAAGAAACGTAATTGCAGTGGCGGCTAATAATGGAGATACGGTTTCTTTAAAGGATTATGAATATCAAGGAGAACTGTATGAATCGTCCTCAAATCCCAACAACGGAGTAGCACGGCAAAAGGCATACCAATACACAGGGGGCGCCTTAGCTCTAGCGTATCTTTGGTCCTTAGATGACGCCAACTTCAAAAAGATTATTGTCGATTACTACGAGATTTACGCGGAACAAGATAATGCGGATATTGGTAACGGTTGGAAAAACGGTTTCGAGACGCTTTTTGGAATGACGTTAGCCAAATTCTATACGGATTTTGATGCATTTATGCGAGGGGATAGAGTGAGTCAGATTGCTATTCTCAAAACAAATGCAGAAATGCAGGGGGCTTCATGGCAATAGGGGGGCTTCATGGCAATAGGGGGGCTTCATGTTCATGGTTTTTTATCAGCCTAACGGTCTTAATTTAACATAATATACATTATGCGCAATACTTTAATTTGTTGTTAGACTTTTCCACCCTTTTCGCGAACCGTAGAAATCCACTAGTGGTACAAAAAATCTTGTAAGCCTTAGCTATTTCCACTCACCTCGTGAAAACTCAAGGATTCCCGTTTAACTATCTGATGTATCTTTTTAACGGAAACAGCTTTTAACCAGCTGATAAATATCCGGTTCAGATTTGTCCAACGGTGCATTACTGCTGAGCGTGATATCATTTTTGTCGTAAGCCCGGTGGACCTTTCGACTCCGCCAGTTGCTATTAATGCTTGGAATAGGAAAAATAAGGTACATGGTACAACTGAGCTTCTTAAAAGATAAATTAATACTCTGCCTAACCCTTTCGATATTGTTAGCGCTCAGTGGCGTTAATGCACAGGCCCAGTTCTCAACATCCAGAGGTGAGGTTGAGCGAGCCTCACGTCTAGAGTGGTTGCGTATGAAACGAGAGATGTCTCGACCTGCGGATCCCCGAATCCAACCATTCGTGGAGTGCATTTCTAATAGTCTCATAGCTACGCTGGAAGAGCCTTACGCAAGCATGGATTGGGAAATTATCGTTTTCGACGACGAATCAGCCAATGCTTTCGCCATGCCCGGAGGGAAAATTGGTGTGTTCACAGGTATATTTAAGGTTGCGGATACACCAGATGCGCTGGCGACAGTAATCGGCCACGAAATTGCACACCTAACAGAAGATCATGTCGTCGAGCGCGCAAGAAAGCAGCTTGGAACCGACCTTCTATCTGGGGTGCTATCCTCGGCAACGTATGGCTACGGTAGCGACTCAATTCGTCAGGGTACGGCAATTTTTATTGGGCTACCCTTTGATCGAAATCAGGAAAGCGAGGCTGATTTAGTTGGCCTCGAATACATGGCGGCGGCTGGTTACGACCCGCGGTCAAGCCTCTATCTGTGGCGAAATATGTCAGACTTATCCCAAGGTTCACCACCAGAATTTTTGTCAACACATCCGTCAGACGATCGGCGTATGGCTAATTTAGCAAGCAGACTTACGCCAGCACTAATAGCTTACAACGAAGCGCTCGAAGCCGGCTTGAGACCCAGCTGCCTCTAGCCAGTCTCTACCGCGTCAACATCTAGTAGTTGCTAGGTTTAGTAATAACTGGTGACGGTACCTTTTGCCCCGGTGATTCGATCACATCCAGTTCTCCGGATCCTATCGCAGGTAGAGGCTCGAGGAGATCGTGCGTTGAATAAATTTCTACGAGCTCATCATCGTTTAATGCTTCGATTGAACGAACCTGACAATATTCCTGTTCCCCGAGAAAACCATTCCCAAAGATATAGGATCTATCGAGACTACAAATACGACCATCGAAATCATCGAAACTGAGATACGGTGATGAACGCAGATCACAGAAAAAACCTTCTGTTTCTATTAGATACGGACAGCGTGCTGCGCCAACAAAAACTACGAGAGTGTTATTGTTTAATACCCGGTAGTTACGAACAGCACGTTGATTAAAGCAGTCCGACCATTGATCACATACCGTTCGAGTTGAATAATCCGTTCCTGAACCCGCGTCAGACGAAACGCAGCCGCACAAGATCAGCACTAGAGGGACCAAAATAGATCGAAAAATATCTACTCTCTCGGCAAATTTTATATTTAAAAGGTCGACCATAACTGTTGATTAAGCAAGATTTTTTGATGACGTTTTTTTATGAGCCCCCCCGACTTTGGGAGCGTTCTAATAGACATAATCTTAACTTATGCCTGTCATTCTATAAGTCTACAACCCACTATTTATTACCCCCTGAGGTTACACTAAGCTAGATGCGTCTTCTCCTCTATAATATCTGCTACGGCTTAGGTGTCGGTCGATCAAAGTACCTTCCTGTACCGGGAGCCGGGTATCTGCTCGCTAAGCCCGATAATCTCAAGCAAATTACGTCATTTATCAAGTCTCAAGATCCAGATATCGTTGGTCTGATCGAAGTTGATACGGGTTCAATTAGAAGTCGACGCATTAATCAAGCATCGAAGATAGCAGACTCAATCGGACATTACTCCGCGCATCAATGCAAGTATGGGCAATCCTCGTTAAATAATCATTTACCGATCCTGCGAAAACAAGGGAACGCTTTTCTTGCGGCTCCGAGGATACATGGGGAGCGGTTCCATTATTTCGACACCGGAATCAAGCGATTAATCATCGAGCTTGAGTTGGATAACTGCGCAGTTTTTCTTGTGCATCTGTCGTTAAAGTATCGTCACCGGCAGGCGCAGTTACGCCACCTTCACGATCTTGTTGTAGCTACTAAAAAACCGGTGATTGTCGCTGGTGACTTTAACGCCTTTTGGGGAGAGCACGAAATCTATCTTTTTATGAAAGCTTCTGGACTAAGGAGTGCCAATGAGCTCAGCCTGCCCTCCTACCCAAGTAGACACCCGCGAAAAGAACTAGATTTTGTTCTCTACGGAAAAAACATATCGATCAATAAGTTCTCAATCCCGCGGGTAGCGTTTTCAGATCACCTACCTATCGTCGTAGATTTTGAGATCGACGATCATATTATGCAAACGCAATAGATTGTCGAATGATCGCTAGGGCACCTGATTTTCTGTAGAACGTTCTACAGCAACATAACCCATACAAAAATACCGGTTATCACAAAGAACCGCTTAAAGTGCGTCGACAACTTTGATACCCGGATTCCATCGCTAGCTTTCCCCCATAGACAGCATTCAGATTTTTTATATGCGTTTTTAGAAAGGCACACAACTCATTCGTACGTAAGTTTCTAGCCAGTCAGGAAAGAAACGTACTATTGAGCTGGTAAAGGAGTTTATCGCCGTGATTGAGAGGCTAACTCAGTTCATCGAACCAGCAAATGCTGCGGGTGAAATGTCATCAGCAGTGCACGTAGTGCCAGATCAATGTTAGTGCCACTCCCCAGCTGACGGAGTAGTTTTTCCGTCGCGTCTAACCGCCTAAACAATCCGTCGAGTGTGAGCCTTTCCCAGGCATTATCCAAACGATCTGAACCCGCATCTGGAGTAAGCAATGCAGCCTCTCCGGCCATCTGCCTACGAATTTCGCCCTGAAGCCTTCTAGTAAGCCAATCTAAGGGGGTAGTTATCCCCTCCTTTATCCATTGATCAGCAACCGTTTGAGGATCTAATTTATTATTAGAAATCAATTTAAATTGATCTTCCAATGTTTTGTTTTTAATAAGATAATCTTCTATAAATAATTTAAGCGCATAAAGCGGGGAACCATTGGCAAGCGCTAGCAAATCGGCCCAATCGTCGCGCGTTGTAGTTCCAGGTGCGGTTTCTAGCCAATCTAAAGCTATATCCCTGGCGGGGCGAGATAAGGGTAATTTCTCACAGCGACTTATAATAGTGGCGGGCAGGGAGCCAGGCTGATGACTGACCAGAAACAGGTAAGTGTTATGAGTAGGTTCCTCGAGCGTTTTCAACAAGGCATTAGCCGCGGCGGTTGTTAAAACATCTGCAGGATCAATAATTACCACTTTGCTTTGCCCATGAAGGCTTGTCAGCGTTAGAGCTTGTTCCATTACTCTAATTTGGTCCACTGTGATTGAACCGCCGCGCTTTTCCTGATCAGGGAATATCCAGTGCAGATCTGGATGATGATCAGCCGAATCGTAGAGATTGTCGATAACTGACGTTGCGTCAGCAACGTTTAGTGCGCTCGGAGTATCGGCATTCCGGTCAAGAAGAGAGTTAGCTAGCGCTAGCGCCAAATTAAGTTTACCAATCCCCTCAGGGCCGGTTAACACCCAGGCATGGCCGAGTCGCCTATCACGTTGGACACCGGTTAGCGAATCGTAGCTAGCAAAAAGCCAAGGACAAATCTGCGTCCCAAATATATCGAATTTACTCATGGCTCATGTGTGTTTCGAGCAATTTGTCAATATGGTGCCTTAATTCCCTCTGAACATCTGTTATCGATTGGTCTGCGTTAATTAATTTAATTCTATCCGGGAAACGCGCGACTAGATTTAAATAGCCCTTTCTAACTCTTTCGAAAAATTCTCGATCCTCTCTCTCAAAATGGTCCGGCTTGCGTTTTGCAATTCGGGCCATTCCGATCTCAATTGGTGCATCGAACAACAAAGTGAGGTCTGGTTCCAGGTTACCTTGAATCGCTACCTTTAAGGAAGTGAGAAATCCGGCAGATACCCCTCGACCGCCACCCTGATACGCAAACGTCGCATCTGTAAAACGATCACAAAGCACCCAAGCACCATCTGCCAACGCGGGTCTTATGACTTCGTTTAGGTGTTGAGCGCGAGCAGCAAACATTAGTAATGCCTCTATTTCAGCTGACAGATACTGATGATTGCCCTCTAATATTAAATTTCGTATTTGCTCACCAAGCTGAGTTCCTCCAGGTTCTCGTGTGACAACAACGTGATGTCCCGCGCCCGAAAGTATCTGTTCGATAAAAGCAAGGCTCGTCGATTTTCCGACTCCCTCCGTTCCTTCGAGCGTTACAAATGCATTAGGCATAGCTAGTGAACGCTATCCTCCTCTCGAAGTCTTTCTAAATAACGAGCAACCGCGGCATTGTGCTCCTCTAGGGTTGCTGAGAAATAGTGACTCCCAGAGGAATCCCCTGTTGCCACGAAATAGAGCGCGTCACTCTTGTCGGGATTCACGGCGGCATATAAAGCGGCAGCGCCTGGAAGTGCGATTGGTGTTGGCGGCAAGCCTAAACGGGTATAAGAGTTGTATGGTGTATCTGACTGGAGGTGTTCGCGCCTCAAGTTTCCGTCGTAATCATCCCCCAGACCGTAGATAACGGTAGGGTCAGTCTGCAGTCGCATCCCACGTTGCAGCCGGCGACTAAAAACCCCGGCGATTTGGGGTCGCTCCCCGGGAAGTGCCGTTTCCTTCTCGATAATCGACGCGAGAACAATCATCTCGTAAGGGCTTCCGATAGAAGTCGTATTTCTTCGGTTCCAGGTGGACTGGACGATTTCTTTCATGGCGCTATGCGCTTGCCGTAACACTTCTATATCGACCGTTCCCCGAGGAAAGCTATAAGTGTCTGGATAGAACTGCCCCTCAGGATGAACATTCTCCGAGTCTAGCTCGCGCATAATAGCTTGGGAGGTAGTGTTGCTACTCACGATAGCTGGATGGGAGCGTAATGCATTTAAGAAGTCACCGAATGTCCATCCTTCTACTATTGTTAATGAGTAAAGAATAACTTGACCACTGACTAGTTGTTGAAGAAATTCTAGAGGGCTTGCACCCATTGCGACCCGATATTCCCCAGCTTGTATTCGTGTAGAGTGACCGAAGATATGGGCGTAGCCCGTCAGCAACCAGCCATTACTCAGAATTCTTCCCGTAACGAGCTCATCTGTCACCAAAGACAATGGCGTACCAGGGGATATTTCGAGATACGTGCCGTTAAACGGGACGTTCATTGGCGAGTTCAATAACTTCCAACTCCAAATACTTAACAGACCCGCTGATAAGGAAATTGCCAGAATTATTGAAATCAGGATGCGACTAGGCACGGCATGTTGTTTCTAAATTAAGCACGAGTTTTATTATCATAATCCTCTTAAGCTGTCCCGAGTGGGTATTTTTACCTAGTCTAGCCGTTTAAAGATCACCGTCCCATTAGTCCCGCCAAATCCGAAAGAGTTGGATAATCCATATATAACATTGACTTCTCTAGCTGTATTCGCGACGTAATCTAGATCACACTCTGGGTCTTGATTTTCGAGATTAATCGTCGGCGGCAATACTTGGTTTTTTATGGCCAGCACTGTGAAAATTGCCTCCGCCGCTCCGGCCGCTCCAACCATATGACCGGTAGTAGACTTGGTAGAGCTAACCGCTAACCCTTTCGAGTGGTCACCGAAAGTTTTCTTAATTGCGCACGTTTCTGCAATATCTCCAAGAGGTGTAGAAGTCCCGTGCGCGTTCACATACCCGATTTGGTCAGCATTTATTTTTGCATCGTCTAACGCGCTACGCATACATTGATCGGCGCCACTTCCGTCCATAGCGGGCGCGGTAATATGATTTGCGTCACCGCTCATACCAAAACCGATAATTTCAGCATATATCGGTGCATTACGCTTCTTCGCGCGTTGGTATTCCTCAAGTACCATACAACCAGCGCCGTCGCTAATTACGAAGCCGTCACGATCCCTGTCCCAGGGACGACTGGCTTTTTCCGGTTCATCATTACGCGTGGAAAGAGCGCGCGCGGACGCGAATCCCCCAACACCTAAGGGTGTCGTCGCGAACTCAGAACCGCCAGCGAGAATAACATCAGCGTCGTTGTACGCGATAAGTCTAGCAGCAAGGCCAATACAGTGAGTAGAGGTTGCACAAGCCGTAACGAGCGCGAGGTTTGGTCCCTTTATACCGTATTCAATAGAGGTATAGCCGGATATCATGTTCACAATACTACCGGGCACGAAGAATGGGGAAATTCGCCGCGAGCCACTCTTCATGTAGCGTTCGTAGTTCTTTTCAATTGTATTGAGCCCCCCTATTCCGGAGCCCATAAAAACTCCAAATCGATGAGCTTCATTTTCGGGAACCTCAAGACCGGAATCCTCGAACGCCTGTTTACAGCTCGCGACACCATAGTGAATGAATGGATCAGAATTACGCGCAAATTTTGCATCTACGTAATCGCTAGCATCAAATCCTTTGACCGTGCCTCCAATACGCACGGAAAAGCTTCCAATATCAAAGGTATCGATAGGGTTAATGCCACTGACTCCGTCACGCACACTACGCCAACTGTCGGTAGGATTGTTACCGACAGGAGATATCAATCCAAGTCCCGTTACGACAACGCGGCGCTTAGACAAAACTAACTCCCAAGATAAGTCGGCACACTGAGGGGGGGGGACAGGCTGTTACGTAGCGAAACAATCAAGATGATTTTTTAATGGCGGTAACGTAGTCAATCGCGTTTTGAACCGTTGTGATTTTTTCGGCTTCGTCGTCTGGGATCTCAGCGTCAAACTCTTCTTCTAAGGCCATTACTAACTCGACCGTATCTAACGAATCCGCTCCTAGGTCGTCTACGAATGACGCATTATTTTTGATTTCATCAACTTTAACGCCGAGTTGTTCAGCGATGATATTTCTAACTTGGTCTTCAACAGTACTCATTCGTATGGTACCTCCAAATAAAATTCCAGATTACGTAGGACCAACCCCCAATGTGGCGCGTATTGTATGGGAATAAACTAAGGCAATCTACAAATCTGGAAAAACTAGCATATAGATTAATAAAACAATAACTTATAAAACCACCGCTACCTAAAGCATTGCTAGGCCACCATTAATATTTAAAGTCTCCCCAGTAATATAGGCACCGGAATCCGATGCTAAAAATACAACACCTGCTGCTATATCATCTGCAGTCCCTAACCTGCCAGCGGGAATTTGTTGGAGTAACGCATCACTTTGGTTTTTTTCGAGCTCGCGTGTCATGTCGGTATCAATGAATCCTGGCGCGATAGCGTTAACTGTTATATTACGTGAAGCAACTTCGCTCGCCAGAGATTTTGTAAACCCTATCATTCCGGCTTTTGCCGCCGCGTAGTTGGTTTGTCCTGGATTCCCAGTCAGACCCACAACCGAGGTTATATTTACGATTCTTCCCCAACGCCCTTTCATCATGCCCCGTAATGTGGCCTTGCTGAGGCGATAGATAGCAGATAGGTTGGTTGACAGAACTATGTCCCATTCCTCAGGTTTCATTCTTATCAGCACATTATCACGAGTAATACCTGCGTTATTGACAAGAATCTCCGGCAGACCTTCAGATTTTCTAATATCAGTTATCAAAGAGTCTATGGCGCTCGGTTCATTAACGTCTAAAACTACACCCCTCCCTTTCGCCCCTCGGTCGTGTAGATATTCGGAAATCCGGCTTGCGCCTGATTGCGTGGTGGCTGTCCCTACCACCGTTGCCCCCTGAGCAGCCAACGCCTCAGCAACAGCTCTACCAATTCCGCGGGATGCCCCGCTGATAAGCGCTACCCGATCATAAATACCAGAGTATGGTGAAGGAGTTACTGAATCCATATTATTACTCCAAATATCATCAAGCCGAGAGTATAGCGAACCGTATATTAATTTCCCTTCCGTCACATAGGTTTCAGAGACACGCACGCGTGCAATCTGGCGATTATTACGGCCATAATTCACCTAATCTAGATAGTAGAGACAGGTCGCTATTAGTCCTAAAACCTTCAGAAATTACTTTTTAGACCCGTCTGGCCAATTACGTAAGCCATTTTTTAAACGTCTTACGTGGTATATACAATCTTCGTCAATGTAAAGAATTGCGGGCAAAAGCAATCTCCTTTAACGGATACGAAGACTTGTTTATGCTATCGTCGGCTTTTTTACGACGGGTCAAGGTAACGACATGTTATCGATTAAACTAGTGGTAAGACGACCCCAACGTGGATTTACGCTCATCGAGATAATGGTCGTGATTGTAATCATAGGCCTTCTTGCTGCAATTGTTGCGCCCAACCTGATCGGCAATATCGACACGGCAGCAATCACTAGGGCTCGCGGAGATATACGTAGCATAGAGACCGCTCTTAACCTCTATCGACTAGATAATTTCCGTTACCCCACTACAGATCAGGGGCTACAGGCGCTCGTTACCAACCCTGGTGTAGCATTTGCGCCTAATTGGAAGCCTTATCTATCCGGCTTACCTTCCGATCCCTGGAGCAATACATATCAGTATCGTTCACCCGGCCAACAGCGGTCTGATTTTGACCTTTTTTCTTACGGTGCCGATGGTCAGGAAGGTGGCACAGAAATCAATGCTGATATCGGTAACTGGAATTTGGACTAAGCGATTTTCTGATCGCCATTTCAATGCCGGGTTCTCGCTTATAGAGCTCCTTGTCGTTATTGTCATTTTCGGTATATTCGCTGGCGCCGCTGTTCTATCAATCAGCTCAGTAGGTAACGATCGACAGATTGAGCGAGAAGCTTTTCGGCTACGCACTTTGCTCGCACTTATACGCGAGGAATCAGTCATGGAAAATCGTAATTACGGCATTCTATTTAGCGAAACAGGCTATCGTTTTTACATATACGATACCGAACGTCTCTTATGGTTTGAGCCCTTTGATGATCGCTTCCTAGGAACGAGAGTTCTAGAAAATCCGATTACTCTGGAGCTATCCCTTGAGGATCGGGTAATTCCTTTGGATAGGCGGTTCAATGAGGCTGAGATCGAAGAACCTCAACCCCAGGTCGTTCTGTTGGCAAGCGGCGAAACGACACCTTTTCGAGTCGAATTCTATCGAGAAATAAACGGGGGGCGTTATTTACTCTATTCGGGACTCGACGGGGCAACGGAAGTGACAGAACTGGGGTTCGATGGCAACTAAGGAGCGAAATTACGGTTTCACGCTACTTGAGGCCATGATCGCGTTAGTGATTGTGTCTGTCGGGATGACGGCTGTATATACCCAGCTCAATCGCTATGTTATCAGTACCGCCTATCTCGAAGAGAAGACACTGGCGAGTTGGATTGCGTCAAATCAACTGACGTTGATGAGTACCGCTTTGCAATGGCCTTCCATCGGAACTACCCAGGGTGAGGAAGAGTTTGCCCGACGGCTCTGGATATGGCGGGCAGAGGTCACGGTGACTCCAATTGAGAATCTTCGTCGCGTGGATATCTCAGTATCCCTTGCAAATAAACCTGAGCTAGAAATTCACGCAATGTCAGCTTTACTCGAACCACCACCGCCACCCAATTTTCCGCCAGTAGACTGGTCCTCTGTGGGTAATGCAGAAGGCTTTAGTTTTAGCCGGGATGGTGCCGGCGGTAACACCGATAACGAAACTGCCTCTGGAGACCCGGACACCCGCGGTATGGGTGATAGCGGATGAAGCAAGATCTTGGGTTTACTCTGGTCGAACTCCTTGTCGCTATGGCCATAGTTGCGGTAATCGGCATAATGGCCTTGACCGGGCTTTCTACCGTGATTCAGCAACAGTCTATTGCCCAAGAACGCTCGGGCCGCTGGCGTGAGATTCAGTTCGCTATGCGAGTAATTAGCCAGGATCTAGCTCAGATCCATCCTAGACCAACACGTGAAGAGTTCGGTGAGGCATGGATCGGGAGCGTAAATGCAAATCCGAATACTTATGCCCTTGAATTTACTCGTGGTGGTTGGGCAAACCCCGCGGTGTTACCGCGGGGATCTGTACTTCGTGTTGCGTATGACGCCGAAGACAATACGCTTATTCGGTTTAACTGGAGCGTTATGGATAGAACGGCTGTGACTCCGCCAATTCGTACGGTACTCTTGACCGGCGTTGAGGAAATCAGCGTAAGGCTAATAGACATCAATGGAGAGGCTCATCTCGAATGGCCACCAGCGACGATGAGCGGCATGGACGCACTCATCGCGCGTCCGCGCGCTGTCGAATTTCGCATCAACCTTGAGGACTTCGGCTGGATCTGGCGATCGGTGGAAACTAGCTGATGAGCAATCTCTATCCCTACCAGCGCGGTGTCGCGGTCCTAAGCGCGATGCTCGTTGTAACTTTAGGAACGATTATCGCGGTAAATCTCATGTGGTATGTAAGCCTCGATTTACGTCGAGCGACATCGACTCTCGCGGCAGATCAGGGATTATTTTATTTGCATGGAGCTGAAGCTTGGGCCGGTGATATCTTGCGTCAAGACAAATTAGCTTCCGCTGAGAGCGATCATCTCAGGGAGATTTGGGCAACCGAGCTACCGCCTCTACCGGTCGATGGGGGCGTTATTAGCGGGCGAATCGAGGATTTACAAGGGCGTTTCAATCTAAATAACCTCGTGACGCAACAGGGAAATGAGGATCAGGTTGCTATGCGTCAGTTCGAGCGCCTACTTGAATCATTAGAGCTCGACCCTAGAATTGCCCGCGTCGCACTGGACTGGCTCGATTCCGATAGCCAATCCGCGTTTCCTTTTGGTGCTGAAGACGATACGTACGCCCGCCTTGACCCACCCTACCGCACTTCGAATACAGTTATCACAAGCCCAAGTGAGCTTCTTGCCATGGATGGCGTTGACTTCGCCTCCTACAGGTTGCTTTTGCCCTATATTACTGCTCTTCCGTCGGGTACAACGTTGAATGTCAATACGGCATCAAATCATCTTCTTGCGTCGCTATCCGACGAAATAGACCTATTGAGAAGCACCAGCCTCATAGAAGAACGAGCCGGCGCTAATTTCTCCGATATCAATGCAAGTTTTGAAGGAGATGTTGATCCAATAACATTGACACGTATCAATGGGGTTAGCCAATACTTTATGCTTAGCGCAAGTGTTGCTATTGGCACTAATCAATTCACCATGTACTCTGTGCTACAACGCGATAACAGTGGTATTGTCCGTGCAATTTTCAGGAGCTTCGGAGCGTTATAGGGGTGTCTGAATATCTTGTCGTCAGATTAAAGGAAGATACTTCCGAGCCAACCTGGATTATCCTCGACGAGACCGGTAATCGAGTATCTCAGGCTGCGTGCGGCCCCCTCCAAAATGCAGTGGCGGACGCGGTTGGCCGTCAGGTTATCTTGCTTGTAGATGGCCTTGATATAGTTAACACAACCGTTAATGTTCCGGTTAAATCTCAGACAAGATTAAAAAAAATCCTCCCCTATACTGTCGAAGATCTAATTGTTAATGATATAGAAAGCGTCCTAATTTGCTCCGGCGAACGTAATACAGAGGGCGAAATCCCCGTAGCCATAGTTGCGAGGAAGAAACTCGACGACTGGCTTTCTCGTTGTGAAGAAGTGAATCTCCCTGTCAACTTGATTTATGCCGATACGGAGGGTGTTCCAGGCATACCAGGTAATTTAACACTTATGATCGAAAATGAACGTATCTATTGTCGGCCACCCAATCGGCCGCCATTCGTGCTTGACGGTATCAATCTCAATGAGGTTTTCGATATTATTTCCTTCCAAAAGCCAAACGAGGGAGAACTACGGCATATAGTTATTTACTCTGACGAAAATAGCTACGCTCATCGGGAACCGGAAATAGATAGCTTACGGGATCGCTTCTCAAGCATAGAGATTCAGCTACTACCGGAAGGTCCATTAAGTAAATTTGGTGCTAATTTAGTCAACTCACCGGGAACTAATCTTCTTCAAGGCTCTTACAGAACCAACTCATACTGGAGCGAATTGTTTAAACCGTGGCGTTTTGCGGCTCTGTTGTTGTTGGGGTTCGGTACTATCGCAACTAGTACAGAAGCCATCCGCTATTACCTGCTTAGTCAGGAAGATGCTGCTTTAAACTCATCACTAGAAATAGGCTGTCAAAGTATTTTTCAGACATCAACTCCAGCAGCATGCCGAAGCGAGATTCAACAACTTCTGTCCGTTACAGGGGCATCAACAGAAGGTTTACCCGTACCGATCTTTCTTTCTACGCTTTCCGTTCTCGCGGAGGTTCATAATTCTGCAAACCAAATCGAAGCAATCAGTTTTCGTAATAACATGACAGATCTTCGTTTTATCTCGCCAGATATAGCAACGCTTGATAATTTTGCAATAAAAATGGCCAACGATGGAAAATTTCAGGTGAATATCTTATCCGCAAACCCGGGAGAGAATGGCGTCGAAGGGCGTATCCAAATACTGGACATAGCTCGGTGAAATCTTGGTTCAACCATTTACAGCAACGGGAGCAACTCGTGCTCTCTGTGGGCTCTCTCCTAGGCGGACTCATTATCCTCTGGGTGTTTGTGTGGGTGCCATTAACTACGGGAATAAGCGAGCTACGTGATACGGTTTTAGAGAAACAACGGTTTACTGCTTCGTTGCATCAGGCACAGACGTTAGCAGGGGATCAACCCACACAGGCTCCGGCAGAGACCGCGACGGCATCACTAATCCTAATCGTCGACCAGACCCTAAGAGAGCATGGCTTAACAAGCCGGCTACAACGAAATCAACCCGACGGACCGGATGGAATTCGAGTGACGTTCCAACAGGCCTCATTTGATTCCCTCGTAGAATGGTTAATCGTCCTACACCAGAGTCACGGGGTCAGCGTTGAGTCAGCAAATTTCGATAGCGAACGGCAGACGGGTTTAGTCGCCGCAACACTAGTTTTACGTCGATCTTAATATGATTACTAGAAAATACTACTGGATAGCTCTGGGCATCTTCGCTTATCTAATGTTTTTACTTAATCTGTTTCCGGCAAGCACAGCCTATCGGTTATTTGCTCCGGAAAACCTACGCCTCGCAGGAATTCAGGGAACATTGTGGTCAGGTAGCGCTTCATTTGGCTCCATTGGCACTATCGGGCTGCATGAAATTCAATGGCGATTGAGGCCATGGGCCCTACCGCTAGGTCGGGTCGGTGGCGATATTCAAGCTCGATTAGCTGACGGCCTCTTGAGTACCAACTTTGATGCCACCTTGGGTAATGTGACATTCCGTAATTTACGTGCCAGTACAAGCTTAGAAAGCTTACAAAACACGCTACCGCTGGGCGGTATGGAGGGGGCTCTGAGCTTAAACCTCATTACATTTGAATCAGACTACAACTGGCCCGCTACGATAATCGGTGAAGTTCGCCTTGGGGAACTTGCTGTTCCACCCCTGATACCTGGATTGGCTGGGAGACTTATTGGTCTGGGTAATTACGTCATTCAGTTCTCTCCTTCACCGAACTCTATGGTAGTCGGTCGATTTGAGGACGAAAGTGGCCCTCTAGAGGTATTAGGGATCCTGCGGCTAACCGATAAACGGGGATACGTCATCGAAGGTAACGTGCGTGCCCGAGAAAACGCGTCGATAGAGTTAAGTCAAGGATTAGATTTAATGACTTCTCCGCCCGATGCCTCGGGCCAGCGAGAGTTTTCGTTGAATGGTAGCCTGTAAAAACATATATCAATCTATTATGCCTTTGCGCTGATCAGTTAGGAATAACAATGACTAAAGGGCCTACAATTTTTCAAAAAAAGCTTCGACTACCGAGTTCTCTAGGAGCTATGTTACTTGGCCTGAGCATAGTACCCTCGTTTGGTGGTGCCATCGCACAAGAACCGATAAGTTCTTCTGTTGCTGATACCTCGAAACTTGATCGAGCAGTTAAAATGGCCAGCACCCTACCCCGTCTTCATAGTCTTCTCATTAGCCGTGATGGGCAATTACTCGTGGAAGAATATTTCAATGGCCGAGATGCTGCGAGCGTCGCGAATATAAAATCAGCCTCAAAAAGTGTGCTGTCGGCGCTAATCGGGATAGCCATAAGCGAAGGACATATAAAAAGCGTCGACCAACCTATTGGCGATTACTTCAAATCCCAGCTCCAAGGAGAAACGAACCACGTTAAGCGCGGTATTACTGTCGAAAATTTATTGACTATGCAATCTGGTTTGGAAACCACTAGTAACCGGAATTACGGCAAATGGGTGCAGAGTCGCGACTGGATCGGTTTTGCACTCAATCAGCGGCTAGAACGACCTCCTGGCACTCTTATGGAATACAGCACAGGAAATACGCACCTACTTTCCGCAATACTTACAATCGCAACTGATAGCACTACACTGGCCTATGCTCGGGAGGTCCTTGGAGAGCCGCTCGGTTTTTATCTACCAGAATGGCCGCAAGACCCGACAGGCATCTTTTTCGGCGGTAATGATATGGAGTTTACCGCACGACAGCTGTTGGCCTTCGGGAAGCTTTATATGAACGACGGAATGCTAGACGACAGACAGATTATTCCCGCAATATGGGTAAAGGAATCACTACAAGCGCGTGCGATTTCGACGCGAGAGAGTGGCCGTTATTATGGCTATGGTTGGTGGCTACGGGAGATGGCTGGCTATGTGACACCGTATGCATGGGGTTACGGTGGGCAGTTCATTATTCTCGTCCCCGACCTCGATCTAGTTATTGTTACTACTTCCTCTACTTTTCCGAGTGACGAACGTCGTCCGCATCTTCAGCAGCTCTTCAATCTCTTCGAATACCTAATCGTCGCACCACTGTCAGACAGAGAAAACTTGCTCAATGGGTTACTGTCTAGTTTCCCCTAGTTAAAACTAGGAGTCCAAGTGCGAAAGGCCTGCAATAATGGAAAATAGAGGCCAAGTTTTATGGGGCGAGCATCAATCGCGGCCATAGCCCCGGCATACCTTTCAAGCTGTGAGCGATAGCGCTCGACTTCGGAATCCAGAAACTCCTCGGTAGAGCCCCCTTCATGAGAGCTTGTCTTAAAGTCGATTATCCAGCGTGTACCGTCTTTATCCACGAATGTTCGGTCAAGCTGCACGTGCTCCAGACCGCTATTTGATTGAAGAGTCAGACGGAGTTCCGATTCAGCTTCGGCATGGTCATCCAGTAGCCAGCGACCGGTCTCGTCGGTGAGAACACGACACAGCGCTTCTATGACACGTTGAGCAGCTTCAGACAACCCTTGTTCATCAACACCTAGCAATCGTAACTGCTCACGAAAGTAGACCTTCTCCATCCGGACACGTTCGCTAGCCCACGTTTCAACTTTTTCTTCGGCGAAAGTTTGCAAGGCGCTATGAACAACCGTCCCAATTTGTAATGCACTCCGGCCAGCCCACTCAAACGTCGGTCGCGATATGGATTTTACATTTTGTTTAGTAAACTCGGATCCACACGATACCTTGGTTAGATTGAACGTCTCCGGCAGTCGTCGTAACCGAGGTTGAATATCTCCAATCCTCGCGGCGACATTTTTTTTCACTTCTATGCTATTAAAATAATCTTCAACCCCTGGCCATAATAATCTCAACAAGCTACGACGGACAGGTTGTGCCGCATCGAGTCCGAGTCGTCCAACAAGGTTTAAACGAAATTTTGCTCTTGTTGTTGCAACATATAAAAGGCGTGCTCGTTCAGCATTCTCTCGACGCTTTTCAACAGTCTTTAAATATTCTGTCAAAAGATCTGCATCATCTATCGTCGTCGTAAGTGGAGCAATCAGAAGGTCCTGCTGCCCATTACGCGTTGTTCGTTCGAGCCAATACAGTCCTTTGGGTTCCTCAGACCGTGGTACACGTCCAAGGCCAAATAAGATCACTGAGTCGAACTCCAAACCCTTGGCCCGGTGGATCGTCATGATTTGAATGCCAGATTCTAGTGGTATCTCTGCCTGCCTATGGGGCTCTGAAAAAAACACCTCTAGTACAGATGGGTCGTCTAGATCACCATATTTCTCGATTTTTCTGAGTGATGAAAAGAATTTCTCCACATGCGTAAACTCGTTTGTAGAGCTAAGACAAGCTGCTCCACCTAACGTAATCCATATTCGTTCAATCCAGCGAGCTAGTGGCTGTTCACTGCGGCACTCGAAAGCTATTTTTAATGTCTTTTGGCAATGCGTCAGCCTTACGCGACCATCATCGCTTAAGCGCTTTACTCTATTAGGATCATTCATGAGCGCCCAAACCGTACAGTCATTTTTACCATCGACGAGACCGTGAAGGTCTGACCAAGTCATACCGCACCAAGGTGCTCTCAATAAACTCAGCCACGCAATTTTATCCCCGAGATGTGTTAGGGCTCGTGTTAAACCGAGCAGGTCTTGAGTGATCTGATGCTTATTTGGAGGATCAAGTTCTACGGCTTGGACCTTAAACCCCCTTACCCGGAGTTGCTCCTGAAGCCCGGCTAAGTGACTGCGGCTCTGTACGAGAACGGCAACCGAATCATTTGGATAATATTGCCTTTCTTTGATTAGAAGCTCGATTACTTTGTCGATTTCTACTTGAGATTCATCGCTTCGTAACGCATGAAATTCGACACTAGAATCGGGTGATGAATCGATGACGGGTTCACAGCTATAAAAGCGCGCAGCGGCATTTGCAATATCATCCTTTGCCGGAAAGATATCCGGGAAGGTTTTGTTCACCCAGTCGATAATCGCTGGTGCGCTCCGAAAGTTTCTTGTGAGAGTTAATGATTCTAGTGAAATATCGCCGATTCCCGAATCTTTTGTCTTTATAAACAATGACATATCAGAATCACGAAACCGATAAATTGACTGCATCGGATCACCAACCAAGAACACTGTCCGCCCATCATGAGACTCCCAACCGGCTGTTAGGAGTTCCAGTAGCTCCATCTGCATACGTGAGGTGTCTTGAAATTCGTCGATTAAAATGTGTTGGATTCGGTAGTCCAAAGCTAGGAGCAATTCCGAAGGCGCATCAGCTGCACCGAGGGCGCTCCTAGCAGCAAGTGCTAACTCCACAAAGTCTATTTCGTTACGTTCAGCGAACACAATACGCAGTTCAGCTCTCAGATAGTGTAGTACGATGCGCAGATCGGACAATATCTGCCATTGTTTTTCTTCGTAGTGAGGAGAAGGAAGTGAGCGTATGTCATGCAACAGATAAAGCAGCTCCTTTTCCGGCTTAAGTTTCTCAATAAGGGATACAAGACGAGCCTTCGCTTCGTCAGCCTCTTTACCGAACCCAAGATTAGCGGGTAGCCGCGTTCGCCATTTTTGTTTTTTTGTTAATAATAGATTTGCTAACGCCTGCCAACACGTTAGATAGTCGAAGGTCGTTGGTATACCTTTACTGTCAATGTCCCAGTTAGAGATAGCTTTATTGAAAGTCGTGTCTGTTGAATTCTCTGCTGCGTATTGAAACAAAGCAACTATTTCGGATGTGCATGCTTCAGGTAAAGCTCTCGCTAGCTGTTCGAGCTGGTCCGTTACCAAGTTTTCTAACGAACGTCTAATTGTATCCGCCAGTTGGTCGCTGTTCGCCGTGCCTAGATAAGCCCCCCATTGCTCCCTACGAGACAAAAGCTCTGCCAGCAGTTTCTCCAGTCTGTCAACACGGCTATCAATAGTTTTCAATAAAGATTTCAAGGACTCGCGAAGTTCGCTAACGTTGCTAAGTTTATTGAGCACACGACGCGTTGCTTCTAAGTAATTACTTTCGGCGTTTTCCGAGACTGTCGCGCCGTAGACGCCGCCAGACAGTACCGGCAATCGTTGCGCCAGCCACGCGTTTAACGAATCCACCGTATTGATTCTAAGTCTCTGTGGTTGTTTTATCAGATTCCACCCGAGCTGTTGCGAATGCTGTAGAGCAATCTTTGCTAGCTCTCGAGTTTTTATCTCATGGGGCTTTTTGACTGGCAATTGGGTCACAGCGTCACGTAGCGCTCGACAAACACGTGCTCGCATCTCTGCCGCAGCCTTACGAGTAAAGGTGATCGCGACAATTTGCTCAGGTTCTTCTACTGTCGTTAGCAATGATAGAAATCGTTGAATTAATAGCTCAGTTTTTCCAGAGCCTGCGGGCGCCTGAACGATGAAGGACCTATCCGTTGCAAGCGCCGTTTCTCGGTCGGACTGATCGTTCATTTTATATCCTGCGAAAGGAAGCTGAGTTCCGCTAAGGTAGATTGTTCGATAACCCTCGTGAGAGGAGCAAAAGCGCCTCTAGCAATATCGAGGTCATCCGAAAAAATTCGTGTATCACCCTCGACGAATTCAGTTACAAGAGTTTCGATTTGTTCCCGCCATACCTGGAGCTGTTTACGCCACTCGCGTCCAACGGGTAGCTTCACGTTTCTACCAGGAAATTGTCCTTTGGGTTCCCAGATACCGCGATATTGAATTCCAGTAGCGTCAACTGCTCCGATCGCGATTGCGTTTACCGTGTTCTCAAGGGTTTGTGCGTACAGCGGTAACTGCGCATCAAACAGACGTGACTTAAGCCAATCAGTGGTCCTAATATTGCTTCCTGTCTTATAGTCGATGACAGCTAGGCCACCACTCGCTAGAGAATCTATACGATCGACACGGCAAACGAGTTGATAACCTTTTATCGAAACATTCTGCTGCTTTTCAACTGCAACAACGCTAAATTCGTCCCTTTTGATATCATTTTCTAGTAACGACGTTGTAACTCGAAGTAGCCGTTCGTATTCAAGGCTATAAATATTCGGAAGCAACAACCGAACCGACCCAAAAGATTCTTCTAAAGCCTGTTTAACGCAGTCCTGAGTCCATTTTTTCTGGTCGTCCGACGGACATTTCTCAAGCTCTCGTTGGGTAGGTAGTTTGCTCAGAAAAAGTTCCAGTGCCCGATGGGTTGCGATACCGCGAAGTCTAAAACCGAGCCCTCGAGTTAAATTCTCCAGCGGCTGGGCGTTGAGTCGCCGTTCTATAAACGCGCGCAGAGGGCACTTCGCCTGAAGAGCAAGGGTATTAGTGCCGCCCGAAATTTTCTCACTTTCGAGACTCGGAGCTCTATCTTCAATCGTTTCGCATTTAGCTTTTCTGGCGAACCCAAAAACGATCCGAGGTGTCCCTTTGCTTACAAGTTTGTCAAGAGTTGTATCAACGATATTTTCGAGTAGTGGACTTGGTTCGTTTTGATGCTCAACGTTCCCGCAGGGCCAACTAAAAACGATTTCTGGAACCCGATCAATGATTCTCTGTGTAATGCGGTCGAATAGCTCGAATGTTTTACGCGGTGATGAATTTGGCATGTTGTGTGCGCGTTGTAACTTTAGTGGTAGCAAAGGATTTGATAATGAGGGTCGCGGCCAATAATTGTCAGTCATTCCAGTAACCCACACCTTGTCATAGCCTGGGCCTACGTCTTCGACACGTTCCAGAACCGTCAGTCCTGCTAGCGGAATAGGTCCACCGGGGATCGGTATCTTGACTATTCGCTCTAATTCATCAAGGGCATCAGTTAGCGAAATAGAGCCGAGAATAGGCGTTAACGATGCCATTGAATTTAGTATATTTTCCCAAACCGAGAGTGCGTTATCGGTCCCTATTAGAGCTTCGGGTTGCCAATTCAACTGCGCAAGAATCTGCTGCCAAACTCTAATCCACCGAGTGGGTGTCGCTTGTCTAGGAACCGAATCGACTATACGAAACGACAGCGACAGTATCGTCGCAATTTCCGGGGCTATCTTCCGAAGCACCTTTTCGAAATTACCATCGTAAAAGGCTGCTCTAAAAGGAAGCTGAGCACTGAGATCACGGCGAAGGCTAACCTCTATAAGAGCTCGACTAGATAATTCGTTTGAGTCTCTGTTGAAATACGGGCTTCTGAGCCAACGACTAAACGTTTGAAACTCTCCACGCGCTGTAAAAAGTTCAATCGCCGTTATTGCGGCGCCGATTGCGGGTTGGAGACCCGGAGGCTCGCCATTCGGATTGTAGAAGCAGGATTTCGACGTCGACCCCAGCAATACGCCCTCCGGATTCAGCGTGTCCTCAAGAAATCGGTTGACTTCTCCGTTACGTGCGGTGAGATCTGGTATTACAAGCGCGAGACGTTGTTCAGGCTGGCTATTTAGCGTTTCCGCAGCCCACTGGGAGGCTGCGCTTAATTCGGTCTCCTGATCTCTCAAGGCTATCCGAAAACTGCGACTAGCCAATTTTGGCGGTCGCCATGCCTCAATAGCATATCCCTTCCCCAGAAGCTTTTTATAGAGAGCTAGCTGGGCCGGTGTTAGATTAGGCATATCCGCCCAAATCAAACTATTGCTATTTCCAGGTTTATCGCTTTGAATCGCCTCGATAGTAACTAATGGAGAATCAACCCAACCGTTGTTTTTTAGTGTTTCGTGATAACTGCGAGACCAACTGAGAAAACTTCTGAAGTCTATATTTTCCTGTCCCGCCTGTAATTTGGAGGGGTCAATCTGCCAGTTCCACAGTGTCGCCCAGGCATCAGCGGCCCAGCGGCCTGCGTTATCGATATCTAAGAGCCGCTCACCTACGGTCGAATTCCCAATAACTTGTCGCCACAGCGATCTAGATTGGCTTGCGGTCAAAACGTGGCGCCCTCCCCCTAGCCCATCATTCCACAATTCTGCTGTCCAAGCGCGATAGGTGAGAATTGAGGGAGCAATCCACGCAGCCGAGTGTTCAGCCTGATAATCGAACGCCAGGTACGACTCAAGCTGCTTCGCTGCAAGCCCACTACCAACAACCACCGTTGTCCCACTGGCCAACCGGCGATTAATTGTTTTTATCATTAAATATCAATATTATATGTTTTATATATAATACTATTTATAGGTTTATGATCGTTGCAACATCTGCTGAAGTACATCCTCAATTCGTTCGAACACATCCGTGAGTATCTCCGCACTAGGCAATGTCGTGATTCTAAAGTGATCTCGATACGAAGTATTGAAGCTCGATCCAGGAGCAACGAGTATATGTTGCTCCTGCAATAATTCTAGCGCGAACGCTTCGTCGTCAAATTCTGGAATAGCCTCCTTATTAACCCCAATGAACGCGTACATTGAGCCCTTTGGAGGAACTAGACTGAGATAAGCGCTCTTTGCAACACTGTCTATCACCGCCTGCCTTGAATCATAAAGCCGACCACCAGGCTCACAGAGCTTTGTTACGCTTTGATAACCGCCCAGTGCCGTCTGAACAGCCCACTGACCTGGAACGTTACTGCAAAGACGAAGCGCCGCAAGCAAATCCATCGCGTTAACCAGTTCATTTGAGCGTTCCGGAGCACCACTTAGAGCCACCCAACCGACTCGATAGCCGCATGCACGATAAACTTTAGACAATCCGCTAAAAGTCGCGCACAGTGCTGTGGAGCATTGTGTCGCCATGGGCACGAACTCTGAACCGGGATAGATCATCTGGTCGTAGATTTCGTCACTGAGCATGACAAGATCATATTCGTCCGCTACTTCAGCAAGTTGGGCAACGCACTCAGGACTATAGACTGAACCTGTAGGGTTGTTCGGATTGATTACTACGATCGCTCGAGTATTAGCGGTGATTAAGCCCTTTAATGCGGCAATATCAGGCATGAAGCCCTGCGCTTCCACGCACGGGTAATAGACAGCCCTACCGCCGTTTAACAAAGTAGCAGCCGTCCATAATGGATAATCTGGACTAGGGATTAACACCTCGTCTCCAGAATTTAGCAGTGCACGGAGGGTTAAGTCGATAAGTTCGCTAACACCATTACCAATAAAAACTTGCTCAGCCGTTAAATCCATAACCCCGCGTTCTTGGTGTTGCATCACAACGGCTTCACGAGCCGGAAAAATACCTTTCTGATGGCAATAGGCCTCGCTAGCACTGAGGTTATTAATCATCGCAAGCCGCATCGTCTCCGGCGTCCGGAATCCAAATAGGCCCGGATTACCGATGTTTAGAGAAAGGATCTCGTAGCCCTCGAGCTCCATTTCCTGAGCTCGCCGAGCTAACTGACCTCGAATTTCGTAACGGACGTCCCTGAGTTGTTGGCTGGGTACGATGGGAGTTGATCTAGTCACAGTCTAAGGCTCTTCAATAAATTCTGTTGTGCAGGTCGGAGGCTAGCCCGAAACGGCATATTAATAAAGTAATGCGGTCAAGATAATTAACCCATCTATTTTAGGTCAATTAGTTGAGTGTCGTTCGATATCAAGTAGCATGCCATTCACTGCGGTCACTCTGACGATCGTTCCAATAGCTGGTGTTTGTGCTGTCTTCGAGGAAAATTTTGCATTCCACAGCTCAATGCCGATTCGAATCTTACATTTAGTACTATCATTGGAGTTAATGCCGACTATTCTTGCGACAGATCCAATAAGTGAGTGATCGATAGGATTTTTTGTCGTCCGGGAATATTTAGCGAATGATTCCGGGATAAATGAATCGAACAGCTCAAGAATGACGATGCGGGTTATCCAAATGATAACGCCGATCAGAAGAAGCCCAGTTAGTAGGTCCATTACATACCATATTTATATTCGGTGCTGATTTTGCAGCCTTAGAAAGGATCCTGCAAACCAAAGTGATTTTGTAACACTGAACTAATAGGCGTTACACGTGCTACGATTATATCCATTCTATAATTTTAAATGAGGCGAATATGTCCAGAAGACAGTTCCTGAAAAAATCCGCATTACTTGGGGCTGGAGTTGCCTCAAGTGTGCTATCTCGTTCTGGAGCGCAACAAAGATTAACGTTGGATAATATTGATGAGCCGATACAAATTGTAATGGGCGGCTACGGTCCGCCAACTACTAGCTTCAGCCGCGCATTAAAACAGATCGGCGACCAGCTCAAGGACCGCTTCGGTGATGCTGTAGAAGTTAGGTATGTCTACAACATCATGGACGTCGGTTACCGCGGTCTAGAAATTTTAGATCTCGTAGAAACAGGTGCCCTTACGCTTGGTTACCAGTCTAGTAGTTATATGACGAATCGTGTTCCAGAGCTCGGACTTGTAGATTTGCCTTTCTTATTTTCCGAAACACTAGAAACACACGCCGCGATGGATGGGGCGTTAGGTAAACACCTCGCTGAAAGAATTGAAGCTCAGATGAATTACCGAATACTCGGCTACTTTGAGAACGGCTTCCGACATATCTCTAATAAAGTGCGGCCCATTCGTATACCAGTTGATCTAACAGACCTTAAAATTCGCGTCCTGCCGAGTGAAATTCATGCTCAAACGTTCGAGTTGCTTGGTGCAGACCCACAAATCATGGACCTGTCAGAAGCCATCGATGCGGTTGTCGCGGGTAGGCTAGATGCGCAAGAGAACCCATTCGCGAATACAGTCACCTACGGCGTCCACAATTTCCATAAATTCCATACTGAAACGAATCACTTCTATCTCTCGCGTCCGATTTTCTTACATCGCCCTACCTTCGATTCCTGGCCTATGGAACTGCAGGAAGAAATGCGAGTAGCAATCACAGATGCTGTTGCCGTCCAGCGACGCAGAAAAGTACAGGAAGAAATTGATGCTATCGAAGCAATTCGCGCTGCAGGCGGCGAACTACTAACCCTAACAGAATATGAGATCTCTCAGTTCCAAGATGCTGTTGCACCACTCTATACCGAAGCTCAAACACAATATAGCCAAGAACTGTTAAATTTAGCAGGACTTTAGTTTCTGTTTTTCCGATCGCAGATCGCTGCTATACCGTTGAATCAGATTGGAACGATATAAAAAACGGACTTAGTTTAGCCCGATAAAGTTGCGCAGGCGTCGATTTTGCGTCGCTGGTCTAGCATTGAGTTGTCGCCAGCGAATGCCGTAGCAGCGATCGAACGCAGCAATTAAGGGATCTTACCGGCTACGCGAGTTCGTGCTGGGCACTATTAATAAGAGCTGCTTTTAAGCGTGGTGAGTGAAGCTCTTCATAAGGCGCTCCGAAACATTATTACTCGGCCGGTATCTGCGCCTCTATAGAAATAAGCAGATTAACAGCCATGAAAAATCCGTGTTCTTTGTCATAGTCGATACCGAAATCGTCGCGATTAAATGTTGCGGATGCATCGGCCCCACAAACCTCCCGCCCATGTCTAAAATGGGGTTGGCAACGAAAACGTTCGATAGTGAGATCTACCGGTCGGCTAACACCGTGTAGCGTTAACGTTCCCTCGACGGCAGTCGGATTGCCGTTCTCGAAACGGGCGAGTTGACCGACATAGGTTGCGGTGGGAAACTGTTCCACATTCAGTATATCGGCAGCTTTCGCATGTTCGTTCATGCCAGCATGACCGAAATCGATCGACGACATATCCATTGTGACTTCTACGGTCCCGTTCTCTCCTGCCTTATCTAGCACTACTTTACCTGTCGTTCGTTCAATGTTCCCTCTCCATATCGAGAGACCACCTTGATGATCCGCTTCAAAAGATGGAAAGGTATGGCTTGAATCTACGATGTAAGTGATAGGTTCCGCGTTAACAGCAGTGGCGAACGCACCGCAGTAGATACTTAGCAACATTAGCCAAGTCTTTCCCTTATTCATGAGGCAACTCCCCGTTGTTTGATTTATTGAAAAAAAATTGGGCATATTGTTAATTCGTGATCGAGTTATCTAATAAAAATCAGGTATGTCCCATTGGTCGCTAAAGTTTAGCTAAAGCAGCTTCTCTTGCCGCTTCGAATTCAGCGCTTTCATGCCCCGATAGGTAACCAATCCTCCTCCGCTACCAGTAGGACAATATAAAATTCAAGCCCTGCGTCGTCGACTATACCATCAAAACTCCAACTGTCTTCTAGCTCACCGCTAGACTGATGGTATTACCGCTCAGTCCATTTGTTTGTCTGCTCTAGACCCCATCCCAGCAATCTTCCGGAAAAATCGGTTCCCCTATGTCACTAGATTAGAATATTAAGTTATCCCTAACAATAACACTTAATTATCAGTTATTTATTAAATATATCTCAGGTAATATATCATATTTTACCCCATCAGAATTAGGCCACAATAATTCGATAACGCCTGCCACCAACTGCCCGGGCGCTTTTATTTACTATTAACCAGGCCCAGTCACAATTTCACGATTGCCATCACGAATCCACTGGCTCCAAGAACCAGCGTATAGCCTCCCATCACCCAAACCGGCTACGTTCATTGCAAGAAGTAGGTGACAGGCAGTAACTCCCGAACCACACATCGCAATAACTTCTGCCCCTTCCCGGCCATCCAGTACTGAATTAAAGCGCTCGTTCAATTGCTGAACCGGTAGTAAGGTTTTATTTGGCCCAATAAGCGAAGAAAATGGCAAATTACGAGCGTTGGGAATATGTCCAGCTACTGGGTCTAGTGGCTCTAAAATCCCACGAAATCTATCATCACTGCGTGCATCGAGCAATAACGCTCCGGAATGCATCAGTTCTACTAACTCTCCACTGCCTACGACCCAGTGATTACGAGGTGGAGCTGCCGTGAATTCTGCGCTGCCCCATGTTGGGAGCCCTGACTCAACCTCCCGTCTATCCGCTAGCCAAGCGTCTAGACCACCATCCAAAATCGAAACCGACTGATGACCTAGCCATCGGAGCAACCACCATAACCGCGCTGCGATCGCACCTGACACGTCATCGTAAGCAATTACATTAGAGGAATTATCAATTCCCCAATTAGAAAGAGTCTGCGCAATGTGTAGGGTATCCGGTAATGGGTGCCGTCCGTCTCGAACACCGATTTCTCCGGAAAGGTCCGTATCAAGGTGAGCGTAGCGCGCGCCAGGAATGTGACCTTCCTGATAGGCCTTGAAACCTAAATTAGGATCCCTTAAATCGAATCTACAATCGACCAGAACCCATCCCGGTTCGCCGAGATGGTTAGCAACTGTTGTAGGACTAGTGAGTGGAGCCAGGGCTACGTTTAACGACTCAAAGCAGCTTGCAATTGCTGCTCTCTGCTTTCTTCAGCATTCACGTACTGAATCCAACTTCGAGCAGCGGTACGACTGCGAGTATCCTCTTCAGCTTCTTCAAACGCATTACGTGCAGCCGAAAATTCATCAACCTCAAACAGGCACGCACCCAGAATCATATTACCTTGGTCTGCCCGACGCAGATCACCTTTCTGCAAACCATCCCGCGCAGACTCAATGCAATTCTCCCATTGAGCGAGATTCTGATAAGACTGGGCGAGGCGCAGATCTAGCTCACCATCTTCGGAAAGACTGGCAGCTTGAATCATCGCCGGAATAGCCTTCTCGTCTTCCTGTGCGAGTTGCCAGGCCTGAGCTAGCACTCTCCAATTATTCATATTCGACTCGATCACTCCGCCATCGAGTCCTTTCTCCATGATTAATGCCGCCTTGACCGGGATATCCGCACCAAGTAGTAGCTGGGCCATTTGCACGAATTCGTTACTACGCTCTAACCAGCCAACGTCGTAGGCTAGCTCGTAAAGTGCGATTTGTCCGAGATCGTTACCTTCCTGACCATACATCGCTGATAATTGGATGAAATATTCACGTTTCGGCCACGTATCAATAATAGTTCTAAGCACGTTGATAACGTTCGGATAGTCCTCTAATTCGTAATAAAAGACATTCAGCAATCGATACCAGTTTTCCTGAAGTTCCTTATTCTGTATTTGAGCGACTTCTATCGCATCCAGGACAGGTTCTATCCCGTCACGGTACTGTTCGAGTTGATAGTAAATCTGAGCGCGTAGTATGTGTGGCTCAGGCCCAGGAGTTTCGGCAACCTGAAACCAGGTTGCTAGCATGTCAAGCGAATCCTGATAGCGTTCTTGCTGAAAATAAAGCTGGCAAAGGGTAAACCGTGTAGTGGTTTCCATCCCGATCGGAAGGTCTGGTTGAGTTAAAACCATCTCGTAGGCATTTATCGCATCGGGGTAATTGTCTTGGCCAAAAGCGATGAATGCGTAAAAGTTCCACATCTGCGCAATTTCGTAACTGTTGAGGCCACGCATCTCACGAACCTCCTCGAGCTTTTCTTGAGCACATTCCATATCGTCCATCTCGGAACATTCTTGTGCTTCCGCGAGGCGCGAGTAGACACGTTCTCGCATAGCCGGCGTTTTACGAGTCGGCTGCTGATTAGCAGAACCATCACCAGTGCCTTGTGCATGACTCAACGAAGCATCCAAAAAGAGACCGCCCAACAAAACAGCAGCCACGGCGGGAAAAAATTGACGTCCGGCCTGCATTCAGCTACTCCTCGAGCTAATTAGCTATTTCAAAGGTGATTTTGTTTCGAACGCCTGGGACTTCGACAGGTTGGCCATCGATAACTCTCGGCTTGTATTTGAACTTCAGCGCAGCTTCGCTAGCGGCGCGCTCGAACAACGTACTAGTGGATTCGACGACACTTACATCACGAACCGAGCCATTCGTCGTAACTGTGAACTCAACAATGACGTAACCTTCCAGCCCTCTTGATAAAGCACGCGATGGGTAAACCGGGGCAACCTTCACGATGGGAAGATATTCCCCATCACTTACGCCAAAGCCGATACCGCCCACACTAATACCAGCGTCGATCGATGGGGCTGACATAGATACCGCCATGGAATTATCGAAGTTGTCTGCGCTACTCGGAGACGGCATCTCCGGCGGTGTTTCGGGCTCCGGTGGCTTCTCGGGCTTGTCCTTTTTTGTTTCAATAATTTCGTTACGTTCGACACGCACGAAATCAATTACGCGAAAGGTACTAGCTTCAGTTAATGCTCCACGTCCCGTGGCGATCAGGAGCTGCATAATAAATAGCAGCCCAAAGGTAACTGCGGTTCCTAGGCCTATGGAAGTAGCGTACCGAGCAATCATGAACTCTCCCCGATGACTAAATTTCAACCTGCTCGCGGCTCAATGACTAAAGACCGAAGCAGATACAACAAATCGATTCTACCACGAACACGGCAGCCGTCGAGGGCTGACTTATGGTACCGCCGCGGCTATTGTAACGTCATTAATACCTGCCGCCTTCGCCGCATCCATTACGTTTATGACAAACTCGTTAGCAGCGGCACTATCCGCTTGAATAACGACTCCTCCTTCCGGGTTTTCCGTGTGAAGCCTCTCAATTGCAGCGCGGACCCCCTCCGAGCCAACACTGCGCTTATCTACCCAAATTTCATTCTGAGCGGTCACAGCTATAAAGATGCTACCTTTTTCTGGAACAAAGGCAGTCGTCGCCGTTGGGCGGGAAATTTCAACACCAGGATCCTTAACAAAAACAGCCGTTACGATGAAAAAAATCAGCATAATGAACACCACATCCAGCATCGGTGTGAGATTGATCTCTGCTTCTTCGTCTTGGTTTAGTTGTTCGGCTACGGATTCTCTCATTATTTAAGTCCTTTCCAAATTCCAGGCTACTGTTCCGACGCGATCGAGATATTAAAAACGTTCGCTTGTCGTGCAGCATCCATTATGCCGACAAGCGTTTCCGCGCTAGAGGCTCTTGCCGCCTGAATGACAACCGGTCTTTCGGGGTCTTCTGCATGGAGCCGCTCAACATTAGCTCTAACGGCTCGGAGATCAACAATCCTATTATCTATCCAAATATCATCAGTAGAGTCGATGATAACCAAAATAGCACCCTCTTCCTGGACCACCTGAGGCTGGTCCTGCTCGGGCCGATTAACGTCGATACCGGTCTCACGAATAAATGTTGCCGTAACAATAAAGAAGATCAGCATGATAAATACCACATCCAACATAGGCGTGAGATTGATCTCGTTTTCGTCGTCTTCGGTTTTTATATTAGCTATGTGCTTTCTCAAGCGGTTCTCCTTTCCACAGCCCCAAGTGGATAGCGCACCTGACGCACTGGACCTTGCTAGTGGTCCATCGTCATTCCATCCTCGAGCCGATTTGTATTGCGCTTAGCTGTCCGTGTCAGAATCGTGACTAGAAAAACACCAGAAAGCGCGCCGACCATCCCAGCCATTGTCGGCACCGTGGCGCGGGACACGCCGGCCGCCATGGCCCTTGCATTGCTAGTTCCTGATATTGCCATGACCTCGAATACCGAAATCATACCCGTCACAGTCCCCATAAGCCCGAGAAGCGGGCACAGCGCAACTAGTGTTTGAATCATCGGCAGATTGCTATCAGCAGCCATCTTAACTCGAGATACGATGCCGTCTCGTATCTGATGCGCTTGCCAGGATTTACGCTCCACCCGATTTTCCCAATCTTCAATTGATTCCCGAATCAAGCTTTTAAGACCGGTACGGAAATAAATCAACCGCTCAAGAATTAAAATCCACAACACAAAAATATTGATGCCGATTATTTCCAAGACTGGACCTCCCAGTTCGAGAAAATCACGAATAGCTTCGTAGGCATCAATCAAAAATTGCATTAGTTAATTCTCCGACCAGCAACTTTCCAGAGGTGTGGCCTTACCAGGAAGGGCAGGCCTTATTCCTTATTCAGTTAGACCGCACTTTTCTCAGATTGATTCGCTACGATGCCCGCGCTCTGTTCCTGGAGTATCTGCGTAATCGTCTTGCTACGACCACTAACAATCGTGTGCAAAAGAACGGTTGGAATTGCGACCGTGAGACCCAGAACTGTCGTCACAAGGGCCTGCGAGATACCACCAGCCATAGTCTTTGGATCACCGGTACCAAACAGCGTAATCGCCTGAAAAGTGTTAATCATTCCTGTAACAGTTCCAAGCAGTCCCATCAGAGGCGCAACGACCGAAATCACTTTTATGAATAAGATACCACGCTGTAATGAGGGCGTTTCTTTAAGTATCGCCTCACCAAGTTTAAGTTCCAGCGTTTCAGTGTCCGCTTGACGATTGTTTTCATAGACAAGCAAAACGCGTCCGAGCGCGTTCTTATCTGACAGAGTCTCGCTTGTTAACTGAGCCTTCACCTTTCTACCAGCGAGAGTCAAGCTAATTAGCCTTTCTAGGGAAAGCAGGACGCCGAGAATGCCAAGGCTGATGATCACGTAGCCCACAATTCCGCCTTGCCCAATTCGTTCCATCAAATTCGGAGTTTCCACCAAGGCCGAAAGAATAACGCCGCTAGTGGGATCAAGCCCAAAGCGTACGACACCACTCCCCGGAGTCGCGCCTATAAGATCAGCAGTGCTGCCTACAAATCGACCACCTTCCGGCTGACGCTGAAGCTCCGACAACGTGTTTGTATCGGGGTTATGACTTAGATAGCGACCATCGGCAACAACGTTAAAGGTGCCAATTCGGATAACATCTTCAAAACTCTCCTCGCCGTTCGCAGTTATGACACGGTAGTCAGATATGCGCTTAACCTTGCCCTGCTCCGTGGCTTCACGCTGTAACTCAAACCAAAGCTGTTCGATTTCTTCAATGGAGGCGAGCTGACTACTCGAGCCCATCTTAGCCGCGAGATCAGTAAGAAACGTTGCACGGTCGGGATACTCAACATTAGTGAACGAGTTTTCAAACTGCGCTCTCGCATCACCGGCAACTTGCTGTAAAACGCCAAAAAGCTCTCTCAACGACCCTAAACGAGCATCCAGCTGAGCGGTAACGTCCGCGATTAAAAGTTCATTTTCCTCAAATGTCGTTTCCAGGCGTTCACTGCGTGCTTCTTCAGCTGCTTGTTGGTCACGACCATCTTGGAGCAATTGCTCCTGTTGGTCCTGCGCTGCTTCGAAACGCGCCAGACGTTCGGCTTCTGCCGCATTGTCGTTGGCACTGCCCTCGGCAACGAATTGTAATAGTTGATCGAGGTTAAGTCCGTCATCCTGGGCCGTGACAGGACCCGCTATGATTAGCGATGCCACCGCTATAATCGGCAATATCCTATGAGTTTGCATTATCCTTCCTCCGGCGCAGCGATCGGCAATAGCAGTAACGAGGGACCAACTTGGTTACGCGCGAGCCGAAGTCCCTGACGAATAGAATTACGGTATTCACTGCCTAGCGACACCCAGCTACGACTCGACTGATCCCAAACGCCCTGGTTCAATCCATCGGGTGTTTGGTAAATAAAGGAAACACGACCGATCTGCAAAAAATCGACTTCGCGATTGGTTCCATCAATGTCTATTTCGCCCGTGTATGCGTAAATAGTACGACCGTAGTCGTTCTCAATCTGCCAGGCTTCCATCACGACGCGGAATTTTTCCGCCGAAGTAACGTCGGCCCTACCAAGCAAGTCGCGAAGTCCTATGACACGCTCGCTTCTCTCCGCAGCCAAGAATGGAACATCAAGACCAACGAAACGCTCAAGGCCCTCAATCATTCTAGTCAATAAAGGCAAGATCTGCCGCTCTATAACGGTGACACTATCAATAGAGGTTCGCAATTGGCTGAGCTCCAATTCCTGGTCCTCTATTTGTCTGTCAAGCAACGTGTTATAGACGATCAATCCGTCTACTTCCTTCATTACTCCACGGTATTCTTCTGTGGTAGACCGCGTCTCATCGACGATTCCATCGATCACATCCTGAGACTCTTGTGCCTGCTGAATGCGGCGCTCCTCAGCAGCTACTATCTGATCAACGGCCTGGCTCGCTGCCATTTTAGATATAAAAATTGCACCGAGGGCGCTAATCAGAAGCACTCCGTTACGTTTCCAGCTCATGCCGACTCCTAAACCTAATTAACTTTTAAAAAATAAAAATTGGACTTTCTAGCAATACTGATAAAAACGGGACCAAAACAACACAAGCTAACGGTTCTGACACCGATTGAGAACTCTTTCGACCGCATGTCATGCTTCCCGTCTTGAAGTTGTCTCACGGCAGCGTCTTATTTCAACCTAAAATTTTCTGTTTTTACTAATGTAGCTGACTTAAAGAAGCTCCCATTACTTAGACCTTTCATAATTCGCGCGAGAGAATAACGTAAAGTCATTAATCCTGCTAGAGCTAGCTAATGATAGACTAAAATGATCCGCTAAACCCCATTATATACTGTTCTTTCTGTTGCCTATCCTACACATGTTTCATTAAAACAGCCTTGATATATAAGTGAAATGCCATATTTGAGGACTATTAAATATAAAATTTACATACCATACTTAAATTTATTTCTAACATATCGCCTAAACCGTTGACATTACTTGAGGTTTTGTAGATCATGTACTGCTAACAATATGACTGACTGAGATGAAACAGAGCCGCCTCGTACTGCGCCTTTCCATACTGCTTAACATATGCAAGTGCGGGCGTGTGAATTGACAACGATAAATCATGCAAACCCCGCACCCGAAAGGCTGCGGGGTTTTTTTTCGCCCAAATTTATGTACGAGAGACAACCCATCCAACTTTGATTTAAAGAATGACAGGAGCAAAACCATGAAACTCTACGTAGAAAGCGACGTTCGGCCCGAAGTACTAAGTGGTGAGGTTATTACGGTACTCGGCTATGGTAGTCAGGGACGAGCACATGCTATGAACCTACGTGACTCAGGCTTCGAAGTTGTTATCGGTCTACGCCCCGGCGGAACCACAACTGCTAAAGCCGAAAACGATGGCTTCGCAGTCCTTCCTCCTCAGGAAGCTGTCGATGGCTCCGGCCTCGTCGCTTTCCTAGTTCCAGATATGGTTCAATCTAAGCTCTACGAACTAATAGAGCCATCATTAAAACAGCACTCAACTGTTCTTTTTGCGCATGGCTTCAATATTCATTACAAGCTCGTTGAGCCTCGAACTGATCTAGATGTCGTACTAATAGCACCAAAAGGACCGGGCGATCTCGTTAGAAGGCAATACGAAGCCGGTCGTGGTGTGCCGTGCCTGGTTGCAGTCGACCAAGACTCTACCGGTAATGCGCACGCCCGAGCGTTAGCGTACGCTGATGGAATTGGTGGAACGCGCGGCGGTGTCCTTGATACAACTTTTGGCGAAGAAACAGAGACTGACCTGTTTGGCGAACAAGCTGTACTGTGCGGCGGGCTATCCGAACTTATCGTACGTGGATTCGGCACTCTCGTAGAGGCCGGTTACCAACCCGAAGTTGCTTACTTCGAATGCATGCACGAAGTAAAACTAATCGTTGACCTACTTCACGAAGGGGGCTTAAAGAAGATGCACGAATTCGTGAGTGAAACTGCCAAGTATGGAGATCTTACGCAGGGTCCCCGCGTAGTGGACTCTTATACGGGAGACAGAATGCGCGAAGTATTGAAGGACATCCAAGATGGAACCTTCGCGAAAAACTGGGTTTCTGAATATGACTCCGGGCTTCCGGAATACAAACGACTCCTCGAGGAAGACCTTCATAGCCAGATAGAGAGCGTGGGTAAGGAACTTAGAGGGCGAATGAGCTGGCTAAAAGAATAGCTATGTAGAGGAAGTTAATTTTTTACATTTAGAAATAAAATATCATGAACGCAGATAGCGACAATAGAGTCTTCATTTTCGACACGACATTGAGAGATGGTGAGCAAGCTCCAGGTTGCAGCATGACTCCCCGCGAAAAACTACGAGTTGCCAAAGCACTCCGAGACCTCAAGGTAGATGTTATCGAAGCAGGCTTTCCCGCTGCGTCGGCGGGTGATTTCGAGTCCGTTCAAACGATTGCTCAAACTATTCAAGGTCCGACGATCTGTGGGCTGGCAAGATGCAATCCAAAAGACATTGTTCGTGCGTGGGATGCAGTAAAGGATGCGCAGCATTCGCGCATTCATATATTTGTCGCCACGAGTGAGATCCACCGCGAACATAAGCTACAGATGGCAAAAGAAGAAATCATCAGTTCCGCCATAGAAAGCGTGGCGCTGGCACGTTCGCTTTGTGAGGACGTCGAATTCTCACCTGAAGACGCCTCACGCACAGAACCGGAATATCTTGCTGAAGTCATCCGAGCGGTAATCGACGCGGGAGCTACAACTATTAATATTCCGGACACAGTCGGTTATACAGTACCGGGAGAGTTTTATGAACTGTTTCTATACCTAAAGAATAACGTTGAAGGAATCGACGGGATCCGGTTAAGCGTGCATTGCCATGACGATCTGGGCCTTGCAGTCGCGAATAGCCTAGCAGCGGTTCAAGCCGGAGCGAGACAAATAGAATGTACTATTAATGGCATTGGCGAGCGCGCGGGTAACTGTTCATTGGAAGAGGTTGTCATGGCGTTGCGGACTCGCGAAGCGTATTTCGGGCTAGAAACGGGAATTCAGACTCAACGTCTGTATCCGACAAGCAAAATAGTGACCAACGTTACAGGAATGCATGCTCAGAGAAACAAAGCTATTGTTGGCGAGAATGCCTTCGCTCACGAGGCCGGTATTCATCAACATGGAATGTTACAGAACAGTTCAACCTACGAAATTATGCGACCCGAGGACGTCGGTTTATCACATACTAATCTGGTTCTTGGGAAACATAGTGGCCGACATGCATTTAGAGAGCGTGTTGACGAATTGGGCTTCGAGCTAGACGATGCGGAATTAAATCGATGTTTTGAAGAATTCAAGAAGCTCGCAGACCTTAAGAAAGATATGTATGACCGCGATATTGAAGCGATTATTTTGAACGTTGATGTCGGTAAAACTGGCCCATGGGCGATCGAAAGACTACACATAACAACTGGCACCCATAGCATCGCTAACGCTGACCTATGCGTTTCCCATACCGATGGTCGTAAAATTAACCAGACGGCTGAGGGTGACGGGCCGGTTGCGGCAGTATTTAGTGCGCTAGAACAGGCTATTGGACTAAGCCTGAAGCTCATAAATTTCGAGGTTCATGGCGTAACGGTAGGAGACGATGCACAGGGTGAGGTTACGGTAACCGTCGAATATAATGGCCAAAGCTACCGCGGACACGCTGTCAGTACAGACATAGTTAAATCGGCGGCTTTTGCATCTCTCGATGTTATGAACCGCGTGATTCTTCGTAAAAATATAGGGCGAGAAGCTTCGAAAAAATCGATATCGCTGGGTAACCCTTAAACGTAAGGACTAATGGAATGCCTCTGAAGACCAGTAAACATATCTGGCACGACGGCCAACTCATCCCTTGGGGAGATGCTACCGTTCACGTGCTGACGCACGCGTTACACTACGGCTCTTCGGTGTTTGAAGGTATTAGAGTTTACGAAAGTCCGGACGGTCCGGTCGGCTTTCGGCTTAACGACCATATACGTAGGATGTTCAATTCTGCCAAGGTCTATTACATGAACATTCCATACACGCCAGCGATACTTGTTAGTGCGTGCAAAGATGTCGTAATCAAGAACGACCTCTTAAAAGGGGCCTACGTACGTCCGCTCGCTTACCGAGGCTATGGTGAAATGGGCGTGGCTGGTGATCCAGATGCTCCAGCGAATGTTTCTGTTGCTGCCTGGGAATGGGGCTCTTACCTCGGTGATGGCGGCCTCGAAAACGGAGTGGATGTCTGCATTTCATCGTGGCAGCGCGTCGCGCCAAATACCGTCCCGACTCTGGCTAAAGCTGGCGGTAATTACCTCTCAAGTATGCTCATAACACTCGAAGCGCGTCGACTAGGTTTTACGGAGGGCATCGCTCTAAATAACGCCGGTCATGTAAGCGAGGGGGCGGGTGAGAACCTATTTCTCGTTCAGGATGGAATACTTTTCACACCGCCGGTTTCAGCATCCATTCTCCCGGGGCTTACGCGAAATACCGTGCTTACGTTGGCGGAAACACTAAACCTTACGGTTCTCGAACAAGACATTCCAAGAGAGATGCTATACATCGCCGACGAGGTCTTCCTTACGGGTACCGCTGCGGAGATAACCCCGGTCCGAACTATCGATCGAATTACGATTGGTAATGGACGGCGCGGTCCGATCACGACGACCCTTCAAGAGAAATTTTTCGGGCTCTTCGATGGCACTACGCCTGATCAGTGGGGTTGGCTAGATCGGATGGATGACAAAAATAGCATCCCTCCTAAAAGCTCTGCTGCCGTTTGAATATGAGGCAAAAAATGAAGTCATTATTTGAAAAAGTATGGGAATCACATGTAGTAGTACCCGAAACCCAGGATACGCCCGCGATACTTTATATTGACCTACATCTCGTCCATGAAGTGACGTCACCCCAGGCATTTAACCTTCTCCGCGAAAACGGATTGCGTGTCAGACGCCCAAACCAAACGCTTGCTACGATGGATCATTCAACGCCGACGACGCCAGTAAGTTCTCTAGCAGAGCTTGCGGTTGTAAACGACACGCCGGCGACCCGGCAACTAATTCAGATGGAAAAAAACTGTGAGGAGTTTGATATTAAGCTTCGGGGATTCTCCAGCCCAGAGCGCGGTATCGTACATGTAATCGGTCCCGAGCTCGGTGCGACACAACCTGGGAGAACTATCGTGTGTGGTGACTCTCATACAAGTACACACGGAGCATTTGGTGCATTGGCATTCGGTATCGGTACGACCGAGGTTGGTCACGTTCTAGCAACACAGTGCATGTTACAAAGACGCCCTAAGACATTTGCAATTAACCTGGAGGGCAATCTCCCTATCGGCGTGGCAGCGAAGGACATTGTTCTCAGCATTATTGGCGAGACGGGAGTGGATGGGGGCACAGGCCACGCCGTCGAATATTCAGGGTCTACTATTTCTGCATTGTCGATGGAAGAACGAATGACGATCTGCAATATGGCTATTGAAGGAGGGGCAAGAGCCGGAATGATTGCGCCAGACGAAACAACCTTCGAATATCTAGCTGGCCGACCTTATGCGCCTGTTGGTGCTGATTGGGATCGTGCCCTTTTAGAATGGAAAAATCTACCTGGAGATCCCGACGCATTATTCGACAAACAGCTCACGCTGGATGTGTCGAAAATGGCACCCATGGTTACATTTGGGACCAATCCAGGCATGGTTGTCTCTATTGATGACCCAGTCCCCGCTCCGAAAGGGAATGACAAGGCCTTTGCAAAAGCTCTCGAATATATGCAGGTCGAATCCGGCAAACCATTATCGGGAATACCAGTCGATGTGGTGTTTCTCGGCAGTTGTACAAACTCGCGCCTCAGTGATCTAGAAGTCGCGGCTAATATGCTCAACGGCCGTAAAATCGCGAATGATGTCCGTATGCTTGTTGTACCAGGATCTCAACAGATAAAAGAAGCCGCAGAAACAGCTGGTCTTGACGAGATCTTTAAGGGTGCGGGTGCAGAGTGGCGTGAACCGGGTTGCTCAATGTGTTTGGCGATGAATGGCGACTTCGTTCCAGCGGGAAAGCTTGCCGTGAGTACTAGTAACCGCAACTTCGAGGGGCGCCAAGGCGCTGGAGCTAGAACCATTCTCGCAAGCCCGCTCACGGCCGCAGCGTCCGCACTTAGCGGGACGGTAAGCGATCCTAGGCAATATTTGGATTAATGATGCAATGAAAGTAGTAACACGAATTGACTCCCAGACGGTCGTCTTGCCTTTAGATGATATAGATACCGACCAAATTATTCCTGCCCGATTTTTAACGACAACCGTAAAAGAAGGACTCGGAGATCACCTATTTACCGACTGGCGTTACGACGCGAACGGCAATACGGTTGACGAATTCGTGCTCAATCAAACTCAAGCTGAGGGCGCAGCAATCCTAGTTGCTGGGCGAAACTTCGGATGTGGCTCCTCTCGTGAACATGCACCATGGGCCTTGCTGGATTACGGTTTTCAGGTGATTATTAGCACAGAGATTGCCGATATTTTTTTTCACAACTCTCTAAAAAATGGATTGATACCTGTAATAGTGAATAATGAGACTCATTGCTGGCTTCTGGAAAACCCTGGTGCGGATATCACCGTTGATATCGATACGCTTAAACTGATAATTCCCGGCCACGAGCCAATTTCATTCAACATTGACCGATTTGCGCGTTACTGTCTTTTGAACGGAATAGATCAACTCGGTTATCTCCGCCAGCACGCCGATACGATAGACAAATTTGAAGAAAAACGTTAATGACCTCGTCCATCGTTATCCTTCCGGGCGACGGCATAGGCCCCGACGTAACAGTACAAGCAGTGCGTGTACTAGAAGTAATAGCAAAAAAATATAATCTCGGTTTGACTATCAAGCATGCTCTGATAGGCGGTGCCGCAATCGATCTGGTAGGAACCCCACTTCCCATAGAAACATTAGACCTTTGCCGAAATGCAAGAGCAATTTTTCTTGGTGCAGTCGGCGGACCTCAGTGGGAAAACATCGCAACAGAGCTCCGCCCAGAGCAAGGCCTACTCGATTTGCGTCGCGAGTTAGGTTTATTCGCGAACCTACGGCCGGTCAAGACCGTGCCGGAGTTTGTCGCAACCTCACCAATAAAACCAGAACGGTTGGCCAATGTTGACATTATCATTGTTCGGGAATTGACCGGTGGTATCTACTTTGGGAAACGAGGTAGGACTAAGACCACAGCTTTTGATACTTGTGAATATAGCATTGAAGAGATTGAGAGAATTTGTCGAGTAGCAGGAAGTTTAGCTCGGACCCGAAAACGGAGGGTAACCTCGGTTGACAAGGCCAACGTACTAGATACATCGCGGCTTTGGCGCGAGACCGCAACTCGGATATTCAGCGAAGAATATCCTGATATAGAACTCGAGCATCTCTATATAGATGCTGCCACGATGCACCTATTGAGCCGTCCTGCCGAATTCGATGTCATGGTAATGGACAATATGTTCGGAGATATTCTGACAGACGAGGCATCAATGCTAGCTGGATCTCTTGGTGTACTGCCATCGGCTTCGTTAAATCAAACTAGCGCCGGTCTTTTTGAACCGATCCACGGGTCCGCTCCCGATATAGCAGGAAAAGGTATTGCTAACCCATGCGGCGCTATCCTTAGTATGGCACTTTTACTTCGTCACTCGATGGATGCTTCCGAAGCCGCAAATGCCGTTGAAGACGCGGTTAAAGCAGTACTAGCTGCAGGAATTCTTACTACTGATTTAGTAGCTACGACTAATCGGAACGCTGTCAGCACGAGTGAATTTGGCGACGCCGTCCTTACCCAGTTGACATCTTAACGCAATATATTTACTTCTACGTTATTCCCATAAAAAGCAGACTTAGAACCCATGGCTAAGTGCGACTCTGACATCTAGAGCACTACCTCGACAGCTGGCTCGCGAAGGTTGTAGCGGGAGCTCATCGCGTAACCATAAGCGCCCGCATTGGCGATGAGCATAACATCGCCCTCCTCCGTCACCGGCAACAACCTATCTGACCCCAGCCTATCTCCGGTTTCACACACTGGCCCCACGATCGTCATAAGCTTATCTACCGGTGCATCAAGCCGCGACAAATTAAAAATTTCGTGGTACGCACCATAAAGCGCTGGTCGAATGAGGGAATTCATGCCAGTGCTCACACCAACGTAATACTCGCCGTCTTTCCCTTTAAGCTGAGTTACTCGCGTAACAAGAACCCCGGCAGGCCCCACGACAAAACGACCGGGTTCCAGCCAAAGCTCTACGGATCCGCTCATCTTCTTTAGCCCTCGAAGAGATTCATCGAGGCTCGCCATGTCCATTGGCTTCTGCCCTAAACGTTCTGGAATCCCAATTCCACCGCCAAGATCCATATAACGAACGTTTGGAAAAAAGGCACGCAGTCCATTTAACTGCTCACCTGTCTGGCGCCAATTATCAGGTGTCAATACCCCACTACCCGTATGGGCATGCAGGCCGACAACCGTAGCGTCTGCTAGATTGATTAAATCGCGTAGCTCATCGAGCTCGAATAGAGGAACTCCAAACTTAGAGTGCGCACCCGCTGTTCGAACATGCTCATGGTGGCCACGCCCTTGTCCAGTATCAATTCGGATAAAAATTTCCCGACCTGAGAAAACGGTAGCCCAATTTTTCAACGGATATAAATTATCAAGCGTCACCCAGATGTCTTGCTCGAATGCCCATTCATATTCTTTTCTAGAAGCAAAATTCGGCGTGAATAGGATCCGCTTACGATCGATGTTGGGTATCACTTCAAGCACGCGCTCTATCTCACCGGGAGATACGCATTCGAAATTCACGTTTTGCTCGTAGACAACTCTTAAAATATCGGGGTGCGCGTTTGCCTTCATCGCATAGTAGACCGAATCAACTGCACTCAATTCGTTCAATCTCGCTAGCGCTCCTCGAGTAGTCTCTATATCGTAAACGTAGGCGGATTCATGTTCTTCGGCTATTTTAACGAGTTCATCTTTTTTAGTTTCCCACCATGGCACCGGATGGTCGGAACGATCCCCTATCAATCCTGATCCTGACCCCGATAACTCTTCCCACGTTGGTCCGAAGACACCGCCTTCTTGAAAACGGTTAACAAGTAGTCCATGAATCCGTTTTACTAAACGATGAGCATGTTCCGAGTCGACAACGAACGTAAAATTAAGGTCATTAGCGGCTTGTGTTACTAGATGAACCTTTTGTTCTTCAAACACCTCCATGACCGAACTTAATTCGTGCAAGATTGCACGAATCCTATTTCCGACTAGCGTCACTGCAGCACAATCCTCTATGATAGTCGCCCGGCATAGACCACCGAGGTCCTGAACCAACGCATTGATCGCCTGTTGATCGGTAACGTTAGCTTGCAAATCGATAGAGACTGTAACGTTACTTTCCGATGTCGAAATCAAATCAACAGAGAATCCGTGGGAACGAAAAATCTCAAACACATCGGCAAGAAATCCGACCTGATGCCACATCTCTATTGATTCCATGGAAACTAAAGTCAATCCACTACGTTGAGATATAGCTTTCAGTTGGGCCTTATCATCCTCTTCCTTAATGGAGATTAAAGTGCCTTCACAATCTGGGTGGCTCGTCCATCTTAAAAACAAAGGAATGCCTAATTGTCGTACTGGAGCAATACTGCGAGGATGTAAAATAGCACCACCTGCAGAAGCGATCTCTTGAGCCTCACGATAGTGCAAAGACCTTAGTAAACGTGCCGAACGTACAATCTTTGGATCCGTACTAAAAAATCCCGGCACATCGGTCCAGATTTCGAGCCGCTGTGCTTGTAAACACGCAGCTAAATACGCGGCAGAAGTATCCGACCCGCCGCGGCCCAACAAGACCGTGTCACCAGCAGTATTCCCTGCGATAAAACCTTGTGTCACGATAAACTCTTCGCTGTGTAGCAGTTCCGATTGGAGTTCAACCTGCGGAGCGAAATCACAGCTTGCCGCTAAGAAGCGGGTCCGTTCGTTTTGCTCCTGTTCGTTATTGCTGTGAAGTATCTGACGAGCGTCACGCCAGGAAGCCCGCAATCCAATGCTCTCGAGATATCCGCATCCCAGCGTTGTCGCTGCAAGCTCTCCAGTGGCCATTACTCGCGCGTAAACAGGCAGATTGATTTCCCCAACTAACCGCAATCCATCTATCAGTTTTTGTAAGTTTTGAAATTCTGAGTCTAAAAGATTTGAGTTAACTCCTAACTCATCAGCAAGTAAGACATGACGCTGTTTAATATCCGCTATTACTTTATCCGTATCGCAAACCATAGCGTTCTGAAGCAACGCTTCAAGCGTATTCGAAACACCGGCTAGCGCCGAGTGAACCACAATAGGGACCAAACCTTCGGCAAGTCGCTCCTGAACAAGATTCGCAATGGTTGTCCAGTTACGAGCCGTAGCTACGCTGCGCCCACCAAACTTCATCACAACAAACGGTGATTCTGGGAACGCAAACTCTACGTCGCGATTCCCAAGGGAGGCATGAACTTCGTGATTCATCTAAATATAGCTCCTTCAAAAAAAAACCCGCTATGAGTTTCCTCAGCGGGCTTTTCTAGTGACCATAGCATTAGAACACTAATGCATGGACACTACCCCGCTTTTTGTCTGCTTTCGCGTGACAATCAGAAAGCTTTCATGCTTTTTATCTATGCAATCCATGCCTTGCAAGTTAAAGCCTACTTGCTTCCACGTCAAGACGGGAAGATCAGAGACGATCAGTAATTGCGCCTAAAGATGCTGAACTGACGAGGCGAGCATACTTCGCAAGCAGCCCTCGTGTAGCTTTTGCCTCCGGTGGTTCCCAAACATTCATCCGGGCATCAAGTTCATCTTCCGACAAATGAACATCGATACGTTTTGTTTCACTATCGATAGTGATCGTATCGCCGTTCTTTAAGAGCCCGATCGGACCGCCCACAGCGGCTTCCGGAGTAACGTGACCAACAACGAAACCATGGCTTCCCCCAGAGAAACGTCCATCTGTGATAAGCGCGACTTTATCACCGAGACCACGACCGATAATAGCTCCCGTAGGACTTAACATCTCACGCATACCCGGCCCGCCTTTGGGACCTTCGTAACGAATTACGATAACATCACCGACAACAATGGCTCCGCTCAAAATAGCTTTTAGAGAACTCTCCTCCGAGTGGAAAACGCGCGCTGTTCCGGTAAATCGCGTACCTTCTTTACCTGATATTTTTGCAATCGCGCCTTCCGGCGCTAGATTTCCATAAAGCACCGCTAGGTGACTATCAGTTTTTATAGGGTTGGCGAGCGGCCGAATAATATCCTGACCATCAGGATAGCTCCTCACATCGGCTAAATTTTGTTTTAGGGTATTTCCCGTAACAGTAAGACAGTCTCCATGCAATAGTCCTGCTTCGAGCAACGTTTTCATCAGAGGCTGTATGCCCCCAATCTTAATAAGCTCAGACATTAGGTAGCGCCCACTCGGACGAAGATCTCCAACGACAGGGACGTATGCTCCAATTCGCGTAAAATCTTCTAACGTAAGCTCAACTTGCGCATCGTTGGCCATTGCCAACAAATGAAGTACAGCGTTAGTGGAACCGCCAAGTGCAATAGTAACTGTAATCGCATTCTCAAAAGCTTCCTTCGAAAGGATATCTGATGGCTTGATGCCACGCCGAATCAGCTCCATAACCGCTTTACCAGCTTGCATACAATCACGTTGCTTGGCATCCGAAACAGCCTCCTGAGCCGAGCTATTACCCAAACTGAGACCCATGGCTTCGATTGCTGATGCCATAGTGTTTGCCGTATACATTCCAGCACAAGAACCCGGTCCCGGAATCGCTGTAGACTCAACTTCTTTTAGCTCGGCTTCGCTAACATTTCCTGTGGCTACACCGCCGACAGCTTCGAAAACAGACACGATGTCCCGTTGTTTCGGTCCCGGCTGAATAGTTCCGCCATAAACAAAAACCGACGGCCGGTCGAGACGCGCCATTGCCATTACGCAACCAGGCATATTCTTATCGCAACCACCAATAGCAACAACCCCATCGAAGCCTTCAGCTTCCACCACAGCTTCAATAGAGTCCGCGATAACCTCCCGCGAAACTAAAGAATATCGCATCCCCGCGGTACCCATAGAAATTCCGTCGGAAACAGTAATCGTATTGAAAACAATACTTTTACCGCCCATCGCATCTGCGCTTTCAGCTGTAATCTTCGCCAGTCCGTCCAGGTGCATGTTACATGGCGTAACCATACTACCCATTGACGCAATACCAACCTGGGGTTTAGAGAAATCCTCCTCGGTAAAACCTACTGCCCGCAGCATCGCCCGGCTTGGCGCCTGCGCTAGCCCGTCTACAACGATGCGAGAGTGTTGACGAGGATCAACTTTGTTACTTTTACTCAAATGCAACGGTCCTGAAATCAGTACGACAAAAGAAATTAGTTGGGTCTAGTACTATCTTGCCAGAAAGGTCACCAAGGGTATTTAAGGTCGTTCCCACGACATTCCAGGGCACGGCGAGAATAACTATCTGTCCACGCTGCGCGGCTTCGCGTTGACCGGTAGCCGACGCCATTACACCTGTTTTGCCAACAAGTTCGTTGACACCCTCTCTGTCTGGGTTACGCGACCCGTAGACGATTTCGTGACCGATAGCCGCAAACTCCGGTCCGAGGGCGCCTGCGACTTCTCCTGTGCCGATTATTGCAATTGTCTCAGCCGTAGCCGTGAGGGTAGTAATTCCCCCTAGCATAACTACAACCAGTTGAAGAAAACTCGAAAAGACAATTCGTAGTTGCATCATAACGAAACCTTAAAATTTCAATAATACTGGGAACTAAAGCGCCTACAATTTCAATTAATACAACCAAAGATTGGTCGGGGCGAGAGGATTCGAACCTCCGACCCCTTGCACCCCATGCAAGTGCGCTACCAGACTGCGCCACGCCCCGACCGTATTGGGAAGTCTAACGAAAACTGTACTTCTAGGTGGAGTTGGTTTTAAAAAACCAATTAGCGGCGAAGAATCTTAAGGATATCCTCTAGCTCAATCCGAACCTGCTTGACAATCTGTTGACTCTGGCTCGTGTCATGGCGCGCTTCGTTACCAGTAAGTTTTTGCCGAGCACCGCCGATGGTAAATCCGTCCTCATACAACAGACTGCGAATCTGCCGAATAATGAGCACATCTTGGCGTTGATAATAGCGCCGATTACCGCGCCGCTTGACCGGCTTAACCTGAGGAAACTCTTGCTCCCAGTATCTCAACACATGCGGTTTAACACCACAAAGACTGCTCACTTCACCGATCGTAAAGTAACGCTTCCCTGGGATGGGAGGAAGCTCGTCGTTATTCCCGGGTTCCAGCATAGGACTCTACTCTTGCCTTCAATTTCTGACCAGGACGAAATGTCACAACCCGTCGTGCTGTTATTGGAATTTCTTCGCCTGTCTTCGGATTGCGCCCTGGGCGCTGTTTTTTATCCCGCAGATCAAAGTTCCCAAATCCGGAAAGTTTAACCTGTTCGCCTAGAGCTAATGCTGATCGAACGTCTTCGAAAAAAAAGTCCACCAGCTCGCGCGCTTCCCGTTTATTAAGACCGAGCTCATTAAAAATAGACTCGGCCATATCAGCTTTAGTGAGTGCCATATCAGATCTGCGTTTCTCTAAATTCTTAATTTGGCCCCGTGAACATGCTCTAGACGTTCCGTGACAGAAAGAACGACTCTATCCGCATCCACATCAGTAAGCGTGCGTGAATTATCTTGCAAAATCAACCCCAAACCGATGCTTTTTAGTCTCGAATCTATGCCTTCACCCCGGTAGACATCAAATATTATGACATTTTGTAAAATATCCCCAGCCATTAAACGCACGCTATTAAGAATCTGATTCACTGAGATGTTTTCATCAACAAGCAACGCAATATCCCGACGTATAGACGGAAATTTAGAGTAGGCTTGAAAAACCGGGATAGCTGACTGCAATGTCTCCTTTAAACGAAGTGAAAACAACACAACGCTAGTTCGAATTCCTAATTGTTGTTCGACAGCTGGATGCAATATACCTAACCATCCAGCATTTATATTATTAATTTCGACACGTGCCGTCTGTCCTGGTTTTAGTGCAGGATGTTCCGCGGCAACAAATCTAATTTTATCCAGCATACCTGTAAAACTAAAGATCGCTTCAATGTCCCCTTTAATATCGAAGAAATCGCTCTGTATTTTTTTAAAGTCCCAGTGCTCTGGCCAACGAGCTCCGGCTGCAAGTCCCGCTAATACCGTAGCTTCATCAATTCTACCGTCCTTCGAGAGGAACTGTGTACCCGTTTCAAATAGCCGCATACGACTGTGTTGACGACTCATATTTTGAACAGCCGTCTTCAATAATCCGGGCCATAAGGATCGACGTAACACACTCTGTTCTGTAGAGATTGGATTGACCAATCGTATACTTTCTGTTCCGGGGTTGATCATGCTTTCCAATTCTTCGTCGACGAAAGTGTAGGAAATGATTTCTGAGTATCCGCGCCGGGCAAGCAGGTCTTTTAGCTGTTCTTCCTCTATTGTTTCTTCGGTAGCACCGCCAAGGGAATCCTTAGTGAGTTCTGGGGTAACAGGTATATTGGCGTACCCGATCATCCGGGCGACCTCCTCTATAAGGTCCTCTTCAATACTTAAATCGAAACGAAAACTAGGTGGTGTGACATGCCAAGCACCGTGCTGTTGATCAACTTTCATACCGAGCGCTTTGAGGATTTTCTCTATCTGGGCGGGAGCGACATTCAGACCGAGCATAGACTGCAATCGATCATGTCGTAAGGTGATCAATGACGTTTCTGGGAGGTGTTCACGCTGCTTCGTTACCATTACTGGCCCAGCCTCTCCACCGGCTATTTCAAGCAGTAAATTAGTAGCTCGTTCCATGGCGAAATTCTGGATTTCTGGATCGACACCTCGTTCAAAGCGCATCGAAGCATCGGTATGCAACTTGTAGCGCCTGGCCCTACCGGCCATTGCATCTGGCGAGAAGAACGCGGCCTCGAGAAAAACATTTTTCGTCGAACCATCAACGGCGGTACTTTTGCCGCCCATAATGCCCGCCAGTCCAATTGCGCCGGAGTCATCCGCTATTACCATCACGTCGGAATGAAGAGTTAGCTCTCGTCCATCAAGTAAAGTGAGCTTTTCAGCTTCCTTTGCGAAGCGAACGATTATTTCAGTATCGAGTTTAGCTACGTCGTAGCCATGCAACGGCTGACCAAGTTCGAGCATCACATAGTTAGTTATGTCCACAACCGGATTAATAGTTCTGAATCCAGCACGTCGCAGCCTTTCCGCCATCCATATCGGGGTGTCCGCAGAAATTGAAACATTACGGATGACGCGGCCACAAAAGCTCGGACAGGCTTCGTTTGCCTGTAATTTCACCTCAAATATTTCGGTATTCTGTGCGTCAATGATTTCCCTGGATGGCGAACCTAGCTTTAACTCTTCGATAGCAGCTATCTCTCGGGCTATACCGAGCACACTGAAACAATCTCCCCGGTTCGGTGTCAGTTCTAGGTCAAGAATTGAATCGTCTAACCGGAGGTATTCTTTTATAGATTTACCAGTTGGCGCATCTTCCGGTAACACCAGCAAACCACTAGAATTTTCGGACAGTCCAAGTTCTTTGCTAGAACAGAGCATCCCGCTAGACATAATGCCCCTGAGTTTTGTCCGTTTAATATTGACATCGCCCGGCAACAGAGCGCCGACTGGAGCGAATGGTGCTTTCAGATTGTAGGTAGCGTTCGGTGCACCACAAACAACAGTATGTTCCTTCCTACCGTCATTGACCTGGCAAATGACCAAGCGATCCGCATCTGGATGCGGTTTCACTGACACAATCTGGCCGACTACGAGACCCTCGATATTTCCAGTGACTGGTTCAATAGAACTGACCTCGTGACCTGCGATCGTCAAACAGTCTGCGATCTCGGCAGGATTGAGCTCGGTATCCACCCAATCCCGAAGCCAGTCTACGTTTAATCGCATAGCACGCTACTCATTGGAATTGCTCCAGGAAGCGCAAATCATTTTCGAAAAATAGTCTTAGATCCTTTACTCCATAGCGAAGCATCGCCAGACGCTCTACACCAAAGCCCAGCGCATAGCCCGTGAACTCCTCAGGGTCCACACCGACGCCTCTGAGGACATTGGGATGCACCATACCGCAGCCGAGAATTTCCAACCATTGATCGTTCTCGGATAGCACGTCGACCTCGGCGGAGGGCTCTGTAAATGGGAAATAAGACGGCCGGAATCGCAGTTCAACATCTCGCTCGAAAAAATTAGAGAGAAATTGATAAAGGCAAGATTTTAGATTAGCAAAACTAATCCCCCTATCAACTGCCAATACCTCTATTTGGTTGAACATCGGTGAATGTGTTAGATCTGAATCACAGCGATAAGCACGTCCAGGAGCAATTAGACGTATCGGAACCCCGTTTTCCTCCATCGCGCGAATCTGAACTGGGGAAGTATGCGTCCTTAGCAGCAACCCAGATTCCAGATAAAAGGTATCGTGCATCGCACGCGCTGGATGGTTTTCGAGAATATTTAACGCAGAGAAATTATGAAATTCATCCTCGATCTCTGGGCCCGTATATACTTCGAATCCTGCCTTAACAAAGATGCGCTGCATGCGCCGAATAGTTCGCGTAATGGGGTGTATCGAACCGCCGAGCTGTCCACGACCGGGCAATGCCACATCGAGCGCCTCCGCAGTAAGAGCAACCTGGATTCGCTCCCGCTCCAATTCCTGCTGACGAACTCTAATTGCGCTCATCAGTTGGTGTTTAGCTTCGTTAATAACCTGACCAGCCGCTGGGCGCTCGACCGCCGGTAATTTACCAAGCTCTTTCAATTGAACGGTGAACACTCCTTTCCGTCCTAGAAATTTCACCCGTATGGAATCGATTTCATCCAGCGTTGAAGCACACTGGACAGCCGCTTTAGCTTGTTCAAGAAATTGAGCTGTCTGGCTCACAGGAAAAAACCTATTCAAGCCTGTACAAAACTAGGAGGCGAGAGATTCTTTTGCAGCCTCCGCGATCAAACCGAATGCCGTTTGATCGTAAACAGCAATATCCGCCAGGATTTTTCGATCGATCTCGATATCTGCTAGATTCAAACCATGAATCAACCGACTGTACGATAGGCCATGCAACCGCGCCGCCGCATTGATTCTTGTAATCCAAAGAGCACGAAATTGTCGTTTTCGCTGACGACGATCACGATAGGCGTACTGCCCCGCCTTAATAACAGCTTGTTTTGCTACCCGATAAGTTTTGCGCCGGGCACCATAGTAGCCTTTCGCCTGACCGAGGATCTTCTTGTGACGGGCTTTCGCGACAACCCCACGTTTTACTCTAGCCATTGTGCGTCCTTAACTATAGGGTAGTAACTTCCGTACGGATTTAACATCGGGTTGAGCAACCTGTAAAGTCGCCCCAAGCTGCCGTTTCCTCTTCGGGCTTTTCTTAGTCAAAATGTGGCTTCGAAAAGATTGTCCACGTTTGTAGCCACCCTTGCCAGTACGGGAAAATCGCTTCGCTGCGCCACGATTACTTTTTAGCTTCGGCATATATATCTCCTAGTCCATGCCTCGATCGAGCTTTGCCTGGATCTATCGGGCATCGCCGTCAATCAATGACGGCCTATTCTCTACGCCGGACTGGGCGCATCCAATGTAATACGCCCGGCTATCGTGATGGACGTTTTTTTGGCGCCAGAATCATAATCATTTGCCGACCTTCTAACTGCGGGAGTTGCTCAACAACACTGATTCCATCCAGGTCTACCCGTACTCGTTTCAACAAATCCGCACCAACTTCTTGATGAGCCATCTCACGCCCTCGAAATCTCAGAGTTACCTTTGTCTTATCACCACTCTCGAGAAATTTAACCAAGCTCCGCAATTTAACCTGATAATCACCTTCCTCGGTACCAGGACGAAACTTAATTTCCTTAACATTAATTTGCTTCTGTTTCCTCCGCGCAGACTGAGCCTTCTTGCTCGCCTCAAACACAAACTTACCGTAGTCCATAACTCGACAAACGGGAGGAACCGAATTAGGCGCCACTTCTACTAGATCCATACCGGCAGATTCCGCTTGACCTAATGCTTCTCCAATAGGCATCACGCCTACCTGCTCTCCATTTGCACCGATGACCCGTACATCGGGCGTCGTAATCTCATCATTGCGTCTTGCGCGCTTACCTTGGGGGATAAATACCTCCTTCTATATTTAACAATCTGAATCAACAGCGGCCATGGCTCATATTATTTGTAGCTTTTTTACAATAAATTTGCGCATGTTAGTAGCCGTCTAGTGATGCCTCTATCGCATTCCGCCCGAACGGATGAAGCGCGATTGTAGACCCGACATCCGGATGACACAAGAGCACTTGGTATCTGAAAACCCTGAATACCATGGGCTTCCTAATCCGGACATGCCCATGCTAGAACGCGTTATTTCCGCCGACAACCGGCTCGCAATCGAAATATCCTGCATAACTGACGGACTATCACTTTTGTATCGACGTCGTATATAGAAAACCTTCGAGTGATTATGAATGAACTCGTCTAGTTAAATCTCGCCACAATCGAGCCGAGATTACTTTTCCGTTCTGATTCAGTCTTAAAATAATATGGTAGGCGCGAGTGGGATCGAACCACCGACCCCCACCATGTCAAGGTGGTGCTCTACCACTGAGCTACGCGCCTGAATCCAAGCAACGATAACTAGTTCTGATACCAAAACTCAAGTATTATAGGATTTTTTCTGATACCAGGAAGCTAAGGTAGCCTGAGCCGTTCCTGACGAACCAAGGCAATTTCATCACGTAACTGAGCAGCTTTCTCGAATTCTAAGTCGCGAGCGTGACTGAACATCGTTTTCTCTAACGAATCAAGCTGACTCTCGATCTGTTCCGGAGTAAGATCCCGATACTTATCCACATTACGAACCCTGTATTTCAGCCTACCTCTCGACGTTGATCGTGCACCCTCCATAATATCTCGCACATTTTTGCGAATGGTCTTTGGTTTTATTTTGTGCTCTTCATTGTAACTAATCTGACGCTTACGCCGGCGATTAGTCTCGTCGATAGCCCGCTCCATCGAGCCCGTCAATCGATCAGCATAGAGAATCGCTTTACCACGCTGGTTCCTTGCTGCTCGACCTATAGTCTGAATCAGTGCGCTATCGGAGCGTAAAAACCCTTCTTTATCCGCGTCAAATATAGCAACAAGAGAAACCTCCGGCATATCAAGCCCTTCACGTAGTAGATTAATCCCGACAAGCACGTCGAACTCGCCGAGGCGAAGATCGCGAATAATTTCAGTTCGTTCTACAGTATCGATATCCGAATGAAGGTATCTGACACGGACACCATGTTCCTGTAGATATTCGGTGAGATCTTCGGCCATACGTTTTGTAAGAGTTGTGATCAGCACCCGCTCATCGAGTGATGCGCGCTTAGTAATCTCTGATAGGACATCGTCAACTTGTATACCGGCCGATCGAACTTCAACTTTCGGATCCACTAGACCTGTCGGCCGCACTACTTGCTCAACAACCTGATTGGAACAATCATATTCATATGATCGCGGCGTTGCTGAGACAAATATTGTTTGTGGTGCTAAACGTTCATACTCATCGAAACGTAATGGCCTATTGTCAAGTGCAGATGGGAGGCGAAAACCATATTCAACAAGGGTCTCTTTTCTTGATCGATCACCTCGATACATGCCTCCTAGCTGGGGGATCGTTGCGTGACTTTCGTCCACGAACAGCAACGCATCAGAAGGAAGATAATCGAACAGAGTCGGTGGTGGTTCGCCCGGTTGACGGCCCGACAGATAGCGAGAGTAATTTTCTATGCCCGCACAGTACCCAATTTCCATTATCATTTCGATATCAAGCCGCGTACGCTGCTCCAAACGTTGTGCTTCAACAAGTTTGTTCTTTGAGCGTAACTCTTCTAGCCGAATAGCGAGGTCTCCGCGTATCTGATCGACAGCGGCAACTAAAATTTTCCGTGGAGTAACATAGTGCGTTTTTGGATAAATCGTTGCCCGCGGAACCTTGCGGACCATCTCGCCAGTCAATGGGTCGAAAAAACTTATTCCCTCTATTTCCTTATCAAACAACTCAATCCGGATAGCCTCTCGTTCAGATTCAGCCGGAAATATCTCTATGACATCGCCCCGAACACGATAAGTTCCCTGGGAGAGCTCTATTGGATTTCGCGTATACTGAAGCTCAGCTAGACGCCTTAGAAATTCTCGTTGGTCGATTACCTCACCACGCACAAGATGCAGCACCATACCGTGGTAGGCTTTTGGGTCTCCTAATCCGTAGATAGCCGATACCGTTGCAACAATGATGGTATCTGATCTCTCTAGCAACGCTTTTGTTGCCGATAGTCGCATCTGCTCGATATAACTGTTTATAGATGCGTCTTTTGCTATATAAGTATCCGATGCTGGCACATAAGCTTCTGGCTGATAATAATCATAGTATGAAACGAAATACTCTACCGAGTTTTTCGGAAAGAATTCTCGCATTTCTCCATAAAGTTGCGCCGCAAGAGTTTTGTTGTGAGCGAGAATTAATGTAGGCCGACGTAACTCCCCAATGACATTCGCCATCGTATATGTTTTACCTGAACCCGTGACGCCAAGTAGCGTCTGTTTAGCCAAACCGTCCTCGATACCTTCAACGAGCTTCCCAATCGCTTCCGGTTGGTCACCAGAAGGTTGAAAGTCTGATTGAAGAAAAAAGCGCTGATCGGACATCTATATGTAAGGTAAATACTTGGTGATACTCTAGCAACCCATTAAAATAGCCACTTAATTACCGCCTCTGAAGGTACCAGTAATGAATCTCCGGCTGGCCCAACGTGTCCAGAGAATCCGTCCCTCAACAACCGTATCGATCACGGGGCTAGCCGTTAAGCTTCGCGAAGAAGGTAAGGATATCATTGCCCTCAGCGTCGGTGAACCGGATTTTTCCTCTCCTTCGCATGTAAGCGAGGCAGCTTGCAAGGCTATTCAGGATGGCAATACAAAATACACCGCAATAGACGGGGCACGTTCTCTAAAGGCCGCTATCCGGGACAAATTTCGCCGAGACAATGATCTCGATTTCGATATAGACCAGATTATCGTCTCGAACGGCGGTAAGCAGTCGTGCTACAACGCCTGCCAGGCCTTACTAGAGGCCGGAGACGAAGTCATCATCCCGTCACCTTACTGGGTTTCTTTTCCGGAAATGGTGCGCCTGACTAACGCCGAACCAACAATAGTGCGCACGCGCCAAGATCAGGGTTTTCGAATGTCTGCGAACCAATTTAAGACGGCTATAACTGAACGAACTCGCGCATTAATCATCAATAGCCCGTCTAATCCAACGGGATCAGTTTATACCCGATCGGACTGGCATGCGCTAGCCGCAGTATTAGAGGAGAATCCGCGCATATTCGTTATCACGGACGACATCTACGAACATATCTACTGGGGTGAAAAGCCTTTTTGTAGCCTACTGACCGCCTGTCCAGAATTGAGCGGCCGTGTATTAACGGTAAATGGAGTCTCAAAATGCTATTCCATGACCGGCTGGCGGATAGGCTATGCTGCTGGCCCAATCGACCTCATCACAGCGATGACAACTATTCAGAGTCAAAGCACCACGAGTCCTTCCACTATATCCCAGGCCGCCGCCTGCGCAGCACTTACAGGGGATCAATCTTTTGTAAAAGAAAAATGTGAAATTTTCAGAAAACGACATTCAATGGTTGTTGAGCAACTCAATGAATTAAAGGGGTTCGAGTGCCAACCTGCAGACGGTGCTTTTTATGTGTTCCCAAATATTCAGGAAGCTATAGAAGTTATAGGGGTTGCTGATGACGTCCAATTCTGCGAACGATTACTAACCGAAACCGGTGTAGCACTTGTTCCGGGCTCAGCTTTCGGTGCAGCCAATCATCTGCGTTTTTCCTTTGCTGCTGATTTAGACACCCTAGAAAAAGCGCTTGACCGGATGAAAACATTTTTGGCGGCTTGATAACGTGTAAAGTGGAGAATCAATACCTTTTCGATCATGAACCTCTGTCAGGCTGCTCATTAACTACAAACTTCATAAAATAAAAATAATCATTTGATTTATATAATAAAACTTTATAGAGATTGACTTAGAGAGAACGTTCTCGCAGAATTCGTTAGCCATTTCTTAGTACAGTTCCCCGGTAGCTCAGTTGGTAGAGCGGTTGACTGTTAATCAACTTGTCGCTGGTTCGAGTCCGGCCCGGGGAGCCAAATTACTGCTCAGGCAACCTTGGTGTATTTGTAATCTCTCTCGGCATATTCTGCGCCATCTTAGCTGGAATACTTACCTAAATTAGTGTGATTTTATGAAGTCTTGACTAAGATTTACTCTGCGTTTAACTCTCCGCTAATGCTTTGGCAGTCCGAACAACAGGGACCGAACAGCGTTGTTAGTATTGCGATGGGCGATGTCGACTGGCTACCAGAGACACAGAACATCCTCGTCGCCTACGGAGCCATTCTTGACGGAGAGTCTCTCGGTCAGGTTAGCTGGAGACCAGAGACACGTCTGCAATTCAATCAGTGGACACGTTTGCGTGAATACGTCCGCAGCAACCCACCGGAGATCGTGTATGAGGTAGTTCTCGACAGCGGACGAGATGACATTGGATGGACGCTATTTGGTGCCGAGCGGATTGATCGCGTGGGGCCCTGATCACAGCCTATTTAAGCACTGAGAAATTCCTATTGACCCAATGGGATCTCACACTCAACCTCGATGAATTCGTAATTTCTCTCGGCATATTTTTCCCAGCTTATAGTCCAGGGCTCAGTCAAATGCCCAGGATCGGTAGCCACCAGATCTAACGCGAGTACCGCCCGTCCATCTAGCTTGTCTTTACGGTAATACGTCTCAACGGTCGTTGTTTGATCAGTAAGCTCATTACCGTTCGTCGCCACGAGATTCGGCAACAAATGAGTGGATTCTATAATTAGCTTCTGATCCTCGTACCGCGCAATTGACTGTCCGAGGTGTGTTTTCTCAGCGCCACCGACCAAATCACGATCATCGAAATAAATTGTGCGAAGCCCCGCATATTCTTCGTAGTAAATAACTACATGATCGCTGTTTTGCTCTATTCGTACGGGATGGGGTGTAAAACCTGCCTGGCGAACTAATCCCGGCGGCTCACAACGAACTTGCGGATCGTTAACGGGATCAAATTTAGCCTGTAAAGCTTTACCGACTTCATTAAAAGGAAGGGGCGGTACATGTAAAATAGGCCGTCCGACGCGCCCCGTTGCCTCTCCGGTCCAGGCTCCTGAGATGTTAGGCAAACCATTTGCTAACTGGAGTGGCTTATCAAAAACCCCCAATCTTTCTATGCGTTGCCCCCCGGGCGTTCCGACAACAAGGCCCGAATCAGGATCAACAAACTGGATGCTCCCCTCCTCAACCGCTGAAACCATAGGCGAGCCATTACGACTCGATGCACCGGTTATTCGAATATAGTCGCCCGCCACAAGCGTGTCTTGGTTCCATCCTCTTCCGCGATAATTTGTAGCCGCCGCACCTTCACCCAACCACTGGGTAACCTCACCATCTTCGCCAGTAACGTTAAAATAGACGATCACATGCGGGTTACTGAATTTTAGCGTTTCAACGACTCCTTCAACGACGATAATATTCTCAGTAAAAGTTGCCGCAAACGAATGGTGTGCATGTGCAGGCGTAATACTAAAAGTCAGCCCAAGTACAAATAGCCTTGTAAATCTCATTAAATATCCCCACGCACCGGGAGCCGACAATCGGTCCTTGCAAACTCATAGTTTAGAGTCTGAAACTTCCTCCAGCTTCGTTCCCAAGGTGCGGACAAATAACCAGGGTCATTAATCACCAAACTCATCGCAAGAGCAGCGTTCTCCGCATCGTCCGCCCGGCGGTAAGTTTCCACAATTGTCAGCATATCACTGAGTGGGTTACCGCGACCGGTCGTAAAACCACCGAGTAGTTGATTTGTTTCTATAACCAGTGCATCACCTTCGTAGCGAGCTCTCGAGTGACCAAGCCGCGTATGATCATTGAAGTTAGCGGACCGTCCATCGAGGTAAATCAATCGGCGCGTCCCAGTTCCTTCATTCTCTATTACCACGTAATCGTCGTGTTGCATCACTCTTACCGACTGAATTTGGGTAATAATTCCTACCAGCCCCCGAGGTTCGCATTGCGTATAGGCAGGGTCTTGCGTTGGATCAAAGGCATCTTGCAATCCCTGGCCAATCTCATTGTATTGGGGAGCAGCCTGAGGTGATCCGCTACCGGGCTCTCCCGCCAGCCAGGTACCACTAAGATTTGGCCGACCATCAGCGAGAGTGAGACCAGGTCTTATCAAATCATCGGGTGTCTGATCTGGGCTAGGTCCGGTTAAAACGCGAATGAGGGATCCATCAGCAGGATCGAGCTCGAGAAGGCTACCGCCTTCGATATCAGCTCTCTCCATTAGAATCATGGGACCACCATGGCGGGCTGCCCTTCCGACGAGCCTGACATACTCGCCCCCTTCAAGCATATCTTCAGTCCACCCCCAGCGACGAAACCCTGCTACCGCTGGTCCAGTCGCTACCCATTCAGTCTCAGCTCCATTATCGTCAGTCACCATGACATAAATATTGATATGAGGATTAGCGAAACTAAAATCCGTCACGAAGCCTTCAATTTCAACGTCTTCCGATGTATCAAAAGTGGCTGCAGCCGCGTGATGCGCGTGAACAGGATGAGTCGCTAATGCGAAGAGCGACAGGACTGCGAGCGATACGCGATGATTCATTTCATTATCCTTTTTGCAACGTTTTGTTAATTTTTTTGGGCTTCTTTCGTAAGGAGAGCGGCACGTCTGATAGCCGCGTATGTACCCTTCTCGAGTTACGATTCCAAGATCATCAAATATAAATCAACTTTACCTATTTCTATTCGGGCCTTGGCGGATACCAACTAGCGTCCCGAAATTCAATGCCTTCACCTTGAATTGCTTGTCGAAACGCATTAATCGTAGCAGGCGTATTTTGCACGTCAAGCGGGGGGGAGCCTTGGGGGTTACTGAGCCAGTTCGAATAAAGCCGATCATAGTGGTTTAGATAGACTATCTTCGGCCTGAAGGTCTTCACACATTCAGCCACTGGAATTGGCCGCATCCGATCTACAGGGAGATTCATTGGCATTACTGCAACGTGAATATTCTGCAAAGCGCGAATCTCCGGTACACACTCCCCTACCCCAGAAAAGAACAAACGTACCCCGCCTAAAGTGATTACATACCCATTTGCCTCCCCTTTTGGATGGTAAGGTTCTCCAGGAGTCAGATCGTATGCACCTACCGCCTCAACTTGAATACCAGCGAAGAGGCCGGTCTCGCCATTCGCGAGAACAACGCCATATGGAAACCTAACATGCGCGGTTTCGGTCAACACAACCGGCGCATTAGTTTTACGGAGCTGAACAATTGCTTCGGGATCAAGGTGATGCGAAGGGTCATCGGTCACCAAGATCAGATCCGCTGGTTTCGCCTCTGAAAGATCACCGACACTCCAAGGATCGACATGAATCACTAGACCCGCATATTCCACTTGCGCACTGGAATGAATAATAGGCGTTATAACAATGTCGCCACCTTCAGCCGAGATCCTATCGGATGACTGCGAAACGGCAAAATTAGGAGCCACTAAAAAGGCTATGCTCGAGACAATAACCCCTATTAAAGATATATCTCTCGTGATAATTTGAGGGGTAGCGATAAGCTTAGCTAGCATGATTTACCTAGCGGGTCTCTAGTAAAAATGTTACTCAACTCCCTATCCGAAACCAATATCAGTATCACCTCCAAAACAAATCTCCATAAATCTAAGTAGATCAGGAAATCAGCACGGTTCTTGGAAATTGCGCGTGATTCTCCCAGTGCGTCGGCTTCTCAGGCATCTGGTCTGCAGTTGCTTGAATCTGCCCATTGATATCGGTCACTCTAGATACAATCGTGTGTTCTCCAGGGACGGCATTGTTCCACGAGTAACTAAAAAGTTTCCAGGAATATTGGGTCGACTGAGAATTAACCTCGGCAGCCTGCCAAGGACCCTCATCAATTTTTACTTCGACAGATCTAAGCGGGGTCCCATCATTGAGAACGAAACCGGTTATCTTGTGTAGGTTGTCGAGACGCGTCACTCGAACTATCACCGATTTTAGCTGCATTTTGGTAACAGATCGTTCCTCCCAGCGTTCAACTCCACCGATATCGCGACGACTCAGGGTGACATAGTCACGCGCCATAAATCGTCCCATAAAACGTCGATCTTGAATATGTATCTGATTCAGCCATTTCACGTTAGACACACCATATCTACCAGGAACAATTAGCCGTACCGGAGCTCCATGATAAAGATTCAAAGGCTCACCGTTCATCTCATAAGCTAACATTACTTCTGGGCGGAGCGCATCTGAGAAATACATGCTCCGTGCAAAATTCTGTTCGATCTCAACACCACGAACACTCTCACTATTTTTATCGGCGCCGTAGAAAACGACTTCTTTACCGTTATTTTGTATCCCAGCCTCAAGCAATAAGTCACGCAGACTTGTACCACCCCAGCTAGCATTGCCGATTAGGCCATGAAACAAAGCGGCACGGTTACCCCCACACTCAAAACCGGCATCAATTTCCATTTTCGGACGATTTTGAATATCAGCAAAACTGATATTCATTGGATTATCAACCATTCCTGTCACTCGAAGTGAGAAGTCTTGTTCGGAGATAACTGGTTGGTTGTAATGCTGAATGATGTAAAAATCATCTGTCGGCGTATAAAACGAGTCGATATAACGCGTGTCGAGAAAATGAATCGCGCCCGGTGAAACCGGAGGAGCAACAAAGCCTTCAGGCATATCTGTAAACGGGACGAGTTCTTCGCTTTGGGCTAAGGCCAACTTCGACCAAAAAGGTAAGCCAGTTACCGTAGCAGCTGCACTAACAGCAATCCCGCCCTTTAGGATCTTGCGCCTTTGAGTTTCTAGATCCGGAAGCATAGCGATACCCCTTTATTGACTAATGCGGCGCGAGACAATCGCTGGACAAATCAAACACGCCAGCGAACCCCCACTAGCTATGAGATTACGCCGTAAAAAACTAACCGTCTACTCCACGAGCCGATTAAGGACTCAGGGGCTTTTTAGTGGCTGTTTCAGAGAGCGAGGGTTGAATGCGGAACGCAATAGTTACTAAGTATGATAAAAACCGTTTTGTGTAAGGTTCCGGTTTTTTTGAAATCAATTGATATAGTGCGCAGCACAATTTTCTCAACACTCAATCATTATTATCAAACGGTGCGCTGATAAACAAATATTTTTTCTTTTAATAACAAAATCTTATTATATATACATAAAGTTATACATTGAGCAATGAGTTCGGGGGTAGTTAATTGTTTTTTGTTACTGCGATTCAGCTCTATGGACTCCCGCATTGCGCCCGCTTATTTGAGCAATATCGCCATTAGCAAACACTACGCGGGATAACCGCATGAAATTTGCCCCACTCCGGCTCGGGTTTCCCGTAACCGACGATAGTTGATCGCCCGGCTTAAACAAATCCGCGTTCAAACCACGACGACGGGCGTTGTTAGCACTTGGAAGCTCTCCAATCCACTCTACTTCGTTGCCATTTCCGTCAGCGAACACATAAACGAGACGACCATGAGGGTTTACAAGATCATAGCCAACAACCGTTGCTACTTTATGTTCAATATCTACACCCATGTCGAAATACGTTCCCCCGTTGTGATGAGCCGTGACGGGAAAACCAATGAATAGTGTCAGGCCAATCGATACAAATACCAATCTAGGTGTTCTTTTCATTTTTCTACCCAACGTTACTGTATGCCACCAAATTCAGGAATGCATTCATACTCCCAAATCTCCCCTTCTGGCGCAAAGTCCCAATGGCCATTTACCACATACGGTTCCTCGTAATAACGTGGATCATGCACCTCGCCCCTAAAACTCAATTCTTCACCATCACGCCTGTAACGCTCAATAACGTAAGCTTCCGGATCACCGGAAAATGGAAACCCAGCGGTCCAGGTATAATTATCGGGTGACATGTGCGTTGTCCGGATAACAAGCGTGTCGCCATCCCACTGACCTGTCGAGTAACCCATAAACGAGGGCAACCAATGATCGGGCACTTCCCGCCCATCCGTAAAAATACGCCGGACCATATGAAAATGCTCATAAAGAAATAAAACCTGATGGTCTTGATGAACGATTTCGATTGGGTACGGATCGACAAGACCCAAAGGGATACCCGGCATCACGCACCGTAACGTAGGATCCTTATCTGGGCTAAACGCATCGAATTCTGCCTGCCCTTCGACGGTCAACCTAACATCAGATGGCACGGGCTGCCCCATACGAGGAGGATGAGACGGATTCCATATGCCCTCAAAATCCGCTTGAGCGTAACTAGAAACCGGCATCAACCAAGTCAACGCGCTTGTGATGCTTAACACAGCGATTTTTTTAATGAGTTTCATTTTTTTTATCCCCATCTCGATCGAGAAATGCTACTCCAGAATCCATTATCGCGGCAAGAAAATGTTTCAGTATCCGAGCGAAATATGAATATCATTGGACTATGGAAGTTCTTCGGCCTGTTTTCTCAAAATAAATTTCTGTATTTTTCCGGTAGAGGTTTTGGGTAGATCTGTAAACACAACGCTCTTAGGGCACTTAAAATGGGCGAGATTATCACGACAATAATCAATCACCTCAGATTCGCTAACTGTTTCCCCAGACTTCACGGTAACAAACGCGCACGGCGTCTCGCCCCACTTTTGATCTGGTCGCGCAACCACGGCTGCCTCCATAATATGCGGATGTCGAAAAAGTACCCCCTCGACTTCAATGGATGAGATATTCTCGCCACCCGAAATGATAATATCTTTAGATCGATCTCGAATTTCGATGTAGCCGTCCGGATGGGTCACCCCAAGATCACCAGTCCGAAACACCCCTCCCGAAAACGCTTCGTCGGTCGCCGTTGGATTCTTAAGATACCCTTTCATAACAACATTGCCACGAAACATAAGCTCGCCCATTGTTTCTCCATCAGCAGGAACCGGTATTAGGGTATCGGGATTGGCAACGAAAAAATCTTCTTGCACCTGATATTTCACGCCTTGCCGCGCTTTCAGTGAGGCCTGTTTCGACGCCGTGTACTCATTCCATTCGGGGTGCCAATCACAAACCGTAGCTGGACCGTAAACCTCGGTTAGACCATAGGTATGAGTCACATCAAACCCTAGTTTTTCCATCCCTTCCAAGATTGCAGCAGGTGGAGCCGCGCCAGCTGTCATCATCTGAATTCGGTGTGGCAATTCGAACCCCTCAGCCTGGGGTGAATTCAACAACATATTCATCACGATAGGGGCTCCACACAGATGCGTAACACCATATTTTCGAATGGCGTCAAAAACGGCGCGTGTGTCTACGTGTCGCAGACACACGTGTGTTCCAGCCATCGCCGTAATAGACCATGGGAAACACCAACCGTTGCAGTGAAACATCGGAAGGGTCCACAAATAGACCGGCCGATGAGGCATCCCCCAAGCCAGAATGTTACCGATGGCGTTCATATAAGCGCCTCGGTGGTGATACACGACCCCTTTAGGATTTCCGGTAGTTCCCGAAGTGTAGTTAAGCGAGATCGCGTCCCATTCATCTTTTGGCAAATTCCAGGAATGTTCCGGATTACCTTCGTCTAGGAATTGTTCATAGGTCAATTCCCCAATCAATTCTCCAGACTTTGCCTGTGGATCATCAATATCTATTACTAGCGGCCTATTTTTTAAGGTCGCAAGCGCCTTATTAATCACGGGCGAGAACTCTCGGTCAGTTATCAAGACCTTGGCCTCAGCATGCCCAAGAATGAAACCGATTGTTTCCGAATCTAGACGAATATTAAGCGCGTTTAAAACGGCACCGCAAAGCGGCACACCAAAATGCGCTTCGAAAAGAGCCGGCACGTTCGGGGCCATTACAGCAACGGTATCCCCATACCCAATTCCGCGAGCGCTTAGTGCGCCTGCAAGACGTCGGCATCGCGTGATCGTTTCGCTCCACTTATATCTGATTTCACCGTGAACTACGGCAATATGATCCGGAAATGCCTCTGCAGTCCGCCTGCCAAAGCTAAGTGGCGAAAGGGGAACGTAGTTAGCTTCGTTCTGGACGAGATCTAGATCGTACTTGCAAGGGTCGGACATCAAAGGGAGCTCAGGCGATCCCAGGCCCTCTGAAAATCGATTTAAGTTCTAGACGAGAAATTTTCCAACCATCTTTGGTCAAAACGAACTTAGTGTGATATTCAACAGCCGATGTGATTCCATTCATCTGAATGGGTGCATCACCTTTAGTCACCGGCCTATCACCATTAAGGACAAAGGCGTAGCTGACACCATTCGCGTTACTCTCATCAACAGGCGTTACCTTTATCGTAGTCATTAGAATCATATGAGCTATGGCTGGAGTTGGACGGCTCAATATATTCTGCCGAATCGCCTCTCGACCTATATGCGAACCCGACCCAAGTATCAGCTCCCCATCTTCGGTAAAAATATTAGCGAAACCTTCGGCATCAAGGTGATCTCTAAATATAGCGTAATCCGCAAGTAACCGTTCGCAAGCGATAGTGATAGACGTCGCTGTTTCTTCATCTACCAGAGCGTATATCACTGGGGACATCGGTAAATAAATGAAGGCACCAGCCAGGGCGAGTAACAGATATCTCACCATTTCGTCTCTATTCCGGATCTACAAACATTGTTGTGTATTCTCGTGTAGCAATCTTCCAGCCGTCATCGGTTAATTTATAAAGACTACGAGATTCGGACGCGACCTGAAAAGCAGAGATAGTCACGGGTAAACCGTCCTCCGCTATTGGCGCTTCCAACACGATAGCATAGCTTATGCCGGTGGCTGTCGTTTCGTCGACGGGAGTAATCTGAACCGTAGTCGTGAACTGCATATGCGCCTCTGGTGGATGATCAGCAGACGCGGCGACGTAGTCACGAATCGCATTACGACCTTTGAGTATGGTAGTAGGCCGCCCCCATTCTCCATCTTCGGTAAAAATATTGGCGAATGCCTCTGCATCACCGCGATCTCGGTAGATCGCGTAATCGTGTTCTAGTCGTTCACATGCAATGACGATCGCGTTTACCTGTGCAATTTCAGCAGGATCGGCCGCAAATAGTTTTCCTGAAACGATTATCGTCGCAATTACTATTAGGTAAAAAATGCGTTGATTGCCCTTCATATGATTAGCCCTAGAAATATCTCTGAGTATTAACCGAAAGTCTTCATTTAACGAGTACTCGTTTCGACCTCATCATCCCCGATAGCTAAAGGGGATCTCTCCGTAACGACTCGACCATTGGCAAGAATGGCCCGCTGAAACCGAAGGAAACCATCCCTAAAACCAATACGCCCAGTTAGGTTGACCAACATTCCATTCTGCAAAACATCGAAATCAAACCCACCCCGCTCTAACGCGATTTTCGCGAGAAACTCCACCAAATACTCATCGACCGTGCCATCCTCTTGTAACACCCTAAACACCATAGAAGAGTGGGGATTAATCCATTTCAAATTCGTGATCGTCCCATCAAGCGTAACGGTCTCTTCAGAGTAATTAAAGGAAGTAGAATGGTGTGCGTTTGCGATTAATGACAGAAAAAATAGCGGTGCGCATAGCATCTTTATTCGTAGCGAAATTATTAAAGGACTACTGAATTTCATAACTGGCATTCTCCGGGGTACAGCCGTAGACAGTGATACCATACTGAGATCGCAAGTAGCGATTTTTTGACAATAATGGAATCGCGAACATGATTGGATCCACGTAGCTAATATCCACTACCAGTCGATCTTCCTCATCCCGGGTAATTCGTTCTATGCTTCGCAGAGCCTCAGACTGCAATGGATAGCGAAGCAAGGTAGTAATATTGCCCGATGAATAGGCTACCGTTTCGATCACCAAGACATCATCCTCATACCAGCCGATCGAATGGCCCATCGTCGGCATCGCGATACCGTCGATATTTATAGTGCTAGGTTCTGGTTCTAACGGGTGCCCGTTACGGTTTAACTCTATCGTCCGTACGAGATCGTACATTTCATAACGGATAATTATCTGATCCTCATATTGCTGAATTTCTACAGTTGTATCCGGCTCATCCCAAGCGCGACCTAAGCCCGAAGGGACGCATTGCAGACTCAGATCTTCTTCATGGATATCAAAAGCATCCATACGCCGTTGTCCTTCTTCCGTATATCTAATTTCGGAGTATTGCCTAAATAAGGTCGGATCGATTTGCCATACGCCTTCGAGGTTAGGCTGGGAAAAAGCTGTTAACGGCCCTACTAACAACACCACGGGAAGCGACAATCTCGTCCGAAGACAATTTTGTTTTTTAATCATTTCTCTTAATCTCCCGAGGGACTGGGACTAACCCGTTTATAACGCGAAATAACTGAAATGGCCTCTAGTATCACCATTACGCTCGTAATCAGCACAATCAAATCAATGCTCACTAACAACCAGTTACCCGCCTGAAACCACTCGATAAGTTTCAAGACTGCGGCCCAAGCGGATGTCACGAGCACGAATACCATTGGAATCAAAGTGTAACGAGCTGGTCGACCAAGCTTAATTAGCATCACAGAGATAACCAATAGGGTGAGTCCGGCGAGAATCTGATTTGTTGAACCGAATAGTGGCCATATCGTTAAGCCACCCGAACCCGCTGCACCTCCGGCACCAAACGCCAAGGTCAAACAGCATGTAACGGCTATCAATGTGGTCAGAATACTGCTTTTTAGAGCAGGTATATTATAGATCTCGCCCCATTCCTGGATAATGTAACGTTGCAGACGTACGCCGGTATCCATAGTGGTCCCAGCAAACAGCACAACCATTGTAGCCAGTAGGGTTGTAGAAATGCCTAACGGCACGCCCCACCCATTGCTAATAAGTTGTGCACCCCCTTGAACAAAAGTCTCGGCACCAGCTTCGCCATACTGATCGTAAATTTCATGCCAAAGCTCCGGCGTAGCCGCTAGGCCTACTCCACTCACGGCAACGATAGTAATCAGGGCCAGTGAACCTTCACCGATAGCCCCTAGATAGCCGACGAATCGCGAATCCGTTTCTTTATCTATTTGCTTAGAGGTTGTACCAGAGGAAACGATGCCATGAAACCCGGATACGGCGCCGCAGGCGATCGTCACGAATAACAGTGGCACGAGAGACGGCGAATCGATCGTAACTGAACTATTAAATGCTGGTGCTGAGATATCGGGCAACGATAACAGAACAGCGCCATATAAGAGGAACAGCCCTACAAACAATTGCATACCATTGATGAAATCCCGAGGCTGCAACAGTACCCATACCGGCAACATAGAGGCGATAGCCGCATAAATAAACAGAAGCACAATCCAGCTACCATTTGCGGCAAGCCCGAACATTTGATCAGGAAGCTCGATAGGCAATTGACTACCAATGAATATCGAAACGTACAGTGCTATAACCCCAAGTATAGACAACACAGTCAAATTAAAGTTGCGATGAATCAATTGGCCGATGATTAATGCCACTACAATCGCAGACCAGGCGGGAAACACTGCGTTTGGAGTACCCACAAATAGACCCGCTATAACAACACCAAAAACAGCATTAACCATTAACAAAACTAGGAAAATGACTACCATAAATAATGCGCGGGTTCGACTACCAATGACATCCTCAGACAGTGCCCCAATAGACCTGCCTTTATTTCGAACGCTCGCCCAAATCGCACCAAAATCATGCACGCCGGCAAAAAATACCGTCCCGATAGTGACCCACAACACGGCCGGAACCCAGCCCCAATAAACAGCGATAGCCGGACCAACTATCGGCGCAGCTCCTGCGACCGAGGTGAAATGATGTCCCCATAAAATAAAACGATTCGTAGGCACGAAATCGATGCCGTCATTCAGCTCGTGTGCCGGCGTAACAAAGCTCGGATCCAGCTTATAGATTCGCTCAGCGATAAACCTTGAATAAATAAACCAACCGAACATCATGCCGGCGAGCCCAAGAATAACGATCATGACTGATTGCATGAATGATTCCTCGCTTCGTACTCACGTTAAAGCTTAGCGTGTAGTGCTTGGTTTTCAAAGAACTACAACACTGTAGCTACCTGCTTCATTCAAATAAACATTTTTTTCTATCAGCGTTCAGACAGGTTAATGATGGCTAAGCTCGCGTAGTTCTTCTAAGCGACTATAGAGTATCTTTGACCATCGCTCGACTTCCTGTTCCGTCCGTATCCATATCTCGTCTATATCAACTGGCCCCTCTGCGCGAACGATTTCAGATGTCCGTGCCAAGGTGTCATTACTAAAGGAGTCGCGAAGCTCAAGAACAAGAGCGCCTTCCCAAATCGTATCTACCACATTAGACTCACTACCAGGCGCGATTGGTTCCACACCAGATATAACATCCAGAAGCAGCGCTCTAATCATGAGAACGTTCCGCCCCACTTCAGTTGTCAATTCATAGTATTCAACGGAAGGAAGTTCCTCATAGAATGCCGCTCCGAAAAGCCTCGAAAGACTATTCTGTTCCGCGTCGCTAATAAAAAAAACAGCGTTACTCGACGCGCTATATGCATCGGCTCGTTGAATGGCATCCTGTCGAAAAGTAATGACAGATGGCATAAAGTATAAACTGGTATAGGCGCTGAGATCGAAATCCGGTATTACCCATGCGGAATCCATTACCGCAATATCAACCCGATGTAGCCCGTCTGGAGAAACTTCCTCATCTATTCCCGTCAAAAGCGGTAGCTGCGCGTCACTTGACCTCAACCCGCCGAAAAGAAAAATGACTCCTAGTGCGGCAACCAGGACGATTGGCTGGATTTTGAGCTCCGTTACCACCCTTATTCAGTTAGCAATCAACGGAATTAACACGCACAAAATCTCTCCCTTAGAGTGCGCACTCATAGGGTTCGACCTGAACATCCGGCAAGTAAACCCATGACTTGTCCATCACAACGGGTTCGGTGAATGTAGTAGGATCAATCACGGTAATCTGATATTCCAGTCTTCCGCCACTTTCTGTCGGAGTGAAGCGTTCTATGATTTGCACACTATCACTCAATCGAATACCTCTTCCCATCAAGTGCCCCCAGTTAAGACTCGATGTTTCAACAACCAGCGTCTCTCCTTCCCAGCGGCCAGTAGAGTAACCGTAGATAGATGGTACGGGTTCGGGCGCCGTGTCCGGATTCAGAAAGATTGTCCGCAACGTGTCATATTCCTCAAGGCGAAGCTCAATCCGGTCTCCTCGATCAAGAAATTCCAAAGGATAGGGCGCTCCCATAATGCCCGGCATCCCCTTAAGACCGCACTCCATCAGTGGGCCGCTAGCTGCATCAAAGGCATTTCTAATCTCTCGCGCTTCCGATGTTAGCGGATAATCCGGCAACCAGAAAAAACCATTACCATCTACAAGCGTCGTACTCCAAACTCTGAAAATCCCACGTTCTTCGTCCGACCCATCACCGCTCTCGGCGAACCAATTCGCATTCGATCCCCACATTCGATCTGACCAAATCAAATCCGTTGGTTCTGGTCGAAAATCGAACACAAACTCCTCCCCACTGGGTAGCAACATGTTGTTAACGAACATACCTCGACCCTGCCGGGAGGGCCAACCGGCAGCTTTAACCTGGTCGCCAATCGCGACAAACGGCTCGGCGGCATCCAAGCGCCGCATGATACTCAGTGAGTGAGTTTCAATTTCCCATTCAGCGTCGCTGCCATCGATAGCTGTCAAGGTGAATAAAATATGTGGATTACGCCATTCGATACTAGTGATTTGTCCTTCCACCTGTACGCTCAGACCAGTATCGAAACTCACAGCAACACTATGATGCGCGAAAGCCGGCGCGCAGAAGCTTGCTAAAACACATGCTAGTCTATAAATACGCATAGATCCTCTCTCCTGGTATAAGTGGGTAGAATACTACTTTGACAAAATCTCTCATAGAAGAGCGACAACACCGTTAAATTATTCTAGTACTACTTAATGTTCTTTGTACAAATAAACCATATAATACTGATTATAATAGGTTTATATTAAACTAGCTTGGCTTGATTTATTTTTTCGAATTGGCGCCGACTGTGCAATGTTCTAACCTAAGCGTCGAGAAATGTATCACAAAGGATGAAGTTCGGGGATGTCAGCCTGCACATGATTACTGAAATTTTAGCCTATACCCAGTCGCATGTTGGCTGGATCCTAACCATCTCTTCGATATTTTTTGTCTTTGGGCTCATTGTTATGCCTATCTTAGCAATATGTATTCCCCCCAACTATTTTCTATCTGATTACAGAAATCCACCCAGTCGGTTTCCTCCACATATAGGAATTGCTCTCGCCGTTATAAAAAATATTGTGGGCGCCTTTTGCGTCGTTACTGGAATATTACTATTAGTTTTACCAGGCCAGGGGCTAATCACCCTTATTCTTGGCCTCATGATTATGAACTATCCAGGAAAATACGCTCTTGAGCGGCGGCTAATCCGTCTTCCAAACGTTCTATCTACGATAAATTGGTTAAGGGATAAATTCGAAAAACAGCCTTTAGAATCACCGTAGCGGAATATTAAGCGCAAAAAGTACTTAGGGCGTATTTCGGAGGTCTATATCGGTTCCATCTGGAAAAATAACGCGCCTCGTCCACATCGAGTAGTTACCGGGCCGTCGATCAGGATTGCCGATAAGGGTGACATAATCGCCAGCTCTAAAGGTATCTTTGTTCCAGCTAAAATACCGATAAAGATCCTGAACGCTTTGGAATTCTCCTGCCCATTCCTGCACGCTTCCGTCATCAGAAATAACGTTTAACCAGATACCACAATGGGGGTTAATGAACTGCCATCGCGTTACGGGTACCAGAAATCGTAATCGTTTGATCTCCGTCAAAGGCTGAGTTCGCGTGATGAGCAGAAGATGGATATGAGAGCAATAGGCATATAAGACTAGTTATAGCGACGAACAAAAACCCAGTACAATAGCCTTGTTTAGCAACTTTAACATTGTGTCCATCCGATGGCAGTAGCGACGCAAAGAAGAATGTCATCTTAGTCCTGGCCTGGCCGCATCTCTGGTAGCTCTGACATCATCAGTTCAGCACAGATAAATTCTGCCAGCTCAAAATCCCGGGCTCTAAACATTAGCGAACCAGTCATTGGCTCCTCATAGGCAACCGGATCTTCAATCGTCACAGTAATTTCAAGATTGCCCGCATCGATACGCCGGATTCGTTCAATGATTCGCACTTCATCGCTGAATGGGTGTCCGAGCCGATCCAACCAACGCTGATTGTTTTCGGATTCCCAACCGATAACGTCGCGCGTCTCAATAACTAAGGTATCCCCTTCGTAATGCCCGATAGAGTAGCCATTCCATGTATGCAACGGAACGTCAGGGAAGTCGCGACCATCCATATAAATTATGCGCCAGAAATGATCGACCTCGAACAACATCAACGCCCGATCCTGTAGTTGCACAATTTCGAACGGCCGCGGGCGATAATAAGTGCCCGGAAAGCCCATCGGACGACAATGCAACTCTGCCGCGTTGGCCTCAGTCGCAGAGGTTGTCCTTGGCCCATGAATCGGTTTGGCTAAATTAAACCGCTCCTGTCCCCATTCTGTCATAGGCGGTTCCGCGACGAGGGAACTCATCCCCGGAAAGTTTCTCTGCCAAACTCCGGAAAGATCGGGCGGACTTATAGACGATAGCTGAGCGAAAGATACTGTCGCCCCTAAGCATAGGCAGAGCAACAAAAGAGTTTTTCTCCTAAAGTCTCGCACTCTCAATTCCTCCACTGTTCTTTATTGGAGCCCCGATTTTAACCGCCACTATACATTCTGTAAGTCACGCATTAATCGGGGGCAATTCTGACATCAACCTCATTTTCACCTTCAAAGCCAACTATTCTAACGCTCATTATTCTACTACCGTTTCTGGCAGGATATCCGGTCAGAGTCACGTAATCACCTGCCATAAACGTATCCTTATTCCAACTGAAGTGACGGTAGAGATCGAGTGTGCCCTGAAACTCGCCGGTCCATTCGTTTATAGAACCCGCCTCATCGAATACATCTAACCATAAACCTGAATGCGGATTAATGAATTGCCAACGGAGGACAGTTCCGGACACTGAAATCAGTTTATCCCGGTCAAAAGCCGCCGATGCATGATGGGCCGTAATGGGAAACGGGCACAAAGTCAGCAACAAGCTGAACCCTAGCCAGACGCGACGCGTGGCAAGACCTCCTTCTATAATTTTAGCTTCTCATAACTATGTTTATTCTAAATATGTTTGGGTTTTAACTCGCGGGTAGAGTAGCGTTTATCATAACTGAATGATCCTAATAGATTGCAGTCCTGATCACGGATAATTAGACTGGATCAGCGAACGGCCTCATCCAAGAAGGGACGTCACAATGAATATTCGATTGCTCTGTTTAACTTTCCTCGTTTTTTTGCTGCCACTCAACTCGTTGATAGCTCAGGCGCAACCCCCTGTCTATAAGTTTGACCCCGAATGGCCAAAATTACCGTTACCGAACAAATGGTGGATGCAAGGCGTCACCGGACTCTACGTCGATAAAGATGACAACATCTGGGTATTAAATCGGCCTAGCAACCTTAGCAATACGGAAGACTACGCTCAACTCGATCCGCCGGCAGCGGAATGTTGCGTAGCACCGCCGGCCATCATTGCGTTTGATGTCCAGGGTAATGTCATCCAGTCTTGGGATACCCAAGAGGGTCACGGTATGACCGTAGACGACGAAGGTTACGTCTGGATCGGTTCCGACACCGTCCGAAAGTTCACTGCTGACGGACAATTAGTGGCAATCATAGATCGCGTTCCGGAACTAGACCCGCCTGAAGGAATGTATCCACCGGACACGGAACTTATTGTCGACCAGATAGAGGAAGTTCGTATCGATGAAAGCGCTCGTGAGCTCTATACCATCGACAACTACCTCAACGGGCGAGTCATGGTGTTCGATATGGATACTCTCGAATTCAAACGCGGCTGGGGCGCCTATGGCAAATCGCTTAGCGAAATTGGGCTTAGCGAAATTGAAGGCGACAGGACTGGCGCGGCGCAAGACTACTACGCATCTGAATCTGCCGATCGAGAAATCGATATACAGGCGCCTGATTTCGTTGGCCACGTCACCGTTGGACTAGCTGATGACGGATTGGTGTATGTCGCAGACCGAAGAGGCAATAGAATTCAAGTCTTTACTAAACAAGGGGAATTCCAAAAGGAATTTTTTCTTGCAACGGAAACTCGCCAACGGGGATCAGCTGGCGGCATAGCGTTTTCTCATGACCCGGAACAGCAATACTTAATTGTTCCCGACATTCAAAATAATACGGTTTGGATTCTTAACCGAGAAGATGGTGTTGTGGTTACGCGAATCGGCAGTGCGGGAGACAACGGGGGGCAATTTCACGGCTTACACATGGTCGATGTAGACTCACAAGGTAACGTTTATACTGGGGAAGTTCAGAACGGTGAACGGGTTCAGCGTTTCTCGCTTCTAGAGTAGTTAGCTATAAGCCAATAATTTTTTCGTAAAATTAAGCAGCAGGTGAACTCATGACACCATCTGGACACATGGATACTAATATCGCTCCTAATTCTCCAAATAATTTACAAATCGGTTATTTTCTATTTCGATTGACGATGGGCGTCAATATGTTCTTCCATGGCTTTATGCGACCGTTTACAGGCCTAAGTGCGTGGGAGCAGCCACTAGCAGCGACATTTGTAGATACATACTTGCCTATGCCACTTGTACATGCTGTTCTCTATGCCCTTCCTTTTTACGAGATCATTCTTGGCGCCTTGCTGATTCTGGGACTGTTCACCCGTTTAGCTACTATTGCTGGTGCAGTCATGATGCTTGGATTGCTCTATGGCAATACAGCAAAACAGGATTGGGGAACGGTAGGTAATAATATGCATTACGCGCTTTATTTTACTGGCATGCTAGCATTACACCGTTTTGATTGGCTCGCGCTCGATAATCGGCGAAAAGCACCTCCAAACTAACCGAGTGCAATCTCGGCTAATTAGGAAAAGCGACAATAAGGTGAGCCTCGTTAGAGACCCCGTCTCCCCATTCCATCCCTAATTCCGGATGCAAAGGCTTTGGGTTTTTTACAACGAGCGAATGCCAACCAGGCTCCTGCAACAAAATTGAATCAATAGTAACTCTCAATTCGGATCCACTTACCACTTCATGCGGCACAGGAATACCCTTAAACAGGACTTGAGAACGACGTACAAAATGGAATCCAGTTAGCGTAACAAGTGTTGTTTCGGTACCGGCCTCTACCATCACTGGAGAGATCGTTTCTAACGCTGGCTGGGGAGATTCGACTGGATTAGGCAGTGGCTGGCCAGGCCCGACGGGTGGCCTACCATTAAATCGGCCACCGACACCTTCAAAGGCGACAGTCCTAAACGCATTGGCCCATAAAAGCCTAGAGACCGGAGGGTTCAGTTCAGATTCTACGCGAAACACTGGGTTGTATCCGGCTGTGTAACCGAGCTCTACCCGTCTACCATCGAATATTACCGCGTCTAGCTCACGCAGATTCACGATATCTTGTAACGGATCTTCGTTGACAATAATAATATCCGCGATTTTTCCTGCTTCGATAGTTCCAAGCTCACCACCTTTGTTTAGTAGCTCAGCAGACCATTTCGTCGCGCCCTGAATAATTTGCATAGGGGTAATGCCACCCTCCACGAAGATCATCATCTCATGAAACAAATTCGTTCCTGGAACCTTTACTGGATTACTATCGGATCCAGGAATCAAATGACCGCCGGCATCCGCAAACATCTTGTGAAAGTGAAGGGAGTTCTTAAACCCGCGCATTCGTCGCTCTGCTAGCTCCCCGGTCGGCCGAGGCGCGCGGTATTGTGCTAGCGCAGCTTCCATACGGGCAGGTGGGTAGTAAGCCATCAAATTTGGGTCAGCGGTATCGAAAAAGTTGCGGTCATCCTCACCAAAACGTTCCCAATCAGCTGGGTAACCTAGCCAGGAGTTTCTATATGTTGGATCGAGGGCCACACCTGCATCCACTAAAATATCTATCAGTTCCACTGCCTTATCCATATCCATGTCAGAGAAAAGATCAGCCTCGTTTCTGCTATCGCTGGACTCGACTGGTATACGTGTAATGAGTCGTCCAATGCCAGCCGAATGTGGCAACATATTGCTACCTAGTTCAGCAGCCTCTAGCGGGCCAAAAATCGGTCCGTATGCCCGCGTGGAGACTGGCATACCAGCCCGTCGAGCCTCATCAAAACCTGCCCGGTAATACTCCAGTGGTAACGTACCATCTTGAAACATGACGATGTCCGCCCCCCCGCCAATGAACCTTCTTACGAACTCACGGGTTTCTTCGACCGAATTCGGTGTGCGGCCAGGGGTCAATATGGTTTCTAGCCCCGTGCCACCAGCAGGCCTACTAGTCAATCTAGAAATACCCGAAAATGGCCGCGGAGCACGAATTTTTCCTAGTAAGACACCATCCCGAAAAGCTGCCCCAATCTCACCAGCAATCCCAACATCAATAGTTGAGGTTATCCCATGATTCAGCATAACCTCACCGTAGAACCACTGGTAGCTCACCATCGCATCCCATAGACCCGGTAGAACAAACTTTCCGTCCGCATCGATAACTTCCGCGTTATCAGGATAATTCACGTTTCTAACCGTACCTACTGCCGTAATAAGGTTGCCCTCGACAACCACCACCGCATCTTGCAAAGGCTGACCACCATTACCGTCAATCACCGTCCCGCCCTCAATTACGAAACTAGATAACGGTGTCTGCGCTACCAAACACGTTGGGGTTAGTAACCAGGCGCCAATGAGCGTGAGACTAAATAGTTGATTATTAAGAATCGTCATTCTTCAGTTCTCCCCTGCTGCGATTGTTTCTATTTTCTACATTCTACGTCGCTGCGCGATGAATTAGGGTGCTTTACCTATACGCAAAATTTCAAAAACAGCCATTATTCGGCCTTTAATTCATTAACTTGCCCTCACTGGAGATATAACACTTGACACGGTGAGCGAGAACCAGCGAAGTAGCCTCTTAAAAATTTTAATTTCTAGTATTGGTGAAGGAAAAAATACGTGAACAACGCATCTAATCCCGGAGACAAAGCCCATCGAACGGTGCACCACATATTCCTTGGTCCAATCGCTTTTCTTATCTTGCTGGTCGTGCCGATCGAATCAATGGACTATGAAGTTCGCTGCAGCCTCGGGTTGTTATTGTGGATGTCTTGGTGGTGGATTACACGCCCAGTGCACCTAGCAGTAACTGGATTCCTTCCGTTAGTTGTCGTTTCAGTATTCGATTTCGTGCCCGTCACTCAAATTCTTCCGTCTTATGCAACAGAGCTCATCATCCTTTTGCTTTCTGCCAATATCTTGACGACCGCGTGGACACGTTGGGGCCTGGATCGGCGGATTGCTCTCGCATCGCTAATCGGCATAGGCACTAACACAACGCGACAAATTCTCGCCTGGTTTGCTATCGGAATGATACTTAGTGCTTTTTTACCAAATACTATCGTAGCCGCCACGATGATCCCGATCGTCGTTGCCATGCTTCGCTTTATAGGTATCGAGGATCTCTGGGATAGTAATTTAGGGACCGCACTCGTTATTGCTGTTGCTTGGGGAACAAGTGCAGGTGGCGCTACTACACCGCTTGGTGGCGCACCCAATTTACTGACAATAGAGTTCATACAGGAGACTGTGACGGGACAAGAATTTGCATTCACGACTTGGTTCACTAGATTTCTTCCACTCAGTCTAGCTGTCATGATCGTGACGTTTATATATGTTCGCTTCGCGTTCAAACCAGAGATTACAGAGATTAAGGGCGCTCGAGAATATTTTGTCGGTGAATTTCGGGCACTCGGCGCCATGAGCAAGCAGGAAAAATGGTCATTCGCCCTTTTCTTGATTGCAGCACTACTCGCATTTACTCGGCCACTCTACGCGGATATCGTTCCTGGATTCAGGCCCGCGTACGCTTTTCTAACATTCGCGATCTGTTGTTTCCTCATTCGGCCAGCGGGCGAAAACCTTATGACTTGGGAATACGCGCAGGGAAAAATGATGTGGGGTCTATTCTATCTTTTCGCGGGCGGCACGGCATTAGGGAGAATTCTTAGCGAGACTGGGACCGCTACCTACATTGCCGATATACTGATTCCCTATGCAAGCGAAGGAGGCGTAGTTGCTGTAATTGTGTTTGCAACCCTGACTATTGTAATGACACAAATTACCAGCAATACAGCCGCTATCGCCGTTACAGTACCCATCACGATCAGCACATTCCAAAGTCTTGATATCAACCCCCTGCCATTCGTTTATATAGTCGCGGCGGTCGGGAATTGCGGTTTCATGTTGCCAACCTCAGCTGGAGGCCCCGCTGTGGCAGCGGGTTACGGAATTAATCTAAAGACGATGCTTGTTAAAGGCTTCTGGGCCTGCCTACTTGCCCTATTCGCTACCGTTCTAGTAGGTTACTTACTTGCGATTTATTGGCCGTCGTTTGGCACTGCCTGAAAAAAAAATGGTTGGTATACGCTTATCGATGCGTAGCGATGGCGAAAATTTCGTGTATTATATTTCGTAATACGGTAGTACTAACATACAGAGGCGTAACACCTCCCCTAATTTCGTGAAATTCAGGGCAACTAATCCATTCAGGACCCCAATGACCGAATCGGCGTGGAAGACAATAGAAACCGATGTGCTAATTATCGGTGGTGGTGTAGCCGGTTGTATGGCGGCTATCCCGGCACTTGAGGCCGGACTAGAGGTGTACGTCTGTGAGAAAGGAAAAGTCCTCGATCACTGCGGTAGCGTCGGTTGCGGTGTGGATCATTACCTAACAATCATGGATTCCGGTCCCGAATGGGATACACCCGAATTTCTACTCAAACACGTACCAGAACTCACTGACGGCATTGTAGACATGGCGGTTACAAGCCGTGTCATTCACGAAATGCCAAGAGTTTTAAAAAAAATCGAAACCTTCGGTGTAAATTTCAAAGACCCTCGTTATAACGACTACTATCGGTTACGTTCTTTCGGCTTGCCGGGCACCTATCACATTAACTTTGATGGAACTTACTTTAAGCGCCAAATAGGTCAACGTGTCCGCAAACTTAAAGGTAATGTCCTAACGCGAACCATGGCAGTACAGATATTGGCAGAGGACAATCAAATTTACGGTGCGCTTGCATTTAATTTTCGTACTGGAGAATGGTTAGCGATTAGAGCACGAGCTATCGTCCTAGCTGCTGGCGAGGTAAATCGGATCTCGCTAAACGCGTCGGGCATGGCGTTTGATAGCTGGCATACGCCTTACAACACGGGTGACGCTCAAGCGATGGGTTATCGTGCAGGCGCGTTGCTCGCAAATATGGAATTCGTTGAAACAACGGTAACACCAAAGGGATTCTCAGCACAGGGACTCAATGCATTGGTGAGCGAAGGTGCATATTTTATTAACAAAAGCGGCGAACGTTTCATGTTTAAATATGACAAGAAAGGTGAAAACGCTCGGCGCGCGGTTATCGCTGATGCTGTAATCAACGAATACCTGCTCGGCAACGGACCAATCTATGCGGATTGTCGCCATCTTCCAGAAGATGTTCTCGATCACATGGAAGCAACCTTGCAAATTGATAGATACACGATGCCAGCGTTCTATGAGCAGAAAGAGCTCAATTTCCGGACAGAGCCCGTAGAGGTTTCAGTCTCAGAGCTTAGTGTCCGCCGCAGCGGCGTATATTTTAGAGGTAGCGGTCTAGCTGTCGATACCGACGGCCAGACTTCTATCGGTGGCTTATTCGCCGCTGGCGATTGTGCGACTGTCAGTGGCGGAATCGCGGGGGCTTCGGTACTTGGACATATCGCAGGAGAAGGCGTCGCTACTTTTCTTAAGAATAGAGACAAAACGCAGCCAGAAATTAACATGGCAGCTGCTAACGACCTGAGAGAACAGGCAATGGCCCACTTGGCTGTCGAGCACGAACGCGAGATCTCGTGGAAACAATTCGAAGATAATACGCGTCGAACTGTTACCGATTACGTGGGTGTTCGCCGTAACGAGAAAGGTCTGAAACTAGCACTTGACACTTTACAGGCTCTCGCCAAACGCGAACCCGATCTAAAAGCTGATGACTTGCATGGGCTAATGCGTGTTCATGAATCCACGAGCATTCGTCTGAATGCGGAATTGATGGCGGCAAGTGCCTTAGAACGAAAAGAGACACGCACGGGATCGGCTCACAGGCGACTCGATTATCCCGACACACTAGATTCTGCTTGGCGTCGATTTGTCATTGTCCAGCGTGGCGACAACGGCCCTACGGTGAGCACAATGCCAAGCGAACACCCACTGTCTATGGCATTTCCGCGATTAAATTTAAAGGAAGCTGTCAATGCCAAATGACGTAACGCCCATACATAATCCTATACAAATAAACCCGGAAACATGCGTGAAATGCAATCTCTGCGACTGGATTTGTCCAGGCGACCTTATCTACAAAGAGGAAGATAATCGCGAAACTCTCCCGGTGGTCGTTTACCCAGACGAATGTTGGTATTGTGGTCTATGCCAGTCGATTTGCCCGACTGACGCCATCACAATTATATTTCCCAAACAAATGATTGACTGCCAGACTAATGTCTCCACACTACTCGGCAAAGTAGTTGAGTAACGTCGTTTAACGAATGTCAGAGCCTATCCTTGCAGGACTTGTTGCGCTCGCAACACCGCAAGCAGTCCTTTTTATGTGTATAGGCGTTAGCTATGGTCTCTTAATTGGCATATTGCCAGGTCTAGGTGGAATAGTTGCACTATCACTCCTACTGCCTTTCACCTACGGACATGAATTGGCCGCCACGCTCTCCTTACTTCTTGGAGCACATATCGCGACAATCTGGGGCGGTTCGGTTACAAGCATTCTGTTCAAGGTACCAGGCGCAGCTAAAAGCTTAGCTCTAGTTTTCGACGGCCATCCTATGGCACAGCAAGGACAGGCCAGTCGTGCACTTGGGGCCTCCGCCACCGCCGCCTTACTCGGCGGCCTTGTTGGCGCTATTTTTTTGGCTTTTAGCATACCGATTGTTCGTCCTGTGATGTTGGCGCTTGGCCCGAGCGAATATCTGATGATGGCTTTATGGGGCTTGACGATTATTGCTACATTCAGCGATGGCTCACTATGGAAGGGACTTATTGCAACTACGCTTGGACTAATGATCGCATTCATTGGTATGGATCCCGTAAGCGGGACACCAAGATTCTGGTTTGGTAGTGTTTATCTACTCGACGGCATCTCGTTCCCAGTCGCAATGATTGGGCTTTTCGCTGTAGCCGAAATGATGAAGCTATACGTGAAAGGCGGAACGATTGCTGATCGCATAGCGAGTGAAGAAAGAAGCTCCGTCCTAGACGGAGTCAAAGATGCATTTTCTCATTGGTGGCTAGTCTGCCGGTCAAGTCTACTGGGGCTCTGGATCGGAGTGCTACCCGGAGTTGGCGCAAGCGTCGGCGGACTAGCAGCGTACGCGCAAGCAGCACAAACCTCCAAAACACCGGAACGCTTCGGGAAAGGAGCGGTCGAAGGCGTTATCGCTCCTGATGCGACACTAGGCGCTAACGAAGGCGGTGGTCTAATGCCTACACTAGCCTTCGGCATCCCGGGAGGTGAGAGTATGGCGATACTACTCGTAGCATTCCTGAGCATGGGTATTGTTCCTGGTCCTCAGATGTTGATTGGTGAGCTTGACCTGGTGTTTAGCATGGTTTGGATTATTGTGATTGCCAATCTTCTAACGACGCTAGTTGGCCTCGTAATATCTTCGCGCCTCGCAAGACTACCTGCCTTAAGTCCAAACATTTTAATTCCGCTTGTGCTTTCAGTATGTTTTTTCGGTGCATTCGCAACACGCGGCCTAGTCATTGATGTGATCGTTGCGGGTATTTTTGGTGCGCTCGGCTATCTAATGGCCAAACACGAATACTCACGTGCAAATCTCGTCATCGCCATGGTTTTGGCTGAGATGATTGAACGGAACTTACATATATCACTCGGGCTTTATGGGAACAATTTTATTTTTACCCGACCGATCACTTTGGTGATGTTCATTTTTATCGCTATAACGACAGCACTACCATTCTACCGTCGCTACCGGACAAACCAGGACGCCAACTCGTGACTCCCCGCATACAAGAAAACCTAATCGCCGGGGCTCTACTCGTGATTTTCGGCGTTTTCGCTCTAATATGTCTTCGCTTTGGACCCAATGCTCGCCTTGTCCCTCTCCCGATGGCGCTTCTTGGCTTCGTGCTCGTTCTCGGCTATCTGCTAACACTGAACATTAGGTCCACGGCTACTGTTACGACAGTAAAAAATGAAACAGATGGGGAATTGAGCAAGCAGTCTCCACGCGAACTTCAGGCCTTTGCTGGTGTTACCGCATTCGTGGTGCTCATTGCCCTATTCGGACCTGTTATAGCCGTTTTTCTTTTTTCCAGTGGTTACCTAGTCTTTTCGGGATATGCATTTCCCGCTAGGTCTATAGTTATAGCAACAATTTTCACCACGATCATCTATCTTCTTTTCGTCGTGGGACTGCAACTACAACTCTACCACGGCATACTAGAACCTATTTTTAGGTAAGACAAAGCGTCAAGTGAAAACTGTGAGCCAGATCGCACCGCAATTAAATAAGACAGCATGTTTTTTTGCAGTACGCGCAACTATAGCTATCGCGGCTTCTGCTGCTCTGACCGGACTACCTATTACAACTCACGCGCAAAGCGTTCAAGGTGAGATCATAACCCTCATTAGTCCTAATAGTGCCGGAGGCATGATGACCCGCTATGCCCGCATGATAGCGCCATATATAGCTAAACATTCCGGTGCTGCCGACGTTCGTATCCACGTTATGACGGGCGGCGGCGGAATCCGCGGTACTAACTACGTCTGGTTTTCCGAGCCTGACGGCAAAACCATTGCTTTCACAAGTATCCCATCGTTAATTCTTGCGCAACTCGCGGGTAGCGAAGCAGCACAGTTCGACGCCACAAAGCTAGTTTATCTTGGTCGTGCCGCTACCGAGCCAAGAGTACTTACGGTTGGGGCAAAATCAGAGATCATGACAATTAGCGATGCCCGAGATCTCGATCGGCCGTTTATCTTTCCGTCTCAGGGTACGGACGAGGATTTTTATTCGATGGCCGTACTATCGAGCGCTCTGAATATCGATCTAAAGGTGGTTAGCGGCTATAACGGTAATGCTGACACCGCGCTCGCGGTCATAAAAGGTGACGGTGATGGACATATCACCGGGTGGTCAGCCTCGATCGCGGTTATCGAATCGGGTGACGAGCGTCCAATCCTAACTCTTAGCACCCACCGAATTCCAGGCTACCTGGATATACCAACGGCGACAGAGCTCGTTTCCGGTGAGCCGCGTCAAGCCGTACAAGCAATCGTAAATATGCTAGATATGAGACGTGGTTTCTTCGGTCCACCTAATATGGATAAGACGGCAACAGCAGAACTGAGAGCTGCTCTTACCAAGGCCTTCCAGGACCCTGAACTCATCGCGGAATCCATGGCCGCCGGGCTACCACTATTACCGTCGGATGGTGAAACCGAACAGGGGAAAATAGATCAAATTACGGCAGCTAGCCAGAACATCGTGCCGCTTTTACGGGCCGCCCTTGACTCTATCCGCTAAAAAATAGCGACGGGTGAAATAGCAGGTTCATTAGCTCGCCATAGAATCCCCAGATGATAAAGCTAGTCGTCAAAGCATATATGGCCGCATCCCGGGGTCTATACCCGCCCCACACCAACAAATAAGCGATCACAAACAGAGGAAGCGCTACAAGCTGACCGACTAGATATGTAATACCAACAGTTACCAATAGATAGCCAATAAAAACCAAACTCGGCTGAAGCTCACTCTTATCGGCAGCTTGACTTAAGGCTTCTCGAAGATTACCTGCAACAGCGGTTACTCTCATACTAGCCTGTGAATCCTTCACAACCAGGAGCAATGTGATCGGAAGAGCCACCGTCAATATCGCCTTCGGAAATTGAGACGTCGCAGCCCCTCCGAAATTCAGTGTTTCCAAAAGTGCTAGGAAGAACACCATACAGAAACCTACCGATAGTGCTAACGATAACAGTGGATTTCTTGTAGCACCCTCACCCCCACTCGCATTCTTTCCTTTAGGGTTAATAATCCCTCGAACGGCCAACAAAACTGTTACGCCAATCAGTATTTCAATGGCGACGACGGCAGGCCGGTTAAAAAGCCATTCATAGCCGTTATATATCTGCGAACTCAGTTGCAGATTGTTTTCCATCAGTCCGCCTAGCACTAATGCGAGGATCAGTGGTGGTCGGGGCCAACCACTCTGTTTCATTAAATAGCCCAACGTTCCCATCGCTAGACAAACCCACCAGTCACCCATTGAGTTAGTCGCCACCCAAGCACCCATGAGGAGCACTACCATTACGCCCGGAACAACCAGGTGACCGGGCAGAAAGGCGACTTTCTGGACCTGCCGGCTTAATAACATGAGCAAGCCAGCTGCCACAAGATTGGCAAGCGCAATTTCCCAAATCATGCTAAAAGTCAACGATAGGTTGGTAGTTAACATATCAGGGCCCGGACGCAGCCCTTTTATGACCAGCGCGCCGAGCAAGATCGCGGTCCCTATGCTACCGGGTATTCCGAAGGCCACGGTCGGTATGAGCGCGCCGGCCTTGTGGGCATTATTTGCTGTTTCGGGCGCGATCACACCACGAATATCACCATTACCAAACTGTGACTTGTCCCGCGCACTCTGCACCGCATGGCCGTAGGAAATCCAATCAACGATAGCCGCACCCAAACCCGGAATCATGCCTACATAGGTACCAATTAAAGCGCAGCGAAGCGTCAGCCACCGATAAATCCAAGCGTCTTTAATTCCCCGCAACATTCCACTATTACTGGTATCGTCACGCGACACGCGCGCAATCGACGTGTTCTTGACCGCCAGCTCCATCAATTCCGGAATACCGAACAGGCCAAGTACAATCGGAATAATCGGGATGCCATCTAGTAGATAGTTAATACCAAAATAGAAACGCGGCACACCAGTTGCATCAGCATAACCTACCGTTGTCAGTAATAACCCTAATAGTGCAACTAAAATTCCTTTGAGGATCGACTGGCCGGAAAGGACGCCAACCATTGTTAGTCCAAGAACGGAAAGCATGAAAAACTCAGGCACACCGAACGCAAATATAAAAGGAAGAACGATCGGTAGGGATACCGCTAATAATAGCGCTCCGACAACACCACCAAATGCCGAAACGGTATAGGTCGCTCCGAAAGCCCTTGCTGCTTGTCCTTTTTTCGCTAGCGGGTAGCCATCCAAAATGGTTGCTTGCGAAGCAACGGTACCAGGTATCCCCAACATGATCGCGGAAATACTGTCGCTCGTCGAAGTCACCGCATACATCCCAAGCAATAACGCAAAGGCTGGAACCGGGTCCATATTGAAGGTGAACGGCAGCATTAGGGCGAGGCCGACCGCTCCGCCCAGCCCGGGTATCGCCCCAATCCACATGCCAAGGAAAACTCCGAGAAACAGATACCCAAGGGTCGGCCAACTGAACGTCAACAATAAGCCTGCGATCAAGCCGTCAATCATAATTTGCTCGATCGGAAATTAATAACGAACCAATAGACAGTATTACTGGACAGCGTCAATGTAGTTTTCAAGGAATACCGTTACGTTCTCCGGTACATCGTAGAGACTATCCAGAATTTCTGTACCTTCTGAAGCACCGATGACCGGAAGGTTGAATCCATACATAGTAAGTTCTTCCGCCTGATAACTAGAGTCCTCGGTTACGTCAATAAAACTTTGCCGCAGAATTAGTTGTATTTCGTCCGGAGTGCCGGGTGGAAGCAAAGCTGCGTAGACGATGTTATTAACCCTCGGTAATAACCACTTATACATTTCGTATTCTTCTCCGGAAGGTTTTTCTCCAACCAGATCTTCGTAAAACTCCATATAAGATGGAATATCCTCCGCTACGGCGAGCGCAGCAACATTACCGCTGGGATCTGCTAAAGGGTTATGCCACAGCGGGATCGCCAAACCTTCTTTTACGAGAGTCGGCTCGATCGAGAAGCGATATAGCCCTAGGGACGCCACTTGAATATCGACTTCGCCCCGGCGAATTGCATTAAAAACATCGGCAGCTCCGGGAAATCCCGTCGCATACTGATAATCTGCACCAACAGCATCAAGACCGAGTCGGCCCAATAGATCGAACCGATGCGCCGGGGTCTGCCCTCCGAATTTAAGCCCGTCCGCTGTCAACAGATCAGACGGACGTTTCACCTTGTCGGTTCGAACGTACGCCATATTGGGGCTCATAAGACCGCCAATGTAAGGCATCTGTGAGAAATCGGCCCGTAAACCCGGCTGATTCAAAATCGCAGCCGCACCCGAAGTGGGTGAGTACAGAATGTGAAGTCCATCATTCGCTGCAACTTCCGCTCCAAAATTCCACACACGAGTACCACCACCACCTGGCACATTTCGGACAATCATTGTCGGGTTCCCTGGAATATGGCGTTGCCAGAATTCAACAAAAACACGAACTGATAGATCAGCGCCACTACCAGGCGTTCGTCCAACATAGACAGTAATCGTTTCACCTTCGAAATAATCATCACCTTGCGCGTTAATCGATGAAGAAAACGCACATACAGCAATAACCAAGAACTGTACTTTGGAAACAAAAGACATCACGAAATCTCCTGGCAACTCGGGACTAATATACGCGGTTTAGCGGCGCTTCACCCCTAATGACGACCCTAACAACGTTCTCCCACGCTGCGGCAAAAAGATTTGCCCAGGCTTGACGAGTAACACCGGCAATATGGGGCGTAAACAACGTTCGTCTCGCAGCGTCGCCTTTTAATGCAAACAGGGGATTCTCATATGGCGGCGGTTCCTCTTCATAAACGTCGATAGCTACTCCTCCGAGTTCTCCAGCCTCTAGAACTCTAGCGAGCGCAGTCTCGTCGACGACCCCTCCCCTAGCTGCATTGATCAGGATAGCTTCACGCTTCATAAGCGCGAGTTCGTCTTCACCAATAAGCCCCCTAGTTGCTGAAATTAGGGGAACGTGCAGGGTTATCACGTCGGCAGTTGCAACTAACTTAGACAAGGCCAAGCGTTTTGCTTCTAATTCCGGCGGGACGTCCGTCTCGTCCACTGCGGGATCGAAGAACACAATCCGCCCACCCATACGCTTAAAGGCCAAGGCAACCTCTTGGCCGATCGTTCCAAAACCAACAACCCCAACTGTCAAGCCGTTCAATCCAGAAAGCGTATCTGCAATCATTCGAGAGCGAATCTCTTCGTAGCGCCCTTTGCGAATCTCTGCATCTGCCCAAACAAACCGTCTCAGCAATGCGATTGCGCTACCCACCGTATACTCTGCCACAGCGTCGTTGGAGGCACCCGCGACATTCGCCACTGCGATACCGAATTCCTTCATTGTTGATTCGTCAACTCTATCGACACCAGCCCCAGTCACCTGAACGAACTCAATTCTAGAGTTCTCGAAAAGCGCCCGTTCTAGCTTCGGTCCAACTGCGGGAATTACAACGGCACGCACCTCAGCGAAAATGGCCGCAAGGTTAGAATCATCCGGCCGAAGGTAACCAATCGATAATGTCTTTGGCGGTATGGCACCAACATCCAGAAAATCATCTCTTGGACGAAGACACGCCACGTCAAGTGTCATCGCCACTTACTCCGGCTCAAAACGACTTCTCGCGCTAACCATGAGAACTCAGATCGCCTTTTGGAAAAAAACATAGCAACAAAAGGGGCACCCCCCCAGTGTTGATTGTTACATGTAATTCTTCACGGGGAACACATACAGTGTCACCAGGCAGCAAAGGTATCTCGCTTTCGCCACCACAAAACAAGCCTCGTCCCGATAGCACATGAATGTATTCTTCGGAGTCGTTGTGCGAATGAGGGGCACGAGGGGCCACACCAGAAATCGGTACAGGAATCTCGACATACCTCAGCGTGACAGATGCGGCAGTCTCTTGACCAGAAAGAATTTCTTTCGAGATACGCCCAGGAAGACCAAGGTCTTTTGCATCGGCAAATTTTACTACACGCGCCACTAAGCAACTCCGCTTCTTTGTCCTTTCAGGCGGCCTAACTCGCTTCCTGAAGATGCCGTACTTCCGCGACCCCCCCCTGAACCGACTCAAGTTTCGCGAAGATTTCACTCGCTTCAGATGCGATCGCTGCCGAAACGTCATTAAGCATCTTTAGTGCTTTATCAATCGTAGCGTTCTCCGGATGGCCGTACCAACCAGTAGAAGCGATCGAACGAATATCGGTAAGTACAGGTTGAAAAGTTCTTGTCCGTCGCAGTTTATCCATTTTACTACCATGGTCGTGATCGGATGAGTGATCTATGCGGTCAAGATGCACGAGTTCCGGCCGATGCGCCAAAATCGCAAGCGCTTCGATTTCTCCACCATGCGTCAAGCCACCACAATCCTGCCCGTAAAGCTCGGCAGCAACGTAACAAGCCTGAACCGTCACGACAATCATTCCGTGGTCACGATGCAATTTATCTGCCGCAACGGAAAGAGATGGAATGTTACCTTCGTGCCAATTGAGAATTAACAACTGTCTGGCTCCATGCTGAGCAGTAGACACACAGGTTTCCTCGACAACTTTCATATAAGTGTCAGGCGTCAGGGTCAGCGTACCTTCGAAAGGCATATGCATCGGCGTTACACCAAGGGGACCGCCAGGCAACACAAGCGCGTCCATCTCCTCCGCAACAGCGTGAGAAATAACATTAGCGGCGTAAATATCCGTGCCCGTTGGGAGGTGAGGGCCATGTTGCTCGACACTACCAGCAGGCAAAACCACCATCGGGTTCCGTTTGATTTGCGCTGCAATTTCAGGCTGAGTCAAATCAATAAAATATCGGCTAGAAATATTTGTCATACCAAGTTACCTCTATCAATCAATTTCAAACAGATAACCGCGCTCGCAACCAATCTCTATTAGGCCGCTGTGAGTTTCGCGCGAGATTCGTCGAGAACGTCTTTAATTGAGATTAGTTGACCATTCTTTTCAATCGAAACCAATGCCGCATTCACAACAGCCAAGGCAACATTACCGCTACTCGCTCCGAGTTCACACGCCTTATTCGTCATACACATCTCCCCGAACATCTCTAGCTCGTCCTGGAACATGTCTCCGGCAGGAATATCGAGCATCTCTCGCTCTCCAAATCCATCTTTACCGCGTTGAATATAAAGTTGCGAAGTTTTATGTAATTCGTCTGGCGTGTCCCAGCTACCAAAGTCGAGTTCAAAATGCATAAGGCCCGTTTGCCCGAATACACGAATTGAATAAATACCCGGAGATGTCCAGCTAGAACCAACATAGCCGAGTTTCCCGTCCACAAATTTCAGCGTAGTCATCGACTGATCATCGACCTCCGCTCCAACTGGCGAAAGCTTTGAAGCGATCGACGATACTGCTTCAATCTCACCACCGAGATAATGAATAGTATCGAACTGATGTATAGCGAGCTGCGATAACGGTCCACCAGGCGCCTTGGCACGGAACCATCGCCAAGTGTCGGGCGTAATTTCCAATGCTCGTTCATTGGAGAAATTAGCCTCAATAAATACGATACGCCCAAGTCCACCGCTATCCATAACCTCTTTTATTCGCCGTGTACCCTTAAGTAACCTTGCGCTATGTCCTACCATCACATGAATTCCATAACGGGACTGCAGCGACTCAATTTCCAAACCTGATTCGAGAGTATTGGCTATAGGTTTTTCGGTATAGACGTGCTTCCCTGCTTTTGCAACAGCTTCCGCAACAGGCAGATGTTGCTCATTGGGTACCGTCAGAATGACACCCTTTATCTCAGGATTACTAAAGAGCGAATCAGGGTCTTCCACACTCACAACACCGAAATCTGCCTGGAAAGCGTCTCGTTTTTCCTTAGAACGACTGTAACCGGCAACTATTTCTATCTTTTCCGATTTCTGAGCAGCACGGGTAAGAACCCTAGACCACCTACCAAGGCCGATAATTCCTAGCTTTACAGAATCTGAATCCATTGTTGTCCTTGTCCTGCTGGGTTCCCAGATAGCGTAATATGGTATTACAATGCTAATACATGAGCCAGTCGAGCCTCAAAAAAGTCCGTAAGACCGCTGCATCACTTCGCCAACAGGTTCTTGAGGGACTCAGAAGCGCCATCGTCTCCGGTGAACTGCCACCCGGTAAGCGCCTTACGGAGCGCGAATTAATCGAGATAATGGATGTTTCTCGGACAGTCATTCGTGAAGCACTTAGACAACTCGAGGCAGAGCGGCTAATCGAAGTCATACCCAACAAAGGTCCTGTCGTGCGCGGGTTAACCCCAGAAGAAGCGGAGGACCTGTATCGGATAAGGGCAGTCTTGTATGGTCTCGCTGCACGAATTTTTGTAGAGCAACGAACCAGAAAAAGCCAGGCGAGTCTCCAGAAAGCCTTTGAAGCAGTCGTCTCATCCTACAAAAGCGGTGATGCTGATCGGGTATTAGACATGAAGACCCGTTTTTACGAGGTACTGCACGAGGGCACCAAGAGTGAGACACTAAACTCTATGCTAGCGACATTGCATGCTCGCATCTGGCAGTGGCGTTCGTTGGGATTAACTCATCCAAATCGTTCTAATGAACGCTCAGGAGAAAGCATCGAGAATCTCCGTTGTATTCTCGCCGCAGCAGAACGCGGTGACGCAGATGCGGCTGAAAGCGCAACCCGAGAAGAGGCAAATCAAGCGGCACAGGAAGTTATGAGACTTTTAACAGTAAATACTCGCCGTGATATCAATTAAACCAACAGGAGAGACATGTCGTGAGCATTCCGCAACTACTGATCCATGATAAAAAAGATAATGTAGGCGTTGTTGTCGTGGAAGGCATCGAAGCAGGCGCTGAATTACTGTGTGTTATAACCGAAGACAATAGTGACTTTCGAATGACCGCTAAACAGGATGTACCAATTGGACATAAGGTTGCTCTAGCGGACCTCAAAAAAGGTGATACAGCAATAAAATACGGTACTGACATTGGAAAAATAGTGGAACCGGTCGGTATAGGCGAGCACGTACATACTCATAATCTAAAAACTAAACGTTGGTAAGCGAGGGCAAAATCATGTCTGAAAAAAACTCATTTTTTGGATATCGGCGCGAGAACGGTCGGGTCGGTATCCGCAACTATGTAGCTATTCTGCCGGTTGATGATATATCGAATGCCGCTTGCGAATCGGTAGCGGCTAATATTCAAGGCACAATAGCACTGCCCCACGCTTATGGGCGGCTGCAATTCGGCGAAGACCTGGAGCTCCACTTTCGCACGATGATCGGTACAGGCTCTAATCCGAATGTTGCGGCGTGCGTCGTTATTGGGATTGAACCAGGATGGACACAAAAAATCGTCGATGGCATCGCTGCTACCGGCAAGCCAGTAACTGGATTTTCTATCGAGCAAAACGGTGATATTGCGACAGTAGCAGCGGCATCCCGAACCGCAAAAGAATTGGTACACCAAACATCTGGACAACAGCGCGAAGAATGCAGCATCTCGGATCTATGGGTAGCAGCAAAATGCGGTGAGTCGGATACAACAACCGGGCTTGCGTCCTGTCCGGCAGTCGGCAATATGTACGACAAGTGGATTCCGCAAGGTGTATACGGTTGCTTCGGCGAGACCACCGAAATTACGGGCGCGGAAGACAAATGCGCGTCTCGAGCTGTGTCTAGAGAGGTTGGCGAAAAATTTCTTCGCACCTGGCAGGCCTATCAAGACGAAGTGGTAGAGGCATTTAAGACCTCCGATCTATCCGACAGTCAGCCCACCAAGGGTAATATAGCCGGCGGTTTAACCACGATAGAGGAAAAAGCACTTGGAAATCTTGAGAAAATCGGTAAGGAAGTGAGCTATATCGATGTACTAGAACCCGCTGAAGCACCATCGAAAGGCCCTGGACTCTACTTCATGGATACCTCTTCTGCTGCCGCTGAATGCAATACGATTCAGGCCGCAGCAGGCTACGTCGTACACTGCTTCCCTACAGGTCAAGGCAATATAATCGGCAACCCGATCATGCCAGTAATAAAAATTACGGGTAATCCACGTACGGTGAGAACCATGGGCGAGCACATTGACGTAGATGTTTCGGGGGTTGTACGACGTGAGATGACCATTCCAGAAGCCGGCGACAACCTGATCGATATGATCGTGCAAACAGCTAATGGCAGATTAACCGCCGCGGAAGCATTAGGGCACCGAGAGTTTGTTATGACCAAGCTTTATCGGAGCGCCTGAGTTCACTTCGAGCGGACAAGAGTCGGCTCCCGATACCCGGCTTTTGTCCGCAAGCTCTTTTTTTCCTCCTCCGAGGCTGCTGATTTTGGTTTTCCACCAATTCAAACTAATTGATTGGTGGCGGAGGAAGATCATCGGGCGGTGTCATGTCGAAGCGCTCACGTCCTGTTTCGGGATCAATCGCGCGATCGTTTAACGAACATACGTCGTGGTCACGGTAAATAAACCCGGGCTGACGTTGATAAACGATGGTGAACTTGTGTGGTGTTTTCAGCAATTGCGGTGCAGTTAGCTCTGTTTCAACAACCAACTGATCATGTTCATTGAGCCATAAGCGCTCTAAAACATGAACGTCTTCTCCAATTAGCCAGCCATTGGGTCGCGAAACTGCGGGAAAAGTCGTATCAGGGTGTAGACCGATAGTTTCAATAATCAGGATATCGCCTTCCCACTTGCCTACGGACGTACCGCCGTTGGAGGGCTCAGGACTCGCGCGCAGCGGCCGCCCGTCGATGGGAATGCGTCGCAGCAGTCCGTCTCCGTTAGTAATCGTGAGCCTTTGTGACATCAACAAAAACTCAACATCACTGAACTGCCCACCATAACCTGCGCCGTTAAAACGAGTTGGAACACAGTACGCCGCGGCGCCCGCCTCGACGAGCCGCCTCGCCTCAGGCAGATATAAGTCAGCATTCCGGAACTCACCCCCATTACCGGCAATGCCCTCCGCCTCCATCCACCATCCGCTCCAGTCTGGTAACTGCTGCGCTGGTACAGCCGCCGCGTCGTCTATGGCCGTGTTATCGGCGCTCTGTCCGCAGGCGGCTACTAGCACCACAGCAGCGCAAGCAAACATACTCTGGGCGATACGGCTACCAACACTCATTGCGCCTCTCCGTTGGCAGCCTCGCGGATCTGCCTACGCCAATTTTGGGCGGGACTATCCCCCGGAGTGACAGTGCCGTCGGCATGTGTCAATGACGCTATTTCTCCTCCTGGTCTGCCGTCGCGTAACGGAAAATATTCAATCGTAACTTTCTCGCCGACTTTGAGGGTATCGTCACGTGACCAACCGGCTCTTGCCATCATCGTAATACTGCCCGTCTCAAACGCCCATAGCTGGTAACCACTCTCTTGTGATTCATCGACCACATAAGTCCAGAGGAAAATGTGCGGATTAGTCCATTCAAGCTTTGCTACTATCGCACTCACCTCGGCCAACCTCGTTTTGTCGATCGGTGAATAGGAATGGTGCGCAAATACTATCGGCCCTTGCGATAACAAGAGCACACTCAAACAACCTATAACCGCTACAGAGAAGTTACATTTCTTTAATAACATTAGTTTTGTATACCAGACTCATATTCCTTCATCAACTAAAAAATCATTCTAGAATCACTAAATGCAAACCAAAAAATCGAGGCTCTAGACAATTGCCCTTTTTCGCAGGCGTAATACCTAAACTTGACAACCAAATACGCAGATTCGCAAAAGAACTTTAACGGAGATTTGTGACATACTAATTAAAAAATAGATAACACGATGAGATAATACTGAGGCGCGACAAAAACGCCACAACTAATCCTCAAACGACGGAGTACTAATTGAAACCACACCTTCCTTTGAAAAACATTCGCGTGCTAGAGATGACAGAGGCCCTCGCGGGGCCCTATTGCGCAATGATGTTGGGCGACCTCGGAGCTGACGTTATTAAAATAGAGCGTCCTGAAATCGGCGACCAGTCCCGCCGCTGGGGCCCACCATTTCTAAAAAGCGAAAGCCCCTATTTTCTTTCCGTAAATCGTAATAAGCGCAGCCTCGAGCTCAATATAAAGAAGGACGAAGATATCGCCTTTCTTCATCAACTAATCACGAGTAGCGACGTTTTTATAACTAACATTCCACGAATGTCATCGCTCATAAATTCACGAATTGATCCAAAAACTCTTCAAACGATTAACCCGAAATTGATTTACGCCGCGATCAGCGGGTACGGCCACAGTGGGCCGAAAGCTAACCGCAGCGGCTACGATATTGTTGCCCAGGGAGAAGCCGGGCTCATGGCGTTGACTGGTGAACCCGATGGGATACCTATACGATTCCCAACACCTATTGCCGATATAACAGCTGGACTCTATACAGTTATGGGCATTCAAGCCGCGCTTTACGCCCGCGATACTGTGGAAAATGGCTTGGGAAATTTTATCGACGTATCGCTCGTCGATGCACAGACGACGTATCTTGCTAATATTGGAGGTACCTTCTTCGCAAATGGGGAGCGTCCTAAACGACTCGGCAACCTGCATCCAACCGTTACGCCCTACCAACCGCTTAAAACTAAAGATAAAGATCTAATTGTCGCAGTCGGTACAGAACGTCTGTGGAAACGTTTCTGTGAGACTCTACAGATCCAAGATACGATCATGACTGATCCTCGGTTCATAAAAAATCCTCTGCGTAACGAACATCGAGAAGAATTAATCCCAATACTCGAAAAGATTCTAACAACGCGGGAAGCAAATTACTGGATTGAGGCATTCGCTGAGAAAGGAATTCCAGCAGGGCCGATCAATTTCCCGGATGAAACATTAACCGACGAGCATTTGATCGCGCGCGGCATGATTGTAGAGCTTGAACATCCATTACTGGGTATTATCAAATCTATTGGTAATCCGATCACGATGCCAGAAAACGGGCCAACCTATAGACGCTACCCTCCATTACTGGGGGAGCATAACGAGGAGATTCGTGCCGAGATCTCACGGAAAACTATCGAGGAAACAACTAATGGATACGCTTGAACGCAGGCGCACGTTCTTAAAATATCTCGCTGCCAGCCCCGCCCTCACTCCCGTGAGCCGCGCCTTTTCTCAACTACTAAACGACAGCAACACCCCGCTATTGGAAACCGCTGCCGATGCAATAAACGTCTTTGACTTCGAACCATTCACTAGAACTAACCTAACCGAAGCTCATCACACTTATATGGCTATGGGAGTCGATAACGGCGCCACTGTGCGAGCGAATCGAGAAGGCTTCACCCGTCTACAAATTCGTTCTCGCCGGCTCGTAAACGTTAGCCAGATCGACATGGGGATCGAGCTATTTGGCACGCAGTATGCGTCACCGATCATTATTGCACCGGTCGGGACACATAAAATGTTCCATTCGGACGGTGAACTTGCTGTTGCACGAGCTTCAACATCACGCAACGCTTTACAAATACTCTCAACTGTTACAACTACGAGTGTCGAGGATGTTAACGCGGCTCGTGATACGCCGGTCTGGTATCAGTTATACCCTACCGAAGATTGGCGAATTACAGAGGCACTAGTAAGACGTGCAGAGGAATCGGGATGTCCCGCGGTCGCTATAACCGTCGATCTACCGAATAGTAACCGTGAGTCCCTCGATCGATACAGAAGAAATACAAACCCCGAATGTCTCGGATGCCACGAGCCGGGTATAGCTGGGTCGGTCGCGCGCAAACCCATGTTCGATGGACTAGATCTATCAGCTATTACAAACACGCGCGCACCACAAATGGACTGGGCTTTTATCGATCGAATTAAAGAGATGACCAGTATGAGAGTTTTATTGAAAGGGGTCGTCGCTCACGAAGACGCTGCACTCGCGCTAAGACACGGGGTGGATGGCTTAATCGTCTCAAATCATGGGGGGCGGGCAATAAACAGCGGCCGAGCAACAATAGATTCGCTCCCTGAAATCGTCGAAACAATCAACGGACGGATTCCAATTCTCATAGACGGCGGTTTCCGCCGCGGCACTGATATCTTCAAAGCGCTAGCGATAGGCGCCGATGCAATCTGCATTGGCCGCCCATATATATGGGGATTAACTGCTTTCGGTCAACAAGGCGTGGAGCGAGTGCTCGATATGCTCAATCGCGAACTCCATATTATGATGCAGCAAGCTGGCACACCAAATCTAGCCTCTATCACGCAGGATTTTATCCTTCCGAGCCCCGGCTAGAACTACCTAGGAAGTTCAGATACGCGCAAAAGTCGGGACCAAGGTCCGGGTGGCGCACTCCATCTTCCATGAAACAAAGAAAATAATACTCCCAGCAAACAAAAACCTTCATCCAGTCTCTAGTTTTTTCCAGATCTGGATATGCTATTAACTGATTAGGCGCTCAAACTGGAAATCACGAAGGGGCTTTATGGTCTCCCATAGCTTACAACTTGGGCAGTGCCAAACTAATCGTTGAGGACTATAGCCACAATCGATACAGCGATAACGAGTACTGGACAAGGCGAGAGACCGTAACCCGTTCGTAATCCTCAGAATCGCTTTCTCCCGATCCTCTAAAGACAATGATTCTAGATATTGTTTACCAATAAGAGCACCCATAAACTCATGATTCATGATAAAAGACTCAACACACGCACGAAGTACGGGTGGTTCAAAAAGTTCATTAATGATTGCTGAGTATGCCAAATTTTGCTTAGCATCAATATTGTCTAAAGTTAGCTGCTCCAAATAGTCTGCTAACTCGTCCTGACGCTCGGTCATTTGATAACATTCGATGAGTTGAGGTAATACCTCCACCATCATTCTCTGGTCGGACTCAAGGACTTGTTCGTATAGTCGCATAGCCTGCGCATAATCTCTTTCTTGCTGAGCAATTGCCGCTCGAATCAATCTTCCCCGGAACACACCGGATTCCGTACGTACTGAGCTCTTCAAATAATGTCGTGCTAAATCCAAGTTACTACTAAGGCGTGCCTTTTCCGCAAGCTCGCAATAGTAATGGGCAAGTTGTGTCGATTTCTTTCCGGTTATAACTTCAAGCTCTCTATGGGCCTCAATCGCCTTCGCCCAGTCGCTCTCCCGCTCATATATGTCAACGAGATTCTCTAAAGCGGCCTGCTTACGTGTAGAACTACCGCGCAGATCTATAAACAGTTTTTCGGCACGATCAAACAGCCCAGCGCTCAAATAATCTTGCGCTAATGAAAACAAGGCCTGATACCTCTGGGCTTCACTAAGGCTAGGTCGCGCTAGCAAATTCTGGTGTACTCGAATAGCTTTATCGATCTCTCCTCTGCGACGAAAAAGGTGACCCAACGCAAAATGGGTTTCCAAGGTCTCTTCATCCACCTTCGCCATTCGCACGAATAGTTCAAGAGCCTCATCAGTTTGTCTATTAAGAACTAAATTCAAGCCCCTGATGTAATCCGCATTGATCAGTGGCGGCGATCTATCGTGCTCTTGAGTGGAGGAATACGACGCAAAAGCCCATCCCATAGCAGCGGCTACGACAAATAACCCCGCCAAAAAGAATGTTGCCTCAGTCGGCATCGTGCAGTGGAAGGCTGCGCAGACTATTAACTTCTGCCTTTGCCAATTTCAATTCGTGACCCAAAAGACGTTTTGCACGTGCCGCACGCAATAGAGAAAACCCCACTGTAGCAATACCGGACAACCATCCGATCCCAAAAAAAACAGCAAAAGCCAGCACGATTGAGATATTCTCAAACTGGGCAAATCCAATATCTAAAGTGATGCGCGCGGGGTTGTTATAAGAAAACACGCCAATTAGTAGCGCAACTAGGAGTAGCGATAAAAACAGTACGATCTTACGTACCGTATCCAAATATCTTTATCCCAGAGTTATCGCCGACGTTAACTACGTACCGGCAGATCACGGCCTTCGTTAACGCGCTCTCGCAAAGCTTTTCCGGGCTTAAAGTGTGGCACATGCTTACCAGCCAAAGCGACCGCATCACCGGTCTTAGGATTTCTGCCTATACGTGGCGGCCGGTAATGTAGGGAGAAACTACCAAATCCACGAATCTCGATCCGCTCTCCGTCTGCGAGCGACTCACTCATTAACTCTAGCACATACTTTACAGCCAGCTCCACATCCTTTGCAGCAAGATGCTTTTGCTTTTCTGCAATCGATTCAATTAGTTCGGATTTTGTCACGGCTAGGCACCATCCTCTCACACCAAAGCATACCCTTATTATTTTAAAAAATTAGTACTTAGTCCGAAGTTAGTTGTTCCTTCAGCAGGTCTCCTAACGTTGCTCCTGCCACAGGCTTATCTGCATCGGATTTATACGTTTCGATTGCTTGCTTCTCTTCACGCGCATCCTTTACTTTGATCGAAAGCGACACAACCCGTGACTTCCTATCTATGCCCGTGATTGTTGACTCCAACTCCTCACCACTTTTGAGCACCATGCGAGCGTCTTCAACCCGATCGCGCGAAATCTCTGAGGCTCGTAAGTACCCAATAATACCGTCCGCAAGTTCAAGTTTCGCGCCCTGAGCGTCGACTTCCTGAACAATACCTTTCACAATACTACCCTTGGGATGCTCTGCCAAGAACAGCGACAGCGGATCACTATCTAACTGCTTCACACCAAGTGAGATCCGTTCGCGCTCCGAGTCGATAGCTAGCACGATCGTCTCTAGCTCTTCACCTTTTGTATAGTTACGAACAGCCTCTTCGCCACTGAGTTCCCATGAAAGGTCAGAAAGATGAACTAAGCCATCAATCCCGCCCGGCAAGCCGATAAAAACACCAAAATCGGTAATCGACTTAATTTGTCCTGAAACTTTATCTCCTTTATTGTGGCTTTCTGCGAAATCGTCCCAAGGGTTCGACTGACATTGTTTTAATCCTAGCGAAATACGACGCCGATCCTCATCTATATCTAGAACCATTACTTCGACTTCATCGCCGATCTGCACAACTTTATGCGGACTAACGTTCCTATTAGTCCAATCCATCTCGGACACATGGACGAGACCTTCAACTCCCTCTTCAATTTCTACAAAACAACCATAATCAGCAATGTTCGTAACGTTACCGAACAAACGAGACTCCGCTGGGTAACGACGACCAAGATCCTTCCAGGGGTCATCTCCGAGTTGTTTTAGACCTAGTGAAACCCGATTACGTTCTTTATCAAATTTCAGAACCTTAACATCCATCTCGTCGCCAACATTTACAACCTCTGATGGATGTTTAACTCGCTTCCAAGCCATATCAGTTATGTGCAGCAAACCGTCGATACTACCAAGGTCTACGAAGGCGCCGTAATCAGTTAAGTTCTTAACAACACCTTTAAGTACGTTACCTTCCTGCAGGTTTTTAAGCAGCTCCTCACGTTCAGCGCTAAATTCTTCCTCCACCACGGCGCGTCTCGACACCACAACATTATTACGTTTCTGGTCGAGCTTAATTACCTTAAATTCGAGAGTGCTACCCTCAAAAACTGATGGATCACGAACTGGCCTCACGTCGACGAGAGATCCTGGTAGAAAGGCTCTGACAAAATCAATCTCGACAGTAAAACCACCTCGAACTCGACCACTGACCGTTCCGGTAACGATTTTACTACCCTCAAAAGATTCTTGGAGACGCAGCCAGGTACGGGCACGCTTAGCTTTCTCTCTAGAGAGACGCGTCTCGCCGAAACCGTCCTCTACCGCATCAAGCGCAACTTCGACCTCATCTCCTATCTTAACTTCGATATCGCCGCTATTATCTAGAAACTGATCACTCGGAACAACGGCCTCCGATTTCAATCCTGCGTGCAAAATTACTACATCGGAATTAACATCTACTACAGTCGCTGTCAGGATAGCGCCTTGCTTAATCTGTTGATTAGCTAAACTTTCTTCTAATAGAGCGGCAAAGGATTCGGTCATTTATGTTAGCCGCATTTACGGCATCCTCCAATACTAAATTGGGCCAACCAGTACTAATGGTTAACCAAAATTGATTTCAAACATCCTGCTAAAGTCATCTAAACAATCTTACCTACACACAACCAACAGCTGCCCCAAGCCAACCACAGACCCGATCAACTACCTGATCTGGTGTCATCTCGGTAGAATCTAGTATGTATGCGCCATCCGCAGGCTTTAGAGGTGCTACCTTTCGATTTGCATCGCGCTTGTCCCGCTCAGCAATCTCTCTAGAAAGCGCCGGCAGGCTAACATCAATACCCTTTTGTTTCAACTGGTTATGACGCCTTTTTACCCTTTCAACCTCAGTAGCGGTCAGAAAGACCTTAACTAGTGCGTCTGGGAAAACAACACTTGCCATATCGCGCCCATCAGCCACCAATCCCGGTGCACGCAAAAAGCCCCGCTGACGCTGCAGGAGCGCAGTTCTAACGGTGGGCTGAGAGGCTATTTTAGACGCTACCACACCACAATCCTCTGTTCGAATCCGAGTTGTAACATCGACATTACTTAGTAAGATTCGCTCATTATCTTCCGCCGAAGAAAACTCGATATCCATCGTTGTCGCAATCCTCGCAAGACGAACGTGGTCATTCATTGAAATGCCCTGCTCTATAGCCGCTAATGCAACAAGGCGATAGAGTGCACCGCTATCGAGTAGATGCCAACCTAGCCTGCGTGCAAGTTGGCGACTAATAGTGCCTTTACCAGAACCCGTCGGTCCGTCGATTGCTACTACCCGTATAGAATCAAACATTATAAGGGTAACTGATCCTTTCTAATTCAAATCCGCTACGAGTAGCCACCCTATGAAAGTCTGGAAACGATGTCGCTATAGGCGCTGTATCCACAATTTCAATTGGCCCACGCGCTACTATGCTTGCAGTGGCAAACGCCATCGCTACACGATGGTCACCGTTACTATTAACATGCCCGCCTTGAATCGTCCCACCCTCTACGATCATGCCGTCAGGCTGCTCCTCCACTACTACACCTAAAGCCTCGAGCCCTGTAGCCATGACCGCTAAACGATCACATTCCTTATACCTAAGTTCTTCCGCGCCACGGACCGACGTTCGTCCAAGTGCCGCACTAGCCGCTATAAATAGCACAGGTAATTCATCAATACTTAACTTAACTAGTTCAGCATCAACATTAACAGCCCGGAGCTCGCTCTTCTCAACAAAAATATCCGCAATCGGTTCTGCACCGCTTGATCGTTCATTACGGAGTTCTATTCTGCCTCCCATCCTACGGAGAATAGTAAGTAACCCTGTTCGTGTCGGGTTTATTCCAACGGCAGGTATTATCAAACCATCTATGGCACCGAGCAAACCTGCCACAATGAAAAATGCCGCCGAAGAAAAATCTCGCGGGACCATAATATCCGTACCAGACAGGGTGGCAGGGCCCTTTATGCTAACTATTGACGGACCCTCTCTCCGCAAACCGATATTCATAGTTTCGAACATTCGTTCAGTATGGTCGCGGCTGATCCCTGGCGATCTGACAATAGTCCGTCCAGAAGCCCACAAGCCTGCCATTAAGATAGCTGACTTTAACTGTGCGCTTGCTACGGACATCGAATAATCAATACCACAAAGCTGGCTTCCGCCATTTATTTTAATTGGTGCCCGGCCCTCGGTCGTGACGATCTTCGCACCCATCGTTCGGAGCGGCTCTGCTACCCGCTCCATCGGTCTTGTTAACAACGAACTATCGCCAATCAGCGTCACATCAAACGGCTGCGCCACAAGTAAACCCAACATTAGGCGCATCGTAGTTCCAGAATTACCAAGATCTAGCGGCATCTTCGGTTTTTTTAGTCCGCTCGGACCCACGCCGTTAACAGTTACGTACGAGCCACTATCGTCAATTTCGACGCCCATTGCGCGTAACGCTAGCAATGTCCCTATACAATCTTCGCTGCGTAGAAAGCCCGAAATCTTCGTGGCACCCTCCGCAACGGCCCCTAGTAACAACGCTCGGTGCGATACGGACTTATCCCCGGGCACATTTACGCTACCCCCTAGTCTTTTCGCTGGATATGCGATGTAGGCTTCTTGGGAATGAGAGGGGGTATGTTCAAGCACGCGGTTGGGATCTAAACAACGGCTTTAGGGTAAGCGCCCAACACACGAAAAAGGTTCGCCTCGCTCTCAACCTCGTTCAAGGCCATCTCGACTACAGCATCTTCCGCATGACCTTCAATATCAACGAAGAATACGTAGTCCCATTTACGCCTTCGCGAAGGACGAGACTCAATTCTCGTCATATTAATGTCGTTTCGTGCGAGCGGATCGAGTAGTACATGTAGTACACCCGGGGATTCTGTCCCACTGGTAGATAGTAAAAGCGATGTCTTATCGGAACCACTCGGCGGAACCAGCCTACTCCCGATAACAAGAAAGCGGGTCGTGTTATCAGCGTGATCTTCAATATTCGCGAACAGAGTATCTAGCTCATAGACCTCAGCAGCAGCATCACCCGCTATAGCAGCGGTACCTTCCTCGTCTCTTGCGAGGCGCGCCGCTTCTGCGTTGCTACCCACGGGAACCATTTCTATTCCAGGTAGATATTGTTTTACCCATGCACGGCATTGCGCTAGAGACTGCGCGTGAGAGCAAACGCGTTTAATCTCACTGAGCTCACTCATTCGGCCCATAAGATGCTGACAAATCCGTAATTCTACCTCACCGCAAATTTTCAACGGGGATGTCAAAAACATATCTAACGTACTGTTAACCGTTCCCTCAGTTGAATTTTCTACCGGCACGACCCCAAACTCTGCGGCTCCAGACTCGACCTCGTGAAAAACCTCTTCAATTGTTGAAAGAGAAATCGCACACACTGAATGACCGAAGTGCTTTAAAACTGCCGATTGCGTGAACGTCCCCTCAGGCCCAAGGAACCCGACCTTCAATTGAACTCTGTTTTCAGGAACAGATTTTTTTGTCATGACACCGGACTCGTATACCAGCACGCCACCGGTCTAATCGATAATTGGAAGGACTCTAGTCATTAGTATTCCATCGATAGCGCGTATTCGTTGCAATGTTTTCTCCCCAGCAGGTCCATCTAGATCCACTATCGTGTGTGCGACATCGCCTCTAGAAACGTTGAGAAGATCTGCAATATTGATCTTCTCCTCGGCCAATGCCGTAGATATCTGGCCAACCATATTAGGAACATTAGCATTCGTAACCGCTAAACGATGTGGCCGCGTCCGCCTCAGTAGAGCCTTGGGAAAATTTACTGAACTCGATATATTACCATTCTCAATAAAATCACGAAGGTTTTCTACGACCATAATCGCGCAATTTTCCTCCGCTTCTCGTGTTGAGGCACCTAAATGCGGTAGACAAATAACGCCCTCACAATTCATCAACGATCTAGATGGAAAATCGGTGACATAAGTACTTACAGCACCGGAACTGAGCGCAGCACCGATTTCCTGTTCGTCGACAACTTCGGCGCGGGCAAAATTCAGCACAACCGCACCTCTCGGTAACAACGCTAACCGGGCGCGGTTCAACATGCCACGCGTATTCTCATTATACGGGACATGACTCGTAACAATATCCGCCCGCGAGCAAAGTTCTTCCAGATCACTGGCCTGTTTTACACCGGACGAGAGCTGCCAAGCTCGCTCGACCGTTACCTCAGGATCGTAACCAATCACATTCATTCCAAGGCTTAGTGCCGCATTCGCTACTTCAACACCAACCGCACCGAGACCTATTACACCCAACGTTCGCCCCGGTAGCTCGAAACCAAGAAACTTTTTCTTACCTGCCTCAATATCTTTTGAAATATCATCGCTAGATAGATCAAGAGCTCTTAAGTAATCGCATGCCGGAATCAAGTTTCTAGCAGCGAGCAGCATCGCACCGATCACGAGTTCCTTTACTGCGTTCGCGTTCGCGCCGGGAGCATTGAAAACCGGAATCCCCATTTCAGTTAGCCTTTCAACGGGGATATTGTTCACGCCAGCGCCAGCCCGACCAACTGCAAGCAATGACCCAGGCATCTCCATATCATGCATGTTATGAGACCGCACAAGAATTCCTTGCGGATCCGACATTTCTCTGCCCACCACGTATAAATGGCTCGACAAACGCTCGAATCCTGCGTTCGAGATATTGTTCAATACCAATATTTTAAATGGTTCCATCATTCAAATTAGCCGTATCGCCTCTCGAAATCCGCCATAAACGCGATCAGTGCGTCTACCCCCGTCTCAGAAACAGCATTGTATAAACTTGCCCGCATACCTCCGACCGATCTATGACCTTTCAAATTCATTAAGCCAGCAGCTTTAGATTCAGCCAGAAATACCACATCTAACGCATTATTCGCTAGAGTGAATGGAATATTCATCCTAGATCTAAATTTCGGATCTACCGGATTCCCGTAAAAGTCAGATTCATCGATTGCTGCATATAGCTTGGTCGATTTTGCATCATTACGCTTAGACACAACTTCTAACCCGCCCTGTTCCTTGAGCCATGTAAAAACTAGACTTGCCATATACCACGCAAAAGTGGGCGGCGTATTCCACATAGAGCCCGTGTCTGCCATTACTTGATAATCCGTAATACCTGGAGTCTGAGCGACCGCATGACCGATGAGATCTTCTCTTACGATTACAACAGTTAATCCTGACTGCCCAATATTTTTTTGTGCTCCAGCGTATATAAGACCAAAACGGCTCACGTCAATCGGGCGAGAAAGTAATGTTGAAGACATGTCGGCAACGAGCGGAGCACCTGAAATCTCCGGAATAGTATGCATTTCCACACCACCTATCGTTTCATTCGGCGTCAAGTGCAGATAAGCCGCGTGGTCTGATATCTGCCACGTCGAAGGGTCAGGGACAGAAGTATAGTTACCCTCCCCAGCATCAGCCGCGACATTCACTTGACAGAAACGAGATGCCTCCTTACTGGCCTTTTTCCCCCAACTACCAGTTAACACGTAATCAGCTATCTTATCCGGCGCCGCTAGATTTAGCGGCACAGCGGCAAATTGGAGGGTAGCGCCACCTTGTAAGAATAGCACTTGGTAATTTTCTGGAATTTCCAACAACGCGCGTATATCAAGTTCCGATTGCGCAGCAAGTTTAATGAACTCAGGGCTACGATGACTAACTTCCATAACCGACATACCCGATCCACGCCAATCGAGAAATTCCGTTTGAGCCCGATTCATAACGCTTCGCGGCAGAGCGGCTGGTCCCGGACTAAAATTTACGACATAACCCATTATTTATTACATCCTGTACAAATGAGATACGGTCATTCTTGTTCAGTATCTGGCATTATTTCTACCCGTTCGAGCCCGACTAACTTGTCATCGGTATCCAGTCGGATTAAACGCACGCCCTGAGTATTCCTACCCACAATTGAAATTTCCGAAGTGGGAGTACGTACTAATGTCCCGCCAGAACTAATGAGCATAACTTCATCATCCTCCGCTACCTGAAGTGCGCCAACGACGCGTCCATTCCGTTCCGATGCCTGTATCGCAATAACGCCCTTACCACCACGTCCCTGAACTCGAAACTCATCCACGGAAGTTCGCTTCCCGAACCCGTTTTCAGTTGCAACAAGCACAGGATTAGTCCCAAGAATACACAGCGCTATTACCTCATCATCATTACCAGCAAGACGAAGACCTCTAACACCAGCCGCAGTTCGTCCCATCGTTCGCACAGCCGTCTCGGAAAACCGGATCGCCTTACCTGAACCAGCAAACAACATAACATCTTGTCCACCGTCGGTTATTCCAGCGCCTATCAAATGATCGTTTTCTCGCAATTCCACGGCAATAATGCCATTCGCCCGTGGCCGGGAAAAAGCGCTCAGCTGTGTTTTCTTGACCCTACCATTCTTGGTCGCGAAGACAACGAAGCGATCATCAGCGAACTCCTTAATCGGCGCTACCGCATTGATCCGTTCGTCGTCATCGAGCGGAAGCAGGTTAACGATCGGGCGCCCACGTGCACCCGATCCAGCTTGAGGCACCTGATAAACCTTGAGCCAGTAAGCTTTTCCTTTGCTCGAAAAACAAAGCAATGTGTCATGCGAGTTAGCTATGAATAATTGATCGATGAAATCTTCATCTTTCACCCGCGCGGCCGCGCGACCGCGACCTCCTCGACGCTGCGCCTGGTAGGACGTAACTGGCTGCGCCTTTGCATAACCGCCATGCGAAATAGTAACAACAACATCTTCCTCTGGAATCAAATCCTCGATAGTCAAATCAGCATGATCCTCGACAATCTCAGTTCGACGCTCATCAACGTAGCGCTCACGTATCTCCTGCAGCTCCTCTTGAATTACCGAATTAAGTCTCTCGGGCTGCGAAAGTATCTCTTGATAAACTTTAATATTCTCTATCAAACCACTGAATTCTTTAACTATTTTGTCCTGCTCTAGAGCTGTTAGTCGGTGCAAACGAAGATCAAGAATTGCTTGCGCCTGCACTTCCGAGAGACGATAACCTTTTGCACTCAGGCCATATTCATCAGCAAGCTCATCTGGTCTAGTAGCTTCAGCGCCTGCGCGTTCAAGCATTCCGACAACAGCTCCCGGAGACCAGTGGGAATCAATGAGTCCAGCCCTAGCTACCGCCGGTGAGCTCGACGCTTTGATAAGTGCAATTACTTTATCGATATTAGCTAGCGCGACCGTCTGACCCTCCAACACATGCGCACGCCCACGCGCCTTGCGTAACTCAAAAAGCGTTCTTCGGGTGACAACTTCACGACGATGACGAAGAAAGGCCTCAAGTATTTCCATGAGTGACAGCAACTTTGGCTGTCCATCTACCAAGCCGACCATGTTGATACCGAACACGCTTTGCAATTGAGTTTGCTTAAAAAGGTTATTCAGCACGACATCTGGAAGTTCGCCACGGCGCAATTCGATAACGACTCGCATACCATCTTTATCGGATTCATCACGAAGTTCACTAATGCCCTCAAGACGCTTATCGCGCACCAATGCTGCAATTTTTTCTATGAGCCGTGCCTTATTGACCTGATATGGCAGCTCAGTAACGATTATCGCCTCACGGTTACCGGTCCCAAGTGGCTCAACGTGAGTACGGGCCCGAACGTAGACCCGCCCCCGTCCTGTCGAATAAGCGCTAGCAATACCCTGCGAGCCGAAGACCAGTCCGGCTGTCGGAAAATCTGGACCTGGGACGAGTTTCATAAGATCCCCGATCCCAAGTTCGGGGTTATTTAGTAACGCAAGACACGCATCGACGATTTCACCAAGGTTGTGCGGTGGAATATTCGTTGCCATTCCCACGGCGATTCCCGAAGAGCCATTAACAAGCAAGTTAGGCACGCGTGTCGGCAATACAGTTGGCTCATGCTCACTATCGTCGTAATTCGCCGAAAAATCGACGGTTTCTTTTTCAATATCAACCAACAGGTCCTGCGCCAACCGTGCCATACGAATCTCTGTGTAACGCATAGCAGCAGGGGAATCACCGTCAACCGAACCGAAGTTACCCTGCCCATCAACCAACAGATATCGCATAGAGAACGGCTGAGCCATACGAACAATGGTTTCGTACACGGCACTATCCCCATGCGGGTGGTATTTACCGATAACATCACCAACCACACGAGCCGATTTCTTATAAGGCTTGTTGAATTCGTTCCCGAGCTCGCGCATTGCATACAGCACACGCCGGTGAACAGGTTTGAGACCATCCCTAACGTCCGGCAGCGCACGACCTACGATTACGCTCATCGCATAATCCAAATAGGACTTTTTCATCTCGTCTTCGAGATTGACTGGAAAAATTTGTTTAACTAGTTGAGTCATCATATCTACCAAAAATACTTGCCCATTCTGACTAGCAAATACACGCCAGGCGAACTAAAGATTATTGAGAGAGAAACGGACTAGCAAGCCATTGTAGCCGTGTGTTTTTTCAAGGTAACGAGCTTGCCTAGGCCTATTTTTAGTATTCACTAAAACACTGTAATTCTATCACACCACAGACGAAGCCCGTAGGGTCACAGGTGCCCTAAAGGGCTATACTTACGGTCAATATTCGCACCTAAATCTTATTGCTGATTTAAGCCCTCGCATACGAGTCACATCCTTGAGCCAACGGATCAATGTACTAATTTTCCCACGCCGGACGATCCCAGTGGGATTTAATCACCAGGTATGCGAGGATGTGATTGTAGCGATTGATAAGAGTCTAATTCTCGCCCTTCTCTCTCGCGCTAATTCGTCAATACTTCGACCCCAACGTACTCCACGAATATCCAAACTACCGATGCAGGAAAACCGCTGATATGATCTGGGTAGAACTTACGGCATCAGCCATTTACCCTATGCTCAGCCTTTTGTCCGAACCTATCTATCCTGCTCGCCGAGAAAACGTCGTGAACATATTCGGCCATGGTAAACATCTGCTAATGGAACATCCCTATGCCTGCATAGACACTGGACCGATTATCGAACGTACAGAGGCATAAGGTCGGGAGGTAATGTATGCGTGAATAAGAACCCGCAGAATCTGGACAAAGCCGAAATAGAGAAATTCGAATCAGCGGGGCCGAAATGGTGGGATATCGATGGACCACTCAAGACGCTCCATGCAATCAATCCTCTTCGGCTTGGCTACATCGAAAAAAGAGTTTTACTCAAAAACGCGCGGGTACTGGACGTAGGCTGCGGTGGCGGGATTTTGAGCGAGGCAATGGCAGCTAAGGGTGCGAGCGTGCTTGGAATCGATATGGCAAAGACGAGCCTCGATGTTGCACGACAACACGCTGCAGCATCTAGCATCGAGTTAGAATATCGCGAAATCACTGCGGAGACGCTAGCAGACGAATGCCCGGCTGAATTTGACGTAGTCACATGTCTAGAGTTATTAGAACACGTCCCCGAACCTCCCACATTGGTGGCCGCATGCGCAAAAATGGTGCGTCCAGGAGGAACGGTATTTTTTTCAACGATTAACCGTAACGTAAAAAGCTTCCTCATGGCGATAGTCGGCGCAGAGCACGTTTTGCGAATGATTCCACAGGGGACGCACGAGTACCTGAAGCTAGTCCGGCCAGCCGAGCTTGGCGCCTGGTGCCGTCAGCACAACCTTGACCTTCGGGATATTACCGGGCTGCATTTTAATCCGCTGACCCAGAGCTACCGTCTAGGGGGTAATGCCGACGTAAACTACCTCGCTCATACAGTGCGTGGCGGCGTCCGAGAATGAGGATTAAAGCAGTACTAATGGATCTCGACGGCACTTTCGCTGATACGGCTCCAGATCTAGTCGGAGCATTAAACGCGATGCTGTTGCGTCACAGTCTTCCTCGGGTACCTTATGCGATCGCACGCAACGAAGTATCGAACGGCTCGTTAGCTCTGTTGAAGCTAGGTTTCGGTGAAATATTTAAAGACAATCAGATCGAACCGCTACAGCAAGAATTCCTCAAAACATACAAAAACGACATTGCAACAAAAAGTTCTATCTTTAAAGGTTTGGATAGTTTTGTCGATAACATTTCTTCTCTTGGAATGCGTTGGGGCATTGTCACCAACAAGCCGAAAGCAATGACCAACCCTCTTCTCAAAGCGCTGAATATTTCAAACGAGCCAGCTTGCGTCATCAGCGGCGACCGACTTCCTCAGCGAAAACCCCACCCCGCCCCCCTGTTACTAGCCGCGGACAAACTCGATCTACCGCCTGAGTCCTGCATCTACATTGGTGACGCGGCGCGCGATATAGAAGCAGGTCGTGCGGCGAAAATGCGTACCATCGCTGTCACCTACGGTTATATAAGGCCGCACCAGGATCCATATAGCTGGGGAGCAGATATTGTAATTTCACGGCCTTCAGAGCTTTTGAATGCCGTAGCAAGATTAGATATTTAACCTGGGAAATTTGATGCCACCGTTTGACTCACTGTTTTACCTCTACTTGCTTGGATTCGGTGTTACGGGCCTCGGATTAGGGGTCCTGATGGGTTTAGGCATAAGTCGTTCGCGCACGGAAGCTCTGCGCCACGAACTCGGCGTTAACCTTGAAAAAATCAAAAACCAAGAATATGTCGCGACAGAACGGGAACAAATGCTCACATTAGCTACTGAACGACTTAGTGTTGCATTTGGCCAGCTTGCCGATGACCAATTTAAAAACCACTCTGAGACCTTTCTAAAGCTCGCTCGAGAAAATTTTGGCACTCATCATGAACGCGCTAAAGCAGAGCTCGCAACGAGAGAGCAAGCGGTGGAAAACCTAGTCAAGCCAATTCGTGATGCCTTGACTCGCACGGGCGCGCAGATCGACGCGCTTGAAAAAACCCGGCATGAAGCACATGGAAGCATCAAGGCTCAGCTTGAGTCCATGGCAACGAGTCAAAATGCTTTAAGTAACGAAACACGTAATCTTGTCAACGCTCTGCGACGCCCCGAGGTGAGGGGTCAGTGGGGTGAGATTACCCTGCGACGCCTCGTTGAGCTCGCCGGCATGGTCGAGCACTGCGATTTCGTTACACAAAGCCAAAAAGCTATAGAAGATAGCGTAATAAGACCAGATCTAATAATCAATATGCCTGACTGTCGACAGGTCATCGTTGATGTGAAGACGCCACTTGATGCTTACCTAGACGCAATGCAGAACGATGATGAGGGTAGCCAAATTGCTGCATTAAAACGTCATGCCAAAAACGTAGGGAATCGCATCCGTGAGCTTGCTAGTAAGAACTATTGGGCCCAGTTCGAAAATAGCCCAGAATTCGTAATCCTTTTCATTCCAGGAGACCAGTTCCTGAGCGCGGCACTTACCGAACGACCCAATCTTCTGGAAGACGCGTTGCGCCAGCAAGTAATACTCGCCACACCAACTAGTTTGGTCGCATTATTGAAGGCGATCGCATACGGCTGGCAACAAACTGCACTAGCAGAAAATGCGACGGAGGTTCGCACGCTAGCAGTTGAATTATATGACCGTCTTAATACCTTCGTCGGCCATCTAAACACAATGGGAAAAGAACTCCGCGGTAGCGTAAAAGCATACAATCAGGCCGTCGGTTCCCTTGAACATCGGGTGCTGCCTAGTGCCCGGCGCTTTACAGAGCTTGGCGTGAACCCTAAAGAACGACTTAAATCAATAAAAGCGCTTGAAGAATCGCCTCGAGATTTTTCTTCCGGAAAAACAACGCGAAATTCATTACCGGATTCCCTAGATAAACCGGAGAACGCCGACTGATTAGCCCGACGTAAGGCATAGTCTACTCCGGAACCCATCAAATGAGAGATTTACAATATTACCAACCGGCCAAAAACCTGCTAGACGACCGAGTTATATTGGTAACTGGGGCAACCTCTGGTATAGGGCGCGCAGTCTCTCACCATCTAACGCAGCATGGTGCTAGAGTCATAGTACATGGTCGGGATCCCTCCGCCTTAAAACGGCTGCATAAGGAACTTAGTGAGATCGGCCTAGAGCCTATTGTCGCAAAGTTAGATTTTGAGAATGCGCATATCGATGAATACCATAACCTTACAAAGGAAATTGAAACACGGTTCAATCGGCTCGATGGTCTATTACACAACGCAAGTATCCTTGGCGATTTAACCCCTATAGGACACTACAACATCAATCTTTGGCAGCGCGTGATGCAAACAAATTTAAACGCACCGTTTATCCTAACACGTTATTTTCTGCCGCTGCTTCGACGTTCTGAGGACGCATCGATACTTTTCACTACTAGTGGAGTTGGAAACAATGGACGTGCACATTGGGGCGCCTACTGCGCATCGAAGTTCGCAACCGAAGGGCTGGCGCAAATCCTAGCGGATGAATGCGAGAACACTTCGATAAGAGTAAATTCTATTAATCCAGGAGCAACGAGAACCTTGATGCGTAGTAAGGCTTTTCCGGCCGAAGATCCTAAGTCACTCCGAAAACCAGAAAGCATCACAAAGCCATACCTCTACCTTCTTGGCCCAGACAGCCGCGGCACTTCCAGGCAGCGGTTTGAATGTCAGCCAACCACCCCTCCCCTGACATAGTACTTTTGCCATAAATATCTAAAGCTGCTTCTGCCTAGGGAGCGTTAATCTAACCGCTCGATATAATCCTGAGACTTCTTTTTCAGTAAGCGGCCGCGACTCACCCCGACGTAAGTCACCTAGAGAAATTGGTCCGTAACGAATTCTAATTAATCGGCTAACAGCAATATGTAAGGTTTCGAAAACACGCCTAATCTCACGGTTTTTACCCTCGTGCAAAGTCACGTGGTACCAGATATTACGACCACGACCCCCTTCCCGACGCACTTTATCGAATGTCGCGAGCCCTTCTTCAAGCTCTACCCCTCCTTCAAGTTGCCTCAGTTGCACACTGGTCAGCTCCCCCATTAGGCGCACAGCATATTCGCGTGGCACTTCATAGCTAGGATGCATTAAACGATGGGCTAGCCCGCCATCGGAAGTAACAAGCAACAATCCTGAGGTATTGATATCCAAGCGGCCTACCGAAACCCAACGCCCCTGGCTCGGTGGTTTTAATTGACTAAAAATAGTTTTCCGCCCTTCTGGGTCACGGCGCGTAGTTACTTGGCCAACAGGTTTGTAGTAGACACGATAAAACTTACGTTCATGACTGAACGAAGCGATCTGAACTGGACGTCCGTCCAACAAGATTTTTTCTCCGCCTCTAAGTTGATCCCCTAATTGGGCAGGATTGCCGTTGATAACGACCCGACCCTGCCTAATCCAACGCTCAACTTCACGGCGCGAAGCAACCCCGGCATTAGCCAGAACTTTCTGGATACGGTCAGCCATATTAAAGGATGTATTAGCTAGTAAATGTGGGCTGAAGTGTACACAACCTATCCTCGTTCAGGTTGCGTGTCAGGTATAACGGCATCATCCATCAGGTTATTGTTACCGGTCACGGGTAATTGAATCTCAGTTTCACCGTCTTCGTGTTTCGCTATCTCCGAATGTTCAATCTTAAGTTCCTCAACCATATCAACCTGGGCCTGTCCCTCTGAGAGTCTAAGCATGCCAGTCAAATCGTCCAATTCTGTAAATTCCGATAAAGCTGGCAAATCATCTAGTTTCTTTAAACCAAAGTAATCTAGGAACTCACGCGTCGTACCCAACATAGCTGGTTTACCCGGTACGTCACGATGACCGACAACATTCACCCAACCACGCTCTAATAACGTCCGAACGATGTTCGTTGTCACCGCTACTCCACGGACTTCTTCAATTTCGCCACGAGTTATTGGCTGCCTATATGCAATCAGCGCTAATGTTTCAAGCAAAGCACGACTATAACGGGGAGCTCTATTCTCCCATAATGGAATGAGCCAATCACTCATGGAACTTTTAATTTGAATACGGTAACCGCTAGCGACTTCTTTGAGTTCGATGCCACGACCTTCGTAATCCGCTGCGAGCAATTCTAATATATTGCGCAACCGCCCGCGATCAGGCCGCAGGCGCTTCCCGAAAAGTCCGCCAAGATCACCCAATGACAGCGGGCCTCCAGAAGCGAGCATTGCCGCCTCTAGTACGTGTTTAATTTCTGTATCATCCATCTCAATACTCATGACGATTAGGACTGAGTTTCGCGTGACTCGGCGTTAGCCACACGTATATGAATCGGGCCGAAGGCTTTGGCCTGCACAACATCAATTTGTCGCTCTTTCAGCAACTCTAGTATTGCAAGAAAAGTTACTGTCACACCTACTCTACCCTCTGTCGTATCGAACAGACTGGAAAAAACCTGGTATCCGCCATCCTTAAGAAAGATGAGGATATTGGACATCCGTTCTCGGACCGATAGGGGCTCACGCTGAATATGAATATGCGCAAACATATCTGACCGATCCACCGCTTCCTTAAACGCGAGTAAAAGTTCATTAATCGTAACATCCGGTAGCTTCGTTACTACACGCCGCTCTAGCACTTGCGCTTCAGCTGCAACGACGTCACGTTCCAAACGCTCAAGGTTATTGAGATCATCAGCCGCTTGCTTGAATCTCTCATATTCCTGCAAGCGACGAACGAGTTCCGCACGAGGGTCCTCTTCGCTATCTTCTTCCTCTTCTACGCGAGGCAAAAGCATCCTCGATTTTATCTCAGCAAGAGTCGCGGCCATAACCAAATACTCACCAGCTAGCTCGAACTGCATATCTGCCATCAAGTCAATATAGTGAGTGTATTGCTTGGAAATTTCAGCGATCGGGATATCCAGAATAGACAAATTTTGCCGCTTAATCAGATAGAGCAATAAGTCGAGTGGCCCTTCAAATGTATCGAGGAACACCTCGAGCGCATGCGGTGGTATATAGAGATCCTGCGGTAGCTCAGTGACCGGTTCGCCCGATACGACAGCGAAAGGCATTTCGCTCTGCGAAACCTCACCTGCTTTGTACGTTAACGGCGGAGCGGTCGAAATGAGCTTAAGCTCAGGCTTTAGAGACCCTTGTGGGGCTTTATCCATTTATCCGAACCCAGCAACAGACCAGTAAAAATCAACAAAGAAAAATAAAAATGGCTCGAGAAAGGTCCAAAGCACGCCAGTGATCATCAGAACAACGACAATCACAAATCCATAAGGTTCGACTTGATGAAGCAAATACGACTGTCGCGGTGGGAGCAGTCCAGCCATTACCCTTCCGCCATCCAACGGCGGCACCGGCAACATATTAAATACCGCCAACACTGAATTTATAAGGATGCCCATGATACAGACCCCATCTAGCCAATCCGCAACAGGGCCATCAATACCTAACAACACTTCGTGGGTTGCTGCCAAGACAGCCCAACCCATAGCCATCGCAAGATTAGATGCAGGCCCAGCGGCCGCAACAACTACCATGTCTCGTCGCGGATTTCGCAGGTTTTGAAACATCACCGGTACCGGTTTTGCCCATCCGAAAACCATCGAACCGCCGCTCATCAGCAGCAACAAGGTTGGTACGACGACAGTGCCCATTGGATCGATGTGCTTAATGGGATTTAAGGTAAGTCGTCCGGCTCGTTCTGCCGTTGGGTCGCCGTAGTAACGTGCAGTCCATCCGTGCGCAACTTCATGAACAGTAATCGCGAAAAGCACAGGAATAATAGCAACCGAAAAACGATATAGAAATACGTCAAGATCTATGCCCAGCATCGCTATATTATACGCTCTAAGCTATCAGCGGTCAGGTGGTGAAGCTCATATGAGATCTTGCCCTCAAACAGTATTTCTAACTCTCATCACTAGTGGTGTACAACAATTCTTATCCCTAAATCAGCACTGTTTCTTTAAGGACAACCCTATAGCGCAAGAAATAGCATTCCGAGCCATAGGTGAGCTAAATTATTCATTGACGAGTCAAAGTCGATACCTATTTTCACATCTATTTAACAACCTAACGATTACGACCCCACTCTCTGATTTGATCGACCATTTTCCCTTGGAAGGTCTAGTTACGTTAATATACTCGGCCTCTGAATCACCGGTAATTCTATGCAAATACTAATCGACTTCCTTCCTATTGTCGTCTTCTTTGCTACCTATAAGTTCGCAGGTATGTTTGCTGCGACTGGCATGCTAATGGCGGCTATGGCTCTCCAGATAGCAATTCAATGGTTCCAACAAGGAACTGTTAATAAAATGCTACTAACTTCTGGGATTCTAGTCGGAGTTTTCGGCGCTATTACTCTACTATTCCGGGATCCGATCTTTATTCAATGGAAACCCACAATCGTCAATTGGCTATTCGCAGTTGTGTTTTTCGTTAGCCAACTGATTGGTAACAAAACCGTTATAGAAAGAATAATGGGCCACGCGATACAATTAAACGCCTCCATGTGGCGACAGCTCAATTTAATGTGGGTTGGTTACTTTGTTTTCCTCGGAGCCGCGAATCTGTATGTCGTTTATAACTATGAAGAATCAACATGGGTTAATTTCAAGCTCTTCGGCATACTTGGACTCACTTTAATTATGGCTCTGGCACAGGCACTTTGGATCGCAGCACGAACATCTAAACAGCAGCCGGAAGAAATTTAGGATACTTGTATATGCTCTACGTAATATTCAGTGAAGATGTAGCTGATAGTCTAGCGCGACGCAAGGCCGCACGTCCCGATCATATAAGGCGGTTGAACGAATTGCAGGAACAAGGGCGAGTTCTAGTCGGCGGACCATTACCTGCGATAGACAATATCGATCCTGGCGAAGCAGGCTTCACTGGGAGCATCCTTATCGCAGAGTTCAGCTCCTTAGCAGAGGCAGAAGCATGGGCGAAAAAAGATCCCTATATCAAAGCCGGGGTCTACGCTCGCTCAATCGTTAAACCGTTCAAACAGGTTTTTCCGTGACACAAAACCGAGTAAATAGAATTACAGCTCACTTAGAAGCAGAATTTAGGCCGCAGGAATTGGAAATAACGGACGAAAGTCACCTTCATATCGGACATGCGGGTGCGAAAGCAGGAAAGGGACACTTTAGAGTACGAATCGTATCAGAATTCTTTATAGATAAACGACCAATCGACCGGCATCGAATGGTGTTCCGGGCGCTCGAAGACATGATGAAAACGGACATTCACGCTCTCAGCGTCATAGCTTCGGCACCTGACCGCCCATCAGCTCCAAATAACGATTTATAGGTATCATCATGAACAATATAATTATCAAGTGCTTAGCATTGATCGGAATAATTTTTCTAATTGGCTGCGATCAGCAATCTACTCCTCGGCCCGATCCGCTTGGAACGGAAGCCGTTGGTTCAATTGATGGATTTCCTATCCAAGCCGCACTATTTAATCACTACGCATTAGGTCGCCTCCAGAAAGAAACAGAATTTCTAACAGATGAAGAATACGACGCTTTGATGAGTGAGTTGATTGAATTCAAGCTGCTTGCTCGCGCGGCTGAAGCTGAAGGTATCGTCAACGATCAGGAATTAGCAGCGCAACTTGAGATTCAGAGACTTCAGGCGCTCTCTCGCGCTATGGCATCGAGCTACCTGAACGAAAACCCTACGAGTGAGGCTGAGTTAACACTCGCTTACCAACAAAATCTGGAAGCGCTGTCGAGCCCACAATATAAAGCACGGCATATCTTGGTTGATGAAGAGAATCAAGCCATATCGATTATCGAAGAGCTTGAGCAAGGTGCAGATTTTCAGGAATTGGCGCGCACACAATCCACAGGCCCTTCGGGTCCTAATGGCGGCGACCTCGGCTGGTTCACGGCAGAAACAATGGTAGAACCGTTTGCTAATGCTATTAGGACTATGGAAGTCGGAAAATTTTCCTCAACACCCGTCGCTACGCGCTTCGGTTGGCACGTTATTTTATTAGAAGAAATGTCTGATCGAGAGCCGCCTGGACTCGATGCGGTAAGAGACGAAATCGTATCTCTCGTCGAACAACAGCGTATAGCTGAGTATTTGGAGTCTTTGCGTAATGCCGCAGAAATACGCATCGGAACCAATGGAGGTGAAATCGGCGATTAGATAGATCTGATTTTTGAGTACAGTCTGAGACTAGCGCTCGTCTCAAGTAGCGTTGTCGTATACGTCCATTTAGACAGGGTTAATTAGGAGATTAGATCTCAAATTCGCTCAACAGCTTTCCGTATCGCAAACCTCAGCTCTCGACTAACAATTTACTTTCTGCAGATCCTGTTCATTCCAAATCGGAACACCAAGCTCCACTGCTTTTTTTTTCTTGGAACCCGGGTTCGCGCCAACAATTACAATATCTGTAGTCCTCGAAACGCTGTTCATGACCTTTGCGCCCTGTGCGGCCAATCGAGACTTAGCCTCGCTTCTCGTCATTGAAGCTAGGGTTCCCGTCAAAACGACAGTCTTTCCCGATAAGGGAGAGTTAGACGAAATGGGCGCCACTGGTGTCGGCCAGGCAATCCCGGACTGTAGCAGTCTTTTTATTACCTCAGCATTATGCTCCTCGCCAAAGAACGCCCGAATATGCGATGCCACAATCGGGCCGACCTCTGGTACTAGTTTTAGGCGCTCCTCATCGGCCACCATCAATATATCAAGATTCTGAAAATCATTGGCTAACGCTACAGCCGTAGCCTCCCCAACCTCTCGAATGCCAAGAGCGTATAAAAACCGACTAAAAGTAGTGGATTTGCTTCGATCTAGTGAATTAATCAAATTCCGTGCTGATTTTCTCCCCATCCGTTTAAGCTCTTGGAGCTCATCCAGAGAAAGCGAGTACAAGTCGGCCGGATCAACAACAAGACTATTGTCTACGAGTTGATCAATCAACCTAGCTCCTAGCCCCTCGATATTCATAGCGAGTCGTGATGAGAAGTGTCGAATGGATTCCTTTCGTTGTGCCGCACAGAATAGTCCCCCAACACAACGCGAAACAGCTTCTCCATCCGCACGTACTATGTCAGAGCCACAGATAGGACAGTGCCTAGGAAAGATTACCGGACAGGACTTAATTACCCGTCGTTCCTCCACAACCTTTACTATTTCGGGAATAACGTCACCCGCTCGTCGCACGATTACCGTATCCCCAAGCCTAATGTCTTTGCGGGTAAGTTCGTCTATATTGTGGAGCGTAGCATTACTGACTGTCGCACCCCCTACGAAAACTGGCGCCAGTCGAGCGACTGGCGTAACCGCACCCGTCCGACCAACCTGAAACTCGATGCCGTCCACGGTGGTCAGTTCTTCCTGGGCTGGAAATTTATAAGCAATGGCCCATCTAGGCGCCCGCGATACAAACCCCATGTCTGCCTGACCTTGAAGGTTATTCACCTTGTAGACGACCCCATCGATTTCGTAAGGTAAAGAATCTCTTTTTAAGCCAATTCTCGAGTAATAGCCTAAACACCCTCGGAGTCCATCTACCTTTTTCCATTCAGGACATGTTTTTAAACCAAACTCTCGAAGCCGTTGTAGTACGTCACTATGAGTCACGGGCATATCCCATCCCTCATGTTCACCAACACCATAAAAGTAAACATCTAGCGGCCGTTGAGCGGTAATGCTCGGATTGAGTTGCCGGAGGCTCCCTGCTGCTCCATTACGGGGGTTCACTAATGGCTTCTCGCCAGTTGCAAGCGCCCGCTCGTTATAGGCGGAAAACTTACCTTTCGGCATAAAAACTTCTCCGCGTACTTCAAGCACAGTAGGAAATTCACTACCGCGCAAGCGTAACGGAACTGCTGAAATGGTTTTTACGTTGAGTGTGATATCTTCGCCAGTCGAACCATCGCCTCGCGTAGCCGCAAACAAAAACTTGCCTTTTTCATAACGAATACATACAGCGACCCCATCAAATTTTGGTTCCGCAACGTACTCAATTTCTTCAGTCTCGAGATTTTTTAGACTCAATTTCTCACGAACCCGACGATCAAATTCTTCAAGCTCCTCTTCAACGAACGCTTTATTCAGCGACAACATCGGGCTACGATGCTGCACCTCACTAAACTTTTTAATGGGTTTGACACCGACTCGTCGGCTTGGGGAATCGTCCGTTATAAGCTCGGGATAGGCTTCTTCTAGCTTCTGCAATTGCTGCAGAAGCCGATCGTATTCGGCATCTGGAACGATCGGGTCATCCAGCACAAAATACGCAAAGTCGCACCTAACAATATCTTCACGCAATTCGCGCAATTTTTTACACGTTGTTTTAGAAATTATGCCCACTTATCCAAGACCTAGCTGATGACGATATTCAATGAGTTCTTCGCGGATATAACGCTCTCGTTGAACACTCCACGAACTACCTTGATCATCAAAAAGATCTGCATCAAGCTCTTGAGAAAGCACACGCGCTGTGTGGACCATATCATCGAAACGAACAACTGGGTCCCCAGTTCCGGGCAACACCATAAAAAAACTCATCCCCGGTAACGTTGTTTCTTCGAGATTTTCGATATCGAACGATCCCGGTTCTGTCAAGCTCGCGACACTAAAAAACGTTGCGCCTACTTCTGCCTTAGGAATTGAGTGGAAGATCCCATACCTACCATGCACTAATCCGGATGCACGTAATGCTATAACAGCCCGGTCACTACTTATCTCTGATGGTCCTCGCCCCATGAGCCTTATAGTGACAACACGCTCCGTTCCAGACTCTGGGTTATCTAAATCACTTGAGGAACCGTTAAATTCATTCTCGTCAACAACTTCAGGCGAACTACCTCTAGTTCTTGGTAACTCGGCATCCATTGAGTTTTTTTTACCAGAAACCGAAGTAAAAGATAAAAAAAATGGTTTGCGGCTCCAGAAATACAGCGCTGCGACGAGCAAAACGCCCATAACAAGAAGAATCCAGCGCAGCTCCAACATCTTCCGCGCGCCTACATAGCCGCAAGCTGGACCGCCTCATCTATATCGACGGCCACTAGTCGAGAAACACCCGGCTCACTCATCGTCACACCGATCAGTTGCTGCATTGTCTCCATTGTCGTCTTATTATGAGTGATCAGCACAAACTGAACTTGCTGCGACATCTCTTTAACAATCTCAGAAAATCGTCCAACATTAGCATCATCTAGCGGAGCATCAACCTCATCTAGCAAACAAAAAGGCGCAGGATTGAGTTCGAATATAGAAAACACGAGCGCTACAGCAGTCAGTGCCTTCTCTCCACCAGACATTAGATGAATCGTACTGATCCGCTTACCCGGTGGTCTAGCCATAATCGTCACACCAGAATTCAGCAAGTCATTTCCATCAAGATCCAAAAAGGCGTGCCCGCCACCAAATAGCCGTGGGAATAATCGCCCGAGCCCCTCGTTAGCCTTGTCGAAAGTATCCTTGAAACGCACCCGCGTTTCTCTATCGATCTTTCGGATAGCGTTCTCCAGGGTCTCTAACGCGCTATTTAAATCAGCAAATTGCGCATCCAGATACTCTTTTCGTTCCGATTGTTCTTTGAGCTCATCGATAGCCAACAGATTGATGTTACCTAAACGGTGGATGCTACGTTCAATTTTCTCAAAAGACGTTTTCCACAACTCAATAGTTGCATCTCCCGGCAGTTCTGCAACAAGAACATCAAAGTCAAAATTAGTTTGAGAAAATTGGTCTTTAATTGTTTCAGCACGTACTTGCGCCTCACGAACAACTAACCGACTATCGTCCAAAATTTTTCTAGCACCATTAACATCCTGTTCCTTATCTGTCCGCTCCTGCTCGACAACCCTTAACTCTTCATCCGTAAGCTCGAGCGATCGCCGCGCATCAGCAAGACTCGACTCAACCTGTAACTGCTCATCTAGCTGAATCATCAATTTCTGTTCTTCATCAAGTAGCGGAGCTCCTGCTATCTCAACCTGATGTTTCAATTTTTTTCGTCGACTAAGAAGATGTTCCTTTTGCTCTCTAACCCTTTCTAGCGCTACAGTTTTCGAATCCTTAGAGCTACGCTGTGACTCTATCTTCAGCGCAACTACTTGAGCGTTCTCCCGATCATTGTTAGCACGTTGTCGCGCCTCAGTTACTTTCTGCTGATGATGTTCACGGGCTTGTTCGAGTCGATCTTGCTCAAGCTCGAGATCACAGTATCGCGCACTCGCAATCGACAGATTAGCCTCACTCTCTTGAAGAGCCTCCCCTACAGATCGTTTTTCGCTCTCTAGCTCAGTTATACCTCGACTTAAATCTGAGCTCCGAGTCCGTTCCTGTTCGAGCCTCGCGCGGTGTATTTCGAGTTCATTTTTCGCTTCCCCGTAACGCGTTTGATGTTTTGTATAGTCCTCTTGCGTCTGCGCCCCTACCTTCTCTAAATTCTCTAATTGAGCACGAATCTCCAACAGAGTTTTTTCGCTCTCAGACACTACTCGAGTACCTGTTTGGACAGCATTTCTAAGCTCCTTAATCTGTTCTTCCCGCCCAAGCATCCCGACCTGGGGATCATCACCGCGATTTATTCTTATCCAGTGCTGACCAATCCAGATTCCTTCCCGCGTAATAACTGATTCAGTTTCAGAGAGGCTTTGCCGCAACGAAAGCGCATCCCGGAAAGATTCGGCCACATGGATTCCTGCAAGCAGACTAGAAACACCTGGTCCCTCCACGTAGGCGCTTAACTTACCTGTATCAACCCGTCCCTTTTGTACTGGTGCCCGTTCAGATAAAAGCGTCACACCAACGTCAGTTAAATCTGACAGAGATTCTGCTAAAGCATCAATACTTTCAACACAAACTGCCTGTAGATAATCGCCGAGAACAGTTTCAACCGCTCGTTCCCAGCCCGTCGTGACGACTAGGTTTTGCACGAGCCGAGGTTTAGATCCAAGATCTTGAGAATCAAGCCAACCATTAACATTCTCAGAAGACTTTCCGAGAGCGACTTCCTGAAGTGCTTCAAGAGAAGTCAACCGTCCACGCTGCTTCTGAAGGTTACTGCGGGCCTTGTCCAAGTTAACGGACTCGGACCCATCACGCTCTCGCTGAGCATGGATCTGATTCAAAAAAGAATCGGCGGCCTGTTTCGCCTCGTCACAAGCAGCTCTCGATGTCTCTTCATCAGCGATTAGATTTTCCAGCTGCTTCCCAAGCGCAGTGACATTTAGATTCGCATGTTCGGAATTAAGTTTTTCAGTCTCTCGCTCGATACGCAGCCGTTGTCCAGAGAACTGCTCAATTTTCGCTTTCTCAACGTCAACCCGCCGCTCCGTTTCTGCTATCTCGGTAGTAACTCGGTCCCAATCTTCCCTCCAATTTTCCACTACTATTTCGGAATTTCTGAGGATTTCCTCCGACGTTCTCTGAGAATCACGCGCCTGTTCCAAACCAGGATTTAGCTCTTGCAACAATCGATCGAATTCCTCGATCTCACTTACATCAGACCTAATATGGGAGCTTATCTCTTGCAAATGGCCGTCCGTGGCCTCAAGCTCCTCGCTTTGGCGTTGAGTGAGTTCTTTACGGTGCTTTATAGACTGCTCCAGCCGAGCGATCTCTGCGCCAACTTTGTAATAATTGCCCTGAACACGGTTAAAGTCATCATTCCGGTCGTTTTGCGCATCTCTTAACCTCTCAATTCGGTTCTCGAGCCCCCGCTGCTTAGCAATTTCAGCATCAAGAATTACCTGCTTTGCGTTGAGCTCCGATTCTTGACTGCGGATCTCTTCGTTCAAAGAAACCAGATGAAGCGCCAGAACTTCAGCATTGACTCTACGCTGCTGTTCCTTAAGGGATTTATAACGCTCTGCACCGCGCGCCTGCCGCTTTAATTGTGCAAGCTGACTCTCTATCTCTTCGCGCAGATCGCTTAGCCGATCTAGATTCTCACGCGTGTGGCGAATCCGATGTTCCGTATCACGCCGACGCTCTTTGTACTTGGAAATACCAGCTGCTTCTTCAAGGAAGGCGCGTAATTCTTCGGGCTTAGCTTCAACGAGCCTAGAAATCATTCCCTGCTCGATGATAGAGTAACCGTGAGCCCCTAGGCCCGTACCTAAAAGCAGTTGCGCTATGTCCTTTCGCCGACAGCGCGATTTATTCAGGTAGTACTGTGACGTTCCATCGCGAGATACCACACGGCGAACCGCAACTTCCGAATAACCGGCATATGGACCAGCTATCGTACCGTCAGAGTTGTCAAAATTAAGCTCGATGCTAGCCTGACCAACGGGCTTGCGCTCACTAGAACCGCTAAAAATGACGTCGGCCATCGAATCTCCACGAAGTGTCTTCGCAGATTTCTCGCCTAGTACCCAGCGAATAGCGTCAATTATGTTAGATTTTCCGCAGCCGTTAGGCCCAACGATCCCCAACAAGTTACTTGGGAACGCAATCGTCGTAGGATCGACAAAGGACTTAAAGCCCGAAAGCTTAATCTTACTAAGGCGCATACAACCCTATATAAAGTCGAGCAAAAACCAGGGTAGGATAGCTGCTTCGACGCCCATAGTGTAAAGTAAAAAGCTCTACAAAACGATGTTTCTTATCAATTCAAAGCCGTAAAGCCATTGCCTTGACTACCTCCCCTAACAAACCTGCGCCCCGTAAAGGAGACGAACTCCTCGAGAATTTTGCTAACCCGTATCCAGAGCGAGATTACACCATCCAAATTCGGACACCTGAATTCACTTGTCTCTGTCCCAAAACCGGCCAGCCGGATTTCGCTACCCTCCATTTGGACTATATTCCTGATCAAGTTTGCGTCGAACTCAAGTCGTTAAAACTCTATTTAGTGAAATTTCGCAACTGTGGCACGTTCCACGAGACCGTAACAAATAAAATTATCGACGATTTGCAGACACTACTTAACCCCAGATTCATTAGGTTGAGGGCTGAATTCAATGTTCGTGGGGGAATTTACACTACCATCGTCGTAGAAAATCGACAATCCGGTTGGAATCCAGCTCCTGACGTCACTCTTCCGGAAAATAGACCAAATTTCGACGTGTAGAGGCTTCATCTGAGCCTCGGCCTCTGTATAATCGCCGGTTTCTTATTAATCAGTATGAGGAAAATGCGATGGCAACAAAGCAAGCCGTCACAAAAAAGAAGAATAAATCACGGGCAATTAAAAAGCCTGTGAAAAAAGTTATGCGAAAGAAAACCAGAGCCAAGAAATCGGCACGCCCCGCGCTTACCAGAAAAAAGTTAGCCAAAAAGAAAGCCAAACCTAAAACAACAACAAAACGAAAAATATCTAAAAAGAAAGGGGCAACTAAAGCTGCTACAAAAAAGAAAGCGGCTAAGAAAAAAGCTCAATCTAAAACAACTGCAAAACGTAAAACGTCTAAAAAGAAAAGGGTAACTAAGGCTGCTACAAAAAAGAAAGCGGCTAAGAAAAAAGCTCAATCTAAAACAACTGCAAAACGTAAAACGTCTAAAAAGAAAGGGGTAACTAAAGCTGCTACAAAAAAGAAAGCGGCCAAGAAAAAAGCTCAATCTAAAACAACTGCAAAACGTAAAACGTCTAAAAAGAAAGGGGTAACTAAAGCTGCTACAAAAAAGAAAGCGGCTAAGAAAAAAGCTCAATCTAAAACAACTGCAAAACGTAAAACGTCTAAAAAGAAAGTGATCAGCAAGGGCGCTTTAATAAAAAAACCAAAGGCAGGAAAGCGTAGCGTAATTAAAAAATCTATCGCAAACAAAAAAACCGTTAGCGGGGACTTCACCCCTAGAAAAAAACCGGTAAAGCCGGCCAGAGGCGCTAATAAAACCAAACAGAACCTATTGACGGGACCAGCTCGTGGAATAGACCCTTATAAACCAAAACGCGGCGAAGCGTATATGAGTGATGCGCAACTCGAACACTTCAGAAAACTCCTCGATACTTGGAAAGCTGAGCTTATGGAGGAAGTCGACCGAACGATGTCATATATGAAGGATGATGCAGCGAACTTCCCCGACCCAAATGATCGTGCCACTCAAGAGTCAGAGTTTGGCATAGAGCTGAGAACTCGCGACCGGGAGAGAAAGCTTCTAAAAAAGATAGGGTTAGCATTGCAGCGCATAGAAGAACATAATTATGGTTATTGTGAAGTTACTGGTGAAGAAATCGGTCTGCGACGACTCGAAGCCCGCCCGGTAGCAACTCTTTGTGTAGAGGCTCAGGAACAGCGTGAACGTTCCGAAAAACAGTTTCGCGACCGCGAAGACTATTATCGCTAAACAATCCAGTACTCCGATTCCTCGGGCCGACTAGAATAAAGCTCATGGGATATATTGGCCGCTTCGCACCATCACCTAGTGGCCCACTTCATCTAGGTTCTCTAGTCGCTGCAGTTGCAAGCTATCTCCATGCCCGCATTGCTGGAGGACAGTGGCTGATACGTATCGAGGATATCGATCCGCCTCGGGAAGCCCCGCAAGCATCCCGTCAAATACTCGAGACCTTGGCTGCTTTCGAGCTGCATTCAGATCAAGACATACTTTTCCAGAGTAGGCACTTTGAAAATTATCTGGAGATTGCAAACAAGCTATTAGCTAGCGGGCAAGCATACCGTTGTAGCTGTTCTCGGCAAGACATTCGTCACGCAGGACGCGTTACTCCGGTTGGGTACCGCTACCCAGGCACCTGCCGGACACGCACCATTCACGAACAACCCACTGCAGTTCGGGTCCGCGCAAACCAAGCTCTTGGAAGTTTCCAAGACGAACTGCAAGGAACATGTCGATACAACATCGACGCCACTACCGGGGATTATGTAATATTTCGAAATGACGGGCTTCCAGCCTACCATCTTGCTGTTGTGTTAGATGATGCGCGCCAAGGCATCACCCACATTGCCCGTGGTTATGATCTCCTCGCGACAACCGGGCTGCATATTCATCTGCAACAAACGCTAGGTTTGCCGATACCGAAATATGCTCACTTCCCGGTAGTTGTCAACACAGCCAAGCAAAAGCTGTCTAAACGAACTGGTGCAAAGGCGGTACTGCCGGAGGATGCGCGAAGATTAGCACCCGAGATTTTGCGATATCTGGGGGCAGATCCCCCTAAATCACTATGTGGTCGAAATCCTTACCACCTTTGGGCCTGGGCAAGTAAAATCTGGAATCCAGCCTTACTAAGGGGGAAAGCCAAATTACTAGAAAGCACCGACAATGGTTGAAATGCTAGTAATATACTAAAGTTAAATAGTATTTTAATAAGGCTTAGTAATGGTAGGTCTCTTAATAAGCTGATATGGGAGCATTGAGCTCGGATGAAGGGCACTCGGATAATAAACAAATATCCTAACCGGCGACTTTACGACACCGTAGAAAGCCGTTACATAACGCTGAGCGATATTCAGCAACTAGTTGTCGAGGGAGAACAATTCCGAGTAATCGATAAAACGTCGGGCGAAAACATTACCCGTAGCATCTTGCTACACGTCATTGCTGAGCAAGAAGAAGGCGGCGCGTCTGTCATGAGTGAGAAATTTCTCACTGGCGTCATCAAATCCTACGATGGCGACACGCAGGAGATGGTTCGCAAACACCTCGAACAAAACCTATCACAGTTACTAGATCAGCAAGCAGAATTCTCTCCCACCACTGTCACAAAACCGGATATGCACCGAAAAAAAAAATCGGGCTAGAAAATGGAAAAAATTGTTTGAGAAATACCACTACGCTACAAACTTTTTGTATTGACAATCCAGCCAGAAAAATGTTATGCTGCACCGCAGCAAGAGCGTTACTCCCCCAACGCCTTGCGCCGGTCGGCAACGACCGGTTCTTAAAAGCCCCCTTTTTCGGGGGCTTTTTTTTATTCCTCGTTTTGTAGGGAGGACTAAATTTCGCCTTTATTCGGCCTCCACATCTCGCATAGTAAGTCGCACGCGTCCTTGCCTGTCTACCTCGAGGACTTTCACACGAACTATATCTCCCTCCGCAAGCTTGTCACTAACTTTTTCCACTCGTTCTTCTGAAATCTGCGAGATATGAACCAAACCATCTTTTCCTGGCAGGATTGAAACGAAGGCGCCGAAATCCATAAGCCGAACGACTTTACCCTCGTAAATTTGACCAACCTCAACCTCAGCAGTAATTAACTCTATTCGCTTCTGAGCCTCTCGCCCTGAGGATCCGTCGACTGAAGCAATGCGCACAGTCCCGTCATTTTCTATATCGATTGTCGCACCGGTCTCCTCGGTAAGACCACGAATGACCGCTCCACCCTTACCAATTACATCCCGAATCTTCTCGGGATCAATTTTCAGCGTAATAATACTAGGTGCCCAATCCGACATTTTTTCTCGCGCCGAGCTCAGGACTTTGTTCATCTCGCCTAGAATATGTAATCGGCCATCGCGTGCTTGCGCGAGAGCGGCAGACATGATGTCACTCGTAATACCGTCGATTTTTATGTCCATCTGTAATGCGGTAATACCCTCTTCTGTCCCAGTAACCTTAAAATCCATATCGCCAAGATGATCCTCGTCGCCAAGAATATCGGTTAGCACAACATGCCTATCACCGTCCTTAATCAGCCCCATAGCCACACCCGCAACTGGACCGGCGATCGGCACACCAGCGTCCATGAGGGATAGGCTCGTACCACAAACACTAGCCATAGAACTCGAGCCATTAGACTCAGTAATTTCGGAAACCACGCGCACCACATACGGAAAAGCTTCAAAGTCAGGTAGTACCGCCCCCATTCCACGACGCGCGAGGCGCCCATGACCAATTTCTCGCCGCTTCGGACCACTCATAAAGCCCGTTTCTCCAACACAATACGGCGGAAAGTTGTAATGCAACATAAAGTAATCCTTACGTTCACCTTCCAGAGCGTCTATGATCTGAGCGTCCCGACCTGTACCCAATGTAGTCGCTACAATCGCCTGCGTCTCACCTCGTGTGAATAAAGCCGAACCATGCGCTCTCGGTAGAACACCTACTTGCACATCGATCGAGCGGACCGTAATGGGATCCCGCCCATCTATTCTCGCCTCACCGGAAAGAATTCGATTTCGAACTGTCTCCTTCTCAAGTTTCTCGTATTCCCCCTTGACCTCATCTTCTGTCCACTGAGCTGCTTCTCCAACCGCCAAGCCATCCACCAGTTGTTCCTTAACTTCCCCTAGCGCATTATATCGAGCCTGTTTCTCAGCAATACTGTAAGCAACTGTAAGTTGCTCACCAACTAACGACTCAACGGACTTCGCTAAACCTTCGTCTTTTTGCGGCGGCTCCCAAAGGACAGGGCTCTTACCCACTTCAGCAGCAAGCTCATTAATCGCGGTAATCGCCTGCTGCATCTCCTTATGACCGTACATTACGGCACCGAGCATGATGTCTTCGGAGAGAATCATCGCCTCTGACTCGACCATTAATACAGCCTTCTCCGTTCCAGCAACAACCAGGTCGAGCTCCGAGGTTTCCCTTCCAGTCATAGTCGGATTCAATAAATACTCGCCATCTAGATAGCCTACCCGCGCCGCGGCGATAGGCCCCTGAAACGGTAACCCGGAGATCGCTAGCGCCGCCGACGCACCGATCAATGCTGGAATATCAGGGTCGATCTCCGTATCTAACGACATGACCGTTGCAATAATCTGAATTTCGTTCCGGTAACCTTTGGGGAAGAGCGGGCGAATCGGCCTGTCGATCAACCTGGAAGTCAAGGTTTCTTTTTCCGTCGGACGCCCCTCGCGTTTAAAAAAACCTCCTGGAATTTTCCCAGCCGCATAGGTTTTTTCCTGGTAATTGACGGTTAGAGGAAAGAAAGCTCTACTCTGCCCTTGGCCCTTCTCTCCGACAGCGGTTACGAGCACTACCGTATCTCCCATGCTAACGACAACAGCACCATCCGCCTGCCTAGCAACTTCTCCAGTTTCAAGGCTGACCTCTTGATTACCATACATAAATGTTTTTATAACTTTCACTTTTTCTCTTCCCTACAATTTACAAAGAACAACAATATAATATTGCTATAGCTAGCTACTTCTCATATATAAAACCGAACAGAACCGGTAAACCGGCTCTAAAAAACCAAGATGAAAATCAACGTCGCAGCCCGAGGCGCTTTATCAATTCTTTATAACGACCATGATCAATAGATTTAAGATAATCTAAAAGTTTGCGACGCTTATTAATCATACGGAGCAGCCCTCGCCGCGAGTGATTGTCTTTCTTGTGACCAGCAAAATGCGCCGAAAGGTCGTTAATTCTCGCCGATAGCAAGGCGACCTGCACCTCAGCCGAACCCGTGTCTGATGAACTACGCTGATAATCCGCAACAATACCGGATTTTTGCTCGGAGTTTAATGCCATTTTTCCCGCTCCAAAGTACCTCTACGACAAATCATGTCTACTCATATCCATTCTGAAAAGCGAAGTATTGTACTCGTACAATCCCTTCAGCACCATGCACTTAGACCTGGAAATATTCGCCTAGGCACAAGGCTCCCTCCTGCCTCAACTATACCAATCCCGAAAAATACCTCTTCTGGATCGTAGAGACGAACAAAACTTCTAGGCCATTCAGGCAATGCCGGTACTGCCCGACCATTCGTCAACCGATTACAAAACTCGCTCTGGACAACTAGTTTCGGCCAGGACGATAAAGGGCTATCAACAGGTAGCAAGAGGCCAGCGAGGCTATCCGGACCATCAGAATAGCAAGCTTGCAGTGTCTCGATCTTTACCATATCGGACTCAAAAAAAGGCTCGACAACCGTCCTGCGCAAACCAACGACATGACCGAGGGTACCTAAGCATCGGGATATATCCTCAACCAACGTCCGAACATAAGTACCTTTAGAACAGGAAACCGTAAATTCAAGATTTGGCCAATCAAACTTCACCAGTTGAAGATCAAAAATTTGCACAGTACGCGACGCTCTCTCTACCTCAATCCCTTGCCGCGCCAACTCGTAAAGCCTTCGCCCTTGGTGCTTTAGCGCCGAATACATTGGTGGCACCTGCTCCGATTTACCTAGAAACCGCTGAAGAACCTTACGTATCTCCTGCTCGCTTATAGATAGTCTACCCGCTTTGGCGATCACCTTCCCATGAGAATCACCAGTATCAGTAGCTTGACCCAAAAGCGCCTTTACAGAGTATCGCTTTGTCGCATCAAGCAAATAGGAAGAAACTCGAGTTGCTACACCAAAACAAATTGGTAGCATACCGGTTGCCAGTGGATCGAGGCTACCAGTGTGTCCTGCTTTAGCAGCGCTGAATATGCGTTTCGCTTGCTGCAATACTTGATTAGATGTCTGATTACTGGGCTTATCCAAAACTAGGATCCCATGGATCTCTCTTCCACTCCTTTTTTGACTAGTCATCAAAAAACCATTTCAGTATCGAACAATCAATTTCTATCCCGGTCTTTTAATATAACTTCGTCTATCAAGCGCCTCAGCTTAAGCCCATTACCCACACCTTCATCATAATAAAAGCGAAGCTCGGGGATGCGGCGCATACTTAGTTTAGCGCCAAGACGGGAGCGCATAAAACCGCCTGCCTTTCGGAGCCCTTCCGCGACCAGCTCAGAGTCCTCATCGGGATTGAGTACAGAAAAAAAGACCTTTGCAACACTGATATCGTTACTCAGATCGACTGCACTAATTGTTACACCCACGAGCCGCGGATCTTTTACCTCTCCGCATAGCAGTGCGTTCAGGACTCGTTGCATTTCAGCTGCAACTCTTAATTTCCTTGGGTACCCCCGCGGCATAAATCAAATAGTTCGCGCAGCTTCTGTTCGATGATAGCACTCGATCTGGTCGCCTACCTTAACATCGTTGTAGTTTTTCACTCCGATACCACATTCCGTCCCAGCTCTAACTTCTCCAACATCATCTTTAAAACGACGGAGAGATTCTAAATCACCCTCATAGATGACAACGTTTTCGCGTAACACGCGTATCGATCGAGTCGCTTTAACATGCCCGTCGATCACCATACAGCCAGCTACATTGCCGAATTTAGGCGAACGGAACACTTCACGAACTTCGGCAAGCCCAAGAATCTGCTCTCTAATTTCCGGTTTCAGCAAACCACTCGCAGCAACTTTCACGTCATCGATAGCTTCGTAAATGATACTGTAGTATCGAACGTCTATACCGGTCTCAGTGATCGCCTCTCGTGCTGCAGAATCGGCACGGACGTTAAATCCAATCACTGTCGCCTTAGAGGCGGCAGCGAGTTGAACATCTGATTCCGTGATACCGCCGACGCCATGCGAAATCACAATCACCTTTACCTCTTCTGTCGATATATTTTCGAACGCGTCCTTCAAAGCTTCTGAACTACCCTGTACATCACCCTTAACGAGAAGTTGCACCCTCGAAATACCTCTCTCCGCAATCTGACCAAACACATCATCTATCTTCGCAGATTGCTGCTGAGCCAGTTTTAACTCCCGTTCTTTTACTTGCCGAAGTCGAGCAACTTCGCGAGCGTTGCGCTCATCGGCAACGACTAACACATCATCTCCCGCCATTGGCGTACCAGACAGTCCAAGAACAACAACGGGAAACGAAGGTCGAGCGCTCTCGATAGAGGCGCCAGACTCATCAAACATGGCGCGAATGCGACCGAACTCCTGACCGGCCAAAAGCGTATCTCCCACATTCAGTTTTCCGCGATTAACAAGCACGGTGGCTACAGAACCGCGACCTCTTTCCAGCGTAGCTTCGAGTACAAAACCGGCTGCGGGTCCAGTATCAACTGCTTTCAGATCCAAAACTTCCGCCTGTAGCAAAATTGTTTCCAACAACTGATCGATACCCTCTCCGGTCTTAGCAGAAACATTCACAAACAGCGTTTCACCGCCCCAATCTTCAGGAATGACTTCATGCTGGGTCAACTCCTTACGAACGCGTTCCGTATCAACATTCTCAAGATCAATCTTGTTCACGGCGACAACCAACGGAACACCAGCAGCCTTTGCGTGCTCAATCGCCTCAACGGTCTGCGGCATAACACCATCATCCGCAGCCACCACAAGAACAACGATGTCAGTAACCTGTGCGCCACGAGCACGCATAGCAGTGAAAGCCGCATGGCCTGGCGTATCGAGAAACGTTATCGTACCCTTGTCGTTAGCAACGTGGTAAGCACCAATATGTTGCGTAATACCTCCCGCCTCACCCGAAGCGACACGAGTCGTGCGGATGTAATCCAACAGAGATGTCTTACCATGGTCGACGTGCCCCATTACTGTAACAATCGGGGACCGTGACACTTCATCGGAATCTGTTATTTCGGCCTCAATGGATTCCAACAGTTGATCTTCGACTCCCGTTTCCTTCTGGATACGCGCTTTGTGACCCAGCTCCTCAACAATCACCACTGCAGTATCCTGGTCGATAATCTGATTGATTGTCACCATCATCCCCATATTCATAAGCACCTTGATGACCTCATTCGATTTAATCGCCATTTTTAAGGCCAGATCACTTACAGATATAGTCTTTGGGATTTCGACTTCGCGAACAACTGGCTCTGTCGGTTTCTCGAACCCATGTTGACTGTCTACATTCACATGCACTGATCTGCGTCGTAGTTTTTTCTTTCGCCGCCGAGCACCAGCACCCTTGGCTACATGCAGAGTTTGACTCTCCTCACGATCACTCTGCTTCTTCTTACGTGCCGAGCCCTGCTTATGCTGTCTTTTCGATTCCGGCTCTACTTCCCGTTCCTTAGTAGCTGGTTCGGCAATAGACCTAACCTCCGGCAACACCTCTTCCTGAGCTGATCCAGTCTCTTCCGCGGCTGCTCCAGTCTCTTCCGCGGCTGCCCCAGTCTCTTCCGCGGCTGCTCCAGTCTCTTCCGCGGCTGCCCCAGTCTCTTCCGCGGCTGCTCCAGTCTCTTCCGCGGCTGCCCCAGTCTCTTCCGCGGCTAACCGACGCTGAGCATCTTCTTCAGCCTGCTTCAGTGTCTCAGCTTCACTCCCGTCGGCCTTATCGCTCTGTAACTTCTCTTCGGCGGCCTGGCGCTCGACTTCAGCGCGCGCTATCGCCAATGCTTTTTCAGCTGCGGCTAGATTTTGCGCGTCGAGCTCTTCCTGTTCCTTACGAGCAGACTCCACGAGCACATCACGCTTGATATAGGTCCTCTTCCGTCTTACCTCGACATTAACTGTACGCGAGCGGCCCTGCGCACCAGCGAGTCGAAGCTCACTCTGAGATTTTCTTTGTAAGACGATTTTCTTCGGTGCGGATGCACTAGGATCTTTTCGCCCATGCGCTCTTCTCAGGTGCGTTAGAAGTTCGAGCTTAGCTTCTTCCGTTATCGTATCCTCAGCACCAGAAACATCTATACCGGCCTCATCAAGCTGCACCAGCAACCGGTCAACCGGTACTTCCAGAACAGCAGCAAACTCTGTGACCGTCACATCAGACATAATATTCTCCTAGCCGCTACTCTTTTGACCCAGAATCAGATTGCGGATCACTCTCAGACTCAAACCAGTGGGCACGGGCGACCATGATCAATTCCCCAGCGCGTTCGGGACCTAGGGCAGAAATATCGGCAATATCATCGACGGCCTGCTCGGCCAAATCCTCACGACATACAACCCCACGGCTAGCTAGCTCGAACGCAATCTCTTTCTCCATTCCTTCTAAACTTAGGAGATCTTCGGCAGGTTCTGTTTGGTCCAAAACTTCTTCGGTTACGATCGCCTGCGTTATTAGCACATCACGCGCACGAGCGCGGAGCTCACTGACGATTTCTTCATTGAATTCCTCAACCGCGAGCAACTCGTTTGCCGGTACGTAGGCGACCTCTTCTAAGGTTGAGAAGCCTTCCTGAACAAGAATTGCAGCAACATCCTCATCAACATCGAGCTCTTTCATAAGTTTAGCTATAAGCTCTTTCGCCTCAATTTCACTTTTTTCTTCCGCGTCAGCCTCTGTCATGACGTTAAGTTCCCAGCCGGTAAGTTCACTTGCAAGACGAATATTCTGCCCCCCACGACCAATAGCCTGAGACAGCTTCTCCTCATCAACTGCAACATCCATACTATGCGCTTCTTCATCCATAACGATCGACAGGACATCAGCAGGAGACATCGCGTTGATCACAAACTGCGCCGGATTATCATCATGAAGAATAATATCTACCCTCTCGCCCGCTAATTCGTTAGACACAGCTTGAACGCGTGACCCTCGCATTCCGACACATGCCCCGACTGGATCTATTCTAGTATCATTACTCTTAACAGCAATCTTAGCGCGCAACCCCGGATCGCGAGCCGCACCTAGAATTTCGATCAGACCCTGGTTTACTTCTGGTACCTCTAGTTTAAAAAGCTCAATAAGAAGCTCCGGTGACGTACGGGTCATAAACAACTGTGGGCCCCTTTGTTCTGAACGAACTTCTCGAAGAATCCCCTTAACGCGATCTTGAGGCTTAATCGGCTCACGTGGAATTAACTCTTCGCGGGAAACAAAGCCCTCCGCATTGCCGCCAAGATCTATATATGCACCATTACGGTCAACTCGCTTAGCAATTCCGCCAATCAATTCGCCCACCCGAGGCTGGAATTCTTCTACAACCTGTTCACGCTCGGCTTCACGCACTTTTTGCACTATGACCTGTTTCGCCGTCTGTGCTGCAATTCGCCCAAACGTAACAGACTCCATCGACACCTCGACGTACTCACCAGGCTGAGCATCCGGGCTAACATCAAGCGCGTCCTCCAGCCGCAACTCGCATTCAGGTTCTTCCAGTTCGGTAGAATCATCTGCAAATACCATCCAGCGTTGAAACGTTTCGTACTCGCCACTCTCACGATCAATCTGCACGCGAACGTCGATCTCATCACCATGTTTTCTTTTGGTAGCAGATGCTAAGGCCGCCTCAATGGCTTCGAAAATTATTTCCTTTTCAACTCCCTTTTCGTTTGAAACCGCATCAACAACATTTAAGATTTCTTTATCCATTTCCAACAACACCTAGTTTCCGTGAGTTAGTGCTTCGACACCAATTGCGCCGAAGCGATATCCAAATACGTTAGACGAACTGTTTCATTATCAATCTCAATTAGAACATCTTGATCCTTGACGCCCACAAGCAAACCCTTAAAATTCTGCCTTCCTTTGCGCGCAAGTCTAAGCTTTATTTTTACAACAGCACCGACAAACCGCCGAAAATGTTCCAGCGTTCTAAGCGACCGTTCAAAACCCGGCGATGATACTTCCAATTCGTACTGCCCTGATATCGGATCTTCTACATCTAGAAGTGCACTTACTTGACGACTCACGATTTCGCAATCATCTAGACCGATACCAGAATCACGGTCGATATAGAGCCTTAAGCAACCATTACGGTTCGAATGAATTTCCACATCGACTAGTTCATAGCCGAGTCCTTGTATTGATGGCTCTAACAAATCAATTAACCTTTTCTTCTGTATCGAAAAATTCAACTAAAGTCTCATGAAATGGGTATAAAAAATGGGCTCAAGGCCCATTATTCAAAAATCTCGTCCTAAGCTCCGTGCTCTATAGAACACGGACAGACAAAATAAAAAGCCCCTTACGGGGCCCCAAACTAAAGCTATTATCTAAAAATATAGCGCCAACCGCATGATTCTAATCAGAATCCTACTTCTACGGGCTGCTATTGTCCCGTAAATTCTGTAGCTATTGTATCGAAAAAACCACGTTGAGGGTAGACGTTCAGTCTCCCGGACCAAGCCTAAATGCCACAATCGCATCTCCCTCCTCGGTATAGGTCCGGCGATTTCCGCCCGCAGCAATAACAACATATTGCACTCCGTCTACCATATAACTCATCGGCACAGCCATTCCTGCATACGGAAGCTCATCGGACCACAACTCCTCACCCGTTTCGATGTCCAAAGCGCGGAATCTCTTATCCATAGATCCACCCATAAAAATTAGTCCGCCTGCCGTAGTGATAGGCCCACCAATAATAGCGTTTCCCCATCCCATAAACTCGGGAACCGTAATCCCATATCGGCGCCCAATCCCGAACGGCATTTGCCACACAATATCTCCAGAACTCATATTGATCGCGGTCAACGTACCCCATGGTGGTGGAGTACAGGGTAACCCAAACGGAGAAAAAAACGGCTTGTTATCGGTCCGATAGGGGGTCCCCGGCATCGGGTCGCCGATTCCAGTCACACTGCTATCTCCCGGAATACTCTCATTTTCAAGATCCGGAACGGGTGTCAATGCACCATCCTCGTTCGGAATCAAGTAATGAACCGTTCCTACCGTGAGTGACTTAACAATTAGTTGGTTCGTGATAGGATCGAAAGCAGCACCACCCCAGTTTCCCCCGCCACCAAAGCCCGGAAAGTGCAGCGTCCCCTCAATACTCGGCGGTGTAAATATTCCATCGTAACGCAGTTCATCAAATACTGATCGACACCACGCCCGATCAAATAGCGTAACTCCATAAATATCATCACGATCGAGCACTGTGGGGGTGAAGGGTTCCGGCGATATCGGAAACGGCTGTGTGGCCGCCGTTTGTTCTCCTGGAACATTCGACTGTGGTATAGGCCTATCTTCTATAGGAAACACCGGTTCGCCCGTATCAACGTCGAAAACAAATATATGTCCCGATTTCGTCTGCTGGATCGCGACTTCACGCGTCAGACCGTCCTTTCGAATCGATGTAATAAGGGGATGACCTGGCAGGTCGTAATCGTAAACATCGTGTCGGACAATCTGATAGTGCCAAACCACTTCTCCGTTAGCTGCATTTAGCGCAACGGTAGCGGTGCCATAGGGGATCGGAAATTTTCGCGTGCCGCCGAAAAAATCCGAAGATGGACTAGTCGTAGGTAGGAACACGAGTCCTCGCTCAAGATCCGCACTTAAAGTAGACCAAACATTCGCCCCTCCTGTCTCGTTAACTCGATCGGCCGGAATTGGGTTGAACTCCCAGACCATTTGACCAGACCGTACGTCAAACCCACGTACAAAACCATCGCTCGCATTCACAAAGCTATCCTCAACGCCGACAGCCGCAATTACGATATCGCCAATTACGATTGGTCCTGATGTCGTGTGCCGTGGACCAACACCGTTACCATCATAGTCCCAATGAGACACATAACCTGAGTGCCCTGCTTGTGCACCAAAGTCTAAGCAGGATGCTCCGGTATCGCCATCAATCGCATAAATATTACCGTTGATGTCACCTTTGAACACACGCTTCTCACAAAGGACATCCGGTTGCGGGATCTCTGCTTCCCAGTAAGCAACACTTCGGCAACGAACAGCGAGGCGCTCATCGCTGATTAATCCCAGTCCACCTTCATCAGCGTGCGGATCATATCGCCAAATCTCCTCGCCACTAGTGGGGTCTAGTGCTATCACACGATTCATCGGGGTACAGTAATAAAGCATGTCGTTCGCATGAATAGGCGTTACCTCGAGCCAAGAATGGTCGTTCGAACGATGAACCCAAGCGACTTCGAGATCGGTGACGTTGCTAACGTTTATTTGCTTCAGAGACGAATGCTGAGTCCCGCCCGCCGGTCCGCCAAAAGTAGGCCAGTCAGAGCTGCTCTGAGCCGCTAAATGGGCACATACGAAAATCGATATCGAACCGATAATCCAAGCGCTAAACTGACTATTCCGACCCACGGCCGCTACTCGGATGGTGTACATTCAAAGGGTTTAATAACCTCGCCAGGCCGCCACATCCATGCTTTATCTAGCTCCACAGGTCGTGTGAACGTTACGGGATCGATAGCAGTTAGATAATAGTTCAAACGGCTACCATCATCACTTACCGAAAACCGCTCGTACAATTCTATGGCTTCACTTTGCGGGACACCTCTAGCATTGAAGTACGGCCAGTCGATGCTCGTAGTTGTCACGTGAAGATCTTCTCCCACCCAGCGTCCTTTTGACCGACCAAGCCTCACGGGCGTCATGTCTATATCAACATTGGGATCCATATAGATTGTCCGGACAGCATCGTATTCTTCCATACGAAACAAGATCACATCGCCTTGATCAACGAACTCTACCGGGTACGGCTGCTCCATTATCATAGGCATACCCTTAGCCACACAGTCACCGAGCACATTCACAACTTCACCAAAACTAGATACCGCTCCTGCCGCAGCCGGAGTTAAAGGCAAGTCAAGCTCTAGCGGGAAAGCTCTCGAACCAAAGAGTGACCGACTCGGACCCGTGAAATGTGTACTCCAGACACGAAATAGACCAAGGTCATTATTATCGGTCGCGCTGATGGCGCTCCCTTCCGCAAGCCAGATATCGGAATTGCCATGTACGCCATCCATCCCCGCCCAGTAAGGGTCAACGCCCGGTCGCATCACAACCTCACGACCATCCGAAAGCATCACGTTATTAGTCCACATTGCTAGACTTCCATCGAGCGCTGGGGAACCAGCCACTCTGATGTTGTCACCAACGCTAAAAATCTCTGGATCAATATCCATACGACTAAGTATACTGACCGAATTGGTCTCAATTTCCCAAACCTCGCCGTCTAAATTACGTATCGAGAACCGAACGTGGGGATTTCGCCAAAGCAGTTCGGTCAACTCACCATTAATTTCGACGATACTACCCATGTCGAAAACACCTACAAAGGCGTGATGCGGAACACTTGCGATTGGAAACAGAAACGCGATCGGAACAAAGCCCGAGAACCAGTGAGTTAGTTTCATTATCTTCCTTCCAACTGTTGATAGCTAACCGGGTAACCGCAATCCTGAATCATTAGCCTATGTCATCCTCAGCCAGAGCGTAACACTCAAACTCAAGAACTCGAATATTCTTTTCAATCCGACGATAGAGAGGCATGCTCATCTGCCAAGGTTCCGTAAAAACATCGGAATCATCTATCGTTACCTCGTAAAGCAAATGGTCAGGACCAGTTCGAGTATAGCGTTCCGTGACACGCAAAGAAGGGCTGTGAAAGTTCCCTGCACGATCGAACCAAGTCTCCCCAGTGAAATGGGTAACGTCAACAACCAAAGTATCACCCTCCCAATGTCCGCGCGAGTCGCCCATATACCATTCGATCGGCCCCGGTAGGCGCTCTCCCTCCATGTATATATTACGTATCGTGTGTACCCACTCGTAGATCATAACGATCTGATCAGACGTCTGAAAAATCTGAAATGGGTAAGGCATATAGGTAATACGCGGAACACCGACCATCTTGCAGTTAGCCTCGGTGTCATCGCGCAATCGATTTTCGCGATTCTCATCTCGTTGCTCTACCGCCCAGGATTGATAGGGAATTTCATTCCCGACAACAACACCCTGTCCCGCGGGTATGCCAACCTGTGCTGAGTGGTCCTGAACATTCCAGTTAGCCGTACCGACAGCCTGCCAGATACCTTGTAGATCAGGCTGTCCATCGATCGTCCGTGGCGGAATGTAATTCTGAGCAAAAACCTTGGAGGATATTAATAGGATCGCGGCAACCAAAATCGTTACCCTACTAGCTAGTCGGTTAATCATCAGGATTGCTACCAGACAATAGTCTCGTTCCATCTGATAACGTGACCTCCTCTCCGTCTACCGTTCGCGAACCATCTCTAGACGGGAGACCATGGACCGTCACAATACTTCCGACCGGTAAATTCGCCGGCCGCCAACCTCGACGGTAAAGTGAATTCGCACTACCGAACTCTACTTTCCATAGTTCAGGTTCGCCCACTTCACTCTCAACTTCTAGATGCAGCCACGCGTGTGGGTTACGCCATTCTAATTCGACGACCGACCCTGAGACAGTAATTTCCTTTGTCATATCAAATTGCAAAGCGACCGAATGGTGCGAAAAAACATTTGAACAAAAGAAAAACGAGCTTCCGCTTACCACAATTTTAACAGTTTGAGCATTAATCCATTTGGCTATCATCTTAGCTCGGCCTCCTCAAGTTCCCAGGCTGTCCTTAGCCGTCGCGCCTCGGCTCCCGTAATACCCGGGTACACTTTATAACCAACATTAATAAACATCTGTCGAGCTAGCTCATTATGTTCGTAGCAAGCTTCTTCCAAAAGTTCATAATCAGTATCCGTGCTGCGCCGAAAGGCGAAGGCAACTGTGAATGGTCGCGTGTAGACGTTAGGATCTTCGATCGTTGCTTGATAGTGAATCGTATCAGCATCAATGAGCCTTAATCGTTCCTCAACGTGAACCTCATCCGTGAAAAATCTGCCACGCTGGTCCAACCAGGCACGCGCATTTTGATTAGTCGTATCAATCACAAGCGTATTGCCCTCCCAACGACCGACAGAATCTCCATTCCATAGCTTAATGTTTTTGCCAATATGCGGCCGGTCATCTATAGGAATCATTCTGAAGGCATGCGCTTCCTCTCCCTGGACGAGAAAATAATCACCGCTTTGCATAAACTGGAGTGTGCCGGTCATATACATCGTGAGTGGGACGCCATCTAAACGACATATCGCATTATGGTGAACATAAGCAGGTCGGTTGTAGCGTCTTTTTGCTTCGGCCCAAGGTTGAAATGGAGCGAGTCCGTCGATCGGATCCACAATAAGACTAGGTCCACCTGCGTCATCCAGCGTCCGCGGGTGCGCATGAATACTCTCGTGAGCAGTTGCTCTACGGCGCCAGATACCGCTCATATCTGGAACACCATCGACAGCGCGGGGAGGATCAAAGTCGTCACCGGCATCGAGCGCACACGCATGAAAATCAGCATGGGCATCTTCAGGACATACCGAATCAGTAACCCAAGCCTGTGCATAACCGAGCCCCGGCAAGGCGAGCGATATAATTGCCGTAACCAGCGATGCCACTGTGACATTAATCCTATTACCCACTAGCACTCCCTCCGTTAATAAATTCAAATGCCAAGCTCCCCGCCGAGACCTGGCGACGGACAATATGGACGTCGCCACGCTCTTATTAGTTTTGTCGACTCAATTAGCTAGCCTATAAACTGCTTATGATGCCAAATCTCGCAATAGGTCTCTACGTTTGGACAAAACAAAAAGATACTAAAACGAATTTCGTTCCGTCTCCCTATTTGGGCATGATATTCTCGGAAGGATTATGAAAGACGCAGTAACGATAACGCTCTATATTTTGTTGCTCTGCATGGGGAGTGCTAAAGAAATATATGCACAGGGATTCAGCAGATGCCTTAGATCAACGGAAAACATACCTCCTGCTACGGAACTTGTTGCCGCACGCTGGAAATTTGGCACCAATGGTCTAATCTGGCACTGTGGCTGGTCTCACAACTACCCCTGGTCGGAACAGCATCTCAACGAGTTCGTTGCTGAAACAACTCGAATAGACGTTAAACCACTTTCCTATCAGCTTCTCGAACTAAGCTCAGACCAGGTTTTCCAGCACCCGTTCACTTACTTGTCCGAACCAGGAGAAATGGAACTTACGGACCGGGAAGTAGCCAATTTACGTCAATATATAGACCGGGGTGGCTTCATCCTCATCGATGATTTCGACGGTCCCCGCCACTTAGCCCAACTCCGGGAACAGATGTGGCGCGTATTTCCCGAGCGAAGTTTTTTCGCGTTGACGATCGACCACCCAATCTTTGATTTGATTTTTGAACTCCAAGATCTCAAGGGGATGGCCCCTTATGTACCTGGAGGAGATCTCGTCTACTATGGTATGTTGAACGATCGAGGCGAGATCGCGATTGTCGCTTGCTACAACAACGATCTAGCGAATTTCTGGGATCGAATCGACCAGGGCGGCTATCCTCTTAGGCCATCGACTGATGCATTCAGAATGGGAATCAACTACATCATTTACTCGATGACGCATTAGGCGAGGAGACAAGATTCTAATCTCGAATTAATGGTCCAAAAATGATTGGATCGCTGATCCCGGTCGCAACATCAATATGACTGCCTGGCAGGATCCTCAGCGTCTTCCCATACTTGAGCTATCTCTTCTCGACTTAAAACATCATAGGGGTCGATGGGGCCTTCTAGGTCCGTGTGGACCCAGACAGCCAGCAATTCCGGCGTAATGGGATCAGAACCATTTACTTCGCGGTAAAGCTTCATATGGGCAGCGATCTGCAGCAGATTTGCCTCGTACTGCTCTGCTTCGTCTGCGAGGCGTTGCATTCGTTGTAGTGCGAGTTCGTCGGTCATTTCAATTATATGGTTGGTACATAACTAACCATTCTACCGTTTTTATATTATTTCTTGAGCACAACCCCGACTCGACAAAAGATTCGATAAAGGCCAGCATATCCTCGGTTCTGAACATTATAATAGTGGACTAAATTCATAATAATCACTCAACAGGATACCAAAACTAATGACTGCTATAGGTACTCCACTGACTCCTTCCGCAACGCGGATTCTTCTCTGCGGAGGCGGCGAATTGGGTAAGGAAGTTGTGATTGAACTGCAACGGCTAGGGGTTGAGGTGATCGTCGTCGATCGTTATGAGAATAGCCCAGCGATGCAGGTTGCTCACCGTAGTTATAGTTTAAATATGCTTGATGGGAGCGCGCTTCGCGCAATCATTGAGGCCGAGAAACCTAACCTAATCGTACCCGAGATTGAAGCCATCGCAACTGATGAACTAGTCAAGCTAGAGGACGAAGGCTTCAACGTAATACCTACAGCCCGGGCTACACAACTAACGATGAACCGCGAAGGAATACGGCGACTAGCGGCTGAAAATCTGGGATTACAAACCTCACCTTACCGCTTCGCAGAGACGCGTGCCGAATTCGATCAAGCCATAAGCGAAATCGGTCTGCCTTGCGTGATCAAGCCCGTCATGAGCTCATCCGGAAAAGGACAAAGTACGATAAAAACAGAAACAGACATTGATAGCTCCTGGGCATATGCCCAAGAAGGAGGACGAAGTGGTGCAGGCAAAGTCATTATTGAAGGATTCGTTAACTTCGACTATGAAATTACGCTACTCACGATACGACATTCGGACGGCACGTCTTTCCTAGATCCAATAGGTCATGTTCAAACAGACGGCGACTATAGACAATCCTGGCAGCCGCAACCGATGAGCGAGGAGGCATTGGTAGCCGCCCGAGAGATGGCGAAAACAGTAACAGGCGCACTCGGCGGACGAGGCATCTTCGGTGTCGAGCTTTTTATACGCGGTGACGACGTTATATTTAGCGAAATCTCACCTCGCCCCCACGATACCGGTATGGTCACAATGATATCCCAAGATCTATCGCAGTTCGCATTACACGCGCGCGCCATACTCGACCTACCTATTCCGAATATCCGTACACATGGTCCGGCAGCCTCGAGCGTCATTTTGGTAGAAGGCAATTCAGAAAATATTAATTTCGAAGGTCTCGAAGCGGCGCTGAGGGAAACCGACACCCAGTTACGACTATTTGGCAAACCACAAGTCAGTGGACGACGGCGTATGGGAGTAGCTCTAGCGAGAGGGGAAACGATCGATGACGCCCTGAACAAAGCCAAACGCGCTTCTGAAAGCATTGTAGCCTCGTTAAAATAGCTTTTAATTATTATCAATAAATTAACATAAATATTAGTTATTTATTATGTTTTTATATAATTTACTTTATTATAGAACCTGGGATTTTGATCACTTAGCTAAGTTCCCCGAGCTTACTACAATAAAGCTATAATCAAGCTCTGGAGGATAAACTCAACAATGTCACAACAACGAAACCCGAGATACTGGGCCTCACAATGGTATACGACTAAGTTCGCTGAAGAGCCATGGCCGGCCGGATGGTACTGGCATGACGCACAATATACTTGGAACGGTCCATACAATAGCGAGGAAGAAGCACGCCTGAGCATGCAATCGCAGATTATCGGTCACCTAGGCACGGGAAATGTTCGTCACCCCGTCGTCATCGACAACATCGGCTAAAATCGCCGCGCTGCGCCATACCTACATTAAATTGGGCCTCCCAGCTCCACTTCGGTTACCACCGACCAGTTGCTTGATCACCAAAATACGAGTTTGACTTCGCACACTACTCAGCGATGAGACAGACGGTAATGATTAGCAAGTAAGTCATTCCCGTAATCATTTGCTATATCGCGCCACACCGAGTGAATATGGTTGCCGTTATCCTGCGCATTATCGAATTCAAAAACAAAGTCTCCACCCTGTAGACGATAGTAATGCTGAGCATAGCGTTCAGTCCCGCCCATCCAAGCAAAGCTCAGTTCTTCTATGTTGATTGCTGACAGGTAAGCATCGGATATTTCAGGCCGATAACGTGTAACCACCTCGTTGACGAGACGCCTCACCAACAACTGTTGCGTTTCATTCATCTCCCTAACCAGGAGTCCCTCCGGACGAATAAGCGACCGCCAGTTTAACCAAACCTCCGGCTCTCTATTAGCAGGCGCGGTCAAAATATCCATCGGCGCCTCATCCGAAATAACCGCACGCGCTCGTTGGGAATGATTAAACGACATGACTAGATCCCGCGCTATATCTTCTTCATCGCGCAACGGACGAAACCCCGCAAGCACCCCTACCTGGGTCTCCGACGGATCAGCACCAAAAAAAGACGGCGTAACACTAATATTACCCGGTGACACAGTAACACTAAGCGAAACATGGTGACCCTCAAACCGCCAAGCCCATGGCGTAGTCCGAGACGGTGTGCCAAAAAAACTCAGAAAGTATTTTTCTACTCCGCGTGGCAGTCCGACATCCTCAAGGGACCATAGAATCTCGTCCAACTGCATGATGTGGACAACCTTGAGATGGCCCTCCGAGCTCAATAATGTCGACAAAAGATCATGGGTCAATTTTCGTTGTTCGGTAGTCATGAGTTCAATGCTGAGGCCAGATCGAGGTCGCGGCCAATAGCTCCAATCTTCTCGGGCCTCATCTTCTAGCGACATCTGCAATGCATCGACCTTCCAGATTCCTAACATCCGCTGCCGACGCTCCTCAGTACCCATCGTTACGAGTAATGCCTCAGCCACCGAGACCATTTCCTCAGTAACGACGGATGTTGAAAAGACGAGCGAGTCATTATGCTCCTGAGCGCTTAAAGGCACTGAAATGATAAATAAACCAAAAACCGCTACCGTCGCACATCTCATCATGAAACTCTCACTTATATAACATCGGTTTTTTAAGCCTCTAATCTTACACCGTAGATCCGAAAACACCATTACCTGAAAGATCCATCATTCGTGATAATAGTCCGTCGCCACCTCAGAATCACAATCAAACATTGTGTATTCACGGTCCAGCCCGCAATCTAGAACAATTGCACCCACCATTGGATCTACTAAATATTCAGGATCCTCTACCGAGAAATTGATCTCCACTTGCCTACCTTTCTCCTACCGTACACTATGCGCATAAATATATTGATAATCTATTTTTAGAATTTGATAACGAATTTAATTAATAACTACTATCGAATAATCACAACGTTTCATTACTACGCATTTTTACCCATTTAACGTCCCTCTATAGTAACTTCCGCTATTCGCATACGCCAAAGCCAATAGATCGACACCACGACAAGTAATACGAGCGTCCCGGTATAGATATTCCATCCGTAATCGCGATATATATAGCCGGGAAGCCAGCCACCTAAGGCGCCACCTGAGTAATAGAAAGATAGGTATAACCCATTGACAACACCACGCGAGCTCGTTGCATGATGATTTAAGAAAGCAGCTAGTAGTGAGTGGACAAGAAAAAATGCCGCACACATCATGAACGCAAAAATAAAAGTCATCGTCAAATCTGGAAGGAGAATTCCACAAAGCGCCATTATTAGGATTCCCAACCCAACCGATATACCGCGAAGCTCACCTCTGAACCAGTTTGCTATTCGAGTCCCATTAAACGCGATAAGCGAACCACTCAAATAACCTAAATAAACAAACGACAATACCGACTCAGAAATATCGGGATCAATTTCTTTCAAACGAAACGGCAAATAATTCAGCAACGAAGCGAACACGAAAAAAACAAAAAAGATGCCTAGGTATGCATTACGATAAAGTGGCTGCGAGAGAATTCGTCGTGCAACATTAGGTTCGATATTTTCGCCCGTCCGCTGAGCATCGTCCGGCAAAACATTTAACATTATCCAAGCAATTAAGAGGAACCCCGCTGTTGCAATGAACGCCCAACGCCAATGAAACGCATCACTAATTACGCCCCCTGTCAATCGACCAGTAAACCCACCGAATATGGTTGCACTGATGTAAATGTTAATAGCGTTGCGGACCCGGCCTGCTATCGCCATCTTAGCGGAATAGGTGATCAGCGATGTGAAAATTGCTGGTAACAAGAGTCCTTGTACGAACCTTAATAACACCATCACCCAGAAGGCACCCGCCACAGCTAGCAACCCCTGCGTAACGACCAGTAGACCTACGGATGTTTTGAGTAACGATTTAGTCGATACAAGTTCAGTAAGATATCCGTAGAAGATCGGGGCAAACCCAAGCGGAACCATGGTCACCGCGGTCAATAGAGCTGCATCGGTCTCAGTAACCCCAAACTCTGAAGCCAATAAAGGAAGAATTGGCTGCGGCATATAAAAAATAGAATATGCGAGAACCGTCGTAAACAATACAACGAAAAGAGACACTCCCTTCAAGAGTTTTTCTTCCACTTCATAATTGAACTGCTCGTAGCTCTATGATTAAGAAAAGCTAGTTAAGCCAGGAAGAATAAACTGGTAGTCAAGCACGCTATAACACTAAAGCTCTGTTAATCTATATCATGAGGCGAAAAAGGATGTCCCATCAAGGCTCTTAATGCAAGGCAAGTTTTTTCTGAAACGAACGATATCTACCCGAGTTTCGGTAGCCCTTCTCTATCTCTGGTTAAGTTTGGCCAGTCCGAGTATCGTCGGTCAAGAAGTCATAGCGCTCAACGCTATCAGCGGCTATCCGCCAACTGCATTGTGGGTTCAAACCTTCCTTACTCATTTCATCCCAGAGGCAGATCGGCAGTTAGAATCTACCGGAAATTATGAAATTGACTGGACCACACCCTTTGGCAACGTAGCGCGCTCCGGCCATGCTTTCGAAGCAGTCCAATATGGCCTCGGCGACATCGGAATAATTACAACCTCGTTCCATTCGGACAAAATCCCATTCTATAACCTCAGCTACGTTACACCCTTCGTTTCTACGAATATGGATCTGGTAGTTCGCACGATTAGTTCGCTCCATGAACGCTATCCCGAGCTCAAGAAACTCTGGGAAGACTACCGCCAGATCTACCTCGTGACGGCCGGTGTAGTCGATACCTACCAAGCTTTGATGAACAAGCCGATCCGTGAACTAGCAGATTTTAATGGCCTTAAGATGTCCGGTATCGGTATGAATCTGCGTTACTTCGAGGGCCTGAATGCTGTGGCCGTAAGTAGTGGCCTAGCCGACTTCTATACCAATATTTCCACCGGGTTGACAGACGGCGCTATCGTATGGCCCGAAGCGATCATTTCGTACAAACTGTATGAAGTCGGTCCGTATCTAGTCGACGCGCGTCTCGGTGCAGTCAGTTCAGTAGCGCTCACTGCTAACCAACGGACTTGGGAAGAACTTCCAGGCGAAGTCCGTGACGCACTGCTCGTAGCAGCTGAATTTTATCGTGATGAGTTAGCACTTGAGACTGTAAGGCGCAGCACCGCCGCGATAGAGGAGTTCGTTAAACAAGGCGGAACGATTATTTCGTTAACTCAAGAACAGCGACGTAACTGGGCCGCTACCGTGCCAGATCTCACGACCACTTGGGTGGCTGATATGGAAAGTAGGAGCTTACCAGGCAAGCAGTTACTTCGAGACTACATGGACGTGATGCGGTCTCACGGTCAGCCCATCATGAGGCACTGGGATCAGGAATAACCGGTTCGTTTCTCAGCTATCAACGACAAAGCGCTGCGCAATTTCTGGATTACAGTCAAAAGGTAGCATTTCTAGATGCGGAGCGTGTTGCCATCGGATAGTGCCGCTGATCGGTTCGGTAAGATACTCTGGATCCTCGACCACATAGTCGATAGTAACCATCGTACCGTCATCGCTCAGAGTATAGCGCTCAACAACATGGCGCTCGGCACCCGAAGGAACACCACGACCTGTACCCCAACGATGATCGGCAATTGCCACCGTATCAATAACGAGAACATCACCCTCCCACCAGCCTATTGAATGACCCTGATTGGTGCGTTCAATATCATTAGGATGTTCCCGGCCATCCATATGGACGGTTCGCGTCACACCGTTATATTCTAAATTCAGGATTACCACGTCATCGTAAATTTCAACGGCGTGAAGGTATGGCCCACCCATATTTCCAGGTGGCGTGGGGGGGATACATTGAACCATCGGATGCTGGGATACGTTGAATCCAACCGTTGCGGCCAATGCTTTCTCTGTCAGCGGTAAGTGCGTAGCAGCAGTATCTCTCGGGCCCGCACCAAAACCAACCGTTTCCCAAATTCCGGCTAGGCTATTCGAACTGGGCACATCCTCAATCACAACCCGCCCGGCAGTCCCTTGGGAAGGGAGTACAGTCCCATCCTCCTTGGTAAAGGTAATCCCAAAAAGCAATCTTTTCTCCGGATTTTTATCCGCGTTTGCACGAATAGTGATGACATCACCAGAACGCAATGACTCGGGAGTCCAACCGCGACGGATCAGATTTGGTGTCGATTGTGTTTCGACTTCCCACTCCATCATGACACCGTTCTGATCCAGTGCTTCGACATAGATGTAAACATGTGGATTGACCCACTCGACCCGAGTCACGGTAGCCTGAAACGCCACGACCTCCTGGAGGAAATTGACCCGTGAATGATGCGCGTGAACGGGCATTGTAGTAACGACCAACAACACGCCAATAGCAATTAACTTGCGATGACTCGTCATTTTATTCTCCCCCGGAATTTGTTATAGAAGAAAGTCCTCCCCGCAAATCAATTAATAGCACGAACCACTCAAATTAGCCCGGCTAACGTCTGGGGATCGGCTTTAATGCCATCTCCCACCGAGAATACATCGGAAATCGAGTCGCTAGCAAGATTACTAACGCTACAAAGCCAGCCGCGAAACCAATCGCAACAGTAATGTCTAACCAACTCGTAAATGGTTGATGATCAGGAGTCAAAACGGGTACTACCGTTAAGTATTTGTAAAGCCAGATCCCTATATTAATACCCAGACCAATCAGACACATGGCTAGTATCGACCTCTTAACGATTGCAAAAACAAACGCGACGAATGGAATAAAAAAGCAGACAGTCATCATTACCCAGAAGTAGGGACCGTAATGCCCATACATCTGACGCCAGAGCGCGTCTGTCTCGTGGGGAAGGTTGCCGAACCACATCACAAAAAATTGTGCCCAGAAAAAATACAGCCACATCAGCGTGAAACCCGTAACCATCATCCCAAGGCCTTTAACTTGCTCAGCCCCGAAAGGAGAACTAGGATCATCTCTACGCGCGAGCAGGGCCGGAAAGACAATAAGCGCTGCCGTTCCCGCAAAAATATTGCCAAACCAGTAGAGTATTGGAAACACGGTGCTGTGCCAGTGCGGTATTAGCATCATCCCGAAGTCCCACGCAATGAAGGTATTACAGAGGACAAAAGCGCCGAGCAAAATCGGCGAAAGCATATACAGTTCTCCGGCGATTTCGCGATGGTTTGCATCTTTCGCGCCTACGCCAGCAAGATCAGGCTTAAGGGCTTTAACTGCAGAGTAGGTACTCAAACCATAGAAGAGCAGCAATGCGAAGAGATTTCTAATGAGGAGCCAGTCTATATTCAGCCATGAACTCAGGTGATCATCCGGACCGGGCGAGAGCCAATAGAATAAATCTTCTTGTGCGTAGACATAGATCAATAGGAAGCCCAAGATCGCGAACGGAAAAAATGCTAGCGTGCTGAATTCAGCGAGGCGGTAGTATGGTTTGGCCCATTGCGCGTGAACCAATCGGGTCATAGCGCAGAACACGACGCCAGCCTGACTTACGCCTAATAAAAATAGATACGAAACGATGAGCAACCCGACATCCGGCTGTGTGTCCTCATTCCCCCAACCGTAAACGAGACTTATCACCCCACCTACGAACAATGCGATTAAGACCCATAGCAAAATTCCGGGGCGCCCCTTATCGTTCGTTACCGTTGTCGCCTGATCGTTGCTCATTCCGGTCCGAACTCCGCTCTGATGTAGTTAATGACGTGCCAGCGTTCTTCGCGGCTGAGTGCGTCGCGGTAATACGGCATCGTTACGCGCCCACGAGTCAGCGTATAAAAAAGTTGTCCGTCAGTCTGATCCTGGGTATACGGTAGGTTTATATCAACGGGGACAACAGCGAGTAACAACCCAACCGGCCCATCCCCAACGCCCTCGACTCCGTGGCAAACAACACAATTCAGCTCAAATAGATATTGACCCGTCTCAACTGATTCGGCAGTCATCGGAATCGGATTTTCGAGTGTCGCAGCGTTATCTTTATTTTCGATAAATTCGATATCAGTCGTCGAAGTGGGCAACGTTTCGGTTCCTGTCGTAGGAATCGCGTCCGGCTCCGCAGGCGCTTGTGAGCGCTGTGCCTTAGGAACAGGCTGGTCCACCATATCTTTATTCCATGGGAACGCCCAACCAACTGCAACCTGGCTCAGCAGCAATAGAATGGCAGCCGCACGCGCCAACCTGATCATCATCCATCCTCCGTCATTTCTCGGACTTCCTCGGCACCAGCGTTACGCAAAATGGCTTCAGCACTCTTAGAGCGTTCCGAATCTTCACAAACCACCGTGACTACAAATTTATCGACCGCGGCTTCGGGAACGTAGACCCGTTCGCGGATTGCCGGAAACCGACTACTAATGAAAAAACCCAAAACAGTCGCCAAAATTCCAAATAAAATCGTCAATTCGTAGGTAATAATTAGATATGGCGGAATCGCAATGATGGGGCGACCTCCAGTTGGGTGCGGGAACAGGACCGAAGTACCAGCTGCTAAAGCGAATCCAGACAAACCACCACAAATAGCACCAAAAAATGTAAAGCGCTTGATCACGGACTTTTTCTTACCGAGCACTTTTTCAACGCCTTCGATCGGAATCGGCGATATAAGCTCTGGCGTGGTGAACCCGGCACCCTTTAGCTCACCGGCTGCTGCAAGAGCCGACGAGGGGGCATGGAAAAGTCCTACGACGTTGGTTGCCATTTAAGTTATCCCATTATCAGAAACGGCAGCGGAGCCGAGAGCATCGTCGGGCTCGGGCTCAGGAAATGTCTCCTTCACCTCGTAGATCGAAACGCTCGGAAAAATCTTGACGAACAGTAGAAAAAGCGTCACGAACATGGCCAGCGAACCAACCATAATAGAGATTTCTACCATGCTTGGAATGTAATGGCCCCAGGCGTCAGGCAAATATTGCCGGGGCAGCGACGTCGCAACAATCAGAAAACGCTCGGTATACATACCAATATTGATCAGGATTGACAAAACCAGCATTGGGACGAAGGAAGTCCTAAACCGCTTCGAGATAAGTATCAAAGGCGCTACAGCGCAGAACAGAATCATCTCCCAATATAGGGGGGCGTAGAAACCAAAGAGTCGATAGCCCAGCGCCTCATACTCTGTCGATGCGCCGCTATACCAACCTGTAAAGAGCTCGACGACATTGATATAGGTCCAAAGCAGTGACAACACGAGCAACAATTTCCCCAGATTGTCGAAATGCAACTTAGTGATGTAATGACCGAAACCCATATATTTTCGAAGCATGAACATCACTGTCACAATACCCGCGGTACCAGAATAGATAGCTCCGACAACAAAGTAAGGTGCGAATATAGTCTGGTGTAACGCGGGCACGATGGACAGCGCGAAATCCCAAGAAACGATACTGTGCACGGAGACCGCCAGCGGAACAATAAGAACCGCCAAAAATGTATAGGCCCAGTGAAGCCGATGCCATTCCGTGTCCGTACCACGCCAACCTAATGACAGCAACACATACATATTGTGGCGCCACCCGGCCGTGCGGTCTCTAACCGCGGCAAAATCTGGAATAGTACCCATATAAATAAATATCGTACTTCCAGTCAAATAAGTAGTGACAGCCATGACATCAAACATCAACGGTGACCGGAAATTTGGCCACATCTCCATCTGATTCGGGTACGGGACAGTCCAATGAATAAACCAGGGACGTCCAACGTGAACCATAACCATCGTCGCGGCAACCAACAGCGAAAAGAGCGTCATAGCCTCTGCGCTACGATACATCGCTTTTCGCCAAGAGCTGTTCGTTATGTGTAGAACACAGGACAACAAAGTGCCTGAGTGACTAAGCCCGATCCAAAAAATGAAACTCGCTAGATAAGTACCCCAAACTCCTGGATGATTGATTCCAGATGCGCCTAGCCCATAGTAGAGCTGAAAGAACCAGGGAAACAAAAAACACGCGAACATCACGGCAACGGACGTTGCAAGCGTGACGTAATAGCCGCGACCTGTCACAACGAGGGAACGCACGACATCATCGTTAACTTCAGCGAAACTAATCTCTCGTGGTTCAGCCGACATTAGCATCTACCTTCTTGAGATAGACCACGGACGGATCTGTATTCAGCTCTTCCAACACGTGATAAGCCCTCGGATCATTCATTGATGCAGACACCTGGCTTTCCGGGTCAAGCCTGTTACCGAAAACCAGCGCCTCACTCGGACAGGTCTGGACACAAGCCGGTTGTACTTCGCCGTCGCGAACACGCCTACGGTTATCGTCCTTCGCGTAATCTTTCGCTTGTCTAATACGCTGGATACAAAACGTACACTTCTCCATGACGCCCTTCTCTCGTACAGAAACGTCTGGGTTTAATTGTTGATCTAGGGGCGAATCCCAGTGATGATTGTTGTAGTTGAAATAACGGACTTCATACGGACAGTACACTGCACATGATCGCGTTCCGATACAGCGGTTATAAACCTGGGCGTTGAGGCCGTCCTGGTTATGATAGGTAGCACTTACTGGACACACTGTTTCACACGGCGCCGCGTCACATTGCTGACACAACATAGGAATAAAGCGAAGTTTAATATCCGGAAATTCCCCTTCCCAATAACGCTCAATCCGGATCCATTGCATCTGACGACCCTTGGCATACGCATCTTCACCAACAATAGGCGTATTATTTTCAGCCTGACAGGCAGTTACGCAAGCCTCACAGCCGGTGCAACGATCCAGGTCGACTGTCATCGTCCAGGCATAATCGAACTCTTCGTAATAACCGGGACGCCGGTATTCCTCCCATTTGGCACGAAAGTCACTAATGAAACTCATGTGGGCACCACCGTAATCGGGATACTATGCAGGCTCGCGTGCTCACCCGCGTTAACTTCGGAACCAGTCGTCTGGACAATATCTCTCCCGAGTTCGCGAGAGACCCCTCCAGTCTTCACTAGGTCAACGCGCCTACCAGTCGGGACAAGTTTCACTCGCGTAGCGCTCCAAGCTAGACCACCGGTAACTGCTTCTGTCTGCGGCGCGAGAATCTGAATCGGATTCACGCCACGATCTTTTGCGTAACGACCGTATTCGGTATGGCCCTGCCCAATCGGCATCGCGATGACGTCCGGCATAATGGCAGGAAAAACATACACAGGTGCAGTAATCTGCCCTTCTGGAGACTCCACCTCGACCAGATCACCCTCAACGAGTCCTAGCTGGGTTGCAGTAACTGGGTTAAGTTCAATCCAAGACCCGTAAACCACGCTGGTCATCGGATCCGGTAACTCTTGCATCCAAGGAAGATTCGCCCCCTGCCCATCGTGCATCGTGTTGGAGAGGTAGGGATGCAAAATAAACGGGAACTCATTGCTATCCCCTGCAAATTCTGGCTCTTCAACTGCTATCGAATCAACGACTCCGCTATCAATCGTGATATCTTCGATTTCACGTCGCGTCGCCTCACCCCAAACACCGGCTTGCAATATAGAGGCCCAGAACTCTGTGAAACCAGCATCCTCAACGATGGTATCACCGCCCAGATCAGTAGCCGCATCAGGATCAGCTACAGCCTCGGTAATTGTATTTGGATCATCGTCAACAGCCGCACGACCGTAAATTGCACGCCAACTGTCCTGTAAATACGCCTCCATATTTGCCCACGGCAGCGCACCACCGAAATCAAGCGCTTGCGCTAGTGCGAGCACAGTGTCCCCGGTACCACGAGTATCGTAGAGTGGCGATACCGCAGGCTGCGAGACAGCGCCAACAGAGAAACCGACGCCCGGCTCGGGGAAGTGATCACCCCAACTCTCAAGATAGGTATGGCTCGGCAGAACAATGTCAGCCAATACTGTCGTCTCGTCCATGAAACTAGAAAGGCTGACAATTAGCGGTATCTCGGCTAGCGACTCACTAAACCCAGACGCCGATGGCAAGGTGAAAATAGGGTTGGTCTGGTTAACGATCAATGCTCCAATTTCTCCCAGACGAGCATCCTCAGCGAATTCAAGCATCCCGCTGTAATTAGCTTGACGAGAACTCAACCCTCGACCTGAGACGGGCTCTGGATTAAAGACCACTCCACCCTCGACACCTAAGTTGCCGGCTAGATAATTAAGTGCATTGACTGCTACTAGAGTATCGACGCCATTACTATGGTTTCCTGCTGCCCCACCGCCAATTGCCAAACTGGGTCTAGTTCCCGCAAACGTATCGGCAAGACGCATAATAGTTGCCGCTGAAATTCCCGTCTGCTCAGCGACTGTTGCTGGCGAGTATGGCTCTAGTGATGCGTCCCACGCATCACGATCAGCACCCGTATATCCGCCTTCACTAAGGATACGGTTCGCTATCCCCAGCGCAAGAATCCCCTCGGTACCCGGACTAGCGGCGATCCATTCATCTGCCGCGGCACCACTCAAAGACATTCGCGGCTCAATTTGCACGAACTGCCCTCTATCATTACCGTGGCTCTGACGACTACGGCCAAAACCGAGACTGTGATGGACTGGCGATATCCAGCTACCGAGATAGTCAGCACCGAACGACAGTAGATAACGTGTGTTAGCAAGATCATAGTAAGGCAGTTGACTCTCACCAAAGAGACGATCAACGGCCGCATAAAGAGTTTGTGGATGCGAGAAATCGTGATGCAGCAGCCGATCCGACCCCAATTGCCCCATAAAAGCCTCGATCAAAAGTCCAAGATGCCCACTGGCACCGTTACTTAAGAAACTTATGCTGCTACCCTGGCCACTGTTTCGTAGCGCACCCAAGCGTTCCGCTACCTGCGATAGTCCATCCTCCCAGGTGGTCGGCGTAAACGCCCCTGATCCTCGCTCTCCAGTTCGCAATAATGGCGTCGTTATGCGGTCAGGATTGTATAGGGTCTGCAACCCAGCCTGACCCACTGCACATAGCCGACCCTGGTTAACAGGATGGGCAGGATTACCTTCGATCTTTTTAGCGCGACCCTCGCGAGTCCGCACTGTGATTCCACAACCGGCGGAACACATCGAACAAACGCTATTGTAATAGGTTGCAATACCAGGACTAAAATCCTCAGGCGGCACAGGATACGGAATCAGGTGTTCCACTGGGTACTTACGAGACTCCGCTAGCATGAAACCAGCGCCCGTGCCCACGCCACCCGCGCCAACAAGCTTGAGAAAGTCCCTGCGGTCTATGATCGACATCTAACTATTCCTAACCTCGAATCACTTGTGGCACGTCAGGCAATCGAGACCAAACTCGACTTCGTGTTCTTTGTGGCACGTCAGGCACAAACCCATTTCTAGTGGCGCCTCACGAGAGACGACATCCATCGTCTCGACAGGACCATGACAGGTCTGACAATCCAAGCCAGCTGCCACATGCCGTTTATGCGGAAAATGGACAAAATCGGGCAGGTCGTGGACTTTCACCCACGGTATAGGCTCCTGATTAACCCAGTACTCCATCAGCAGCCTGATTTGCGGCCGTTCTGTAGCCACATTCTCGTGACAACCAACGCATTTACTGACAGCAGGAACCCCGGCCGATGCGGACCGACGCGCCTCAGTGTGGCAGTACATACACTCTATCTGAAAATCGCCGGCGTGAACTTTATGGCTAAAGTTAATCGGTTGTTGAGGCGCCGTTCCTGGATAGAAAGCAGCGTTAGCCCAGTAACCGAAGATTAAGCCAATCAACGCCACCGCAAACATTAGCCCTACCGGCCGGAGGACACGTAACGTTGGAACAATAGAGACGCCCATCTTATTCCGCACTCCCAGATTGATTTTTTTCGGCAAGGGAGACTAGATCGATCAAAGGTTTCTTTTGACGAACACCGTTAGCGCTACCATTGCTTTCCAAGCCTGCCGACCCCCCGAATCGCTCCCCAAACTCGTGGATTGATTTCGAAAGATCCGTGTTCTGTGTTGCTCTCTGATACGTGTCAGCCATCTGATGGATCTGTTGGTAGAAAAAGAGATTCATGTCATCGATCGTCATTTCCTTTACCCAAAGGTCAATCGCCGCAATAGTTTTACGATCACCATCCCATAGCGATAACATCATTGAACGACAGGATTTGGGACCGGAATCCTTCGCCTCCGAAGCCTCCCAAAGGATTTGGGCGGGCACATTCTGCTCGTCCAGGTCTACCGTCAGTCTTATCTCAGCAGTTCTTGACATCTCTATAAACTCCTGATTCTATGAACGCCACTATTCGCCGCGGCCACATAACTAATGCTTAATTTTCTCATCATCGTCATCATGCTCGGGATACTTATCAGTCTCGCTAGCGGTCTCTTTTTTCTCGTAAGAGACAAAGGAAAAACCAAACGAACTATCGCCTCGTTAAGCCTCCGCGTTGCACTATCTGTCGTGCTACTGGCCTTATTAGCATATGGATTTATCACTCGGTTCATCGTGCCAGGCAGCTAAAACCAGTACACAAACGTAAATAGAAACAGCCAAATTACGTCCACGAAGTGCCAGTACCAACTAGCGGCCTCGAAAGCGAAGTGATTCTTTGGCGTGAAGTGACCCTTGCGTGCCCGCAACCACATAATCGCCAACATAATCGTCCCCATCGTGACATGAGCCCCATGAAATCCGGTTAACATGAAAAACGTCGAACCATAAATTCCGGAGGCCATGGTCAGTCCTAAATGAGCGTAAGCTTCTTGATACTCTACAACCTGTAAAACAAGAAATATCGCTCCCAATAGCACGGTTGTCCCCAGCCAAATTTGTAACGGAAGTCGCTGATTCGTTTTGAGCGCCCAATGGGCGAAGGTGACGGTGATACTACTAGTAACCAAGATCACCGTATTGATAAACGGCAATCCCCAAGCCGCCATTGCCTCAGTAGCAGTTCCTCCAGGCGTCATGAAGAGAGGCCAAGTATCGGCAAAATCTGGCCACAAATGAATATGCGTTTCAAGCTTACTGCCAGCTCCCGCTAGTGCGGGTACCGATATCATCCTGGCATAAAAAAGAGCACCGAAAAACGCGGCGAAAAACATAAGTTCGGAAAGGATGAACCAAAGCATAGTCTGACGGTAGGTACGATCGAGCTGGTTACTCACTAACCCCTTGAGCGATTCCCGGACCACGGCCCTAAACCAGCCAAACATCATGAGGGCGGTAGCCGCCAGCCCAATGTAAAAGATCGGTGCGCCGAACGTACCGGTTGCCGTGAGAACTTTCGGCGTGCTTTGTTGTATAAAGTGTGCCGCACCAAACGCAGTGATAAATAACGTAATAGAACCAATGATAGGCCAGGCACTACTATGTGGAACGTAGTAACGAGGAGTTTCAGTCTCGTTCATGACGCTTCCATCTCCCCATGAGCCACCACATGATCATGGTCCATACTAATATCATCGTCCTTTACCACTTCCCCTGAATTTACAACGGTCACTGGGAACAGCGTATAAGACAAAGTAACGGTACCAACTTCCCCCGGAAGATCCTCGGCCATATAAAATTGAACTGGCATTTCCATTTCTTCGCCAGCTTCCAGAGTTTGCTGCGTAAAACAAAAACACTCAATCTTATTCAAATAGCGGGACGCTTGGCCTGGCGTGACACTTGGCACAGCCTGACCAGTCACTGCCTGGTTTGCGAAATTTCTGACATAGTATCGAGCTTCGTTTACTTCACCTAAACGGACACGCATCTGTTTCTGGCTCGGCCGAAACTCCCACGGCATCCCTCGCCCTACATGAGCAAGAAACTCAACCGTCACTTCACGCTCCAATGGTTGTGAACTACTTTCAATATATGCAACCTGTCCCGCGGTCTTACCGTTTAGTCCGGTCAACTCACAGAAGAGGTTATAAAGAGGGACAAGCGCGTACGCAAAACCAAACATGCCAGTCGCTAGCAGCACCAATAGTGCCGCTTGCTTTCGCTGGCGATTACGGTTGTTTGACATCTATTCGCTACTCCGTTCTAGACTTCAATTAATCGCCCATCCGTTAATCAACACGCGGAGGGGTATCGAAAGTGTGGTGCGGCGCTGGCGATGGAACTGTCCATTCCAGCCCTTCCGCCGCTTCCCAAACTTGATCAGTTGCTTTCTCCCCACCGCGTACAGTCTTAACCACGATGTAAAGAAATAGCAGCTGCGTCAGGCCTAAAATCCCAGCCCCGATACTAGATACAAGATTGAGATCTGAAAACGGCAGCGCGTAATCCACAATCCGCCGCGGCATCCCCGCGAGACCAACAAAATGCATCGGAAAAAACGTCACGTTCAAACCAACGACGGCACTCCAGAAATGGATTTTGCCAAGTCGCTCGCTATACATGTTGCCCGTCCACTTTGGCAACCAGTAGTAGGCCGCAGCCATCGTCGCAAAGATCGCGCCCGGGTACAAAACATAATGCAGGTGGGCGACGACAAAAAACGTATCGTGATACTGGAAGTCGGCCGGAACAACAGCGAGCATAAGCCCAGACAGCCCTCCAATAGTAAACATCACAACAAATCCGAGCGCGAACAACATCGGCGTCTCGAACGTCATGGATCCACCCCACATCGTCGCAACCCAGTTAAAAACTTTCACTCCGGTCGGTACCGCGATCAGCATCGTCGCATACATGAAAAACAGCTCTGCACCCAGCGGCATACCGGTAGCGAACATATGATGCCCCCAAACGATGAACGACAAGATCGCGATGGAAGCTACCGCATAGACCATAGAGGTGTACCCGAAAAGCTTCTTACGAGCGAATGTCGGAATAATCTCTGAAGCGACCCCGAAACCCGGCAAGATCATGATGTAGACCTCTGGGTGCCCGAAGAACCAAAAAACATGTTGAAACAGAAGCGGATCACCGCCACCAGACGCCTCGAAAAAACTCGTGCCGAAATGACGGTCGGTAAGCATCATCGTGACTGTGCCCGCTAACACCGGCATCACCATAATCAGTAGAAACGCTGTTATCAGCCACGTCCAGACGAACAACGGCATCTTCATCAACGTCATACCCGGTGCACGTAGGTTAAATATTGTGACGATAATGTTTATCGCTCCCAATACTGACGAGACCCCCATTAAATGGATGCCGAAAATCAAAAAATCAGTGCTCGGCGGACCGTAAGTGGTTGACAGTGGCGCGTAGAGCGTCCAACCAAAATTCGGAGCGCCGCCTTCCATCCACAAGGAAGACAGCAGCATGAAAAAGGCGAAGGGCATAATCCAGAAACTGAAATTATTGAGTCGAGGTAACGCCATATCAGGCGCCCCAATCATGAGTGGCACCATCCAGTTAGCCAACCCCACGAACGCGGGCATGACTGCACCAAACACCATAACCAAGCCATGCACGGTGACCATCTGGTTATAGAAATCAGCACTTAAAAATTGCATCCCCGGCTGAGCAAGTTCCAACCTGAAGATCAGCGCCATCAATCCGCCAATCAAAAACAAAGAAAAACTCAGGCAGAGATACAGCGTGCCTATTTCCTTATGATTAGTCGTCAACACCCAGCGGCGGATGAACTTAATCAATGGATTCTGTTCTCGGGGAATATCGTCTGCGTGAGCAACCATAACTAAATCACCTAACGAGCTTCAAAAACAGTAAGTGGTTGAACTATATCGCCCGTATTGTTGCCCCAGGCATTACGTTCATAGGTAATCACCGCCGCCATCTCTAAGTCACTAAGCTGGGGCGCCCAAGCTTGCATCTCAGTTCCAGCAAGCCCATTCATAACCCTATCTAAATGTCCTTCAACAGGCCCAGTAGATATCAAACGAGTTGGGTCTAGTGCCACAGCCAATGCTGGATATTTGATACCTTGTCCCTCACCGTCAGGCATATGACACGTTGCACAATGGGTCACATAAACGTCTTCGCCCATCGGCATTAATTCCTCCATCCCCCAGTCCCTGCTTCGCGCTGCAACCGCAGCTTCGCCCGAAAGCGCATTAGCAATTCGTTGATCTTCTATCCAGGCAAGGAATTCTTCTTCTGGAAGCACCTCAACAACGACCGGCATGAAAGCATGGTTCATCCCGCAAAGCTCGGTACACTGCCCACGGTAGGTGCCGGGAACATTGACTCGCGTCCACGCCTCGTTGATCAAACCTGGAAGCGCATCCTGCTTCACTGCAAAGTCTGGCACCCACCAAGAATGAATTACATCGTCGGAGGTCGTGAGAAAACGAACCTTAAGATTGGTCGGAATCACCAGCGGGTTGTCAACCTCTAATAGATAATTCTCGCTTTTCGCTTCAATGTTATTTATTTGCTCCAGCGGCGTCGTACCGTTGCTGTAGTAACCAATATCTGATTCAACATACTGATAGTGCCACTTCCATTGCGACCCAGTGATGAGAACCGTGAGGTCGGCATCACTGTTATCCTCAATATCAATTAGCGTCTGGGTCGCTGGCACGGCTATGGCGATCAGAATTAATGCTGGTATGACTGTCCAGACAATTTCTACCGGGGTACTGTGATGAAACGTCGCGGGCACTGGGTTCCTCGAACGCCGATGAGCCCAAATGCTATAAGCCATCACGCTGAAAACTAGCAGGCCTACAATCGTGCAGATCCATAGGCTCAGATGATGTATTTGCTGAATACGCAGGCTCATGTCGGTAACGCCAGGCCGCATATCCCCCAATAATTGAGCGAACGCACTTTGGGAGCTTACCCATAGCGCCACCAGCGCCAGACCACTGCGAAACTTACCGGCAAAAAAACTAAAGTGTCGAATTATCCATTGACACAGGCGAGTCATGGTATCGATCAACGTTTTCAACTTCATCTAGAGGCTCTCAGCGATTCAATTGGGCTAACGTACGCACCCGATGCTTCCCCGCCCAGTCACGGTAGCGAATCGCGGTTGCGCTTTCGGTGGGGCCTTGCCAGTCACCCCGATGGGCCAACAAGAATCCTTCACCACTGACTTTCGCCTGCCAAGCTTCGCCGTCCCAATCAACAAACGCGAGGCTCCCGTTGGAATGACGACTCCAACGTGCAGAATTTTGAGGTGCATGTTCAAAGACGCCGTCGCGAACCCACGCCGTCCATCGCTCTCCATTCCAAGACACAAACTCCATTTTATTTTGCGCCCACGGCTCACCCGCCAGAACCTCATCGGACGGAATAGAAGCATAGAAAGCTGCTCTGGCCGCCAGAATAGTGACCAAAAACGCTACAAGCAGACTCAGCAACACCTTCGCCATCAACCCTCCCCAGAGTTACCGCGGCGTGAATATAAAAACACTACCATTGGGGCGGTCAGTCTACTGCTGCTCCGCCGACGGAATGGTACACAAAACCAATAAGAAATGAAATCGCAAAATACCCTTTTTTGAACATTACATTTAATCAAAAATGTGGCAATCAATGACTGACAGAATCAGGGCTAATTTTTATCGCGTCGGACTGAGGAAACTCCCAAAACCGAGGCCATCACCACTAGCGCACCTGCGAGCGCAAACCACTGGAACGCATAGCCTATATGTTGCTCTGGAGTCAGGACCGTAGGATCCCATGCGCGAATAAAACCTTCAGGAGACGATGAATCCAACCAGATCTGATAGCTGTACAGCGACTCCCCCAAAAGCCTTTCCAAATCCTCGATACCTGGGAAAAGCACAACCTGTGGCCATCGTACGACATCTTCTGGAATTGCGGCCTGCAGCTTTAGCCCGGGACGGGGAAGTGAGTTGATTCTTCCTCGAACGCTCCTAATCTCGCCACTCACTGCAACTTGCGGGAGCACTTCTCGATCGGGGTCAGCGGCTACCCAGCCTCGATTGACAAGCAACCAGCGTTGGCTATTCAGTGGCAGAAACGGAGTGAGCACTTGGTACCCGGCCCGGCCTTCATAGATCATGCTATCTAGTAATAGCTGGCGCGACGAATCGTAACGGCCGCGCAAAGTCACCCACCTGTAACGATTCGTTTCGAACAGCTGATTTTCGATCGGGGCCGTGAGAGCCGGGAAGTCTTCCGCTGCACCAATCTGCTTAAAGAGTGCCTCTTTTTCAGCCGCCCGGCGTAACTGCCACTGCCCCAAAGAGAGCAAAAGCGCAAGGAGCAGAAAGAAGCCTAGAAGCAGAAGAATGCGGCCAATACTCATCGCCGACTATTGCCAATCAAAGAATCGCAAACTAATCAACGCTACCCCCACCAGCCAATACGGTTAAGTAAATGAACCCCGCATACATCACTATCGCAAAAACCTCTGAAATAGAAATACTGACACGCATTTTTCCGCCACGCTGTTAGATTTTCCCTACTCATCCAGCCGCCCCGTTATAGACAATTTAAACCTCAGATTATCTCTACTTACTCCCAGCGGTCCATAGCCTGGCGATGCAGCGATTCTGATGGTAACTCCAATAATTCCATTCGGATCCCGTTTGGATCGATAACGTTTGACAGAATTGCACCAGAGCTACTTGCACGACTGTCCTGAACATCCGCGCCACGTTGCCTAAACGTATCAATCACCGACTCCATATCGTTAACATGCACCCCAAAGTGACTAAGACCGGCAGGCCGATTCGCGTTGACCGGTTGTAGCTCGAGGAAAGTATTCTCGCTCACTTGCACGTAAACCAACGCGATATTCCCACTATCGGTAGTTACCCGAAATGCCTCAGGAAAACCCAAAGTATCAGTGTAATACGTAATTGCAGCCTCAATGTCCGGCACTGCAATACCAACATGGTTCATGTTAATCACATTGCGGTTTTGGCTCTGAGCTATCGCCATTTGGACACCCAAACCAACGAGAACTCCTCCGACAAAGATTGAAAGGCCACGCATATTCTCTCTCCTCACTAAATTATGATGATCAGCGGTCCATTAGGCTCCGCTTACAAGGACACTATATTACCCTGAACAGCAGCTCGCTATCGCCAATATTGCTCCAAAGTAGCGCCTAGTAGCATGTTCAGCCCCCTGCATCGTCGTTATAACTATTGATTCTCGCTACGCTCATTATGGTCGTAATCGAATTGGGCCTTTTGCTAACGATTGCAGATCTTAAACGCTTTTTTGTGATTCCAAATAGACCAAACTCATTACCCCAGGTCACTATTAGACCAATGGCCAATCACTTATCCGACGAGCCAACGTAGTACCTTTGCTAGAATTCCTAATCATGACAAAAAACGAACTTGTAATTGTCGCTCTATCAGGTGGAGTCGACTCTGCCGTCACCGCTCTCCTGCTGCGAGATGCTGGCTACGGCGTCCAATGCCTGCACATGAGCAACTGGGAAGATGACGGCTATTGCGAAGCAGCACAGGACTTCCAGGATGCTCGCGAAGTAGCTGAAATACTGGATCTGCCGTTACATCGCGTGAATTTCGCTGACGAATATCGTAGCCAGGTCTTCGCTACATTTCTCGACGAATACGCTACAGGTCGCACCCCGAACCCTGATGTGCTCTGCAACCAGCAGATCAAATTCGGAGCGATGCGGCGCTACGCAGAGCGGCTCGGTGGTACGCAACTTGCTACTGGCCACTACGCTCGACTCACACCGGAAGTCGACGGCATTCATCTCCTCAAAGGCCGAGACCGAAATAAAGACCAGAGTTACTTCCTACATGCCGTAAACGCGCAAGCGTTCACTAACGTGCTATTTCCGCTGGGTGAACTTACTAAACAGGAAGTTCGCGAACGGGCTGAAACTGCCGGATTACCCGTCGCCACTAAAAAAGATAGCACCGGTATCTGCTTTATCGGCGAGCGTCCATTCGCAAAATTCCTCGGTGAATATCTGCCGGTAAACCCTGGAAACATTAAAGACTCAAGCGGGCGTATACTCGGAGAACACCAAGGTTTAGCTTATTACACCATAGGGCAACGCCAGGGCCTCAAGATCGGTGGTTTAACCGACTGCGGGCCGGAGCCATGGTATGTAGCCGATAAGATCCAGGAATCCAACGAACTCGTTGTCGTTCAAGGAACTAACAATCCACTTTTGTACAAAAACTACCTTACCGCCGCCGATAGTCACTGGATAAACTCAGCGCCAGCGAACGTTGGAGGAACCATACGATGCCGCGCTAAAACGCGCTATCGCCAGGCTGACCAGACATGTGCAGTGACGATCAAAGACAGCAACAGCTTACAAGTTTGTTTCGATGAACCACAGCGTGCTGTAACCCCTGGTCAATATGTAGTTTTTTATCAGCAGGATCACTGCCTTGGCGGCGCAATGATTCAGACAGCTACTATGCAGACCGAATTATTGAGCGCAACCGACTGACCATCCTAAAAACAATTGATCATATTCCTTAATAGACAAGCCCAACAGATTCGCCGATCGCTTGGTATAATCTGTAATTCTCGTCAGGTACTAAACATTCTTTTAAGTGGATTCCCTTATGAAAGACAGCTTTGGCGCACGCCAATCCATCTCAGTTAGCGGCACTGATTACGAAATTTATCGTCTCAATACCATCGACGAAGGACACGTCGAGCAACTTCCGTACACACTAAAAATACTCTTGGAGAACCTGCTGCGTCACGAAGATGGCGAAAACATCACAGCCGATGACATAAAAGCACTAGCAGCCTGGAACCCAAAGGCCAAGCCGGAAACAGAAATCGCTTTCACGCCCGCAAGAGTAATTTTACAGGACTTTACTGGTGTTCCAGCGGTAGTCGATCTGGCCGCTATGAGGGATGCGATGGTTAATCTTGGGGGTAAGGCGTCGGCAATCAACCCACTCTCTCCTGCCGAACTCGTTATCGACCACTCTGTTCAGGTCGACCACTTCGGCTCTGCAGAAGCGCTTGCGGCCAATAATGCTATTGAGTTCGATCGGAACAAAGAACGGTACTCTTTTCTGAGATGGGGACAAAGTGCTTTCGATAATTTCCGAGTTGTACCGCCAAACACGGGCATCGTCCATCAAGTTAACTTGGAATTCCTAAGTCGCGTAGTCTTCGATATTAATACTGACAAAGGGCGTCTTGCCTATCCAGACACTTTAGTCGGAACCGACTCCCATACGACTATGATCAACGGACTCGGCATTCTAGGCTGGGGTGTCGGTGGCATTGAGGCCGAAGCGGCTATGCTCGGACAACCTATAACGATGTTGATTCCGCACGTGGTCGGGTTTGAGTTAAAAGGTCGGCTCTCCGAAGGCGCCACCGCTACAGACCTCGTGCTAACAATCACCCAAATGCTGCGCGAACGCAGCGTTGTCGGAAAGTTCGTCGAGTTTTTTGGCGACGGCCTCGATCATTTGCCACTCGCCGACCGCGCAACGCTTGGAAATATGTCACCAGAATTCGGAAGTACTTGCGCTGTTGTGCCCATCGATAACGAGACGCTTCGTTATCTTGAGCTTTCGGGGCGCTCCGAACAGCAGATCCAGCTCGTAGAAACCTATGCTAAAGAACAGGGAATGTGGCGCGGTATGTCAACACCACGCTTCAGTGATACGCTTACTCTTAATCTTGCTGACGTTGAACCTAGCCTGGCAGGACCGAAGCGTCCACAGGATCGAATCCCACTTCGTAGTGCCGCTACAACCTTTAATTCTCTTATGGAACCGATCAATGAAGCACGCGGGGATTCGGCCGCACCCAGCAAGTCAGTGGTACGTGGCACAAGCAAATTCGATCTCGTAGACGGCGCCGTCCTGATTGCAGCTATCACGAGCTGTACAAACACTTCGAATCCGGCAGTTATGGTCGGGGCAGGCCTCCTTGCTAGAAATGCGCTCCAGAAAGGCCTTAAAGCCAAACCGTGGGTTAAAACGTCTCTCGCTCCAGGCTCTAAGGTAGTTACCGATTATCTGCTTAAGTCGGATCTTCTCGATGACCTTGATGGGCTGGGTTTCAACGTTGTGGGGTACGGCTGCACAACCTGTATCGGCAACTCTGGCCCGCTACCAACGGAAATCTCAGAGATCGTAAAATCCTCCGATCTCATTGGTTGTTCCGTAGTGTCAGGAAACCGCAACTTCGAAGGGCGTATCCATCCTCTCGTCAGAATGAATTTTCTAGCGTCGCCCCCACTAGTCGTCGCCTACGCGCTAGCCGGCAATATGAACGTCGATCTTTATAATGATGCACTTGGAGACGATATCGATGGTCGACCGGTATATCTCCGCGATATTTGGCCGACCGCCTCAGAAATTCAAGAGCTCATCAGCCACAATGTCACCGCACAAATGTTCCGAAATAGCTACTCGGGTGTCTTTGACGGGGACGACAACTGGAACGGACTATCGGTTGCCGGCGGCGAAAATTATAGTTGGGATGAAACTTCTACTTACGTAAAGAGCCCTCCCTATTTCAAAAACATGACGATGAAACCAGACTCAGTTGGTGACATTAAAGGTGCGCGAGTGTTAGCGTTACTCGGCGACTCCGTCACAACAGACCACATCTCCCCCGCAGGATCAATTGCGAACGATAGCCCAGCAGCTAATTACCTACGGTCGCTGGGTGTCGAACAAAAAGATTTTAATTCTTACGGCTCGCGGCGCGGTAACCATGAAGTAATGATGCGCGGTACGTTCGCTAATATTCGACTACGCAATCAGCTTGCACCTGGTACCGAAGGCGGCTGGACGGTACATACCCCTAGCGGTAAACAATTAAGCATCTTCGATGCATCATTACTCTATAAAGAGGAAGACATACCATTGCTTGTAATCGGTGGCAAAGAGTACGGTTCTGGTTCATCGCGAGACTGGGCTGCTAAGGGTACGATGTTACTAGGTATACGGGCGGTTCTCGTCGAAAGCTTCGAGAGAATTCATCGCTCTAACCTTATCGGCATGGGCGTTCTGCCATTACAGTTCCGTGAGGGCGAAAGTGCTCTATCGCTAGGTCTTAACGGCCAGGAAAATTTCGATATCACAGGCATAGACGAAGGCCGTAGCGAAACCGTCTCTATAACCGCAACTAAGACCGACGGCACACAGCTTCAGTTCAAAGCGAAAGTGAGGATTGATACGCCGAAAGAGCAAGAATACTTCGTCAATGGGGGAATCCTACACTACGTACTACGCCAATTAGCTGAATCTGACCAAGCAGCTTGAGTAACCCATCTAAGCTACCTGACATTCCCAACATCCTCGCTGCCAAATTAGCAGCCGCAAACCGGTGGGTTGTGGTGACAGGTTCAGGCGTTTCAGCTGAGAGCGGTGTGCCAACATTCCGAGACGCCCAGACGGGTATATGGACTAAACATAGCCCTGAAGATCTAGCGACCTCGCAAGCATTCGAGGCTAACCCAGCATTGGTCTGGAAGTGGTACGTGTGGCGTCGTGAGTTGATTAAGAAAGCGCAGCCGAATGCGGCGCATCGTGCACTTGCAAGCCTAGCTCAACTCAAACCCGACCTCTCACTCGTAACACAAAATGTCGACGGACTTCATCAACGAGCTGGCAACAAAAATGTAATCGAATTTCACGGAAACATCTGGCACGAGAAATGCTTCTCGTGTAATCGCCATTCAACAAGCCTAGAGAAATATAGCGAACAACCACCACGGTGTGAAATCTGTAACGGGTTACTCCGCCCTAACGTCGTATGGTTTGGTGAAGCCATACAAGAGGAGGCGCTCGCCTCCGCATCTCTCGCTGCCGCACAGTCTGATGTATTTCTTTCGGTAGGAACTTCCAGTCTCGTTTACCCCGCAGCTGGCCTTGCAGAAATTGCCTTGCAAAAAAAAGCTACTATCATCGAAATCAATACCAATGCTACACCATTGACCACAAAAACTGACTACTCACTAAAGGGCCTAGCGACGCTCTGGCTACCAGCTATTACAGCACACGTTAAACGCAGTATAGAAAACCACTAACGGCTGAGCGCCCAGACCGGAACTTCACACCAAGACTCAGTTAGTTGCTGATCCAATAGGCGATAGTCGGGCTCAAAAGCCTGAACAGCATTCCAATATCTAGCAGAGTGATCTAAATGTTGAAGGTGACAGAGTTCGTGGATAAGTAGGTAACGGACCAAAGCCCGGTCGAGAAAAAGCACACTCGCATTGAGACTAATATTTCCACGCGGCGAACAACTACCCCAACGCGTACGCTGCGTTCGAACTTGAATTTTGTTTGGCTTAACACCGACAATCTCGGCCTCTTCGAGGAGCCATGATTTAAGGTATCGACGTCCTTGCTTTAGTAGCCACTTTCTTAACAAACTACGTATCCGGTCCTCGCGCGAATCCGGTGTCGTTATTTGTAGGCATTCATATGAGTGTTTTAGATAAGATCGAAGACCGGATCCAACGCTATAATTAACTTCCCAACGCCGTCCGATAGACGGAAATTCAATAAAATCTGGTAAGACCAACCGGCTAGCCGGATAGCGACTCTGGAGCTCACTCTGCGCGCGCGCAATCCAATCTTTATTCTCTATTAAAAACAATTCGACGTCTCGTGGTCGCGTGCCGGAAGGCACAACGAGTTCTAGTGTATAGGGCGGGATCATCTGCAGGATAAGGCGCTTCGCCCGCCGACTCTCACGAATCGACACAGGCCGGCCTTCACTATGCCACGCATGCGGCTGCTCATCGTCGATAAGTCGGAGCTGCTCTGTCACTCCGGAAACACAGCCCACGTAACGGTTCTAAAAAGCACTCAACTTGGCGGAAGACTGGGCCAATCGGAAAACGGAAACGGTTGTTCTTCAGTATTAAATGTCAGATACATGACTATCTGGTAGGTGTACGTGGAAAGACTTTGTCCAAACTTCACCAAACGCCCGTTCGTCTCACCGTTAATCAGCACCCAGAAAAATTGTATAGCAACAACTGCGTATATAACCGCGCGCGCGATGCTCCATAACGCAAGAAAGAGAATCATAAAAAGCAGCCGCAACCAAGTTGGACGTGACTTGAGATTACTTTTAATACGACTGTCATCGTTTTCAGAGTCGGAAACAGCATCTTCTCTTACGTAATCTGGCGGCGGCGTCGACTCATTCATAGATTAGGGTCCTCGTAAACGATGTCAAAAACAACAGTCTGGGAGATCAATATTAATACAAAGCAGCCTAAGGTAGCAGTCGTTCAAACACCATCCCACGCACGCTATTGGCACGATACACAATCAGCGCACACCACTGCTTTCGCCGAATACTACTTCGCGCTGGACGCGCTCCCCCTCACGTTCGAAAACAATCGTACTCTCTTCCCCAGGCTTAACAACTCTTAGAACGTACATCAGATCGTAAATATCCCGGACCTCCCGTCCAGCCAGCTCGATAATCCGATCTCCCCGTTCGAGTCCAGCTTGATCCGCCGGCCCACCACTACGCACACCAGACAGCAGCATACCGGGACGATTTTCGGGTGAACCAGTGTAATCGGGGATAGTACCCAGCGACGCACCATAACTTCGCACGTCGCCCAGCGGGACCGGGGCTTGAGCATCCTGGTAAGTCAGCCCATCTAGTCCAGTCAGGTCAAGCGCGATGTCCGCTACAAGGTTAGCGATACGAACACCGCCCACGCCGTTAATGTACTCCGCATCATCTGAGGGCCTGTGATAGTCCTGGTGCGCACCCGTAAAGAAATGTAAAACCGGGACACCAGCCGCATAGAACGGCATTTGATCAGATGGGCCGTATCCATCACCCCCGAGCTGGCAGCCGAGCCGTAACCTTTCACATACCGGCTCTACCACACCCTCCCACTCAGCTGCAGAGTCCGATCCCAAGACAGAGACCCGGTTATTTCGTAGCCTACCTACCATATCCATATTCAGCATCGCTACAAGTCCTTCCGGCGCGATCCCAGGCGCAGGTTGACGGGTAAGGTAACTCGAACCAAGAAGGCCTGATTCCTCACCTGTGAAGGCAACGAAAACGACATCACGGCTGAGTTCATCACGGCGGCTCGAGAGTAATCGTGCTGCTTGAAGCAGTGCCGCAGTACCTGACGCATTGTCGTCAGCGCCGTTATGCGGCTCTCGCGAGCCCGGTTCGAGAGAAAAACGCCCACCTAACCCTAAATGATCGTAATGGGCACCAAGTAGTACGACGCCCGGAAGCCGCTGTCGTGCGGAGATCCGACCCAAGATATTCTCGATAACAGCAGTGTGCTCGATGAGCTCAGTCGATAGCGAGACTTCGTAGTCGCCTGAAATTATATGCTCAGCCCAGGCGCGCTTTATCACAGCGATTGGCATTCCTGCACCACCTTGCGGATCTACCTGTAACGATGGTAAAGGCGGTTCGTCCTGATCTTCTTCGCCGTCGACCGGTAGATCAGCTACCAGGAGACCAATAGCGCCATGCTCGCGAGCGACAAACGCCTTGTACCGTAAGTCCCCATACCGCCGCTGTAGCTGTTCATTCTCGAATGCGCCATCCTTAGGTGCATATCGACGCACGAGCGCAATTCGACCTTCAACGTCAACATTATCGTAATCTGAAATACCGTGTTCTTCCGAGTCAATCCCCCACCCCGCAAACACAACCGACGCGACGATCTCATCGTTGGCGGAGTATCCAGGAACGATGAAGTCTCCTAAGGACACAGCTACATCGCCAATACGAAGCGCCGTCGCACTGCCCTGTTCTACACTAATCACCGCCTCGAAACGCTGGCGATAGCTACCATTGCCGGCCGCCGGTTCTAGACCTATCTCTTCGAAACGTGCTTCCAACCAATCAGCAGTAGCTTCTAGTCCAGGAGTACCGATTCCGCGGCCGCCACGCGCATCATCAGCCAGCCAGAACACATCATTAAGATAAACATCTACCGGACTTTCATCAGCTACTACTGGTCCGTCATCCCAACGGGATAGATAAACGTCCGTATCACCCGGCGCAGCCTGATTCCGGTTTGACCCAAACGCCAGCCACTTACCATCAGGTGAAAACATCGGAAATCCGTCGAAACCCGGCGTATAAGTAATTCGCTCGAGACCACCGCCATCGACATCAACGGCCCAGATATCGAACTCCCGGCCACTCGGATCATCATGATTAGAGGAAAAAATAACTCGCTTACCGTTCGGATAAAAGAACGGGGCGAAATTTGCGCCACCGAGATACGTAATCTGTCGTGCTTCAGACCCATCAGCATTGGCAATCCATATTTCGAGCTCTCCTGGACGAACTAGCCCCTCAGTCAAAAGTTGCTGGTATTCCTCAAGCTCGGCTCCAGAGGGTCTTGAAGCGCGCCATACAATTTGGGAACAATCACGCGAGAAAAATGCTCCGCCATCGTATCCAGGTGTTTCGGTCAACCGCGTAACATTAGTACCATCGGCTTCCATTCGATAGAGGTCAAGATCTCCGTCACGCATGGACGTAAAAATAATCGAGCCATCGATAGAACAAACCGTGGCCTCAGCATCATAGGTATCGGTATCAGTCAGTGGGACAAGATCCGAACCATCTAGCCCGGCGCTGTATATCTCGTAGGTGTCGTAAATAGGCCAGACATAACCATGCGAGCGATCGGGTGGGATAGGACACTGCGCATTGGAAGCATGGGTCGACGAATAAATAATCCTTTCACCATCAGCCGCAAAATATCCACAGGTCGTACGTCCCTGTCCGGTCGAAACCAGCGATATAGCCGCGGGATCACTGATAGGCATCCGGAAGATTTGATCACATTCAGACGGTGCCCGCGTAGATTGAAAGATCAGCTCCGAACCGGAGGGCGACCAATAGGCTTCGGCATTCTCGCCACCGAATGTTAATTGACGAACTTCACTTAGACGCTCCTCACGGGGGTCATGGAGCATACCGTTATTCTGAGCCCATATCGGTAGACATAACGCCGTTAATACAACGGACAAAATCAATCGTGAGAGAGTTAGCATTTTTGAAATCTGAACCTCGTCTTTACGGACCCACAATTGTACCGAGAGAAAAAGCATATCTCTCTATAAAAATTTACAACCAATTGAATCATCTTGGACACGGTAAAGTTTGTTTCTTAAGTATTAGCTTACCTATTCTAGATTCCCTTAGTACTTAGCCTTTCTCTTAGTAGAGAATCTTGACGCGACCCTTAGCTTTAAGTAGATCAATGCTACGGTAGACAGGGATCAAATTTTACCTGTTAGCAGAATCCGCGTTTTCTTTTACGGTGTTTCTCATGCAGCAAAGAGTAGCTTGTTGACATTCGAATGTAAATGATTATCATTCTCATTTAAGCTCATGGGTTCCATACATCCTAGTCCAGAGCTTCGCTAAAGGTAGCGATTGTCGCGCCTTAATTAAGCTAGCCGAATAGCACCGTTGCCCTTCAGCCAGCCGAGTCAGACAACTTTGGAAGGAGTTTGAGGTGATAGGCTCTGAGCTGAATAACAATAATTTACAGTTAACAAGTGATAGCCGGGTTTGCGAAGCAAATTTCTACGCGCTTCCGTTTGTAGCTCAAATGGTTATTTGGGCAATTCGAAGGCGTCTGGTTGAGGCTCAGTCCAATCGTCCTTCTTCTGACGTACTACCCGTGTTCCACATGGCAGGCTGGGGGGATTTGTATGAATCCCTGCTTGTAGTTGCTAGTTTAATGTTGAGAGAAAATTGTCCCAGCATCTCAGTTTTACATGACATCGGATGTCCACATATTGCACCACACGAAGCTCATTTACTTAACTCGCTGGCACATATGCAGAATGGTATGCGTACTGAATCTGCATTATGTCTTTGCGAGTGTTTGTCTCCTTCTAGCACTCGCTTAACGTTGCCGGCACTTAAAGAAATCATAGAAAAAACTCGCGCTAAAGCATTTAAATTTGTTTATATCGATCTAGCTACACTCAGAGCGAATAGGTCGGTGATAGCTTCCCCGCAACTCCTCAATTAAAATTTCATATGAAGTCTACGGCAAAGAGCATAACGGAATATTTAATTGGTTCCTTAGCACTAGCTTGCCTAATCACAACTACTATTCGCATGACAACGATACAGGCATCCGCTAGTGTGTTTACGACCAACCTCCATTTTCCACTGTTTCTGATTATTTCCACTGCTGTGATTGCAATGCTGCCGCATAAACACCGAAAGCTAGTCTATCTAGGAATCAGTTTTGCACTGTTTATAGAGCTCGCTCTATTCAGAACTTTATTACAAAGATAAGGCCAAACCATAGATTATTCACTCTTAATTAAAACTAAAACGCACAGAACTTTTGGAGCGCAACATGATTGGAATTAAGAACCCATTCCCAGAATTTTCGTTGACTGGAATAGACGGAAATAATGATTTTATAAACGTATCAAAGTCCCAGCTCGATGGCTGGTCCGTGATTTATTTCTATCCTAAAGATTTTACTTTTATATGTCCTACTGAAATAGAACAAATGGACAAGTTGGTAGACGAGAATGTAAATGTTATTGGCATAAGTGGAGACAATGAATACTGCAAATTAGCTTGGAAACAAAATAATAAGCTAATTTCTACTATACGACATAGCTTGCTTGCAGATAGAGGTTTGGCTCTTTCTAAGGAGCTAGGCATAGTTGATACAGATGAGGGCGTATGTTTGCGAGCAACATTCATTCTCGATCAAATTCATGATGTGATGCATATATCTGTTAACGAATTAGACACTGGAAGAAATGTTAATGAGGTTATTAGAACACTAAGGGCTTTGCGTGCAGGTGGCTTAACGGGTTGTGAGTGGAATCCAGGCGATGAATTTGTAGGCTAATTATGAAGATCTCAAGCGGATTGATTTTTAGTTCCTCTTTTTTGATTTGATGCTAAGAAAAACTATTTTTTGGCTGTATTTAATTACCGGTGTTAGTGTAGCAGCGGTAGTAGTTTTAATGTCTTTTACAGGTGTGATTCTTACTTATGAAAGACAAATGGCTGCATGGATCGACGTCCAGAAAATGGAAGAAAAACAGCCGGATTCCCAAAGAGCAAAACCCTCTGAAATCTTATCTTTTGTTGAAGCAGGTGGAGTCAAGCCAGTTTCTGTGACTATACCCTCTAGTGTCGATTTTCCTGTTAATGTTAGCGCTGGCCGTGGACGTGGGACTATCTATATTGATCCATACAATGGTGAAGTTATATCTAGTTCAAATGAAGGAATACGAAAATTTTTTAGTGATGTTAGGGGTTGGCATAGATGGTTCAATTTACAAAATCATGTCCTTAATCTTTACGAGCTTTATCAGGCAATACTTTAGTAATCGAGCGGCAAATCCTCTGCTGGGTTTACATTGCCATGAAAGCCTCCCTGATCCCGAACCACACGACCTACCCCATCTTCGTCGTACTGCACCCATACCAAACCATGAGCAGTACCACGATTAGGCATATCGATGACGTTAAGCTGCTCCCTAGTCTCAGCATCGAACACATATATTCTGCCTTCCCCATTACTTGTCGCCCACATTTCACGACCATTCGGGGCTAGTAATACATGATCAACCTGATAACCAGAAAACACAGTATCGAGCGGACGACCGTTGATCGCATCCACGACTGTCAAGGTACGCCCAACTGATCCCGTTGCCTCACCCTTATTAGCAATCCATAGCTCGGTTTCAGCGGCATTCAACGTTCCGCCATACGGACCCGTGCCGGTAGCCGTCGACCATTCGATCGCACCGCTACCGATATTCACTTTAGTCACATTCGCTGAACCCGCCGCCGGCACATAAAGAAACTCGCTGTTCGTATCGATGATGATCCAATCCCCACGGTAGCCACGATAGGGATACTCAGCAACAACTTCCCAATTCTCAGGATCTATTTTTACTACCCAGTAAGGCCTTAGCGCCGTCATCTGACCGTTCGCTACTAACGCTGCTCCTGTGAGCATTCCGCCGTCTGCTCCAGGCTGCATTAAGATGTAAATATACTCATTGTCGGTGAACGACGTGTAAGTACTACCACCAAGATCCTCGGATTTAACCCCACCAATTATCTTATCGGTTACAGGGTCGAACAAGAACACGTCTAGTCCATCCGGTTCGCTAACGAAGGTGTCAATCAATAAATAACGATCTTGGAATATCTGCCCATGATGAGTTCTTCCACCAACCGCTAACTGTTTTATAGGCTGTAATGTAAAAGCATCAACCTTTAGTAGCGTGGCGGGACTCCGAAGCACATTACCCATTCCACCAGGCACCGCAGCTGTCTGGGCACTTGGTCCAACGATGTAAACGTAACGACCGTCTGGACTCAACACTGTCGTGTGGACCGCCCCGCGAAGTTCGGATGGCATCTGCGCAGACACAATGACCTCCTTTTGCACCGCATCACCAACCACAACCTGGGTCAGCTCGGATCGCTCGACAGTCGAGGGCGCCCGCCGCGCTGTCCCTCCCGTGTTTTGATAAAAGTACAAACGGCCAGGCTCAGGTTTGAAAACCGGCTCGCCCGGCACATAGGTCTCTAGTACTCGAACTTCGTAGCTACGCTGTAGACTGCCGTTTTTTGCGCGACGGGGCCAATCTGCTAGAACAGTCTCAAAGGACTGTATTTCCATCACCTTCCTATCGCGCTCAGTGACAAGAAATTCAACTTCCGGACCACGTGCCGCAGCCATCGCTATCAGCTGCTCCCGCCATGTAGGAATATCGTTTGGATCAATCGGATCGCCGTCTAGACCACCCAGATAGGTTGCCAGTGCGACAAGATCATCATCCGTTGGGTCCATTTCCGCGACGATAACCCCCATCTGAGGATTGGATTCAAGTTGTTCCTGGATATCCATAGGTGTCGGCCCATGCTGCAAAGTTGGTCCGACTCGCCCTTCAGCGTCATCCCCATGGCAAACCCAGCATGAGACTCGCTCGAAATAGAGCTCTCGCCCCCGTTCATTCAACGAGGCGATATCGTCCTGTGCCTCTGCGATAACAGAAAGCAAAGTAACTAGAGAAACAGTCAGAGTTAGCCTGGCAATATTCATTACTAATCCGTTGAAGTCTGTCTCATCAATATTTGAATTCATATTATTTAGCATTCGCAAATACAATCTTAGCCATTCCAATCCCGTTAGTTAATATTCTAAGCGCCTATTATTGATAAATCCTACCCGTTATGGGGAAAAAACGCTTTAATTTAGAGCTAGACTCAAGACTTGGAGCGCATTACCATCTATCCAACTTATAATGATTTGGCCGTCAAATGAGAGAGATTCTCTTATTATTCGCACTAATAGCGTTGGTAACAAGACTCCCCGTATTCGCACATCACAACCCCTATTTCTACTTCGCACTGGACGAAATCGTCGTTCATACAAACGCCACCGTTGTATCGTATAACGCTGCGAATCCTCACGGCCGACTTGTCTACTCAATGGCCGACCAAGCCGGCACCATCAAAGAGTGGGTAGCAGAGCTCCCCGCGATCAACATGATGCGCCGCTTTGGTGTAAACGGTCAGATAGTTAAAGCGGGCGATGAAATCAGCCTACGAGGCAACCCGGGACGGGGCGACGCCACCATGCTGCGTGTGACCCATTTGTTTCTACCGAATGGTGACGTCACTAGCTTCTATGCACCACAAGGAAGTGATGCACCCGAGCACCTAAGCGTTAGCGAACAAAGCATTGAGGTAGAGCACCCAGATGGCCACTGAGCAGATATAAAGGGAGATCAGCCAGGTCTAGCCTTCTTCATCCTTGTTACTGCTTTCAACCTCTAACCCAAATGGAAGGCTCTGGTACCGCCGGGTAGAACTGATCCTTCGAGACTAAACTAAGGCTACGGGTAACTGTCTATACGGTTACTGCTCTGCCACCACATCGTCCATATCTGTGAAGTCGAAATCAGTAAATGTCGTGCCGCCGTCCTCAGTTTCCGTAACCATATTGTTAGGACTCCAACAGTTCCACCAGTATTCCAACCGAAGCGGCGAACCCTCCTCCTGATGCATTTTTGTATAGATCTGCCGGGTGTACCATGGTTCCGCTAATGCCTCTTCGTCATAGAGCCAGACATCAGCCTGGATGGTTTCCTCGCCAACCTTTCTCCATATCTCGATACTTTCCAAGGCCTCACTAAAATACGGCATCACTCTCCCAATCCAACCACCATTGGTATGCATCGTATGTGTAATAAGCCTATCGCCATCCCAGAAACCAATCGAGTCACCATGCTCGGTGGGGTAGGCCCAGTCTGCAGGCGTATGACCACGGCCGTCAGTATAGATACGACGCACCTCGTTTCGAGCCTGACCTAGATGCCACGTCTGATGCGGTGTCACAGCAAACTCGTGCGGGCGTCCGTTTTTGAGCATCCCCGGATAACCGCGGGGCTGACCACAGCCAGCATGGGGATCCCAAATGAGCCCCGCATCTGATTTCCTAACCTCCTCTTCGAACATCTCGGCATACTCGCCTTTCAGCACGGCCGTAGTCGAAGCGGGACCACAGCCATGCTCGGTGTGCTCGCAACTGTAATCACGGTCAGTGTCGTATCCCCGTCCCACACGCCCCCAAAGCCCGGTCCAGTCGGGGACCTCTTCAGGCTCCAACGTCGTATCTTCCGCCATCGACTCCAATGACTGATAAAAAGCCCATGCCGTATCGTACTGTTGACCACGCTCAATCATGCGTTGTTTCGTCTCCGGCCAACTCTCTGTATCAGCAGCCCCCTGAGAAAAAGCAGATGCCGGCAAAAACATGCACGTGACAATAGCTACTGAAGATCTTCTTAGACTTTCTATACTCAAGCAACTTAACTCCTTAAGGCCGGCCGTTTGTGTTCCAATATTGACTGCTCAAGAAGGCTTGAAAGTGACCCCCTATCAGTCCTGATAGAACGGACATGACTACCGACCGGGTTCTCTCCAGTTAAGCACTGTGCCATCTTCCTTAACGGCAGTTGACCAAGCTGCTGCTGGTCGACCATCGCGCATCGGACGACCGGTTATCGTTATCCTTGCACCCGGCGGGAAATCGCTCTTTCGGACACCACCTTCCATTAGATCCTGTGGCCCTTCGGCCTCAAAACCCCAAGTCGTCGTTGTCCCATCATCATTCTCAATATCCACAAGCAACCAGGAGTGCGGATTGATATAGCGGAATTCTTTAACAACTCCCGTCAACGTGACAGTTTTTTCCCTTTCGAACATTTCACCCGAGTGATGAGCAACCGCCGAAACAGAAAAACCAACTGAAAGAGCCCATACGCCAAGCAAAGCAAATAATTTTTTAGCCTGCGAAAATTTCATAATCAATCCTCTGTTACCACATCGTCCATATCTGTGAAGTCGAAATCAGTAAATGTCGTGCCGCCGTCCTCAGTTTCCGTAACCATATTGTTAGGACTCCAACAGTTCCACCAGTATTCCAACCGAAGCGGCGAACCCTCCTCCTGATGCATTTTTGTATAGATCTGCCGGGTGTACCATGGTTCCGCTAATGCCTCTTCGTCATAGAGCCAGACATCAGCCTGGATGGTTTCCTCGCCAACCTTTCTCCATATCTCGATACTTTCCAAGGCCTCACTAAAATACGGCGTCCACTCTCCCAATCCAACCACCATTGGTATGCATCGTATGTGTAATAAGCCTATCGCCATCCCAGAAACCAATCGAGTCACCATGCTCGGTGGGGTAGGCCCAGTCTGCAGGCGTATGACCACGGCCGTCAGTATAGATACGACGCACCTCGTTTCGAGCCTGACCTAGATGCCACGTCTGATGTGGTGTCACAGCAAACTCATGCGGGCGTCCGTTTTTGAGCATCCCCGGGTAACCGCGGGCCTGACCACAGCTAGAGTGAGGATCCCAAATAAGACCCGCGTTCGCATTCGCAACTTGCTCCTCATACATCGCCAAATACTCGCCTTTCAGCACAGCCGTAGTCACGGTTGCTGACGGTGTCAGTATCTAAACCCGTGGGCCCACCTCTGCGTCCCCAGAGGCCGGTCCAGTCGGGGACCTCTTGGGGCTCCAACGTCGTGTCTTCCGCCATCGACTCCAATGACTGATAAAAAGCCCATGCCGTATCGTACTGTTGACCACGCTCAATCATGCGTTGTTTGGTCTCCGGCCAACTCTCTGTATCAGCAGCCCCCTGAGCAAAAGCAAATGCCGGCAAAAACATGCACGTGACAATAGCTACTGAAGATCTTCTTAGACTTTCTATACGCACAGCACTAAACTCCTAAAATTATTTTTATAAAAAAATTCAGTATTATGTTTGTAGTGGCACACAGACTGTAATACATTCAACCCTGCCAATCCATCTAAATCACCACCATTACCAATCGGCTCACTGGTAACAAAACACTCATCGGCATTCCTGCTGGCATACTATGCTGAGCCACTGCCATAGGAGGAAGCGCACCATATAAAACCAGGATGGATACAAAAACTCGCGGTATTAACATCCCCCCCCTCCAATTCAGATTTCAAGCCAGAGTTTATTCTGGCCAGATTATATCCATCGCCTACCCTAGCTATTGTCGTTCGTAACGTATTACCTGACGAGGGCCCACTTCCGCACCGAAGATAATCCCGTCGTCAGTTGCGGCCACCCCTTCTGCCGCACTGCTACCACCCCTAGGGTCTGGGTCCGGAATAAAAAAACTCACGGAACCATCCTTCGCGCTTCCAACCCTTATCCCACGCTCGAACGGGCTCGGTGGACCGCCATAGTCGGGGTCATCAGTCCTCGATTCTGAATCAGCGACGTAGATAGTATCAGTGACATCGATATGGATCCCACTTGGGCGACCGAACTGGAACCAACATTCCAGAAAGTTCCCATCCTGGTCGAAAAGCTGAATCCGATTGTTATCCCGATCACCCACAAAGAGTCTGCCCTGGGAGTCAAGTTCCAGTGCATGAAGGCTTGAAAACTGATTACTCCCACAAGGCCCAAAACCAGGTACGCCCCACTCCTTAATATAAATTCCGTTACGATCGAATTTCACGATACGCTCATTTGTGCCTGTAGCATGCCCGTCAGCAACAAAGATATCTCCGTTTCTTCCAACAACAACATCCGATGGAGAACTGAAGGTATTCGTCCCTCTACCCGTTACCATTTTCGTGCCCAATTGCATGAGCACTTCGCCGTTCGAACTAAACTTTGTTACCTGTTGACCAACGTTCCCTCCTGCCCCTCTACCATCTGTTGGCAGCGGGTCAGTTACCCAAACGTTCCCATCTAAATCAACGTGTATGCCATGAGGAAAGGCAAACATCCTGCTACCAAAACTCTTCAGAAAGTTGCCACTTGCGTCATATTGGAGAATAGGATCCAGATCCGAACCAACACAGGCATTGGTACCACATCGATCAATGATCCAAACAGTCCCGTTTGTTGGATCAATATCAACCCCAGCAGTGGAACCCCAAGTCCGGCCTTCAGGAAGAGGCAGTATCTCGCCAATCCACGGATTCGAAAGGTTGGTTACAGGCTCCCACCACCGAGCCATGGGCGCGTTTCTATTCTGCGCCAATAATACCAACGGCCAAACTACAACCGTCACAACCAAAATGAATAACCACCTTTCTCTAAACTCCAGCATCGGATTCTCCACGTGCAGCCTTTCTTATAATTCGCAGCCACTTAGGCGAACTAATAGAACAGTCTAGCGAATTTTCGAGTGCCACTCGAAACATATGTCTAGCAAAAGACAGTTAACGACTGGCACAATCCGTATCTTGGAGCTACTAACTGACATCGGTCTGAACCTCACGCATGATAGTTTCGATATCGATCGCGATGAGGTGATCGCTCGAGCTGAATTAGCCGGCGTCTCGCGATTTATTATTACCGGAACGACCGTGACACATAGCGCCCATGCTCTCGAGCTCGCACAAAATCAACCAGGAAAATTTTTTTCAACTGCAGGTATTCATCCTCACTATGCCAAAAATTTTGATCAACATAGCAGTGAGGCATTACGCACGTTGCTACAAAACCCCGAAGTAGTGGCAGTCGGTGAATGCGGACTCGACTTTTTTCGTGACTTCTCCCCACGTGACGTACAAGAGTCCGTGTTTGCAGCTCACCTAGATCTTGCGATCGAGTTGGATCTACCAGTTTTCCTTCACCAACGCGAAGCTCTTGAAAGGTTTATTAAGATATTAGGACCGGTGCGAGATCAACTAGTCGGTGGCGTCGCACACTGTTTCACCGGTGATCTCGAGGATCTAAAGTCACTACTCGATCTCGATCTTTACATTGGTATTACAGGCTGGATCTGCGATGAACGCCGGGGCGCTGAACTACTCGCCGCAGTACCCGAAGTACCTCTAGACCGGCTCCTTATTGAAACGGATGCTCCCTATCTCCTACCGCGGGATCTCCGCGAAAAACCCCGTACACGACGCAACGAACCGAGTCATTTACCTCATATTCTGCAGCGTATCGCACGGACCCGGGATGAGCCGGTCGAACAAATCGCGAAAGCTACTCGCGAAAATACCGAACGCCTATTCAAAATTGCGCAACAACCTTAGGTGCTCGCTCTCTAGTCTCTTCCACCTTCTCCCAATGAGGCTGAAAGGCTTCCATAAGACGCCCTAGTTCAGTTATATGTGGCTTACGATAGAGATCCTCTAACTCATCCGACAAAATCACATTCGTAGGACGATCTTTACTAAACTCGACATCGCCCAAAAATAGGACATGTCCTTTTACAGGAATGTCCCTGACAATGGATTTAAGAGCTGCCACGCGGTCATTGAGTGCATGCTGCGGATTAGGGAATGTAAACCGCTGCGCACCAACTATACCGGCAGGTGGCTCAGCTGACTGACGACGTTGTGATCGAGATAAGCCTCGAATAACAGTCCATTCATCCAGAAGGTCACCACCAAACACCGTGCCGCTGACGGTCTTAACATCTACAACCACCAGGCCCTTAGCCGTCAGTAAAATATGTTGTAAATGAATCTCGCCACCCATCCGATCGGGCAACAGAATATCCTCCATCCGTTTCACGCTTACTACGCGTAAAGGATCGTTCGACCTCGCCGCAATCCGCCACCGCAAAACCATTACCAGTAGAAAAAGAATTACAAAGAAAAGGCCGGTTAGAAGGACTTCATAAAAATTATAAATCAAATTAACTATTTATCCTATTATATTGTTTTATAAGCTATAACCAATTATCAATGGCGCTAATAAGCGCACCAACCTCTGCGGGCATCGGTTCACAATGCGTCGGCAACTCAAGCAACGCTGCAAGTTCCGGCGGCACCGGTACAGATCTACCAACAACTTCCTCAACGATATTGTCGAACTTAGCAGGATGCGCTGTGGCAACGACTATCCACGAGTCACCTTCTCGCCGTGCTAAGGGAAGATGGTCATAAACCCATAATGCAGTCGCCGTATGCGGACACCAAAAACGCTCGAACCGATTGAAATCCTTGACTATCTGCTCTCGAATCGCAGCATCTTCTACCGGGTAAGCTTCTACCTCACGGCGCAAATCACCAAAATCTGGGATCAGATAACGTAACCGCTCCATATTACTCGGGTCACCAACGTCCATAGCAGACGCAAGGGTATGAATACTTGGCCGCGGCTGCCAATCTCCAGTAGCTAGAAAATCAGGGATAGTCCGATTCGCGTTGGTCGCCAAAACAATCGAGTTGATTGGCATACCCATCGCACGAGCCCAAATACAGGCTAGAGCGTTACCAAGATTACCTGCCGGCACAATAAAACTAGCGGGAGCGCCACGGGCACGCTGGTGCCAGAGACTCGCCGCGGCATGGTAAACGACCTGAGGCAATAATCGACCTATATTTATACTATTGGCAGCACTCATCCGGTGCCGCTCTCCAACTACCGGATCCGTGAACACAGCTTTTACCATGGCCTGGCAGTCGTCAAAGGTTCCGTCGATCTCAAAAGAGCGGACATTGTCACCCCAACAGGTCAGCTGGTGCTGTTGACGCGGAGATACTTGATCCCTCGGAAACAGTACACCCACCCGCATACCCTGGCGCTTTTCAAAAGCGGCGGCGACAGCCCCGCCGGTATCTCCTGACGTCGCGACAAGTATGGTCAACGGCCTCTTATCTATGGAGTCTAATTCTGGCAATGCGCGTTCTACGGCAGCAGCAAGAAATCGCGCACCGACATCTTTGAATGCTACCGTCGGACCATGAAAAAGCTCGAGCACAGCTAACACCCCCCGCTCTACCGAAAGTGCTTCTAGTGGCACTGGAAAATTAAGAGCGTCGTGACAGATTTCGTCGAGCTCAACTGCAAGCGGAGAACCGGCGAAAAATGGCGCGAGTAATTCGGTTCCAATCTGAGCTGCTGTTTCTCCCTTAATCTTGTCAGGATCGAAGCGCGGTAGCTCCTCGGGAACGTAAAGATTACCGTCGGGCGCAAGTCCCTGCAGCATTGCGCCAATCAGGTCTGTCTCGTGACCACCATGTGTACTTAAATAACGCATAAGCTGACGCCAGTAGCGCCTCGTTAGTCTTGGTTCGCGCTCAGCATACTGCAAAGACGCAACAGGTCCGCAAATATACCAGCAGCGGTAACATCTGGACCTGCCCCCGGACCTCGAATTATTAGCGGATTCTCACAATATCGCCGGGTCACGAACTGTACGATGTTATCGGTTAGACTTATGTTTGAGAATGCGTGATCGAGCGGATAATTCGCAAGCCGTACGTTAGCCGTGCCTTCAAGGAGATCCACGTTAGCAACGTAGCGCAATACTTCATCGTTTTGCTTGGCGCGTTCATATCGCTCAGCCATCGGCTGATCGAAATTTACTAGCTGCCCGAGAAACTCGTCAACTGAGTCATTTACAAGCGTTTCCGGGACCAGACTTTCCACCTCGATATCTGCAAGCTCAAGCTCTAGACCCGCTTCACGCGCAAGGATTACAGCCTTTCGTGCCACGTCCATACCAGACAAATCATCACGTGGATCCGGCTCCGTATATCCACGCGCCTTAGCATCACGCACAATCTCAGAGAACGACCGCGTACCATCAAATACGTTGAACAGATACGCTAACGTACCGGAAAAGATTCCGCTAATACTCGTAATCTCGTCCCCAGTATCAACGAGATCTTGTAGAGTTTGAATCACTGGAAGCCCAGCGCCAACGGTCGCTTCATAAAGGAAATGCGTATTAGCGCCACGGCTAATACCGCGAAGATCGGTATAGTAATCGAGCGGCCCACTATGAGCGCGTTTATTTGGGGTAATCACATGTATCCCACGCTCGAGCCAGTTGTTGTAACAACTAGCGATGCTTTCCTCAGCCGTACAATCAATGAGAACGCTATGTGGCAGATGATCAGCCTGCACGTGGGCGACAAAACGATCTAGATCAGCCTTCTCGCCTGACTTGAAGGCAGTGCGCCAATCACCGAGATCTGCACCCCGATCAGCTAAAAACATGCGGTTCGAGCTCGTAACCGCGCGAACGCGGAGATCCAGATTAAAGCTTCGCCGTAATCGATCGACTTCTCCGGCCATCTGGTCAAGAAGAACACCACCGACGGAACCCGGTCCGATTAGGCCTATAGATACCGTCTTCGCAGACAGATAAAAACTACCGTGCACTGCACGCAACGCGCGCGTCATACCCTGCGAATCGATAACCGCAGAAATGTTACGTTCCGATGCACCCTGAGCGATCGCACGGACGTTAATGCCGGCGCTACCTAGCGTTCGGAAAAAACGTCCAGCCACACCTGGCAAGCCGGCCATACCGTCACCTACAACCGCAAGTACGGCGCATCCCTTTGTTACTTCAATGTTCTGCACCTGCCCCTGCGACAACTCAACTGCAAATGCCTTCTCAACGACGCTCTTAACCTCGTCAGACAATTCCTGCCGCACTGCAAAACAAATAGAGTGCTCTGAGCTCCCCTGCGAAATCAACGTGACGCTAATCCCCTCCTCTCGCAACGCGCCGAACAGTCGGTCTGCGGTTCCCGGAACGCCTATCATTCCGGATCCTTCGAGATTCACCAGTGCTATACCATCAATCCCGCTAACACCCTTAACAAGCACATCCCGCCTGGCAGGCGTATCGATAATGCTAGTCCCAAGGCAATCCGGCTCGAAGGTACTTCGGATGCGGATCGGAATCCCGTGCGACACAGCCGGCGCCATCGTCTGGGGATGGATGACCTTCGCACCGAAATAGGCAAGCTCCATAGCCTCGTTATAAGAAATCTCCTCGATAACTCGGGCTTCTGGTACCCGTCTGGGATCGCCACTCATGACACCCTCAACGTCGGTCCAAATATTAACAGTATCAGCACCCAGCAAACCGCCGAATATAGAGGCAGAGTAATCGCTACCGTTACGACCAAGTGTAGTCTGTAAACCTTCGCGATTCCGCGCGATAAAGCCCGTAACAACCACAATTCCAAAATAGTCCTCAGGAATAACCTGCTGACGCTGCTCTCGGGTTTGTTCCCAAACAACAACCGGGCCCATCTCACCCGGCTCAACGACGAGTATGTCTCGCGCGTCGACAAAAGTAACACTACCGCGTCGGTATTCACCTTCCTCTAATAGCGACGCTAACAGACGGGCAGACCAAAGTTCGCCATGTCCCGCAACTAGATCGCGGCTTCGATGCGATGCTGCCTTCACAACTGATAGCGCCTTCAGCACACTACAAATATTTTCAAGATCGTCGTTAAATTCACGGAGTAGCTCATCAGCAGGTTCAGTGGAGAGAAGCTCGCGCACAATCGACTCGTAACCCGATTGCAACTGCTCAATAGACGAATCTACTGAATCGTCCCGCGATGCCCTATCAATGAGGTTTAGCAATGCATCGGTAACGCCACCAATAGCTGAGACAACAACCGCAAGATTGCCCTCCGGTTGGTTCGCGACGATATCTGCCACTCGCCTGAAACAAGCCGAATCTGCGAGACTCGTTCCACCAAATTTATGTACCGTCCAAGCCAATGGGATTCCTTTTACTCCAACCATTATTAACCGGGCCAAGCACCCTCGGGGGGCGAGAATAGCAAAATCCGAGCGTCGGTCCAGGAAATGTAGATAATGCTGGAGGGCCTTAGGCAAACCGCGAAAGCAAGTTTGTGTTAAATAGGTATACGATCAGCCTATCGCCGTGGCAATTTCACCACGCATCGCAGCAATTGTGGCGACATAATTGTCGCTCCCGAAAATTGCGGAACCCGCAACGAATGTGTCGGCGCCTGCTGCTGCGATAGATCCGATGTTATCAACTTTGACTCCACCGTCGACTTCAAGCCTAACCTCTAGACCGGACTCGTCTATCAACCGACGCGCCGCGGCAATCTTCTCAAGCGTAGTTTCGATAAAATCCTGCCCACCAAAGCCTGGATTTACAGACATTATTAATACAAGATCAACCATGTGTAGTACATGCTCCAACCAGGTCAGCGGCGTTGCAGGGTTAAACACTAACCCGCTTTTACACCCAGAATCACGTATAAGCTGTAATGACCGGTATGTATGTTCACTCGCCTCTGGATGGAAGCTGATATAACCGGCACCAGCATTAGCAAAATCCGAAATAATCCGGTCAACTGGGCTTACCATAAGATGAACGTCGATTGGAGCGCTAACGCCATAATCCTGAAGGGCTGTGCAAACCATGGGGCCAATTGTCAGGTTGGGGACATAGTGATTGTCCATCACGTCGAAATGGATAAGATCCGCACCCGCAGCCGTAACTGCATCTACATCTTCCCCGAGACGAGCGAAATCCGCCGATAATATCGACGGCGCAATCCAAAACTCACGCATTATAGAACCTCGATAACTCAGGGATACATTCTGCCTTCATGCGTGCCGATCTGTACAGACGTACGCGCGAATAATGGAAAATAGTTTCATATACCGGAGGCATGCTCAGGACCACTCCGGGACGAGTGCCCGGCCGTCAACGCCGCACTGAGAATAATAGCTATACTCATCACACCTGCCGAAAGCATTAGTGCATTTTGATAGCCCGTAACTAAGAAGGCACTCGATGCGGCAACCCCTCCGACCATGGCTGCTCCTGTAAGCCTGCCTATACCCAAGCACGTCGTCAGTAACCCCTGACCTGCTCCTCGCTGCGCTTCGCTGACTTCGCGTATAACGACGTATCGTAACGGCGCCATCAGTGAAGAGATACCCAACCCTACGAGGGTACATGCCGTAAACAAACTAGAGTAACTCAACGGAACTATACTGAACGCTAACTGGCCACCAACTGTAAGCACTAACCCAACCTGGATAACGCGCTTCGGACCTAACTTGTCCGACATGCGTCCTGCGGTAGGCGCACCAATAATTAACGCCAGAACGAGTGGTAGCATCATGAAACTCGCGGTAGTCTCAAGAACTCCAAAACCTACGACTGCGATCGCCGGAAGAAATACCATACCAGACTCGGCAAACCCTGTAGCAAAGGCAATTACACAAACAAGGCGGATCTCTATCGAGGTTAGCAACTGCGGATGAATAACCGGGTCCGCAACCCTCCGCTGTGAGAAATAAAATAGCGGCGCACAAATAGCTACTAGGATAAAAAATGGCAGAATCCTGACAGAAGTAAAACCTGCCGCAAATTCCGTAATGTCAAGCTCACTGATTGACCAGGCAAGTGCTCCTAGCATGACACTCAAAAGTATTATTCCGGATATATCTAACGGCTTGTCGGAAAATTGCCGTGTCGTCGGTAACACCTTAGTAGCCTGCCAAACGACAACCACCGCAAGAGGGATGTTGACCAGAAATAGCCACTGCCATCCCCAGCGAAGCAGAATTCCTCCTAGTAATGGTCCAAGAAGAAATGCTACCCCAAAAACAGCACCAATCATGCCTAACGCCCTGCCACGGCGTTCCGGCGGAAACGTATCAGCAATGACAGCACTGGCAACTGGTAAAATCCCTCCAGCGCAAAAACCCTGAATAGCTCTACCGGTGAGCAAAACAAACATAGAAGGAGCTAACGCCACAATAAGTGAAGCTATAGCAAAAATAGAAACACAGGTGATATAGATTAAGCGGCGTCCCTTACGATCAGAAAGTTTCGCCATGACTGGCGCGCCCAGAAGCTGGAACAAAATATAAATACCGTAGACCCAAGAGAGCACTCGTTCATCAGCCCTGAAATCACTCTGAATAGCGGGTAATGCAGGTCCGACAATGGCAATATCTAAGGCCGCTATGAGGACACCCACAAAAAGTATGGCGAGTACCCTACGAGGTTTATTATCGGCGTTGCTTTCGTTGGGTCTAGAACACATTTCAGTTAGACTATAGAGATGGCCGCAATAGGACGAAACATGCCCTGCCCTTGCGGCAGTGGAGAAAAATACAAACGATGTTGCGCAAATAAAAGCGTAAAAATGTCAGTCTCCATGCGCATAGCAATTACTGCTGTTGCAGTATGCTTAATCGGTGGTCTAGTACTACTTCTCACTCAAATTGACGATTTTGAACCGAGCGTCGCACCGGCAGGCCGAGTATGGTCTCCCGAACACGGGCACTACCACTAGCTCGGATCAAGTTTAGAGCGCATCATACTGCCCTCGACTATACCTCGAAATCCTCAATCAGTCGGGCCGCACACCGTGTTCCCCCGCAATGCTCGAGCTTACTTACGTCCCCAGCAGACCACAATTAACCTAACAAGCGCTCATGAATTTAAACTACCCAATTCTTTAGAGGTAAAACTAAATTCTACGTAAAACCGATACTGGTGGCTCGTTCACGACCGACCTCGCCGCCAACGTACCGCTGACGCCGACTATGATTGTGCCGGCCAGCATACCCATTAACCACAGCGAAATCCCCGGTAGATAATCCAATTCAAATAGTTGAACAGCAACATAATAGCCTACAAATCCGGCTCCGAATGCCCCCAAGGTACCGGCCAGTAAACCTAAGGCCGCAAATTCTGCCGCCACACCCTGCAATACAGTGCCACGTCCTGCCCCGAGCGTCCTTAGCAAGGCGCTCTCGTACATCCGGTCGTCCCGAGTTGCCTGAATCGCTGCCAATAACACCATAATGCCCGCTGCGAACGTAAATAAAAACACGTATTGGACAGCTAGTGCAGCCCTCGTCATTGCGCTCCTAACCTGATCAATCACCGCATCGAAATCGATCACAGAAACACTTGGCAAAACTTGTGCTAGCTCCAAAGAGACCCGGCGCTGTCCTGGTTTGACAAAAAAACTCGTCACGAATGTTTGCGGATACTCGTCAAGCAGAGTTGGATTCAACACCATGAAAAAGTTGGGACTGAATGTATCCCAGTTGATTCGTCGCGAGCTACTAATCGTGACGGTGACGCTTTCTCCAGCAATCGTGTAGGTCAATTGATCACCTATCTCCAAGCCGATTTCCTCTAGGATCTCCTCTTCGATCGAAACCTGCGGTGTCATGTCGCCTGGCTGCCACCACTCTCCCGCAACTAGCTCGTTATCCGGATTCATCCTAGTGGCCCACGTTAAATTCAGGTCATCGCGAAGCTCATCCTCGGCTCTCTCATCCTTCGCCACGTAATCATTCAAGGAAACTCCATTAACGTGACTAATCCGCGCACGTACTAGTGGTGTAAAACCGGGCGATTCGATCCCGTAATCAGCTAGAATTTCATCAACCATCTCACGTTCATGCGGTTGGATATTGATCACAAAATGATTGGGTGCGTCCTCAGGTAGCGCTGATTGCCAACTATCCATAAGTTCAGTCCGAACCAGTGTTAGCAACAGTAACACCATCAAACTGATACCAAACGCGACGACCTGAACACTGCTTTCTCGCCCACGCCTCGCTACATTAGCAACTCCATACCGCCAAGCAATTCCAACACTCCCTCGAAATTGCTGAAGACCCAAAACTAACATTTGGCTCGCACCGTAGAGTGCCAAAAACGTTAGTACAGCACCGCCCATTACATAAGCAATGAGCTCGAAGTCGCGGAATAGCCAGTACATCATTGCTGTAACAGCTGCTGCCGCCACTCCATATACAAGCGTATAACTGAGTGGTGGTGGTGCAAGATCATGACGAAGTACACGGGCGGGTGGGACGTTACGAAGCTGCAGAAGCGGTGGAAGCGCGAATCCTATCGCGACGGTCAATGCTGTAATCGGGCCTATGATTACCCCAGCAAACGTCGGCGACGGCAATTGGGCCTCGATAAGATCCCCAATCAATAATGTTAAGCCCTGCTGCATTAGATAGCCGAACACACTACCCGCCATACCTGCCGCTAGAGCCAGTAACAGTAGCTGTGTCAGTGTCAATCGCAGTACATCGCGGTGTCGAGCGCCTATACACTTCATTAGCGCAACGCTATCGAGATGCCGAGCTAGGAAGCGACGCGCAGCCATCGCGACTGCCACACCACCGAGTAGTACACTTACGAGGGCAGAAAGGACAAGGTAACGCTCAGCTCTAACGACCGACCGGCGCACCTCAGGCCGACCATCTCGGATATCGTCCAACTCTTGATCAGGCGTTATCGTCAATTCCAATTCATCGCGAAAGGTCGCCACATTTCTCTCGCTTCCTGCAAAGAGCATCTCATACTCGATTATGCTCCCAGGTAGAATAAGGCCAGTATCCTCGAGGTCAGCCAGATTCAGAAGAAGCGTCGGCGAGATTTCCATAAATCGCCAACCTTCGTCGGGCCGGAATTCAAGTGTCTGTGAAACACGAAAAGTCAAATTACCGACATCAATCTCATCACCAACATCGATCCCTAGCCTGACTAGCAAGCTGGGCTCTGCCCAAACTTCACCGCGTACCGGAACACCTTCAGCTACACGCGGGAGACCTGCCAGTTCATCAGCCACCCGCACCTCGCCACGCAGGGGATATCCGGGAGTAACCCCACGAACATCAGCTAATGCGCTTGCCTCACCCGCGATAATAACGCTACTAAAATTTACAATGTGGGCGGTCTGTAGTTCGTTCGCGGTCGCTAGTTCCTCATAAGCAGGTGTAATCGGATCACTTGATTCGAGACGCAAATCAGCAGCTAAAACCTCTCCAGCCTGCTGAGTAACCGCTTGCCGGACGCGATTTGTAAATAATCCAACAGCGCTCATGGACGTAACAGCAACGACGAGAGCGACTAAGAGAATGATGGTCTCTCCCGCATGCCAATCACGAATGAGTAAACGCGTTGCAAGGCCGCCGCGAATCGCGTTCAAAAAGGGAAAGACCAATTAAAAATCATCACGTAAGGCTAACGGAAATTAGCGAGTTGTCTAGCAAATTTTCATTCATCGCATATAGTTAGTATTTTGCAATAGACGTATCAGGCATCCAACAGAATTCCAATAGCACGAAAGGTCAAAACAACAGCAACTACCATCAGCCCCGCTAGGGCCGTAGCAAGAACCCATAAAAATCCTAACTTTAGACGCATCCTAAGTCTCGTCAAAAAGTGTGCTGCGGGATCAATAACTGGAACTCCTTCAACGAAGCCGTACGCAAAAGCCAGCATCCATAACGCCCAAAGCAGTGCGGTCAGCGATGCCAAAGCATAGGAACTATTTGTTGCACTATCGGCGAGAAATAAAACGCCGGCGAATACCAGAACTGACATGATACCGAAGAACCACAGCACTAAACGAATATGGTAAAACCGCTTCGCTAACTGATTACAGAATGCGAACACAACCGTCCTTCAGAATTTTTTTTCGACAAAACGCGCTACGGCATGTAATTAGCTTACATATACTCAACGTATATTCCCGTACTCTCGATTACTTAATCTGCTACTACCGACGGATATTATTGTCGCCACTGAGTTCTAAGCACCCGTATGGCTCGTAAGGAGCGACTGAGAATCCCATTACGTCCTGGCCATCCACAGGGCTCACAAGAAACCGAGGATCCTCAATCCTATAATTTCGAAACAATACACTTTCTTCAGCGTCAAAAGAAAATCGTTCTACGAGATGCATCTGATCGCTATGCGACGTCCCGTCCCGAGGCAAAAGGATTCCTTGCTCAAAACCAACTGTATCAACGACGAGCGTTTCCCCTTCCCACCATCCGATAGAGTGTCCACCGGTACTTGGCGTAATGTCCGCGGGATGAACCTCCATATCCAGATAAACAACACGAACAAAATCCATGAACCCATATTGCAATATAACTTCATCGTCGTTCTGATAAACTTCGTTGACATGCCGATCGGTATTCCAGCCATCAATAACGTTACCTACATGGCACCGCAATTTAGGATTGTCGAACGCCATATCATAACCAACTCGTGCCTCCAAGCCTGCGCGTGTCGGCTCGTAGCTATCGCGAAAACCACGCACCTCATTTTGGTCGACTTCGTCGTTCAATACTGCTCCGAAAGACAAACTCACCCAAGAACCAGTCAGGTTGGGTTGCCCATTTAACAATCTCTCAGGACGTTCACCGCTCATTTCTGCGACGGAAGCTATCGTAGCCACTCCGTTCAGGTTTTCTCCCCTAGCAATCTCCGGACCACCGTCAAGCTCGAACGAGTTAAGGAAGCAGACGTGCTCTTCCCGCCGGGCCGGCGAACCATGCACGACGATATCTTGACCAGCCCTAACCGTATCGCGCGTCCAACCACGTCGTACTAACAACGTAGCAGCTGATAATTCACAACGCCATGGCACAATTTCACCACGGACCGAGGTCACATTGAAATAGACATAGGCGTGAGGGTTCACAAACTGTAGGTCTGTAACAACACCCCGACAGACATCGGGCTTCCATGATCAAAATGCGGGTCAGAGGCGTGATGTGCGAAGGCCGTTACTGAAATAGCGAATCCTATTCCGAGACAACTAACTATACGTAAACTCATGATGATCGCTTACTTCGTTTTTACCCACCAACCTAGAAAATCTAATAACCTAAAGACTCTCTAATTTACGCGATAGCACCAAGCATCTTGGCCATCCAGTCCTGGGCGGTCGGCAACCTAAGATCCTGTGGTCCACCAGACTTCTCATCGTGATGCGGATGCCCCGAGTCAGCCCAAAGCTTAGAGTCCGAGTTCACTGCAGCCTGGTGAAGATTGTACGCGCCTTGCGGATCCATAATGCGGTCCGTCGGACCATATCCGAGCAACATCGGACATTCGATGTTCTTCGCAATGCCTTCCATATTGTAGTCAGCCAGTTGCTCTCTGGCAGCGGTAAGATCCTCAGCACCAATAATCCAGCGCACTCGATCCTGTATCGGTGGGTAGTAGTCAAACAAATCACTACGCACATCATACGACCCAGCCGAAGTCACGATCGCCTTGATACGACCATCCGCGGTCGCAGCTCGTGGCGCTGCATAACCGCCCATACTAATTCCACGAATACCGATACGACTCGTATCTACGTCCGATCGGGTCTCGAGATAGTCGATGAGATCCGACACAAACCGCTCTGTATCCGGTGGCATATACAAATTTTTGAGTCGTTTCGCAGCACCCTGCCCCGGCAGATCTACCACCAGTGAAGACATACCTCGGGATGCATAGGAACCACTACCGAGAATAGTGCTCTCCGCCATAGAATCGGCCCCTAAGTAACCAATGACGACTGGATGCCGTGCGCTGGAAGAGCCACTGGCTCTGCGAAAGTAACCGTCTAGATTATTGCCGTCAACGTTAATAGTGACGCGTTCTATTGGTGGCGGAACCATCTCCCAGGCTTTATCGAACATTTCACGCGTTTTCATATATCCCGGCATCATCGTCCTGTCTGTATCTTCTTGATACACAATCGACGCTCGATGGAAACGGAACGCACGTAGGTAGAATTGGTTAGCTGAAACCTTCAGTCCCTGCTCGGCGTAACCCTCAGCAATCTCCTCGTTAATATCGGCGACTCGGCGCCATTCGTTGTACCAGGACAATGGATTGAATGGTTCTAATCTCTGCGCCACTTCGAGTTCGTGCGGATCGTCCGTATAGATAGACTGATTGAGCCGGATCTCCATCTGGCCGCCACCCACGACCGGATGTCCTGTAAATAGCTTCCCAGCATCTCGTCCGGTTTCGTCACCAACAAATGCATTACCGGGACCGAGATTCTGTGCAAGTGCCGATGCACCCGAAGCTAAAACAGGCGCACTTGAAGAGATCAAGCCCCACTTCATAACTTCTCGACGATTAAATCTGCCGTCAAAATTCATTGTTAGTCCTCCAATTCAGATTGATTGAATCGCTCTCTAGCGAGATTCAATCCTCCGTGCACGATCAAAATCCATTAGGTCATATATCAGGATAGAAATGCTTGTACGACACCCCAAAGGGACATTACCGTCAGGACAGCGGTAGACAGCAACGTGATGATCATCCCTGGCCTGCGCTTGTTAACGTCTGCGGTATATCCAGCCGCGTAAATCATACGGCCGACAATCCAAACGGCACCAATAGCCGCCGCCCAGATATCACCGATAACCGTAACTGCAATCCACAGCATAGGAATGAACAGAACGAGCTGCTCAATTGTGTTCATGTGAATTCGAAACGCGACATCAAATTCGGTCTGGCCTGAAATCGCGGGCGCATCGACCCCTAGTTTCAAGCGGCGCATGCCAACACGACCACCTAATATAAACGTGTAGACCAACGCGGCAATTGTAATCAGCACCGTATATTTCATTGTTATCATTACAAACTCCGGTATCTCTCGTAAATTCCTACCCTGCGAATAACAACAATACCAGAACACTATGCGATGTCGGAACCTGATTGATCCTAAATCTGCTAGATTACGGGCCTCGCTTACTTAGAGCCTACTATGACAAACTCTCTCGAGTCCTACAGCGACGCAAACGACGTTCTCCGAACCGCACTTGCGTGGCACGACGCGGGCACGCCCGTAGCGCTTGCGACCGTAGTGAAAACCTGGGGATCCTCGCCTCGGCCAGTCGGCAGTAACCTGGTTGTCGGCGCTGATGGCGCATTCGAAGGCTCCATTTCCGGTGGGTGCGTAGAAGGCGCGGTGATTCATGAGGCGAAGGAAGTGATCCAAGACGGACAACCGCGACTACTCGAATTCGGCGTCACCGATGACGAAGCTTGGGCTGTTGGCCTTGCCTGCGGCGGACAGATAGAAATTTTCGTGGAGCGTATCGATTGAAACATACTCTGCTCAAACGACTCGTTGTCGCCCAGGAATCAAGGCGACCCGCTGTACTCACACGCGGCCTGTCTAATTCGTACCAATTCCTTTTAACCACAGAAAACGATACAGACATACCTAAAAACATTCCTACAGAGGTGTTGTGTAATGCGAGACGAGCACTTCGCCATGATGGCGCGCGAACGATAGAAGTCGCCGGAGAACGATACCTACTACAAACGTTATCCCCACCTCATCGTCTTATTGTTATAGGCGCTGTTCATATCGCTCAAGCACTTATCCCGATGGCAGTTGCTGCCGGTTTCGAAGTGCAACTTATCGATCCCCGTGCCGCATTCGCTACACCAGAACGGTTTCCCAGCATTAACATCGTCAATCGCTGGCCTCAAGAAGCGTTGGAAGAGACTCCGCTGACATCACGAACCGCGCTCGTAACACTCAGCCACGATGCTAAAATAGACGAGCCGGCGTTGAAGGCTGCCCTTAACTCAGAGGCATTTTATATCGGCGCGCTCGGTAGCCGAAAAAATCATGCAAAGCGACTAAAGCGACTCGGAGTGTTCGGTTTCGATAACGAAGCATTATCGCGTATCGCCGGGCCAATAGGATTACCCCTCGGGGGACGTGCGCCAGCCGAAATTGCAGTCTCCATAATCGCGCAGATAATTCAATCTCGCTACCGTACCGAGGCATAAAGAGATCGCAGAAATAGAAACATCAACCTATACTATCCTCGTCCCGTAATTTATTTTCGAGCCTACCGTCGATGTATAACAAATCTAAAGTCAAAATCATCATCGTACTTGGCCTTGGTTCGATCAAACCGGCGTACCGCAAACGGATACCATCCAGTTTCACGAGCGATTCTCGTTAAGCCAAGATGGCATACGGTTAAATTATTCTGTCAGAGCAATCGACCCAAATACCTTCTCGGAGCCAGTAACCTTGACGAGAGACTGGGTATGGCTACCCGGTGAAACACGGCAGCCTTACGAATGCACTATTCAGGAAGGCAACTATTAAAATCACCGCCAACGCAGAAAAGCCTTAAACGACTAACCGGTTTAACCATCCAACTTCAGTAGCCTGACAAGATTACCGCCTAGAATCGCTTCTTTCTCCGCATTGCTTAGCGTCGGTGAGTCAAGCACGAGATCCAATGTATCGGCCCAACCATGTGGAATATCGGTCCCATAAACCACCTGACTCGCACCCATCACAGCAACAAGGTGACGGAGCCCTTCCTCGTTAAAGACCATCGTATCGGCAAAGATTTGTGTCCTGAAGGTACTCAGCAGGACTCCTGGTGTTGACGCAGCCGGAAAACCTATCGCATGCTTGCTCGAACCTACCCAGATAGTGTGGCAGATAGCCTCCACCGTGGGCTCCGATAACCTTCAATTCTGGAAATCGGTCTAATGTTCCATCGTAAATCAGGCGCGCTAAAAATAACGTGGTCTCGAGTGGGTTGCCCATTACATTACCCAACCCTCCACTGCCGCCAAAGACACCCGGCTGAATGATGTTCCTAGACCCATCCGGGTGCATAAAAACAGGAACATCTAGTTCCACGACTTTCGCCCAAAACGGGTCGTATTTCTCAGTCGACGGCACCTCTCCTCTAGCATGCCCGAGAATGGAAGCGCCTTTCGCACCCAACTCCGTCACCGCATATTCCAGCTGCTCGGCGGCAAGCTCCGGGAACTGCAGTGCCGGCGATGAAAGCTGAACGCAGCGATCAGAGTGGGTATCGCACCACTCCGCAATCTTGTCGTCCTGTAGTCGTACAATCCGGCGCGCGAGATCAAGCTCAGCGTCGTACCACCAGAACCGGTTAGCGCTAATAGCAGCGACATCGATACCGCGACTATCCATCCTCGCGAGCCACTCAGGGCCTAACGGCCGGTTGAGATTGGCATCCCGCCATGCTCGTACCCTCGAGCAGCGGAGCGACATCGAGAATGTCACAGTGAGCATGAATATCGACGACTTTCACGCGAAAGCCGCCCAGCGTTACGATTCTGCGGGATTGAGCGACTGCACTGAGCGGCGAGCCTATCACCATTGCGCCAGCCGAAAGCTGACCTGCCGTCGTTATAAATCTTCTTCTATCCACGTTAGTCCCTCTCGAGGTTTATTATATAAGTATTTAATTTGTTTATAATAAACAATCAAATAATATTCTTCGAGGCCCTGCCGCTGCTTGCCGATCGAGTCGAAGTTATCAGTCTGACAACCTACCTATACAGGGCCCCGCTCCATGATTTATCCAATTACGATGCTGGTAACCCGATATCTCGCCCTTGGGCTTTTCGGATCAGAAGCTCTGCATCGTCCGGAAGCATAAGTCTCGCATCCACCTGGCGTTGAACTGATTCGCGAATTTGCTCGACATAACCCGCGTGCGTCCCGTAACGCTCCTCAAGGGAAAGTCGCGGATCGTCGCTCTTCTCCGCTACGGTCGTCGCGAATGGGAAAGAAGCACCGCTCGTACTGCAGCCACCGCCCTCTATATATCCGAACCGGCGGTAATTCCAGCCGACGTAGGTCGCCAGCGGGACCTGAATATGGGTCGCACGAAGACCCCCAATATCATTACCGTCCTGATCAACTTTAGGCACCAAGACCGTGTATCCTGCAGAGGTATGTTTTATAGGGTCTGCCAAGTAGTCGTTTAAGTATCCATCATTGACCACGCCAGTGTATGGAGAGCCCGGAATATCCGGAAACCCAACACCGGATTGAGGAAGCGATGGCACAAGCGTACCGTTATCGATTCTATTGTACGCGCTCGGCGGCGGCTCCCTGCCAGTCGTCACCCACTCCTGCATAGCCACAACCAACGCACGACGATTCTCTCGCGGTATAGCGTTGTTAGAATAGTAGGCGCACATACCTACTTCACGTTTTTCCTCGAGTTCCTGGATCGTCTCGTAACCGGTAAATCCTGACTGACTATGCTGCGTGCTAGCCCACTGATAGACCCGAACGTTATCGGGTATCGTTATATCGCGTTGACCAAGCGGATCCGTCGTAATTAGAGACCCGCGTGCTGCCCACAACTCATTAGCACTATCGAAGTGCATCATCTTCGGGCAGGTATCCGTAATACTGCAGCGGGCCAGAATCCCATCAACCCGACCAGAAAGGGGATCTAGCATCGTTGCATACGTAAACGGAAACTCGAGGCCTTTAGCATAGTGATCCATCACGCTCCTCACGAAACGCCCAGGGTTTCCGAATTGATAATTCGTGTTGGTTTTACGTGCACCGCCCGTCGTGGCAATAACACCATCAAACGTCTTACGCCCCGCCGGATCCCTATTAAATCCCTGGTAAATAAAATCGCGAAGAAACCGGCCGGGCTGAGACTGCCCCCATGCTACCGCTGTCGTTATGACATTTCGCGCTTCACCTTCGCCTCCATAACGGGAAACCAACGGGTTATTTGTCGACGTGTCATAGCGAAAATACGACGACGCGTCACGAACCGCGGCAAAGCCGATACCCATGACGATGGGATCCTGTACTTCGTGGTAGAGAAAGTACAAAGCGTCTGCGGAAAACCCACCATCCAAACACACATCGACATCGCTCGGAACCGGAACGCTGCCATCATTACACGTCGCAAATAGCCAAGAATCCCGCGGAAGTAATACTGGCTCAGCATGCGGCGTATCTCTTCGATACAACTTCGCATCGGGCATGCTCGCAGATACAGTCGGATAAAGCCTATCTTCAATAGGAACGGAACCAGAGTTATTACCTCTAAGTTCTGTCGATCGCCATTCAGTTATTGGCGAGGAATCAGGATTCAGGGCCACAGGAAACACCGCGCCGATACGATCTGGGCCGGTAGCACTTGCCTGCCACCCGCTCCAGACCATGGTATAGCCCATATTCAAATAGAACCCATCACCAATATCTTCGGCCGTCTCGGGAAATTCACCGGGGTTCGGAAGGAATCCCTGAATTAGATTGAACGCTCTTTGACTACCGCGATTCATAACGTCGTACCAAAGCGTACTGTTACCGCGCGTCATATCGACGGGCTTCAAAATTCTAAACTCGGCAGTGTATTCAACACGTCCATTTGCATTTAGAGGAGCTCTATCGATGTTAATAATCACGGCGTTGTACGGATCGAAAGGATCAATCTCAGCGGTCAATTTTCCATCTATCCATTCGTATGGACCCACATCGCCGAATTCGCGGCCTTCAAATGCAGCTCTTACGCTCTCGACAACTACTTCTGTAATTCCCGACGTCGCGGAACCCGAAGTCAGCGCCGCCTCCACTGTCGCAACAGACTCACTGACGTTAGTATCGGATGGCGCTTGCGGGCGCTGACAGCCGATGACAAACACAGAAACTAAAAGGACGCTCACAACGGACAAGCGCGCCCTCCAAAAGAGTCGAACAATTAGAGCGGGCATTTTTAATTCCTCTTATTTAAAAGGCAAAAACCGGGTGAACCAGTACTTAGCTATGGTTTAAGTCATGTCGATAGACGCGCAAGTGTGCTTCCGCGGTACCACCAACAATGGTGTTGTATTCGGCTGTTGCTTCGCGGAGTCCCGGCAGATTTATGTGATGCTCCAATACTCCTCCAAACACCTCGTACCAGCGATAGAGATTGAGGATGATTCTCGACGCGCCCATCCAGTTATCGAACTTACCCATCCGGATCTCGGCGGCCGCTTGTCCAGCACTCATACCGTTATCGAATCGTTTCCTCGCTTCGTCATGCAATAAAACCATGTAATCTAGCATTTCCTGAACTTCAGCCTTACCAGCAACCGGACCGTGACCCGGCACAATGATCTCGAGATCCATATCCAGGAGACTCTCGAGAAGCGCCATCCACCCGATCGGGTTGCTATTATGAAGATAGGGCGCCATGTGGAAAAAACCGTTATCCCCCATCCAGAGCGTCTTATGTTCCGGCAAATGAACGAGTATATCCCCCCAGGTATGCGCGGGTTCGATTGGCAGGAGCTCGATCACCGTACCACCGTAGTAATAACTCGTCTTGCCCGTGATGACGGTCGTCGCGGGCACTAATTGTCGCGGCTCACCGTCAGCGAATGTGGGACTGATATCCCCATACGCGGGATCAGCCGGACCCCCAGCGATACTCGCGACCATCTGCATAGTCCGATGACGACAATACTCTGAGGAAACCACCTCGACTCCCGGACTCATAAAAACCTGAGCGCCATTGGTATGGTCACCGTGATGGTGGGTGTAGGCGATCCTTTCAATCGGTTTGCTTGAAACTTCTCGAATTCTTGCAAGAAATGGTCGGGCCGCCACCGGACCGTTCAACGTGTCGAATACAAAAACACCATCATCACCAACGACAAAACCGGCATTACTAATGCCGCCGCCGTCATGCGGCGGCCCGTTTCCCTGAACGTAGGTATAGCAGTTAGGCGCAATTTCCTTAAGTTCCGTAACCCAACTAGGTGAATCGCCGAAACTCGGATCCCTAGGCGGTGGAAAGGCTTGAGGACGTTGCGCAAGCGCTACCTTGCCGCCAAGTAAATTCGCGATTCCAACACCGGCCCCTGCTACACCAATCGCTATTGCATCACGACGACTGACACTATTAATCCAATCCTCATCTAAATTTTTCATGAACTTCCCCCGACTTATTTTAGCCGTCGCTATACGACTGTTAGAGCGCGTCAGTTTTGACCCAAACCAAGGCTAACATGAAAAACTGCGCTCAGCAGTTCCAAAATGTACTGGTAGTGCAGTCCTGGATCGAGGATACTTCGCTCAAATAAATTGCCTAATCGACGCCTATTAGTAATTTTGAGTAATATTTTTTTCTTGAACCCATCGAAGGTGCAGTGAACCTATGAGCACATCAAGATTTATTGGCCTTTTCGTCTCGGGATTAACTATATACGGTTGTACTACTGCGAGCCTGGCTCACCATGGACGGGCATCCTACACTAATGAAATCGCTACACTTGCAGCGACCGTTACAGAATTTCGCTTCATTAACCCGCATGTTCAGATCTATTTCAATATCACCAACGATGCAGGCGAATTAGAAAACTGGCAGGCAGAATTAACAGCACCTAACCGATTGGCTCGGGGTGGGTGGACGAAGAATATGTTTTGGCCTGGTGACCAGATACAAATATCGGGCCGTGTCGCTAAAAACAGCGGACGCTCGATAGCGATTAATCAAATTGTTATGCCGAACGGCGATACAGTACCTTTGCGAGAATCTCTAGATTAGGAGTTAACGAGAGTAACCTCTATAAGAGACTGTCAGGACTTGCATTAGAATATTAGGCACTGTTCTGAGGGCTTCATCAGGCCTAGTGGCACTTTTAGTGTCATCTAAATAGCAGCAAAAATAACCACTCGAACCTAATCGATAACGATCTGCTTCAACGCATCATCTATAACCTCGAGCTCTCCTTCACGTGCTCTTAAACCCGTATAGATATTGCCGCTAGAATCTGCGACTACGCTCTCACTATAGATACCGGGAGTGAAAGCGATACTGCCGATCTTTTTTTCCGCGATCTACGCCGGTACAGACCCGATTACCCTAGCAAGTAACAATAATTTATTTTTCAGGGATTCTCCACGATCGCGATATCGCGGCTCGCTATTCTTAACATTTCAGGATAATAGGTACTAGGCACGGTAACGAGAACGTCCGTCATGCACTCTTTTTAGATAGCCCATCCGGCAGAAATAGCGGGCTAGCTACCAAAATCTAAGGTAAGGGTTCTAGCGGAATAACTGCATTATCTGGTGTAGGGGTACGGGCCGTATTCATGACCATCGCTAACAACGTGTAATACCCGATGACCCCAATTGTATCCATCACACCACGCTCGCCAAATATCTCTATCGCACGCGCATAAGTACCATCGCTAACGTGTTTAGTGTGATTGAGTTCGATGAAAAGCGCATATAACACGGCATGATCTTCCGCCATCCCATCGGGACGGCGACCATCAGCAATAGCCTCTACAATCTCGGAACTAATACCGGCTTCGAGCGCTATATCATGATGCGCATACCATTCGTATTGCTGGGTCCATTCACGTGCTGTCAGAAGAATAAGGAATTCACTTAAACGTGGCTCAAGCGACGTGTTATAGCGAAGATAATCACCCATCGCTCGCGCTCGCGTCATAACCTCTGGGCTCCTGAGCAGCGGTACCCAAGGACCACGAGGACCATAACCACGAGCCTCTACTAGCGCAGCAACCGATGCCGCCTGCTCTTCAGTCATTTCATCCTCGGCCAAAGGCGGCATTCGATCCTGTGCCTGCACGGAGGCACAAGTACAAAACAACGTAAAGAACAAAATGAAACACAAACGCTTCATGTGTCACTCCCGTTTTCGTTTATAAAACGCATACCGGCCGGTATGCCCGAGAGCTTACCGGCCGGTACATCAATACCCCAGTTACTGGTAACTACTAACCGCTGGCAGATAAGAACCAGTTCGTTCTGGTGGAGCAGACTCACCTTCAACGGGCAACGTCAGCGTACCAATACCCTCAATGCTAGCAACGATTGTTTCGCCGGGCTGTAGGAATCGCCGCTCACGGTATGCCGTACCGTTACCCGTTCCACCCGAAGTTCCATTATTAACTACATCGCCTGGATAAAGAGTGATAATCGAAGAGCCATATTCGATAAGTTCATAGATTGAATGAATCATATCGCCTGGGCCGGCTTCCTGCATCACGTCGCCATCGAGCTCAAGTCGCTGGCTCAGACGCACCATTGGGTCACCATAGAATTCCTTCGGCACAATCCAAGGACCAAGCGGCGCGAAGGTATCATGGCCTTTGCCGACCAACCAATCCGATCCGGGTCGAGAATCTGGTGGACGCCCACCACGATCGGAAATATCAAGACTCACCATGTAACCGAAAATATAGTCTGCAGCGTTATCTGCAGAAACATATTTCGCTGTCCGCCCGATAACGATAGCCAATTCAACTTCCCAATCGATACGATCCCGGCCATAAGGAAGCACAACAGCATCGCCCTGACCGATCACCGCTCCCTCGGTAGGCTTGATAAACAGATAGGGGATTCCTCGCGAAGCGCGCCGAGCTTCTGCTGCTATCCGCTGAGCTTCCGCACCGGCTGATTCCTCTACATGACTGTAAAAATTCACAGCAGCATTCAGCATCTTCCCAGGCATCAGAGGGGCAAGCGTACGGACGTCGTCAACATCGTGCACGAAACTCGGTCGGGTACTACCCGTCAGCGCAGCATTTGCTGTCAAATCATTCACGATTTCGTAGAGACGGTATTTCAGTCCGTATTCGTACTGGCCGATGAGCCCAACCATATCAGCAGGCATAGTCACCGCCGGATATGTAGGACTACGTTCTAACTCGCCGTTCGCAGCATCCAACTCAATAATTATCTCATCCCGAAGAACGATACCAATCGTCTGCACGCCATTGATTTCAAACGTACCAAGCTTAAAGGGCTCCGTGCTCGCTGCATCCAACCCAATTTGAGCGGAAACAAGCCCGGAAAGCGAAAACGTCGCGAGCGCGACGAATGTATACGTAGCTCGCATGTTACTACTCCCCAGTTATTGTGATCGTAGTGTGTAAACAAAAATACATCATCACTCTGACTTCTGACTACATCGCTGTCAAGCAGGATAGTAGCCTAATCAGATAAGTCAGGGCTGAATGTATTGCAGCCGAGTCTAAGGATAGCGTAAGGCTTCATGGGGAAAAGGAACGAAAGTTATTTCACCATCTAGACCGGTTCTGACAATCTGCTGGAAGCCGATCTCGACTATGAGGCGTGGAAATCGAATGCGGCAACATCTAGATCGGCGAGCGAGTGAGATCTGGGATAGAGACTCCGATCCCAGCATCCGGAGGACGAAACAGACGATCGTCGGAGCGGCTTGTGAAGATCTTCACTCACCACTAACTATTTAACAACGATCGATACCAGGATTCTGAATTGGTGCAAAGTTAAAGATTCCCAGAATTTCTGGCCGATCCATCTCTGGGCGAAGGATAATTGCTGCACCTTCAGGATACAAAAATCTACTCACTCGGCCATCCAGCGCCATCAATATTGGCGTACGATGACCTATAATAATCCGATTCTCTCCATCAGCAGGGCTCTCATTCAGCAAACGTCGGTGTTCCGAAATCACCCAGCTCACACGGTGCCCAGCGTAGTCATCCGCTAATAGGCTGTCAGTCACCTCCACGTTGTCCACTCCGAACGCAAGTTCGGCGGTATCGCGAGCCCGGTAAACGGGCCCAGTAAGAACAGGCAGATCGATTGGCACATTTAATTCTCTTATAGCTTCACCGAGACGTCGAGACTGCTCCTCGCCAAGGGAAGAAATATTTCTCTGACCAGCACGGTCACCCAAGCGATAGCTGCTATCGCAAGCCATACCGCCAGTATCTGCATGCCGAATAGCCAACACCAGTCCGCCATCGCGGATGACCTCCACTAATTTCATCCCGTCCGCATCGTTAACTGAAACTGGACCAACCTGTGCATCCGCGACAAAACTCACCGCGAACGCCGCAACCAAGGTAAACATCCCTAGCGTTAAACCAAATTGAAATCTGTATCCAGATATTGTCACTATCATTTTTTAGCTCCCAGACGAGGCAATCTCTATTTTTATCATCGCCACTCCGCCCACACCAGCCTTTATAATACTAATAGATTTCGTCTGTCACTCTGGGTAAGCGAAAAACTCACGTAAAATAGTCAACACGTTCAAGCAGAACAGGTCGAAAAAATCGCTCTCGAGGAGTTCGGAAGTAGACCGATATAAACACATACTCCCGAACGAGATTATAGTGAATATCTCGATCGTACTTTTACATGAAAACTGTATAGTCAAGGTCAGGAAATTAATAGAGGGAAAAACAAATATGCGCGTTACAACGAATTTAAAATCACTATCCGGTAGTTTTCTACTCGCTAGCCTTCTCTGCTTCGGCATATCTGCCCAAGAGGTCGAGTTGCGAAACCGCATGGATCCGTCGGATGGGCTTACAACGTCAGGACAACCCGATGCCGTTGGATTCAAAGCGCTAGCTGATTCCGGTTACAAAACCGTAATTGATCTTCGTCTTGCTACCGAGGACCACGGCCTAGATGAACAAAAAACGGTGGAAAGTCTCGGCATGTCTTACATATCTATACCAGTCGCTGGAGCAAATGGTGTGACTTATGAGAACGCTAGTGTGCTAGATCGATTTCTCAATGGAGTCGATGGTCCAGTACTGGTGCATTGTGGGAGCGGCAATCGGGCTGGCGCACTGCTAGCCTTACGCGAGAAACTAAATGGTGCGAAAAATGAAGCTGCGCTTAAGTTTGGACGGGAGGCTGGTTTGACGGGGCTCGAGTCCGTTGTCATTACGCGCCTGAGAGAAAGGTAGGCTGACTAGCACTCAACCTACCTCGGACAACAAAACGTTCTCGCTTAGTTCAACCGGTCGACCGGACCTTGCCGCTTTATAACTAACAATGCCAAGACAATCCCTATTTACTCATGTCTCGCTTCCATTGGCATTAAGGCGCCCTTGATAACAGACCCCCAGATAGAATTACCCAGATTGTTGAGGTGGAGACCGTCGTCCACAAAAATATCCATCATGACGTTACCTTCTGGATCTAGGAAAGGCGTTGCCACATCGACGTAATAAACTAGAGGATCGTTATGCGCGATAGCTTGGTAACCAATATTAACCTTCTGTGCGTTCGACCATACTCCTTTACGGAGAATACTCGGTTTAACGGACATGACGTAAATTCTCGTTTCGGGCAATGCGTCGTGGATGTTGCTGATAATTTGTTCAAGATGACCAAGTATCATATCCACGGGGAGTGAATTACGGCTATCAGTATCGTTATCACCCTCATAAATCAAAATTGCACGTGGCTCATAAGTTAGAGCGACGCGGTCTAAATAATGAAGCACATCATTCATAATGCTGCCACCAAACCCTCTCGGTATCACTGTTAACGGAGCAAGAGCAGCGTGAGATTGCTCGTTCCAGCGGGCAATACTTGAACTTCCAGTTAGTACAATCGCGTCCTTCGGCGGCGGATTGATTCTATCTAGTGCTTCGAACTGTAGGATAGCGCTTTCAAAACGTTCGGGATTGGGAAGGTTCTGCGCTTGTAGCTGCAGAGAGAACCCAGTAAACAATAAAAGCGCTATCTTCCAAAAACATCCATAAAACATCCGTTCCATTAGCAGGCTCCTCTTCCGTCATCCCGTTAAAAATATCGATATCCGAATACGACAATTATTAGGTTAGCCTCTATAGTGCACTACCACTCGAATATCCACTCTTTTCTGAAGCAATGATGCGTATAACCGGGCTACGTCTCGTGAACAACTTATAATGTATCGATATAGAATTATTACCGTTACGACCTATCAGTCAATTACCGGTAGATGTGCCCGCAAGAATGAGCGCACATGGCGTACTACTAGAGGAATTCGTTCGGCTGGATCCTTCCACGGAAATAGGCTGACTTGTGCGTTCGGCGCTAGATGTGCGGACTCCATAGCTGGCGCATAGGGATGCGGCGGAGAGTCATCGGGAAGAACCAATATCGGAGTTTCGCAGGAGCGCACAAAATTACGGTCTACGGTGAATACAAAGTCAGCATTAGTAAGAAACATCTCGGTTAAGAATGCATCGACCATCGGCATCGTAATCTCTGGCCTACGTGCGACCAGATCTGGTCCCCAACCATTCATGGAAATTTCGTACATGAAGTCAGGCCTATCTGGATCGAAACCGACGGGCTGCACTATGACCGCAGCAGTTACCCGATCCGGCGCTCTCTCTAAAAGATTCCATATGAACGGACCGCCAATACAGAAACCCATCACCATGAACTGATCGATGCCTAGATGATCCATCAAACCAAGGTGATCATCGGTGTGTGCATCCCAGGGTCGGTCGATTACAAGTGGGCCGGAAGAGTGGCCCCCGTTAGCATTGCGAAGATCCATCGAAATACAGCGGTATGCAGCTCCGAACTCATCGATGGCGTTAAAAGGGGAACTTTCGACAATATTGGTTAAAACAGAGTTCAATCCTCCACCAGCGATAAGTAATAGTGGGAAACCTGTGCCCGTGTCCTCATAGTGGATACGAACGTCGCCATTTTCGTAAAACGACATACTACTTTCCTCTTGTTCTGTAGATTGTTGTGTTAACGCCATCGGGGTGGCGGCGACGGCTGAAGCGGCTGCTCCCGTCACCAGTATGGTACGTCTATCGAGTCGAGTGTCGGCTCGTTATCAGGCACAAAATGCTCTAGGAGACCCCAAACTAAAAATTATCGTGCCCAGGGCGGTGTACTACGGCCTCCCTCTCCAAGATCGGCTAGCTGATCAAGGCGAACAGCCGGCACCTCTGCCCAACGCTCTACCAAATTCGCAGTTCTCATCCATATCGTTTCTATATCTATAAGACCTTCCGCGTATCGCCGATCGATGGTTCGTGCTACCAGTTGTGTGGTCGTAGCATCCCTTAACTCTAGAACCACATAGGACTCCCAAGGATCCTGGACGAAGGTGTACTGACTGCCAGCAATTTTAGGAGGAATGTGAGAAACAACATCGACAAGAAATGCTTGGACCACGAGCACATCTGACCCTACATCGTAGTGACGGTCATAAGACTCTTGAGCGAAACTTTCTTCAACAGCTTCGCTCCACACCTCTCTAAGCCATTTTTGTCTGTCTTCGGGGACCGGAAATTCTGATATCCCTATACTAGTACGCGCATCGTAAATTTTTTCTGGAACTTCTCGAAATTGGACAGCGCCGGGCATCAACAAAATCCTAGTGTAGTCAGAGAGATCCAGATCTGGCCTCACCCAAGCAGCCTCCATAAGCGAGGGGTCTACCCGATGAAGCCCCTCTTCGGTGACATCTACATCTGATCCAGTAGCCAAAACCGGTTGAGCTCCGATGCCTCCCGCATACCACAAAATCATAGTTCCGGCTAAAGAAGACAGGATGGTAGGCCACATTCTGTGCTTCATTTCTTCCTCCAATGTGAACACTATTTCAGACCTTCGAATTCAGACTCCACATCTAGCAGAATATACCAGGCTTAGACCTGCAATACTTAAAAACGGTCGATTTTGGTTGAATGTCTATGCCTCTTCATGATCTTTTGAAACATCATCTTTAGGCTAAACAACATCTTCCCGTTTCCACCGAAGTGTTAATGTCAATCAACCGCAAAACAATAGAATAGCCCGACACCACCCCAACTAACCAATTCTTCCTGACTACAACCGGTGGTCCCATGCGAGGAATTCCATGACATATTGCCATTCCCCACCCGATCAGAATGACCTACTTGAGCCGAACCATCACTATTACTAGTCCAGTTGTTACATGTGCGGTCTACATCATCCGCAAATGCCCGCCCATCGGGCTGAGAACCAGTCAATATATCGTGGCGGGTTGGCAAAGGATCACCAATTCCGTTGACGATTTCCCCGTGCTCGGTTAAAGCGAACTCTTTAGTCATATTACTACCACGCTGTGCTTCTGCCAGAGTGTCACCATGTATTTCTGATTTAATGAGCGGCCGATTAAGCCGGCGCTGCAGATAGTCGAGAAGCTTTGCTTTGGAATGGTACCAAGGCCCGTCCCCTATACGATCCCGTGCATTAACCGCCGGCCGCCCGGGACGCGCCTGCGTGCTTAGGTAGGCACGCCAAGTCTTGTCACCTGCGCCAACCGTAGCAGCTAGCGATTGGCAATGTGCATCCGCACCCTCCAGGCCACCCAGATTACCTCCGTCACCAATTGGTTCACTAGTAACGAAAAACGTCATGTGACTCGAAGGAATATCTTCCGAATCCGGTAGCCCTGGATCTTGCGCAGAACTAGTACTCAAAACAGCTAGAAAGAGTGCGGTACACATAAGTGTTTTTTTCATATCTGTTCTCAATTAATAGCAAAACAATAATACATACCCACACCGTGGGTCATCGCTAATGCCGTCTGACTACAGCCACGTGTACCGTGAGATGAGTTCCACGAACCGTCCCCGCCCCCATTGCGATCCGGAAAGCCAATCTGGGCATTTGGTTTACCCGTGAAGGCTCCCATTCTTCGTCCGTTACTTTCGAAGTCAGGATCTTGATTACTCGTCCAATTATCGCAAGTGTAGTCGAGCTCCGGTGGGTAAGCCGTACCGTCAAGCTGCGAACCCGTCAGAACCTCGTGACGGTTACTATAAAAAGTTAACCTAGGGTACTCCCACTCGTTACCTTGAGCAGCTGCAGTAGCGCGCGCGGCAACCTCCGAGTCCTTATAATCGTTCAGTCCAGGAACTATCTGGCCTTTCTCGGTAAGCCCTGTCCGCTTCGTCAGGTTATTACCTAGTCGTGCAAGCTCGATCGTATCGCCGTGGAGATGAGCAACATCTCGGGCGATCATTACACCCTCGAAGTTATGCCACGGCCCCGTGCCAATCCGATCGCGTGCATTGACCGCCGGTACGCCAGGCCGTGCCTGTGTACTGAGATAAGCCTGCCATGTCCGGCCACCAGCACCCACATTTTCAGCAAGCGCCTGGCAATGTACATCAGCACCGGTCAATCCACCGAGATTACCACCGTCACCGATTGGCTTACTTGTCACGAAAAACGTCATCGGAGTCGCGCCTTCTAGGCCATGCTGGGCGAACGCTAGCGGCGAAACTGAAGTTATGAGCAAATACGAGAACGTAAGAATTTTAGTCTTCGTCATGTTTTCTTCCTGAGGTGAAGTCGAGTGTAGTTTCGAGTATTCAGATCAGATTATATCCCGAGTAATACAGCCAGCAATTACGTACAGTCTCATCGAGAAAATGATAAGCCAATTGCTGAAATGCCGCTTACCCGTCGCAAGGCTAGGCGTAAAGCTGCTTAAACACAATACGTCATGGAGATCGTCACACCCACCCCAGACTCGAGTCACCATTATCTACAATTACTGTATCTCGGCTAATCGCTGAAGCAAGGTTCCTCGGCGACTATCGCCCGGGACAAATCGCTGAACGCGGAAAGAATCGACCTCCCCAGTATAGATAAATCCCTGAGAATCTACCGCAATCATGTGGAGACCAAAAAACTGGCCTCCATTCTCTCCCATACTTCCTACCGACCCTACTACCTCACCGTCATTTCGGTTCAGGAACCAAACCTTTCCGTTCATACGATCCGAGATGTAAAGATAACGCTGCTCTATATCCGGAGAGAACGCAACACCCCCAGTAGAACCACCTCCACCCGTACTCGGCGCGAGAACGAACTCCTTTAGAAACTGGCCGCCCTTTGTGGTCACATGAATTCGATTGGCTCTACGATCCGCAGCGTAGACTAGACCGTCGTTAGAAATATTAACAGTAAGGTGTCCCACAAAATCCCTAGGCATAGGACCATTGGGCGAGTAGGTATGATCTCCACTATTAATACTGATCTCGGCTAGCGACCTACCATATGCCCCCCAGCCGCGTTTGAATACAAACGTGTCTAGATCGAAAACCAACACTCGTCCACCGAGGTAATTGTCAGTAACGTACATTTCATTATCCACTTCGACAATCCGAATCTCCTCTATTCCGCCAACAATTATCGGGGTCTCAGGTGGGTATTTCTCGCGAAAAACAGCTGCTGCTGCGGCTCGCGCGGCAACTTCTGCTGGATCGTTTGGTACCGACGGCATGAAGACATCAGCATGCTCGAGCGTACCTTTGCCGGGCACTCGTGGAACTAGAGGAGGTAACCCTACTCGGCCACCTCCCTCTCGCTCAGGTGTTCGCTCTAGCTCAGCAACTAATTCGCCCGTTCGTGAATCATATTTACGGACTGTGTCCTGCCCTATATAGACGAAACCGTCATCATCGACATCCATTCCATGCCCCTGAGGCGCGTCGAAAGATCCAATAACGTTTCCCGATTTATCGAGATGGATCATCGATGGCGCTCTGACGCAGCATTCAGAAATCGGTGGTGTTAGCTCAGCATGAAGCTCCATGTCTGCCAGGTCATTCGGCCGATTAAGCACCCAAATATTATCTTCGCCGTCAATCGCAAGACCAGTAATACCACCTACCTTCCAATTATTAGGAAGCAGCTGTGGCCAAGTAGGATCGCTATAGTAAGCAAGACTTGACTGCGCTATTACCCTATTACTTGTGAGAAAAATAGTCGGTATAGCGCAGAGTAGGAGGCTCAAAACCGTAGCTCGTTTCATAATTTTATTGAACATAAATTCTCATCTCCTGATAGCGGTAAGTAATCCCTCTGATATTACTCACAATTATAAAAAATCACTAAGCAAGGCGCGCTCCCTTTAATCGTCTCGGGACGGATTTATACAAATTGTGCCCCTGTCTATATAGCGGCACACAGTATAATCATGCTATCTACAAAACAATGGGGGCCACAATGCCAATCACCTCAACACTCATAGAGCAAATGGAGTTACGTACCGCGCGTTTCAGTGAGCTCCAAGCTAGTCCGCAAGCTTTTGTAGATACACGAATCCCCGAGCATGTCCGCGATATTTATAATGTGATTGGCCGTGGCGTTACGGAAGACCCAATGCTCGAACCAGCTGTAACTGCCGTTGAAGGATTCAACGTTACTTACATAGGGGCCGAACCTGGGAAGGGAGCTGCACTTCACTCGCACCTCACCGTCGAGGTATTCGTCGCTTTAACTGGCCATTGGATTGTCTACTGGGGTGACGAGGGTGACGGCGAAACCGAACTCGCACCAATGGATCTGGTATCGGTACCGGTAGGCGTAATGCGTGGATTTCGAAACATCAGTAACGAACACGCCTACCTCATGGCGATTCTCGGCGGTGACGATGCTGGGCGGGTCGACTGGGCACAGTCTGTACTGTCTCGAGCCCGCGATACAGGACTGCAGCTCGATGCTGAAGGTAATCTACTGCCGTGATTGGAGCCGCAAAACCTATGTAATCATTGTTCGTCGAGATTTAACCTCTGTTCCGTAGCAGGCAACGATTGATCTACCTCAACGACGGGCACCTCAAGCACAACAGCCTCCTCTATCGCATATTCAAGCTGCGGGGCATTAGGTACTGCAGCTGGCGCCGGAGGCGCTTGTGGTAACTGTCGCCCAAGGTCGGGCGCGGGAATAAAATTAGTGATTGCAAAATACTGAATAGCCTCTCGCTCAAAAAAACGATTAATCAAATCGTTCATAAACAGGATTAAAGCAATCGTTATTGATACTGCACCAATACACGCAACAGTGTAGCGGATAATAATCGGTCGAGTCTCTCCCTGTTTTCGCATATACATCCAGCCCGAGTGCATGAAGCATGCAGAACAATACGACTTACCTAATAACTAAGGAAGTGTAACAGTCTGGGGCTAAACCATATAGCAAAGGCTCAATCAATGCCGATATGATGACTACTTTGTAATCAACTGATGTATAGGGATATTTTGTTTTTTAATATGCTCCGGAACGGAGATAGCTGCTCCCGCTCCCCGACAATAATCATAGATGCTACCAATCAACTAATAAATATAGAGTGCTCCCGCATCTCTAGACTCTTCGTTCATCTGATCGCCATTTACGCCAATCGCAGCAGAATCTTCAAAGCGAGACCCAACAATCATCGTTGATCCATCACCATCAAGCGCAACGATGGAGCCAAATTCATCGTAAACACCAGCATTTGGTGCTTTCACATAACTCGAATCGGACCACACACCATCTGCACGCGTATATACGTAAACGGCACCAAATTCGCTACCATCTGCTTGATCATCATCTCTAGTACCCGTTAAGCCTGAAACCGGGCTATCCTCTAAAGGAACACCTACCGCCAGCACATTACCGTCTCCACTCAAAGCTACACGCGTACCAAATTGATCAAACTGTCCCAAGTGAGATGGCTTAATATAACTCTGCTGCTCCCACGACCCGTCCTGCCTGAAAAAAACATGTACTGAACCATAGGAAAAAGAATTTCGCTGATGGTACCCAACGCGATGTCCTCGCTCGGCATTCGCACCGCTCGCAGAGTTATTCTCATCTGGGGATCCCACAGCAAGCGTATTGCCGTCAGCACTTAAGGAAATTGCAGCACCAAACGCATCGGCTGATTCCGTATTGAAACCCTTAATATAACCTTGCTGTAACCACTGGTTTCCGTCGCGGACAAAAACATAAGCCGCCCCAGAGCCGCGCTCGGAGTTATCTGACGAATCACCATTTACGATTTGTTCACCACCATCCTCATCAAGTGCGCCCACGGCAACGGTATTACCGTCATCGCTCATTGCGACTGAACTACCAAAAAGATCGTTACCCTCGGTATTCGCTGCCTTCAGATATGCCTCTTGTATCCAATCGCTACCGGCGCGCTTAAATATATATGCCGCTCCAGCACCTCCCGCATCGTTGTTCTCTTCGTCTAAATTAATTCCGGGAGCCGCGCTATCTTCACCCTGAGCTGTTACAGCGAGCGTGTTACCGTCGAAGCTCAAGGCGACTTGATAACCGAATACATCCCCGCCTTCACTATTAGAGGCCTTCACATAGGCTTGCTGTCCCCAGGAATCATTGTTTCGAGAGAAAATATAGACCGCACCAGCACCCAAAGCCGAGTTATCAGTCTCATTTCCATTAATACCGTTTGCGCTACTTGCTTCTAGATTAGCGCCCACAGCGAGCGTGTTACCGTCACCGCTGAGAGCAAGGGAATAACCGAACTGATCGTTGGAGTCGGTGTTAGATGCCTTAACATAGGCCTGTTGTATCCACCCGTTATCGCGACGTTGAAAAATATAGGCCGCTCCTGCATCTAGCGCCGAATTATCACTCTGATCTCCATTGATCCCTATTGCTGCACTGTCTTCGAAAATCGAAGATACTGCCATTGTGTCTCCGTCCCTGCTTATGGCCGCAGATAACCCATAGATAACACTACCACCAGCAAACTGATCATCGACGTCTGAGTTTGAAGCCTTTACGTAACCAATTGTATCTAGCAAACCGTCCAATGGGCTGATCTCGGCAGAACGCGAACAGCCATCTACGTTACAGACTTCTAGAACGTATTTAGCGCTTTCCCACGGATAAAGATGCACCGAGACAGAAACAGTCGTACCAGACACTCCAGCAGAGAAATTGTCTCCCAGCTGCGTAAAGCTGCCTGAACCATCGCTACTAAACAGCAGTCGATAGTAGTCTGCGTCAGTAACAAGATCCCAGGTGAACTGGAATTGCTTAGGAGCGAACCTGATCGAAAGTGACGACGCCGGAGGCGGTGTCGAGCAAGCCGCCAATCCAGCTAAAAACGTAGCAAACAATCCCACCCGTGTAAAAAACTTCGTTATTTTTTTTTTTCATCTTCGTTTTCTTTCTATTCCGCCTGACGATAAAGCTCTTCATCAGTATCTACATCAACCAGAATAGCCCCTTCCGACAAAGTCATTGCAGGAGAGCCGTTCTTTAATGCTCGTCCTGTCATTGAGAGCCGACGACCAGGCAGGAATGTTTCAGCTGTCCAACCATACCTAGTACCAAGATTTGTGGGGTTACCGAGCTCTCCGCGCCAACGAGTAACTTTTCCTAACTCGTCCTCAACATCCAATATTAAGACTGAATGGGGGTTAATCATTCTCCACTGCGCAACAACACCAACAACGGTAGAAACTTCATCGTTATAACGGCCAGCGTCACCATGATGTCCCCAACTAGGTTGGCCCGACGCAAATATCGATACCAGAACTATTTGAAAAACTTTAATATAGCCATGACGCATTTGCTTAGCCTCCGACAAATATCCATCTTGCTGAATTAACTTCGTCAACGACACTGGTATCGTTCTATAAGCACCACAATCATCACTCGGAAAATTATATCATCGCAATTTCTGAGAACATCAGCGCTTACACTGACATTACAGTCAAAGTATATTTTCCGCTAACCAACTATGAACAAAATCGGCTATCTCTTTACTATTAAGCTCGAGCATCATCATGTGGCCGTTACCAGGTAAGCCAACCTCTTCCATCCGCACATATTCCGTTACGACACCAGCCTGGTTTAACCAGTTGGCAAGGCAGTGATCGAAAATTCTATGATAGCCACCCTCACCGTTTAGAAACAACACGGGAATATCTGTCAGGTTAATTAGTTGACGTGCCGGCTCCACCTGCTGGTAACAGGGAACGAGATCTGGACCTTCCGCCTCCATCTGCAACTCTACTTGCAATTCGGAAGGCTCACTGACTGGTGGATCGTAAGTAATCGGAGTATTACCTACGCCCCACGCGAGACCACCTGCCTCCCGGTAAACTACATTAGTTGTATCTACACCACGTATTGGTGGCGCCGCTGGTTCCGCTGTCACAATCACTCGGACGAGGTCAGGTCGACGATCTGCAATATTCCAACCAAACCAACCTCCCTGTGAGTGCGTAAAGAGAATTACTGGCGTACCGATCATATCTAACAAAGCAACGTTGGCATCGATTGTCATCTGTGCCTGACGCCCACCTATAAATTGCACCTGCGTTTTCATGAACGCATCGGCAACTGGATCACCCATTCGGCCAGTTCCTGGCCACTGCGTATGTTTCGATGCCTGTGGGAAATCTGCGGTGGCGGCGGATGCTGTAAAGATCTGTTCAATCCCCGGAGCATTCCGAATATTTATGTCTCCATCAACACCGGGAACATATTGCGACCGACCGCGTGCAGGAAAGTCCTGCATATAGACAACATATCCCATATCCACAAAGTTATACGCCCAACCAGGACGCCCGTCAGGAGTCTGCAACCAGTCAACACCTGTCTGCCCTGCACCATGAAGAAACACTATTGGATATGGATGAAGAATCTCTTTAGGAACGAGGACCTCGACATACATCGCACCACCCATCGTCTCCTGTCCAGGTTCGCCAACGTACTCGCCACCAGCATAAAAGAAGCCGTGCCGGGCCACATTTTCGAGCGACACAGTTGGTATGGAATCCGGTAGCGCTTGGCCAAAGACACTAGTTACCGCCATGATTAGTGCCGACATTAAAACCACTTGTTTAAGTTTCATCTTATTCACTCTCCATAGCTACCCGTCAAATCAAAGCACAGGCGCTCTATACCCCCGCGTAGCTGAATCTGTGTCAAACTACCTCCACGCTGAATATACGGGTTTTCCGACCATCGTTTCCGGTCTCGCTCCCGCGCGTGGAATATATTTCTGCACGCGTCCGCCACCAACTTCAGCAACATAAAAGTTTCCTTCCTGATCAACGCTCATTCCGTGTACCCCGAACATTGCTCCAGGGAAATCACCGAATGTTCCCCACGCGTAAATCAAGTTGCCTTCTAGGTCGTAACCGAGAATTTTACTAGTTGCCCGATCCGCAGCCCAAAGCACACTATCAGCACCGATGTAGATCAGATGGATGTCAGTCGGCTCAGCTCCAAAACTCCAACTATCCAGATACTCACCATCGTCGGTGAATACTTGTAGACGATTATTCGCACGATCGTTGACGAACACACGATTCGTCGCAGCATCAACTGCTACGCCATGGACATTATTCATATAACTAGGACGCGTCTCATTCGGCGGATTACCGGGCTCACCCCAGCTCATCAGATGATTTCCTTCGTGATCAAACTTGACGACCCGGGTATTGGCATAACCATCTGCAACAAACATGGCATCGGGAAGAAAAGCCATAAATGTTGGCCGAGAAAAGTGCGTCGAATCGTTACCAGATTCATTAGGAATACCAATGGTCTGCACTAGCTCCGACCCATCATTAGTAAACTTAAAAATGGCATGCCGATAATCGTCAACAACCCAGACATGTTTCTCCGGATCGTACGGATTCATCGTAACGAAGTGAGGTCGACGAAATAAGGAATCCCATTGTGTCCACTCCTCAATAATATTTCCGTCACCATCTACAACTACGAGGCAATGCTCCCAGTTATGGTCAACACCATACTCCCCACGATCCGTATCATCACCGTCGAGACTACCCGGTAAACTTGCGCGCGGCCCGACAGAAGCATTACGCCAAGGAACCTGAAAAACAGGGAAAGACAATGCCGGCCCAACATCCGAAACCATAGCAGCCGGACGATCAATATTAGGTAACTCACCACGATGCAGGATATAGATTCGATCTGGATTTTCAGCAAATACGCCCTGACCAGCACCGTAAGTAAACGCTTCATGACCTGGAAGATCTGCGAGATCCTGAGGCCAGTTAGGATCTACATCATAGGGGCCAAACATGTCCTGACCACCTCTCTGACCAGGGACTGCTGCGAAGCCAGAACCTAAGCCTTGCGCAGAAACAATTTGATTAGTCCCGACCAACGAGACGGCCAAACCAACAACCAACAAACTCAGTACATGAACACGATTACGCACAATCTATTCCCCTAATATCATTATTGAATATTCTCTCTAATCCAACCATCAATGTACTCGATGATTTCATCGCTATTAAGCTCTAGCATCATCATATGCCCATTACCGCTGATACCCACATCTTCCAACCGGACAAAATCAGTGTTCACCCCCGCCTGGTTAAGCCACTTTGGCACACAGGCGTCGAAGACCCGGTGGTATGTTCCATCCGCGGACAACGCAAGAACACGTATATCGGTCATATTCACTAGTTGACGCGCTGGCTCCTGTTGCAGATAACAAGGCACTTCGCCAGGCTGATCGGAAGTATCCTCTAGATAAGTCATGATCTCAGACGAATCGGCGACCGGCGGATCATATGTCAACGGATAATTTACTGGACCGTAAGCATTCGATGCACGACCGGAATAAACAACTTCCGCAGTATTCACGTTACCAATCTGCGGGCCACCTGGTTCAATAGTAACGATGCCCCTGACGAGTTCGGGTCTACCATCGGCCACTCCCCAACCAACACCACCACCCTGAGAGTGGGTAATGAGAATAACTGGCTGACCTATCGTGTCCAAAAACTCCATCGCGGCATGCCGGGCCATCGTCGTACTCTGACCCGCAAACTGAACCTGAGTTTTAATGAAATTATCAAATATTGGGTCACCCCGATGTCCGTCACCCGGCCACTGTGTGTGATTATCCTGGAGCGGGAAGTTTCCCTTCTCACCAACGTTCGTCCAGATAGTTTCAAGTTGCTCAGCAGTACGAATACCCAGGTCGCCATGCTCGCCACCCGGGATATAGGTCGAACGCCCCCGCGCCGGGTAATCAACCATATAAAGGGTATAACCCTGCTCAACGAGATAATAGGCCCACCCAGGACGACCATCAGGAGTCTGTAGCCAGTCAACGCCAGTCTGACCGTTACCGTGGAACATTAAGAGCGGATAGGGCTGGGTCGCTTCGCGTGGTTCCCATATCTCGACGTACATCTGACCACCCATAATAGGTGGATCGCCAACATATTCACCGCCGGCATAATAAAAACCTTTGCTAGCTATGTGCTCGGTAGAAAAAGCTGGAATACCTGCCGCCGGATACGCGGGGGAATTCTCTAACAATGGTTCCGCTGCAACGATAATCTCCGATTCTAATTCTGGCTCTGGCATACAGCCACCCAACACCAAACTAAATAGAATCGCAACGAGAAACGCAGAAAGCTTATTTCTTGACATTAGATTCATGGTAGCTAACCCCACATGCTGTACTTTTTGAAGTATCGGTCCGAAAACATTGTCTTTCGGTCTTTTTTATCAAATTTAAAACTACTCCATGCGCAAGATACGCTGGCATCAGAGTCCTTTCAATCTTTTTCAAACATCTAATTAACGGTGTTCGGATCATAATTTAGTATCTCTTCTTCGAATGCCTCGAAATTAACGTTATCCATACAGGCAAACTCCTCGATATCCCAATCGACAGGCCTATAACGTCTCTGCCCTGTCCAGGATTCCGTAAATGCGACCGGATCCTCAATCGTGATATCGATGAGAAGATTTCCCTCGTTATCGAGCCGAATACGCTCGAGGACACGTAACTCATCGCTGTGAGGTACACCTTCCCTATCAATCCAGGTCTTATCATTAAAATTAACCGTTTCAACCACAAGGGTCTTATTTTCCCAATGCCCTGTAGCATCCCCCATCCACATAGGAGCGAGGTCAGTACGATGATCACGGCCGTCTGTGTATATCTGACGAATCGCATGATCGTACTCGAATATCATCATAATCCTTCCGGCCGTCTGAATAATCTCCATTGGGAACGGATGCATATAGATACGAGGGGTCCCTGGACGGAAGCACTCATAAACCGGATCGTTCGTCTCAAGAACAGGAACGCTTCTCGGACCGAAAGTTGGCTTCGCCTGATCGTATCGTTCCTGTGCCCAAGCGGTCATTGGTGGAGGATCAGCACGCAATGCTGAGTTTTGGAATGACCTCGTATTCTCAGGCGGAAAATTTGTCCAAACGCCGGAGAAATCATCACCATGCCCCTCGAGCTGAGCGTATAGTGCCGGACTAAGCAATAACTGAATAACTAATATAGCGGGACCACTTAATAGACGTTTTAACATCGTTTATTACCCTATAATTAACCCTTAGCAAGGCTAACTTACCCGCCCCGCCGCCTCAAAGGCTTCAGTTACTACCAACCAGCACTATGCTGTTAGAATCTATAACAGTCCGCAGGCGCAAAGAAGGAGCGCCAGTTCTAGCGGGATTCCCTGACAATGTTATTTCATCACCAGACTGTAAAAGGTCTTTACCCCATCGAGTCGTCGATCCGCGTTCCATTCGTGCGAGCCGATTCGGACTGGTCAACTCGCCAGACCACTCGACCGTATTGCCACTCCCATCTGTTACCGCAATATAAATCAATACGTGTGGATTAATGAATTCAAATTTCGTGACTACTCCCGTGACCGTCACGGACCGGCTACTGTCGTACGCAGCGCCGCCATGGTGAGCAAGTACACCGCCGGTAGTTAGCCACGGAACAGCGATAAACAATGAAACCCTTAAAATTTTTAGAACCATCCAATTCTCCACCACAAATCCGCGCGGGATACTCGCTAACGACTAAGGATCAATAACTAATATCTATCTCTATAAGTATCCCTGTGCCTTAGCAAGCACGTCAACGACTTAGTAGCACTTTTCGCCGATAACAAAATTAACTTTCATTAATGAACGAAGACTTAACCGTAGGAACGACTCTCTGAAAGAGCTGCTGCTCCTCAACAACTTCGGTCATCATATAGCTTTAGATTGGAAGCAACTCTTCTAGGGACTTAGAATTAGCCTTGAAATTCACCGGCTGAAGTTATTACTTGCAGCTCGGGAAACTTAACCACCGTACCAGGTCTGACGAGATCTAGATCAAGATCGGGATTAAACTGACGCAGTAACCAAACCGGCACACGATATCTCCTGAGCGCCAATACCCAGAGCGATTCGCCTGAACGAACGACATGTTCAACCGTATCGGTAATTTGATAAGAGAGGAAGAATGCCTCCTGAGTCCGCTGCTGGTAATCGATACGGCGCTGCTCAAATGTAGTTCTATCTATCTGAGAATAATCTAATTCGAGGCGCTGCCCTATTACGACGGCCCGCCCGAAAGGCATGCGGTTGATATCGCGAAGTCGTTGCGTGCGAATACCAAGCCAATCGGCATAGTGCCCTAACGTTTCCAACGCCTGCACCTCGATGGACCCATCAAGTCTTACTAGATAATCGCTAGGATCAGCGGCCATCTCCGCTTGCGCACTAGACAAAACGTTTTCGGCGACAGGAAATTCCGGCTCAATCTCGAGCGAACCTGGAAGCCGCCCTTCGGCTGGCAGTACCTCTGTCTTATCAACGAGAGGAATGGACGACTCAGGATCGACAGCAACCGCAGTAACTTCTTCCTCCCTAGCGACTAGACTACCAATCCTTAAAACCTGTCCTATAAAAATTCTGTTCTTGTCGCTAATTCTATTATTAGCTAACAGCTGATCTTCTGGCACACCAAATTTTTGCGCGATAAATTCAATACTATCTCCCGCGCGAACAACGTAATTTCCGCTGGATACTAACCCTTCGCTTTCTATTGGCTCTACGCCATTTAACTGGGCTAATGTCATCGGGACCCTACCACCACTGCCCGGCAACTTTAAAATCTGGCCGATACGAATAAAATTTCGGCTTCTAAGTCCGTTGAGCTGAACAAGCGACGCAATACTGACACCGTACCGATCGGATATTTCAGAGAGAGAATCACCACTACTCACGCGATGGGTAATATCAGGCATCTGCGCGGTATAGCGCTGCGTTTCAGCAACACTCGCGAAGAGATCAGTTGAGTTCACCAAGAATTGCGATGGAAGTCGTAGCTCAAAACCGCGCGGAACGAATTTATCACCACTCCAAACAGCATCCGTAAGTGCTGGGTTCCAGCTACGTAGTAGATCGCGATCAGTATTGAGTGCTGACGCCAAGGTGGAAACCGTAAGATAATCAGGAATTTCTATAACAGCAGTCTGTGCCGCCTCCTGAAAGGTCAGCGGACCGAAGTAATCCTCATAGTTCTGATCAACCTGGACAGCAGCGAGAAAAGCAACATAAAAATTACGCGAAGCAAACCCAAACGTACGCCCTTCATAATTACGCAGGATAGTTTCGATTTCATCGGTACCCTGCTGACGGACCGCCCTGCGCATGCCCGCTTGACCATGGTTATAAGCCGTAATTGCAAGCGGCCAGCTTTGCAAAACATCGAAATTATTCTCTAACAGCCTACTAGCCGCGACAGTCGAAATAAATGGGTCACGTCTCTCGTCGACAATGTGGTCGATACGCATATAGCGCAGACCCGTTGAACGCGTAAATTGCCACATACCTGCCGCACCAACTTTTGAATACGCAGTCGGATCGAAGGATGACTCTACATGCGGAAGTGCGACTAGCTCTAATGGCAAACCACGCTCCGCGAGCACAGCTTCTATATAGGAGCGCCAAGTGCCCGAACGGATAAGCCCTCCTCTAAAGCGGTCGGCCTGGCCTAATTGAAAACGGAGATTCTCCGAAGAAGCGCGCAAATCATCGTTGGATACACCCTCAGGCCATAATGAAAGAATACGTTCTTCTTCAGAAGTAAGGTTAGCCCGTTTACCAGCTGCCAACACCGCGAGAACGTTACGGATTTCCTGGTAAGCCTGGTTTAGCTGTCGAGTACGTTGGCTCCGACTAGCGCTATCCTCGAACCGCACCAGGCGGTAGACGATGGCAAGGTGTTGCGAGTCATGAATATATCCACTACGAGTATCTACCTTAGTGTAGACATTCACCCAAAACTGAACATCCGGCTCAATCCCCGCTGGACGCGGAAGGACCGACGTCTGAGCATGAGCAACAGCCGTAGCAAAAACCACTACAAAAACAAACGAAAGCCGCTTCATTCCCACCGCAATCCCAACAGGAGTAGACACCCTCTAGAAAGTAAAGAGATTATCCCCAGTCGTCCAGTAGTATCAGGACCTAAATCACAACTTACTAATGATGACAATGCCACTAACCCATGACAACTAAAAAACAATTCCTTTAATTTATAATTACTTATTACTAAATTATCGAGCTTTTTAGTCCTGGCAGACCCAGAGCGAACAATCACAATAAATCCTAATCAAAAGGATGCTGTCGTAAAATTACAGCTTCACGCCCCGGCCCAGTTGAAATTATATCCACGGGAATCTCGACAATTTCCTCGATACGCACCAAATAATCTTGCGCGGCCTCCGGCAAATCATCATATGACGTAACGCCAGACGTAGGCGTCTTCCAGCCTGGCATAATCTCGTAAACGGGCTTGCACTCCTCGTAACGATCCATAAGCAGAGGCGGCACATCTAATAATTGATCATCCAACCGATAACCAACACAGATTTTTATTTCTTCAAGACCATCCAAAACATCGAGTTTTGTAACACACAATCCAGTCAATGAATTCGTAAACGCTACCCTTCTCAGTGATACGGCATCTAACCAACCACATCGACGCGGGCGCCCTGTGGTCGCTCCAAATTCAGCGCCAACCGACGCCAAATGGGCCCCAATGTTATCGGATATTTCCGTAGGAAATGGCCCGGCGCCAACACGAGTTGTATAAGCCTTGGTAATACCCAGAACGTAATCTACCGGCGCGGAACCCATCCCGGTACCTATCGATGCGCCGCCGATAGTAGTATTCGAAGAGGTCACAAACGGATAAGTACCGAGATCAATATCCAACATCGCGCCTTGCGCCCCTTCAAAAAGAATGCTGCGCCCATCATCTTGTATCTCACACAACAACTCGGTTACATCGGCGACCAAAGGCTTAACTCGCACAGCGCATTCGGCAAGCTGGTCGAGTTCGCGAGAAGCATCGATAGGGCGTACCTTATAATATTTTTCCAGAAGAAAATTGTGCAGGTCGAGTAATCCTGTTAACCGCTGTTCGAGCGTTGAAGGCTCGAATAGATCCGCGATGCGGATTGCACGACGCGCTATCTTATCTTCGTATGCCGGTCCGATTCCGCGGCCTGTTGTCCCGATCGCGTCCTGACCACGCATCATCTCGCGTGCCTTATCAAGCGCAATATGCGATGAGAGGACCAGAGGACAAGCGGGCGATAGTTTCAAGCGTTCGGCCACGAGCACCTGACGATCCGCAAGACCATCCATCTCTTCAATTAACGCCGGCAACGAAACCACAACGCCGTTACCAATAAGGCAGGTGACGTTCTGACGCAATATTCCCGATGGGATCAGGTGCAGCACGGTCTTCTCACCATCAATGACAAGCGTGTGACCAGCATTATGGCCACCTTGAAAACGCGCAACAGCATCGGCACGCTCTGACAGAAGGTCAACGATTGTCCCTTTACCTTCGTCTCCCCATTGCGTCCCTATGACTACAACATTTTTTCCCAACATTCAGCCTCGTATAAAATACAACAATGCCAGACCCGCAATCACAAGCCCAAGACCAAAACTTCTCAATTGACCGTCATCTAACTGTGCCATCATCGCAAGACCTTGGCGCCAGCCTTTTGGCGAAGCAAACGGCAACAAACCCTCGATTATCAGATAAAAAGCGAGGCCCGAAAAAAGATCTGTCCAGGCCAATATCCTAGCTTCCTATCTAGTTTGTATATGGTTGGAAACAGCACTTACGGCATCGAGCCAGTCTGCTCCTGTAGGAACTGAAAAAAATCGCTATCTGGACTAAGCACTAGAACATCCTGTTCGCGTCCGATGGATTTCCGATAGGCTTCCATACTTCGGTAGAAGGCGTAAAATTCCGGGTTACTCGAATACGCGTTCGCATAGGTCTCAGCGGCACGCGCATCGCCTTCACCGCGCATGACTTCTGCATCCCGATAAGCTTCCGCCAAAATCACAGTGCGTTGTCGGTCAGCGTCCGCGCGAATTAGTTCGGCATCTTCCGAGCCCTCTGCCCGCAACTGCGACGCGACACGAGCGCGCTCCTGCTGCATACGCGCGTATACGGAGTCGCTAACCTCGTCCGAGAGCTCTATTCGCATAACACGTACATCGACTACCTCTAACCCAAGTTCTGGCGCTCTTTGCTTCGCCTGCACAAGCATCTGAGACATGATTTCGCTACGTTCCGCTGACACAACCTCTACAACAGTCCGTCGAGAAAATTCAGCTTTAATCCCTTCGCGAATAATCGCAGACAAACGTTGTTGGGCAAATAATTCATCACCTCTCGCAGAACGATAATATTGTGCCGGATCTGTAATGCGCCAGGTAATAAAATAGTCAACGATGAGATTCTTTTTCTCGCCAGTTAGAAACCGTTCCTGTGATTCTCGATAGTCCAATATCCGATCCGGATATTTTGTAACGTTATTTACGAACGGAATTTTAAAATGCAATCCAGGCGTGTAGTCAGACCTGACAATTTCACCGAAGCGGAATTTCACTGCATGTTCACGTTCATCCACTGTAAAAACGGTCATTCGGATAAACATCGCGCCGAGCGCACCTATTACCAATAAAAGATTCAATCGCTTACTCATATTACTTGCTCCTAGCTAGCGCGCATCACGTGTTCGCAAACCGGATGAACTTAAATTTCCACTGACCGCTGGCACTCCGGGCGAAAGCATATTCGACTGAGGTTCTCGACGCTCCATGAGCCGGTCGAGCGGTAAATAAATCATATTGCCACCACCACTGCTCTCAGTATCAAGCAACACCTTTGTCGATGAAGCGAGAATAGCCTCTAGCGTTTCAAGATACATTCGCTGCCGCGTAACTCCCGGAGCCTTTTCATACTCAAACAAAATCTGAGAGAAACGGCTTGCCTCACCCTCTGCATCCGCGATAACCCGTGCGCGGTAACCTTCCGCGTCCTGTAGCTCTCGAGCAGCTGCGCCACGCGCGTTAGGCACAATATCATTCGCGTACGCCTGAGCCTCGAAGCTCATACGCTCCTTGTCTTCGCGCGCCTTAATTGCATCCTGCACGCTCGCCTCAACATCTCCTGGAAAATTAGCTTCCTGAAGGTTTACTTCATAGACCGTGATACCGGCACCGTAGGAGTCAACGGTCGCCTGAATCAACGCTTGCGCCTGGGCAGCAACGTCCGCTCTGCCCTCAGTCAAGATGAAATCCAATACGTTCTTTCCAATGACCTCACGAATAGCACTTCCGGTTATATCACCAAGCGTTTGCTCCGGTGAGCGCATATTAAAAAGATACGCTTCTGGGTCAGTCCTTCGGTATTGAACGACAAGATCAACCAATACAATGTTCTCATCTCGCGTAAGCATGCTGCCTTGATATGGAAAGCGCTCAGTAACGCTGGTATTGATTGTTTCCACACTCTCTACCGGCCACGGAATATGCCATCTCAGACCTGGCTGACTCAGCGACTGAAATGCACCGAACCGCAGCACAATGCCGCGTTCCGCATCGTTTACCTGGTAGAACCCGGTAAAGGCCCACACGGCGACCAACAACATAGCTGCACCTGAAAAAAAGCCGCCACGCGCACGTCGACCACCCGAGTCGCCATTACCACCACCTCTGCTACCGCCGAGGAAACCTGACAACTTGCGTTGCAGGTCTCTTACGACAGCGTCTAGATCCGCCGGGCCACTATTACCGTTAGATTGCCAAGGATTATCTTTGTCGTCAGGGTTATTCCAGCTCATAGCGCTTGTACTTCCTATTGAAAAATATTGTCCAAAACTCCTTCCTGTTTACGGAGTTCATTCCACCGAGAACCTGTCAGCTCAACATCCATAATCCATCCCCCCGACTCCTGAACACATTCTCTGCGTACGGCCTTCAAATCGAAAAACCTTGCCCGTAATCTACTTTGGTCAGGCCCGAGTTTAAGGCATCTAGCAATCGGCCGCCCCAAACATTGGTTTCTTATCTCTTCGGTCAACTCAATCAATCCCTCATTCGTCGCAGCGGAGACCCAGAATTGCGGATTTTTCACGCCATTCAAGGAGACATTAGCCATATTTCGGGCCTTATCTATTTTATTATAAACCTGAATACAAGGAATATCCGCCGCACCAATACTTTCCAGAACGAGCTCAACTTGGCGCCTTCGATCGATAAAGTGAGGATCACTCACATCAATAACATGCAACAGCAGAGTTGCCTCACGTGTCTCAGTTAACGTTGCACGGAACGCTGCAACCAACTCATGCGGCAAATCCCGTACGAATCCAACCGTATCGGCAAGTAAAATATCACCTGCGCCATGCGAGTTTAAACGGCGGATCGTCGGATCCAGAGTCGCAAACAGCTGATCACGTGCATTGGCATGAGATCCGCTTAACGCATTAAAAAGACTTGTTTTACCTGCATTAGTATAACCTACAAGCGAAACCGTCACGGTCTGCGCCTGACGACGCTCGCGCCTACTCATTTCGCGCTGCTTCTCAACCCGGTCGAGACGAGCCTTGAGGTATTTTATACGCTGAGCCAATAGGCGACGGTCTGTCTCTAGCTGTGTTTCGCCAGGTCCTCGCAACCCGATCCCACCCTTCTGTCTCTCTAAATGCGTCCAACCACGCACCAATCTTGTCGAGAGATGTTCGAGTTGAGCTAATTCCACCTGAATTTTCCCCTCAAAAGTCGCCGCACGTTGAGCAAAAATATCCAGAATTAGCCCGTTACGATCCAATACCCTGGCGTTAAGCAATATCTCTAAATTTCTTTCTTGGCTGGGTGTTAATGGAAGGTTGACCAAAACCAGTTCAGCACAGGTCACCTTAACCTGCTCCCGAAGTTCCTCGGCTTTGCCCGTACCAATAAACAACCTTGGAGAAGGCCGGTCACGCCGCGCCCGCAGTTCACCGACGACTTCAGCGCCAGCCGATTTGGCCAATGCACGAAACTCCTCTATCTCGTCTTCACCGCACGACCGTTTCAGGCCAATGTGAAGTAAAAGCACTCGTTCGCCAATTCCAGGACGATCAAGCACTTTGTGCTCCCCACCCTTCCCAGCAGTTATTCCTCAGCTTCACCATTATCCGCAGCAGGCTCCACATTCCGTGATGGAACTACAGTCGAGATAGCATGTTTATATACCATTTGATCGACGCTATTACTCAACAACACAACAAACTGATCAAATGAATCAATGTGTCCTTGTAACTTAATGCCATTGACCAAGTATATTGATACTGGAACCTTTTCCTTACGTAGAGCATTCAGGAATGGATCTTGCAATGACTGACTTTTAGCCATAGATATCTCCTTAGTTTTAAACTTCTCGAGACTAGGACAGACACCATAAGCAAGCCCGCTACCGAAACAAGCGAGCCCAAACTCCGTTATCAATATTAGAAGGCATCATCCCACTAATATAAATAGTAACACAGCGCACAATTTTCAAGACACAATTACGCAAGAAAACTCAACTAGCATCTAGTACCGCTTCGACACGCTCCACAAACGTTCGTTCGAAGTTTTTTCCTGAAAGAGGCAGGCATTCTGCCAACTTATCGGAACGAAGCGATGTAAGCTGTCTCTTTGCGAGTTGCCGAGTTGCCGCTACCGCGCGATCTCGTGCTTCAGTCCAACTATACTCACCATCTAGATACGCCCACATCTGCCGATAACCCACAGCTCGCATCGCAGGAATAGAAGGAGACAAGTCTCCACGGCCTTTGAATTGCTCAACTTCCTCGACAAAACCAGCCTTCGTCATTGCATCGAAACGCTGCTCAATTCTTTCAGCTAGGGCATCCCGATCATCGGGGAGAACAGCGAACGTTTTTATCGAAAAACTACTCTCTGCGCGAGGACGCCGTATCTGGTAGGTTAATGACTTACCAGTCAGCTCAAAGACTTCGAGCGCACGTTGGATACGTTGCCTATCACCAGGTGAGATACGCTTAGCCGCCTCTGGGTCAATCTCCGCCAGGCGTTCGTGTAACGCGGGCCATCCCTCAGCAGCAGCCTCAACATCTAACCGTGCTCGAATCGCTAAATCAGCTTGGGGGAGATTCGCTATCCCATCTCTGAAAGCACGTAGGTATAGATGAGTACCGCCGACCAACAACGGCAACCGTCCGCGATCTTTTATTTCTACAACACTCTTTCCAGCATCGCGTACAAATCGACCCGCCGAGTAGACGTCCGAAACATCGATAATGTCAATGAGATGATGTGGCACATGTTGGCGAACGACTACTGGCGGTTTAGCAGTACCTATATCCATTCCACGGTAGACGAGCATGGAGTCCATACTTACGACTTCGATCGGCAGTTCCTTCGCCAACTTCAACGCTAGCTCCGTCTTGCCACACGCGGTGGGTCCAGTTAGACAAATACAGTCTATATCCGTACCCGAGTTGCTAGGCCATATTCTCACTGACCACGAAAGAAAAGTCGGTCAAGTTCTGCGATTGAAATCTGCGTCCATGTCGGACGTCCATGATTGCAATGATCACCACGCTCAGTTACCTCCATTTCCCTAAGCAGAGAGTTCATCTCGTCTATATTTAATTGACGATTCGCTTGAATTGCACTATGACACGCCATCGTAGCCAAAACGTCGTTGGCAATACCCTCAACGCGATCTACCTCTTTAGAAGTCAGTAGATCGCCAAGCACATCGCGGAGCAGCACTTCCACTTCGGTTCCCATCAATAACTGGGGGACATGGGTAATCTGAATTTCTTCAGGTCCACGGCAAACAGCGCCAAACCCGAGCCGCTGGAGCTCATCCGCATAAGTGTCCACCGCTTCAGCTTCGCGCTCAGACACGCTAAGCGAAATAGGCACAAGTAGAGGCTGCTTCTTTAGTTTATCAATGCCCAACCTATCTTTTAAACGTTCGTAGGTAATTCGCTCATGAGCGGCGTGCATATCAACGATAATTAATCCTTCACTATTCTGCGCGAGAACATAGATCCCCGCTAGCTGTGCAAGCGCAAACCCTAGTGGTGGCAGCTCCTCACCTACGGGTTGTGCTAGAGGTCGAGCGTGCAATACGTCAAACAGCGGTACAGCATTTCGCACTGAAATAGTCGCCTCATGATTCCCAGAGAAACCTAGCGGTCGCTGTTTTTGAGGATAAAGTTGCTTATGACCAGTAATCTGCACTGGTGGCCGAACTGCATCCCGCCCTCCTGATTCAAGCGTGCTCCCGAGCACGGCTTCGACCGTACGAAAAACAAAATCGTGCACAAGCCGTGAATCTCTGAAACGAATCTCTAGTTTAGCGGGGTGGGCGTTAACGTCTACACGACGGGGATCCAATTCCAAAAATACTACGTAAGCTGGATGGCGCGCCTGAAACAACACATCCTTATAGCCGAGGCGAACGGCATGGCGAAGCACTTTGTCACGCACGACACGACCGTTAACGTAAGTGTACTGCATGTCTGCTTGACTACGCGAAAATGTCGGATCGGCAAGCCAACCGTGTAAATGTAGCCCTTCTATTTCTCGTTCAAAGTATCGTGCATGCTCGAGAAAACCCTCCCCACATACATCACTGATTCGCGCTTCGTGATCTTCACGACTGACAGCTGGTGGCAAAGTGAAATTTACGCGATGGTTGTGCCTAAGTTCCCAAGCTATATCAAAACGCGCGAGCGAAAGGCTGCGCACAACATTGTCAATATGCGAGAATTCAGTCCGCTCTGTACGTAAAAATTTTCGACGTGCCGGCGTATTGAAGAATAAGTCACGAACCTCAAGCGTCGTTCCTAGGGGGTGAGGCGCTGGCTTGGGGGCGCTAAGCTCACCACCGTCACAATCAATCTTCCATCCAGTCTCTTCTTCTAGTGCACGCGAAGTGAGCTTTAGACGCGCTACCGATCCAATACTCGGTAGTGCTTCACCGCGAAATCCATATGTCGTTAGTCCCTCTAGACCTTCAAGACTGTCGATTTTGCTCGTCGCGTGACGCGCTAGCGCTAATGGCAACTCATCCTTCACAATTCCTACACCATCATCACGGATACGAATTAATTTCGTCCCGCCTGCATGAATCTCAATGTCGATCCGTTTCGCGCCCGCATCAAGGCTATTCTCGACGAGCTCTTTTAGTGCTGATGCAGGTCGTTCGATAACCTCGCCTGCAGCGATTTGATCGATAAGCTGTGAGTGAAGTATACGTATAGTCACGTGCGCTATTGTAGGAGCGACTGCCTCGCCGCGAAAGGCTAATACAAAATAACCACGGCACCCCCGCACCTAACCTCTTCGTTTGCCGTCATCTCTTCAGAAACAACCACCTGACCGTTACAAAGAACGCTAAATAGGTATAGCTAAAATCTGCCCGACCTGAATAACATCGCTCGTTATCCGATTATAGCTCTTGAGCGTCGCGAGACGGACGCGATAGCGTTCCGCGATCTCCGACAGAGTTTCGCCAGAGCTAATAACGTGTCGAATTGGGCTTTCACGACGTGGTGGAGGGTGAGATGCTATATAACTATCAGGCGGAGGATAATCGCGGAAGTAATCAACTATGCCGTCTTGGATAGCGCGCGCAAGGTCCTCTTGGAATTTTTCGTCATTGAGGGCACGTTCTTGGTCAGGGTTAGATATATAGGCGGTCTCAATTAAAAGTGATGGAATATCTGGCGACTTAAGCACAAGAAACGGAGCCCTCTGCACGCTATCCCTTCGTATATGAGTCACACGCCGAATTCGATCAATAAGATAACCTGCGGCAACGGAGCTGGCGCTGATTGCTGCACTCTGAGACAAGTCTAATAATACACCGGCAAGTACATCGTCTTTGTCACTCAAAGAAACACCACCGAGCAAATCGGAAGCATTTTCACGCTCTGCGAGAGTACGCGCAGCTTCGTCCGTCGCACCCTTCTGCGATAGCATGTAAACCGTAGCGCCACTCGCACGACTATCTCTGAATGCGTCCGCGTGGATTGACACAAACAAATCGGCTTTCGCGCTATGCGCCTTCCTCATGCGGTCGCGAAGCGAAATAAAGTAATCACCGTCTCGAATCAATAGCGGACGCATACCAGGCTGCTTCGCCACTTCTGTAGCGAGCCGACGAGCAACAGCGAGCACTACGTTCTTTTCATGGACGCCGCGTGGACCACTCGCTCCAGGATCATCCCCACCATGACCTGCATCGATCGCGATAATCAGATCCCGGCCACCGTTTACTCGGGCCTCTGGTGCACGATGGACAATTGAAACCGTAGTTAGCGGCATTAAGTCGACAACTAGACGGTAACCGTAAATATCATTCGGCTCTAGCAGAAACGTATTAGCTTTAACCTCACGAGCGAGATCTATTACGACGCGTAGGTCTCCGCCAGACCGGGTACCCGTTCTAATACCTGTTATCAAGCCACCAGCTTCTGGGACCGTATTTGTCAGAACTGTCTCAGCATTCGCTAAGTCAATAACGATCCGATTAGGTTTTTCGAGCGAGAAGACCTTGTGCGTCGTTGTTGCGGAGAGATCGAGAACAACTCGAGTCGACTCGGGACCGGACCACACACGCAACCCTTCGACTTCTGCACTGGAAACGTCGGCGACACCACCGAATATCATTAACAGCAGATAAACGAATCGAACATTCAACCTCAAACCGACTCTCTCCATTTGCTAGGATGGTTATATTCACAATTTCCTATCAAAATTTCAATGTTTATTCTTAAAAAATATAATATTAGGAGATATTTCTAAAATAATATTAAGTATCTTCCGCTAACCCTTTAAGAGCAGACTCTCCGCGAGGGGTCAAAGCTCGTAAGCCCAACTTTCGCCCCTGCTCACCAGCATAATCCAGAAAAATAGCCAAATCGCAGCGTGCCACTAACTGCGGGGAGCGCTCGGGCCATTCCAAAAACAACCAGACTCCGGGTTTTCCAAGCCAGTCACGCAATCCTAGCAACTCGATCTCAGCGGCAATCTTGGATTCATCCGAGCCATCCAGTCTGTACAAATCGATGTGAACGAGCGTGAGCATCTCAAGAGGATAGCTCTCCACTAACGTATAGGTCGGCGATGGTACACGACCGGTATAACCCAAACCCTCTAGCACACCTCTCACCCACGTCGTCTTACCGCTACCGAGGTCACCATGCAAGCCGATGATTAGCGACTCACTCCCGCAATCTAACCAGGCTCGCGCTACCTCGCCAGCTCGCGTCTTCAGGCTTAACTCCGAGTCGATATAAAGTATTCCCTCTGACATTAGACTGGGTTAGACCAACGACGAATATGTGGCATGAGGTCGCGCGCAAGTAAACCACGTTGCCCATCTTCGGCCGCCGTGTCCCCAGCTAGCGCATGAAGCAGCACACCAACACGCAAAGCCGTAAGGTCGTCTCCAGTTTGAACTCTCACGGCGCCAACGATCCCAGCTAAGACGTCTCCCATACCGGCTGCAGCCATACCTGGGTTGCCGCGATCACAAATAGCAACCCCTTCACTAGCAGGACTCCCAATCAAACTATTAGCGCCTTTAAGCACTATGCTAGCCCTATAACGGTCGACAAGATCAAGCACAGCCTGCTGGCGGTCAGCCTGAATTGCCGCCACGTCACATTGCAGCAAACGCGCAGCCTCCCCTGGATGAGGAGTTAAAATCCAGTTATCGCGTTGCCTATGCTGTTTTGCAAGCAAGTTGAGCCCATCCGCATCGAGCACGACCGGTAGCTCCGACGCGAGAACTCGTTCCATGAGACCCCGCGCCCAATCCGATTGCCCAAGCCCAGGTCCGACAACTACGGCATTCGCGCTTTCGATCAACTTATCCAGATCAACCGGTTGATCAATAGCACACGTAATTATCTCAGGACGAGCGGAAACAATACCTACCGTGCTCTCGCTATGCGTCGCGATGCGGACAATACCCGCACCTGCCCGCATCGCAGCTTCGGCAGCCAGGAGTATTGCGCCGACCATCCCTGGCGAACCACCAACTAGGAGCAAACTACCGTGTGAGCCCTTGTTTGATGAAGGCCGCCGTGGCGGTAAAGCTTCACGCAACACCCGCAAGCTTAAGCGTTCTAGCGTGTGCGTACGCTGAGTGTAAACTTCTTCTGGAATCCCAAGATCAGAAAACTCTAGTGTACCGCGATAATCAGACGCTAGACCGAGGAAAAGTCCCAACTTTAGACCAACAAAGGTTATCGTGACATCAGCATGCACCGCACTGCCCATAGGCACGCCCGTATCGGCATGCAACCCCGTTGGGATATCCAAAGACAACACAGGATTAGATACCGCGTTCATGCTAGTAACTGCTGCTAAATTAAAACCATCTAACTCTCGATCCAGACCGGTTCCAACTAGAGCGTCTACGATTAGGTCGTCCCCAAATAATAGTTCACCGTTCGGAATTTCGGTTTTCCCACCTGCAGCTCGGAAATCGCGCCATGCTGTTGCCGCCGCACCGGTAAGACGCTCGGGCGCTGTGACTGAAATCACACGAGCATCAAGACCCACTGCAGCCGCCAGACGAGCCAGGACGTAACCGTCACCGCCATTATTACCGGCACCACAAAAAATCGACAACCTCTTTTTTTCCGGCCAGTGTCGCTGAACACAGGCGAGAGCCGCATCCCCGGCACGGCACATCAATTCGTAGGCAGAAATGTCAGGTTGAGCGATCGCTATGCGATCTAGTTCACGTACCTCTTCGGTCGTGTATATCTCTACAGGGAGTTCAATCATCTACACGATTATACTGCCCGCTCAGAGGAGTATTAGTTATATGCCTGAATCTACTATGTCTAAGCATCGCCTCAAGCGCCTTTCCGCGGCAATCAAGCAGCACGGCAAAACAATAGGCTTTCAGCAAATAGGTATTAGCGGCATCCATCTCAAAGAGGACGAACGCCGGCTCGAGTACTGGCTCGAACGCGGACGACATGGCGAAATGGACTACATGGCGCATCATGGATTGAAGCGCTCACGCCCTGAACTACTAGTACCTGGCACAGTACGCGTAATCTCTGCACGTTTAGATTATTGGCATCGTAATACCTCAGATGCCAACGCAACACTACAAAATAAGAGACGCGCCTATATCTCTCGCTACACACTAGGACGCGACTACCACAAAGTACTTCGAGGACGCCTAAAACAACTAGCACGATTCATAGAGAGCCAAATCGGTTCTTTCGGCTTCCGCGTATTCGTCGACAGCGCACCCGTAATGGAAAAAAGTTTGGCACGTAATAGCGGTCTCGGATGGATTGGTAAACACACAAATCTTTTAAACCGAAAAGCCGGCTCTTATTTTTTCCTAGGCGAACTCTTCACCGACATTCCACTTCCTACAGACGAACCGGTTACTGATCATTGCGGCAGCTGCGCCGCCTGTATAGATATATGCCCAACTCAGGCAATCGTCGCTCCATACGAACTCGACGCGCGCCGTTGTATTTCTTATTTAACAATCGAGCTCCGCGGCCCAATCCCGGTTGAATTTCGCCAAGCGATCGGTAATCGGATCTTCGGATGTGATGATTGCCAACTAATCTGCCCGTGGAATAAATTTTCTCAACCAACGAAAGAAAAGGATTTTAAGCCTCGTCACGGCCTAGACAATGCAGCACTCGTCGATCTCTTTCGTTGGACAGAAGCCGTATGGGAATCTGCAACGGAAGGCAGCGCTTTACGGCGGGCCGGTTACGAGGGCTGGCTGAGAAATATTGCCGTAGCTCTGGGCAACGCGCCTTCAGACCCAGAGATTCTGCAGGCCCTACAGGAACGCCAACACCACCCCTCCGCGCTCGTCCGCGAACACGTGGAATGGGCAATTCTTCAACACACGGGCCGCTAACTATTTCACACTCGTGAAAAAACCAAATCTATCTAGACGCGTACATTATCGATGATGCGTGCACGTCCTAGCTTCGCTGCACCAAGCACTATACGCTTATCATCGGGTTTAAATAATCCAGCTGGAGCCAAATCACAGACGCGCCGAACTGTGACATATTCGGGCTCCAATCCAATCGCCGCGATTTTTTTTATAGCAATCAACTCAAGCTGAGAATAGTTCGTTTCTCCTTTTCGTAAAGCATCTGCTAACGCTAACAGCGATGCATAAAGTGTCGGCGCAATACTACGCTCTTCTGCGCTTAGATAGGCATTCCTTGAACTCATCGCTAACCCATCGGATTCACGGTGTATTTCAACCCCAACAATTTCTATCGGCAAATGCAGATCCCTAATCATTCGTTCTAACAATATTTTTTGTTGATAGTCCTTATCGCCGAGCACAAGGACATCAGGAGCCAACAGATTCAACAACCTCAGAACAACCGATGCAACTCCGTTGAAATGGCCTGGTCGCATTGCGCCACAAAGATCCTTACTAAGCGCGGGCAACTGTATCGACACGGCAGAATCTGTGCCGTACGGGTAGATTGTGTCTACGTCCGGCAGATAAAGAAGATCAACTACACCCTGCTCCACGAGTACCGCCACATCATCATCGGGTGTACGCGGATAGCAGCTAAAGTCCTCGTCCTCGGCAAACTGAACGGGGTTCACGAATATACTGCAAACAACCTGATCGGCACTTAAACGAGCGATATCGATTAGTCTAAGATGCCCCTCATGAAGGTTCCCCATCGTTGGAACTAACGCAACACGGCCACCGGTAGAACGCCACAAATCTAGTTTTTTTTGTAAAGAACTCGTCGAACGAGCAGTTAAAAGTGAATACAAAATAGATACCTGAATTAGAGGCGAGAAATTCTATCAAGAGAAACAGTGTTCCTTAGCGGGATAACTTCTATTGCGGACTTCACTAACGTAGGCCTCGATAGCGGCAAGCGGCGAATTGGGCGCTTCCATGTAATTTTTAACAAAACGCGGCGTGCGGCCTTGGGTTATTCCCATCATATCGTAGAGCACGAGAATTTGACCGTCTACATATGGCCCCGCCCCTATTCCAATAACGGGAACATCTAGCATCTTACTAAGAGTTTTTCCGACTTCGTTCGGAACACATTCAACAAGTATTATATCGGCGCCCGCGTTCTGTAGCGTAAGGGCGTCATCCGCCATCTTTTTAGCGGCACCACTGTCGCGCCCTTGGACACGAAACCCGCCAATCTTATGTACCGCCTGGGGTCTAAGTCCAACATGAGCACAAACTGGTATGTCGTGTTTAGAAAGGCACTCAACCACAGAAACCTGATCGCGCCCACCCTCGAGCTTAACCATTTTCGCGCCACCTTCCTGCATGAGTCGCACACCGTTTTCCAATGCCTGCTCGGACGTCGCGTAACTCATGAAAGGCAAGTCCGCAACAAGAAAGGCATTGCGCAACCCGCGCGCAACGGTCCGCGTGTGGTAGATCACGTCATCTACCGTCACCGGCACTGTCGTGTCGTGACCTTGGATTACCATTCCCAACGAATCTCCGACTAACACAAGATCCGTACCTGCGATATCGACAAGCTGGGCAAAACTCGCATCGTATGCGGTTAGACAGGCGATCGGCTTACTATTATTTTTCATTTTCCTTAACGTCGAAATATTTACAGGTTGGGAATCCATTTCCCGCTGTTGTAACTGCTTATACATAGTCGGCCCTCAAAGATCTCAGGCAATCGTCTCAATTGCGGAATTAAAGAAGTGTCGGCCCCGCTCTATTCGACCGATAGCACGCAGCAACTCCTGGTAATCAGAATCGCGATGCACCGGGTCGATAGCCGCAGCATTGACTATGAGCAACGGCGCTTTGTCGTACTCGTAGAAGAACCCAGCGTACGCTTCACATAACCGCCGTAAATATGATTCCTCAATAAACTGCTCATAAGATAATCCTCTATTCGTGACGCGGCGCAAAAGAACGTCGGAAGGTGCCTGCAGGTAAACAACGAGATCCGGAATCGGGGGTTGTAGATCGAGAGATCGATAGACCTGTTCATATAGATCGAGTTCATTACTATCGAGATTCAACTCTGCGAATAGTCGATCTTTTTCCAACAAAAAATCTGCGACGCGAACCGGCGTGAACAGATCTGACTGGCGAATCCCTTCAATTTGTCGCGCACGTTGAAACAAAAAGAACAATTGAGTTGGAAGCGCTACGTTTCGGCGATTGCGATAGAAACGCTCAAGAAAAGGATTTTCGTGCGCTTCTTCGAGGATCAAGTGGCTATTGAAACTCTCAGCCAGACGTCTCGCTAGACTCGTCTTACCCACACCTATTGGACCCTCTACTACAATATAGCGCGGACCACCTTTTGAATTTGTGTCCTGTTTATTTGCCATTTTGTTACGAGCACCGTCTTATGCGCTGTTCAGTCAAGGCTAAGGATACTCTTGGAATCACCAACTATGCTACCGGGTCGGCAGAAGCTCGACTCCCGCGCGGAGACCTCTTAACACCAAAGACCTTGCGTTGATCCCTTACAGACATTACCTGGACCTCGGTCCACCAATCTGCCAGTTCTTTATCTTCCTCACCACACTGAGTCCGCAACAATAGAAAATCATAAGCAGCCCGAAAGCGCTTGTGCGACAGCAGTCTTAGCCCCCGCATGCCACGCCGCCGTCCGAAGCGTCTCTGCATGACAAGCATATCCTTCATCGGAGTACTGAATCTTTTCGGATAGGAGGTATAGTTCTGTTGCTCCGACACAATTTCTTCAGAGGCATCGAGTAGCGCTTCTATTTCAGTCGCCTTCCGTTTTTTAACAATTTCGGTAGCACGCTCGCAAATCGGGTGCCACAACAATACCGCGAAGAGAAACATTGGTGTTACGGGTTTCTTTTCTTTAATTCGTCGATCGGTATTGGCTAGTCCTAACTGCAAGAATTTCAATACTGATCCTTCTGGATCACGACACAGCAATTCTGCTGTATGCGGCCATAAGTATGACAAAAGGTCATATTCAATTAATAACTCTAGGCTACGCAACGCGTGTCCTGTATGGAATAATTTTAGGGTCTCATCGAACAATCTTGCGGGCGGCACATCTCGAAGTAGTTTACCGAGTTTACGGATGGGTATAGCCGAATCCTTAGCTATTTCGAAATCAAGTTTGGCAGCGAAACGAGCCGCTCGAAGCATACGAACTGGGTCTTCGCGATAGCGTGTTTCTGGATTACCGATTAACCGCAATCTCCGCTTGGTAATATCCTCCATACCAGACGTATAGTCCCAAACCGTAAAGTCTGCGATATTGTAATAGAGCGCATTGACTGTGAAATCACGGCGCCAGATATCCTCATCAATCGATCCGTATACGTTGTCCTGAAGAATAAGACCGCTATCTGCCTGCCTGCGATTCTGATGCTCGTGGGTTACTGCAGCACGAAAGGTAGCGACCTCGATAATCTCTCTACCGAAATGGATATGTGCGAGACGAAATCGACGCCCAATCAAACGGCTGTTACGAAACAGCAGGCGAATTTCTTCTGGCCGAGCATCAGTCACGATATCGAAATCTTTTGGATTCAGTTTCAACAGTAAGTCGCGAACGCCGCCGCCAACTAGAAAAGCTTGGTAACCCGCATTACCCAGACGGTTAAGCACCTTTAAGGCATTAGTCGAAATATTTTTCCGGCTAATGGAGTGGCCGGAGCGCGCAATGATGGTAGGGTCAGGATGCGACTGGGAGTCCGTATCGTTCAAGCAGGTTCCGTTGGCGAGTTTCACCGATTCGTAAAGCTCGGGTATCATAGCAGCCCCGCAGATCAACGACATCCACGCTCCCTTCGTCTAGCGGTCCAGGACGTTGCCCTCTCAAGGCAAAAACAGGGGTTCGATTCCCCTAGGGAGCGCCAACAAAAGCGCACTAGTCAGCCAAATCCTACAAAAAGAGCGAAATAAGCTTTTATTGGCAACTATTGTTCAGGATCAGCGCTTAGTTTTTCCGCAACGGGCTCCGGCACATCCCAAGTTCTCGCCCAGTAAATGAATGGCGTATCAAAAGCAGCGATAAAGACCTTGAACACATACTTCGCTATAGCGAGCTGAAACGCGTGGATAAGATCGAAGATTCCCCACCAGACAATAACAGCATAAAGCACCGTATCAAGCGCCTGAGAAGTCATCGTTGAGAGATTATTACGCAGCCAGAGATGTTTCCCTTGCGTCCATTCTTTAACGCGATGAAAGAACCATACGTCGAAGCTCTGGCTAATTAAATAGGCAAGCAATGACCCAAAAACAAATCGAGGCGAGAAATCAAGCAACCGGGAAAATGCGGCATGTATATCTCTAGAAAGAGCTGCTGACTCGGGACGTATAGAAGGAAGATAGAGTAAGCTTAGGCTCATCATTAACACGATAATGACGCTCACACCAAAGCCGAGCAAAACAGCCTGATTAGCCACAGCGCGCCCGTGTTTCTCGCCAAGCAGATCAGTAGCAAAAAAAATACTTGAATAGAAAATGACTCCTAGACTAGTCTCCATTCCCATGATGACGGTGAGCTTTGGACCCTGAAGATTAGCCAGCAGTATCGCAAGCACTATTGCCGCTACTAGGCCGATCCGACCAAACAATCGGTACATTAAAAGCGTCAGTGATAAATCTACTGCTAAAGTTACTAGCCACAGTAGATTCTGATGCTCGGAAAAAAATGTGACCAAGAGTTCCGGAAACATTAAACCATAATGCCTTTTATTCTAAGTTTTGTCCCTCGAGCAAAAAACCATGCTGCCTGTCGTCCTCAAACTGAAAGTACCCAACGATAACGCCACTATCGTTGATATCTGTGGCAACAGTGCTAACTGCCCCGGGGAAATCTAGCGTCTTAAACCGCTCACGGCGCATCAAGAAACCATGAACCCCACTACCGTCCTGGAAAGAACCAACAATATCGCCCATAGCGTTAATTCCCTCGGCACGGGTCTCAATTGCCTCGGGGACATCAAGGCTCACGTACTCACCCTGCTCGCTTAGCATAAACCCATGCATTAGTCCGAATTCATCCTCGTAATATCCAACGACGTCACGGGAATTATTGATGCCACTTACTACCGTCAGGCGAGCACCGGGAAAATCTAAGGTAGAAAAGGTAACTACCCGCCTAATGAAACCGTGAGTCAGGCCGACCGCGTCCCCGTAAGACCCTACAATATCTGCTCGCCCATTTATATCGAGCCCTCTCGTATCAGTTCCTTCAGGATAACCAAACGGTCGTATCTCACCTCTACGCCTCAGAAAACCATGATTGGTACCCGCAGTATCACGGTACCACCCGGCAATACTGCCATGCACGTTAATTCCTCGAAGGCCCGTGTCAACGGCACCGCTAACGTCGATCGATCGAAAGATACCTGAGGTATCGAACGTGAAACCGTAGCGCCGACCCGTGCGGACTATGAAGTCCCCAATAACAGTGCCTTCCCTATTGATCGACCATAAGGTAGTAGATATCCCACCAGGAAAATCGAGCTGCGTATAAACCTGCGCCAAAGCGCTGTTACAGAGCAGAAAGAATGTACCAAGCCAAAACCAACGCATTGACGTATCCCACAACTACCAAAAGACTCCGTGTCGGCGAACTAGCATGAAGAAGGCCTTCCACCACTTAATTGAGACCTCGTCGTTCCAACAAAGGCTCTACATCCGCCTCTCTACCACGGAAGTTTCTAAACAGCGCCATGGCTTCTTCACTCCCACCCTTTGACAAGAGTGTTTCGCGAAAATGTTCCCCGTTTTTTCTAAGCATGCCTCCATTCTCCTTAAACCACTCAACTGTATCCGCATCCATCACTTCACTCCAGATATAAGAATAGTACCCTGCTGAATAGCCTCCCATGATGTGAGAGAAATAGGCTAGGCGATATCGGGGCGGAACGGTAGCTAAATCAGCACCTTCAGAAGCTAACGCATCGTATTCAAATTGCTCTAGTTCGTCAGATAGTGGAATTTCTTCTGGGCCTAATTGATGAAGCGCCTGATCGATAATGGACGCCGCTAGATATTCGGTCGTCTCATAACCTTGATTGAAGCGTTGAGCTTCTAACAAATTATCTAGCAACTCTGTTGGAATCGGTTCTCCTGAGATGTAATGCTGTGCATAATTTCTTAATACCTCTGGCCAAATCGACCACATCTCGTTAACCTGTGACGGGTACTCGACGAAGTCCCTCGGCACTCTCGTCCCTGCGAAAGACGGATAAATGACATTTGAGAACATTCCGTGCAGCGCATGTCCGAACTCGTGAAACATCGTCGTTACTTCTTCGAACGAGAGCAAAGTTACTTGACCCTCGGGTGGCTTAGATATATTGATGTGATTAGCTACAATAGAACGTGAATCGTCGAGATGAGACTGATTCCTATATGCGCTCATCCACGCGCCACCACGTTTATTATCACGGGCATAAGGATCGAAGATAAATAGACTCAGCGTTACTCCGTCGTGGTCGAAAACCTCGAATACGCGCACATCATCCTGGTATATAGGCAGATCGAAGCGTTCCCGAAACGTTAACCCATAAATCTGTGTCGCAGCATAAAAAACACCTTTCTGCAAAACGTTATCTAGTTCGAAATACGGTTCGAGCTGAGCAGTATCGAACGCATAGCGTTCCTGCCTGACTTTCTCCGAATAGAAATCCCAATCCCAAGCGGCCAGTTCGAAAAATCCACCTTCTGCATCAATAATTTCTTGAAGATCTGCCGCCTCGTTTCGGGCGTTTGCTATCGCTTGTAGCGTCAGAAATGCTAGCCGTTCATTAACTGCAACGACGGTTTTCGCAGTCTGATTGCTAAGAATATATTCAGCGTGGTTCGCAAACCCTAACAGCTGTGCCTTCTGTGATCGAAGAAGCGCCGTTTGGCTTACTATTTCGAGATTATCGTAGTCACCACCATCGCTACCCCGCGCAAACGATGTTTTAAAAATACGCTCCCGTAGATCACGGTTCTCTAGTACAGCAAGATAGGGCTGCTGGGTCGTATTCAAAAGAGGTATAACGAATTTACCTTCCTCTCCTCTAACTTCTGCCGTATCAGCTGCACTTTGAATTTCAGCATCAGTTAGACCAGCAAGTTCCTCACGCGTATCGACAACGATTGCCCGCGCACGAGCCTCATCCATGACATTTTGACTAAATCTAGTAATGAGTTCCGAGAGTTCTATATTGATAGCTCTCAATTTTTCTTTTTCTTCAACCGAAAGCTCCGCACCGGCTCTAACGAACTCTCGATATGTCTCACCAATAAGACGTAGCGTCTCCGAGTCTAAATTCAATATGTCGCGTTGAAAATATAACGCTTCGATTCGACTAAACAACACGGGATCTAACAAAATTCGATCTCTATGGGCAGAGAGCCGCGGGGCCATGTCTGCCTCAATTTCTCGTAAAGTGGCATTAGTATGTGCGCTAGTCATTCCATAAAAAACGCTAGAGACACGCGACAGCAATCGTCCTGATAACTCCAATAGAACAAGCGTGTTCTCAACCGTTGGGGGCTCATCCTGACTGTTTATCTCAGCAATCTCGGCGAGTTGCTGCTTCATACCCGCCTCGAATGCAGGCTGGTAGTGTCCATTCTCAATACGATCAAATGGGGGATATTGAAAATAAAGGGAGCTCTCCGAAAAAAACGGATTTTTTTGCTCGGAGCCCTCAACGTCAGTAGTCTGTTCGCTCATCGTAACAAGACTTTTTTCCGATACATAATGATCCGTACAAGCGACAAGGCTATATATCCCGAGGAGCAGGACACCAGTGTGATAGGTATTGCTGATCATGAAACTTTCTCACAAACTTAACATATAGTCGTCGGGTTATGCGTTAGCATATCGTGGGACTCAAAGATCCCTCCTCGTCTTGAAGATGGTAGGAAGACAATAGATCCTCTATTGCAAATCCCACAATATCATGTCAGTCCTCACCCTACCGGTTATTTATTCGATAAATAGATAAATCTTTGACGTTCGTGGAGATACTGGTTTACCAGTGGGGCCATATCCGCACGATTTTGAATTTCACGGTCATAATTGTTGGCACGACGCTGGAGCAGCTGGCCGAATCGAACGTGTAAGTTGAGAGGGAAAAGCAATGGGGCTGATTTAAAGCGAGATCGAGCAATCAGTAGCGGTATTTAGTGAATTCTCTAGCTCAAAGATTGAGCACCTAATTTTGTTTTTTCACCATTCATGAATTTCACTATTCCATTTCCAGAACCCTCCAGTGTTTTCTATATTGAGCGCGTCTATTACCTCTACACAACCTTTAGCGCTTTCCTCCGCTGATAGATCTGCATTGGGTCCACCCATATCGGTTCTTACCCAACCGGGATGAACGAGGCCCACTGCTATGCCTTTGGGTTTTAAGTCTATAGAAGCCAACCGCATGAACTTGTTGACTGCAGCTTTGCTAGCACAGTAGGCATTGGTAGCGGTCATATCAAATGACAGGGCTCCCATCTGGCTCGTTACCGTCATGATTTTTGGGGATGCCGCTAAACACAAGTTAGGCATGACTGCTTGCATCATACGAACCGGTCCCATGGAATTGATATTGAACGCGTCCGCCCATCCTTGAAAGTCCATGTCCAGAGTTGATTGGCGCTCTGGATCTGGCCCCATGGTTCCCGCATTATTGATCAAAACATCGATAGCTTTGCCCTTCAACCTTTTAGCCAAATCAAGCACAGATTTATCTTCACCAATCGCTACTTCTTCAACTTTGATATCCCCCTCAAGCTCCAGCAAAGCGTGAGCCTCTGCCGGCCGGCGACAGCAAGCTATCAGCATATCCCCTCGTCGAGATAAGGCCTTGGTGATTTCAAGACCGACGCCCTTATTTGAACCGGTTACTAATATTGTCGTCATGGTTTACTATTTTCATTTATTGTCGTGGAAAGGAGCTTAATCATCAAAATCGCACACCGAGAAAAATTAAATATTTGTTTCTTTAAATAAGTTTCGGCCTTTGAGCACACTTAGCTCGATCAAAAAACCAGCTCCGACAATCTTACCTCCGCATTTGGACAGTAAATTACCTGCTGCCTTAACCGTACCCCAGCGGCCAGGAAATCATCCATTAGAATTATTCTTTCATCAGCTACTTAAGATCAATCGGTGTTTCTCATGCGCCGTCAAGCACTTAATCTCATACTCACGACGCAATGCCGCTCCCCGATCAACAACACCCTCTTGATAGACTAAAACCACGGGCCGGCGACTCCTAGTGTATTTCGCACCGTGTCCGGCATTGTGCTGCAAAACACGGGCATTTATATCTCGTGTGATACCCGTATAAATCGTCGAGTCAGCGCAGCGTACCATGTAGACATACCAATGAGGCGCCACGAGTTCTGATTTCACTTTATGGACGATCCTTCGAATTAATGGCCACAAGACATATGACTGACAGGCCAATAGCAATAGTCAATTTTAGGTCTACTCGTATCACAACGCCGATCCCTATAATGACGAATAGCACCCCAAAGAAGCTTCTAGGAATAAAACACAAAGATCAAACGGCAGGTTTACTCCGCGCAGAAATTTCTTAGCGGAACTATCGTCGATCATCATCCTACCGATGCAATACCAAAATACCGCAAATCAAACAACATCGCAGCTGAACTTCCGATTGGGACCCATATTTCCAAATCCTCGATCGTCACTACATCCTCGTTTTTCCAGCTAGCGAATGCGTAATAGCGCTACAGCCGTAATGCCAAACAATATACTGCTCGGCAGCCAGGCAACGACGATTGGATCGATATCGAATACTTCACCGCTACTCTCAAATGTCTGTGCGACGACGTAATAAACCAATCCGATTAGCAATCCCAGTACGAGACGAGCACCGCTACCTGAGGTTCGCAGCTCACCTGAAACAAACGGTAAAGCCAGCAAGGTCATTAACAAAACCGACACACCGCTGGATATTCTCGCCCAATAAGCAGTGATATAGCGGTCGGCATCGAGATCGTTCTGTTCAAGGTATTGGATATACCGCATCAGTCCTTGCGTATCCAGAAGATCCTCACGCACTTCAGAGAAGCCTAGTAACTCCAAACTTAAGTTATAGTTCTGAACTGAACGTGACTCAGTACTTGAAGTAACACCATCATCAGAGAATTGCGAAGCCGCATAGTTGGCAAGAACCCAGCGCTGCTCTCGATCTATTTCTGCTGAATCAGCGCTCGCGACTTGGTGAAGCGCCCCTCTGGAGTCCAATTCAAACAAATGAACGCTACCGAAATTAATGCCATCATCCGCTCTCCGGAAGTTAAGAATCCGGTCGCCATCCTTCATCCACGCAGACCGAGCATTAGCAACATCCACATTCTCAATCAAAGCTTGAGAACGAACCTGCCGGGCGTAGGCACCTAACGAAGGCGCCAGCGACTCTCCTAGGAGAGCCATCAGCACAAGCAAAACCGCACCGGCTATGCCGACAGAGCCTGCCATTCTCAAGCGTGAGACACCACTTGCTCGCATCACAACTAACTCACTATGAGCCGCAAGATTACCTAAGCTAAGCAAAGCACCGAGTAAAGCCGCGGCCGGCAAAATCTGGAAAATTGTTCGTGGAATGCGTAGAGCAACATAAGCAAGCGCGTGCTGAAAACCGTACTGCGCTGTACCGACATCATCGAGTTGCCCAACGAACTCTATTACAGTGACCACTCCTAACACCACTAAAATAACGGTCAATACGCTCTTAAGTATTGTCATCACGATGTAGCGATCTAAGATATTCATTTGGCCTGTCCTACTCTTTCAATCTGTTTGCTTGAAGCAAACCACCCAGATTCGCGAGTAAGCAAAACTATCCCAAGCAGTCCTACCCCGGCGTGTACCCACCATAACCCAACCCACAAAGGTATATTTTCCCGTTCCACCCAAACGCGAGCGATCGAGAGTAAATTGGCATAGGTGATATAAATTAGGACCCCTGTACCAAGGCGCGCATAACGCCCCTCTCGAGGTCTTGTTCGACTGAGCGGCACAGCGAGCAACATAAGCACAAATAACTGAATCGGAGCCGAAATTCTCCACTGCAATTCCGCATGGTCTATCGCCGAGGTCGAAGCCAGAAGGTCAATTGTCGGTTTCGTTTCCACTAGCACCTCAGCTTCTTCGTTTTCATTCAAACGAATTGGTATACCGTGCTCTGCAAAATCAACGATGCGAAATTCTCGCGTGCCTGGAACCCCTTCATAACGCTGCCCATCGTAAAGCACAAATATCAGGTTACCAGTGCTAGTGTCGTAAACGCGCTCTCCCCTGTCCGCTAGAATCACGACAATTTCTTCATCGGTCTGATGTTCAATAAATACGTCATAGATGATTTCGCCTAGTACCTCTTTCGCGTAAATAATAGTGTTGCCCCTATCAGGCGTAGTAAATTTGCCCGATTCTAAAATGCCTAATTCAAGCTCTTCCTCTGCCACCTGCTTTATCCGTTCGATAGCGCGCGCCGCGTCGGGAGTCTGAGCCAAGGAAAGCCAGGCAACAAACACCGATAGCAACAGCGTTAAGACACCGATAGGCCGGAGCAGTCTCTCAGGTCCAATTCCGCATGCCGCAAGGGCAGCCATCTCTGAATCACGATTAAGTCTTGCGAGCGCTAGTATTACTCCAAGAAAGAGGCCGATCGGTATCAGTGCCGTTAGATAGCGAAGTGAAGTCAACCCTAGAATCGAGAAAACAGCATCTCTAGGTAACCGACCAACCGCCGCATCATCAAGAATCTCGGCGAACTGGTTACTCATCAAAATGACAAACAAAACCCCCGTCACCATGAGCCAGGCGCCAAAGGTTTCACGAAATATATATCTGCTAACTACAGTCAAGGGACTAGAGAATTTTCAGTACGTTGAGCTAATCGAGTACACTACCCTAAACGTTTTTCGGCTAGGATAAAGACACGATAACACAAGCGTATGGTCTTCCCAGAACTTAACGAAACTGGGAATTCAAGCTACTGTATTGTCCTGCCAATCGAAGGAGATAACATTGAACTTTCCCATTAAGGCCGGGGCACCGGCGCACCAAAAAACTGCCTGTGCGATTCTTCCCGTTTTCGAGGGAAAAGTATTAACGGGGCCAACGCGCGAAATCGACCTAACCTGCAATGGTCTACTTACCGAATTACTTAAAAGCGGTGACGCCTCAGCAAAAGAAGGGCAGACACTACTCGTTCCGCGCCTGCAAGGCGCCGCAGCTGAGCGCGTTCTGCTAGTCGGCTGCGGTAAGCGAACAGAATTCAACGCAAAACGACTTCGCCGAGCACTGACAACAGTTATCAGCAGACTAAAAGATTCAAAGCTGAAAGAAGCGACAAGCTACCTCACTTATACACGTCCGCGTAACCTAGATGCCTACTATGCCGGACGGATTAGTATCGAGACAGTACAAGGCTGTCTATATCGTTTCAACGAATTGCAGAACCGGTCCGGCGGCAAACAAAAACTAACAAAGCTAAGCATAGCGATAGCCGATCGAAAAGAAACTAAAGAATACCGCCGTGGCGTTACCGACGGTCGCGCTATCGCTATTGGCGCCGAATTGGCCAGGAACCTCGGTAACCGACCACCGAATGTCTGTACACCATCGCATCTTTCACGCACCGCGCAAAAGCTTGCCAAGAACTACGCTAATATGCAGGTGACTGTGCTCGGTAAACGCGAGATGAAACGTCTGGGCATGGGAGCACTGCTATCGGTTACGCAGGGTGCCGAAGAACCGCCACGTTTTATTATTCTACGCTATCGCGGTGCGCCAGCTCACGCTGCCCCGATCGTACTGTGTGGAAAAGGCATTACATTCGATACAGGCGGAATTTCGCTCAAGCCCCCACAAAAAATGGATGAAATGAAGTTCGACATGTGCGGTGCAAGCGGCGTCCTCGGCACAATGGCTGCTGTCGGCGAGTTGCAACCCAAACTCAACGTCATCGCAATCGTCCCGGCATGCGAAAATATGCCCGGCGGACGAGCGACACGACCGGGAGATGTTGTCAAATCACTTTCTGGCAAAACAATAGAAATCTTAAACACGGACGCCGAGGGGCGCTTAATACTAGCGGATGCCTTAACCTACGCGAAACGTTTCAAGCCAAGATATCTATTAGACGTCGCTACCTTAACCGGAGCTTGCGTTGTAGCCGTCGGGAACCTTTATACCGGACTTTTTAGCAACGATGATAAACTCGCAAGTGCACTCATTACCGCTGGTAAGCGCTCCCTCGATCTCGCATGGCGCCTTCCTGCGGATGAAGAATACGGGCAGTCGCTAAAGAGCAATTTTGCCGATTTCGCCAACATCGGTAGCCGTGATGCCGGCGCGAGTATCGCGGCCCAGTTTTTGTCGCGCTTTGTCGATGATACGCCATGGGCACACCTTGATATAGCTGGATCGGCTTGGATATCAAACGGAGACAAAGGCGCTACCGGCCGACCGGTGCCACTACTAACAGACTTTCTTCTACACCTCTAAGGGTCACGTATAATTGTGACTCAAGTCGACTTCTATATAACTGATACCAACTCACATGACTCCTGGCTCCGGCTTGCGTGTCGCATTACTGAGAAGGCCATTAAACGGAAGCTTTCAGTCTATCTGCACTCAGAGTCCGAGAAGGACGCTAAAAAATTGGACGGATTACTCTGGACATTCTCACAAGGAAGTTTTATTCCACATCAACTGATCGGCGAAAACTCGGAACTACCGTTGAATGAAGCTGTTCTAATCGGTCATGGCCATTTAGCGGCACAACTCACAGCAGAATCTGAGATTACCCATAAGTGGGATCTAATGATAAATTTAACTATAGAGGTGCCGGAGTTCTTCAGTCGCTATGACCGGGTAGCTGAATTGATAGACGCCGATCCCCTGAGACGGGAGAGTGGGCGCAACCGTTTCCGGTTCTACCGCGAGCGTGGTTATGAACTAACTACACACAAAATCTAAGGGGATCAGGCCTGAAAAAACTACAATGGGAGATTAAGCCCCCTGTATTGATTGATTTTTTAAAGGCCTCTTCAACGAGAAAGAAAAAACCAACTGAGGGACCGAGTGACAAAAGGTTATCAACCCGCGGTAGTAGAGTCGCGGCACTATAAACACTGGGAAACAGCCGGCCTGTTTACACCATCAGGCGATGGTAAGGCCTATTCGATTGTTATCCCACCTCCCAACGTTACTGGAACACTACATATCGGACATGCGTTCGGTAATACCGTCATGGACGTACTCACACGCTATCACCGTATGCGTGGAGAACAAACCCTCTGGCAACCCGGTACCGATCACGCCGGAATTGCCACACAGATGGTCGTAGAACGACTTCTGACGGCCGAAGGTATTTCAAAACACGATCTTGGACGCGATGCTTTCGTCGATCGGGTCTGGGAATGGAAGGAGCAATCCGGGAACCGTATAACACAACAACTCAGACGCCTCGGAAGTTCAGTAGACTGGTCACGCGAGTGTTTTACGATGGATGCGAAGTTGTCGGCTGCTGTAAACGAAGTATTCGTAAAATTACACGACGATGGACTGATTTATCGCGGGAAGCGCCTCGTAAACTGGGACCCAGTATTGCAGACAGCTCTCTCCGATCTTGAGGTACTTACCGAGGAGGAAAAAGGCAAACTCTGGCGCTTCCGCTATCCATTGATTGGCACGGACCGTCATCTGATCGTCGCAACGACTCGACCGGAAACAATGCTCGGAGACACCGCCGTCGCGGTTCATCCTGACGATGAACGTTATAAGGATCTTGTCGGAGAAAGTGTCCGACTTCCACTAATAGAACGACAAATTCCGATTATTGCTGATGACTATGTAGATCCGGAGTTCGGAACGGGGTGCGTAAAAATCACCCCAGGGCACGACTTCAATGATCATGATGTTGGTCGACGACACAATCTTCAGGTCATTAATATTCTAGACAATAATGCTTGTCTCAATAATGAAGTCCCGAAACCATACCAGGGCCTCGATCGTTTTGACGCGCGAAAACAAATAGTCGCGGACTTAGAGACACTCGGCCTACTCGATGGCATCGACGACCACCTACTAAAAATACCACGCGGTGACCGTAGCGGAGCTATCGTAGAACCATTTCTTACCGATCAATGGTATGTACAAGTCGAGCCACTTGCCAAACCAGCTATTCAGGCCGTCGAATCGGGGGCTGTGCGCTTCGTTCCCGAAAACTGGTCGAAGACCTACTTCGACTGGATGAATAACATCGAAGACTGGTGCATTTCACGACAACTTTGGTGGGGACACAGGATTCCAGCCTGGTATGACAACGAAGGCAATATCTATGTCGCTAGAGACGAACAAGAAGTCCGCTTGAAGTACTCGCTCACTGATGACGTTCAACTTACACAAGACGAAGACGTTCTCGATACCTGGTTCTCCTCAGCGATCTGGCCGTTCTCGACAATGGGGTGGCCTGAAAAAACTGATACGCTCGAAACCTTCTATCCGACTTCTGTTCTAGTTACCGGCTTCGATATTATCTTCTTTTGGGTCGCTCGAATGATCATGATGGGGCTCCGGTTCATGGGCGAGGTACCTTTTCGCGAGGTTTACATCCATGGATTAATAAGAGATCAGGACGGACAAAAAATGTCTAAAAGTAAAGGAAACGTTCTTGACCCCCTAGATATCATTGAGGGAATTGACCTCGAGAATCTCATTAAGAAACGTACTGAAGGGATGATGCAACCTCATCTCGCAGAACAGGTTGAAACGTCAACAAGAAAAGAATTTCCTAATGGTATAGCACCCTTCGGAGCCGACGCACTACGAATGACACTTGCGACGCTTGCGACAACCGGACGCGATGTAAGCCTCGATCTCGGGCGAGTCGAAGGGTACCGAAACTTCTGCAATAAGCTCTGGAACGCCGCACAATTTGTCTATACCCACACAGACAAACTAAGCGAAGGCCCCATGGAATATACGGTAGCAGACCGTTGGATCCAATCGCAACTTAAAACGATTATAAAAATTGTTCGTGACAATATTACCGGATACCGAATCGATCTCGCTGCCCAAGCACTATACGAATTTACTTGGCATGAATACTGCGACTGGTACCTCGAACTCACAAAACCGATTGTTATGGATCATAATTCGAATCCAGCTCTCGCCCGCGGTACTGCACATACGCTCATAGAAGTTCTCGGCGCAACCCTTAAACTACTCCATCCTATTATGCCGTTCGTCACGGAAGAACTCTGGCTTGAACTTTGCTCTCAAACAGGTGCACCAGGTAACTCAATCATGCGTGAGTCGCTTCCGGATATAAATCAGTTCGCGAGCGACGTAGATGCCGAGAATGAAGTCGAGTGGATCAAAGCCTTCGTAGTTGGCATTCGCCAGATTCGAGGTGAAATGAACATCAGTCCAAACAAAAAATTACCCGTTAAACTTGCAGACACGAGTAATATAGATAGAACCCGCGTCCAGAAACATAAGGCCTACCTCACGACACTCGCACGACTGGATAGCGTCGAAGTTATAGACGACCCAGAAATCGTAGGTAAAGCAGCAATCGCACTCATAGGAAAAATGCGGATGCTAGTTCCGATGTCAGGACTAATTAATATAGATGTCGAAATCTCTCGTCTTGAAAAACATCGATTACTCATCACAGCAGACCTTAGTAAAGCAGAAGTAAAACTGGGAAATTTACAATTCCTAAGCAACGCCCCGAAAAACATCGTGGAAAAGGAAAAAAAACGCTCAACAGATCTTAGACAAAAGCTCGAGCAGCTTGATGCTCAGATTAATCGTCTTCAGACGACGGAGTAGTAAAAACCCAATAGAGTATATGACAGCATAATTTAAGACAGCTCAACCGCATTGTGCTCCCTCGTCATCTGAAACTCTATATCCGGCCAACGCTCTTTTGTAAGACTCAGTTTGACCGCGCTAGTCGCAAGATAAACGAGTCGTCCGGTATGATCTATCGCGAGTTCACCCTTAGCTTTCTTTGTGAACTCTTCCAGTTTTCGAGGATCATCGCAATGTACCCAACGCGCTGTGACGACATTGACCCCTTCGAACACACAGTCAACGCTATACTCGTCACGCAACCTGAACGAAGCCACATCAAACTGTAGCGGCCCAACCGCTCCAAGTATTAGATCATTTGTCTGCAACGGTCGAAAAAGCTGGGTTGCCCCTTCCTCACAAAGCTGGTCAAGCCCTTTATTAAGGGCTTTTAACCTGAGTGGATCCTTCAACATGGCACGTTGAAACAACTCAGGCGCGAAGTCAGGGATCCCTGTGAACACAATATCCTCGCCTTGCGAGAAACTGTCACCGATATTTATCGTACCGTGGTTGTGCAGCCCTATGATATCACCGGCAAAAGCCTCATCGACTTGCTTCCGGTCGGCCGCCATAAACGTTATAGCATCGCCCGCACGAACTTCGCGTTTCAGCCTCGTGTTATATAAACGCATTCCTGGTGTATAGGTGCCCGAACAAATACGTAGAAATGCGATCCGATCTCGATGAGCTGGATCCATATTTGCTTGGATTTTGAACACAAAGCCAGTTAGATTTTTCTCTGTAGGTTCGATAGATCTTGTAGTTGTCTCGCGTGATTGGGGTGATGGTGAATTCGCGACGAATGCATCCAGCAATTCCTTCACCCCAAAGTTCTGGATCGCAGCACCGAAAAACACGGGCGTTTGACGGCCGCTAAGATAACTCTCTACATCGAAAGTGGGGCTTGCCCCACGTATCAGATCAACCTGCTCACGTAGAATCTCTAAGTCACTTCCAAGCAATTTTTCAGCTTGAGTCGACGCTAACCCATCTATACGCATAGCCTCCGAAATCCGGCTCGAGTCACCGCGCTCATGGAGATAAATACAATCCTCCAGAAGATGATATATCCCACGAAAATCGCGCCCCATACCGATCGGCCATGTTATAGGCGCGCATTCGATATTTAGAACAGCCTCGATCTCGTCTAACAACTCGATCGGATCACGACCATCTCGATCGAGTTTATTTATGAAGCTCATGATAGGAGTACTGCGAAGTCGACAGACCTCCATGAGCTTAATTGTCCGAAGCTCAACACCTTTACCTGCATCAATAACCATGAGAGCACTATCGACGGCTGTCAATGTGCGGTACGTATCCTCGGAAAAATCCTCATGACCCGGCGTATCAAGGAGATTGATGACATGGCCATCGTACGGAAACTGCATCACGGAAGAGGTAACTGATATACCCCGTTCCTGCTCAAGCTGCATCCAGTCTGCCCGCGCATGCCGTTGCGCTTTACGGCCTTTGACCGTTCCCGCCATTTGGATCGCACCGCCGAACAAAAGTAGTTTTTCCGTCAGCGTAGTCTTACCCGCATCTGGATGAGAAATTATCGCGAACGTACGACGATCAAGCTGATCCGACATCTTGGGCAAACCTTACTTTAATAGCTCAATAGGATAGATTAATCGTCGTGACAAAGATGATGGCATCTTCCCGCCTATCGTCAGACTGATAGTACGACCGCCGAGTGCCAACCTGCTGAAATCCCGAGGAGCGATACAGACCAATCGCAGCGGTATTCGATTGGCGAACTTCAAGAAATACCTGCTCCACCGACGATTCCTCCGCATGGAGGAGCGCGGCATGTAGTAGGCGTCGACCATAACCTAAACGCTGAGAAATCGGGTGAACACAGAGATTTAGCAAATGCGCTTCCGGTCTACACACGGACATGATGCTATAACCGTTAATAACGCCATCCAGCTCGAATACCTGAGCGTGATAACCAGCTAAAAGGCAGTCTCTGATCACCCCGATAGCCCAAGGAAACCTATAACTAGCCTTTTCGACTTCTGCGACCGCTTGCACATCCGCGGGGCGCATTGACCTGAGTTGAGTTTGAGGCTGTACTGATGCATTCATGTCTGTCGGAGTAACTGCCGGACAAGTCTAAGATCCTCCCAAGACTTAGCTTTCGCTGCCGGACTTCGCAACAGATAAGCTGGATGGTAACTTGCTACCAGAGGCGTTGCCGGATTACCCAGACTCAGTTGTTTTCCCCTTAGCCTACCGATGGGCGTATCGGACTGCAATAAACACTGCGCGGCGATCCTACCTAGTGCAAAGATCACCTTGGGCTCTAGTAGCGCGATCTGACGCTCTAGATAAAATGCACAAGCGGCTGATTCCGCTTCTCGGGGATCTCGATTATTAGGCGGACGGCATTTGAGAATATTTGCTATATAGACTTCGTTACGGGAGAGTGATATTGCATGGAGCATTGCGTCCAGAAGTTGTCCCGCTCTGCCTACAAATGGCTCGCCCCGACGGTCCTCCTCTGCTCCAGGTGCTTCACCGACGATAAGCAGATCTGCATTTTCGCTACCCACTCCAAACACAGTTTGAGTTCGGCTGCTATGAAGCTCGCATTTCTTACATTCCCGCACCTGAGTTGCGAGCGCTGACCAATCCGCCGAATCTAGATTCCTATTCTCACCTACGGACTTATCACCGTCTCGTAATATCCAGACGGGGATGTCCATAGCAGTCAAATATTGTTCTCGCGTGGTTCTCATAGATTTACTACATCTGACATCTTTCTAAGCTTCCGAGTCTTTCTCCAAAACCAAATAACAGGACCAGCCGTCGCATAAGTGAAATACATAACGAACAGCACAACAGGAGGATTCAACGACACAAGAATTAGCAACAACGGAATCATAAGCAGATTACCAAACCGAACACGGCCATTCAGATTGAAATCTTTAAAACTTAGATAGCGCAGATTAGACATCATCGCAAATCCACCCAAAGTGGTAACGCAAAGCCCCACGACCAGCGCGAACAGGCCACCCATATCGTACTCGATACTAATCCATACCGTAGCCGCAATACCGGATGCCGCCGGCGGACTCGGTAACCCCTGGAAGAAATGTTTGTCGTTTATCGTAGTACTAGTGTTGAATCTTGCCAGACGAAACGCTGCCGCTACCGTAAAGAGAAAAGCGGAAAGCCAACCTAGCCGACCCCATAAAGCTACATATTCGGGTAGGCGCTCCAATCCCCACTGATAGATGACGATTGCTGGAGCAAGCCCGAACGACACCATATCGGCCAGACTGTCAAACTCTTTCCCAAAATCACTCTCTGTGCTCGTCATACGAGCAACACGTCCATCTAGACCATCCAAGAACATCGCGATGTAGATAGCCCAAGCCGCACCTAGAAAATTCCCGTCAATTGCGGCTACGATCGAGTAGAAACCGGCAAAAAGCGCACCGGTCGTTAGCAGATTAGGTAACAGATATATCCCCCTGCGATGAGATCTGTTTTTTAATGAATTAGCCATCGGCGTCCAACCGTCAGAAAGCGCAATATTATGATGCTGAGGTAATTAGCTAGCCGACGCAATGCTTTCTTGAGACACTATTAGCTATGCGCCGAACTAACTTCCCCATTAAAACCCTCAAAGAAGTACCTTCTGAGGCAGAAATTGTCAGCCACCAACTGATGCTTCGCTCTGGATTAGTAAAGCGTCTAGCATCAGGATTGTATACTTGGCTACCGCTAGGCTTGAAGGTCTTACGGAAGGTCGAAACAATCATTCGAGAAGAGATGAATCGTGCTGGCGCTCTCGAACTTCTAATGCCGTTAGTACAGCCAGCCGAACTCTGGCGAGAATCTGGACGGTGGGAGGAATACGGTTCTGAACTCCTCCGACTTAACGATAGAAATTCGCGCGAATTCTGCCTTGGCCCGACGCACGAGGAAGTCATCACTGATATCGCTCGAAACGAGTTCTCGAGCTATCGACAACTACCGGTCAATTATTATCAGATTCAAACAAAATTCCGAGACGAAACCCGGCCACGTTTCGGTATCATGCGCGCACGTGAATTCACGATGAAAGACGCTTATTCCTTTCATCTTGATCAGGAATCACTGCTCGAGGGATATGCCTCAATGCGGGCAACCTATGACCGAATATTCACCCGTTTACAGCTCGAGTTTAAGATTGTTCAAGCGAATCCCGGCGAGATGGGTGGTAATCGCTCTGAGGAATTTCATGTCCTTGCTGCGTCAGGCGAAGATGCGATCGCATACTGCGAGGCTGATGGATTCGCAGCAAACGTCGAGACCGTTACTCTAGCAGCAATGACGGAGCAGTCTAATGATGGGGCAGCCGATCCCGAACTGCTAACGACACCCGATATCCGCAGTATCGAGGAGCTCTGCGCCTTTTTAAATGTCAAACCCGCAGACTGTCTTAAGACACTCCTCGTGGCTGGAAGCGATACCCCAGCGGTCGTATTGCTTCTACGTGGGGACCATGAACTTAATTGCATTAAGGCCGAAGCGATCGAAGATATCGCTAAACCGTTGAGAATGCTTAGCGAAGCGGAAATAATCGCGGTAACGGGCTGCGAACCCGGTTTTTTGGGTCCGATTGACCTCAAGATCCCAGTCTATGCCGACCATTCGGTAGCTCGCCTTAGAAATTTTGTTTGTGGGGCAAATAAAGCAGGTCATCACTTCCGAGGGGTAAATTGGAAACATGACTTTCCTCTGCCTCAAGTAGCAGACCTACGTAATGCAGTATCAGGTGACCCTAGCCCATCAGGTGGTGGACCACTAACGATTACTCGAGGAATTGAAGTCGGTCATATCTTTCAGCTCGGAAGCAAGTACAGTGATTCCATGGATACGACGGTGCTTGACAACGATGGTAAGACACGCCCTATTCAGATGGGGTGTTACGGTATCGGTGTCACCCGGGTTGTTGCGGCTGCCATCGAGCAGAATAACGACGAACGAGGAATCATTTGGCCTGAAGCTATTGCCCCATTCGATATCGTTCTGATTCCGATTAATCTAAATAAGTCCTATCGTATTAAGGAAGCGGCTGACTCGATATACGCGGAACTTAGGAAAGCAGGTTTCGACGTGCTGCTAGACGATCGCGCGCAGAGACCCGGGGTAAAATTTGCCGACGCAGACTTGCTGGGCATTCCACATCGCCTAGTAATCGCTGAAAAGACCTGGGACGAAGGGCGGATCGAATACAAAAAACGTCGCTCCCAAGAAACTGAAATGATTGCCATTGCCAACCTCCTGACTCATCTCTCCGAGCGTTCACAGCTGCGATAAGCCAATTAGGCCTTTTGTTCCTTGCGGTGGCTACTTAATTCGGAAACTTTAAGATCCGCATCTGAGGTGCTTGCTTTCCTTTATTTTCTGCCTGCTAGCTGGGTACATCTTCTAAAAGGAGACATCCGCCCTAAGTTTTTCTATCTTCGAGAAAGCCACTGACCGGACAATCAACGCTCCTCCCAGACACGAGCATCATACTTTAAGTCATTTCGAATCCCGGGCTGACTTCCTTAGACCATTCAGCGATAGTAACACCGGTGACACTTGCATCGGGCGGACCTACCCATAGCCAACCACAAAACTCTGCGACAGCCTGTGGCAAGCCCGCGATAACAGCCTCAACTCTGCCATCCGGTAAATTTTTCACCCAACCACGAAGATTCAGTCTTTGCGCCTGTTTTTTAGCTGTTGCTCTATACCAAACACCTTGAACCCGTCCCCTGACGAGACAGCGCACAGCTTGCTCGCCAACACTCATCTACGGAAAATCAATCATCAACAGGCCGGGCTGGGGCGTCCTGGGCCGTCTGCAAGGCTTCAACGGCAATGTTTCTGGCTCTAATAGCATTCGTAAGTGCCAAATTGAACGAGCGATCACGTATCTGCCCCTCGGCTACATCTAGATAACGCTGGGCCTCATCTAACAACACCGGTGCAAGCTGAGCCGCATCAGCATCCACAGCGGCGGTAATCGCCTGGCGCGCGTCACTCATCTCCTGCACAGGAGCGGATGCAGCGCACCCAACAATGAAGGCGATAACCGCTAGGATTATGAGTCGAAACTTAACCCAGGTATAAATCATTACATTTTTGTCATAGAGAGTGGGTTAAACCTAACAGGGGCCTATTACAGACGTCAAGCACGATAAAAAATATCTGGCATACCTTCGCTGAGATTCCTAAACTACTAACGAAGTACATTCAAGGCTCCAAGTGTATTCAAGGTAACCTCTAAGTATAAGTATTTATTTTTTATTAAATGTTAGTCACTTACAAATGAAAGCTATAATCTATCATAATCCTAACTGCTCTAAATCACGCTCAACCGTAGCGCTTCTCGAAAAAAAAGGAATAAAATTTCAGATAATTGAGTATCTCGTTAACCCACCTTCAAGCAACGAGCTTAAATCACTTGCTAGAAAACTAGGGCTCGACATACAAAATCTCGTCCGGACAGGTGAGCCAGAATTCAAAGACGCTAATATAGACCTAGCAACGGCGACGGAAGAGCAGATCCTACAAGTCCTGAACACATTTCCAATACTTATCCAGCGTCCAATCGTTGAAATCGCTGAGGGCGCACGGATAGGACGTCCACCAAATACCATACTGGAGCTGTTCGAATGACAGCAAATGTCCTCATCCTATATTATTCGCAGAAAGGGCAAACAGCCGAACTAGCCAGACACGCTGCACGTGGCGTAGAGATAGCGGGAGCAGAAGCTATACTACGTACAGTTCCAAAAGTCTCAACAGGCGTCGAATCCGAAAAATCAGCTGTACCTGATACAGGCTCGCCTTACGCCACACTTGAGGATCTAAAAACTTGCGACGGCTTATTACTCGGCAGCCCGACGCGGTTCGGCAACATGGCAGCACCGCTAAAATATTTCATCGATGGAACAAGTGCTCTATGGCTAGAAGGTTCATTAGTAAACAAGCCCGCCGGCGTATTTACATCCACTAGCAGCATACACGGAGGTCAGGAAACTACGCTACTTACTATGGTCCTACCTCTCATGCACCACGGCATGTTATGGACTGGAATTCCCTACACTAATACAGCAACTCGGGAAACAAGAACGGGTGGAGGCCCATACGGCGCTTCGCATCTTGCTACAGACTGGAACGCATCACTTTCCCAACACGAACGCGATCTTGCTAAAACATTGGGTGAACGTGTCGCAACCCTAGCGCTAACGCTAGCTTCCAAAACATAAACTCAAACCTATCACGGCATTTCGCCGAGCCAGCGAAAAAATACCGTTCTCCTACTTCGTTATCTTATAACTAGATTTCACTAGTGCCGTTCCAGGTCTGACCAATCTTGCGGTCGCTGCGCTGAGCGTCGGTTCGGTATCGGCTTCATTTGTTTGCCGGTGATCGCAGCACGGACGAGATAATAGCTCTAATTACTCTCCTAATCGCGCCGACAGCAGCTGACTAATAAACGGAATCGTCACTCGCCGCTTTGCGATCAACGCAGCCGTATCGAGATCGTCCAACCAGCGGCAGATAACTCCCATATCCCGACTTACCATCGATAACAAATAGCGAGCAGCAGAATCCGATAGATCTAATCCACGTGAATTCGCGTGTCCTTTCAACGCTTGCAGCAACTGCTCTTCATTCAGTGGTCGCAGTCGATAAACCACTGCACTAGTAGCACGTGACGCAAGGTCGGGTAGGGAAAACATCGTCCCTGCCGGCGCCTGACGACTAGTCACCACAAGAGAGCCGTTATTTTCACGCAATCTATTATAGAGATCGAACAATGCTTCATCCCAGACTCTACTGCCGCTGACCGCATCCACATCGTCGAGAGCTAGGATGTCCAGTTTCCCGAGTCCTTGAAGTAAATCGCAACCGGCCCCCCGAGCTTCCCGAAGTGGCAGATACATTGCACGCGCCCAGCTCGCGCGAGCACACAGCGCCTGTAGCAAATGACTTTTTCCAGAACCTACCCGACCCCAGGCCCAAACGACACACGAGATTCGGCCAGATCCTATCGCATGAAGATGCTTGATGACCCCACTATTCCGGCCCTCGACAAACGTTTCGAATCGGCTGTGTTTTCCTAACACGAGCGGCAGAGGCACCTGTGTCATCCGGTCAGTTTTCCGCAGCGACCGGGTTGTAAGTTTTACGCCAGGCTTCCTTACTTCTGCCGATAACATAATTAAGCCCGCTAATAATACTTGTGAATGTGACGGCAGCACCAAGGACCAACACTACTCCCTGTGATGGCAATCCGAACGAAGCAGCTGAAATTGTGGAAAGCACAAAAACTAGCTGGGCAGCCGAATTTAATTTACTAACGAGCGCCGGCCGACCGTAAACCGGTTCGATCAAAAGCTGATACGCCAACGCACCTAAAACGATAACGATATCCCGCACTACAACCAACACCGTAAGCGCAAAAGGTACAAGCCCCAGATAGCTAAGAGTCAAAAAAACAAATAATGTGAGAAGTTTATCTGCCGCCGGATCGAGAACACTACCCAAACGCGTGTGCCAATCGAATCTCCGTGCAAAGAATCCATCCAACCCGTCGGAAATACCCGCGATTGCAATCAACAGTAGCGCAACAAGATACTCTTCACGTACTAGTAAGAGAACAATTGGCCAGATAAGGAGTACCCGGAACAAACAAATCGCGTTAGGCAACCAACCGAGTCTCATCTTCACTTTTCCTTACGGGTTGAACGTAAACGTCAAACTTTCACGTCCAGGTTCCTCTCCCGGTGCTAGGTCGACAAGACTAAGGAGCCTACTAAGCCCGACCACGCGCCCTAGAATTTCCCGGCCTCCGCGTGCATTAACACGCAGAAAGAGAGCACTATCGACAAGCTCTTCAGCAGCTACGGCATCAACCAAACTAAGCGACTCTAGATAGCGCATGACACGTCCATAATCATCAAGAGAATCAACTCCCGTGATTTTCATCGCTGTTTCACGCGCACCACCGAGAGTACTAAACTCTGCCGCATAAAAATCCCCGAGGCTATCTAAACCTTCGCGAATCGAATTACCCGCCAACGCGAATTGATCACCATCCTTAAGCAAGGTCCACCGAACGTCAACGCCGAATTGATTAACACGCATACGGATACTGACGATAGCATCCACTCCATAACGCTCAGAAGCACGCGTTATCTGATTATTAAAGCCAGCCCAGATATCTACGAAGCTTAATGCGTTCATGTCCTCTAAATCTAGGAGTGGTAACGAAAGCAGTAACCCGCGATCTAACGCGATCATTGCCAATTCCTCACGGAGTTCAGCCTGCAACTCCAAGAATGCGGGACTTAAATCTCTAGTCAACTCACCAGCCGAAAGGATGCCACGCTCGCCCCACTCTGAATCTAAAGCCAGCCACAATAGCGTAAGAGGCCTTTCCGATCCCCAGATAGGCTGTTCCCTTGCCATCAGCGCCGGTTCGACTAGGAGCGGATTGAACGTTACAAGTAACGTTTCCCGATCCAAAGGCCCGATCTCGGAGGTGTAATCGCTGGCATTTACCAGCATATCGGCCAGGTCCGGCTCCAGCGCGGCATCAACCCGTCCCGTCACGCGCACCAAGAGCTGGCTCATCGCAAAACGAGTCTCCTCCTCTAGCGTACGTGGCATTTGGCCAGGAACGAGATCTAGATTACGGCTTACCTTAACGCTATAGAGATCATCAACAATAGCAGCAAAAGAAACCGAACAAATGCCGTTTAGAGCAATGATAGTAACCAGAGTTTGGGCAACTCGGGCAATACCACCGTTTAAGAAGATTTGGGTCATTACTGTCCACGGAAGATTAAGCTAACATATTATACCGGTCTCAGGCCTGCCTCAGCCCAGCTCGAGAAGAAAATCATGACATCGAAGAAATCACTAACGTACAAGGCCGCCGGCGTCGATATAGATGCTGGAGAAGAACTCGTGAACCGAATCAAGGGGGCGGTCGCTCGCACGTCACGCCCAGAGGTTATCGGTAACCTGGGCGGTTTTGGGGGTCTGTTCAAGCTCTGCACAAATCGCTATGACGAGCCTATTCTCGTTTCAGGAACCGATGGTGTCGGAACGAAACTAAAGCTAGTCTTAGAACATGATGCACACGACAAGATTGGAATCGACCTGGTGGCTATGTGTGTCAACGATGTGATCGTTCTCGGCGCTGAGCCATTATTCTTTCTCGATTATTTTGCTACGCCCCGGCTGGATGTACAGGTAGCCACCCGCGTAATCGAGGGTATTGCTCGAGGTTGCGAACTCGCAGGGGCCGCATTAATAGGCGGGGAGACAGCAGAACATCCAGGAATGCATGCCGCCGGCGAGTACGATCTCGCCGGGTTTTGCGTCGGTGTTGTGGAACAAAAAAAGATTGTAGACGGTGAACGGATAAATGCTGGCGATAGCGTTATCGGGCTGGCCTCTTCCGGCCCACATTCGAACGGCTTCTCGCTAATCCGGCGCATACTCCAGAGTTTTCCAGACGCCGAATCGCTAGAACTCGATGGACGCCCATTGATCGAACATCTGCTCGAGCCGACCCGAATTTATGTTAACGCTATAGCCGATCTTCTCGGCGCGACAGACGTGAAAGGCATTTCCCATATTACTGGTGGTGGTCTAACCGAGAATATCCCACGCGTACTACCTGAAGGTCTCAGCGTCAATCTGCAACAGTCCGCATGGCGAACACCGGCCGTATTCCGCTGGCTCGAGGAAAACGGTGTCACAAAAAAAGAAATGCTGCGCACGTTCAACTGCGGCGTCGGGATGGTCGTTATAGTCGCACCCGAGCACGCTGAGTCAGCACTCTCGTCTCTAATACAAAGTGGTGAATCTGCGTGGCTGATAGGCTCAGTCGTCGCCGACTCTACGAAGCGTGTCATGGTCGATTAACCCTATGGGTTCTAGAACTCAATATCGGCTTCTCATCACCGCGCTCACCGGAGCACTATTAATGAAAATGGGGCTAGCAATAGCGAGCGAAGACCCCGCTATTCGCCCTTACGCGGCCACCTATCAAATCAGCTACAAAGGCCGGATAGTCGGCCGCTCTGAATTTTCTCTGCAATACGACGAATATGGCAACCACTATCAATTTAGCTCAACCTCTCGTTTCCATGGGTTACTGCGTTTTATCGCCCCGAAGCCATTGATACAGCGAAGTGTATTCCTATCTAAGGAAGGAACGATTACCCCGCTAGAATTCTGGTTCGAAGATGGTAGCAACAGCGGCAGAGACAATATCCACATTATTTTTGACTGGAACGAAGACCTTGCAACTGTTATCTCGGCAGAACAACAGAACCAGTACCCGATCACACAGAACACGCTCGATCCCGGCACCATACAAGTGCAATTTATGCTTGACCTCGCCCGATTGGCATCCCTCAATAACTATACGCTTGTTGACGAAAACGGCCTGAAAACATACTCCAATGTAGTCGAATCCGATCAGCGTGTCCAAACGGCGCTTGGGAAGTTTTCGACCCGTGTGTTTGTTCAAGAACGCGAGGGATCGTCGCGACAAACACTCATCTGGGCAGCCCCTAAACTACATCAGCTGCCCGTACGTATTGAACAAAAAAATGACAGCGAAACGCAAACCGTATTCCTACTCGAATCCATCAACTGGCGCAGTAATCTAGCCGAGTAGAGTCTAAGTTTTCGGTAGCGTGACGCCCTCCTGACCCTGATATTTTCCGCCTCGGTCTAAATAACTGATCTCGCAAGATTCATCCGACTCGAAAAAAATCATCTGCGCAACACCTTCGTTCGCGTAAACGCGAGCGGGCAAAGGCGTTGTATTTGAGAACTCGAGTGTCACATGCCCTTCCCATTCCGGTTCCAGAGGCGTGACGTTGACAATTATCCCACAGCGCGCGTAGGTGGATTTACCGAGACAGACAGTTAGGACAGTTCTAGGAATTCGGAAGTACTCGATGGTTCTAGCAAGAGCAAACGAATTAGGCGGAATAACACAACTATCGGAACACTTGTCCACAAAGCTAGATTCGTCAAATTTTTTGGGGTCTACGATAGCGGAATTGATATTGGTGAAAACCTTAAAATCGGCAGCGCAACGAACATCGTAACCGTAACTCGACGTACCGTAGGAAATGACGCGCTCGTCATTAACACTACGAATCTGATTGTACTCAAACGGCTCGATCATGCCGTGATCGCTTGCCATCCGGCGAATCCAGCGGTCCGACTTTATACTCACCCGTTCTCCTCTACAGTGATCGTCGGAAACACACTGCTGTAATCCTTTCCTGCCACCGCCAACAACGCCGTAGCGCGAATTGCAATTCCACGATAGGTCCGCGCAACAATGCTATCAGGTTGCGCTACCACACTAGGCATACCTTGATCAGTCTGTTTTCCGATACTACTATCTAGCGGAAGCGCGCCAAGCAATGGCAATTCGTACTGCTCAGCCAGCCGTAAACCACCCGCTTGACCGAAGACCGACTCCTCGTGTCCGCATTGCGAACACACGTGAACACTCATATTCTCTACAATACCTAGAACCGGAACGTTGACTTTCTGAAACATCTCGAGACCCTTGCGCGCGTCCGCGAGAGCAATGTCTTGCGGGGTCGTTACGATAATGGCTCCACTTACGGGAACCTGCTGCGCAAGTGTCAACTGTATATCACCTGTTCCCGGTGGCATATCGACGATCAAATAGTCTACCCCGCCCCAGTGCGTATCAGTCAACAACTGATTCAATGCCGATGTAACCATTGGGCCGCGCCAGGCCATTGGCTGCTGATCATCGACGAGGAAACCAATCGACATCGCCTTGATCCCATGCGCCTCTAGCGGTTCGAGCGTCTTGCCGTCATGGGTCATAGGCCGTTCGCCCGTAAGCCCCAACATCCTCGGTTGACTCGGGCCATAGATGTCGGCATCTAGAATGCCGATGCTAGCGCCTTCCTGAGCTAAAGCTAGCGCCAAATTGACCGCCACAGTAGATTTTCCGACGCCACCTTTGCCAGAAGCAACGGCGACGACATTGCTGATACCTTCGAGTGGCTTAAGGCCGTGCTGCACTGAATGCGCCTGAATTGAAGACGTAATAGAAAACTCTGGGGCAACCAAAAGATCTAGCTGGGCGCAATACTCCCTAAGAGCCATCACGATATCTGGTGCACTGCGATCTGCCGGGAAACCAAGCTGAATAGCGACCTGAAATCCATCGTCACCGCCCGAAACTGTAAACGCACTCCCCTTCTCACCGAGACGCGACTCAGTACACGGGATGATGAAATTACTTAGATGTGTTCGTAATGCTGCCGAGGCTGCCTGACTCATAGGGTGATCCCTCCTTTAGGCGGACGAGATTGTACCCTAAAGTAGGGTGCTCACAGGTATTTTGGATAGCCGTTTTAGCCTTGAAAACTTTAAGGCCGTTTCTGTTTTAAACAATACCCGGATAATCTTGCTAGCCCATATTAAAGAGCTGTCTTAGGCAGCATCCCAGACACGCCGATGGCATAATCGCAAGTAGAACAGATTTTCTTTTACGCGACGTCAATCAATGGAGATCGTCGCTCCTCCGTTCACTTAGGAGTTTCATAAGTTGGTCCAGTATCGAGACATATTGCTTACAGCCGCGCTACCCTACGCTAATGCGCCGCTACATATTGGACACATCGTCGAATACACGCAGACCGACGTGTGGGCACGTTTCCAAAGAATGCGGGGTCATCGCTGTTTATTCGTCTGCGCGAGTGATGCGCACGGCACGCCAACGATGCTCCGCGCGGACGCCGCTGGAATTTCACCCGAGACACTGCTGGAGGAGGTAGCCGCAAGCCACCAAGAGGACTTCTGTCGTTTCCGTATCAGCGTAGATAACTACGTAACTACGCACACCGACGCGAATCAGGAAATGGCCGAAGAATTGTACCGGCGCCTGCTCAAGGCAGGCCACATTCGGCGAAACACTATCAAGCAGGCCTATGATCAGCAAAAACAGATGTTCTTGCCCGATCGCTATGTTCGAGGCAAATGCCCCGAATGCCAAGCGCCGGATCAATACGGGGATTCCTGTGAGAACTGTAGCGCTACGTACACACCTCTAGATCTCATAAACCCGGTTTCCGTGGTCTCTGGAACAACGCCCTCGGTACGGGAATCGGAGCATATATTCTTTAAACTCGGCGATTTTGAAGAAGAGCTGCGGTCCTGGGTACCACAACATGTAGACGAAGCGCTAGCACGGAAACTCGAGGAGTGGTTCGAAATGGGGCTCAGGGACTGGGACATCTCACGCGATAGCCCGTACTTTGGTTTTGAAATACCAGGCGAAATTGGGAAGTACTTTTACGTCTGGTTCGACGCCCTGATCGGCTATATGGGAAGTTTCCTCGATCTATGCCGACGGTCCAACCTCAGCTTCGGTGAGTTCTGGAATCCAGCAAGCACCGCTGAGCTTTACCACTTTATCGGTAAGGACATCGTCTACTTCCACACCTTGTTCTGGCCGGCGGTTCTCAGCGGTGCAGGCTATCGAAAACCGTCCGGTGTATTCGCTCACGGTTTCTTAACCGTGGACGGATTGAAAATGTCTAAATCCAGAGGCACGTTTATCATGGCCTCAACATTTGCCAAATACTTGGAGCCCGACTGCCTACGCTATTACCTTTCCGCTAAATTAGGACCGACCGCAGACGACCTTGACCTAAATATGGATGATTTCATCGCACGCGTGAACTCAGACCTAGTCGGTAAACTAATCAACATCGGTAGCCGTTGCGCTGGATTCGTTCATCGTCAAAATGCGGGGGCATTGGCCGACCAACTACCGAATGACGAATTATTTTCTGAATTCGCAGCTGCAGGCAACGAGATATCCTTAGATTACGAGGAACGCAACTATTCACGCGCTATACGTCGAATCATGAGCCTCGCCGACAAAGCCAACCAGTATATCGACGATGAAAAACCTTGGCTCAAGGCCAAAGAGAAATCACAAGCCGACAAAGTTTTAGGAATTACTACGCTTGGTATCAACCTATTCCGCACGCTTGTTATTTATTTGAAACCGGTTATTCCTGGTATAGCAGAGAGAGCCGAAGCGTTCCTGGCCATCGACCCATTAGTTTGGGACGACGCCCAGTCTCCGCTCCTAGGACATACCATAAAACGTTTCGAGAGTTTGCTCGAGCGCATCGATCCTAAGGAAGTTGAAGCGATGATTGAAGAATCTCAAAGCACGGACGACGCTAGCACCACAAGCAGTAAGGAAAAACAAGAACAAATAGATTTTGATTATTTTTCCAAGATTGACCTGCGTGTAGCACGCGTCCTAGAGGCTAGCTATGTGGACGGAGCCGACAAGCTATTGAAACTCCGTATCGATCTCGGCGACAACAAACGACAAATATTTTCCGGCATTCGGTCAGCGTATAGCCCTGAGGATCTCAAGGGCCGCCTAGTGGTAACAGTCGATAACCTAAAGCCGAGAAAGATGCGCTTTGGTATTTCAGAGGGCATGATTCTAGCCGGAGGACCTGGCGGTGAGGAAATCTTTCTACTGAGCATAGACAGTGGTGCGATACCCGGAATGAAGGTTACCTAAATACCATGATGGAGTTGTTGCTTATAATTTTTGCTGCAGCATTGGTAAATAACTTCGTTTTAGTCCAGTTTCTAGGGCTGTGTCCTTTTTTGGGCGCATCTAACCGTATGGACGGTGCAGTAGGCATGGCTTTAGCCACAGGTCTAGTATTGACACTAGCGTCAGGGCTCAGTTATCTCATCGAGAACTACGTGCTTATTCCATTTAACCTGACCTACCTACGTTTAATCGCCTTTATTCTTGTGATCGGTGCAGCCGTCCAATTCACCGAATTACTCTTGCGCCGAATTTCACCTCTACTCCATCGTGTTCTCGGGCTCTATATTCCGTTGATAGCAAGTAACTGCGCGGTACTTGGTGTAGCACTATTGAACTCTACCGAACAACGGACGCTGCTATCCGCGCTATTCTTCGGCGCGGGGGCGTCACTTGGTTTCGGTATCGTACTAACGCTACTCAGCGGCCTGCGTGAACGGCTCAATGACGCGGACATTCCTAAACCGTTTCAAGGTACTCCAATTGCGCTTGTGACCGCCGGCATTATGTCTATGGCATTCTTCGGCTTTACTGGCTTTCTGCGCCTATAATGCTTATCGGGACAGTCTTTCTCGCCGGACTTGTAATCTTGCTCGCCGCGCTCCTCGTTATCGGCAATCGCTTCTTCCTGCCAGAGTCTGAGCCCATTGTCGACCAACTGGAACAACTTCTACCTCGAATTCAGTGTGGTCAGTGTGGATATGCCGGATGTCGTGCTTATGCTGAAGCGATAGCAAGTGGTAGCGTGCCAATCAATCGCTGTCCGCCGGGCGGGACAGAAACGATCCGCGAGCTCGCAAACATCATGGGCCTGCCGACAAAAAAATTGCGCGAGGATCTTGGCCAGGCCAGTCTCGATCAAGTAGCTTGGATCGATGAAAATCTCTGCATCGGTTGCAACCTCTGTTCACGGGTCTGTCCCGTAGATGCCATCGCTGGAGTCCCACAAATGATGCATACGGTAATCGCTATTCACTGTACTGGCTGTGAACTTTGCTTACCTCCCTGTCCTGTAGACTGTATTGAATTAGCCTCCCGCAATGACTGAATATCAAATCTATCGCGGCATGACAGGTGGCATACGTCTCGCTCCTAACAAGGAACTCTCAACGGCATTTCCTATAAATCGCGATCTCATACCTAATCAGCTCATAATTCCGATGAAGCAGCACCCCGGCCCACCGGCTATACCAACCGTAACCGTCGGGGAACGCGTACGTAATGGTCAAATGGTAGGTCAGTCGGACAGTATATTTTCAGCCGCGATCCACACGGCAAGAGCCGGCGTAGTTGTGGCTCTTGAAAAAAGACCAATACCTAGCGGAACCGATCTCATCGAATCACAATGCATCCTGCTTGATGTAGATAGCGACACAACTGAAGAACCAACCGAACGACAGTATCCGTGGCCCGACATACACACTCACCGCTTACAGACCATACGAGACGCTGGCATCGTAGGTCTGGGTGGTGCGGCATTTCCAACGGCGATAAAGCTCGACACAAAAACAATCTGTGACACGTTAATTATCAACGGTGCTGAATGCGAACCCTACATTAGTTGTGATGACATGCTGATGCGCGAACACTCACCAGAGATACTTCTGGGCGTCCAGGCAATGATAGATTTACTCAATCCTGAGAACTGTTTGATAGCGATTGAGCGCGATAAACCGCAAGCTATTGAAGCTATGCAAACAGAAATCAGCGAATTAGGCGACGAACGCATAAAAATCGCTGCAGTTACTATTAAATACCCCGCCGGTGGCGAACGACAACTGGTCGAACTGCTGGTCGGAAAGGAAGTTCCAAGCGGGCTATACCCGATAGAGATCGGCTGCGTTTGCCAGAATGTTGGTACTGCCTTCGCGCTTGGTGAGCTTGTTCGTGAAGCAAAACCAATTACATCAAGGATTGTCACCGTTACCGGCAAGGGGGTCCGAAACCCGCAGAATGTCGAAGTCCCTATCGGAACACCGATACGGGAGTTGATCCAGCATTGCGGTGGTTATACGAAAGGGGCTACTAGATTAATTCTTGGGGGCAGTATGATGGGTTATGCCGTGTCATCGGACGAACTGCCGTTAACGAAAGCTACCAACTGCGTAATCGCATCAACCGACGATGAGGTTCGCACAAGCTATCAAGAGTCCCCCTGTATTCGCTGTGGCGATTGTGCGGAAGTTTGTCCGGTCCGACTATTACCCCAAGAGCTATTATCGCCCTCCAAAAACTTCGACTTCCAGAAACTGGATTCCCTCAGCCTAAGGGACTGCATTCAGTGCGGCTGCTGTGACGTTGTATGTCCCAGCCAGATACCGCTAACCGAGTATTTCCGAAACGCTAGAAATGCTCAACATAGGCACACATTACACCAGCAGCTCGCAGAAACCTCACAGCTCCGCTACACAAACAAGCAGAGACGCTTGAAACTGCAGGATGAGCAGACCGAAAAGTTTCGTAATGACCTGAAAGCGCGAGTAGCTGAAAACTCGGATTCGCGACAGGAAGCCATCGAAGCAGCTATCGACCGAGTACAGCGGCAACGCTCTTTAGTCAACGATAGGGATTAATATCGATGACGATGACATTCGCGCGTCGACCCGCTCCACACGTTATGCCAACGCCGAGTCTACAATTAGTAATGGGTCGTGTTCTCTATGCTCTTATTCCGGGAACTACGGTCTACATCTGGTTCTTCGGTTGGGGCTTATTGATTAACATCACGATTGCCGTTGCCACCGCACTGGCCGCTGAGACGGTCATACTGCGAATTAGGGGACTACCGATAAATCCTAGTATTACTGATCTAAGCGCCGTTGTTACCGCCATCCTACTAGCGTTTGCACTGCCGCCGCTTGTACCCTGGTGGTTACCAGCGTTTGGCGCCGGACTGGCAATAATTCTGGCAAAACATCTCTACGGGGGGTTGGGATCAAATCTTTTTAATCCGGCAATGGTCGGCTATGTAATCCTACTGATCTCATTTCCTATCGAGATGACACAATGGCTACCGCCTGCCGGAAGCGAAATCGCGAACCACCAACTCGGACTCCGGGAATATCTGACTTATACGGTCACCGGTAACCTTACTCCCCAACTTAATATCGACTCACTCACGCAAGCAACACCGCTCGATCAAGTCAAGGAAGGCTTAGCGGAATTGCGTGTGCTTGGCGAGATTCAGAACTCCACTCTGTTTGGAACTTATGGAGGTCGCGGCTGGGAGTGGATCAACGTCTGTATCGCCCTTGGCGGTCTATACCTGCTTTATCGTGGCGTTATTCGCTGGCATATCCCCGTCTCACTAATAGCCAGTCTCATCAGTTGCGCAATTATCTTTAATGCAATTGATCCGGATCGTTACGCTTCCCCTAGTTTTCACTTATTCAACGGCGCAACAATGCTCGGTGCATTCTTCATCGCTACTGATCCGGTGACTGCTGCAACAACTAACAGAGGCCGACTGATCTATGGTGCCGGGATTGGAGCTCTGACTTTCTCTATTCGAACTTGGGGCGGCTACCCGGAAGGGCTAGCATTCGCTGTATTACTTATGAATGCAGCAGTCCCATTACTAGATCGATACACGCAACCTCGAATATATGGCCACAACTAAATCACAGATATTACGGGCGATTACCTCTATCTCGTTAATCTCGATTGTATCAGCGATGCTTGTGACGGGGAGTCACGAGATCAGCCACGAACGTATCGCAGAAAACCACCGAGCACTCTTAATACAATCACTGCATGAAGTTCTCGATCCATCCAGTTACAACAACGACCTGATCAGTAGCCAGATATCTGTGCACGATCCCAAACTTCTCGGTAGCGTCGAGCCTTTGGATGTTTTCATCGCTACACTATCGGGCCAGCCAATCGCAGCCCTATTCTCAAGTGTTGCTCCACGCGGCTACAACGGACCTATCCGACTACTAATCGGCGTGACTGTTGATGGTATGGTGAGCGGTGTTCGTGTAACGGATCACAAAGAAACACCTGGACTCGGCGATGCAATTGATATCGATAAATCTAACTGGGTTATAGGGTTCGAAGGAACGACCTTAACGTCACCGCCTCTAGAAAGCTGGGCAGTCAAACAGGATAACGGGTCATTTGACGCGCTGACCGGCGCAACCATAACACCACGCGCTATCGTAGACGGAGTTCACAAAACATTACTTTATTTCGAACGCCACAAAAACGAACTTTTCAGTATCACTACATTAACTAGGGGAGCCAATGAGTGAGGTAAAGGCGGTTATCTTCAACGGCCTCTGGCGAAATAATCCAGCGTTGGTGCAACTACTCGGACTCTGTCCGCTGTTAGCAATTACAAGTACGTTCACGAATGGATTAGCTTTAGGACTGGCAACCACGACCGTAATCGTAATCACAAACGTCACCGTCTCACTGATACGCCGGACACTGATACCTGCCACCCGTATTATCGTATTCGTCATGATCATCGCCTCACTAGTAACGATCGTTGACCTCATGACTAACGCATATCTATACGCACTACATCAGACTCTTGGGCTATTCATCCCCCTAATCGTCACAAATTGTGCGATCCTTGCCCAAGCCGAAGTAGTAGCGAGCCGTCACTCCGCAGGTGTAGCTGCACTAAGCGGGCTCAGCACGGGGATCGGTTTTACCTTCGCGTTAGTCGCCCTCGGAACTTTCAGAGAGGCCGTAGGCCAGGGCACACTGTTCGCGGGAATGGATCAACTAGTCGGTAAAAGCGCTACTGATATCTATTTGGATCTACCTTTCGATGGTCTTCTCGCGGTTGCATTGCCACCTGGCGCATTTTTCGGTCTTGCCCTGTTAATAGCTCTTAGGAACTATCTCAGCGACGAACGCATTGATACCGAAGATTAAATAACAAGGTAACCAAAATCACCATCGTGAATAACGAAAAACGCAACGATCTCTATTCTCGGTTAGCGAAAAACAACCCTAACCCAACTACCGAGCTAAAATACCGCACCCCATATCAGCTACTTATCAGCGTCATCCTTTCGGCACAAGCGACAGATACAAGCGTCAATAAGGCCACAGGAAAATTATTTAAGGTTGCTAAAACTCCTAGCGCCATGGTGAAACTAGGCGAACAAAAGTTGAAGTCTTATATAAAGACAATTGGTCTATTCAATGGTAAAGCAAAAAATATCATCGCAACGAGTAAGATACTTCTAAAACGCCACAGCGCGAAAGTCCCACGAGACCGCGCTTCTCTAGAAGCGCTTCCGGGGGTCGGCCGAAAAACCGCAAACGTGATTTTGAACACCGCATTCGGAGAACCAACTATCGCCGTCGATACACATATATTCCGTATCGCAAACCGGACTGGACTCGCACCCGGTAAGAATGTGCGTATCGTCGAGAGAAAACTGGAGAAAGTAACACCCGAAGAATTCAAACGGGACGCACATCACTGGTTGATCCTGCATGGTCGCTACATCTGCAAAGCTCGTAAGCCACTCTGCCCTGAATGCATAATAGCGGACCTATGCAACTACAAATTAAAAACATAATAAAAACAATTAACTGTAATCTATAGTTCGTTTGAAATATCGTCTCCGAAATTTATCTGTACTAGCTAGCATCAGCGACCGTTCAAGTCGCAAAAATATCAACACCGCTATCTGTCCATGAGCTAACTACGACAAGTGGGTGAATTCAATAGGTGCTCCTGATAGGATCGTAGCTTTCTATCAACAATCCGACGAGAACGTGTGTCCGGCTACGATGTCATCGGGTTTTCCCATAGCTGGATAAGGTGTCTCTATGAGCGATCTACCCAAGCTACTTCGGCTGAAAGTTTCTCAGTCGCCGCGTCGCCCCACACGGCAAATTCTGAACTCATTGGAGCAAGTTATCGTCGTCGTGCCAGAAAAACCATCGAGTAAGCTCCTAGGGACCATCCCACATGGGTCGCAACTCAAGAGGCTACTAATCCGAACTGGTAAACCAATCGTGGAATCGCACTTACAAAACGATAACGCGACCGGAATTACGCTAGCAATCTTCGCGGCAGATTCTGCCTTTGATCAACTGACCTGGGCCAGACGAGTCATTGCTAGCTGCCAGCGAACTAATCCGCGCACAGTAGGAATCTTCACGGCGGGGCTTGATTCAGATAGGCGTACCGAGGCCTTAATCAGCTTAATCGCTGCGGCGGAAGCGGTCGCCTTCAGAATGCCTTCGTTCAAATCTAAGGAAGAAAGGCAACTACGTCTATCAAGTATCAAACTTTTAGGCTGCAAATCCCGAATCGAGTTAAAAGAGACCCGCGCCGAATCGCTCGGTAACAATATCGCTCGGTGGTTCACGGCTCTACCACCGAACAAACTCGACGCACATACTTACCGAAAAGCTATTCAGGAACTAGCAAAACAATACAACATTAAGTTTAGTTTTTTGAATGAGACGAAGTTAAAGACATTAGGTGCTGGTGCCTTTCTCGCAGTCTCGCAAGGAAATGCAAGCCGCAGTGCGGGAATCATTCGACTAAGTTATCGTCCCAATGGGCAGGAAAACCCGGCGGTCGCGCTGGTCGGCAAGGGAATCCTCTTCGATACAGGTGGAACGAACCTCAAACCCTTCAAAAACATGCTCGACATGCACATGGATATGCAGGGTAGCGCCGTAGCGCTAGGCACTCTAATAGCGTTGGCATCGTTGAAAGTCCCTTACGCTGTAGACACCTGGCTAGCAGTAACCGAGAACCGTATTTCCGCCACCGCCTATAAATCACAGGATATTGTCTGTGCAGCGAATGGAACAACGATCCAGGTTATACACACGGATGCTGAAGGTCGAATGGTTCTCGCCGACACACTTGCTATCGCCGCGCGGGAAAAACCTACTGTCATGCTCGATTACGCAACTCTGACAGGAACCTGCGTCGCAGCGCTTACGGAACGATATTCAGGTATTTTTAGTAACCGTGCAGCAGCAAACCAAATATTACGTCATGCCGGTGTCTCGAGTGGCGAGAGAGTCTGGCCGTTCCCAATGGATTCTGACTACGATGACCTTCTTCGCAGCAATGTCGCCGACATTAAGCAATGCTCAATATCCGGACCCGGCGACCATATTCTAGCGGCTCGATTTCTCTCACGATTCGTCCCCGACAGTACGCCATGGATACACCTCGACCTCAGCGCTGGACAGGCAAAAGGCGGCTTAGCCCACATTCCCTCGAACGTGACAGGATTCGGCGTTAGACTGACATTAGAGCTTCTACGCACCCACCACCCTATGGAACTCGCCCAGCAGCTGTCTTCATGAGTCAAACCTCGCAAACCGAAAACCCCAGCTTTTTCCGGCCAAACTCCGAGATCGCGGGACGGTTTCGAGGTTTTTTGCCTGTCGTTGTCGATGTGGAGACCGGCGGATTCAATTCATCAACCGATGCTCTACTGGAAATTGCAGCTGTACTATTACAAATCGGTGCTGACGGCAACCTTAAGCCACGCGAGACCATTCGTTATCACGTTAAACCCTTTCCCGGGGCCGGGCTAGAACCGGCATCTCTTGAAGTGACCGGTATCGATCCATTTAATCCGCTGCGCCCTGCGATCAATGAAGAGGAAGCCTTGCGAAAAATATTCAAGGAAGTACGTACAGAAGTAAAAGCACAGTCTTGTAATCGCGCAATTCTTGTAGGACACAACGCCTTTTTCGATCAACAATTTCTTAACGCGGCTGTTAAAAGAACAGGAATAAAACGCAACCCGTTTCATCCCTTCTCAAGCTTCGACACGGTTACTCTCGCGGGTGTCGCGTTTGGACAAACAGTCCTCAGCCGGGCAGTCACTGCCGCCGGGCATAGCTGGGATAACAGCAAAGCGCACTCAGCCGCGTATGACGCCGAGATGACAGCTATACTATTCTGTGATGTTGTGAACCGCTTTCGCGACGTATTCGAACCCTAGTTCTGTTCGTTCTGTTCGTCCGACTCGTTCATCGCTTCCGAACTGCTCGCAACAATTTCCTTCAATTCACCCGACTCATATAACTCGAGTGCTATGTCGCAACCACCGATCAACTCGCCATTAACATATAGCTGAGGGAAGGTCGGCCAATTAGAGAAAACCTTGAGCCCCTCACGAACCTCAGGATCTTCGAAGATATTTACGAAGGCAAATTCGGCTCCGACGGCGCGAAGAGCGGCAACGGTCTGAGCTGAGAAACCACACTGCGGAAAATCAGGCGTGCCTTTCATATAGAGAAGCACCGGGTAGCTTTCCAGTTGTTTTTTAATACGCTCATTGACTTCCATTTCGGTTCGACCTCCCGTTGTTACTGGTAGCATACTATCAAACACACCAATTTTGTGGATGCTAGCCTCCCTCCCTAACCAAGAATAATTGAATATTAGCTATACCTACCCTATTCTTCTAGAGATATCCGGCTAGGGCAAGCCACCTGACCGGCCTGTGAATAACGTTTTCGAATAATCCATCGGAGGAACTCGAATGAATCCACTGAATACAGTAAATGGCACAATAACTGGCGGTATCGTGCTAGCCGTCCTGCTAGGACTTATAACCTCGGGCATCATGCTCAATGCAGCAAGTTTACTTGTATGGATCCATGTCCTGGCGGGTATTACCTGGATCGGGCTTCTATATTACTTTAATTTCGTCCAGGTACCGGCTTTAGCAGAGGCCGCAGCTGATGCTGGCGGACCCGGTGGAGCAGGAATCACAAAATATGTCGCACCGCGCGCGCTTTGGTGGTTCCGCTGGGGAGCTTTAGTTACATGGCTCTCCGGCGCTGCATATCTCATGCATCTCGGTATCCTAGGCGACGCATTTATGTTAAGTGGCGGTGGATTCACAATTGGCGTCGGCGCATGGCTTGGCACGATCATGCTCTTCAACGTATGGGCCCTGATCTGGCCTAACCAGAAGAAAATCCTGGGTATCGTCGAGGCTTCAACCGAAGAAATTGCCAAAGCACGGAGGGTAGCGTTTTTAGCGTCACGTACTAATACACTACTGTCAATTCCGATGCTAATGAGTATGGTCGGCTTCGGCCATGGTGGATTTATTATATAGGCTCGCTTCCTTTCGATTGAGGCTCGGAATAGCATATAGCTTTCCGAGCCTCTCTTTATTGGCGTACCATCACAGGTATGGATCAGCAATCGCTTGCTTTACCGCCAAACATTGGTGAGTCCGTCGCGCGGGCCCTTGATGAAGATATAGGGAAGGGCGATCTGACCGCCGACCTAATTTCAGAGGATGCGACCGCTGCCGCCACGGTAACAGTACAGAGCGACACCGTTCTGTGTGGCCAGGCTTGGTTCGACGCCACCTTTCGCCTTCTCGATAAACGTATTAGCGTAACCTGGCACTTCAAAGACAGTGCAGCATTAACAACATCTCAGACAGTTTGCGATATCACCGGTCCTGCCCGTGCGATTCTCACAGGTGAACGCACTGCATTGAATTTTTTACAGACGCTATCTGGAACCGCAACTACAACACGAAACTATGTAGCAGCAGTTGCAGGCACGAAGACCCGAATTCTCGATACCCGAAAGACAATCCCAGGCCTCCGACTAGCTCAAAAATACGCTGTTCGCTGCGGCGGTGGAGAAAATCACCGACTAGGCCTCTACGATGCCATACTAATCAAAGAAAATCATATCGCCGCAGCCGGCAGTATCAAATCAGCCGTAGAATCAGCCAGGCGGCGGTCACCTAACACATTGATCGAAATAGAGGTAGAAACGCTGAATCAATTACATAAGGTGTTGGACACTGATATAGACCGAATATTGCTTGATAACTTTTCTCTTGCATCCGTTCGACAAGCCGTTTCACTTCGTGATGCGCACGAGGGCACGCGCAAAGATCTAGAGGCTTCTGGTAGAATTGAGCTTGAAGGAATACCTTCCCTCGCTAAGATCGGTGTCGACTTCATCTCAGCTGGAGCCCTGACGAAGAACATAGTTGCCACCGATTTCTCGCTGCGATTCATATAGCGGAGACTTAAGATCTAACACGTTCTCTGTGAGCTTTAATACGCGCGCACCGTTCATTTTCCTATTTCTCGATCCGCATATTACGAAACCATCTTTCGCTATCGCGCTATTTATAACTGCTAGATAAGATTAAAGGACGGAGCAAGACGATAGCTCAGGCGAGTCTCCGACCACGTTCACTTGCGGCCTGCACGGCCGTCTGTATAAGCTCAGCGAGCGCATCCTGATTCATAAGAACTTCGAGCGCTGCCTCAGTTGTTCCACCTGGGCTAGTCACTCTTTTCCGGAGCTCAGTTGAAGCCAGATCAGACTTAAGCGCGTAAGTACCCGAACCCGATACTGTTTTCTCAGCCAACTGCTGCGCTAGTTTTTTGTCTAGTCCCAAAGCTAGAGCGGCATCGGTCAAGCATTCTATTAACAGAAAGGTATACGCAGGCCCACTTCCCGATATCGCGGTCACGACATCCATCAGCCCTTCATCTCCCAACCACGCGATATCACCAACAGCACCCATAAGCGATTCGCAGAGCCTGCGCTGCTCGACTGTCACTTCGGCATTCGCTGACAAGACAGTCATTCCCTCACCTATCGCCGCGGGAGTATTCGGCATACCGCGAACGATCGCGGGCGTACCCCTCAGAATTTGCTCGTAGAATTTGATCGGCTTTCCTGCAGCGATCGTTAAAACTAGCGTACCCGAGTCAGTCAGGTCACGATATATTGGTAGCACAGTTTCAAGATGCTGCGGCTTAACTGCCAAAATGACGATATCAATTGGCATATTGGTCATCGCAGGACTATCTATAAACCTCACACCTAGGTCACAACCTACTTCAACAGCTTCAGGACTTGGGTCAATAACCTGAATTCTTTTAAGAGCGCGGCCATCAGCCAACCATCCCTTCAGGAGGGCCTGGCCCATATTGCCGCAACCGACTAACAATATGTTTTTTTCGTTACTCATCGATTTTCCACAAATCTAACCACCACTTGTCACCGATTCACGCTGCGAACCCAAGTCAGGCCTACCCTTAGATCTCGAGAAAACATCTTTATCCAAAGCGCCCTCGGTACGTGCGATGAAACACGTAACGGCAGCATCACCCGCAACGTTAACAGCGGTGCGTAGCATGTCTAAGATCCGGTCAATACCAATAATTAGTGCAATACCTTCAACAGGCAAGCCAACCTGAGAAAGTACCATGGCTAACATAATCAAGCCCGCGCTCGGTACTGCCGCTGTGCCAATCGACGCAAGTGTTGCCGTCAAAATCACCGTGAGATAATCGGAAAATAACAAGTCGATACCATAGACATTCGCAATGAACACAGTCGCTGCTCCCTGCATGATAGCGGTACCATCCATGTTAATAGTGGCGCCGAGGGGAACTGTGAAAGACGCGATGGACTTTTTCACGCCGAACCGTGCCTCCACTGTATTGAGAGTGACTGGTATCGTAGCGCTGGACGAAGAGGTACTGAAGGCGAACGACATTGGCGCACGCATCTGAGATAAAAACCTTATAAAGCCAAGCCCAGTGGCTCGTAATAGCAAGCCATATGTGAACACCAGATGTAGTAGCAACCCTATTACAACAACGATGCAATAACCCAACAGCGGCCGGAAAATATCTATTCCTTGTGTCGCAAAGGTACGGGATATGAGGGCGAAAACGCCGAGCGGCGCCACCTTGATAACGAACATAACCATCGTCAAGATAACTTCGTTCAGATCGGAGAAAATATCTGCGATACGCTTACCACGATCACCTATCGCAGTAATAGCGAATCCGAACAACAGAGCGAAAAGAATGATCTGCAACATCTGACTATCAGCCATCGCCCGGATAGGGTTGTCCGGAACCATTCCTATGATTACTTCCGTCAGAGGCGGAGCTACGCTCGCCTCATAGTTATACTCCTCACCTGCTAGTTCGAAACCGCCACCTGGTGAAAAAACGGTAGCAATTGTTAACGCGATAGTAATCGCCACCGCCGTAGTACAAAGGTATAGACCAAGAGTCTTACCACCGATCCGCCCGAGCGCTCTTAGATCACCTAATGAGGTGACACCGCAGACTAGAGACACTAGCACCAATGGAACGACCATAAGTCTAAGCAAAGATATAAAAATAGAGCCGGCAACATAGAAAACCCCATCGACGAGGAAGTCACTAGCACCTTGAAAATTTGATCCATAGACACTCAGAAAGATACCAACAACGATGCCAGCACCCATTGCGATAAGAATTCTCTGTGTGAATGTCATATGAAACTCCCGCAACTTAATCGGACTCATCTCGTACCTGAAACCTAGCTGTTCCAGCGCTTAGACGCAAACAGAACCCATAAAGCGATCGGTATGCTAGCATCACGGGCAGCATAGGTATTGCTTAGTAATTCTGCCTTATGGAGCAATAGAATGATCCACAAGTATTTGCTATTCACGTCTGGACTCTGCATTTTCGCAATCGGCTATAGTCAAACCTCCGATAAATCGGTGGCTGTCGATGAACGACTCGACATGATGGAGTAACAACTCACTATGCTCGATAGCCGGTTTAATAGCCAAGCAGTTGTAAGCGATAACTCGCTTGGCATATCAAAATCGGATTTAACAGTACAGTTTAGAATCGATTCGCTTGAGCGAGAAATTAACAACTTGAGACAGACCATACATGATCTCAACAGGCAGGTAGATATAGCGAAACGGGAAGCGACTGATACACAGCGTGAAACCAGGGAAGCATTGTCGCGGATTCGCTAACTTTGGACAACTTGCACCTCCCTACCACGATCGCAAGGAGAATCGGCGTCGACAACAAAAAAGGGTCGATGAATTCGCCAAAAACATTCTACTCAATTCAGCTAAGAGCTTTATAAAAAAGACATATTCGCTCGTATCTGCTCAGGATCAATGCTGTTGGCCAACTCACCAATCACACGTAAGTGGGTTGGCGACCGCTACGCAGCCGGAGTAAGTAATGTTAGCCTACTATCCAAACACTCAGAGTCGTTATAACAGCGTAAGGAAAAGAAACTATGATAAATGACCCACAGCAACCAGAAATTAAGATGGAGGCTGACAGTCTCTGGCGAGAGGAAACATTCACTGACCGCCGCGTAGGCAGTCTGCAACGACTAATACCGGTCGCTCCAGACGGTAAACCTGACGATAATCGCCAGGAGATCTATGTGGGCCAGACTCAGATCTTAACGCCGGCAGGAACGTTACCGCTAAGTTTCGAGATCCAAGCATCTTCGTTAAACGACGCCGTGGAAAAATTTGGGGAAAACGCGCAAATCGCTCTAGCAGAAGCGATGGAACGTCTTGAAGAAATGCGCCGCGAATCCGCATCGTCGATTATCGTACCGAGCAGCGACGGTAATCCTAGCGGCGGGATAGCGATGAGTTAGTGTATACCAGTGCGAGACGCCGTGGCTCAGTTAACTGTCAACCTAATTGCCACATCTGCTACTGGAGAATGCAACTATAAGAAATGTTGCTTTTAACTCCTATTTCTATAGATCTGCCAATGCAACAAAAAACGTGGGCTCAGGTGGTTCTAAGACGTGCCCTAACAGTCATCACAATACCGGCAAACACGAGACTAGTACCGATGATATGAAAAACATAGAGATCCTCGCCAAGAAAATACATAGCAAATGCCGCTCCGAATACGGGTATTAAATTAAGAAATATGGACGCATGCGTTGCACCAACAGAACGAATAGCGAAATTCCATAGATATACTGCTAAAACTGTCGCAAAAAGGCTGACATAAACAATAGCGGCAACGCCATTCCAACTTGGAACGAACTCACGAATAAACAGCGTCTCAGTAATATAAAATGGCAATACCGTTATCATTCCAGTAACCGCTATGTAAAAAAGGAATACAGTGCCACTCAGATGTTCTCGCTGGCGATGTAACTCCACAGCGTATAGAGCCCATGCTACAACGGCGACCAACATCACGAGGTCACCAATATTGAACGCAAGCGCAAATATCATTTCTAAGCTGCCTTGAGAAATCATGACGAGCACTCCGGAGAACGCTATAAGAATGCCAAGTCCCGCTACTAGAGATAGTCTCTCGCGAACAACAAGAAACGCGACGAAAGCTGTTGCGATTGGCTGACTACCATTTATAAGACTCGCATTGATGGCAGTAGTGTAGTTGACAGAAATAACCGAGAAAGTGGTCCCGACGACCATGTATTCGCAGATTATTAGTAGCCTACGCCTATTTTTCCGCAGATATGTTAGTGATCCGGGTAGCTCGCGCCAGACTAATGGTAGGAGCACAACGATAGCGACGACCCATCGCCAAAACGTCAGCGCCACGGGCGGCACTATTTCGTGGGCAGCACGCGCTATGACAAGTGAGCTACCCCAGATAGCCATGTTAATTGTCAGCAGCACATAGGCAGTCGAATGGGATATCACAGTACTATGTCATACAGAATGGACTTCTGATACAGGCGACCGCGGCTAAGCTTAACCAAAACCAGCTTACCAAACCGGAACTGGTCCACTAATTCTTCTTCATTACTATCTATCAATGCTTCTCTCTAGTGTTCCATCCATCCTTTTCGCTTAAGATAGATTATACGGGAGTGCTAATCATCAGCGTATGATTGTACCTATGGACGAATTTCTAGATGTTGTAGTCGTCGGTGCAGGCGTGATTGGCCTCGCCGTTGCTCGCCAATTATCTCGGGCAGGACGGGACGTGATCGTTCTCGAGCATAACGCGCACATAGGAGAAGAAACATCTTCCCGAAACTCCGAGGTCATTCACGCCGGAATCTACTATCCAACGAATAGCGCCAAAGCAAGATTATGCGTTCGCGGAAAAGAACTCCTATATAGCTACTGCGATGAGAAAAAAATTCCCTATCGCCGTTGCGGCAAGCTCATGATTGCTTTGGATAACCATCAGGAGAAGCAGCTTTCAGCAATCGTCACGCAAGGAAAAATTAATGGCGTTAACGATCTTGAACAACTTTCCGCCACCGAAGCTGTAAAACTCGAACCGGAAATTCGATGCCTCTCCGCTGCCTTCTCACCGTCAACAGGAATTATCGATACGCACAGTTTCATGCACGCATTACAAGGAGATCTCGAGGCTGCAGGCGGAAATATTGCGTTCCTTTCCGATTGCCGTGGCGGAAGAATAGAAGACGACGGTATTAATCTGAAGGTCGTGAACCAAGGAAAAGAGCTAACCATTCGGGCAAATACTATTGTCAACGCGGCGGGGCTTCGGGCAACACAACTCGCTAATTCAATTAGCGGACTAGGTACACAACACGTCCCTAGAACTCACTATGCAAAAGGGACTTACTTCATTCTACAGCAAAAAAGTCCGTTCACGCATCTTGTCTACCCTATGCCTGACGGAGCCTGGCTCGGTATTCACAGTACGCTAGATATTAGAGGGCAGGCTCGCTTCGGTCCTAATCAGGAGTGGATCGAAGAAATCGACTATGAGGTAAATACTGAGCTAGAGGAACTATTTTACGAAGCTATTCGACAATACTGGCCTACCATCCCCGAGGGATCGCTGGGCCCAGGATACGCTGGTGTTCGGCCAAAAATAGTTGGACCGGGCGAAGCGCCAGGAGATTTCATAATTCAGGGCCCTAACAAGCATGGAGTTGACGGCTTAATAAATTTATTCGGAATTGAATCTCCCGGCCTTACATCTTCACTCGCAATAGGCGAAGAGGTGTTTAGAATGCTAGGTAGTAGCTAAATAACAAACCTATAGAGAATCTATTAAGGAACCGAAAGATCCAAAAGTACGCTATATTTCAAACTAATAAGTCAATCGGTGCAAATTGAAGTACTGAGTGCCTTCGGAACCGTGACAAAGGATTACTGCTATGAACCACTGGCTTAGGTTTCTTTTCTATTTCGCGCACGTATTTCTTATTGCTGGCTGTTTAGAGTCCGGCCCCGCTGATGATGACGATGTCCTGATGACACACGCTCAAGCAATTCATTCCGCTGTTATAACTCTTGATAGCCACGACGATATCCCTTACGACTTTGCTACCCCTGCCGTCGACCCTTTGAATGCCGATCGCCAGTTAACGTTAGAAAAAATGCGCGAGGGCGGCTTGGATGTCGCATTCTTCATCGTCTACGTAGCTCAAACTGAAAGAACACCAGAGAATTACGCCAAAGCGAAAACCGATGCAATGATCAAGTTCAATGCAATCCACCGGATGGCGGAAGAAATGTACCCGGAGCTAATCGAGATCGCTTATGACGCGGATGACATCGAACGCATTCACGCATCGGGCAAGCTCGTTGCAGCGATCGGCATCGAAAATGGTTATGTGATCGGACAAGATTTATCGCTACTCCAAACCTATTATGACCTCGGCGCGCGGTATATTACTCTAGCGCACGGTGGCCATAATGACATCTCGGATTCTGCTCAAGCGCGGCCTCAATTCGGTGATGATGAATCCGAACATGAAGGAATAAGCACATTCGGTACCGAAGTCATCGAGGAAATGAACCGACTCGGAATTATGGTCGATATTTCGCATATCTCGAAGGCCGCAGCACTCGATGCGATACGCCTATCACGAGCACCAGTCATAGCCTCACACACCAACGCTTATGCCCTCGCAGCGCATTTTCGTAATATGGACGATGAGACACTTCTAGCGTTACGTAATAACGGTGGTGTAATACAGACAGTAGCACTCGATGTTTTCGTCAAGACACCACCACCAGAAAGAAATGTAGCGCTTGATGAGCTCTGGATAGAATTTGGTCTCTCACCCGGAAACGGTCCGGGCACCCTCGCGCCGGAGCAACGCGTCCTATATGACCAACGTTGGGCCGAAATATTGACCCGCTGGCCGGGAGCTACACTAGAAGATTTTGTCGATCACATCGATTACGCCGTAAACCTAATCGGAATTGAGCATGTCGGAATAAGTTCTGATTTCGATGGCGGTGGTGGAATCACTGGCTGGCAGGATGCAGCCGAAACTTTTAACGTCACACTTGAACTAGTTCGCCGCGGTTATAATGAAACTGATATCGAGAAACTCTGGGGTGGAAACCTTATGCGCGTGTGGCGCGAAGTAGAAGCCATCGCCGCGGCAACAATCAACTGAGAAGCAATTAACAAACTAATGACCTTTGTCGTTACAGACAGCTGCATCAAATGTAAATATACGGATTGCGTCGAAGTATGCCCGGTGGACTGTTTTCATGAGGGGCCGAACATGCTCGTTATCGATCCAGAGGAATGCATAGACTGCACACTTTGCGAACCAGAATGTCCAGTTGAAGCTATCTACGACGAGGACGAGCTGCCCGACGGTCAGGAAGAATTTTTGACACTAAACGCTATACTGGCGAAGGACTGGCCAGTCCTTACCCAGGCAAAACAACCTCCGGCGGATGCGGACGACTGGAAAGATGTAACCGAAAAAATCCAGCATCTTGAACGTTAAGTTTATTTCAAATGAGGCGAAGGACCAACGCTATTGGCCTATGAACAGTCCCCTTGTAATGGACAAATCACCTGTCTTGTTGCTTAAATAGGCTAACCGTAATTCAGTATAAATCCTCTAAATCTTCTGTATAGCTAAAGCTTTCAAAAAATGAGCCTCTACGAAGTCCAAAAACTCGTCCAAGACGTCAATCGAAACCCGGATGCGCGACAGCGATTCCTTGAAAAACGGGAATCGCTAGCTACTGATTACGAGCTTACAGCAGATGAACTAACCGCCGTCATCGAACTTAAGATATACGATCTTTACGATATGGGAGTTCATCCGCTACTTCTTAGGCCGTTCACAATTATCCATGGCATCTCTGAACCTGATTATTTGGAAGCAATACGCGGAGTGGACTGAGTAATGCCAGTTGTGTTCGCATGTTCCGCAAGCCATACACCCGGTATTCGAGCGTGGCCCGAGGCACCAGATGCCGACATTAAGGATAGGTTCTTCTCAGAATATCACAACCTAGGCGAAGAGTTACAAGCAGCGAACCCAGATGCGATTCTCATCATTTCTAGCGAGCACTTTGCCAACTTTTTCCTCGATGGTATGCCGGCATTCACGATCGGCCAAGGCCAATCTCATTTCGGTCCTATTGAACCATGGTTAAAGGTCGAACAAGGGCACTCCCCTGGAAACCCTAAACTTGCACAACGTCTTATAGACGCCAGTTATGAGTCGGGTCTTGAGATCCACTACTCGCACGAACTCAAATTAGATCATGGCACAATGGTACCGCTAAGCTTTCTCGACCCTGATCGGTCACTGCCTGTTGTTCCTTTAATCGTTAATTGCATGACGTTTCCTATGCCACTACCGTCGAGATGCTACGAACTTGGTCGTACACTAGGCGTAGCACTGGAGCAAAACAAATGCAGAGTAGCGGTCGTGGCGGCTGGTGGCTTGAGCCACGCGCCAGGCGAACGAACGCACGGCAATATCGACACAGATTTCGATCAGGAATTCTTGAGACGCCTATGTGCAGGCGATGGTAAGGAGATAACTAATTATACGGACGACGAAATGACTGAACGGGGACTAGGAACACATGAGCTGCGTACCTGGATAATGCTCGCTGGGATCTGTCCAGAGCGATCCGCGAAAGTTCTATTCTACGAGCCTATCCTACCATGGGCCACGGGCTGCAGCCTGCTAAAATACAGTTAAATGTATCTGATCGATCCGAAGTGATTCTTTTCGCCTCTTGCAATACGAATCTAGCCTAGCTGATAAAACACACAATATCGTTGTAGCAAACTTACATCAAAAAAACAAAGATGCAAAGATAATAACTGATAGTTAAAAAAGAGGGGAAAATATGTTCTTTACAAAAATATTTTGTAGATTAGCCACCGCTTTAGGTATGGCTACTATCTCTATCAACTGCTTTGGACAAAATATAAACCTGGACAGTTTGGAGGGATTGCAGGCTCACAAAGTTATGCAAAAAATTTCAAGCCACCTGAACCGGACTGCCATCCATATAACTGACCCGGACGAGTTTTTTGGGAACAACGAAGACAAGCTCGTTATAGTCGATGATATTGAATTCGACAATGGCACGATTGAGGTAAGCCTTGCTGGCGCTCCTGGCAGTCACGCAGGGGAAAATGCTCGTGGCTTCGTAGGGATCGCCTTTCATATTTCTGCTGATGCATCTAGTTTCGAGGCTTTCTATTTGAGGCCCACAAATGGTAGAGCTAACGATCAACTGCGCCGAAATCACTCTTCTCAATATATTTCTTATCCGGATCATCCATGGCATCGTCTACGAGAGGAGTCACCAGGGATGTACGAATCCTATGTTGATCTTGTCCCCGGTGAATGGATGAGAGTTCGAATTGAGGTTGAAGGTACAAGAGCACAGCTTTATGTAAATGGTGCAGAACAACCGAGCCTTATTGTCAATGATTTGAAATTAGGAGGAGAAGCAGGTGCAATTGGACTCTGGATCGGTCCGGGAACAGACGCTTATTTTTCTGATCTCGTGGTTAACAAACGATAGCTAAAAACATTTAGAGAGGAGAAAAGAACCAAGCTATGATCACTAGGCGCCAGATTCTAGCGAACGCGAGCCAACTGTGTCTTTTGGGAGCGCTTGTTCCAACGTACTCACAGACTCAAAGCGCATTCATGCAAAGGGCTATACCAAAAACAGGCGAGCGTTTGCCAGTTATTGGGCTTGGAACTTATCGTACCTTTAATGTGGCGGATAATGCGGCCGAACTTGATCCGCTAAGGCAGGTACTAGAGCTATTTTTTCGGCATGGCGGAACGGTGGTCCCGACTCCTCACCGGCCTATGGCCCATCTGAAGATGCTTTCGGACACCTATCTCGACAGATCGATCTCCCTGATAACTTATTCGTTGCAACTAAGGTACGCGCAAATGGAAAAAGTGAGGGCATCGACCAAATGGATGCCTCACCACAAAAAATGGGTGTTGAAAAAATTGATTTAATGCAGGTCCACAGCCTAGCCGACTGGCGAACTCAACTACCTATCCTCAAAGAAAGAAAAGCACTGGGCATTTATCGATACATTGGTATAACAGCATCTCGTGAAGAACTCTACGATGATTTCATCAGCATTATGAAAAGTGAGCCGCTAGACTTTATACAAATTAACTATAGCGTCGCCGAAAGGAAGGCAGAAGAAACTATCCTTCCATTAGCTTTAGACCAAGGGATAGCAGTTTTTGTCAACCGGCCTTTTGTTGCCGGCGCTCTATTCCCCTATGTAAGAAATAAATCGCTACCTAGCTGGGCAACCGAATTTGACTGTAACAGTTGGGGGCAGTTTTTCCTAAAGTTTGTGTTGTCACATCCTGCTGTGACGGTAGCTCTCCAAGCGACATCAAATCCAGCACATTTGTTAGATAACTTAAGGGCGGGTCAAGGCACGTTGCCAAATGCAGAACTTCGCCAACGCATGGTCGATCTAATCGGGCTAACTGGACGGCCTCCCTGGACCTAAGCGTAGAGCTCACTCAGTAAAGTAGATTGAGCTGATACCGCTTCTAGATTGTTCTCTACGGTCAATTGCTGATATGTACCATCAGCTTTTAACAGCCAAGCCTCGCTGTTGTCGGCCAAGTAAGTATGTAGATCCCTTATAATTCTTTTTTTGATAGTGTGATCAAGTACCGGATACATAACCTCTATTCGACGATCTAAACTCCGATCCATCCAGTCTGCACTAGCGCAAAATACCTCTTCATCATCATTATTTTGAAAATAGTAGCATCGAGAGTGTTCTAAAAAACGACCAACAATAGAGCGAACATATATATTTTCTGAGACGATTGGGAGGTTTGGCCTAAGGCAACAGATACCGCGAACTATTAGGTCCACACGAACACCCGCTATAGAAGCTTCAAACAAAGCACGAATCACATCTGGTTCTACTAGTGCGTTGATTTTAGCAATAATGTGTCCCGATCTGCCCGAGGCAGAATAAGCGGTTTCCCTTTTAATCAACTCAAGTAGTTTGTCTCGGAGATTAAAAGGGGATTGAAAAAGCAGTTTTAAATCAGGGGCCTTGGTAAGACTAGTGATTGAGGAATTCGTAAGACTAGTGATGCGCCTGAAAAGTTCATCTACATCCTGACCAATCTGGTCATTAGCAGTGAGAAGCCCATAATCTGAATAAACCCTTGCCGTTCCAGCGTGATAGTTACCGGTACCTAGGTGAGTGTACCGCCGTAACCGCTCTCCTTCTCGACGAACAACCAGCAACATTTTACAGTGTGTCTTATAACCGACTGCACCATAAAAAACCTTTACTCCTGCTGCCCGAAGCTGATCAGCTAGCTCAATATTTACGGCCTCATCGAATCGAGCTCTGAGCTCGATCATTACAGAAACCTCTTTTCCTGCTTTTGCCGCCTGAACGAGGCGTTCAACCATTGGTGAATTAGCTCCTCCTACGCGATACAAGGTTTGCTTGATAGCGACAACGTTAGGGTCAATAGCCGCACGGCAAAGAAAATCTAGTACAGGCGAAAAAGACTGAAACGGATGATGTAAGAGAATATCTTTTTTAGAAATAACCTCAAATATATCCTCTCTTTGGGCCAACGACACTGGCATCGCCGGGGTGAACGGAGGGTACTTGAGAGTGCAATCGTCAACCATATCGTAAACCGCAAGAAGTCGCCCAAGGTCTACAGGTCCATTCTCCTGGTAGTGGTTCACTCTATTCAGTCCAAAATTATCAAGCAAGCATTCTGCTAACTCCTCTGGAAAACCGTAATCTGTCTCTAAACGAACCGCTTCCCCATACCGACTTTCCAGTAATCCCCCTTCTAGTGCCGTTACGATATCATCGGTTTTTTCCGGGTCTAAATAGAAATCACTATTTCTGGTTAATCGAAATTGATGACAACCTTGTATTAAACGGTCTACGAAAAGCTGATTAACGAATGCATGAATAATAGATGTGAGCAAAACAAAATCAGCACCTCCTGTTCCATGCAATTTTGTTGGCAATTGGACAAGATCAGGAAGTGAACGGGGCACTTCAATTATAGCGATCTGCTTAAAGCGACCAAAGGCATCATGCTCTTGAAAGCTGATAATAAGATTTAGGCTTTTATTTAGAACTCGCGGTATCGATCTCGTTGGAACAAAGGTTGCTGGGCTAAGTACGGGCACAATCTCAGTTTTAAAATACTTTTCTAACCAACATTGTTGCTGTTTATTCCAATATTTTTGTCGTAGAAATCGTATCCCTGAATTTTCTAGCTCGGGGATTAGTTCATAATTGAGAACACGATATTGCTCTACTACAAGCGAGCGGACTTTCCCGTAAACTTCTTGTAGAACTTTTCTTGTCGTTTTTCTCTCTAGACCTATTGGTCCGGTCTTTTTTAGCTCTACAGTTTTTAGTCCAGACATCCGGACTTCAAAAAATTCATCTAGATTTGTACAAGAGATACATAGAAATTTCAGTCGCTCGAGCAAAGGCACATTATTATTCTTCGCTTGATGAAGCACGCGAAAATTAAAATCAATCTGCGATGGCTGCCTATTAATGTAATAGTCTGGTCGCCTGAGATTTGGTGTGTCTATGTTATTAGCATGTCCAATTTCCATATTGGACTTAACCACAATTGTCTACCACGCCGGCGATTCGATTATAGGTGCCACTCATTAGCATCGAAAAAGTACTATCCTCGAAAAACATTCACGTCAAAAAATCTGTAACCAAGGGAAACCTTTCATTTCCCTCAGGTCCTGATAGCCGTGCCTCCGAACCGACCGGCCACAAAATAGCAGGACGCTCTGCCGAATGATCTGGGTAAAAATGACTAATCGCGATTAACTCAATATCTTTTAAACTCGCTTCAGCCGCATGAAAATGATCTTTTTTCCCACTACCCGCATCAACCATAATACAGCCTACACCGTCAATCCAAATGACATAACCAGAAGATGCTCGATTCGCCGATGGACCCGGGCCGCTAGAACCTAGAATCTGCACCTGCACTCCACTATCGAGACAAGCTACTCAGCTCTGGCCCAAAAAACCGATACAGGTAGAAACGATAATGATTATGGCTAAGTACCTAAGCACCCTCATGCCGGTGCTCCGACCATTTCTCTCGTTGACTATTTTATGAATATTTTGTTCTCAACTACTTTATAATTTGGTTCGATTAATAATATACCAGAAACTACTAGCCCAACTTCAAGCGGTTTGGTTGTGCAATTAGAATGAAATAGTTAGGTATAAATTTGTTTTTTTAAATCGTTTAAATAGGAGCCAACGGTTATGCAAACTGCTCTAATCTTCACTATCTCGCTGTGGTCGGTAGTAGTATTCGGCCACCACTCGGTTGCTGAATATGATCGTTCTGTAGTGCGAGAACTTGAGGGGGAGATACTTACCCTACACTGGCGTAATCCGCATGTTGGCTTCTCTATGCGGATCGAAAACTCAAACGGTTTACAAGAAACATGGCACCTTGAAGCACAAGACCTTAATAGCCAGGATCGACGTGGCGTACCCCGGGATTTGCTACAGGTTGGTGACAGAGTTCGAGCGGCAGGTCATCCATCTACTCGTCAGCAAAACCATATGTTTATGACCAATATTTTGCTACCAACTGGTCTCGAATTAATAACGGAGAGCTCAGGTAATGCTCGTTGGTCAGAAGAAACAATCGGTAACGTACTCGTCGAGCAAAGCGATAAAGCACCTGCCGAAGCTCAGGGGATCTTTCGGGTATGGATGAGAAGAATGCCGCCCGGCCGATTTCCGCGTGAACTACCACTAACCGCTGAAGCGATCACGGCACGCGCATCCTGGAATCCGGTTTCCGACGATGGAATGATGCACTGTGTAGCCCCAGGAATGCCATTTGCAATGCTCGGGAGGGGGCCTCATCCAATTGATCTTATTGAACGAAACGGAAACATTGTTATCCGCGCGGAGTACTTCGATATCGTCCGTGTCGTTCACATGGGTGAAAGAGAAAATATTGCCGAGCAACCACTTAGCAAGCTCGGCTACTCGGTCGGGCACTGGGAAAACGACGAGCTAGTGGTGCGAACGACGCAGATAGACTGGCCATTTTTCGATCGCACTGGTGTTCCTCAAAGTGAAGAGTCGGAAATACTCGAACGATTTGCTATTAGCGAGGATAGTACCCAACTTGCCTATACCATCACTGTCAATGACCCAGGAACCTTTACTGAGCCGGTGACTGCGCACTGGACCTGGCAATGGCATCCGGAACTAAAAGTTGAGCCGTACGAGTGCAGGATCGAATAACAAATTAACTAAAAATCAGGCTGGGATAGACTGCGTGGTGTCAAACAAGATCATAGTTTTTTCTATCTAATTGATATTGTTGGGGCAAACGGCTAGCACTTCGTTCTAACCTGTCCCCAGTCGGGTAGTCTTTTATTACAAGTCCCAACGCAAAGCTGACATCAAAATGAAAAGACAGCAAACCGGATATAAATATAACGTAACAAAAAGCGCTACCAAAATACTTTCCATCCTTGTCGTGTTAACAACCGCGGGCTGTGGCTCCTCAGACTCAAGCTCCGACGACCCTCCGCCAATTCAGCCGGCGGGCCTCCTTAGCACGGTCACGGACGCGGCAGCTTTCGAGTCCTCTATCAAATCCGCGCTTACGCAAGTCAGCACAGCAGAACAGCGCGCGATCGCCGGCGTGGCTATGGATAGTAACTTTACGGGCACCTATACCCAGGAGGCAAATGTCGACGAGTTCGATGCTGTACGCTACAACGGCGAGCAGCTGTTCATTGCACCGCAGCGTTACTTTAACTGCTGTTTCCGACTCGCTGATGCGGAAGAAGAATCTGGTAATCCACGAGTCACCGTTGAGCGTTCAATCCGAATCCTTACAACGGATCAGGCTAACGGTACAGCACGTCTGGTTAGTACTATTCCCCTCGAGAAAAACATCTCTGTTCAAGGCATGTACTTGGAAGATGAGCAGATGTTTGCGCTGACCGGTCAGAGGGTCTATGGCAGCTACGGTAGGCTATGGGCTGATACGTCAATTTGGGCCCCAGAAAAGCTAGGGTTCCGTATCTACGACGTAGGCGATATAAGCAATCCCAAGCTAGAAATCGAGGCAAGCATCGACGGCGTCTTCGTCGAGAGCCGACGTATCGGAAACACGGTCTACATCGTTAGTCGATACACACCGTCACTGAAAGGCTTACATTATCGCGTAGTAACAGCCAAACAGCAGGTCGAAAATCAGGCACTACTGTCCAGCGCAACGCTCGACGACCTTTTGCCGAAAATCACAATCGCTGGAGAAACCAGTGCGCTTTTTAAACCGGAAAACTGCTACGTTACGACTAACGACACCAGTAACTACGCTGTAATTACAAGCATCACGGCCGTACCTATTAATAATCCGACAGAATTCACGACGGCTTGTTATAAAGAAAAAACCTATGGTGTGTATGTCAGCGAACAAGCGCTCTATTTAACTGAGCTCCGACCGAATACAGCAGCGCTGCATGACATTACACGCATTCATAAGTTTTCCCTGGCTGGGACTCGTATCTACTACCGCGGTTCCTCAGATATCGAGGGTACCGTCTGGCGCGGTGGCCAGGCCGACTTCCGTATGAGCGAACAAGACGGGGATCTGAGACTACTAGCATCCCAGTTTGACAGGAACAATGAGGACTTCGTTGATCACCAGCTATACATCCTGCGTGAGTCGAGCACGCGACCCGATCTCGATATCGTGTCGACGCTACCCAACAATAACCGCCCACAAGAAATCGGCAAACCAAACGAAGCATTGTATGGCGTCCGGTTTTTAGGTGATACGGTTTATGCGGTGACGTTCGAGCGAATTGATCCGCTGTACGCTATTGATCTATCTGACTCTACGGACCCGTTTATCGCGGGAGAACTCCAAGTGACAGGGTTTTCCGATTTCCTACACCCAGTAACTGACGACCTGTTACTCGGCCTCGGCGCAGATGAGAATGGTGGTGTCAAACTAGAACTGTTCAACGTCTCCAATATTGCTCGGCCGCTGTCTCGGGGCAGCGTACTCATTGGCGGACCGAGTTCCTACAGCGAGGCTAGATATGATCGTCACGCGTTCACCTATCAAGCCAACGCTAATAGCCTCGATCGCTTCACAGTCCCAGCGAGCGTGTTCGCAACAGATAGTAGCCGTCAGTTTCTTGGCTCAGCGTTATATCTCTTCGAGATTCTCGATAAGAACACGCCAATGCTCGCCACACTAAATAATGTCGGATCAATCCAGCCGCCTTCGATTGATCCTAATACGCTTAGTTGGGTGAGACGGAGCCGGTCTTTCATACACGAGGACACGGTTTACTATATTCGCGACAACGATGTCTGGTCAGCGCTCTGGCAGTCCCCAACGATCGTAAACGGGCCTTTTTAGGGATGAAGGACAACACCCTGACTGCGTTAACCGTCAAGAAAGCTATCCGGACAGACTAACATTAACAGTCTTCTGTCGAGATTGTTATACACGAATGAAACGTTATCAGCCATTTGCAACTAACAATGCTCAAAGTCTCAACCGGATAAAAATTACCGCAGTTTAGCTTCGTTAGATATCCAGCTCTTAGAAGATTTATTAAGCTTTTAACCTCAATCCTACTGAGGCTCTCCTGACGCTGGCGTGGGAGGAATAATTGAAGCTAAATAGGCAACAATATTAGTCATGTCTTCGATATTTAGATTTGCGATGGTCGGCTGCATTAGTTGCGCACCAACACCATTCCTAGTCCCCTGTTTAAAGTCATATAACTGACGCATCATATAGCTAGGCTGACGGCCAGCAATACCAGGAATCAAACCAAGACCCATGAGATCCTGACCATGGCAGATACTACACTGAATTGTCTTTCCCCCACCTCCGTTCACAACGAGCTCCTCTCCCTTAGCAAGACTCCCTGCAGGCACATAAACATTAAAACCCATGCGTGGATTACGAAGATAGTTCGCTTCATAGGTATCTAAAGGAGTTTCAATAATACGCCCTGCAAGAGGCTCCGTTGGCTCAGTTCCCATCGTGAAAAACATATTACTATCTGGATTCAAATACATCTCCGGAATCAGGTCGGCTTCCATTACATACATCCGGCGCGTCCAAGGAATTGCAGCCCAAAAGTCTGCAGATTCTTGAATTTCTTCCTCGGTCATCGCTCGAACCATCCTGATCATATTGGGCGTGTTTGGTTTTCTTGGGTCTGCGCTATACCGTAAGCCATCTCGCATATCATGCATTTGCTGAACCTGGTATGCAGCGGGTAATCCCGCGGTTGCGGCATTTGAGGGCCGCGCTTTGCCATTAGGCAGATGACAAGAGCCACAGGCCCAATCAGGATCTTCGCCTCTAAGGGCTTCGGGCCCATATTTAATGATATCTGGCATCGGTGGATAGTCTTCAGGAAACCAATCGATAACATCTTGAGCATGACGGATTTCTTGGCGAGAGAAGGTGGCGCTACTTCCCTCTAGCGTAAGAAGCCTAGCTAATTCTTCTGGATCCTCTCCATGTTGGATTACCCTATTGCCCGGTGTGGGGGCTGATGCCGCATCACCTGGCTGAGGCTGCGAGTCATAACCGTATGCCCATTCAGGAATAGGCGCCCACAACGGTTGAGATTGTTCTTTTTGAGACTTAACTATTTCCTCAAATTCTTCTATTTGAGACTGTGCCATTGAGGGCCGCGTTGAATAAAGCTCTCCTAAACCAGGGTCTCGTGTCCCAGCGGTTTGAGACAGTGCTACTGGTAGTCCAGTGGTAATCAAAAACCCGAAAATGACCGCCACTCCAATTTTCTTATCCAATGCTTACCTCAAGATCTGTATTAACGTTGTCCCAGTATAACCGTATTAGACGTTTCCTAAAAAAACCGATAGCGAATAGGATTTTAGTACAAAAATTCCATTATCTTGGCGCACGCCAACCCGCCTCTATAGCTTCCTCTTCGCTACAAAACCATCGTTCTCCATTTAACTCATTGATCACGGTTGCAGCGTAAGAAGAACTCCCTGGAGCATGATATATGCGATTATTTTGAGGATTGATGTTGCCTTTAATCAAACAATCGCCATTCGTTTCTGTGATTAATCTACGCCCTCTACGCCAATCCCAAGGCGCAACGAAGTCGCCGGACCACATCCCTCGCGCTGCGTCCCTAGCTGATGTTTCGTGTCTCACATACTCGGTGCCGAACTGTCGGTATGCTAGAGCTAATCCAGATATGACCATCGCCGCACCTAACTCGATATCACCGGCACTACAAATAGCAACTATTCTGCCGTACCGATCATGGTCGGTCTCATAACACATGACGTCTTGATCGCCCACAAGTTGTCGCAATTTCCGCGATGATTCCGCTCCGCACAACCAAATACTCCCGTCTCTCTCGCAGTTTTGTATTACTTCTGGAGCGTCGATTCCATGTAGCCGGATCGTAGTGCTACCGACACGTAGGGTATCACCATCGATAATAGTCGCAGGACCGAAAACCTCAGACGCCACGACCAAAGAGGGTTCCACGATAAGCATTAAAATTAAAATAAACTTTTTCATTAAAAACAATAATATACTTAACATTATTAATATGCTTTATATTAATCTAGGCCATACCTATTGTAAAACTGACCGTCAGTATAATTTCGTAAGATACCAACCCAAAATCTGGCAGCCTACAAGAGATCAGTGGATAAATATCTCACCTGAGGTATAAAAAGCGGTAGATTTATGTCATTTGCTACTTATTAATAAACAATCGTTGCAATATAGACCTTACCCCGCCTAAGCTCGTGACAATGAGCTTCATTGTCTTTTGCGCCCTACTTGGGCTTTTGTTTGGCGGAACGCGAGGCCTCCTCATTGGTGCCCTACTCGGCTATGGAGCACAACGAGCGTTGCCGATGATATTCAGGAACCGTCTGCAACAAGGTCAAGCACGTTTTCTTGATTCGACCTTCGCGGTAATGGGAGCTCTATCAAAAGCCGACGGGGTCGTGTCCCGCGACGAAATCCAGGCTGCGCAGCAGACCTTTAACATGTTGCGTCTTTCGGACGTACAGCGTGACCAGGCGATAAACGCATTCAATCGGGGTAAGGCAGCTGACTTTGATCTCGACGCGGAAATTGATCGACTGCGAGGTGCGATGGCTTTCGGTCGCGGACCCTTGCTGCGGCTCTTTTTGCACCTTCAGTGCATGGCGATCTCAGCTGATGGCCGAGTCCATGAAGCCGAGCATGCGATGCTCGTTCATATTGCGAAACGCCTGGGACTAACCGAGCAGGACGTTGCTCAACTCGAAGCATTGTTGCGTGCCGGAGCTGGTCCAGGATCAGGCCCAGGGAGCGCACCGTCGAGAGATCAGCTTGACGACGCCTATACAGCCCTTGGCTTAACGTCTGATGTGAACGATGTAGCGGTTAAACGAGCCTACCGACGCCTGGTCAGCGAAAACCATCCCGACAAGCTTGCCGCGAAAGGTTTACCCGAAAGCATGCGACAGGTCGCGGAGGAGCGAACCCGCGAGATTAACGTGGCCTACGACCTTATAAAAGAGTCGCGGGGATTGCAGTAAGATCTAAAATTTAATTAACTTTATTCATTAGCTCCGATGCATTCAAACCAATAATTTCCTTACGCCACTGCGAACTGTTCCACTAAAGATAACAACGATATTAAAAAAATCATCTCGAAGGAGCAACAGAATGAAATCAATATGTATTGATCCTAATAGACAAAAATTATTTCGCAAGGAGCCACTCTGGTGCTCAATTATTTCTCTTGTCTACATGCTGACACTATCTGCAAATGCAGCACCACCGGCACTGCAAACGCCAGAACCCGCCATCTACCTCGCAGATAACCTTGACGAAAAAGATAATTTGGGTTGGTGTATCGATACATTAGGTCGGGGCTGGTCCGAGCAACTGCAAACTCATTCCTGTAAACCTCAAGGTGGTGATGTGCAGTTTTTCTACAACTCAGAAGCAAGTCAAATCGAATCAGCAGAATTTCCCGGTAAATGTGTAACGCTTCATGAGAAGGCTGCTGCCGGCGTCACATTTGATCTGTTAGATTGTTCGCCGACATCGATAGAGCAACTATTTACCTATAGCACCGACAGTTCTGAATTCAGTCCTAAAAGTGATCGCAGTCTATGCATCGCAGCAGGAGTAAAAAGTAAAGCTGCAGGGCCATTCATGTCACGCATTCTAGAATTGGCACCATGTATTTCAACCGATACGAGACTTAAGCAATGGGCAATTAAAGGCGGGCCGTAAACAAAAGAACTCGCTAGCGAGTTAGCGGAATAATTTGTTGTGCTGATTAATGGAGAACCAAACGAAGAAGCATGTTTTTATTAAATCAATTTGACACTAAAGTCGGATTAATAGCTGTCCCATAAATATTAACCGTTTGCTAACTTAGCGCCAAATCGTGGTCCGTTATATGATTTAACTCCTAACTCTCGGAGGAACGACTTATCGTCTCAAGAAACGGGGTAATCGTTTCAGTTAGAATGCGCGCTCTGCCTTGAACGAGTTTCGTCAACTAAGGCAAAAAAAATGGGTTCTTGATCAAGAGAATGAACCAAATACCGCAAACGTGTGCGACTCAGATCTTGAGCCTTTTAGCGGGAATACAGAAAACCCAGAAACCAATTAAAAATCTAGGAGTCGTCAGAATGTCTACACAGCAATGGGATTCGCCGCCGGAAATGCAAATCGACGAGACGAAAAACTATTCCGTCTCGATTACGACAAATCGCGGCACTATTGGACTTGAGCTATATCCACAGCACGCACCACAAACAGTAAACAACTTCGTGTACCTAGCGAGCCAACGTTTCTACGACGGCGTATTATTTCATCGTGTTATCCCAAATTTTATGATTCAGGGTGGTGATCCTACCGGCTCAGGTAGAGGTGGCCCGGGCTACCGATTTGCTGATGAATTTAACGGAAATCCACTAAGACATGAGCGTTGCGTCATTTCAATGGCTAACGCAGGCCCCAACACCAACGGCAGTCAGTTTTTCATTACTCATTTACCTACCCCGCATCTAGACGGTAAACACACCGTATTTGGAAAAGTTGTAATTGGAGAGGATATTGTCGACACCATCGAGCAAGGGGACGAAATAGTCAGCGTTACAGTCTCCGACTAAGCAAGATATCCAATAGCACAACGGATAGAGGCTACTGGTGCCTAAAAGAAATCTTTTACTGATGGTTTGTTTTTGGGTTTTCCTGATATTAACCGCCTGTGGGGGCGGAAGTGGGGGTGGCTCAACAGCCGGCACGGCTAACGTCACGGATACTGTTCCAAACACCTTTAATATTATCGATCAGACTGATGTTGCACTAGGTACGTCAATTCAATCAATCGCATTCACCGTGACAGGGATTAATGCGGCGACTACCATCAGCGTAACCGACGGTGAATACAGCATAGATGGGGGTCCCTATGCCAGTGACCCTGGCAATGTCATTAACGATCAAGCTATACGAGTGCGGCACACTAGTTCCATCAACCCTTCGACAGTTATCTCCACGGTTGTCACCATCGGTGGTGTGAGTGGAACGTTCAGTAGTACGACTACCAGCATGAATGCCAACTATAGCCGCGTAGATAGTTCTGAGCCCTACGCAGTCAAAACAACATCGGGCATCCTATTCGGAACTGCAGAAATCAACACTACTACTCCGCAATCTTTCGACCTCTTACTAGATCTCTATGAACCAGACGTTGATCTCAGCGGACATTCGTTGCCAATGATGGTCATTATTCATGGCGGTGGATTCAATAGTGGTAGCCGTACGCAAAACCAGCTTGTCGCATTTGCACAGGCCTTTGCACGTCAAGGTTACCTCGCTACTTCAATTGACTATCGTTTACGTCCGCAGGACCCGGTACTTTCCGCTGAGATGCAAGCACTAGAGAATGCAGTGTCACATGTCGGCAACAAAACCGCCATGTTGGCTGCGGCTGAAGATACTGTTAGCGCTATTCGATGGATGATAGAAAATGCGGCAAAATTTCATATTGACACGGACAGGATTGGCCTACTTGGGGCCTCCGCAGGCGCTACAACTGCACTTAATGTCGGATACGCACTGGATGGCTTCGGATTCGACTTGCCAGCTTTCAAGGTCGTAGTAAATCTGTGGGGTAGCCTGGGCATAGGGTACGATACGCCGTCGGTGATTTCTCCAGCAACGATATCGTCAACCGAAGCGCCGATGATCGTGATCCACGGCGAAAATGATATGACCGTAAGCTACGACCACTCCGTACGTTTGAATACAATTGCAACAACAAATGGACTTCCAATTGAGTTCATTACAAATATAGGTGCGGGACATGGCTTTGCGGCTAACGGCATTTTTAGCTTAGAAAGGTTCCCGATTAATGGTATCACCCAATTTCGGCGGATACTGGATTTCGTCAATGTTGCGACACTATTACCCGACTGTCTCCGATTGGAGCTTACGATAGATAATTGTCAGATCTAAAGGGGATTAGTTTAGATTAAAATTATTTCACTCGGGTGCTGAGTAAGTATCCTTTTTATTTTTAATCCACAACTTGTAATCATCGTCATTCACAATGTAAGACCAATGCAAAAGAGATTGTTGTATTCTTCTACTCACGTTTCCACTATTCTTTATACCGCAGTCGGCAGCATGAATTTTCTTATAAATAATGTTCCGCCATCGGCCTTTAGGCCCACAGAACGCTAACCATCTTTTGATCTGCCTTTCATCATCTTCGTGCCTTCTACCCATAAAGTATTTGCAATACCATTCAAACCAGCCTCTAGGGTCATCCTGATGCATCCACCCTTTTTCCTCCCATTCCTTTTGAGATTGCCCTGATTTTATTTTAAAAAAATTAACCTCCACGCTATATTTTTCAGAAGAGTAAAAGTTTTTATTCAATGCCTTAAACCAATCATCAGGAAAATCTTTGTAACTAATTAATGCACTAAAATATGTTCCTCCGAATATGCCTCTATGAAGCATCTCTTTAGGCGTTAACATGGGACTAAAAGTCATTATGAGGAACCGAATGTCATCGTTAATGTTCTCAAAGTCAGCTATCAGCTATTTCTATAGACTTTTTTAAAAACCACGCAAACTCATCAGTATGTAACTTCTCTAACAAACTCTAAGTTCCTTTGCCAAGAATTTCCCACAGGGTTTTCCTTTCTTCCAATATACCCATACTCCTACGCGCATTCAAAACTGCGTTAAGATTATAGCTAGCGGCCCGTCCCGCTCGGCGGGTTGGCTACAATAATAAAAAGTTTCCGTGGAGGTAACATTATGAAGAAGCTCTGGGCCCTGCCTGTACTGTTTCTGCTTCCGGGCGTTCCGGCGTTAGCGCAACAGTTTCCACCCGGTTTCGTCGACCCAATGCCGCTGCTAGCGGCAGCGTCCGAAGAAATTGGCGAAGAAAATTTCCAATGCGTCACATTTTCAGGCACCGGCTACAGCGGTGCTGTCGGACAAACCTATGAAAATGCCGTCAACATAGATTGGGAGCGTATCCCAATAACTAACTACACACGAACTATTAACTGGCAAACGGCAACGAGTATAGAAACCTTCGATCGGGAACCAGGCCTCAACCCTGCTTCTTGGAAATACGGCCTCGGCTGGATGGGCGGCACGCCTACTCAAAGGCAGACTCGTCAAACATTTGTCGTTAACGGTGACATCGGATGGGCGATTGATGGTGATGGACCGCCAGTGGCTGCTACGGTTGAAGACACAGAACGGTGGCAACTGGACATCTGGCTGAATCCGCCGGGTTTTCTAAAAGCGGCCCGTATGCCAGACGCAAACCCCAAGGCCTTCTGGCGCTGGGAGCAAATTGAGATGGGACGAGATGGGAATGTCGTTAACCTCACGAAAATGCACGTCGTGTCAATCATGATGCTGGGTAAGTACCGCGTGGATGCCACTATCAACCCGCAGAACCAAATTCAACGTATCCACGTGATGGTTCACGAACCAGCACTCGGCGATTTCAACATCGAGCAAGAGTCCACCAACCAGCAACAGTTCGGCGACATAAAATGGCCAACCAACTGGCATTCACATCAAGGTTGGGACGACAATTGGCAGTTCGCTAGTGAGAGTACCGGCCATAACGCCTACGGAGGTATCTTCCCGGACGTGCAAACAAACGTCTGTCCAGATTCAGTTCCGGTACCTACGAACCTTCAACCGTCGCCAAGACCAGATCCAGAGGTCGTGGCTGTCGAAAGGATGGCCGAGGGCGTCTATCTACTGGGAGGTGGTCCCGCGAATAGCTATATGGTTGAGTTTAACGATTGGGTTGCAGTGTTTGACGCGCCAATCAATGAAAAACGTAGCCTAGCGGTCATTGAAGAGGTTGTGAAGATCGTACCAAACAAGCCGATTAGATGGGTAATCAACTCACACGTTCATTTCGACCACATTGGCGGACTTCGTACCTACTTGCATATTGGTTCCACGATTGTCACGCACCGAAAGAATATCGAGATGCTAAACCGGGACGTATTGAACTACCGAACTCAAGGCGTCGAGCCTGATATTACGTCGCTGTGGCCACCAACTGAGCTAGCCGAAGGGTACAACTACGAAGCAATCAACGAAAACTTCGTGATTACCGACAACGAACGTCTTCTGCGCGTCTACTACGTACAACCCCTCGAACATGCCACCGGGATGCTAATGGCGTATCTGCCTAAGGAAAAAATCGCCTTTCAGGCAGACCTCTTCGACACGCACGAACCACCACCAGCCGAACCAACACCCTCCATGCAAAGTTTCTTCAACCAAATCCAGCGGATGTCGTTAGATATTGAGGTGGTCGCACCATCACACGGCCCACCCGTGCCCTATTCGGACTTTATCGAAGCCATGGGCGACGGGGCTAGGCTTTGCGAGACGGTGATTTCTGGCGGGGCAATTGGAATGGTGCCCTGTGATACCGCAGATCAGTAGTACCTTGTCACAGTTTATTCTGACTCGGGCAATCGTTCTGATTCGGAAAATCGTTCTAGGACGGATTCAAGCGATTCGCCACTCTCTATAGCATCGGCGGCTTCGTTAGCAGATCTTTGACCTACTCTTTCGTGTACGTTGTAGAACATCCCATTTAATTCGAAACCGCTCATCGCCATCTCTGGAGACCCATCACGAGCGGGCCATCCAAGTACGACGAGTTCATCGCCTGGTTTGATCGCGTCTTGCGCGATGCCAGCACGGTTCCAGAATCTTAAAGGCACCTCTATTTCCCACTCCACGTTTTCACTGTCCAAAACAGTCAACATAGGATGAGGACGCCTGAATACAAAGTCTTCGGTAACACCCGACATTTCAATAGGATTACGGATGTCGTACGGAGCAAAAGAGTGATGGGCAGACGCATATCCTGTGGCTATTAGCCAGAAAAAAACAAACATAGTCAGTTTAAAATTCATTGAAAAATCACTCCCTCATCATCTTCGCTTCAAACCAACCAGGCTGCAAAGTAGTCCCTGTGTAACTTCGTTAGGCAGCTAGGGAACGCCCATCATAACCGGGGCAAATTTCTGTATCCGCTTAGCATTGTCGACCTCACCCACGAATATGTTCCCGAACGTGTCGATGCCGATCGCGTTTGCAAAGTGAAACTGACCAGCAAGACGCCCATTTCTGCCAAAATAACCGAGCGTCTCTCCGCCTAGACGGTCAACCGACCAAACGACGTCGTTATGTGCGTCTGCCACGAACAGATACTTCTGTTCCGGATCTTTGGAAATAATCATCTTGTACATGCTACCGCAGATCGAGGCGTAGAAGGTTCCAACCGGCATAGGAGATGCCGGACGTTCGAACATACCGGCGCACAAGCCTCGTTGCGCCGGCGTATTTGGCGAGACATAAATGTCCTGTAACCACTCCCCTTCCGTGGTGAACACCTGAATCCGGTTCTGACCGCGCTCTCCGATGTAGACGCGCCGGTCATTCGAGATCTCGATGAAGTGCAGGGTCGGCGCAAAATTTCTTTCTTCTGGCGGTGGTTCACCTGTCCATTCGTATCCGGCAATCGGCTCGTTAGTGATCTCGCTCAACGGCATCCCGTGGCCGCCCCAACCACGTTTAAAATCGCCCGTCGAAGCGTCGTAAACGGTAACGCGCTTTTGGTCAATGATATAGAGCTCGTTGTCCACCTCATCGAGCTGAAAGCGCCCCACGTTCACAATTTCATCAACGTTCTGGTTATTCTCTTGCGGGTCACGCGTTCGATAATCGGCTTCTGTACCAAGTTTCGGTGGCCTACGACCAAAGTCCCAAACAAACTCCCCCTCGCGAGTGAATTTCAGGATGCTGTCCTGCGCCGCCTCACCGGCAATCCAGACGAAACCTTCGCTATCAGGAATCACTGTCTGAAGGTATTCCGGCCAAAGCGGATGGTAGCCAGGGCCTCCCCAGGCGTTCAGAACATTACCTTCCTGATCAAGCTCGATTATTTCCGGCCCGCGCACGCAGCACAGCGCTGCCCCCGGCCCGAGTTCCCCCGCTAGTTCGATTGGTAGAGCGGCTCTTCCCCGGTTAATGAACCAGATATGCTCCATATGATCGACGTAAAGGCCAGTGACCTGCTGCATGCTCCACTGATTCGGTAGCGGCTTGGGCCAGAATGGATCAACATGGTACTGGGGAGCTCCATTCGCATCGACCGCTTGACCCTCCACGACCTGCGCGACTCCTATAGACCCAGCGGTATACGCCAAGATGCCACACAGCCCTGCGATCACGGTTAAGGCTTTACTCTTGATCATCACTATCTCCTTTTTGAATGCGGGTGTCGAAGGTACTACTCGTAATTAAAATTTTACTCACGCGGCGCACCAGTACGCGTAACGACTGTACCATCCTGAAGTACAGCACCAGTGAATAGCAATGTATGCTCACGGTAGCCCAATCTTGCTGTCATTTCTATCTGTGATCAATCCTGGATTGCATCGAAATTGAATCCGCGCCATTGGAGTGCTACCACAGCAAACAATTCTACAATCCATCTGCTGACCGTACCACCATCGTTATCAACATCGAATTCGAACGACGCATGCGGATTTACCCATCGAACGTCACGAACCGTACCGACAAGTTTTATTTCCTCATCGGAGAAGTTTAGCGCAACTGAATTTGGTATTGCTAATTACGAATACGCATCATTGTAGGATGGTAGACAATTAATTCTAGGACTAGGCTATGAAATACGTTAGCAACCCGATAGTATTTCTGATGGAGACATAAATTTGAACCGATCGATACTAATTGTTTTCCTGTTATTGCTGCCAGGGGTCTCGTTTGCCCAAGCGGATATTTTTCTTGGCGAGTGGTTAATTTGGTTGGAAACCGATAACCGTTACGGAAGACCTGCCTATGGTAACCTCGTTTTCGAAGACGCGGGCGACGATCTCGCCATCTACATTGATGGTGGCCCCGTGAACTTGTTATTGCTCGATGACAACCACATCAAGTTCGATTTCGACTGGACTGACCTTCCGGACGAGCTACATATCAGCATCCTGGAAGGCGAACTCCAAAATGGAGTCATAGAGGGGACGGTGACGGAGGAAGAAGAAGGTCGCGGTACCTGGCGAGCGACGCGCGTCGTACGTAACAGCATTGCGCTGCCGCCGAATCCGGTCGATTTCACGGGAATCTGGGGGCAACCTGCCATCTTGAGTAAAGCCACATTCGATTTAACGGAAGCAGGCAAAGAGGCCGACGAGCTTTACGATCGTACCATCGACGACCCAATACTACGTTGTGTTTCGGATGGTCTGATCCGAATGTCGCACGGGCCATTCAATATCGAGGTGGTAACGCGCGAAGGACGTATCATTGTGTTACACGAAGATCTTCATGAGGTGCGGCGCATCTATATGGATAACCGCGAATTCCCTGAAGGCATTGAGGATGCCTGGCTAGCTATGGGGTATTCAACTGGTCGTTGGGATGGTTCGACGCTCGTAATCGAGACGCGCGGGCTAAAGAAATCGGTCTGGGACGCATCCGGAATGCCTATTTCGCCCGCTGCGATCGTGACGGAGCGTTGGTCTCTCGACGCTGAAGACCAACTGCATATCGAGTTGAGCCTAGACGACCCCGTTAACTATAATCGACCAGTCGAGATGTATCAGGTCCGGCCGAGACAATCCGATGACACTTATATCAATGCATACTCTTGTGATCCCCATCCATTCTACCGTAGCCTGTCACTAGAAGATCGTCTTGAAGAATATTGGGGACGCTCGCAGAATCGGTTATAGGAAAACCTGAAATTCCTACTTTTCAATGAGAAAATATATGTTGAACAGAATGAGGCTTCTACTGATCTTGACAACAGGCCTCGTTTTCGCCGTGCACGTCGCGCAGGCGCACCATGCTATAGCCGCAAACTACGACATCTCTAACATTGGTACGATCGAGGGGGTCGTTGTAGAGGTCTTCTGGGCCAATCCTCATGTTCATTACTACATCGAAGTAATGAACGATTCCGGCGAAACTGAGTTATGGGATATCGAAACTTCGAACCTGATCAGCATGATGCGTTCAAACTGGACGCGAGAAACAATTGAGGTCGGTGACTACATCCGAATATCCGGTAGTCTTGGTCGCGATAAGATTCGCCGGATGTTATTAGAGCTGGAGTCGTTAGAGATTATTGAATGATGAGCCCATCTACTCTCTATTATTAATTCATGAGTTTCCTACCCCGAATCTACGGACAGTAGGCAATTAAGCGGTTTGATCTCATGGCCGGGGAATTCTATATAATCAGCCGAGGCTAATGGAGCATCGAGAATGAGCGACAAGGGTGTTCTCACGAGTTGGGTTCCGAAATACGAGGCGTGGTGCGAGCAGGCCCAGCCCCTCATGGAGCAGGGTAAGGGCAAAGAGGCCATGCGCAGCTACCCCTGGTTCACAACGGAAGGAGAACCCTTTGTCCGACTCGGCAAGCCGTTGTCGCAGGCTTGTGTGGGATTGCTAACAACGGGCGGGTACTCCATACAGGGACAACACGAACCGTTCACGGGGAAGCCAGACTTCAGCGCGATAGCCCCCGAGGTGCGCCTGGTCCCGCTCGACGCGGATCGATCGAAACTCCGTATCGACCATAGGGGCTACGACCACCGCTTTGCCGAGGAAGACTACAACGCCAACCTCCCGCTCGACCGGCTGCGCGAGATGGTCGATAACGGAGAGATCGGCTCCATCGCAAACGACACCCTCGCCATGATGGGCTTGATCACGAACCTCAAACCGCTAATCGAGGAAACGATTCCCCAGATAGTCGACCGCTTCCGCTCGGATGGGGTCGAAGCCGCACTCCTGGTCCCTTCGTGACCCGTGTGCCACCAGACCGTGAGTCTGGTTGCTCGGGGCCTCGAGTTCGGCGGGATCGCGGCGGCTCTGGTATCGGTGATGCCCGGGCTCAGTAGCCCCGCACGCCCCCCGCGCCAGGTCATTCGGCGGCTGAACATCGGCGCGACAGTCGGGCGCCCCCATGACGTCGGAGGTCAGAAGGAGACGCTACGGCGCATGCTCACGCTGATCGAGAAAGCAACGGAGTTCGGCGCCATCGACAAAGACGCGAAGTAGCGTAGGAGATCATATGATCGGAGTCATTGGCGGTAGTGGTTTATATGAAATAGACGAGCTTGATCAGAAAACAACAGTTCTCCTTGAATCAATATATGGTGCGCCTTCAGCTCCGGCTGTTATAGGTTCTATTGGCAACTTAGAATTTGCCTTTTTACCGAGACATGGCTTAAACCATCAACTCAACCCATCTGAAATAAATTATAGGGCCAATATAGAAGGTCTTAAGAGAATAGGCGTAGATAAGATTGTTTCTATCTCTGCTGTTGGAAGCCTGAAAGAAGAGCATGAGCCAGGCAAGTTTATTGTTATAGATCAATATATAGATAGGACCTTTAAAAGGAAGAGCACTTTTTTCCAAGGTGGTTGTGTTGCCCATGTCCCATTTGGTGACCCTGTTTGTAGAGCTCTTTCAAATTCTATAATCACGGCCTTAGAAAAAAATAAGTTTGGTCACTCCAACAAGGGAACATATCTATGTATTGAGGGACCGCAGTTTAGTACTAGAGCAGAATCACTTCTATATAGATCATGGGGTTGCGATGTTATAGGAATGACTAATATGCCTGAAGCCAAATTAGCTAGAGAAGCAGGTATTTGTTATGCATCGTTGGCAATGGTTACTGACTATGATTGTTGGCACCCGGAACACGACGATGTATCAATTGAGGCAATCTATAAAGTGATGAAGGCCAATACTTCTAATGCTCATACACTAATAAAATCTTTGTCAGCATTAACTAACATGAATGAAAAAAGTTGTAGCCATTGTAGTTCAGACGTATCTGATATTGTAATAACGACTTCTGTTGATAACGATCAAAGTTTTTTAGATTTAATTAAGACTACAAAATTTAATTCTTCATAAGAACAGGACGTGCTACCGATTTAGTAGAAAAACAGATCCCTCTAACTAATGGGAAATAGAGGATTAGGTCAGAGCAGATACTCTTCTGAGTACTGACACGCGTAACGCAGTGAGTCGGACTTCAGCACGTTAGCGCGTTTCTCAATGAGTTGTCTCCTGCCCTAAGCCGTCTAACGCGGCATTGATTACCCTTCCGGCCCCAAAAGCCTCCACCGTGAAACTATCCTCTAATGCTTCGACCTGGTGTTCCGCATAGGCCTCTGCAACATAAACATCACCCGGCTCCATCACGACGTCACCG